>NZ_JACJSD010000046.1 GCF_014697615.1 Nostoc sp. FACHB-280 | reverse complement strand
AATCACGAACTACGGTAATTTACCCCAAATTGAATGTTTTCCTGGGCAATTAAATCAGGTATTTATGAATATTCTTGCCAATGCTATTGACGCATTAGATGAATCGACTCACGGACGTAATTTTGAGGAAATTCAAGCTCATCCTAACTCTATTACAATTACCACATCAATAGTAGATAAATCCGTGAAAATCTCCATTGCTGATAACGGCAAAGGTATGAGTGCAGAGGTGACAAATCGCATCTTTGACCATTTATTTACTACCAAAGGAGTCAGTAAAGGTACGGGATTAGGATTAGCGATCGCAAAGCAAATTGTCGAAGAAAAACACGGCGGTCAAATCACGGTTAATTCTGTTGTAGGAGCAGGAAGCGAATTTATCATTCAACTCCCAGTGTAAATTTTTAGGTCATTATAGAGTGCTGTTGATCATTGGGGAATACTAAATCAAGACATTGTGAAGATTTAGGTATTATGGTTGACATTCTTGTGAAAATTCCTGGATATAGGATCAGCGAAGAACTCTATAATGGCTCTCGCACACTGGTTTATCGCGGTTATCGAGAAGTTGATCAACAACCAGTAGTCATTAAATTACTCAAAAATCCCTATCCCAGCTTTAACGAACTGTTGTTGTTTCGCAACCAGTACACCATTGCCAAAAATCTCAACTCCCCCCTAATAGTCCAAACCTACAGTCTAGAACCTTGTCAAAATGGTTATGCACTAGTTATGGAAGACTTTGGGGGGATTTCTCTTAAAAAGTGGGGAACTAGAGAAACTCAACAATCTTTAGAAGAATTCTTAGTAATAGCGATCGCTCTGTGCAATGTATTAGATTTACTCTATCATCAGCGCGTTATTCATAAAGATATTAAACCCAGCAATATCTTAATAAATCCCGAAACCAAACAAATTAAATTAATTGATTTTAGTATTGCATCATTATTACCCAGAGAAACCCAAACCCTAGTTAATCCCAAAGTATTAGAAGGAACACTTGCTTATATATCTCCAGAACAAACAGGGAGAATGAATCGCGGGATTGACTATCGTACAGATTTTTATTCCCTGGGCATAACTTTTTATGAATTACTCACAGGCAAGTTACCATTTCAGTCTGATGATGCGATGGAATTAGTACATTGTCATCTAGCAAAAACCGCACCATCAATTACAGAAATTAATCCCGAAATTCCGTCGGTACTTTCAGAAATTATCAGCAAGCTGATGGCGAAAAATGCTGAAGATAGATATCAAAGTGCCTTGGGTTTGAAATTTGATTTAACAAATTGTTTAACTCAAATAAGAGAAACTGGTAAAATTGACAACTTTAAAATTGCTAGTCGGGATGTGTGCGATCGCTTCATCATTCCTGATAAACTTTATGGCAGAGATACGGAAGTACAAACCCTACTCGAAGCATTCGACAGAGTCAGCCAAGGTGCAACAGAAATGATGCTTGTTGCTGGATTTTCTGGAGTTGGAAAAACAGCAGTCGTCAATGAAGTTCATAAACCAATTGTCAGACAACGCGGCTACTTTATTAAAGGTAAATATGACCAATTTAACCGCAATGTTCCCTTCTTTGCCTTTGTCCAAGCATTTCGTAATTTAATCACACAACTATTAACAGAAAGTGACACTCAAATAGAAAAATGGAAAAATAAAATATTAGCATCTGTCGGCGACAATGGACAAATTATTATTGATGTTATTCCTGAACTAGAAGAAATTATTGGTCAACAACCACCAGCAATCGAATTATCAGGAAATGCAGCGGAAAATCGCTTTAACCTATTATTTCAAAAATTTACGCAAGTATTTACTGATGTAGAACATCCCTTAGTAATCTTTTTAGATGATTTGCAATGGGCAGATTCAGCATCACTAAAATTAATGCAGCTACTAATGGCGGATACAGGCCATCTCCTGCTTATCGGTGCATATCGTGATCACGAAGTCCATCTAGGACATCCATTAATGTTAACTTTGAGTGATATCCAAAACAAACAAGCAACAATTAATACAATTACCTTAGCACCATTAAGTCAAGCACAAGTAAATCAATTAGTTGCTGATACCCTCAAATGTAGTGAGAGTTTAGCATGGGATCTATCTTTATTAGTTTATCAAAAGACCCAAGGTAATCCATTTTTTACTATCCAGTTTTTTAAAGCATTACATCAAGATGGATTCATTGAATTTGATGTCAAATTAGGTTGTTGGCAATTTGACATTGCACAGGTAGCAACTCAAGCAGTCACAGATGATGTTGTGGTATTTATGAGTTCGCAACTGCAAAAACTACCATCATCAACTCAAAAAATATTGCGGTTAGCAGCTTGTATTGGTAATCAATTCGATTTAGATATTTTGGCTATTATTTGTGAGCAATCAGTTATTGAAACCGCCGCTGCTTTGTGGAAAGCCTTACAGGAAGGGCTGATTTTACCAATTAATGAGGTTTATAAACTTTATCAAGACTATTCATTAAAAAATAGCGAACTACAGAAAGATGACCAAAAACAAATCACAGTTACATACAAATTTTTACATGATCGCGTCCAACAAGCAGCCTATTCCCTGATTCCCAACGACCAAAAACAGATAACTCACTACCAAATTGGACAACTGCTGTTGCAACAGATGTCGTTAGATGTTAGAGAAGAGAGAATTTTTGAACTGGTCAATCAATTAAATTACGGAACTACGTTAATTACCGAGCAAAATCAACGAGATGAATTAGCAGAACTTAACTTAATTGCTTGTCGTAAGGCTAAAAAATCTACTGCCTATCAAGCTGCAAGAGAATATGCTGCAACAGGATTATGTTTATTAGGAGAACAAGCTTGGCAACGGCAATATGATCTGAGCTTGGCATTCCATGAATTAGCATCAGAAATCGCTTCTTTATGCGGCGAATTTGAATTAATGGAGCAATTGATTGATAGTGTGATTACACACGCAAACTCTTTGCTAGAAAAGGTCAATATTTATTGTATTAAAATTCAATCTTATGTTTTTCAGAATGAACCAGTTAAAGCCATTGATATCGGGCAGAATCTCCTGCAAGAGTTTGGTGTCAAATTTGCCGAATCACCAAGTCCAGTAGATATTCAACAAGCAATTCAGGAAATTAGCGAACTAATTGCAGACAGAGAAATTGCCAATTTATGTGATTTACCTGTAATGACAGATCGGGAAGTTTTGGCAATTATCCAAATTGCCTATGCTCTCATCCCACCAGCTTACAACGTTGGTTCTATTTTGTGTCCATTACTGATGGCGTTGTCAGTCAAATTATCTATTCAGTATGGCAATACAATTATTTCTGCATTTGCTTATGCTAACTATGGCTTCATTCTCTGCAATTTTTTACAAGATGTCGATAAAGCAACAGAATTTGCTCAATTATCACTAAAACTTATATCCAAATTTGACGCTCAAGCTATTAAACCAGAAGTAATTTTAGTATTGGGCGGTTTTATCCTACATCGCAAATCTCACATCAAAGATATCCTTCCTTTGTTGCAAGAAAGTTATGTGATTGCTTTAGAAGTTGGTAGTACAAAGTTTGCCGGATATCATGCCCGTACCTTTTGTAATGCTGCTTTTTGGTGTAATCAACCTCTTGCTACCTTAGAACAGAATGCTCGTGCTTACTACAATGGGTTGATGCAACTCAATCAACTAGGACTAGCTAATCACTGTCGGCTTTCTTGGCAGTCTGCACTCAATTTGCTTGGTTATGGGGAAAATCCTTGTATTTTGTCTGGAGAAGTTGTACAAGAAACGGAAATTCTGCCGCAAATCATATCTGATAATGACTTGAGTGAGTTGTATGTGTTCCATTCATATAAACTCATGCTTTGTTTTTTGTTTGGAGAAATTGAACAAGCGCAAAATCATACTGTTGAATGCAGAAACAATTTAATTGCTGCTCAGGGACTAGTATATGAGCCGGCATTTTATTTCTACGATTCTTTGATTGCTTTAGCCAGTTTGAACTTGCAATTACAAGATTCATCAGAGGTATTGCAACGGGTAGAGCAAAATCAAACTCAGTTAAAAAACTGGGCGCACCATGCACCTATGAACCATCAGCATAAGTTTGATTTAGTAGAAGCAGAAAAATGCCGAGTGTTAGGACAAAAAATACCAGCTAGTGAGTTCTATGACAAGGCAATATATGGAGCCAAAATCAACGATTACTTACAGGAAGAAGCACTGGCTAACGAACTGGCGGCAAAATTCTATCTTGATTGGGGCAAACAACGGTTTGCTCAAGACTATATGATTGAAGCCTACTATGCTTATGCTCGTTGGGGAGCAGAAGCCAAAGTCGCTGATTTAGAAACTCGCTATCCCCAATTACTCGCTCCCATATTAGAGCAAACCTATACACCGCTCTCCACTGACGAAACCATCCTCACATTAAGGACTGTCTCATCCGCCAGTTCCCTCACGTCTAACAGCAGTGTCTCCGATACCCTAGATTTAACAGCTATCCTCAAAGCTTCTCAAGCTCTCTCTGGTGAAATTGAACTCGAAAAACTTCTCTCATCATTGCTGAAAATCGTCATCGAAAATGCTGGGGCGGATAAATGTGTGTTCATTATGTTGCAAGCTGATAGCTTACTCATTCAAGGTTCAGTAATTGAAGGTTTGCAGCCAGTTGTATGGCAACACCTCCCCATTGAAAACAGCCAGGAAATTCCCTTAAAACTAATTTACAAAGTCAAACGCAATAGTCAGACTATTGTTGTGCTAGATGCAACAACGGATATTTCCTTGGCTGATGATCCTTATGTTCTGCATCAACAACCCAAGAGTATTTTGTGCAGCCCAATCTTACATCAAGGCAAGTTGATGGGCATTTTATATCTAGAAAATAATTTAGTTACAGGAGCGTTCACAAGCGATCGCGTCGAAATACTCAATTTAATTTGCGCTCAAGCTGCCATTTCACTAGAAAATGCCCGACTTTATGAATCTGCTCAAGAATATGCCCAAAAGTTAGAACAAGCATTCACCGATTTACAAAATGCCCAATTGCAGATAGTTCAAAGTGAAAAAATGTCTGCGTTGGGTAATTTAGTTGCAGGTGTCGCCCATGAAATGAATAATCCATTGGGCTTTATTTCTGCTACTCTCCAACAAACTAAACCAAATTTTGCTGATATTACAGAACACTTGAAACTTTATCAAGAAAACTTAGAAAATCCTGGTGTTGAAATTCAAGACCATGCGGAGAAAATTGACTTAGAGTATCTGTTAGAAGACTTACCTAAAACAATCGATGCAATGGTCATGGCTTGCGACAGGTTGAAAAATATTAGCACTAGCCTGCGGACATTTTCGCGTGCTGACAAAGACTACAAAGTCCAGTTTAATCTCCATGAAGGCATTGACAGCACAGTTTTAATTCTCAAGCATCGCCTGAAGGCAAATCAACAACACCCAGCAATTGAAGTAATTACTAACTATGGTGATTTACCTTTAGTCAATTGTTTTCCTGGACAATTAAATCAGGTATTTATGAATATTCTTGCCAATGCTATTGATGCGTTAGAAGAAGCAAATATTGGTAAGAGTTTTGCAGAAATTCAAGCTTATCCTAACCGTATCACAATCACAACATCAATCATAAATAATCAATATGTAAAAATATCAATTGCTGATAACGGCAAGGGCATGAGTGCAGAAGTACAAGAAAAAATATTTGACCATTTATTTACTACTAAAGCTGTAGGTAAAGGTACGGGATTAGGATTAGCGATCGCCCGGCAAATTGTTGAAGAAAAACACGGTGGTAAAATCACAGTTCATTCTGTTCTGGGAGAGGGAACAGAGTTTGTAATTTCCCTTCCCATTTAACTTTGTTTAAAAGCGCACAACAAGGGCTGATCGCACAATACTTGCTTATGCTTCAAGAATGTTAATTTTATACTATGCTCTTGATGTGGACAAAAGGTCGCTTCAGAAGCTATAAATTTTAACAACTTTGTTTGATAAGGCATACTCCATTTTTTATCAGATCAGAGTCCTGGTAATACATAATATTACTGAAGCGTTTACCAAAAATAATATACATATAGGTTAAGAGTATGTACGGACTTGTTAACAAAGCAATTCAAGATATGATTTGTGAATGCCACGGAGAGAAGATATGGGAAATCATTAAGAGCAAGGCAGGATATGAGGATATAGACTTTTTTATCGGTATGGATGGTTATCCCGATGAAGTCACCTATAGTTTAGTGGCAGCAGCTTGTGACGTATTGAATATGCCTGCACCGGAAATTTTGCAAGCTTTTGGTGAATATTGGGTTAACTATACCGCCAAAGAAGGCTATGGGGATCTGTTAGACAGTGCTGGCAACTCATTACCCCAATTTGTCGAAAATCTGGATAACCTTCATGCCAGAGTAGGTTTGAGTTTCTCCCAACTGCGTCCACCATCGTTTGAGTGTGAACACACAAGTGAACAATCATTGGATCTCCACTACCAATCAACTCGCCAAGGATTAGCACCAATGGTGATTGGTTTACTCCACGGATTAGGAAAACGCTTTCACACCAAAGTGGATATTACCCAAAAGAGTTTTCGTGACCAAGGAGATTCTCAAGATACCTTCACTATTAAATACACAGATTCTGACTCCGATGACCAAGAATGATGCGATCGGGTTAAGACACTTCAGCCTCAGTGCTGACCAATTTGCAGCATTGTTTCCGTTCCATCTGGTGATAGATCAACAGATGCAGATCATCCAAGTGGGTGAAGTGCTTGAGCGAATTCTCTCACCCATTGAGATCCTCAATAGTCCTCTAGAAGCGCATTTTTGCATCAATCGCCCCAACTGTGCAGTTAACTTTGAAGCTCTTTGCCAACAAACGCGATCGCTGTTTCTGCTGCAATCACTCCACAAAGATATGCAGCTTAAGGGACAGATAGTATGTGGGGAAAATGGTGATCAATTGGTATTTCTTGGCTCTCCCTGGATTACAGATATTACTAATCTCAAAAAGCTAGAACTGAGCATTGATGATTTTCCTTTATATGACTCAGTTTCAGATTATCTGTTTCTCTTACAGGCCAAGAATTCTGCACTTACAGATGCCAAAAAGCTCACCACAAAACTCACAGAACAACGCGCCGAATTAAGAGCCACAGCTTCCAGGTTAACAACACTGATTGAAAGTTTACAAATTGGGATTTTGCTAGAAGATGAGAAGCGACATGTTGTTTTGGCAAATCAAGAATTCTGTAATTTATTTAATATTCCTATTCCTCCAGCAGCCTTACAGGGCATGGATTGTCGCCAAGCCTCAGAAGTCAGCAAGCAAATGTTTGTGGAGCCTGACGAATTTATTCAGCGCCTAGATGAGATTCTCTACCAAGGAGAAATCGTCATCAATCAAGAATGGCAACTCCAAGATGGACGAATTTTGGAACAAGATTATGTACCCATTGTTGTTGATGACAAATTATATGGTCACTTGTGGAAATATCGTGACATTACCCTCAGAAAACAATCAGAAAATGCCCTGAAATTAAGTGAAGAACGGTTAGCATTGGCGCTGGATGCGGTAGAAGAAGGGCTTTGGGACTGGAATTTAGCCACTGGAGAAGTTTATCGTAGCGCCCGTTGGTACACAATGCTAGGGTATCATCCCGATGAACTCCAAGATGATATTAAAGTTGTCAATGAATTGATTCATCCCGATGACCGATTGTTGATGCGACAAAGACTAATCGCTCACCTCAAGGGACATACACCTTTTTATGAAGCTGAAGCCCGATTTTTGACTAAATCAGGGAAATGGAAATGGATTTTGGATCGAGGTAAGTTAGTCAACCGCGATTTCCAAGGCAAGTTTCTGAGAATGGTCGGAACTCATTTAGATATTACAGAACGCAAAAAAGCTGAAGAAGAACTACAGCAGCAATATCAACGCGCTCTTTTACTCAAGCAAATTACAGAAGAAATTCGTCAGTCCTTACAACTAGAAAAAATTCTCCAGACCACAGTCACAGAGGTACAACACATTTTACAGGCTGATCGGGTGTTAATCTTCCAAATTAACCCTGATGGTTCAGGTAAAGTTGTTCAGGAAGCAGTAGTCCCGGAATGGTCAGTAGTTTTAAACAAAGATATTTGTGATGGTTGTTTACAAGATAAATATCTCAACTTGTATCGTGATGGGCAGTTAAGTGTAATTTCCCAGTTAGGACAAACAGAATTTCAACCATGTGAAATCGAAGATTGTCAGGTAAAAGCTAATCTGGTTGTACCGATTTTAGTGCGGGAACATTTATGGGGATTATTAGTAGTACATCAATGCGATCGCCCCAGACAATGGACAGATTTGGAATTAGACTTGCTCAAACACCTAGCAGATCAAATGAGCATTGCTCTCACCCAAGCCCAATTGTTAGCCAAAGAAACTCGCCAAGCGGATTTGCTCGCCCAGCAAAACGAAGAATTGAATATTGCCAAACAAGCAGCTGAGGCGGCCAATATGGCCAAAAGTAATTTCCTCGCTACCATGAGTCATGAAATTCGCACGCCCATGAACGCAATCATTGGGATGACGGGATTACTTTTGGATACACCTCTCAAACCTGAGCAAATTGACTATGTAGAAACGATCCGTAATAGTGGCGATGCTTTATTAACAATTATCAATGACATTCTCGACTTTTCTAAAATTGAGTCTGGCAATTTAGAGTTAGAAGAACAACCTTTTGACTTGCAAGTTTGTGTGGAAGAAGCCTTGGATTTGCTGGCTCCCCAAGCAGCCCTCAAAGGCATCGAATTGTTATATCAATTCCAACCCCAGACACCAACTTTAATTATTGGTGATATTACCCGTGTCCGTCAGATTCTTTGGAATTTGGTCAGCAATGCGGTTAAATTCACCAAGGTGGGAGAAGTGGTTGTCACCATTGCTATGCAGCAAGTCCAACAACCAGAAACCGTAACAGATGATCATGTATATTACGAATTTCTGTTTGCGGTGAGTGATACCGGAATTGGAATTCCACGCGATCGCTTAGATCGACTGTTTAAGCCCTTTAGTCAGGTTGATGCTTCCATGACTCGGCGTTATGGTGGTACAGGCTTAGGATTAGCCATTAGTAAGCGCCTGAGCGAAATTATGGGGGGCAGCATGTGGGTAGAAAGTGAAATAGGTCAGGGTTCGACTTTCAATTTCACCCTTACACTGCAAGTTGATCCTTCAGTAATTGATAGTTCATATAGTATTTATCCAGAGTTGCTGGACAAGCGATTACTGCTGATCACAGATAATGCTAGTTTACAGAAATGTTTAACTTGGCAACTTCAGAGCTTGGGAGTTGATGTCCAAACAATCCCATTCAAGGCTGTTCAGCAGTGCTTGGAACTACAGCCTAACTTTGACTTCGCTATCTTAGATGTCGATTGCCCTTATCTAGATATCCTAGAACTAACTACACAAATTCGTAGCATACCCCAACAGCAAAATTTGCCTTTGGTCATGTTAAGTTCCAAAGGCAAGCAAACTTTAGAGGTGAGGCAAATAGCGGCTGAATTTACTGCCTTTCTGCACAAGCCTGTGCGACAGTACCAATTGCAAAATACGCTTTTACAAATTGTGCGTGGTAGTTGGTCTACCCGCCGTGTCGATACTCAAATTACCATTCCTTCTTATTCCCGCTTACCTGCACCACACTTACCAAGAATTGATGACCAACTTGCCCAAAATTTACCACTCAAAATTCTCTTAGTGGAAGATGTGTTAGTGAATCAGAAAATTGCGCTGAAAATGCTGAATCGGTTAGGTTTTCGGGCCGATGTGGCCAATAATGGGCGCGAGGCTCTAGAAGCTTTACAACGGCAACTCTATGATGTTGTGTTTATGGATATCCAAATGCCAGAAATGGATGGTTGGGAAACTACGATGCGGATTCGTCAGGAATTCTCCCCACAAGTCCAACCTTGGATAATTGCTATGACTGCCCATGCTCGTCCCGAAGACCGTCAGGAGTGCTTAAGAGTCGGGATGAATGATTATGTTAGTAAGCCAATTCGTCTAGAGGCGCTAGAAGCAGTTTTAAAACACTCGAATATTCAACAATATCAAGATTCTCTACCGCCTCAGCTAATAGCAGAAACTGAATATGTTTTACCTTCTATATCTCTAAATGCTGATGTTACAGCTGCCATTGACTACAGTTTTATCGAAGAACTAAAAAATATGGCAGGTAGTGATGGTGAGCATTTAGTCTCTGAACTTATCCAAGTTTATTTAGAAGATACTCCAAGGAGAATAGAAATGATTCAAACAGCCATTGCAGTGGGAGACAGAATCAACTTACAAAAAGCGGCTCATGCTTTGCGATCGCCTAGTGTGAGTATTGGTGCTGTTAACTTAGGAGACATCTGTGAAACTTTAGAAAATTCCGCTTCTGACCAATCATTAGAGTCCCTTGTTCTGCTGATTAATCAATTAGAAAGTGAATATCACAAAGTCATTACAGCTTTACAAGATATCTCTGCATCTGCCCATTAAACAAATTATTTCCCTTATAAATATACCTATCGGCTAGAAAATATGTCTAACAATTCAAATTCTTCTGTAAAAATTTTAGTGATTGATGATGACCGTCTGATTCAAATACTTTTAAAACAAGCTCTGCAAAGTCAAGGATATGAAGTAATTTTGGCCTCAAGTGGCATAGAAGGATTAGAAAAAGCTCATAAACACCATCCAGCATTGATTATTTCCGATTGGCAAATGGATGAAATGGATGGCTTAGAACTATGTCGGAAAATCAAATCAGAACCATCTTTATCATCTATTTTCTTTATTTTGCTCACCTCCCGGAAAGCGGTGGAAGACCGAGTAGAGGGTTTAGATACAGGTGCAGATGATTTTTTAAGTAAACCAATTGAAGTCAATGAGTTAAAAGCTCGTGTCAGAGCTGGACTCAGGTTATATCAGGCAAATCAAGAACTTCAGACATTAGCTCAAGATTTACAAACTCAAAAACAGCTTTTAGAAGCAGAATTAAGTGAAGCGGCTGATTATGTGAAATCAATTCTGCCTAAACCGTTATCAGGATTAATTACAATTAATTCTCGATTCTTTCCCTCTCGTCAATTAGGGGGCGATTGTTTTGATTACTATTGGTTGGATGAAGACAATTTAGTCATGTATTTACTTGATGTTTCGGGGCATGGATTAGCTGCGGCTTTACCTTCAATTTCCATACATAACATGCTGCGATCGCAGTCTCTCCCCCAAGCTAGTCTTTATCATCCAGATGAAGTTTTTCAAAGCTTAAATAAAGTGTTTCAAATGGAGCAACAAAACTACCAGTATTTTACTATCTGGTATGGTGTTTTTAACCGAGTTTCTTCTCAGCTCACCTATGCTAGTGCTGGTCATCCCCCAGCGATATTATTGTCACCTGTTACAGAGTTTGATTTACGGGTAGAACAATTAATGACTCGTAGTGCGCCTATCGGGGTATATGCCACACACCAATATCATCATACCGTGTGTGACGTTCAATCTGGCAGTAAATTGTATGTGTTTAGTGATGGCATTTACGAAGTGGAAAAATCTGATGGTAAGATGTGGAACTTACAGAGCTTTATCAACTTACTTACTTTATGTAATCAGCAATTTTCCACTGATTTAGATACCATTTTGGCAGCCATCAAAGACACAACGGGGAGTCAAATATTCACTGATGACTTTTCGTTACTTGAAGTCAGTTTTGGAGCTGTGTAGCTTTTTTAATAAATGATTCTTGGTCAGGAAACACGTCAAAAGCTTTCGTGGTGCCGCTAATATCAAAAATCAGTTTAATCTGCTCATTAATTCCACAAATACTCAGCCTTCCTTGTTTATCCTTAACAGTTTTTAAAGTTAAAATTAGGGTGCCGAAGCCTGCACTATCCATAAAATTAACAGATTGAAAATCTAGCAAAAAGTTTTTAATTTCTGATTCTAATAATTTGGTAATTCGTTCATTGATTTGTCTGCCTTTTTTGCCATCAAAAATCCCAGTAGGTTTAATAATTTTCACTTTAGAATTAACAAGTGTATTCACTGTTTTTACAAATGATTCTTGGTCAGGAAACACTTCAAAGGCGGTAATTGTCCCACTGATATCAAGAATCATGTGAATCTGATCGTTGATAGCACAAATACCTAGTCTTCCTTGTTTATCTTTAACAGTTTTCAGGGTTAAAATCAAAGTCCCGAATCCAGCACTATCCATAAAGTGAACAGACTGAAAATCAATCAAAAAAGTTTTGAAGCCAGAATCAAGCAAATTACTCACACGTTCGTTAACTTGTCTGCCTTTTCTACCGTCGAAAATTCCACTAGGTTTAATCACTTTTACTTTAGAATTCATAATCTTGAGGTAAAATAGTAATTTTCCAAAACTCAACTAAAGAAATTTGGACATGAGGAAATAAAAATAACGGGAAGCTAAACCTCATGCCCATTGTTAATCACTTAAAATGTTATTTTTTTCTTGAGTAACAAACAATTTCTCTCTGGTGATTCACGCGTGTAACTGACATTCCACCCATAGTCTTTTCTAAGTTTGAGGAGAAAAATACAGCCCCAATGAGCTTCATGGTCTAAGGGGTTAAAGTTGCGATCGCTTGTTTGTTGATTCAGCTTTTCTAATTCGGCTTCTAAATTAAAAATCTCTCCTTGATCCCAGATATAAATTTGGAAATACTCATCAGCAGAAATAGCGGCTGCTAACTGAACAGGTGTTTGTGGATGCAGATGTTTATGGGCATGACGAACTACATTGGTAAATCCTTCTACTAATGCAGTTTGTCCTTCTATCCACACTTGATAAGGCAACTGTGTACAGTTGAATTGATCAAACCACTCTACCACCGTTGCCATTGCATCTAAATGACTAACGACTTGCAAGGTAGAATGATGAATCAATAACTCTGTTTCCAGCGCCATTTAAGCTGCCCCTGAATTTTTATTGAAAATCAGCATCACTGTTTTGAGCATTAACTTGAAATCATAAAATAAACTCCAATTCTGTTGATAACGCAAATCTAGCTCAATCACATCCTCAAAGTTACGGATTTTGGAACGACCATTAACTTGCCACTCGCCACTCATTCCTGGTCTGACATCCAATCTTTGCCAATTACTCACTTCATATTTTTCTAACTCGTCGGGTGTAGGTGGACGAGTCCCTAGCAAACTCATATCACCCATCAGAACATTCCAAAACTGAGGAAATTCATCCAAACTTGTTCTACGCAAAAAGCGACCAACACGGGTAATGCGTGGATCATGTTCATTTTTGAAAAAAGCACCAGCAGCTTGGTTAGGAACATTACTTTTCAGAGCTTCCGCATTAGACACCATTGAACGGAATTTCCAAATGCGAAACCTTCGTCCCATCCAACCACAGCGAATTTGACTAAACAGTACAGGCCCTGGACTATCAAGTTTAATGGCGATCGCAATTGGGATAAAGAGTAAGACAGTTATACTCAAGCCAATAATCGCCCCGATAATATCAATGGCTCGTTTCATTAGCGATCGCACCGAAGGATGAGTTAGGGGTGGACGCTGTTCAATTCTGCGACTTTCTGTAGGAATAATCGCTGCGGTATTCGCCTCAATATTAAATATCTGTTCTAAGCCACCTAAAGCAAAAGCTAATTTTACCTGTGGTTGTACACTCCAAAAAGTTAATTGAATATTGTTGGCTTGTGCTGATTTATGGTTACTAATTAATGACCCCATCCCACTACTATCAATCATTGTCGTTTGACCAAAATCTAAGATAATTTTTGTCAAATTTGCATCTTCAACCCATTGTTGAAAACATTTTCTAAAGGCAACAGCATCAATGACAGTTAATCTTGGTGGTAACTGCACTAATAGAGTGCTATTCATCCGTGTAGTAAGTAGACAAAAGGAAGTTTTAGCGTTAGGACTGCTCATCTGGATATACCTACTGATAATTCTGTGGTCAAGGGTTGATTAAAACGGTTATGGAGACTTTCGCAAATAGCCAGTGCTGAAGCTTGAGAAATTTCTGCTAAAGAAACTTTTCTAGGCTCATTAATAAATCGTACTAAATCACCAGGCGACCAAGCAATCGGAACATTGATTTGTGATAGTGCTAAAGCTAGTTCTACTTGATGATCATCGACGTGTTCTTGATATCTCTGGCTGCGAGACACCAAAATATAAGGTTTCTCTAGAGAATCTAGCAGTAATAAAGTCCCTTCTCCACAATGAGCAATCACAATGCTTGCTTGATTAATCAAATCCTGAAATTTATCTTCTTTGAGGAAACGATACACTTTTGCGCCAGCAGGTAAAATCGTAGAATTACCATACTGCACTACTATTTCGTCTTGGATTAATCCAGTTTCTAGTAATACTTCAATCCAAGACATGAGGCGATTAAATGGATATTGTTCTGTACCAACTGTGACTAAAATCATAAACTTTCCTGGGGTGTAATGAGTTCGGCTTGAGGATAACGGGCTTGCAGTTGCGGCCACTGCACATACAAAACATTTAAAAAAGGCAACACTAACTTGGCAGATAAACTCAAAGTTTTAATTCGAGTTACTGATTCTACAAATACTGTTTGACTGCCAAATAATTTCCCCACAATTAAAAAGGGAACAGCCACACCCGCACCTGTAGATAAAATCAGTTGTGGTCGAGTTTGATTGATAACTTGAAAGGCTAATAACATATTCCTCAATAAATTAGGAATATTTCGGTTGGTTGGGCTATAAGCCCAGTAAACTTTTTCTCCATTTAAAGCCGCTTCAGTTGTAGTAGTGTTAAAAGTCACCCAAATTCGTTCATGATTTTCCCAAAAAGAATTGAGTTGTTGGAGTCCTTTAAAATGTCCACCAGAAGAGCAAACAAGTAAAACTTTCATAAATAATTCTTTCCTTTACATTGATTGTTTTGAGGATATCTGAGCAGTAGGTAACATTTCCCCACTTATTAATGGGTTGGAATTCTTTTGGTGCTGACCCTTCGACAAGCTCAGGGCATCGCTCTTGGATTCTTCCTTCTGAATCCGTCGTTTTTGACTCATACCAGTGATTTGCATCATTAATTTTTCTAGTTGTTGATATATATTTTTTGGCAGCATCCACAGTAAATAAGCTGCACTCAAAGAAATGAAAGTGCGTCGAGGTTCTTCTAATAAAATTCGCCAATAGGTTTTGAGAGCTTTATGCAGAAGATTAACAGCTATTTCGGGCGATCGCTGTCTGACTGCTCGACGTGCTAAGTATCGAAGTTGGTAAGCTCTGGCTTGATTACCGCATTCTTCAACAAAACCAGGGTTATAGACTTGGGTTTTCACAATAATCCTTTCCCAAGATTCATATTGCTTGAGAATATTGGCCGATAAACCACCCATATTGACGCGGTAGAGAGTCAAGGCTTCGGGTATGCCTTCTATCTGCCAATTAGTTTGCAAGGCAATTCTCAACCAACATTCAATATCTTCTGATTGGCGAAAGCGATCGTCAAAGTAGAAGTCTTCAGTCTCTCCATAGAGATTTTCTAGAAACTTGATTTCATCCAACACAACCCGCCGAATTACTACCGCAGAACCGTTACTGATCGGATTGCGACAGAATAAATATTCGGGTGAAATATCGGTTAATCGGGGCATTTGATAAATTCCTAGAGGTTTACCCTGTTCATCAATCAAGCTAGAACGAGAAAAACTCACTCCCACATTGGGCGATCGCGCAAAATGCTGTATGTGTTTTTCTAATTTCTGTGGTAGCCACAAATCATCACTATCAATAAAAGCTAAATATTCACCTTGAGCATGACGAATACCCGTATTTCTCGCCCCAGCTAATCCGCGATTCTGTTGATGGATAATTTTAATGCGCGGATCATTAAAGCTTTTGCAGATATCAATGCTTTTATCTGTGCAACCATCGTCAACAATGATAATTTCAAAGTCGCGGTAAGTTTGCGCTAAGACAGAACGCAGGGTTTCTGCAACTGAACTTTCCGAGTTATAAACCGGAATAATCACAGATAAATTCATAGTGTGTAATTGATTTGGTGTGAAGATTTTCGTTTGGACTTACGCTCAAGTACTCAGATATCGAACCACAGAGACGCAGAGAGAAGTTGCGTGCGCGGGTTCCCCGCGTTGAGCAAACTTCGGGAGGACACGGAGAGAAGTTAGAGCAGTGGCTTCTATTAATCTAGATTTTGGTGGAATCAGAGTTTTAAAGGAGTGTTGTGTAAGTCCGATTGTCTTGAGGAGAAGGCAATTATTGAAGCGGTTTTGAGCCTAATTCATATTGATAGTTATAGATGAAATTTAACTCTGTAACCTATCACCTGTAACCTGTAACCTGTCACCTACCAACGTTGCTAATACTGCTACCAAAGTTAAGAAAGTACGTTGCGGTTGATGAAATAGCAGTCGCCAATCTGAATGTAAGGCACGACTGATAAAATCAATACCGACTTTAGCAGGTAATTTCAAGCGAAAAGCCCGGCGAGCCAAATAACGCAGATGTACAGCTTGGGCTAAAGCAAAGTGATGCTCAACTAGTTGGGGTGCATAGATTCTGGCTTTAGCTATGAGTTGATTCCAGCCTGCTTCCATGCGATATAACTGGGAGGACAGTCCACTGGAACTTGTACGATAGCGCGTCAAAACTTGGTTAATTCCGGCTATTTGCCAATCAGTTGTACAGATAACTCTGAGTAGCCATTCTAAATCTTCGGAATAACTCATTTCGGGGCAGAATCCTCCTACTTGTGTAAATACTTCTTTGCGAATTACCCAGTTAGAAGTGGTGGTAGTAGGGTTTTCCGAGAGGAAATATTCTGGTTTTAATTGGGTTAAGCGAGAACTAGAAATCTGTCCGGTTGGTTCACCTGTCTGATTGAGAATTTCCACTTGGGCAAAGCTGACTCCTAAACAGGGATTTGATTGCAGATGTGTTAGGTGTTGGCTGAGTTTGTCGAAATACCATTGATCATCAGCATCAAGAAAGGCGATGATTTGACCTTGACTGTTTTTTACCCCATGATTGCGAGCAGTGGAAACACCTTGATTTGGTTGATTAATCAGATGAATACGATCGCAATTTTTTTGATATTCTTGCACAACTTCTATTGTGTTATCTGTAGAACCATCGTTAACTATCAGTAGTTCCCAATCAGCAAAGGTTTGTTGTTGTACAGAGGCGATCGCATCTGGTAAAAACTGAGCCGCATTGTAAGCTGGAATAATTACCGATACCATTGGGCTAGTTTTGTTCATCCTTGCGCCTCCTGCACAAATTTAGGTAGAGTCTGACGAGTCGCCCAAAGAGTATATAAAGGTTGCAAAGTTAGGTGGGTTGCCATCACTGCAATTGCGGCTCCTACAATACCCCACTGTGTTCCTATCCAGATAGCTGTGGCTAGACATATAGTAAATATTAAATTCCAACGCAACTCAATTTGCGGCTGACCAAAGGCGCGGAACATTAAGGAAGCTGCATCAGCAAAGGGACGAGATAAAGCTGAACAGCAAATCAAAATTAAAATTGGTAAGGCTCCACGCTCAACCCATTGATGTCCAAATACTAAGGGAACGTAGAAGGGAGCTAAACTTGATTGCAACATTACCAGTGGCACAATAATCACAGCGATTTTACGTAGACTTTGTAGATAACGTTGAGCAAATAAGCTGGCTTGAGAATTGAGGTCACATAAGTCAGAGAATAATGATACCCTGATAGCATTTATTACACTAAGGCTCAGTCCTAATCCGGCATTAAAAGCAAAATAATATACACCTAAAGCTTCCACACTGACAAACCGACCAATTAAAAGATAATCTACGTTTTCTCTAAAGATAGACAGTAACTCAATACCTAAAACACGGGAACCAAAGGAAGTAATTTGTCGCCCTTTCTCAAAGCTGAGAGATGCAGTCATCCGCCAAGGATGATATTTCAGTGCAAGAATAATCCAAATAGGAGCCACGAGGAACTTTGGTAAGACAATTGCCCACATTCCCATCCCAGATAAGGCCAAGAGGGCTGTTAAAACGTTATCTGTCGAGACTTGCACCGAAGTAATCAAAGCCAAAATGTTGAGGCGGTTTTCTCTTCTAATTAAGGCTGTTTGCACCATTCCCAAGGGATAGATGAGATAGGTAATGGCGATTGAACAGATAGGAAGGATGAGTTGGGAATTATTATAGAATTTGGCGATCGCTAAAGATGCAAAACACTGCACAGTGAATAAAACACCAGCAAGTAACCAATTCAAACCGTAAGCTGTACGGCATAATTCCTCAACCTCCGCAGCCTCAGCTTGGATAATTTTATCGGCTATGCCATTGCGGGTAAAAACACGAATAAATTCGTAAGTCATCAAGACAATAGCGGCTAGTCCATAATCTTCTGCACTGAGAAACCGCGCCAAAATCACAGTAGTAACAAGTCTAAACACTCGAATTACTAATTCTGCCGCCCCCATCCAACCAATATTACGAATAAAACGGTCTTGAAACAGACGTTTTTGTAGAGTTCGCGTCCAGTTCATTGTAGTTCACCAACCCAACATTGCTGTGTAGACTTAGCAGAGGTGTAGGGGGAGAATCTTTCCCCTCCTCTCCCTACCCCCTGCCACCACGCAAAGTTACGTTGGCAGATTACTAGATGATTGAGTAAACGAGTAATGGTGTTAGCCCAAACATCCGGCTTGCTAATTCGACAGTAAACAACAGTATTTTTGTCTACTGCTTGCAGTACAGGAACCTCATTAACTAAAGCTATGGGATCACAAACCAAAGGCACATCCAAACTTTCGCTGTCGTTGGTGATGAGAACGATCGCAGCGCGTTGATACAGTTCTACTAAATCTTGATGTTCTAGTTGAGAGAACAATCGGATACCATAACGAATGCCCAATCGCTCGATTCGTGCCTGCATTTCTGGTTCCCATTCTGAGCCGACTCTCACCAATAGTAATTCTGGGTGATGATATCTGAGACGAGCATAGGTTTCTAGCAGAATATCCAACTGTTTGCGGGGCAGATTGTCACTGACATTTAAGACAAAAGGCCGATCGCCTATTTGCTGCTGAATAGTCTGCTTTGTATTAAATTCAGGATGTATCTGATTCATAAAATTATCCTTTGATAGTTTGCCAGCATTGATTAAAAGCTTGTTTGACTTGAGTACGAATGGCATTATGATCAAAAGTCTGTTCAGAAGTACGAGCGATCGCATCTATATAGGTATTGGGATCAAACTTGTCTAAACTACACCCAGGAATTCCTAACCGTTGCGTTAAATCTTTGCCCTTATTTGAGTAGTACAAATTAAACGGAACCTTGCCACTAGCCATTGCCAGCACTGCCGTATGATAACGAACGGCGACAATTAAACGGCAAATAGCTAACACTCCCATCACCAATTGCCAATGAGACTGCTGATGAGCCACCACAAAAGGATTAAAAATTTTTAACTCTGGAACTTGTACGGCGATTTGTTCTGCTACCGCTAAGTCATTATCAGCACCGTAAGCTTGAGATTGAATTAATAGTACTGGTTGATATCCTTGTTTGTAGAGGTTACGACTCAGAGTCACTATTTGTTGTTGAAACTGGTGATTGTCATGGCTGTACATCGAGTCAAAAGCACGCAGGGAAATCAATGCGGCTGACTCTGGTTGGATATCTAAGGTTTGTAAAACATTTTTGGCTGTAGTTTTTGCCTGTTCGCATACTGATAAACTAAAAGCCGCATCAAAAGATAAAATGGCGTTGACTCCAGCTTGGGTTAGACGTTGATGGCTTTCCGCATCTCTCACACATACAGCAGCCAAGCGACGTAAACAAAATGTCAACGCTTGAAAACTCAACCCATGACACGATCGCGGAATTGATTGACCAAATACAAAGGTTTGCTGTGGCGATCGTCTTAACTGAAGCAAATTACGGATAAAGGTTTTGGTAATTAAACCTTCACGGGCGTTGTTGAAAATATCGCCACCCACACTAATATAAGCATCACATTGCCCAATCTGGGGTAAAACCTGTAATCCTGGGATGTAATTTGGTTGGGCATCGGGAAATTGTGCTACAACTTGAGCCTCTGATGCTAAAGCCGTCAGCGCACTATAAATTGCCGCATCCCCAATATTTAAAGTTGAATATGTATTTACCAGTCCAATGGTGAGTCCCATGTTTGCTCAACAGCGTTGTGAATTCCATAGTTATGTGACTGGTAGATGCTTGACATAGCAGAACACAGGCGGCAGAAAATTACTCTTGCTAAATGGACGCTTGCAAAATGTTTTAACCTACACTGCGACAGCTATATTTTTCTTGTGCCTGTGAGGGTTAAATCCCTACACTGCTTCATACGCCTGATTTACCCTGATCTTTGCATCAAACCTAACTGCTTCCAGTAACCAGTAGCTAATTGAAAGAGTAGTTCAGATATGCAAAACGAATGTATTTTTTTTATAAACTATTTTTGGATATTTGTCTAATATTTTTTGTATATTTTTTTTCTAGTATTTAATCTCTACTGAGATAGCAAAAGTAGAATTACATAGTTTAATAAATTCACAGCAAGCTATAAAGCTTATAATCGTTCATCAAAATCAGAAAAGTTTTATACCAACTTAAAAAACCGTCCTGATTATTTAGATGGCATAAAGAAAAAAGAGGTATAGTTTTTAACGAACAAGGATAACGTGCTTAACAGTATTTTTACGCAAATAGATACTTTGTTTAATGCTTATGTACTGAATTAATGCTTGGTTTGATGAGTTTATGTTTAAATATTTAATTTTGAATGCGATCGCTGCTATCTTGACCATCGCAACACCTTGTTTTGCCTTACCGCTTTCTCCAGGCGATCGCTTGAAGGTGAGTATTCCCGAAGGTGACGAGTTTAGCGGGATTTTTGAGGTCAACTTAGATGGAAAGTTGGAAATTCCTTATTTATCGCCTTTAGCTGTAGCTGGCTTAGAACCAGAGCAAGTTCAAGCTAATCTTACCCACGCTTTAATTGATGGTGGTTTTTTTCAGCCGTCTTTTTTGCGGGTGAATGTGGGTGTGGTGCAGTGGTCGCCGATTATGGTGTTTGTCAGTGGAGCCACATTTTCCCCAGGAAGGGTAATGATCAATGACCTCTCTCTAGGAGAAAAAACACAACCGCCTGTGCCGGTAGCTGGTCAATATGCTTACAACCGTTATTTAACAGTAGCAATTCATGATGCTGGAGGAGTTACCCCCACCGCCGATATTAAAAATGTGCAGTTAATTCGTCAAGGACAGACTCAGATTATTGATTTATCTGGTGTGTTAACAGGTGAACCCTTTGCAGATGTGGCCTTAATTGCAGGCGATCGCGTTATCATTCCCGATTCCGGACAAATGCACAACGAACTGGTGCGTCCCTCACCAATTACACCTATGGGTGTGAAAATTTTTATCTCGAATTTAACGGTACCAGCTACAGGTAACGCTGTTTCTGGTGTTGGTCGTGATGCTACATCTTTTCCCTATGGTTCTCGCTTTTCTCATGCAGTGGCGGCGGCTAACTGCGCTGGCGGAACGCGGGGAACGAATGCAGAACGCAAAGCCATATTAGTTACGACCGAACATTTAACTGGCAAAACTACATACTTAGAGCGTCATGTTAATAATTTGCTGATGAAATCAAACGATGATACCAACAATCCATTTTTGAAGCCCAACGATATTGTCGCTTGTTATGACTCCAGAGTGATTCAATTCCAGGATGTGATTAAAACCATCCTCTCTCCGATTCCAATTCTGCGAGATATCTTCAAATGATGCAAAAAGTTTCCACTTTGCCAAAAATCAAAATTATTAATCTGCTCAAAGGTCGTTGGTTACGTTATTTTATTTTGAGTATTATCGGTAACACATTAATTTGGAGTTCATCGCTGCAATATTTAAAAGTTACCAAACCATCTTATACCAGCGAGTTTGCTTTAATTCTATCTGGAGCAAGTTTTGGTGTGAATGTTAACTTGCCAGGAATTGGTCAAGCATCATCTTTTAGCAGTTCGGCTATTGGTGGTTCTACTTATGATGCCAGAGCAAACTACGAATATATTTTTACTAGTGATGCAGTGTTAAAGAAAGCCGCTGCGATCGCTAAAATTCACACCGATCAATTTGGTAAACCCCGCATCAAACTGCTAGACAACACAACAATCATGCAGTTTGAAGTTACTGGCAGAAGTCCCAAAGAAGCCCGGAATAAATCTTTAGCTTTGTATCAAGCTATTGTCTATCAAATCAACTTTTTACGCTCTGGAGAACTGAGTCAGCGCAAAGGGCCGACAGAAAAAACTTTACTAGCGGCTCAACATAAACTAGAACAAGCACAACAACATCTTTCAGAATATAAAATGCGCTCTGGTTTAAGTTTTCCTGATCAAGTCGGTAACTTGTCATCTAATATTGAGCAGTTACGCCGACAACGAGCAGAACTTAAAGCCCAAGAACAATTTACTAGCCAGAGATTGCAACAGTTAGAAAATAATTTGGGGCTATCATCTCAAGATGCAGCAGATGCTTTTTTATTGTATGTAGACCAAATTTTTCAACAAAATGTCAAAGACTACAGCGAGGCGACAGCCAGTCTTGAAATTTTAATCACTAAGTTTGGCCCTAACCATCCCCAAGTAGTTAAGGAAACTAAAAGGCAAGAATCTGCTTTAGCAGCAATATTACAACGCAGTGAACTGTTATTAAAAAAACAGATGACTATAGAAGCCTTAAACCGTTTAGCTTTACCTACAAGTGGTACCAGTCGAGATACATTATTTCAAAATTTAGTTTCTTACCGATCTGATAAACAAGGATTCAAAGCTCAGGTTCAAACTTTAGATTTAGAAATTCAGCGATTAGAGAAACGTTTAGAAAGTCTTTCTCAACGACAATCAACACTGGAAAACCTGAAGCGAGATGAACAAATTGCCGAAGCGATGTTTGCTTCCACTTTAACAAAATTAGATTTGGGACAAGGTGATATTTTTGCCGCTTATCCTTTAGCGCAAATGTTGGTAGAGCCGAGTGTACCCGACGAACCCACAGCACCGAAAAAAGGCTTTGTTTTAGCTGGCGCTGCGGCTGGTTCTATGTTTTCTACCCTTGGCTTGTGTTTGTTATGGATTCGTAAACCTTGGCTAGACAAGCTATCAAAGTGGCTTTCTTAAAATGAGCAAAAAACCCAAAAAACAAATTAATCCCGATGATATCCAACCGCAGAATATACCAGAAAAAGTAGTTTGGTGGGCGATCGCTAACACTTATTTTATTTGGGTGGTGGGAGGGCTATATGTTGTTGGCGCTCTCATGGGTTGGCTACTATTACTATTTCTCTTGATTAAAATTCTGGCTCAAACCCCAGATACACCCCCCGAAGAAAAAATCTCTATTTCTTGGATTCTCTGGGTTTGGGTAATTGGGATGCTCTTGATGGAAATAGCATTAGTAGCTGGACATTTAGACTATAATTTGCCAACAGGTTTAATTATTAAATCTTCTATTGGTTGGGCTAAAGGTTGGGCAGCACTAGCACTTTATCCCTTAGCAGGATGCTTAAAAATCCGACCTCAAGTTATTTATCGCGCCGTTTGCATTGTTGGTTTTCATACGTTATTAATTACTCCTTTTTTACTATTAACTCCTTCATTGCATCTACCCCAAATTCTCTATGTATCACCACTCAAAGCAGTAGGGGGGCCAGGTAATGAATTTTTTGACGTGCCGCTTTACGAAATTGACGGTAGCACAGGCGATTTACGTTGGCGACTATTTACCCCTTGGGGGCCAGCCTTGGGTTTTGTTGGTAATGTTTACTTTATGCTGGCGTTACAAGAAAAAGATAAAAAGTGGCGCTGGTTTGGATTAATTGGTGCTATATTAATGTGCTTTGTTTGTAAGTCACGTCTGGCACAAGTTTGTATAGTATTAATTCCTTTATTTACAACAATTTTCTCTGGGATGAATCGACCCAAAATCTTAATTGGACTAGGATTTTTTAGTTATTTAGGTGGTATTTTCTCACCATCAATCATTATGGCCATAAAAAATTTTTGGGAAAGTTTCAAAGCAGCGAGGGCTGGTTCTACAAGGGTACGTATGGCCTTGAAAAGAATTGCTATATATCGTTGGAAAGCTGAAGCTCCAATCTGGGGACATGGTGTAGTAGAAGATGGCCCGCACCTTGTGGAACACATGCCTATCGGTTCACATCATACTTGGGCAGGTTTATTGTTTGTCAAAGGAATTGTGGGATTTATTGCACTAGCTATACCGATGGGTTTAACTTTTATATATTTATTAATTAAGTCAATGGATAGCAGATGCCCTACAGCTAAAGTTGGCTTAAGTATTGTAATGATTCTTTTTTTGTATACCTTTGGTGAAAATTTAGAAATATTAGTTTATTTATACTGGCCTGGATTATTAGTTATGGGCATTGGTTGTCAAGAGCCACGCTATGAGCAAAATCAGCCAGTATTAGAAGAGTCTTAAGAGATTGAAGAAGAATACAGCAGCCAGAATTCAGAAGTCAGAATCAATTAGAATTTTCCCACTTCGCAGACAGGCGACGAAAATTAAACTCCTCGGCGCTGGGATGACAGCTAACGCAGCTACTGATTTGTATTGGACGGGGTAAATCAATTTTGGGGTGCAAAGCTTTGAAGAAACGCGATTTATCCAGGCGATAGGGTGTTTCTTCATCTTTGAGTTGGCTGCGTGAGAAATTAGCCAGATATCGCCACACCAGAATTCGGGATGGGTCAACTAACGGCTTAAGTTGTACACCGTAGTGCTGGGAGTCTTCTAAAAGATTTTTCCAGGTTTGGGTCGGTAAAGCCTGCGGTGGGATGGCAATATGACATTTAGCACAATTTTCTATGTAAAGTTCTTGTCCTAGCTTGTACTGAGCAGATACTACATCAACTGTACCAATTTCTGATGTGGGAGCCGCACTGTAAACACTAGTTGCTGAAGCAAATAGCCAACCCATAATCAGACTCCAAGCCACAATGACCAAAAATAAACCAAAAGGTCGGCGTTTTTTGAGTTGACGAGATTGGCGTTTGACAAGATTTGACATTCCTCACATCCCTAAAGAGACTTGTAGCTAATCATTGTGACTGATACGGCGTTGCTGATGTTGCGTTAGTTATTTGATTTATTTATATTTTCTCCTGACTCCTACCTTATTCAAAGTTAATCGCATTTATCCAAAAACCCCAGCAATTAACCGGAGTATACTAGAAAAGTATGAATATTTATATTTCATACTACTCTGCGGGAAGCTACCCAAAGGGTGTCTACATACTTCATACTTAAACTTTAATTACTGCCTGTGGAACTATCGTGTAAATCAGAATACGCAATTCTTGCCCTGATCGAAATGGCAACTCATTACGAAAACGGTGAACCGATGCAAATTCGGCAAATCGCTGCTCAACAAAGCATACCCGATCGCTATTTAGAACAACTTCTGGCAACCTTGAGACGTGGGGGTATCATCAAGAGTCAACGCGGCTCTAAAGGTGGCTATCTGTTGTCGAAAGAACCTTGGAAAATTACGATATATGAAGTTTTAGAATGCTTAGAAGGTTTAGATGTGCGTGTAAGCGAAGAAACATCCACTATCAAAAGTGTAGATAGTGCTGTTGTCGATGAAGTCTGGCAAGAAGCCTGTTTAGCTGCAAATGCTGTTTTACAAAACTATACACTTCAGGATCTTTGTGAAAAAAGAGATGCCCGTAAACAGCTAGACATCATGTACTACATTTAGTTATTAGTCAATGCTCAACAGTCAATAGTCAATAGTCAATAGTTTTTACTCTTGATTGTGGACTTTTGACTCTTGACTAATTACAAAGGAATATTATGCGAATTGCCCGTAACATTACAGAAATTATTGGTCGTACGCCCTTAGTGCAGTTAAATCGCATTCCCCAAGCTGAGGGATGTGTAGCACAAATATTAGTTAAGTTAGAAAGCCTGAACCCATCAGCATCGGTAAAAGACCGCATTGGGATTAGCATGATTAATGCCGCCGAAGCTGAAGGATTGATTTCTCCCGGAAAGACTATATTGGTAGAACCAACTTCTGGGAATACGGGAATTGCCCTAGCAATGGTAGCAGCTGCTAAGGGTTATCGCTTAATTTTGACAATGCCCGATACCATGAGTGGCGAACGACGGGCGATGTTACGAGCTTACGGGGCAGAATTAGAATTGACTCCGGGGCTGGAAGGGATGGGTGGTGCGATTCGCCGCGCCCAAGAAATAGTTAATACTACACCACACGCATACATGTTGCAGCAATTTCGCAATCCAGCGAATGCCAAAATCCATCGAGAAACAACCGCCGAAGAAATTTGGGAAGATACCGATGGTCAGGTAGATATGATTGTTGCTGGAGTGGGTACAGGTGGTACGATTACTGGTGTAGCAGAAGTTCTAAAAGCACGGAAACCAAGTTTTCAGGCGATCGCAGTTGAACCAGCCAATAGCCCAGTTTTATCAGGCGGACAACCAGGAGCGCACAAAATCCAAGGGATTGGTGCGGGGTTTATTCCGCAAGTTTTAAAGATGAAGTTTATTGATGAAATAATTACTGTGACTGATGAAGAAGCGATCGCATACAGTCGAAGGTTAGCTAGAGAAGAAGGTTTATTATCAGGAATTTCTAGCGGTGCGGCTTTATGCGCTGCAATTAAGGTTGCCCAACGCCCAGAAAACGCCGGACGCTTAATTGTGATGATTCAGCCCAGTTTTGGCGAAAGGTATTTAAGTACACCGTTGTTCCAAGACCTGGAAGCAAAAATAACTACCAGCGTCAGCTAACAATCACTTAGACTAATGGTTAACTCCAAACACACTGAGAACCACTACGAAACTCTCAAAATTAATCGTGATGCCAGCCAAGCGGAGATAAAACAAGCTTATCGCCGCTTGGTGAAATTATTTCATCCTGATAGCAATCAAGATACAGCCGATAAAGATGAAATTATTCGCATTAATGCTGCTTATGAAGTCTTGGGTGATTCTCAAAGTCGCCTTGACTATGACCAAAAATTGCAAGATGAATCTCAAAATCGCCAACAACGGGCAGCATCGGCGCAACAACATTACCAAGCCAATCGAAAATCAGGTAAAAATGCTGATGAACAAGTCGAAGAATGGCTACGTTTAATTTATCAACCAGTTAACAACGTTCTTGGTGAAGTGCTTGATTCTCTAGAAGAGCAAATTGAGCAATTAGCCGCCGATCCTTTTGATGATCAATTATTAGAAGAATTTCAGGAATATTTAAATACTTGTCGAGAAGAAATTAAACAAGCGCAAGTGATTTTTCGGTCTTTGCCTAATCCCCCCAGTTTGGCCAGAACTGCGGCGCATCTCTATTACAGCCTCAATCAAGTAGCTGATGGCATAGAAGAATTGGCATACTTTCCCATGAACTATGACGATCGCTATCTGCACACTGGTCAAGAAATGTTTCGCATAGCGACCAGATTATACTACGAAGCCCAAGATTCAGTGCATAATTAATGCCCTTTCTATTTCGCGTCGCTTTATTCGGGGATGATTGTTGCACAATTTTAATCGCTAAACATTTGGACAGCATAAATTCGACCATTTTTGCCGACAGCTATACCATAGCCAAATTTTTTATATTCACGTTGCAGCAAATTTTGACGGTGACTGTTGCTGTACATCCAACTGCGTTGAAAATCTTCGACTTTACCGTAAGTTAAACCTAAACCTTGGACACTATCTTGAATAATATTTTCACCAACTGCCTCACCCCGATTACCACCAACTGCAATGTAGCGATCGCGGGGATTTTTCCCATCTAAAGAAATATGATTAAAATACTGCCGCTCTAGCATATCTTGGGCGTGGAATTGGGCGGCGAGTGATAGTAAAGAATCGGCTGTTAAAGGTTTTAAATTATTTAAAGTGCGATCGCGATTGACTAATTCTAAAGCAAATTGTCTTAACTCTGGCTCAGAACGCAACTGTTCCGCATTCCAAATGGTAACTTTCGGTCGGCCGATTTGCCAATCAGCGCCACCATTGCCGTTATATAGACCTTGTTTGAGCAGTCCAAAGGGAGAAAGTTCTGTCCAAAAATAATTAATGTCTATGGGGTCTCCCCGCAAAGCCTGACGAATAAAATAGGTAGTTGGTCTAAATGCCAAAATTAACATAAATAGAACAACGTAATTCCACCAAACGTTGACTTTGCGTTTTGTATCCATTGCCGTGATTCAAAATGAAGGATGCACAAACGATTTAAACAGCTTTACATCTACATATTGACTGATTAAGTAACAATTTAGCACTTATGATTGCTTTATAGCGATCGCCAGTACAGAGGAGGCAGGAGGACGAAGGCAGAAGGCAGGAGGGAACCGCCATAAATAAATTTCAGTGATTGAACCCTGAGTGCAGTCGATAGGGTTCACAAAAACTCAATAATAGATTTCCACCATACCTACTTTTAATCCCAGATTTCACCTAGGGCTGCCAATTGGTCGCGGTATTCAATGCGAATTACCCAATCTTCTGGCCATGCAGCCATTCCTAAATATGCTCCAGCAAAAGCGCCTGCTAAACAAGCAATTGAGTCAGAATCTCCGGCTGTCAGTGCAGCACGTCGCACTGCGTCTAAAGGTGCTTCTGGAAAAAACAAAAAGCATAATAAACCAGTAGCAAAAGCTTCCTCAGCCACCCAGCCTTCACCTATAGCTAAACAGGGGTCAATGTCGCGGTTGGGGTTGACTAATGCTGCGTCCAGACGGTCAAGTACGGCTAAACACTCATCCCAACCACGACTAATAAATTCTGTTGGCGTATTAATGCCTGGACGCTGCCATAAATTCCCCAGCCAATCAGCATGATAAACTGAACGCTGACTTAAGGCATAGTTGCGAAGATAAGCCGAACATTCTTGCGGTTCACCGCCCTTGACAAAATAAGTGATTGCTGCTGCGGTTAAATCAGAAGCTGCCAAGGCAGTTGGATGACCATGCGTTAATGCGGCTTGAAATTGAGCCACCGCCGCACGGGTTGTATCATCTGTGGATAATAAACCTACAGGAACAACACGCATATTGGCACCACAGCCTTTAGAATTTGGCCTAGTTGCTTGCTGCCAAGACAACCCTGCTTCCAGATATTCACAAGCCTGTAAGCAAGTCATTCCCGGAGCGCGATTATTGTCGGGACTGTTTAACCACTCCACAAAAGTACGTCGAAGAACAGGTTCCAAATTAGCTAAACTCAAGTTTGCGGCACCAACCTCAACTAAAGCTTGCGCCACTGCCAATGTCATCTGTGTGTCATCAGTGACACGCACAGGATTACCCACAATTTCTTGTGGCCCATTTGGCGGAAAGCGACGACGAATTTCTTCCACACTTAAAAATTCTGTAGCAGCACCCAAAGCATCACCACAGGCAAGCCCAAATAAACATCCAGAGGCACGACGCATAACTAACATTTTTTAATTACATTTTTAATACATGAACGCTACAAAATCTACCCTTACATTTAAGTTAAAAATTCAGCACCAAAGTTGTCTGTTTCAACTGGGTATTAAGGGTATGAGGCTATAAGTGTTTTGAACACCTAGACTCTTTTTCCAACCTTTGATCTGATTTTCTTAAGTAACTCCTATAAGTATCCGCATTTTGACTGAATTTATTAGCCAAGGAATCCTTTTATAGCTCACTAATTCTCTGTATCTCTGGAGTTAATGTTGCTTAAAGACGGCAAACACCACATGGTGATTACGGTTCACCCTAATTACTGGATGTATTAATTCTCATAAATTAGACGAAGTGAAAGCAAATTAATCCATGAACCAACTAGACAAAACTTTAAAATTAACCGTCCCAAAGCAGGTTCGGGAAACCACCCTTCATGGACTGGCTATACAAGCTCAGTATATATATCAGCAGAAATTGGGGCTATAACCCCAACGCAACCGAGCTAAAGGTCATTGATGCTGAAGTAACTGCTTTCATAAAATCAGTTGGTTCAAGATTTAGTCCTTATATTCCCATTCATTCATTTGTAGTTATACGGAGCCAGCACCTAACATGGCAAAAGTAGTTGGAATTGACTTAGGAACAACTAACTCCTGCGTGGCAGTGATGGAAGGTGGTAAACCCACGGTTATTGCTAACGCAGAAGGTTTTCGCACAACACCATCAGTAGTAGCGTTTGCGAAAAATGGCGACACCTTGGTAGGACAAATTGCCAAGCGCCAAGCGGTGATGAACCCCGAAAACACTTTTTACTCAGTTAAGCGGTTCATTGGTCGCCGCTTCGACGAAGTTACTAACGAAGCGACAGAAGTTTCTTATAAAGTGTTAAGCAGTGGCGGTAACGTCAAGCTAGACTCTCCTGGCGCTGGTAAGCAGTTCGCCCCAGAAGAAATTTCCGCAAAAGTTCTGCGTAAACTTGTTGAAGACGCAAGCAAATATCTGGGTGAAACTGTTACCCAAGCTGTAATTACCGTTCCGGCTTACTTCAACGACTCTCAACGTCAAGCTACCAAAGACGCTGGTAAAATCGCTGGTATTGAAGTACTGCGGATTATTAACGAACCTACCGCCGCTTCTTTGGCTTACGGCTTTGATAAGAAGAGCAACGAAACTATCCTGGTATTTGACTTGGGTGGTGGTACATTCGACGTATCCGTCCTAGAAGTCGGCGACGGCGTATTTGAAGTATTAGCAACTTCTGGTGATACCCACCTTGGTGGGGACGACTTCGATAAGAAAATTGTGGATTTCTTAGCAGAACAGTTTAAGAAAGACGAAGGTATTGACCTCCGCAAAGACAGACAAGCACTGCAACGTTTAACCGAAGCGGCTGAAAAAGCCAAAATTGAACTTTCCAGCGTGACTCAAGCGGAAATTAACCTCCCATTCATCACCGCTACCCAAGACGGGCCAAAGCACCTGGATACGACGCTGACTCGTGCTAAGTTTGAAGAACTTTGCGCTGATTTAATTGACCGTTGCCGTATTCCTGTAGAGAATGCGCTCCGCGATGCTAAGTTAAGCAAAAATGACATCGATGAAGTTGTACTCGTTGGTGGTTCTACCCGTATCCCCGCAGTCCAAGAGTTAGTGAAGCGAGCATTAGGTAAAGAACCTAACCAAACTGTTAACCCTGATGAAGTGGTAGCTGTTGGTGCTGCGATTCAAGGTGGTGTATTGGGTGGTGAAGTTACAGGTATCTTGTTGTTAGACGTAACACCATTGTCCTTGGGTGTAGAAACCTTGGGTGGTGTGATGACCAAGATTATTCCTCGCAACACCACAATTCCCACCAAGAAATCTGAGGTCTTCTCTACTGCTGTTGATGGACAAACCAACGTAGAAATTCACGTCCTCCAAGGTGAACGGGAATTTGCTAACGACAACAAGAGTTTGGGAACCTTCCGCCTTGATGGTATTCCTCCCGCACCCCGTGGTGTACCCCAAATCGAAGTTGTGTTCGACATCGACGCTAACGGTATCCTCAACGTTACCGCTAAGGACAAAGGTACTGGTAAAGAACAGTCCATCAGCATTACTGGTGCTTCTACCTTAGATAAGAATGATGTTGACCGGATGGTACGTGAAGCAGAACAAAATGCTTCATCTGATAAAGAGCGCCGTGAGAAAATTGACCGCAAGAACCAAGCTGACTCTTTAGCATACCAAGCTGAAAAACAACTGCAAGAATTAGGTGATAAAGTTCCTGCTGCTGACAAAACCAAAGTTGAAGGTTTGGTGAAAGACCTGCGGGAAGCTGTGGCGAAGGAAGATGATGAGCAAATCACCAAGCTGATGCCAGAATTGCAACAAGCACTGTTCGCAGTTGGTAGCAATATCTATCAACAAGCTGGTGGTGCTGCGCCTGGTGCTGAACCTCAAGATGGCGGTTCTTCTACTTCTTCTGGTGGCGGTGATGATGTAATTGATGCAGATTTCACTGAAAGCAAATAATTCCTCCAATGATGTAGGGAAGGTGAGACATTCCCTAGTTAATATTTCCCATCCACGCATTCGCCTGGGTGGGGATTTTTTTTATGGAGGGATTTGGTATTTAGGTTACAGGTGATAGGTTACAGGTTACAGGTTACAGATTTAAAAGCCTTGTTTCAATTTTTATACATCAGCAATTTCCAATCCGTCTTGGAAAGTTTGCTCAAGTCGGGGAACCCGCCCACGCAACTTTCCGCAAAATCCAAAATCTCAAATCCAAAATTGTTATATGTCATATCCTGCAACGCCTTGGATACTTTTAGGTAAAGCGATCGCCTCTTTACATCTGGTAAATATTAATCAAGTACGCTCCCTGATTCCGGCTGAATTTCAAATTTTCTCTGTCTGGCCTGGTAAAACTCTTGGTTGTGTGTATTTATCTGATTACAGAGAAGGCTCTGTATTGGAGTACAGTGAGTTAATTGTTGCTCCGGCTATTGTGAGTTATCAAAATCAAATTGGTGCTTGGATTTCGCACATTTATGTAGATAATGCTGATTCTGTGGCTGGTGGTCGAGAAATTTGGGGACTACCAAAAGAGTTAGCCGAATTTACTTGGGAAAACGATAAGCGGGTGACGGTGCGTCAGGGCGATCGCAATTTGTGTACTCTGAATTATACTCAGCAAAGTTTAGCGTGGCGACAACGGTTGACTGGTTCCTCCTTTAGTGTTCAGGGTGTTGAGTTACTTCGATTTTCGGCGGAATGTGAAGCACTGTTGGGTTTAGTTAGCTCACAATTAGAAGTCCCTGGGGAAAGTCCTTTTGCGGGTATAAGTTTAGGTCAGCCTTTTTTAACTGCGCGTGCTGAACAGATGAAATTAAAAGTTGCTCATCCAGAAGTTGTCGGACAAAGATTTGGTGAAGTGCTTTATCGGTAATCGCAAATCGATATAAAGCAGACCATAATTCAATCAGGTTCAGTTAACGCTAGATTTCTGAGAAATCAACGCAATGGGTTAATTAAATCCTTAATTTATCGACGTTTATCGGTGTGCATCGGCGGTTAAATATTCTTATCTGAAGCGTATTGGTAGATCATTAGCATGTGAAGGTGATCACTTAGCTTGTCGAAGTGCAAGCTTTGTTTGTACAACTCCAAACTTCCAGTCTGAGGGGTGTATTAAATAAATCCATTTGGTTTGGGAATAATAAGTTCACGGTAGAAAATCCCAGACCAGATATATATGTTGAATGTAGTAGTTGGCCATAGTAATGACCCTGATTCTTTAGCTGCAATTACTGAAGTTATAGAACAATGTCAAGCTAATTTAAATGAAAAACTTCCGCAAGCTGGGATTGTATTTGTAGCAATTGATTTTGATTATGCACTCATATTGCAAACAATTGTGCAAACTTTTCCAGGAATTGAATTAATTGGTGGTACTAGTGATGCCGAAATTTCTTCATTATTACAATTTCAGCAAGATTCTTTAGCATTGATGCTCTTTTGTAGTGATGAAATTGAAATTCATGCTGGTCTAGGGAAAAACTTATCACAAGACCCTATTTTAGCTACTAAACAAGCTGTAGAACAGGCAAAATCCAAAATTAAACATCCGGCTATTTCTCAGTTTTGTTTGACTTTTCCTGAAAGTTTAACAGTTGATGGTGTAGCAATTGTTGAAGGCTTAAAACTCGCTTTAGGAAAAGATATTCCAATTTTTGGCGGACTGACTGCTGATCAATGGCAATTTCAAAAAACCTATCAATTTTTCCAAACAGAAATTCTCAATGATGCTGTTCCTGTATTGATTTTTTCAGGTCAATTATTATTCTCTCAAGGAGTAGCTAGTGGTTGGCATCCTATAGGGAAGAAAGGTAAAGTTACCAATGTTGATAAAAATATTCTTTATGAAATTAATGGCAAACCCGCCTTAGAGTTTTATCATCACTATTTAGGTGGTTTACCTCCTTCTGGTGAATATCCTTTAGCGGTATTTGAGTCAGAAAGCGATAATTTTTATATGCGTGCGCCTAGTATTCATAATCCCGAAAATGGCAGCATTACTTTTCTGGGAGAAGTACCAGCAGATGCTTTTGTGCAAATAGCACAAGCTAGTCGTAATGAGATTTTAGGTGCGGCTAAAACCTCAATTACCAATGCTTTAAATAATTATCCAGGAAAACAGCCAGATGCAGCTTTATTTTTTTCTTGTGCAGCTCGGCGGCTATTATTGGGTACACGGGCTATCGAAGAATATCAACTAGCTCAAGAATTTTTGACAGCAGCAATTCCTGGTTGTGGTTTTTATACTCATGGTGAAATTTCGCCGTTAAATAATGGCGGCGAAACTAGGCTACATCATGAAACCTTTGTCACTCTTTTAATAGGAAGACATTAAATTATCATGGCATTAGAACATGAGCAAAGAATTAAGGAATTAGAAAAAGCAAATCGGATTCTCCAAAAAAAGCTAGAGCGTTCTGAATCTTTAAGGATTGCTTTAGAGGAAACTAATGAAAAGAAAGAGGCTTTATTTCTAAAGATAATTGATGAATTACGTGAGTCGCAAAAAACTTTAGAACAGCAAAGCTGCGATTTAGAAGAAACTTTAAAAAAGCTACGTGCTACACAGAGCAAATTAGTAGAATCTGAAAAAATGTCGGCTTTGGGAATTTTAGTGGCTGGAATTGCCCATGAAATTAATAATCCAGTCAATTTTATCTATGGTAATATCAACTATGTTGCTCAATATGCAGGTGATATTTTAGAACTACTCCAATGTTATCAAGAATCCTATCCAGAGCCAAATTTAAAAATAGCAAATAAAATCAAAAATATGGATTTAGAATTTGTCAAAAAAGATTTTTTACAAGTTCTAAATTCTATGGAAATTGGCAGTCAGCGAATTAGCGAAATTGTACGTTCTTTACGTATTTTCTCTCGGTTGGATGAAGCAGAGGTGAAAAAGGTTAACATCCATGAAGGCATTGATAGCACTTTAATGCTGCTGCAAAATCGACTTAAATCACGACTTAATTACCCAGAAATTACGATTATTAAAGAATATGGTGATTTACCAAGGGTAGCTTGTTATGCAGGTAAGCTTAACCAAGCCTTGATTAATATTATTAGTAATGCTATCGATGCTTTAGAGCAGAAAATAGATTATCTGCTGCATAGTTATTATCCAACAAATGGTGTCAATACACGACCAATATTAACTTTTAATCCTACAATTAAAATTACTACAGAATTAATAGATAACTGGATTTCAATTCGCATTAGTGACAATGGGATAGGAATTGATGAAAAGGTCACTGAAAAAATATTTAACCCATTTTTCACTACTAAACCAGTGGGTAAAGGTACAGGTTTAGGACTTTCGATTAGCTATCAAATTATTGTTGAAACTCATCAAGGTCAAATAGACTGTAAATCAATTCCAGGTACAGGTACAGAATTGATTATTATGATTCCTCAACAACGATTGTAGTTGTTATATAAGTAGACTAAGGCTCGCAATTATCTGTAAAAGTATAGCAAATATTATAATTGATAATTTTGAGCGATCGCCTGATTTGATTTGTGGTTTAATAGATGCGATCGCACATTACATTTGTAAATGATTTTGACAATTATAGTTAGCTTTCAGGAACTTTCTGTTATTTTAAATATGCCAAATTTGGAGTTAATATGATCAACGCTGATAAAAGTATTTTTTGTAATGAATGGCTGGAAGTTAAGCAAACACCCAAAGGATTTTATTATTTACAAAGAAAAGGTCAAAATTCAGTTGCTGTTTTTCTTTTGAAAAAAAAGGGTCATAATTCCAATGAATATGAAGTTTTAATTAGACAGCAACCTTTATGTATTGATAATATAGAAGTCGATGGCAGCCTCAAATTATTTCCTTGTCCTGTGACTGGTGCATTAGATGAAGGTGAGTCACCAGAAATAGCAGCCATTAGAGAAGTTTATGAAGAAACTGGTTTTTCTGTACAAGTTTTACCACTAGGGAAGTACATTGTTGGTACTCAGACGAATGAAATTTGCTATATGTATTATGCCGATGTCACTGATTTAGCACCAGATACTGCACCACAGGATGGTAGTTATCATGAATCTATCAGTAAAAATGAATGGCATTCTTTCGAGTATTTAAACCGATGTGAGTACTCAGCTTGCCAACTAGGTTATTTTAAATTAAGAGATATTTTGTATGATCAAAAATCTTAACACGATTAGGACTACGCACAGAATATGATTTTACGTCATTACGAGCAAAGCGAAGTAATCGTAAAGACTGGTTTTGAGTGATGGGTGCGAAAGTCCTAATGATTTAAAAATTTAACTTTTCACAATAAATTTATTATTATCTAATAACTATGAATACGCCAGATAACCACAATATAGTCAAAGAAAATCGAGAGTATCTTGTAAAACAAAGTGAAATGCTTCAAGCTGTTATTACTCGTATGACTGCCAATTCACTAGCAGTCAAACAACTAGCTTTTAGTATCTGGGCTGCATTAGTGGGATTTGGTTTTACTAATAAAACTCCATCCTTATTTGTGTTAGCTATTATTTCTGTGATATTACTAGCTTTTTTAGATATGTATTACCTGTTTCTAGAAAGACGTTTTCGTAATAATTTTAATCGCTTGACAGAGATATTATGCGGTTTCGATGAACAGGAACTAGAAAACATCAGGAAATTAAGGGGTAATTTTTTAAAGATAGAGGCTATCTCGGCGGGGCAAGAATTTCAGATGTATATGAGTACTATCAAATCTTGGGCAAATTTGCCTTATTTGGTGGTTATTGTAGTAACTTTATTAATTGTAATTAGCCAATAAGTCTTTTAAGCAATTAGTGTAAAGTTCAAAGGATAATATCAGGATACGTCTTCTTAAGATAATCTATTAACGCACCAAGCTTTTTACGGCGATCAAGTAATTCCATTAACTGTCGCGCAATTTTAAGTTTGCCTTTCTCGTTAACAATTTCATCATATTTTGGTTCTTTAAGGATAAGATGAAAACAACATTGTTTGACTTCTTCTTCGTCACAATATTCAATCAACAAATTTAATAAAAAACTAGCTGAATATTCTGGCTCTGAATTCTGCTTTGTGTCATCTCTAGTGTAGTTCTGAGTCTCCTTGAAAAAATCAAAAAAATCTTGCTTGCGTTCTTGATATGGTAATGGTTGTAATTTACCAATAGCTGGTATTGGAGTGCTGTGTTGGTTGGTTAGGTAGCGATAGAGTTCTTCATATCCTTCCTTAGTGTTGAGTACATAGCGACTGAAACAAGCAAGTGTGATAGGAATAAATTTTACATCTTGGGAAGAAAACACAACAGGGATAAACTTAGTATTATTATTTTGAGCTTGATATAGATATTGGGTGATAATAACTCCTTCCCATGTAACACCTAGACCTTGACCAATTTCTTCTTCACCTTTAAATCGTTGAAGATACTTTTCAGTGCAAATAACAAGAACAAAATCTGCCCATTCAATCTTAGCTTCCATCCACCGAGGCCATCCTTGGCTTGGAAATTGTTCATACTGATCAATCTGACAATCAATTCCTTCTTCACGCAGACGATTTGCTAATGCAAGTATGCGATCCCTATGTTCAGGTGAGTCCCAACTGTAGCTAATGAATACCTTCGGAGGATTTCTAATATTATTAGACATTTGAATTATGGTTATTTAATCTTTTGAATATCTTTAACTAGTGTTAGATAATTGTTTAACTAGGCAACACATTTCAAATAGTATCAGATTTTAACACCAATAGTTTGACTATTGAATAATAATATCTGGAAACTTTTCCTTAAGATATTTCACTAATTTATCAAGTTGTTTGCGGTCAAAAAGTAATTTTACTAAACATCGCGCAATCACATCTTTACCTTTTTCTCCAATAATCTCATCATATTTGGGTTCCTTGAGGATAAGATGAAAACAGCATTGTCTAACTTCTTCTTCGCCATGACAATATTCAATTAGCAATTTTAACAAAACACTTGCTAATTTATCTGGCTCTGAACTATGCTTCGTTTCATCTCTACTATATTTCTGAGTTTCCTTTAAACGCTTTTCCCATTTACGTATTGAAATTTTCGCGTATGCTTGGTTATTAGGTGACTCAATAGGTTCTTGTGAAAGTTTATTTTCTGATTGATTTATTGCAGGTTTAGATTGTGGATTAGACTCAGGTGTTGTTTGGGTACTAGTATTACTTTCAGGTGTTTCAGGTGTAGTAATTATAGATGAATTCTCTGGTAATACAGGTTTAGATAACTGTGGAATTTGTAAATTTGTTTCTAAAATGACTTCTTGACCATACTTGATAATCACAGTTCCAGATTCAGAACACTCTATTTGCACATTAGGGTTATGGCTCAGGACTTGGAGCAAAGCTTTACCTTCACCACCATGATTTGAGTTAACCAAAGACTAACTCCTGTAATATCACTAAAATAAAAATGCTTGATAAAGCTATCTAATAGCTTTATCAAGATAGAAGTTTTTTAAAATTTAAATTTTATTTTTGTTAAATTAATTATTTATTCATACCAATACACCTTCGGATTTCTGCTTCAGTCAATTTAAAACCTTTAAGTTGCTCATGACACCTCTGAAGCTCTGGTAGAGAACTGCTAAAAGGTTGTCCATAAAGATACGGACTCAGTTCATCTGCTTGATTTGTGAGACAATCTATACAATAATCAAACTGATTGCTCTTTTCTCCAGTAATACCCTTTCTTTTTTTAATTCTCTTCCTATAATCTTCTACACTCATGAGACTACCAACCTAAACGCTCAGATACAATCTTATTCAGTGGACACTCGGAATGCAAGCAACTTTTATTACATTTTAACCTTTCTTGTTCTTCTTGTATACGCCCTTTGAACTCATCTAAGACAAGTTCGATACGTTTTAACCGCATATCAGTACGTGCATCGTCACTTTTCGCCTCCAACAAAGCTTGTTCTAGGCTTTCTGCTTCTAATCCAAATTGTATTTGTCCACCACATTCAACAATGCCAAGATTGACATCAGTAGCTTTGATAACCGCTTGGACTGCACATTTAGGGCCAAAATCAGGACCAAAAAGACTTTCAATAGACTCTAAAGATTGCCAGCCTTCTTCATATTTAGATTTAGATGATGGTTTATATGGGTCTTGACGTTGAAAATAATTACTAGAGATTTGCAAAGTTTCTAGGCTTGTATCTTTAAATAAAAATTCTTTACGTCGATACACAGTTTGATTAAACTGTCCTGCCATCCGGTTAAGTACAGTTAACTCTAACCAAGTCGCAAATCCTTCATTCACAATTAATGTGCTGTCATTTAATGCTTGAATGGCTCTAGCGTATTTTGCTTGCAATGATTGAGGATAAGGAAATTGCAGATATTCATAATCTACATTGCGAAGTAACCCATGACGATAGAGAATTGCTAACTGTTTACCTATAGTAGTTTGAGTGTAAAAGAAACCATGACCGTACTTTTCATGTAGTAACAATGCAGCAATATTACCCTCTAACCACGTCTGTCCATAGCGATCATTTCCATCCATACAGAGGAAATTATAAGCTAGGTGTTCTTTGCGAGTTGGGTTAGCTTTAGCTAAATGAGCCGCCAATTTTGGGTCGTAAGGAATACAGCATCCATGAATTGGTGAATAACTAGGTGCAATGTAACGTAGTAATTCATCAACTAATGGCAGGAATCTTTCTGTTGTAGTTCTAGCTGTGTTTATAGCTTCTAGTAAATGTTCGGTGACGTTGCCTTGATATAGTAAACGTACCTGCTCTTCTGGTGTAAATAAACGAAAGGCAATTTGTTGGATATCATATACGTCAAATTCTGAACGAATTTGACAGACTTTGCGGTGTACTTCCGATGCTAGTGGAGAGACAATCTCCTGTTCTATACCCGCTATTTTGGACTGAGATGAAGGGTAGGCATGAATTAAGCGAGTCACTTGCTGATTTATCTCTTTTGCTTTCAATGTAATTTTCCATTGTCCTTCATCTAACGCGACTAATCGCCAGCGAGTATTATCTATTTTCTCAATTTGTGTATGTGCTAATGGACAGTGAAGTTCTAATTCTAATGGAGTTTGTTTGGCATTATTGGCCCAACGAGTTATGGCTTGAACTTCAAAAGGTATCCCTGTTTCAATGAGTTCTTGAGCTTCTCCTTGAGGATTGCGGAAAATTAAGTCAATTTCTGCATCCGGCAGGCATTGAAATTCGCCAGCATAATCTAAAAATATAGAGTCATTTTTATCATGAAAATCTATAGTCAGCCTTAAGGTTTGTTTACCTAACTTTTGCGGATTGACTTCCCAAATTACTTGATTTTTACCACCAGGAGGAATAGAACGAATTTCTATTACTGGATTATTAATAAGAACACCAGTGTCAGATTCTAGTAGACAATTTATGCGCTCTAAACGTTTTTGGTGCGGGTTGCTTAATGTAATGGAATATTTGGCAGTTTTACCATAAGTCACTTCTGTTGCGATAGAAGCATCATTACAGTCTACAGGATTGGTATATGTCAACCAACGAAAAGCATTCACAATAAATTGTCTATTATCTTTTTCGTTGATTTGTCTATTACTAAATAATACATAATCTCCAATTGAAATAACCCGTCCAGGATTGAGATCAACTGTAGCTAAAAATGCCTTGTTAGTCTCAGGCAAATTAGCAAGTATATATGGCTCATCATTTAAAGTCTTGAAATAAACTGGTTTGTAAGTAGATAAGCGAGTTACTTCTGTGCTGAGGTAGTGAGGTTGTAAGTTAAATACTTCGTCAGGTCTGCGACTTAATAACTGCTCTACTTGTAACCCAAAAGCTTCTAATAATAAATTAGTAGTATTTTGTTTTTCTTCATATTGTTGATGCCATAAGCAATTATAATCATAGGCAAAAAGTAGAGATTTTCCAGATTTTACAAAGTCGATAATTTCATATATCTCTGTAAAATCTAGAGCTTTCTTAGGCGCAATTAATACTAATACATCAGGTTCATCTTCCTGTAATTTTTCATCCAGTTTTTTTTCTGTAGAATTATGATAAGTTACTTCCCAGCCAAATTTATCTTTTTGCGCCTCCAGTACTTGCTGCTTCATAATTCCCCAAGAATCTCCTTGTCGCGCTTCTTGAGACTCTGTATCCTGCAAAAGCTCTTCATGAGATAAATCAAATAGAATTTTTTTCACTCTGGTATTTTTAGATTTATGTATTTTTTCTAGGATTTCTGGTAATCGGCAGTAGCAACATTTTTGAGATATTGCTTTATAACTGCCTTATTACCAGCATTTTTATAGTTCAAAAGTACTATGAAGGAAAGTTCACCTTACAGTTAGTACTAAGTAATTAATAGTAAATTTACGGAATAAAAAATTGTCAAGCACTTTAGGGAGTTTTTTGAAACTACATCCGAATATGATGGATGAGTAGACACAAAGAATTCTCTTCGCTGAACGCCTGAAAAGATGAATATAGAGTCTTTTGTAACAAAATATTACTAGTAACGACATATTGCCCCTAGTGAGAAGCGATCGCCTGTTATTCACTAGGTAAATTATCAGGGTCAATGCCAAGCGATCTCAAATGTTGAGCTAACTTTTCGGCTCGTTCTTCTGCTGTCAGGTAGCGCGTACCTCGTTCATCATACCAAGATAGTAATTCTTGTGGAATGCCACCCACTGCACCTTGATATCTGCCGATACCTAAACCGACTTCTGACATCCAGTAAGGTTCACCTATTTGTAATTGATAGTTACCATTTACCAACTTATACACTTCAAAAGGTTGATGTTGGTCGCGTCGCCAGTATTCGGGATTGTAAATTACGTAGTATAGTACACCGAGTTTGGCATAGATTAGCATTTTAGCGTCGTATTCTTCTCCTGGTGTATGAGACACCATTTCTATTGCCAAAATGGGAACTACTTCCTTTTCTTCCCAGACGGCGTAACTTTTGCGCGACTTACCACCTTTTCTCCGTTCTACTCCCACGCTTAAAAACGCATCTGGTACTACTGGCACTCTGGGGTTAACTCCAGTGGTGTGATAAACTGCCATATCTACGCCAAAGTACCAATCTTGGCGATTTGCCCAAATAGTGTTGAGTAAAAATAATAAAATGTTGGGCAGTAAGTTTTGGTCTTCGTTATCCACTGGTGTATCGTCTGAGCATGGCAGTTCATCAGTGCTAGGTAACGCATTTTTGAGATCGGGGGAAAGCATAACCGTTATCTCGCTGGCGTTGGATTTATTAATTATAAAGAAAAACCCAGCTTTTTATAGAAAAAAACTGGGGTTTAAAAAATTGTGTTATGACTTTACAACCAATCTCGATAAGCAGAGATTTCGTTGACACTAATTTCTAACGGCCCACCTTTACCAAAAGGCGGATAAACTCTAATTTTGGCATTAGTTGTAAATCGCTCTAATCTATTACCTAATTGGGGAATATTGCTGACTATATGCCAGTAAGATACAATGTCAGGGCAGTCAATTACTAACATAACTTTTGCATTTTTATCAGTAAGATACCACTGACAGTTATTGAGTAAAGCTTGAGTAATGCGATCGCAACTGTAATAAAAACATCTGCCAATCGATTGCTCTAGCTCTAGGTGCAGCATTCCATCCTCTTTTGTTACCTGAGTTGGTGGTAAATCATCGGGTGGAAGCTGGTTTAATTTAGACATAATTGCGTACCTCTTGGTTGTAGCACTGCAAACTGTCGATGTTTTTTTGCATATCAAACGATGCGGGTTTGAGTGCTAATGTACCTAGATTCAATTCGTCCTGAAATTTCTTGATTTTGTCTCGACAAGTAATCGCATCACCAATGATTGAATTCTCAATCAAATAGTCTTCGTCAAAACAAATATTTGTCCGCTCAAATGGTTTATGTCCGGTGGAACTATTCTGCATTACTACTGCCGTATTAGCTTTCATTTTTTGGCTAAATTGGCGGATAAAAGGCATGGCTTCATTCACCGCAGCTTCGTTAGTTTTCCCCACAAAAAAGAACCGCGCTAAGACAAAATTATCTGCACCACTAGGATTAATATTGCGGTATTCGTTGACTGTTTTTTTCAATCTCTCTAGCGCAAAGGGTGGCCCCCCCATTAAGCTAAAGGAATTTTGCGCGGCGAATTCGATGCTTGAAGTGTCACCACTGGCTATATATACCGGAATTTGCTGTTGCAAAGGTTTAGGATATACTGTGAGGCGATCGCATTGATAATACTGCCCATAAAATGAAACTTCTTTTTCATATAACAGCTTATGAATCAATGCCATAGCCTCTAACATTCTGGCGCGAGATTCTCCCATTGCAATCGCAAAATGTTTATTTTGCTGAGGAAAAGGCCCGCCTTTGGCAATTCCAAATAATAATCTGCCATTACACAAATTATCCAAAGTCGCAATATCTTCCGCTACCCGAATCGGGTTGTGAAATGGCAGTAAAACCGCCGCAGTACCTAACCGAATTGTGGAAGTGACACCTGCTAAATGCGCCATCAACAACAGCATCGAAGAACTGATATTGACTTCACTAAAATGGTGTTCACTTACCCAGGCTTCGTCAAAGTTTAAGCTTTCAGCTTGTCTGACTAAAGCAACTTGCTCAAAAATTGCGCGGCGGTAATTTTGGTGATGATTTTCGTAATTGCAGAAAAGTCCAATTTTCATTGTTTGCTATTCTTAGGTTGCTACCATTTGCAACTCCAACCACAGGCGTGGATCGGTATCTTTGAGCGTCGATTTGGGGTCTCGAATCAAGCGTTTGGCATTCATACAAACTACTTGGACTAATCCCATATTGTCGGCTATGTCTCTGAGGATTTTTTGCTGTTCTCTAATGTGGGGCAACATTTCTTCAGAGCAATAAATACCTATGTATTGCAAACGTCTAGGCGGTCTTCCCCAAAAACAGGTGATGACTTTCACATGACACCCGTCTAATAGTTCTCCAACCTTTGGATAATACTCGCTGATAATTCGTTTGAATTCTTGAGCGATGATATCTTCAGTAATCATTTTAGCTGATGTTTCTGTAGCTTTCATCACGCTATTTAATATAACATATATTTGTCAACCAAGCATGACATAAAGTGTAGTTTATATTGCATTTTTAGGTTAAATAATATATAGAAAACATGGTGAATTAGTTTTAATTTTATGAATAGATAATAGTGGATAGTTAATTCATTTATAATCTAAAATCCCCGACTTCTTTAAGAAATCGAGGATCTAAAACTTCCGAACTTTTGATAGATGTTTTAAATCATTATATTGATTACCGAGATTTTCTTTCTGCTACTAATACTTCAGCAATTATTTCTGGTAAATCACAAAAGTCAGAAAATCCTTCTTTACCACTGATGGGAGAAACAAAAGTATAGCTTGGATCGCATTCTCCTGTATCGTAGACTTGAATAAACCATTTATCAGGAAAACCTTCCACACCCAACTCAACAATGTACCAACTCTCGCCAACTAAACGAGATTTGATAACAGTAAACCACTCTCGATATTCGTCACGAATATTCCAGTCTGCTAAGAGAAACTCTAACGCTATATGTCCAGCATCAGTAGCCGTAAGTAGCATGATTACTCCTTGTTAGGCAACTTCATTCAGATTTTGCAGCTTCGGAATTGTTAAAGTCAGGATATAAACCTAATTGTTTGGCAAGCTCACGAGCTACATGAAATAAAAATTTAGCACCATCTTGATTACCATCGTGAGCAAACATTGTGGCTACTTTTGCCATTGCTTCGATGAGGTTAGCATCAACTAGTTCTGAGTTTGCTTCTAAAACTGCTGGCTCTTGGCCATTAGGACATTGTAGTAATTGATCGATTAAATCAAAATATTGAGCTTGCCGTTCTTCAGTCATAATATTTTGTAATTGTGTGAGGTGAATTGATTATTGTTCAATACTTTGTCGCCAAAGTCTTTCTAACATTTCTACTTGTTCTTGATATACGGCGGCGCGATGCGCTAGATACCTGTCGTATACAAGAATTCCTAACCCGATACATACAGGGGTTAGCAAGATAAACCATTGGAGAATAATGGCAAGTTTATAGATATAATCTGTTGTGAGCGGTTGGTTCACGATGTAGCGATCGCAATTATTAATACCAGCCGTTACCGGGGGATACCAGGCTTGATTGACTTCGTTAATCTTATTAACTTCACAAGTTAAATTCTGTGCCTTAACTAACTCTCCATGCTTTTCCCAAACTACTCTCAGGACTACCATTGCTGGAGAAATTACGATTAATGTTACTAGGCAAACAGTAAGAACATTGAGAATTTTGACTTTCATCCTTGGGGTAGAGGCTAGGGGTTGGAGGTTATAGGTGATAGGTTACAGGTGATAGGTTACAGGTGATAGGTTACAGGTTAGATAAGAGAGTTTTACATAGTTAGTGGTTTTCAGATACCCGACTTCTCAAAGAAGTCGGGTATCTATTTTGTAGATTTAATAACTAGTGAATAATTACCTAATTTTTTTAATTTCTATTTTTATACTTGTCGAATTAACGCACTCTTATCTGAAAATATCTAGTTAAGAAGTCCCCCCTAGTTCTCTAGCAAGCTAGGGAATTTCGGGGGGTAGAGGGGAATCTCTGCGTAAATCCTATATGTTTTATATCAGTTGCCTTTGGAGGTGGCTGTTTAGTTGGTGTGGATTAAGTTTATTAAATTGATTAAATCGGTACTCAAAGCCCTAAAGCATTGCTGTGTAAGTTTTATAAAAATTGCTGGGGTTACAGGGTCTAGTATTTCTGGGCAGAGGGGCTAGTATTGCTTGGTAGGGGGTCTGGAATTTCTGCACTCAGCTTTAAAGCTAGACAGGCTATAGATAAAAACGATTTTTTTAGATAATTTTTGATGAATATTTTTTGTACTCAAGATGAAGAATTAAGGCTCTAAATAGCAGTATTTGGAGATAATTTCAATTAATTAATTAGCAAATATTAGAATTTGATGAATTAAATGTTTTGCTGTATTTAAATGACATTTTATGGGTTTATATCTGGAAAAATGGATATTTTAGCAAACTGTTAAATAGGTTGTTGATTTGATTGGTGATGTATTGAAAAATATGAAATGAGTTTTTATATGCTTGTTAGACGTAAGCAACCTAATTAAGTTTCTCAAAACAAGCTGATGTTTAGTGTTGAGCAATACTTAAATACTGTGCTTTTCTGTCAATAGACATCAAAAATCTGAATTTAGATGTAAATTAACCAAAATTATTTCTGGATGTTACATATTTATGCTTTAGTGAAAGGAAATAGTTTTGGCGATCGCTTAACCCAGCAATTACCCAAAAATGATAGTTATAAGTAAATAGGCAGTTTTAAAATTAAAAGGCTAGGAGTTAATTTATGCGAATTGCTAAAGATGTTACAGAACTAATCGGTGGAACTCCCTTAGTTCAACTAAATAAAATTCCCCAAGCTGAAGGTGCAGTGGCGCGGATACTTGCCAAACTCGAAGGAATGAACCCAGCCGCTTCTGTAAAAGACCGGATTGGCGTAAGTATGATTAATAACGCCGAAGCTGAAGGGTTAATTACACCAGGAAAAACCATTTTAGTCGAACCGACATCTGGGAATACTGGAATCGCTTTGGCAATGGTCGCTGCCGCCCGTGGTTACGGCCTAGTTTTAACTATGCCAGAAACTATGAGCCAAGAACGGCGCTCAATGCTGCGTGCTTATGGTGCAAAACTAGAGTTGACACCAGGCCCAGAAGGAATGCGGGGCGCAATTCGCAAAGCTGAGGAAATTGTAGCGAATACACCGGACGCATATATGCTGCAACAATTCCGCAACCCAGCTAACCCCAAAATTCACCGCGAAACCACCGCCGAAGAAATTTGGGAAGATACAGACGGGGAAGTAGACATTGTGATTGCTGGCGTTGGGACTGGCGGAACAATTACCGGAATTGCCGAAGTATTGAAACAACGTAAACCTAGTTTACAGGCGATCGCAGTTGAACCCAGTAACAGCCCTGTCCTCTCTGGTGGCGAAGCAGGCCCTCATAAAATTCAAGGCATTGGTGCAGGCTTTGTCCCTGACGTACTGCGCTTGGAATTGGTGGATGAAGTCATCCGAGTTAGCGATGACCAAGCCATGATGTACGGACGCAGGTTAGCCAAAGAAGAAGGTTTGTTATCTGGTATTTCTTCAGGTGCGGCTTTGTGTGCTGCATTGCAAGTAGCAAAACGACCAGAAAATGCTGGTCGTTTGATTGTGATGATTCAGCCTTCCTTCGGCGAACGTTACCTCAGCACAGCAATGTTTCAAGATTTGAGCCTTAGTTAAGAAGGCAAAAGTAAAAAGGAAAAAGTAAAAAGTGAAGAGTAAACAGTAAAAATAGAAAATAAACTTTTTTACCTTTTGCCCTTTTACTTTTTACTTATGTCTTTATTGCCCTTTGCCTTTTTACTTTTTACTTAATTTAATGTTTACAATTACCATGACCGTGGCCATGTTCATGGTCATGGTGGTGATTACCACCGTGGGCGCAGCCTTGCAAATCCTTACTCATCAGGTCTTCACTCATAGCTTGGAAGGATTCATCTACAGGTTTTAAGCCAATCCAAGCATCAAGTTTTTCGACCTCAAAACCGACTTCGCGGCGATCGCCTACTTGAATTAAAGGACGGCGAATTAATAACGGGTCACGCAACATCTGTACCAAGGCGGTTTCTGCGTCGATATTTTCGGGTACAATTTCCCCAGATTTTACCTTGGGTGCAGCCCGATTAAACCATTCAGATACAGGGCGATTCCCAAAAAATGACCGTAAACGCTCAATCGTCCAAGGTTCGGTTAATAAGTTGTATGAAATTACTTCATGACCAGCCGCAGTTAACAACACTTTTTGTCTAGTACCATTTTTACAGCCTGGTTTTTCATAAAAAATTACTCTTGCCATTGTGCTTGCTCCTAATCCACTTAAATGGTTTAGGATTTACGCAGAGAACCCTCTCAATTAGGGTGTAGGGGTGTAAGGGGGTAGGGGTATAAGGGAAAGATGTTTATGTTTGTGAGATTTTCTTGTGGTTAAAAATGCTGATTCACATAATCTTCCCCTACACCCTGCTTACTGAGCGCAGTCGAAGTACACCCTTTCTACCCTTACACCCCTACACCCCTCTACTAAAACTTCCGTGCAGTATGGGTAACTAAATCAAACTCAAATCGTTGTTTTGGATCAGTTTCCCCATAAATATTGAAAGTCACAGTTGGTTCATCACCGACTGCTTGCACGCTGTGAATTGCATCAGGAGTGAAACTCACAATATCTCCAGGAGATAAAATTATTTCTCCTGTTTGTTCAATTTTACCTGAAGATGTTGAGTTGTCTGTGCGTCGCCAAACAGTGTTTTTTTCTTGACCTTTTAACACCGCGACAACTCCCCAAGTGCCATGATTATGGATGTTTGAAGTTGTTCCTGGTGCAAAGGTTACTGTTTGAACAGTTAACGGAAAACCCAATTCATCGTATAAGAGAACAACAGAAGTACCTGTTTTGGGACAAGGCTCTAAATGTTGACTTCTCACCCAGTAGGAATTGGCAATTAAGCGCCTCACCAACATCCTAATTTCTGGTAGACGGCTAGATTCATCCTCAACACCATTGAGAATATCTTCTACCTCAGTCAAAAAACGATAGAGGCGATAATTTTCTCGCAATAAATCCCATGCTCTGACAGATTTGCAAATTTGATACTGACCGTCTCCAGTAAGTAGCCAATCCCTACCTTGCATAACTTTTAGAATCTAAATTGAGAAGTTGAAGGCATAACAATTACTGGTGCTGCATACCAAGGAGAGTTAGTTTCAGGAAGACTTACAGGTGATAAAGGAACAGTATTGGGCAGGGGATTTTCGGGTAGGGTAAAGGTGGAAAGAGGTCGAGCAAAATAGAAATTGTTCATCATGGTTTGTAAATTTTGATCGTTGAGTGTTGGTTATTTGTCATTTGTCATTTTTTCTAATTACTCATGACTAATGACTAATGACAATTGACTATTCAATCTTCTTCCTCGGCTGGACGTGTCAAAATATCCAGAAGGATACCAGCACCATAATCATGTTTGGGGTCAATTTCTTGCACCCTGATGCTGATTTCTTTGGCTTGTTCGATGTTTCCTAATTTAGCTAAAACCAAACCAGTCGCAGCATAAGCATTTAGGTACAATCTGATTTGGTTTTCTTCCCTCCGATTTATGAGTATGGGTTTTAGCTGTTCCCAATTTTCAGGAAAATTTTCTGCTTTCTTAATTTTATCTAATAATTTAGTTGTTGTTTGCAAGGCGAGAGAATAATTATTTTTGTAGTAAAAATATCTATAAGCTGAAACTAAAATGTCTGTATTGTCTCCAGCTTCGGTGATGGCTTGTTGCATATATTTCTCGGATTCAGAATTATTATGCCAAGTATCAGCAGCGAGAATTAGTAATTTTTTGACATTTTCTGGTACTTGAAACCAAGAAAATCTGTTGGTATCTATTTGCATAATTGTAGATGGGGAGTGGGGAGTAGGGAGTAGTGAGTGGGTTAATTTACTACTCCCTACTCACTTTTAAAACTGTGTGAGAATGTACAACAAAGAAAAGAGAACAATCCAAATGATGTCTACGAAGTGCCAGTAAATTTCTGCCATTTCGATGCCAGTGTGTTTGGTGGCGGAGTAATGACCGGGACGTTGCGATCGCTTCAATACTCCTAAAATCAATAACAGTCCCACAAATACGTGCAATCCGTGGAAGCCTGTCATGATGTAAAAGCAATTAGCAAAGATATTGGCTGTCATGCCATATCCCAAGGTTAGGTACTCATACACTTGACCTAACAAAAACATTGCGCCCATAACGGCGGTCACTTTGTACCACCATTGCATTCCGGCGACGTTATTCTTTTTAATCGCCATATCACCAAAGTGAATGACGAAACTGCTAGACACCAGGATGATGGTGTTAATTGTCGGTACGAGTAATTCTACTTCTGTACCTTCTGGCGGCCAAACTTCTGTAGTGCCGCGAAAGAACAAGTATGTGGCAAAGAATCCGCCAAACATTAAAGATTCCGAGATGAGGAAGGTTAATAATCCCGGAACTCGCAAATCTGGATGATGTTCGGCTTCATGTCCGTGATGTTCGCTGGGTGTGGCGACTGTCATATTTTTACCATCTGAATTTCTAACAAGGGTGTTGGAGATCCCCCCAACCCCCCTTAAAAAGGGGGGCTACATTCTCATCCTTTACTCCTGTACTGTTGTGAGTGAGAATACCTAACTTTTTTTACGAACCGCAAAGGGCGCAAAGGACGCAATAGCGGCTTCCCGCAGGGTAGGACGCGAAGTTATAAGAGTCTGAGAGATTTCTTGCGTAAGTCCTATATATGAGTCATGTTCCCCCCTTTTTAAGGGGGGTTAGGGGGGATCTAAATTACGCACTCACTTCAGGTGTTGTGGTGGGTTGTGCTTCGGGGCTATGGCCGTAGTCGTAGGGGCCGTGAGTGGCTACGGGTAAGACTTCCCAGTTTTCAATCAATGGAGGTGAACTGGTTGTCCATTCTAGGGTTAAAGCCCGCCAAGGATTATCACCTGCAACTTCGCCTCTACTCCAACTCCACAGTATGTTGATGGTAAAGGGGATGACTGATAAGCCTAAGATAAATGCGCCGATGGTACAAATTTCATTCAAGCTAGTGAACTGGGGGTCATACATAGCCACTCGTCGGGGCATACCTTGTAAACCTAATTCGTGCATCGGTAAGAAGGTAAGGTTTGTCCCGATGAAGGTGAGGGCAAAATGAACCCGTCCCAAAAATTCGTTTAGCTTGTGTCCGGTCATTTTGGGGAACCAGTGATATATACCTGCGTAAATACCAAATACGGAACCACCAAATAAGACGTAGTGGAAGTGTCCAACTACATAGTAGGTATCGTGGACGTGAACATCAAAGGGGGCTGTTCCCATTGTCACGCCGCTTAAACCACCCATGACGAACATCGACAATAAACCGATCGCAAATAGCATGGCACTGGTAAAGCGGATTTTTCCACCCCAGAGGGTCGCAACCCAAGCAAATATTTTTACGCCAGTGGGAACAGCAACGATGAGGGTAGAAATAGTGAAGAACATCCGCATCCAGCCGGGTGTACCACTGGTAAACATGTGGTGTACCCAAACGAACAACCCGACGACGCAGATGGCGACGCTGGAATAAGCGATCGCTTTATATCCGAAAATTGGTTTACGGGCGTGAACGGGAATCACCTCGGACATGATGCCGAAAATTGGCAGAATCATCAGATATACTGCCGGGTGAGAATAGAACCAGAATAAATGCTGGTAGATAACAACGTTACCGCCTGCATCTGGTTTAAAGAAGGATGTGCCGAAGTTGATGTCAAATAATAGCAACACTAAACCCGCAGCTAACACAGGTGTAGAGAGAAGTGCTAGTACGGAGGTGGCTAAGATTGCCCAGCAGAATAAGGGAAGTTGATCCCATTTCAGACTGGGGACTTTCATCATTAAGATGGTGATGACAAAGTTCAACGAACCCAAAATTGAGGAAGTACCTACTAAGACAATTGCCAAAATCCATAGAGATTGGGCAACTGGCGCGGTGACTAAACTCAGTGGTGGGTAAGCTGTCCAACCTGATTGGGAACCACCAAACAGGAAACTCAGCAGCAGTAATAATCCGGCTGGTGGGTTTAACCAAAAGGCGATCGCATTCAGTTTGGGGAATGCCATATCCCTAGCACCAACCATCAACGGTACTAGATAGTTGCCAAATCCCCCAATCGCACTGGGAACAATCCACAGGAAAATCATGATTGTCCCGTGGTTGGTCATGAAGGCGTTATACAGATTGGGATCGAGGATATCCGCATCTGGGGTGGCGAGTTCGGCGCGAATGGCGATCGCCATCAATCCACCGATCAGGTAAAACAAAAACGCCGTGACTAGATACTGAATCCCGATTACTTTATGGTCAATGTTGAAGGTGAAGTAGTCGTACCATTTCCACTTTTTAGGATGTGCGGTATGGGTAACGGCTACTTGTGGATTCTTATCGGGCGGTGTATTCCGAGGTAATTCTGTTTGTGTCATAAGTTTGTCCTTTGTCATTGGTCTTTTTTTGTTTCGCGCAAAGGCGCAAAGGCGCAAATAAAAGTTCGCAAATAACGACTTTTAAAAGGTCTATTGGCCATTGACTATTGACCTTTGACTATTGACTCTAGAGTTGCTGCACTCACGCCCAGGTGTTGGATATGAGGCGCAAGGAACTCGGAGGGTGATAAGTCGGCGGGATTAACAGCGATCGCTTTTTGCAAGTCTGGTTTTTGGGCGAGTTGGGTTTCTTTCAACCAGCTATCGTATTCTTCTGGTGTGTGAACGATGACTTGCGATCGCATGGAACCGTGATAGCCACCACACAGTTCCGCACACACGACGGGATAAGTACCTGTTTTAGTGGCGGTGAAGCGCAATTGAGTGGGGATACCGGGAAGTGCGTCTTGTTTCACTCGGAATTGCGGAACCCAAAAGGCGTGAATTACATCCTGGGCTGACAAATTCAACTGTACATCAGCACCCACAGGAATATGTAGTTCACCAGCAGTAACGCCACCGTTGGGATACTCGAAAATCCAAGCAAACTGCATTCCGGTAACGTTCACTACTAAATCCGCAGGTTTGCTTTCTCCTCTACTCGCACCAAGGCCAATGCTTGGGGCTGAAGTTGGTTCTGGGGTATTATTGAAGGTAGCAGCTAGGGCAGTTCCAGAACTATGGGCAACATGAGCCGGAGAATGGGCGTGACTTCCTGGTTCCAAACCACCCATCTGATTAAAGACATCTACGCTATAGATGCCTAAACCAATCACAATCACTGATGGGATAGCTGTCCAGAAAATTTCTAAAGGAACATTACCCTCTATTGGTAAACCATCGGTTTCGTCACCACGACGGCGACGAAACTTTACTAAAAAAATCAGAATGGTGCTTTCTACAACCAGAAATAAAGCGATCGCAATGGTAAACATGATGTTAAAAAATCCATCTACCAAAGGTGCTTGTTGTGATGCTTGTACTGGTAATAGTGCGTGATTTTGACCAACCCAAACACTAAACGCTGTAACTGCCATACCAGCAACTAGCGTCCATAGTGAAACAGGAATTTGTTGCATAAAAGCTCCTGTAAGTATGAAGTTTGAAGTGTGTAGACGCGCAGCCACTTGCCGCAGGCTAGTATGAAATCTGAAGTAGGAAATTTATGTAACTTCATTTTTTGATACTTCAGTAACACACCTAACTTCACGATTAAAATCAGTACAAAAGCTTATAATCAAATTCTGTCGATAATTTGATTTTTGACTTTTGAGTTCTACTTATTAACGTTGTATCTTACATAATGTAAAACTTGGGGGAATTTTCCAAATCTCTTCAGATCCTTCCCCCAAAAACTTAACAATATTTCTAATGAATTAGACAAGAGTACCTTCTAGTTCTACAAGCCGTAATAGTTGTTGTCAGAGGGTACTACTAGTTCTGATTTTGAACATTCAAAATAGCAGCAAGTATGATTTAGTTAATAAGTAACAATTTAAAATTTACGCATTTGTTTACTACGAACTTTTTCACTAGTCCTAGTAATTAAATAGCACTTGAAACATGGTTTAGGAAATTTACAGATGCTCCACTTAACAAACCCAGGATTATAACCCCGTCATCTGTCACCTGTCACCTGTCACCTGTCACCTGCTATATAAATTCCCCTCAATTTACCTTGCTGAGTACCCCCTTACCAAAACAACAACTTTCAACCTTCCGCCAATATTTAGTTGTTCAATTCAGCGTGGGTGTAGCAGTTTTTAGGACAAATCCGAGAGCAAGCTTCACAACCAATGCAGTTCTCTGGATGAGCAACTACCATGACTTTGCGCTCGATTTCATCATCTTCTTCATCTTCGACAAATTCACCTTCTTCATTGAGTGCTTTTAAATCCAGCACACTATACCCACACACTTTAATACATCTGCCACAGCCGATACATTTATCTTTGTCAATCTCCTGGGCAAATTTAGGTGTCCAGGGTTTACCTCCAAATGTCAATCCTGTTAGTGCTGCCATGAATAAACCTTCGGCGATTTCGCCAATCTAATCGTTTGTACTTAATTTCATACTAACTTAATCTAATTGTTTTGTTTTGTTGTTAAACGATTAATTTTTCTTTCATTAAAGTTTGATGACTTTTGGTCTATTTTCAGGTTTATTTTGATTATTTAAATGAGATTTTATAGCAATAATTTATATATTTTTTGATAATAATTTTAGTATTCAATGATTCTTGTACGCCAAAATCCCCAACTTCTTCAACAAGTCAGGGATTTGAATGTCCTATATTTAGTTAAATCAATTACCTTAAAGTTAATGATTGCCTGAATTAATAATGCAATTCTTTTGCAGTTTTTGACCGATATCAAAAAGACAGTAAATCACTATACAAACCTTATGTTCTTTCATTACATAAATATATTTGCAATTTGTATTAGCAACGTATTGTTATTTAGCAATAAAAATGCCCAAATCAATAGAATAGCAGGTGGTTTGAGCATTTTAATTAAAAATGTGATTTTTGTAGCAGCAGTTAGCTTGATATTAAATATTAAAATTATTAATAAATGGGATTATGCTAAATGATTGTGTGTATAAAAATTCAGCAAAAATCCTTGGGTTAAGGTTTTGAAGCCAAACATTAAAGGTTAGTAGTTAAAAAAATATGAAAGCTTAAGAAAATTTCCTAAGCTCATGATGAACAAAATCATCTAAATATTTATGAAATTTATAGTTAATGAACAATAAAGATTCGGCTGGGCTGAAAAGCCTAATTGAGCCTCTACTTGGATACTAAGTCTGAATATGGATGTGGGCAATTATCGCAGCAAGAAAATTTACTTCTTGCTAGGTAATTAATGTGGTTGCGAGTGATAAATAAACAGGACACATCCAGGGGAGACTTGAGCCAAACATCTCAACGATTAGGTGGGAAGAAGTTTTATGCCGTATACAATTCCTAACAACAGTTGCGTTGGATGTGATAACTGCCGTCCCCAATGTCCTACGGGTGCGATTCAGTTAGAAGACGATGAATATTGGATTGATCCTTGTCTGTGTAACAATTGTGAGGGCTATTATCCAGAACCGCAATGTGTAATAGCTTGTCCGACCAATTCTCCCATACCGTGGCAAGCAAAAAAGGGGAGATGTAAAGTCGAACCGCGAGATGCTACCAGCCCGGATTTATTTTCTAATGGGAAGAATAACCCTTTTGCTTCAGCGATCGCAATTTGGGAGGCGTGTAATGTATTGGCTCAACGCACATCCTTAAATTGGGAACATGATGCAGAAGGATATCTATGTTACAGCCGACAAGTCAGCCAAGGCAAAGGTGCGATCGCCTTTCACATTCAACATCCCTTCCAAGTTAGCGATCGTATCACTAATTTAGAAGCGATTGAAACAATGGATATTCGGGCGGCTTGTATCCATTTAATATTTGCCGCCTACGCCACAACCTTAGAACAACCTTGGGAGCAAGAATTTTCCCTAGATGAACGGCAAATAGAAAAATACTTGGGGCTAGAAAAGCGCAAAGACTTAAGTAAAACTGCCAAACTCACCTTAATGAAAAATCTTGTCCAACAAGCTTGCTCGCTGTTAATCTCTATTGACTGGCCGCAACAAGGGCGCGTCAAAGGATTTTCCGTTACTCAATCTCGCTTGTGGCACTTAGTCCATATCCAACACCACTTCCAAGAAGATGACATAGGCTGTAAATACCTGGTTGGGCTAACCTTCAAAATTCGCGCCGGAATTTGGGCGCAGCATTTCCTCAACAAACAAGCTTGTAAAGAGCGCAGCGCCTTTTACCAATACGGTAGTTTGCCCAAAACCTTGCTCACCACGGTTATGAGTATTTGGCAACAACACGAAGGCGCAGTCCGACTCATGTTGTGGTTACTCTTTAAAACCAAGATGGGTAGAGAACAACGCATCACTGTTCCTACCTTGTTACGCATTGCTTATGGTGAGGAAAAAGTTACCTTAGCTTCCCGACAGCGAGAAGAACGCAAAAGACTATTGCGGACATTTGAAAATGACTTAGAAGTGCTGAATCATTTGGGTATCAAACCGATGTTTGACCCAGTAACTTACCCCTTGGAAATTCAACCATTGTGGGCGAAGTTAATGGGCATACCTGAAGATCCAGACGAAGCCTTAGAATTTTGGATTAATGATGGTGGTGGCGAAACCCGACTGACAGATTCCGGCCCCCGTGGAAAATGGAACCTGTTGATGAACGCGCGGATTTTGTCATTTGAACTACCGCCAGAATGGGAACAGCAAATCTCTGATTCTGAAAAGAAGCAACGACGCACTATCAAAAACCGAAGACGAGTCAGACTTACAGGCGATTTAGTTGGCGAACAGATTTTAGAAGCCCGCAAAAATTTAAATCTCTCCCAACGAGAATTAGCCAAACTCACCGGCAAAAGCCAAAGCTGGATTCGAGATGTGGAAAATGGCCGCCTCAAAGCGAAAATAGAAGACCAAGCACTGTTACGCAAGGTGTTGAATCTCGCTTAACGCAGATATATATGAATAAACACAGGTGACAATGTGCATCTGTGTTTTTATGTTTGGTGTTGCGGCCAAGGATGAATTACCTCGCGCAAAGGCGCAAAGACGCAAAGGTATGAAGAAAGAAGTAACTCTTTAAAACTCTTCTTTCTCTGTGTCCTCTGTGCCTCTGTGGTTTGTTAAAATCCTCTCCTCTTTGCGCCTCTGCGTGAAATAAAATTCAAACTGGTATAGACAAATCCCCCACCTTTTCCGTCAGACACTTATACCAACTATCTAAACCCTCACCAGTCATCGCCGACACTTGAAAAACCTGAATGTGCGGGTTCACTTGTTTAGCATATTCAATACAGCGTTTCACATCAAACTGCACGTAAGGCAATAAATCAATTTTGGTGAGAATCATCATCTCACTGGCGCGGAATATATGGGGATATTTTAGCGGCTTATCTTCTCCCTCCGTGACAGAAAGAATTACAACTTTGAGGTGTTCACCCAAATCAAATAAAGCTGGACAAACCAAGTTACCAACATTTTCAATCATCACCACAGAATTTAGCGGCGGGTTGAGTTGTTGTAACCCTCTTTCTATCATCGACGCATCTAAATGACAGCCTGTACCTGTGTTGATTTGCACAACTTTACAGCCTGTCTCTTTTATCTTTTGAGCATCATTAGTTGTTTCTTGGTCGCCTTCAATTACACTAATCGGTAATTGCTGTTTTAAATCATTAATAGTGCGAGTTAATAATGTTGTTTTACCTGCACCGGGAGAACTCATTAAATTTAAAGCGAGAATATTTCGACCTTTAAACCATCCCCGGTTTTGGGCTGCTAATAAATTATTTTTTGCTAAGATATCTTGTTCTAAAGATATAGTTGTGCCGTGCATTTTGGCATGAATTTGTGGTGCTTCATCATGATGATGGGAATGGGTAATCACAGTACCATCGGGTAAAGTATGAGTGTGGGTATGATGGTCGTGATGGTGATTAATTTCATCAGTTTGGAGATTTGTAATTTTGCCTTCAGCATCATCAGAACAACCGCAAGTTACACACATATTTCCTCTATTTCTATTTCTTTAATTTTGAGTTCTTCACCAGTTATTAAATCAAGTTGCACGCTACCACATTGGCAAACACCAAAAGGCTTATCAAGAGCAATTTCCGCCCCGCATTGACGACATTTGGCTAATCCTGGGATTTCGATAATTTCTAATAGGGAATTTTCTAAAAGTGTGCCTTTTGAGCAAATATCAAAACAAAATTTAATCGCATCGGGCATAATGGCTGAAAGTTTGCCAATTTCTAAGACTACTTTCTGTACTTTCATGCCTTTGGCGTGTTCGGTGACGATGGCTACTATATTTTGGGTTATTCCTAGTTCGTGCATAGTTAAAATTAATTTTTTTAACGAACCGCAAAGGACACAAAGGGCGCAAAGAGAATAAAGAGAAGTATTTAACAAATTCTTGGTAATTGGTCGCCAACTAGCATATCTACAATTCGTTCAGCACCAAAGGTTGTTTTGAGGAAGACAACGCCGGGAGGTGAGGCGATAACTTCACCAACTATACAGGAATCTTTACCTGCTGGATGAGTTTTCATGGCTGCTAAAACTTTGTCGGCATTATCTTGTTTTACTACTACGACTAATTTACCTTCGTTGGCTAAGTATAAGGGTTCTAAACCTAAAATTTCGCATACTCCTTTGACTTCTTCTCTGATAGGAATAGATTCTTCATGAAGGCGAATGCCAACATTAGATGTGAGGGCGAATTCATTTAATACTGTGGCTAAACCGCCGCGTGTTGCGTCCCGCATGGCATGAATTTCAGGGCAAACGTTGAGGATGGTTGCAACTAAACTATGCAAGGGTTGGCAATCACTTTGAATATCAGTTTCTAAGGCTAATTCTCCACGAGCGATTAAAATTGCAGTGCCATGATTTCCTAATTCGCCGTTAATAATAATGGCATCTCCCGGTTGAATATTGTGTGCTGAAATATTCACGCCTGTGGGAATGACACCAATACCAGCAGTGTTAATAAATAATTTATCAGCAGCACCACGATGCACTACTTTTGTGTCGCCTGTAACGATTTGCACACCTGCATTTTTGGCTGCGGCTTGCATACTTGCTACTACACGGCGTAAGGTTTCTAGGGGTAATCCTTCTTCTAAAATGACGCTACAGGTAAGATATAAAGGTTTTGCACCGCTAACTGCTAAATCATTAATTGTGCCGTTAATTGCTAATTCTCCAATGTCGCTTCCAGGGAAAAATAATGGGTCTACAACATAAGAATCAGTGGTAAATGCAAGTCTATCTCCTTGTTGTAAAAGATTAGCTAAATTAAAGCTGGCTTGGTCTTCTAATTGACTCAAAATTGGATTATCAAAACTCTGGATAAAGACATCATCAATTAAATCACGCATGGCTTTACCGCCGCTACCATGTGATAAATTTATGTGACTATCTCGAATTTTTGATTGGCGACGCTTGGTTTGGGCGATTTTTTGTAACAGGGGATTTTGTAATTGATTTGATGATGATAAATCCATATATAGCGTTTTCTACTCTGGTGAGGTGCAGTAACAAGAATGTGTAAACCAATTATAAATGTCATTTAATGAGACTTGGCTAAAAGCATTTTCAATCGCTTTCGCTAAATCAGAATAAGTTCTTGCT
>NZ_JACJSD010000045.1 GCF_014697615.1 Nostoc sp. FACHB-280 | reverse complement strand
GTACCATCGTTTGAGTAAGGATTACGAACGTCTTCCTGAAATGAGTGAAGCTGCTATATATGCCGTTATGACTCGTATTATGTTACGTCGTCTAGCCGTCTAAAGATTTACTTTATAAATGGTCTCTAAGAAAATTAATACATATATCTTTGGAATGCTTAACAAATAAAAATATTATCTTGAAAATCTATAAAAAAGTTAATAGTTTTAAAATCAGGATTTACACGGTTATTTCTGACATTAAATTTGCTTAAGATAATGTTAATGAGATTTTAGCGTTGAAATATAGCCATTCCACTTTTAAATAAAAAATAAGTTTAGTTGGGTAACAACTAATGAAAAGTTTGTATTAGATAGATTTGCTACTAATACAACATTTTATATTTCTATTTTCTGACTCTGCTCAATCTTGCTAAAGGAAGGTTATATATCAATATCCATAAAATAGCCGTATAGAAAAGAAGGTTGCAAAATTTATTTCGCCAGCTTCTATATTCTTGCCAAGGACTATATAGCTAATGTGGATTTGGGCAAGCTGACTTTTGCATTATATGAAAAAGGTATGACCCACCCGGAACTAATGGTATCAAATAACATCATTCATGAATTTAGGACTTGCACCCAGCTACAATACAACGGTCAGCTAAACATTAAAAGTGCGAAAGGGCATCATTGGTCTTTTTATTATCGGTTAGGTCGGATAGTTTGGGCCGCAGGCGGGACTCATCCTTTTCGGCGTTGGCGCAGATATATGGCACAATATTGTCCGCAAATAGATGTGGAGAAAATTCAGTTTCGCCAACAAGATTTTGCCGTTTATTACTGGGATTATCGCCTGTTAGAAATTTTGTACAAAAGACAGAAAATCAACAGAGAACAAATTCAAGCAATTGTCGAAAATACAATTACTGAGTTGTTATTTGACCTAGCCCAGCACACAGATTTTGTGGCTTTCAGTTGCGATCGCAGCCAGGATACTATTTTAGAAACACCAATGAGTTTCACAAGTGCAGATTTATCTGTCAAACAGATGCAAGACTCGTGGAAAAGTTGGTCAGAAGCTGGCTTGGCAAACTTTTCGCCTGACTTAGCACCAATTCTCCGGAGACCAGAACAACTCCAACAACAGGTAAGTCCATCTGTTTACAATAACTTTGTCACTTTGATGAATGGTAAACAGACACTAAGAGATTTAGCTGCAAAAATGAAGCAGAATGTTTTACCTGTAACTCGCTCATTGCTTCCCTACATTCTCAAAGGCATTGTTGAATTAATCGAAGTACCAGACTTACCTTTGTTATCTACTGAAGATGACAATAAATCTATTTCTTTGCAAACAAAGAACTCTCATATACCATTGGTTGCCTGTGTCGATGATAGTCCCCAAGTTTGTAAAATTTTAGAGGAGATTGTGACTGCGAATGGGTTGAGATTCATCAAAATTCAAGACCCAATCCAAGCACTGCCAACTTTAATTCAACATAAACCAGATTTGATTTTTCTAGATTTAATTATGCCAGTTGCTAGTGGTTACGAAATCTGTACTCAGTTGCGACGCGTATCTGCTTTTGCTAATACACCTGTGATCATTTTAACTGGCAATGATGGTTTGTTAGATAGAGTCCGTGCTAAAGTGGTTGGCTCGACAGATTTTCTGACTAAACCTGTAGCTGCGGATAAAGTTATGAGTGTAATTCGCAAACACCTGCAAGTTCAGAAACCTGCGAACGTGACCCCGCCTAAATCGCAGAGTAAATCTAACTTAGAAATGTCTTTAGGACATTAGTAATCAAGCGTAGATGTAGATACTGACTCCAATCCAAGTTGTTCATAACTATTTAAACTGGATATTAATCAGATATTTATCCAGATTATTCTGGTGCATTCAGTTATTACGATTTTTATACAATTTGATAAAAATTAACATTTTTCTTCCGGAGATTTTTGCAGGAAAATTCAAAATGTAAGTGTTTTTTCTATAACATTTACAAGAATAATCAATCAAAATTAAATCATTGAAGCAGAATTCAGAAGTCAGAATTCAGAAGCAATATCCTGAACTCGTCAAAGGGTCTGAATCAAAAGCATCAGTAATTCAGACCTGTGACTGATTGAATACCATAAAATAGTAGATTTGGTTAGTTTTTAAAACTGTTTATTTATCCACCATTAGTACAGAATTCTTCTGAATTTTGGCTCCTAACTCCTGAATTATGTTTCGCGCAAAAACTCATATTCATCTAACGATGAGTATTGAGATTTTCTGTCTCTAGTTGTAAGTGAATCGAGTAGGAAACTTTTATGAATACTGCGTTAATTGTTGAAGATGGTTTGACAGATATGGAAATACTCAGCCGTTACTTACAACAAGCGGGCTATTCCGTAATTAGTGCCAAAAGTAGTGAAGAAGCTCAAGCCAAGATAGATGGAAAGACCCCAGATGTGATTTTTCTAGATGTAATTTTGCCGGGTAAAAGTGGATTTGAAATTTGTCGAGAACTAAAATCGAACCCAGCAACCAGTAAAATACCTGTGGTTTTTTGTTCAACAAAAAATAGTGATGTGGATAAAATGTGGGGCAATATGTTAGGCGCAGAAGCCTATCTCTCTAAGCCAATTGATAAAGAAGAATTGGTAAAAACACTGAAGCAAGTCCTGCAATAAAATTGCTTAAATGTGTCATTTAATCTATTAGTTAAAACAATTAACTAATAGATTTGCAAAAAATAACTTGTTAGAGGATGAGTTGACTGTGGAAAGCCAGCAAAAATTTTTAGGATTTACCCTAGGTAGTAACGATAAAGCAGTCATCTCATTGCAACACATTACCGAAGTTTTACAAGTGTCTTTGGCAGATATATGTGGTGTACCTCAAATGCCTAGTTGTGTTTTAGGTATATATAACTGGCGGGGTGAAATGCTTTGGTTAGTAGATTTAGAGGAGATGCTAGGTTATCCATCACTTGTACAAGGAGTGAATTTTCTCTCTAAAATGATGGCAGTTATTTTAGAAATTGAAGGTAAGAATTTAGGATTCCTAGTTAAAAATTTGATGGATATTGAGTGGTTAGAAACTGAACAAATGAAGTTGCCTACATCTGATGTTTTTTCTCCTAAAGTTTCAGCTTTTATCCAAGGGTACTTTATTAATACCCTTGAGGAAATGGTATTCAACATAGATGCAGCCGCACTTGTTAAATCTCCTATGTGGATGAGCCAGCAATAAAATCAATATTTTAATATTCGTTGTCAGTGAAATTGGAAAGTTACTGATTATTTAATCACCAAAAAGAGGTATTTTGAAATGACAATTGCGTATCACAATAGTAAAGATAATGAAGAAGTAATCCCTGAAGTTGAAGCAAGAGAAAATCAAGCTATTAATCATCTGGCTACCAATAATTATCATATTGGTCAAGATTTTAAACTCTGGCGGCAGCAATTACAGGCTATCAGCAATGTGATGCGTCAAGCTCAAGATGTAGATACATTACTGAAACTCAGTGTTGCCCAAGTTAGAGAAAAAATTAATTGCGATCGCGCCTTAATTTATCAATTTACATCTATAGATTCTGGTACTGTATTGGCTGAATCCAGAACCCTAGGTTGGACACCAACATTAGGTGAAAACCTGCCGGGAATGTTATTTGGTTTGTATAACAATCAAGATTATTTAGAATCTGTAGCGATTGAAGATGTCGAACAAATTCAAGTTACACCTTATCAAAAACAATTACTAGAAAAATTTCAAATCAAAGCAAGTTTAAGTTTACCAATTTTAATAGGCGGTAAAGTCTGGGGATTATTGGCAGTTAATACTTGCACTCATACTAGACAATGGCCAGAAACAGAAATTACGTTTCTCTCGCAAGTTACCACAGAATTAGCTTATAAATTCCAGAGTTTTGAATTTCAAAGAGAATTAGACCTGCGAACCCAAGCGAAAAAATCTGTTGCTAAGGTAATTGAGAAGATTATTCGAGTTTCTGATATTGACAAGATTTTTCAAGCAACTACTCAAGAAATCAGACAATTATTACGTTGCGATCGCGTGGCTGTTTATCGCTTTTATGATAATTGGAGTGGTGAATTTGTTGCCGAATCAGTTGGTCATGGTTGGGTGAAACTTGTCGGGCCAGGTATTAACACAGTTTGGGAAGATACCCATTTACAAGAAACCCAAGGTGGACGTTATCGCCATCACGAAAGCTTTGTTGTAAATGACATTTACAAAGTCGGTCATTTTCAGTGCCATATCGAAATTTTAGAACAGTTTGAAGTCAAAGCTTATGTGATTGTCCCTGTATTTGCTGGAGAAAAATTGTGGGGCTTGTTAGCCGCTTATCAAAATTCTGGCACCCGTGATTGGCACGAGTGGGAAGTCAGCTTTTTAGAACAAATTGGTTTGCAATTTGGTGTAGCCATCGCCCATGCAGAATATCTTGCACAAATGCAAGTACAATCTCAACAATTAGTACAGATTGCGGAACAAGAAAAAACCTTAACTAAAATTGTCAATCGCATCCGCCAGTCTCCAGATGTGGAAAGTGTTTTTAGAACAACTACCCAAGAAGTGCGCCTTTCATTAAAATGCGATCGCGTGGCTGTTTATCGGTTTAGTCCTGACTGGGGTGGCGAGTTTATTGCTGAGTCAGTAGGTAGCAATTGGGTAAAATTGGTAGGGCCAAATATCAAAACCGTCTTGGATGATACTTATCTGCAAGAAACTCAAGGCGGACGATATGCTAGAGGTGAAAATTTTGTAGTTAATGATATTTACAAAATTGGTTTAGCTCCCTGCCACATTGAAATTTTAGAACAATTTGAAGCCAAAGCTTATATTATTGTTCCTATCTTTTTCGGTGAACAATTATGGGGCTTATTGGCGGCTTATCAAAACTCTGGCAGTCGGGAATGGCAATCTTGGGAAGTTAACTTTTTAAATCAGATAGCCTTGCAATTTAGTATTGCGAAATCGCAAATAGACTATCTGGAAGAAGTGCGAGTTAAAACTGAAAAGTTAACTCAGATTGCAGAACAAGAAAAAGCCTTTACTAAGATAGTTAACCGCATTAGACAATGTGTAGATTTAGATGAAATCTTCAAAGTTACGACTCAAGAAGTCCGGCAATTATTACGATGCGATCGCATGGCTGTGTACCGCTTCTCTCCTGATTGGAGTGGTGAGTTTATTGCTGAGTCAGTTGGTCACAATTGGGTCAAACTTGTCGGCATAGATATCAAAACTGTCTGGGAAGATACCCACCTCCAAGAAACCCAAGGCGGTAGATATGCCAAAGGCGAAAGCTTTGTTGTTCATGACATTTATCAAGTCGGACATTCACCTTGCCATATCGAAATTTTAGAGCAATTTGAAGTCAGAGCTTATGTAATTGTGCCGATATTTTTCGGGGAAAAGCTGTGGGGTTTGTTGGCAGCTTATCAAAATTCTGGCACCCGTAATTGGGAAGAATCCCAAGTTAGCTTGTTAGCCCGGATTGGTGATCAATTAGGATTAGCACTGCAACAAACGGAATCTCTGCAACAACTACAAACACAGTCAGCACAACTAGCAGAAGCCGCCGACAGGGAAAAAGCAGCCAAAGAATTACTCCAACAACGTTCTATTCAACTGTTGATGGCGCTGCGTCCGGCTTTAAATGGTGATTTAACAGTCCGCGCCCCCATCACGGAAGACGAACTCGGCACAATCGCCGATGCTTACAACAACACTCTGCAAGCATTACGACAAATCGTTATTCAAGTACAAGCCGCAGCCCAACAAGTAGTGCAGACTTCGGCTACTAGTAACGCTTCCCTGGCAGGACTGAATAATTTAGCCCAACAACAGTCAGAAGATATTGCCTCGGCTTTGGGTGATATTCAACAAATGCTAGACTCTACGCAAGCTGTGGTGGCTAATGCCGAATTAGTGCAAGTAGCAGTCCAGAAAGCTAACCAAACAGTAGAGTCTGGTGATATTGCCATGAACTTGACTGTTAAAGCCATTGAAGGCATTCGAGAAACCGTTGCCCAAACTAGTAAGAAAATTAAACGCCTCAGCGAGTCTTCGCAAAAAATCTCGAAAGTAGTCAATTTGATTAGCAATTTTGCCACCCAAACCAACGTTCTCGCGCTGAATGCCGCCATTGAAGCAACCCGCGCTGGTGAGTATGGTAAAGGCTTCGCAGTTGTAGCTGATGAAGTGCGTTCTTTATCTCGTCAATCAGCAGCAGCCACAATCGAAATTGAAAAATTAGTCCAAGAAATTCAGGCAGAAACTGGCGAAGTTGCAGTAGCAATGGAAACAGGTATTCAGCAAGTTGTCGAAGGCACAAATTTAGTTAGCGAAACCCGGCAAAACTTAAATGCAATTGTTTTAGCCACTGCTGAAATTAGTCAATTGCTTCAACAAATTACCGCAGCGACTCAAACCCAAATGGGTCAGTCTGAAACTGTGACTCATTCAATGCAAGATGTTGCAGAAATCGCTAACAAAACCTTTGCGGAGTCTCAAGAAATTGCTGCTATCTTCCAAGATTTATTGGGAATGGCACAAGAACTGTTAACAACTGCTAGTAAGTTCAAAGTTAATTAATTTCAAGGGAGTGGTGAGTAGGGAGTAGAAAAGACAATTTTTTAACTCCCCACTCTCAATTCACTATTCCCCGCTCCTACTTTTCTACTCACTACTCCCAATTTCCCTATTATGATTACAGATGCTGAAATTCGTGAACAAGGTTATGTTTATTTCTTAGCAGAAGCCCCAGAGTTATTACAAACAATTGAACAAGAACTTTTAAGTTTAACTGAAGAAGAAGCTAAGAGAAAAAATAAAGTTCATACGTTAATGCGGGCGACTCATACCCTTAAGGGAGGTGCTGCTACTGTTGGGCTAGATGCAATTCAAAGCATTGCCCATTCTCTAGAAGATGTATTTAAAGCTTTATATAATCCAGATATAGTTATTGATAATAGTTTACATACACTCCTGCTAAAAGCTTATGAATGTTTGCGTCTCGCTTTGACCACAACATTAACTAGTAGTCCTGCTAATGTAGAAGAAGTTATTGAAAGAGCAACTAATATTTTTGCTCAGTTACAAGCTAGACTTGGTGATGATTTTGGCACAGATCATTATGTTCCTACTTCGCAAGAATTAGGTTTTGATGTTGTCAAGTCAATTTTTGAAGTTGGGATTCAACAACGCATTGAAAATATTACTGAAACTATTAATCATCCTCCAGAAGAAGCGGAATTTAGAGATTTTGTCAACTCTCAAGCCGAAATATTTTTAGGATTGGCTGAATCTTTAGACTTGCTGGGATTAGAGGAACTTGCACAAAAAATCTTGGCGGCGCTGCAAGCATATCCTTCGCAAGTGATGGAAATTGCTGAACTGATGCGGCAAGATTTACAAACAATTCAAACAGCAGTATTCGCTGGCGATCGCACTTGTACTCATCTGCTTTCTCCAGCTTGGCAAAACCTAACATCAGTCATCGAGCTAGAACAGTTATCTCCAGAAATTCTAGATAATTCGACATCTGGAAATCTACAACAAACTACTGCTGAATTTTACCAATTTTTAACGACATCAAGCAATCATAAACACGAACAACTTCAACCAACAACAGCTAAGTTTTACCTAAAATTGGTGCAATGTATTTTGAGTTGGTTTCAGCAGCAGCAACAAATACCAGCAACAGAATTAAATTTATCTCTATTAGTTCCTAAATTAGATATTGAGCGGCAAATAAATTATATTGAAAATTGGTTAAAAGAATTTTTAGCTTTCGCGCAAGACTCAGAAGATAGTTATAGTCTTTGCTTGTATCGAAATGGTATGGTTTTAATTGTACTGCTGGCAATTGCTCAATTTGAGTATGGTAACGATAAAAGTGATGGTTATATTTTTTTAACTCGGCACTTACAAAAACAAATTATCACATTAGCCAAAGAATATAAAAATTATCCCCCTGTAAATAGTCAAGAAAAGAACTGGTTAGAGCATCCCAAGTTCCAAAATCTTGTAATTGCGAATGCAATAGCCAATCCCTTAGAAGCTGATACTGAGCATCTCTTAGAATCAATTTGGGGAGGAGAAAATTCCAGTGAGCAAGCAGTAATTATAGATGATTCTGTTCCAGAGCAAGCAAATGTAGAGGCTATTACCGAAGTAGTTAGCAATATTCACGAGCAGTTAGAAGATAAAAATTCTCAAGTTGTCAAAAGTCAGAAATTTGTCCGTGTTGATGTTGAAGGATTGAGAAATCTTAATTATCTAGCTGGAGAACTGCTGATTCAGCATAAGAAACGTCATCTTTATGACGAACAGATTCAAGAATTGATTGATAAGTTATTACAGCAGATCAATAGACATCAAATAATCTTGCATCAGTTAAGAGATTTACCTCTACATTTACCAACTGTTACTCCTCAGTTATCGCAGAATTTTGCAGCAGTGAAATTCGACTCACTGGAAATGGATATATACACAGAATTTAATTTAGTACTGCACACAGCAATTGAAGAAACTCTGCAATTACAAGAAACTACAGAGTCGCTAGATTTAACTATTAAACAAGCAACTCAAGCAACTGATAAAAAACAGAATTTAATTTTCACAATTATTGATAACTTGGTAGAAGCAAGAATGTTACCTTTGGGGGATATTTTGCACCGTTTCCCCCCAATGGTGAAAAAATTAGGCAGTATTTATCATAAAAACGTCGAGTTACAACTCACAGGTACAGAGGTACTAGTAGATAAAGCGATCGCCGAAAAATTGTATGAACCACTATTACATTTAGTACGTAATGCTTTTGATCACGGAATTGAATCTCCACAATTGCGTCAAGAACGTGGTAAGCCAGAACAAGGTTTAATTACAATTCGGGCATATCATCAAAGTAGCCAAACTATTATTGAAGTTCAAGATGATGGACAAGGACTGAATCTGGAAAAAATTCATCAAAAAGCAATTGAGATGAAACTAAATATTGCTGGTGACAATGAATCAGAGTTATTAAATTTAATGTTTTCGCCGGGATTATCGACGGCTGAACAGGTGAGTAATATTTCTGGACGTGGTATAGGTTTGGATATTGTACGTTCTCAAATCGAAGCTCTTCATGGTTCAATCGCGGTGCAAAGTTTACCCCAACAAGGGACAAAATTCACACTTAAAATACCTTTTTCTATGACTACTGATAAATTGATGCTGGTGCAAGCGGGAGGCGTAGTTTATGCGCTATTGTTAGACTGCGTAGAAAAAATTGTCATTCCGGCTCCGCAACAAATTAAGGAATTTGAAGGTAAAAAAGTTTTATATTGGCATACAGAGCAGAATGAAAATTTAATTGGTTTACATCAACTTTCAGAGCTAATGTCTTATAATTACTCTGCTGTCAAGAGTCATAGCCTCAATAATACAGCAACTACTCTTGACACAAAATTGATGAATAATCCTATATTAATCCTCAAGTCTCATCAAGGTATTTTTGCCTTAGAAGTTGACCAAATAATTGGCGAACAAGAATTAGTAATTAGACCATTAGGCAATGCGATCGCACCACCAAAATATGTTTATGGTTGTAGTACTTCTGCCAATGGTAATCTCATTTTAGTTATTGATGGCGCTCTCTTATTAGACTCTATTAATGTACCCACGACATCTGAACTTATCCCCCTCCCGATAATTCCTACTAGTGAATCTATAAGCGAGGATTTATCTTTTTCGACTCCTGTAAATTTTCCAGCAAAACCATTATCTCAGCAGGTAGAAGCTAATTTCCCCGCCTCTAAGGTAGTATTAATTGTGGACGATGCTATTAGTTTGCGTCAAACTCTCTCTTTAACTTTACAAAGAGATGGTTATCAAGTAATTCAAGCACAAAATGGTGTAGAAGCTCTGGAACAGCTACAAAAATACCCAGACATTCAAGTGATTATTTCTGATTTAGAAATGCCGCGCATGAATGGATTTGAGCTATTAACTAACATTCAGCAAATTCCCAATCTTGCTAAAATTCCTGTAGTCATTTTATCTTCGCGTAGTGCTGAAAAACATCGTCAATTAGCAAAAGAACTGGGTGCAAGAGCTTACTTAACTAAGCCTTATCTAGAGCATGAATTTCTATCTACAATTTCATCTTTAATGCCAAAAGCAAGTGTATCGCATAATTTGGTAATGGAGTTAACTGTTTAACTCCTCATCCAACCCTTGCACTCTTCCCTCTTCTCTGTAAAATCTAATTGCCCATTTTTAACCAACCAAAAACTTGATTAACAGTTAGTACCAGTTCAATTTCAGGTAACATTGGCAAAATATCATCTTCCTGAAATAACTCTGGTTGCTGTTCTGGTAAAAATACTAAAATACTTAAATCATCGGGGTCGATGAACCACCCTAAACGACTACCAAACTTTAAACAATACAGAATATTACCAATTACTTTGTTTGGTTTTTGTTCTGGGGATAAAATCTCAATTGTCCAGTCTGGAGCTAGTTCAAAGTTATCTGGAACTTCGCCATCAACGGTTAACGGTATTCTGTTCCATATAAATACTGCCACATCTGGTACGATTGAGCGATCGCCAAAGCTACACCTTAATTCAGGAAATGCGTAAGCAATTTTTTGCTGTTCAGTAATATCATTAACTGCGCTGCATAATTTACCTTGTAAACGGCTATGTCTCCCTTGTGGCATTGATTTTTCCAGAATTTCGCCATTAATGTATTCTAAACTGGGGTTAGTTTCTGGTAGTTTGAGAAATTCTGCTAAGGTGAGAGCTTGAGTTGAAGCAATATTCATAGCTCTGTAAATTTATGTTGATGTCTCTAAAATTAGTTTAGCGGCTGGGTGTTGGTTCACCATATTTAATCAGAAAGGCGATCGCTACACTCACTGCTAAAATTAATCCCATACTCAATGCTGAACCAAAACCCCAATTTTGGGTTACACCAAGGAATTGATTGTAAACCAGCCGCGCCGCAGTCATACTGGAAGCACCACCCAAAAGTTCAGGATCAACAAAGTCTCCTAATCCTGTAATAAACACTAAAACTGAACCAGCCGTAATTCCTGGGGAAACTTGCGGTACTGTGACTTTCCAAAAAGTCTGTGCGGGGTTTGCACCTAAATCAGCAGCAGCTTCTAATAAACGCTTGTCTAATTTTTCTAAAGAAGCATATAAAATTAACACCATATAAGGTAGTAAGCTATAGCTCATACCGATAAATACAGCCGGAGGTCGGTTAAGTAATTCTAAAGTTGGTAAACCTAAATTACTCAAAATACTATTAAATAACCCAGTGGGGCGCAAAATTGTAATCCAAGCATAAGAACGCAGTAAAGAAGAAGTCCACAAAGGTAAGATAAAAGCTAATAATAGTAAATTACGCCATTGTTTTGGGGCGATTTGTGCTATCCAATAAGCCACAGGAAAGCCGCAGATTAAACAAATTATAGTTGTGCCTAATGCTAACCACAGCGATCGCAAAATAACTTGCAAATACAACGGGTCAAATATCCGCAGATAATTATCGAATCCGCTAGGATTGACTAAATCTCCTGGGCGAATATTGGGAACTAAACTAAGTTGAAAAATGATAATTGCTGGCAGTACTAGTAATAATAATAACCAAATAGCTGCCGGAGCTAGTAAGATTAATGGTTGTAAAAAGTTAAATGTAGGGCGATGTAGTTTTTTCAAGTCGATAATATCGCCTGATTCATTGATTTGCTGAGAATTTTTGATAAACACAAGCTGATACCATTTTGGATTAAATAATCTTCCTATTTAGGCACTAGTTAATTGAGTCCAGAAACGCTCATAAACTTCCTCAAAATCTCCCAGAGGAGTAATCCGTTCGCACTTTTCTAAAATGGCGGTTTCCGGGAATAAATTTTTATTAGTTTTGATTTTTTGGGGTAATTGTTCAAACCCTGCACTATTTGGGGTAGCAATATTTAAATGTTGGCTAACACTGGCTGCAACTTCTGGTTGCAAAATAAAGTTAATCCAAGCATAAGCTCCATCAGTATTAGGTGAGCTTTTCGGCACGACAATTGTATCAGTCCATAAAGAAGAACCACTGCGCGGAATGACATATTTAAATTTGGGGTTTTCTTGGATGACGCGAATTGCATCGGCTGAGTAACACATCGCTAAGACTAAATCTCCCGCCAGCATTTGATTTTGCCAAGCATCAGTATCAAAAGCAGCGATCGCGGGTTTTAATTGCTTTAATTTGTTATATGCTTGTTGTAGTTCTTCCTCCTCTTTTGAGTTATAAGAATAACCCAACATTCTTAATACTGCACCCATCACCTCACGCACATCATTGAGTAAGGTCATTCGCTTATTGAGTATTTGCTGATTTTGCCAGAGATACTCCCAATCTACTGGGGCTTTTGGCAGAACTTCAGAATTATAAATTAAACCTGTCGTTCCCCAATTAAATGGTAAACTGTAGTGATTATTAGGGTCGTAGCTAGGGTTTTGAAATTGCGGAAAGAAATTCTCTAAACCATGCAGGCGATCGTGATTTAATTCGATTAACAAATTTTTCTCGACCATCTTCTGCACCATATAGTCAGATGGATAAATCACACTATAAGCACCACCACCTCCAGCTAATACTTTAGCTAACATCACTTCATTAGAATCATAAGTATCTACCAGCACTTTCAGCCCAGTTTGAGTACTAAAAGTTTGGATTAACTTTTTATCAGCATATTGTGTCCAAGTATAAAGGTACAATTTATCACTGTTACTAGATTTAGTCGCCGCCCGCACATTAGCTAATCTCCAACCACAACCAGTTAAAGATAAGCTGGAAAATGCTGCTAATTTTTGTAAGAAGTTTCTTCTATTTGTCATTGGTTATTTGTCATTGGTCATTGGTCATTTGGGTTGTAAGTATTGTCTATTGATTTTAAGTATGAGTTTAACTTTGGCGCTAGTTCATTAATAATATTTTTGATACTCTGAGTTTGTTCAAGAGTTAAAAGGTTACGTTTATAATCACTTCTTAGCCAATGTTGCGTTTCATTCAATGAACCTCTTGCTATCCTAATAAAACGTTTATTCTCTTGATAACTACCTCTACCAACTCCCTCCGCTATATTTGCACCAATACTATCTGCTGAACGTACAATTTGTTTACCCACAGTATCTTGAGCTAAAGGTTTCCAATTATGAACAATTTGCCAAATTTCATCGGCTAATTTTTCTGATAATTGATAAACTCGTAAATCTTGAAAGCGTTTAGTTGACATTAGCTCAATATATATATTTTGCTTTGCTAGATTTAGTCAATTATATTTACTAAATTGTCATTCAACAAATAACTAATGACAAATAACCAATGACCATTGACCATTGACTATTGACTAATAGCCAAACAATCACTTTCAGCCCATAAAACATAAATTGGTGTATCTCTGTCTGGCAAATTACCAAAAGTATTGGGTTGGAGAACATTAATATTTATGCCATTGGTTAATTCCACCACATAGGTAACATGAGTTCCTAAATACATAACATTAACTAGTCTGCCTTCAAAGCAGTTAGTTGGTAGATTGGGTGGATAGATTGATAGTTGAATTTTTTCGGGACGCACACTCACCACTACAGATTGAGATAATTCGATGGGTGTATCTTCATAGCGGGTGACGATAATTTTTAACCCAGTTTTGGTGACAACTTGGATACATTCAGCTTCGACAGCAGCAATTTCCCCACTAAATAAATTAGTATCACCAATAAAATCAGCCACAAAAGCGGTTTGGGGATGTTCGTAAATTTCGCTGGGTGTACCAATTTGCTCAATTTTGCCTTGATTCATCACCGCAATGCGATCGCTCAAAGACAAAGCTTCTTCTTGGTCGTGAGTCACTAAAATAAAGGTTAAGCCTAACTGTTGATGTAAGTTAGACAACTCAACTTGCATTTCTTTCCGCAGTTTTAAATCTAAGGCGGCTAAAGGTTCATCTAACAGCACCACAGCCGGTTGATTTACTAACGCCCTAGCTAATGCTACCCTTTGCTGTTGACCACCAGAAAGTTGATTGGGAAAGCGCGATCGCAAACTTTCCATTTTGACGAGTTTTAAAGCTTCTGTCACTCGACTTTCAATTTCAGATTTACGAAGTTTTTTTAATTGCAGGCCAAAGGCGATGTTATCCCAAACATTCAGGTGATTGAACAGCGCGTAACTTTGAAATACAGTATTGACTGGACGGCGATAAGGCGGCACATTCGTCATTGGTTGACCTTGAATCAACACCTTACCCGCATCCGCAGTTTCAAATCCAGCAATTAAACGTAATGTTGTTGTCTTGCCACAACCAGAGGGGCCTAAAATACTAAAAAACTCCCCTTTGCGGACATCCAAATCGATTCCATGTACGGCGGGTTCTTGCTTGAAGAACTTAAACACGTTACGCAGTTCCACATCCAGTGGCTGAAACGACGTAATCCCCCTCTGATTCTGCACAACAGATTGAGCCATAATCCTCAGTAGAATGCTGTGATTTAACCTGATTGTTTCCGTGAATGTAGCCTATTAAGCAGACTTAAAAAACACTTTGGTTTATTGTATCCGCCAAAAACCCTAGATCGGGAATATACTTTGGTGATTGTTACAAGCTTAATATCAAGTTTGAATTTTGGGCATTCTAGAGCAAGTGTTAGGCGTGGGGACGAGAAAGATTATTCACCCTCAAATCTAAAATCTAAAATTAATTGTCTTATGGCGTTATTTTCATCACCTTTATCGAACGGCAGAAAAGATACACGGACTGTTGGACGCGGTATTCAATCAATATTTTTAATTGGGTTCACTTTATTGACTCTGGTTGGGATTGAAGCACGATTAGCATATTTACAAATCGTCGAAGGATCTCAACTGCGAAAACGTGCCGAATCTAACCGCGTTCGCACCATTCTCAAACAACCAGAACGAGGTAATATTTTTGACCGAAATGGGAAGTTATTAGCTACTACTCGATATCCCCATTCTGTATATTTGTGGCCGCTGGCCCACACTAAACCATCTTGGTCAGTAGTCGCGCCACGATTATCCAAGATTCTGGGTATTTCCCAAGAAGAAATGGAAAAGAAACTGGATGCGGCTGGCGCTAACTCGGCTTCCTTGATTCGGATTGCGCGTGATGTCAGCGAAGCCCAAATTACAGCTTTAAAAGAGTATGAAAACGAACTGAAAGATGTAGAAATTAACACAGATGCAGTACGCTACTATCCACATGGTCAAGAATTAGCCCATGTACTGGGTTATACACGAGAACTCACCCCCGAACAGTTAAAAGATAAGCAGAAAGAAGGCTATCGTCTGGGTGATGTGATTGGTCAGATGGGGATAGAAAAAGCTTATGAGACGACCTTACGCGGCGAATGGGGTGGTCAGCAAGTGGAAGTGGATGGCGCAGGTCGCCCAATCCGCATTTTAGGGGAAAAACAAGCGAAATCTGGCAAAGATTTGCATTTAACTATAGATTGGGAACTGCAAAAAGCCGCAGATAAAGCTTTAGGCAAATATCAAGGTGCAATTGTCGCCCTTGATCCCAAAAATGGCGCAGTTTTAGCGATGGTATCTCATCCCAATTTCGACCCGAATATTTTTTCTAAGCAAAAACTCTCCGAAAAAGATTGGGAAAGTGTGCAAGGAAAAGACCATCCTTTAGTTAATCGGGCTTTAAGTGCTTTTCCGCCTGCGAGTACTTTCAAAATTGTCACCACAACGGCGGGGTTAGAATCGGGTAAATTTTCCCCTGGAACGGTGCTGCAAACCTATGGTTCGTTGACTGTTGGTGGTGTAACTTTTGGGGAATGGAACCATGCAGGATTTGGACCTTTGGGATTTCCTAGAGCGATCGCGATGAGTAGTGATACATTCTTTTATCAAGTCGGTAAAGGTGTTGGTGGCCCGACTTTAATTGCATGGGCGCAGAAGTACGGTTTCGGTCAAAAAACAGGAATTGAATTCCCCAGTGAAGAAACTAAGGGTTTGGTTCCCGATGAAAATTGGAAACAAAAAGCTTGGAAGATACCTTGGACTGTGGGCGACACAATTAATATGTCTATTGGTCAAGGTGCTTTACAGGTGACACCACTGCAATCAGCAATTATGTTTTCTGTTCCCGCCAATGGGGGATATCGTGTCAAGCCGCATTTTTTGAAAGATAACGAAGAAGCGAAAAGTTGGCGCGAATCTTTAAATATGAAGCAGTCAACTATTAATGTTCTGCGTGATGGACTGCGGAAGGTAATTACTGAAGGGACAGGGAAACGCTTAAATCTGCCAACAATCGCCCCCGCCTCTGGTAAGAGTGGTACAGCTGAAGCTGGTATTGGTCGGCCTAATCATACTTGGTTTGGTGCTTATGCCCCAAGCGATCGCCCAGAAATTACCGTTGTCGCCTTTGGCGAAAATTCTGGAGATCATGGTGGTACAGTCTGCGGCCCAATGGTTTTACAAGTATTGGAAGCATATTTCCAACACAAATATCCAGGTAAATACCAAAAATCAGAATCAGCCAATTCTCCAAATGCTACTGCGGGTAACGGCGACTAATACGAAATTAGTCATTGGTCATTTGTATTTGCAAAGAATAAAGAACAAATGACCAATGACTGTCTTCCCTAGAAAATTAGCATTCAAAGGAGAGTGAAGATGAAAATTTTATCTGATAAATTCTGTAGAGGCTGTGCAGACAAATTTGTACCATAATGGCTAAATTGCATCTACATTCAGAGACGATATCAACGCAGTATTACACAGACAAAAGCATGGTAAGTTTTGCGGAAAATTTCAATGGTTGCACTTGAGTAAATCGCTACTTGATGTTTGTTGCAGGTTAGAGACGGGAATAATAAGGAAGTACCTAATCTTTCTCGGTAATTACAACAGATTTCAAGTGAATAGATAAAAAATGGGTAATGAAATTAGGCTTGACCAACAGCAAAATTCAAATTTACGCCAGAGGCTTTTGACCCCTTTAATGATAGCGATTTGTCTGTTACAGGGGTCTTTTTTAGCAGCTTTTTATCATCAGCAACAACAACGTATCAAAGAAAATCATACAACAACAGCGCAGCGAGTCAAAGACTTATTTCATGAAGAAATGGCTCGTGATGTTCAGACAATGAATGCAGCACAAGAGGTGTTGATTCGAGATTTGCAAATCACGAATATCTTCAAACAGCGCGATCGCAATATTTTGCGAGCAAAAATCAAACCTTTATATGAACGCCTGCGTCAACAAAATCAGATTACCCATTTTTATTTTCACCAGCCTGATCGAATTAATTTTTTACGACTTCATAAAGATACTTTTGGCGATCGCATTAACCGGATTACCCTACAACGAGCCGAGCAGACTGGTAAACCCAGTGCAGGTTTAGAGCAAGGGCCAACGGGTAATCCGGTATTGCGATCGGTCTATCCTTGGCACATTGATTTTACCGAACGCCAAGATAGTGATTTGTTCGCCAAACCTGATCAAGAAGAACTGATTGGATATTTAGAATTAGGTGTGGAATTTCAAGATATTGCCCAAAAAGTCCACAAAATTTTAGATGTAGATTTAGTTATGGCAATGGATAAGCGATTTCTCAAGCAAGATGAATGGGAAAATCGCAACAAAAAACTAGGTTATCAATCTAACTGGAATGATTTTCCTAGTTATGTAATTGTTGATAAAACAGTAGCTAATTTGCCAGCAAATATTAATCAAGAGATTAGCAAAGCCAATGCCAAAACTGAATTAATTCGGATTTTTAAAGATGGTGGACGCAGTATCCAGATTGCATTTCTGCCCTTGATAGACATTGATGGTCGGAATTTGGGGCATATCATCATTTTGAAAGACATTTCTAATATTGAACAAGCTGCCCAGCAATCGATGATGCTGGTTTCCCTGGTTTCATTAATTATTGGTTCTACTTTATTTGGGTTATTTTACATTTTCTTAGGAAGGGTAGAGCGGAACATTTTAGAACGCAATGCTCAGTTAACTCAAGCCGAAGTTGAAAAATTGCAATTGCAGCAAGCTAAGGAATCGGCAAATATCGCCAACCAAGCCAAAAGCGAGTTTTTGGCTAACATGAGCCATGAACTACGCACACCATTGAATGGGATTATTGGCTATGCCCAAATTTTAAGTCGTTCTAAAACTTTGTCTAGTAAAGAACAACATGGGATTAGCATTATTCACCAATGCGGTACACATTTACTGACTTTAATTAACGATGTCCTCGACCTCTCCAAAATTGAAGCACGTAAGCTCGAACTCACACCCAAAGCATTACATTTTCCTTCCTTATTACAAGGAGTTGTAGAACTTTGTAAGATTCGAGCCGAACAAAAGGGAATTGATTTCATCTACGAACCCGACGCAAGCTTACCTGAAGGAATCTACACCGATGAAAAACGTTTGCGTCAGGTGTTGATTAACTTGATTGGGAATGCCATTAAGTTTACAGATCAAGGTTCTGTGACATTACAAGTCCAAGTTACTGAACTACAACATGATCGCCACTCTATCAAAGTAAAATTTCAAGTGGCAGATACTGGGGTAGGTATTGCACCAGAACACTTAAATAATTTGTTTCAAGCCTTTGAGCAAGTGGGCGATCGCAAACGTCAAGTAGAAGGGACAGGATTAGGACTCGCCATTAGCCAACAAATTGTACAACTCATGGGTGGACAAATTCAAGTTAAAAGTCAGTTAGGTGTAGGTAGCGATTTTTACTTTGAACTTACCTTAGCGATCGCTCAAGATTGGGTACAGCAAAGTATCAACAATCATGGTCTAAACATCGTCAGTTATCAAGGAGAACGTCGTCGTTTGCTGGTTGTAGATGATCGCTGGGAAAATCGCGGAGTTTTAGTGAATCTCCTGCAACCATTAGGTTTTGATGTCAGTGAAGCGGAAAACGGACAGCAAGGGATAGAGTTAATCGCATCTTTGCAGCCTGATTTAGTCATTACTGATTTAGTTATGCCTGTGATGAATGGCTTTGAAATGCTGAAACAAGTTCGACGTTCTCCCGCACTGCAACAGCAAAAAATTATCGTTTCTTCTGCATCTGTCACCCAGATGGATCAGCAAATGGCGATTGATGCTGGAGGAAATGACTTTTTACCCAAACCCGTTGATGCACAAGAGTTATTTAAACTCCTGGCACATCACCTTGACTTGGAATGGTGCTACGAAGCATCAGATAATGCAGTTAAGGAAGTCAACGCACAAAACAAAATTGTCTTACCTGCTGGGGAAGTACTGCAACTTTTGTTGGAATTAACTCAACAAGGAAAACTCAGAAAACTCCGCGAACATTTAGAGTCTCTGATTGACCAGGATAATACTTATTTTGGCTTTGCAACTCCTATCATTACCTTAGCTAAACAACATCAAGGTGATGAGATTGAATCATTACTCAACAAGTACTTAATAGAGGTACAGCATCATGAGTAAAGGGGTAATTCTGGTAGTTGATGACACAGTGGCAAATTTGGAAGTTGTCAGCCAAGTTCTAGAAGATGCAGGTTTTGATATTGCTACAGCCATTAGTGGCGATCGCGCTCTTAAATTAGTCAATACCCATCCACCCGATTTAATTTTGCTTGATGTTCAAATGCCAGGAATTGATGGTTTTAGCACCTGTCAGCAACTCAAAGCCAATCCCCAAACAGCATCAATTCCAGTGATTTTTATGACCGCCCTCAGTGATACTGAAAGTAAAATCAAAGGCTTTGATTTGGGCGCAGTCGATTACATTACTAAGCCTTTCCAAGAAAAAGAACTACTAGCTAGGGTAAAAACTCACATTCAATTACGACAATGGAATCAAAACTTAGAAAACCAGATTGCCGAACGTACTCATGAATTGCAAATAACTCTAGAACAACTCAAGCAATCTCAGTTGCAATTAGTCCAGTCCGAAAAAATGTCAAGTCTTGGCAACTTAGTAGCTGGAGTTGCCCACGAAATCAACAATCCTTTGGGTTTTCTCAACGGTAGTTTAGTCAATACCCATGAATTTGTCCATGATTTATTAGCACATTTACGTTGTTATCAACAAGAGTATAAACAGCCCAATTCTAAAATTATTCACCATGCCAAAAAAATCGACCTAGAATATATTTGCGACGATTTACCTAAAATTGTTCACTCGATGCAAGCAGCTGTACAACGCATCCAAAAAATTAGCGATAGTCTGCGAGTTTTTTCGAGAAATGATACAGAATCACAAGTTTTAGCCGATTTACACGAAGGTATTGATAGTACTCTGTTAATTTTAAAATATCGTCTCCAAGCTAATCAATCACGTCCCGAAATTCAAGTAATTACTGATTATGGAGATTTACCCTATATTGAATGTTTCCCCGGACAATTAAATCAAGTATTTATCAATATTTTGGCGAATGCTATAGATGTGTTAGATGAATCTAATACCGGACGCAGCTTTGCAGAAATCAAAGAAAATCCTAACATTATTACTATCAAAACATTTGTAGACAATCAATATGTAAAAATTTCAATTGCTGATAACGGTAAAGGTATGAGTGATGAGGTCAAACAAAAAATATTTGACCATTTATTTACAACAAAACCTATAGGTAAAGGAACTGGATTAGGACTGGCGATCGCTCGACAAATTGTGGAAGAAAGTCATGGTGGCAAGCTAAGTTGCTACTCGGTTTTGGGCAAAGGTACAGAATTTATAATTGCACTTCCATTTGCAACTTAAAGCTCATATAGTAATTGAGTGGAATTTTAACTTCTGAGTTCTTCTTCAAGAATTTTCCTTTTGATATGATTCTAAAATTCCACTGCGAATCATTAACTGTGGCCAAATAAATACAAAAAAGCCCATCCAAGAAAGTACAGGAATAGACACAAGGATTGTTAACCAAATAATTTTAAATAAAAACCAACTACCACTAATCAAGATTACAGATGTCAAAACTATAGACCAAGGTTGACACCACCAAGGTTTATAATCCCAAGGATTTAAAGGTTTTTGTTCAGACATAAAACATCAGAGATTGTGTGAATGGAATAGGGATGAGAGGCTAAAGGCTAGGGATTAGTGTTTTTTAGAACTCAATACTTTTCTTACCTTACACCTCTACACCCCTGTGTGTTTTAATCAACCATTCACAATATATTGCGAATCAATCGCAGCTACACGGCCAGCATCGACCAAGGCTTGATAAACCATTACCGCTACCTCTGCCCTAGTGGCATCGCGGGTGGGGTTGAGTTGTTTCAGGTTGGGATAATTGACGATAATTTTTTTATCTATTGCTTTGGCTATCTCATCTTTGGCATAGTCAGGAATTTTAGCTTGGTCATCGAAAATCTTGATAGCGTTGGCAACATTACTCGCTGTACCTAACCCTAGCCCATTTACGAGAGAAACCAAAACTTGTACACGCTGGATATTTTGGTTAGGGCGGAATGTGTTATCTGGGAAACCAGAGAGAAATTGACCTTGATAGGCTTGCTGAATGACTTTAGCTGCCCAAAAATTAGCTGCTACATCTTTAAATTGAGTTGCTGCCCGTTTTGAGGACGGTGCAAAAGCTTTGACAATTAATGCTGCATATTGCGCCCTGGTCATTGTGGCATTTGGTCTAAAGGTGCGGTCTGGAAAACCGTTAACTATTCCTTGTCTGACTAATTCTCGGATAAAGGCTGCTGCCCAATGATTAGCAATATCGGTTAAGTCAATAGGTGCGGGTGTGGGCGTTGGTGTGGGTTTTGGTGTGGGTGTGGGTGTGGGTGTGGGTGTGGGTACAGGTACAGGGGTTGGTGTTGGTTCTGGGTCTGGTTCTGGGTCTGGGTCTGGCGTGGGTGTGGGTGTGGGTATTGGTATTGGTACGGGTACAGGTGTGGGTGTTGGCGTAGGTACAGGAATAGGTGTGGGAGTCGGTACTGGTACTGGTGTGGGTACTGGAGTAGGTGTTGGCGTGGGGTTTGGTACTGGTGTAGGTACTGGAGTAGGTGTTGGTGTGGGAGTCGGTACTGGTGTGGGTACTGGAGTAGGCGTTGGTGTGGGAATTGGAGTACTAGCAAACTCGATATTACCGCTAACTTTACTGGGGTCAATTTGATTACCCACGGAAATTAGTCTATTAGAACTAGCATTTTGTAAGTCGAATTTACCGTTATTGCGGAAAATATTGCCGCCAGAACTGGAAGTACTGCCTAAGTCTGGTAGGGCAGTGGCAATTACAGTTAAACCATCGTCGGTATTATTTTCACTAACATTGTTACGTAATACTGGGCGGGCGCTGCCAGAAACGACTATGCCAGAACGATTTTCGGTAAATTTGTTATTTAAAAGTGTGGGTGAGGCTGTATCACTAATTGCTATACCAAAACCTGTTTTAACGCAGGCATTATCTTGAATTTGACCTTTGGCATTTTTAGCGATCGCAATTCCATTGGCTGCATTCTCTGTAAATACATTACCCTGAACTACTGGGTTCGCATCACCAGTGGCAAATACTCCCTCACGCTTATTATTTTTGAAGGTGCAATTAGCAATGGTCGGAGTTGTTGATTCTGACCAAACACCACTACCACGAGAAGCTGGATTTGTCACAGTCACTCCCCGCAGTTCGGAACCGTCCAACATCACAAAGGTGACGTTTTGACCCGCAAAAGTCCGGCTCAGATAGTTACCACTACCTTCAATTAATATATTGCTGCCTTTGTTGGCTTCATTACCAATGACTTTGACACCAAATGGAACTGTTAAGGGAAACACTTCTCCACTAGTAACGCTGTAATTTCCATCTGTGAGTTGAATAATGGTATCAGGTGTGGCAACCTTGAGAGCTTGAGTAATGGTTTTAAATGGCGCTTGCTGGCTCCCTGGATTACTACTATTTCCGGTTAAAGGATTTACGTAAAATTTTTGAGGCATATTTATACCGCTAAAACATAGTCATACTATTAGCTCTAACTGGGAAAATGGCTAGTTATCGCTAAAATTTGCAACATTGACTACCAAATTTAACGGCTAAATTCCTGAAATTCCAACATAGACAGACGACCGCTGGCTGCGTGGTGTCAGTGAGCTAAAAACCATAGAAGAATATCTATACATACAAAAACTTTTTTCTTGCTCACTCAGTAAGTATTACTACCCATAGTGACGTACAGTTAAGAATAGAATATCTAAATGATTTAACATTCCGATTTAATTTTTCAGAGCTTGAAGTCTCTCAGCAATCATTCTCGGCAGTCTGTTGTTGAGACTTATTTGAGTGCGCGATCGCAGATGTTAGATTCCATTTTCCAGCCGACTTTTATCTATAACCCATTCTTTCTATGAAAAGAGTCGGTTCTAGTTCGTTTGATATACCGTTCATTGACCTCAATGATGGGAATCACCAATCTCATCCGGTTTAATAACCTCCGGTTCATTTAGTTCATTTATTGCAATACTCGTCATCCGAGGAGAAGGAGGCATTCGTGGATTTTGTGTCGCTGTTTGTGAAGGACTTCATTGCCCAATTACAGTCCCCAACACTAGCCTTTTTGATTGGTGGCATGATCATTGCTGCCCTCGGTAGCGAATTGGTCATTCCTGAGTCGATTTGTACGATCATCGTCTTCATGCTGCTCACCAAAATCGGTCTAACCGGTGGAATTGCGATCCGTAATTCTAATCTGACTGAGATGGTGTTACCCATGATCTTTGCTGTCATAACAGGGATTACGATTGTATTCATCTCGCGCTATACGTTAGCCAAGCTGCCAAAAGTCAAAGTCGTTGATGCGATCGCAACTGGGGGATTGTTTGGAGCCGTGAGTGGTTCGACAATGGCTGCCGGTCTGACTGTACTGGAAGAACAAAAAATTTCATACGAGGCATGGGCTGGCGCACTCTATCCCTTCATGGATATCCCCGCGCTCGTAACAGCAATTGTTGTGGCTAATATTTATCTCAACAAGAGAAAGCGTAAAGAAGCAGCCTACGCTATTGAGCAGCCCGTTACGGCTGGCGATTATCCCGATCAAAAAGATTATCCCAGCAGCCGTCAGGAGTATCTCAACCAGCAAAAGGGAGATGGGGATAATAAGGTCAAGATATGGCCAATTATCGAGGAAAGTCTCCGGGGGCCTGCTCTATCGGCAATGTTGCTAGGCCTCGCTCTGGGACTGTTCACCCGGCCGGAAAGTGTCTATAAAAGCTTCTACGATCCCGCCTTTCGCGGTTTGCTTTCAATCTTGATGCTGGTCATGGGTATGGAAGCTTGGTCAAGGGTTGGCGAACTGCGTAAGGTAGCCCAGTGGTATGTTGTGTATAGTGTGGTCGCACCGTTTGTGCATGGGCTAATCGCCTTCGGTCTCGGCATGATTGCCCACCAAGTCGCAGGATTCAGCATGGGTGGTGTGGTAATGTTGGCCGTCATCGCCTCCTCCAGTTCCGACATCTCAGGGCCACCCACATTGCGAGCTGGTATCCCGTCGGCCAATCCCTCCGCCTATATAGGCGCATCCACAGCTATTGGTACACCAGTTGCGATCGGTTTGTGTATACCGTTCTTTGTCGGGCTTGCCCAGGCGATCGGCGGCTAATCCCAAACGGGTCTAGGTCTGTCGCACTCCCTTGACCCGGCAGACCCAGTAGATCAATGTACATAATTTCAGGAGGTAAGCAACATGGCCAAGCGTGCCAACAAGCTCGTCATCGTCACGGAAAAGGTTCTACTGAAAAAGGTTGCCAAGATAATTGATGAAGCCGGGGCGACCGGTTATACGGTGGTGGATACTGGCGGTAAAGGCAGTCGCAACGTGCGCTCTACAGGTAAACCCAACACTTCCGACACCGATTCCAATGTAAAGTTCGAGGTACTCACCGAAAATCGGGAGATGGCAGAGAAGATTGCAGATCAGGTCGCAATCCAATTTTTCACCGATTATGCGGGCATTATCTATATCTGTGAAGCAGAGGTACTGTACGGGAGAACTTTCTGTGGGCCAGACGGCTGTTGAGTCGAGACGAAGCAGACTCCAGAGGCCGAGGTCATGACCTCGGCTTTTGAGTGACAGTGTTTCGTGTCCGCAGAACGTTGATCCTCGTACAGAAGTCATTCCCCCCGCAGTTTTATAACTTCTTCAAACCCTTAACCTTCATCGCTTTAAACTCATGATTTTGTCCAACATTCTGCCTCCTTTCAGTGGGGGGATAGCCGCTCTCATGGCTCCGATGCCATTCCTAGCGACTGTTGTTGCTGAGGATTCACCGATTATTCTGTCTGGCGTATTGCTGACACTGGTGGTGATTTATCTGGCCAGCAAGTTCGGCGCAGAGGTGGCTAGACGCTTGGATTTTCCGCCTGTTCTGGGAGAACTGGTCGCCGGTGTGATTGTTGGCGTTTCGGCGTTGCATCTGGTGATCTTTCCTGAAGGGGGGCTGTCTGCCTCTGACTCGGTGATTATGAAGGCGTTGCAAGGATTGAATCAATTAACACCGGATGCACTGACCAGAATCTTTGAGTCACAAAGTGAAGTGATTTCGGTTCTAGCTGAAATCGGTGTGATTATTCTGCTGTTTGAAATCGGACTGGAATCCGATCTGCGGCAACTAAAGGAAGTGGGAATTCAAGCCACAGTTGTCGCCTGCGTCGGAGTCGCGGCACCTTTTGCGGCAGGTACGGCAGGTTTAATGATACTCTTTCATGTCGCAGCCATTCCGGCGATTTTTGCGGGGGCTGCGTTAACGGCAACAAGTATTGGCATTACCTCTAAAGTTTTGTCAGAGTTAGGTCAACTTAAATCCAAAGAAGGGCAAATCATTGTTGGCGCGGCGGTGATTGATGATGTCCTCGGCATTATTGTCCTGGCTGTAGTCGCCAGTTTAGCCAAAACCGGTGAGATTGATGTCGCTAATGTCATTTATTTGATTGTCAGTGCTACGGCATTCTTGATTGGATCAATTTTGTTGGGGGGTGTCTTTAACAAAAGTTTTGTGGCGATCGTGGATCGGCTCAAAACCCGTGGAAATATTGTGATTCCGGCATTCATCTTCGCTTTCTTTATGGCATTTTTAGGTAATGCCATTCATCTTGAAGCGATTTTGGGTGCCTTTGCAGCGGGTTTGGTACTCGATGAAACCGATCCCCGAAACGAGTTAGATGAATTAATCAAACCGATCGCCGATTTACTGGTACCTGTCTTTTTTGTGACGGTGGGAGCGCGTGCCGACCTCGGTGTTTTGAACCCAGCGGTACCGGAGAATCGGGCAGGTCTTTTGATTGCAACGTTTTTGATCGCAGTGGCGATTATCGGCAAGTTGATCACAGGTTGGGCAGTGTTTGGACAACCCGGCATCAATCGAGTGGCGATCGGGGTTGGGATGATTCCACGAGGTGAGGTCGGTCTAGTGTTTGCTGGCATCGGATCAGCTAGTGGTATTTTGGATAAGCCTCTGGAGGTGTCGATCATTATCATGGTAATTTTGACAACTTTTCTGGCTCCACCTTTTTTACGGGTTGCCTTTGGTTCATCCACAAATCCCATCCCAGAATCTACCACGGCTGTAGAAACAGCAAGTAAATAACGGTTTTACGAGATTACGGCTGTTTACTCAATGAATGATTGTGGCGCGAGGTTGGGTGAACAATTAAGTTTACTCATGGTTTTTCTACTCGCTAACACAGTGGATTGGAACGATGTGTTAATTCTTCGACAATAGCTAACACTCGTTCTTTTTCCGCTTTAGTTTTAATTAACTTTGGCTGATATTTACTTAATAATTATTTATATTTATCTTGGTTAAACATCAAGGGCATTTTCCATTCCTTTTGATGATATTCCGAATGTTTAGTCATCACCCAACTCAGGTAATTTAGACTGGCTCATAACCAAATTCATCAAACTATCTAACAAGCGATCGCGTGACAAAGACATCAGTTCTTTTCCATACATAATTTCTTGTAAAATTACATAAGAAACTAAAGAACCCATAAAAATATGTGCGATCGCTTCTGGGTCAGTAATATTTAATTCTGGATGAGATGCAAAATACTGACTCAACAAAAATCGACCACGTTGCACAACTGTTTGGTTATAAAGTTTGGCGAGTTCAGGAAAGTTTTGTGATTCAGTAATCACTAAGCGCAACAGCGCCACATAATCAGGATTATCGGCAACTTTGGTTAAGTAAGTTTCGCCAACTTGACGCAATAAACTAGCTGGTTCACCTTGTAATTCTGTGTTAATAAAAATACTTTGAAAACACCGGAGCGTTAACCGTTCCATTAACGCTGTAAATAGGCCTTCTTTATCTTGAAAGTGACTGTAAATTGTTTGTTTAGAAACTCTCGCTTCTGCACTCACCCTATCCATACTAGTTTTTGCGTAACCTTCGCGCAAAAATACTCGAATTGCGCCTTGCAAGATTTGTTCTTGTTTTTGCGTAATTGCAGGTAACTCAATTTCCAGTGGGGATGTAGAGGTATGAGGCATGAAAAGTAAATTTTTTTGCTGATCTCTTGCTGTATCATACTGGACAGTCTAGTATGATGACCAAAATATTTTGGACAATTCAGGATGCTACTATGACTCAGACTGCCCCAATTCCCCCGGAAAGTCTTACAAATGTCCCAGTATCCAAACCGCAGCATCGTAAAAAACCAATACCTTTAATCATTGGAGGTGTATTGGTAATTGCTGGTATTGGCTATGCAGTCTGGCATAGTCAACCCCAAGGCGCAACAAACATCCTGACAGTTAGCGGTCGCATTGAGGGTTATGAAACCGAAATTGGGGTAAAGCGTTCGGGCAGAATTGAGTCAATTGCGATGCGGGAAGGGACGGCAGTCAAAAAAGGACAAGAATTAATCACAATGGATGACAGCGATGACCAACTTCTACAAGACCAATTGCGGGGTGCAGAAGCGAGGATAGCATCGGCTGAATCAGATGAACAGCAAGCAATTTCTGATGTTGAGCGAGTAGAAAGAGAAATTCAAGAAATTACCAGCCAAATTAACGAAGCCAAATTGAATGTACGCCAATCTCAAGGTGATACCCAAGGCAGAATAGAACAGGCACAATCGAACGTTGCTGCCGCCAAAGCAATATTAGTCCAGGCAGAAGCCCAAGTTAAACAAGCAACAGCAGAAGTAAATTTAGCACGAGTCAACCGCGATCGCTACGCCAAATTAGTCAAAGAAGGCGCAATTAATCAACAACAATTCGACCAAGCCCAAACCACCCTGGACACAGCCATAGCCACCTTAGAAGCCAGACAAGCGGCAGTTAACGCCGCAAATCAACAACTGAGTGCAGTCGAAGGGGCGCTAACCCAAGCCAAAACCACAGGCTTTAACCCCGATATTCGCAACGCCCAGTTAACAGCCTTAGTCCGCAAGCAGCAGCAAAGTACTGCCCAATTGAAATCTGCACAAGCTAAAGTTAAATCTGCACAAGCTAAAGTCAAAGATGCCCAAGCCGCCAAACAACAAATCCTCACCCAAATTGCCGACTCTAAAAAAGATTTAAACGTCCTCAGCCCCATAGATGGCGTAGTTACAGCCCGGAGTGCCGAACCAGGGGCAGTAGTGAACAGCCAAACAAAGATTTTAACCATTGTTGACCCTAAAACATTGTATTTTCGCGGTTTTATTCCCGAAGGCGATATTGGCAAAGTGCGTCTAGGACAAACCACAAAAATTATTTTAGATTCTGCACCAGACAAACCCTTGCAAGGCAAAGTCATTGCCATCGATCCCCAAGCTTCCTTTACACCAGAAAATATTTACTTCCAAAAAGATAGAGTCAGACAAGTAGTCGGTATTCGCGTCGAAATCACAAACCCCGATGGTTGCTTTAACCCCGAAAATCCCTACGCCCAATCAGATTTACCCTGCGCCAAAATTGGAATGCCGGCTGATGCAGAGATTCAGTTGAAGGCAGGAGGCAGTGGTTCGGCTACGCTCACCAACCAGGGGCAGGAGGCAGGAGGTTGAAGGAAATAAACCTCTAGTAAAAATCAGAGTTTTTTTATTCAACAAATAACTCTCTCAAAACTCCCTCTGCGCCTACGGTTACTGAGCGCAGCCGAAGTATGCGTCTCTGCGTGAAAAAATTATGACACAGCAACTCACCATCATACCGCCCTCATCCAGCCCCACCACAACCGCCATCAAAGTACAAGCATTACACAAGCATTATGGCAACTTAGCAGCCGTTCGAGGCATTGATTTCACCGTCCAGAAAGGCGAGATGTTTGGACTCATCGGCCCTGATGGCGCAGGAAAAACCACCACCTTTCACATTTTGGGCGGCGTGATGGAAGCAACCGCCGGGGAAGTGCAGATATTTGGACAGCCTGCGCGAGATGCAAGGTTAATCACGGGTTATCTTACTCAACAGTTTTCACTGTATTTAGACTTGAGTATTGATGAAAATCTGCGTTATGCAGCAGGTTTGCGGCAAGTAGCAGATGATTTGCTACGGGAACGCCGCCAGAAATATTTAAAATTAATGAGTTTGGATAGATTTGGCGATCGCTTGGCGGGACAATTGTCTGGAGGAATGAAACAAAAGCTGGCATTGTGTTGTGCTTTAGTTTCTCAACCAGAAGTTTTATTGTTAGATGAACCTACCACGGGTGTTGATCCTGTTTCCCGGCGAGAATTTTGGGATGTGTTAGCCGAGCTTTCCGCCGAGGGGATGACAATTGTCGTGGCGACACCTTACCTCGACGAAGCCGAACGCTGTCACCGTGTGGCGTTGATGTACAGTGGACAAATTCATGAAATTGGCACACCCGCAGACTTACGCGCTAACTTGGGCTTGCATCGCTTGGAAGTGCGAACCGCAAATTTAACAGCTACTGAAGAGATACTTTCCCAGACTGCACAAAACAATATTATAGATGTGCAGATTTTTGGCGATCGCTTGGATGTCCTTGTACCTGATTTAGATGCGGGAGAAACAGAAGTCCGCCAACTCTTGCAACAACATAATTTACCCACACCCAGCATCGAACGTGGCGAACCCACATTAGAAAACGTTTTTGTCACCCGCCTGCGTCAACAAGGTTCTGTACCGCAGTTTTTTCCCTTTCCTCGTTCGCGGAAAAGGGGAGTGGGGAGTTGGGAGTGGGGAGTTGGGGGAGAGGGGGGACAAGGGAGACAGGGGGGACAAGGAGGACAAGGGGGACAAGGAAGCAATCTTTCTACCTTGTCTCCCCCCTCTACCTTGTCTCCCCCCTCTACCTTGTCTCCCCCCTCTACCTTGTCTCCCCCCTCTACCTTGTCTACCCCCTCTCAGCACTCAGCACTCAGCACCCACACTTCGACTTCGCTCAGTGTACAGCATTCAGAAATAGCGATATACGCCCACAACTTGAGTCGGGTTTTTGGTAAATTCCGCGCTGTTAAAGATGTGAATGTTGAGGTGCGTTACGGGGAAATATTTGGGTTATTGGGTGCGAACGGTGCGGGAAAAACTACCACAATCAAAATGTTGTGCGGACTGTTAGAAGCCAGTGGTGGAGAAATTTCTTTAGGTGGTGAAACAGGAAATCTGCGGAGTGCAGACTTGCGGCGACGCATTGGTTACATGAGTCAAAAATTCACCCTCTACGATGATTTAACCATTTTGCAAAACCTGGAATTTTATAGCGGAGTTTACGGTGTACCGCGCAAACTGCGGCGAGAAAAAATTGATTGGGTAATTGCTACCTGCGGCTTAGAAGGACAAGAAAATCTCATCACCGGACAATTACCAGGAGGTTGGAAACAGCGCGTAGCTTTCGGTGCTTCCGTGATGCACGAACCAGATATTTTATTTTTAGATGAACCCACATCGGGAGTAGATCCCTTGGCGCGTCGTCAGTTTTGGAAGCTAATTAATGATTTCGCCCGCAACGGTACAGCCATTTTAGTCACAACTCACTATTTAGAAGAAGCGGAACAGTGTAACCGCATGAGTTTTATGGTTGCAGGTGAAACCGTCGCCGAAGGTTCACCCAGTTCAATTAAAGCTTCCCAACCCGGTAAATTAATCGAAATCATTGTGAATCAAAATCAAGCCGCTTCCAAGTTACTCAAACAACACTTCGATTCTTGGAGAATCTCGATTTTTGCTAATAGTTTACACGTTGTTTTAGATAACCCTGAACAAGAAATCAACAAAATAACTCAACTATTAAAAGCCAATCAAATTCAAATTCATTCTCTCCGCCCCGTACCCTTCTCTTTAGAAGATGCGTTTATCGGTATAGTAGAACGTTCTCAAACATAAATACTGAGGGAGTGGGGAGTATAGCAATCCTAAATCATTTGTGAGATTCTCTTTCTTTTCCTCTTTCTCTTTCTTTGTGTCCTTTGCGCCCTTTGCGGTTCGTTAAAAAGAATACGTTTTCACGACTCAGATAGGATTGCTATAGGAGAAATATATGAAAAGAATCATCGCCCAATGTATTAAAGAAATCGCCCAATTTCGCCGCGATCGCCTGACCTTAGCATTAGCCTTTATCTTACCATTCATCACCTTAGTTATTTTCGGTTTTGCTATCAGGTTAGAAAGTAAAGATATCCCTTTAATTGTCCAAGATTTTAACCGGACAAACCTCAGCAGTAGCTACATAGAAAGATTATATGCCACCAATCAATTTATTCCCAAACAATGGACTGGTGGTAATCCCATACGCGATGCCATAGATAAAGGAATTGCCAAAGCTGCTGTAATTATTCCTCCAGAATTTAGCCGTGATATTCAAGCAGGTAAACACACAACAGTACAAGTTTTAATTGATGCCACAGACGTGAATAATGCGCGGGTAATTAGAAATAGTATTCAAAGAGTCACCAACTTTTTTATGCAGCATCATGGATTATTACCACCAACTAATAGTATTACAGCCAGAATGCGTTTGTGGTTTAACCCTGGCAGATTAGAATCACTGTATATAGTGCCGGGAGTGTATGGTGTGGTGTTATGGATTTTTCCTTCATTGTTAGCTGCGATCGCAATGGTAAGAGAAAAAGAAAAAGGTACAATTATCCAAGTCTATGCGTCTAGTATTAGCGCCACCGAACTCTTACTTGGTAAAGGGTTAGCCTACTTATTAATTGCTATCACAGAAACATTAATAGTAATGATTTTAGGTTCAATTATTTTTCAAGTTGGGATTGTTAGCAACCCCATAACTTTAATAATTGGAACGCTGCTATTTCTTATAGATAGCGTCTTCTTTGGCTTACTTATAGGAGTACGTAGCAGTAATCAAAATGCTGCCGTTCAAGGCGTTTCCCTCGTTGGGTTTATCACTTCACTATTATTATCAGGTTTTATTTATCCCCTCAATAATATTCCTTTCCCTCTTTCATTAGCGCCTAACGTAGTTCCAGCGCGTTACTACATAGATATTACTCGTGATGCCTTTGTACGTGGTACAGGTTTTGCCGGAGTTTGGTTTGATTTACTCATGCTGACAATTTTGGGCTTATTCTTCTTTAACGTATCGCGCCGAGTTTTAAGCCGAATGCAATTACCTAATTAATTTTATGAAACTTATCCAAAGATTACTCAACAGCCCATTTTGGGCATTAGTCAAAAAAGAAATTAGCCAAATTTTACGCAACAAACAATTAATAGTTTTACTAATTGTCCCGCCCACAATTCAACTACTACTATATGGATTTATCTTAAATCCTGATGTGCATAACTTACGCTTAGGTGTCATTGACTATGCCAACGTCAGCGCCAGCCGTGAGTTAGTGTCAGCTATGACATCCAATCAGATTTTTACCCTGGAATCTGTACCAAGCAGCGAAAAAGATTTGAGTCGCCAGGTAGAAGAAGGTAAATTAGATGTCGGAGTGATAATTCCCCCCGATTTTGCGCGTCAACTCGCCCAAAAATCAGCAGAAATTCAAGTATTTATTGATGCCGTAAATGCCAATACCGCCGGGATTGCCGGAAATTATATGAATCAAATTATTCAACAATATAATTTGCATTTAACTGAGGCGCAAGTTACTCCCCCAATTTCACCGGAAGTTGTCTTTCTCTACAACCCTGGGTTAACTAGTAGCTGGTTTTTTGTACCGGGAGTTATGGGTTTAGTTCTGACATTAATTGGCACATTAGTTTCTGCAATCACAGTTGTGCGAGAGAAAGATACTGGAACTTTAGAACAATTATTAATGACTCCGGCGGCGAACTGGCAGATTTTACTATCGAAAATTGTGCCTTTAGCGGTGTTGTTACTCGGCGATGTTCTACTCGCTTTGACATTGGCAACAGTAGTATTTCATGTCCCATTCCGAGGAAATTTTATCCTGTTTTTTGGGTTGTCGAGTATGTATGTATTCGTGGGGATTAGTTTAGGGATTATGTTGGCGACTGTTTGTCGTTCGCAACAGCAAGTAGTCCTTACATCATTCTTTATCAATTTACCAATGGTACAGACTTCTGGCGCGATCGCACCAATTGAAGCCATGCCACCTTTCTTTCAAGTTGTGTCTTTACTTAATCCCTTACGCCACTACATCGCCATTGTCCGCGGAATTTTACTTAAAGGAGTTGGGTTAGATGTATTGTGGATGAATGTTTTAGCATTAGTAGCCTTTGCCATCGTCTTATTAACTATTAGTATTTACAAGTTTCGCAGTCAATTAAGCTAAATATAGCCATCCCAAATAATTGACAAACATCTGTTCCCCTTATCCCCCTTGTCCCCCTTGTCCCCCTTGTCTCCCTTGTCCCCTTTATCCCCCTTGTCTCTTTTGTTCACATATCACATAAAACTGCTATATCAGACTCATATTTTTTTGATAGTAAAAAAGAAAGTACTGCCTTGATTAACTGTTGATTCTACCCAAATAACTCCCCCATACATCTCAACAATCTTTTTGACGATAGATAAACCAATTCCTGTACTTGTGGGGTCTTCAATACTAGATAATTTTTGAAAAATCTGAAATATCTTTGTAAAATATCTCTCCTCAATGCCAATTCCATTATCTGCAACGCTGATTTGCCAATAATCTGCTTCTTCTTGGCAACCAATAATAATCTTGCCTTGGGGTTTACCTAAAAACTTAATGGAATTACTCAGTAAATTCTGAAAAACTTGCTGCATTTTAGTCTTTTCACAGTAAATAACTGGTAAATTATCACTGACTTCGATTTGAATATCCTGACTAGGTTCGAGAATTTCAATTACATCTTTAACTATGTTATGCAGATTAACTTCTCTTTTTTCTTCCCTAATCCGTCCAACTCTTGAATATTCTAAAATGCTATCAATTAAGTTTTGTAACTTCTTCACCCTCGTAATAATTTTTGTGATTAAATCTTTGCCTTCCCCCTCAAATTTATCGCCATAGTCATTCATTAACCATTCTGATAGTAAACCTATACCTCTTAATGGAGCTTTTAAATCATGAGAAACTATATAAGCAAAATCATTCAACTCTTGATTAGTATTTTTTAATTCTTGCAATAATTCCCCCATTCTTTCTTGAGATTTCTGGCGCTGCACAATCTCGGTTTGTAATTGTTTATTTGCTGTGGCTAGTTCAGTAGTGCGCTGTTCTACAAGTTCTTCTAAACGTTCCTTATATTGACGCAACTCATTTTCAACTAACTTACGTTCTGCAATTTCGACTTGTAAGGCTTGATTTGCTTGTTCTAGTTGTGCCGGACTGGGTAAACTCAGTGCTTGCGGCACTAAAGGTATTAAAGTCAATGCTGTATAAAAGGAAATGATTGCTGTTAGTGCTTTTATTGTGCCTGATAACCAATAATAAGGATGCCACAGTGTCAATATTTCCATCAAATGAGTTGTGCCGCAAGAAATAATAAATGCACTGAATAAAACAAAAATATTTTTAAATGGTATATCTTCTCTTTTACGGATAAAATATACCAGCATTAAGGGAATTGAATAATAGGAAAACGAAATTATACAATCTGATAAAATATGTAGCCATACTAATCCCGGCTGCCATAAGTAACAATGCCCATGCGGAATAAAATTTTTCGATAGAAAAAAATTAAAAAAATCTTCCACCTGCATACTCCCAATTCTGAGTTAACACCTATTTATAGACAGGATTCTCACACCACAAGAGCTATATTTCAACACGCTTCAGTTAACGTTTTAATCTTCTTAATATTCCCTAATCCCCCTGAAAAAGCTGTCTAATAACCATCTTTTATGCTCTTTTTAAGAGGGTTGCTTTAGACAGTCCTGATGAAACTTATGTCATAGCAAAGCATGAAAAAGTAACTAGTATGTTTACTCAGCACTTTCAACTCAGGGAGTATCTTCACTGAAGCTTATTGAGCTATATTCATGCACTATTTTAAAATGATTATGTCTTTTTAATTTAAGGTTTACTTTATAAATTGCTTCTTAAGATTATTATCATAATGAAACGAAAATATTAGGGAGCAATAATAATTTTTTATATTTTTTATCATACCAATAACTAAAGCCCCCAAATTTTAATTAAATTTGGGAGCTTGAAATTTTAAGTTCACCGCAACGCCGTTTTACCTAAGTTTATGACCTGGTTAAACCAGGTGGGTACTGATGTTGCTCGTTTAAAGTTTCCGGGTACAAGCCCGGTCTACTGCCACGAGAACTATTTAGTTCCCTTTTCTTTAAAGACATAGATCAAAAAACTTGATGGCAGTCACCAACGTCGCAGTGCAACTAACTCATTATAGCTTTCTCATCCAGCTTGTGTGTTCAATATAAGGATTTTCTGACAAACAACTTCAGAGCTTACACATAAAGGTTGTTTATAAAGAATGGGTGTAATGCTATGAGGGTGTGAAGATGTAAGGGTTTTGAACACCTACACCTTTCGCTAAAATCTTGATTTTTCTTTCTCTTGCATCAGTCAGAATAATGTGAAATGGTATACTAAAAAATTTGTGTATTCTTGTCTTGTCGATGAATTATTGGCTGATGAAATCCGAACCAGATGTCTATAGCATTGCAGACCTTCAACAGCAGGGCGAAACAGTCTGGGATGGTGTGCGGAATTACCAAGCACGCAACTATATGCGTCAAATGCTGGTTGGGGATTTAGTGTTTTTCTATCACTCTAATACGGCTTTTCCTGGTATTGCTGGGTTAATGCGTGTAGCCAAAACAGGTATTGCTGACCCGACACAATTTGAACCAGATAGCAAATACTATGATCCGAAATCAACTCCTGAATCACCACGTTGGCAAACAGTTGTGGTAGAGTTTGCCGAAACTTTTGACCAACCTATTTTGCTGTCAACGCTGAAAGAGAAATTTAGCCCAGATGAATTAACAGTGGTGAGAACAGGTAATCGGTTATCAGTTATGCCTGTGAGTGAAGTTGTCGCCCAGAAAATTCTGGCAATGAAAACAGGTTAGGTTTTGGGTGTCAGTATTGGCTACAGTCAAAACATACTCGACAAAGCTAAATAGTGGCTAACCAATCTTACAAATCTACTGAGAAGAACTGGTGAATTTTGCTGTGCAAGAACTCGTGCGATCGCGCAGTGAATCACACCACAAAAAGAACCTACTCGACCTTGCTGGACAAATTCAGTTTGCTCCAGACTTCGACTACAAAGCCCTGCGAGAAATTCGTCATGCTGCTGATGTCCAAATGCGCCCCAACCCCTTCGTTTTCAACCTTGAGTCTTGACAGTAAAACTATCACTACCTTACAAATTGTGGCGCTAAAAATACATATTTATACGTGGACATAATGTATAATAAGTAAAATTTTTAAATATTAAAGATATTCGTATGGGACAGTTTGGAATAAATGCGATTGAGGCTACCAAACTTCTAAAAAGTGGGTACAAATCTGCCGAACAAGCATGGTATGAATCTGCGGAAACATATATCTCAGAGCCTTCACGAGATAAGGATTGTCCTCGTATAGCATTCCTTGGGCTTTGTGCAGCCGGCTTGGTAGTTGGTGTCTCACCTAACACAGTCAAATTGATTGATAGTAAGAATGGAAATTACGCCGTCAAAGCAGTTGAACTTTTAGTGGCTAACCATAACTTAGCTCGGCAGGGTAAGACCAAACTCTGGGAGCTGGTAATGTCAGAATTAAAAGAAAATTGGAATAAAGCGCAAAACGGTCAAATGGACGTGGTTATGACTTTATGGGAGAAAAATTTGATTGTTGTTGAAAGTACGTAATTGAAGAGCTAAACAGCCCTATTTTTTAATAAGAAGAGCAACTAGACGCTTGAAACTTAATTATCGGTAGGAAGTGAAACAATAGACTTCTTGAGAAAGTAGTTCTGCTTTTTTTGCGCCTTTGCGTCTTTGCGCGAAACAAAAAAATGATGGGTATCTAGAAGAGTTTTCATCTACCATCAAATGCGTTTAATATATCTTCAGCCAGAAGCGTATCAAAATCATTAGGTACAGTAAACTCTCCTGCACACAAACCAAATGGTCGTAGCTGCTTGTTATGACTTTGAATAGGTTTGAGTTCAGCAATTTCTTTATCTGCCTGAATAATAATAAAACTTTCACCTGCCTCAACTTGATTGAGGTATTTTAGGGGATATTGTTGGAATTCATCAATTGAAACTTTTTGCATCTTTAAAAAAGAACCCTCTGAAAATCTTATTCCTTTGTGTCCTTTGCGCCCTTTGCGGTTCGTTTCTTCGTTATCTGTTTAGAGTAGTCAAAATAAGTGATGGGTTAGGCGAAGCCGTAACCCATCCTACAATTTGATTCTAAAAAATTGTTAATCCAAGGAAGACTTTAACTCACTCTGCGCTTGTTCCAAAGCCTGTGGTAATTTACTATCATCACGGCCGCCGGCTTGGGCGAGGTTTGGTCTACCGCCGCCGCCGCCGCCGCAGATTTTAGCGATCGCACCGACAAATTTTCCAGCTTGCAAACCTTTCTTGTTCACCTCTGGACTGAAGGCTGCAACTATGCTGACTTTACCAGCTTCGGGAACGGAACCGAGTACGACTGCACCGTTACCGATTTTTTGTAGTAAGCGTTCCGCCGCAGTTTTTAAAGATTCTGGGTCAACGCCTTCGAGTTGGGCAACAATAATTTTATGGTCGCCTACGGTTTGGGCTGTGTCTAGCAAGCTGTCTGATTTAGCGATCGCTAGTTGTCCCTTCAGCGTTTCTAATTGCTTTTCAGCGTTTCGCAGTTCGGTTTGTAGTGTTGTGATTCTGTCTGGTAATTCTTCGGGTTTAACTTTAAAGCGATCGCTTAAATCTTTGACTACTTTCTCCCGTACATTTAAGTAATCTAAAATCGCCGGGCCAGAAACTGCTTCAATCCGCCGTACTCCAGAAGCTACACCCGCCTCAGAGATAATCTTAAATACGCCAATCTCCGCAGTATTACTTACGTGCGTACCTCCGCACAATTCCATAGACACACTAGGGAAATCAATGACGCGGACTTCATCTCCGTATTTTTCCCCAAACATTGCCACAGCACCTCTAGCTTTGGCTTCGGCTAAGGGTAATACTTCAATTTTGGCGGAGTGGGCTTCGGAAATCCAAGTGTTTACCTGTTCTTCAACTTGCTGGACTTCCTCGGTTGTTAAAGCGCGGGGACAGTTGAAGTCAAAGCGCAATCTGTCGAAGGAAACGAGTGAACCAGCTTGAGAGATTCCCTCATCCACGATTTTCTTTAACGCCGCTTGCAATAAGTGGGTTGCGGTGTGGTTGGCTTGGGCGCGACGACGACAAGCAGAATCAATTTGGGCGGTAACTGTATCGCCAACCCGCAGTGTTCCGCGTTCAATGCGTCCAAAGTGGACAAAGAAATCAGATTCTTTCTTCACATCTTCCACGCGCACCACAATACCATCGCCAGAGATATAACCGCGATCGCCTATTTGTCCCCCAGATTCCGCATAAAATGGGGTTTGGTTGAGGAGGATTTGCACCTCTGTTCCGGCTTCAGCAGCTTCTTCAGTGACACCATTGACTAGCAATACTTCCACTTTCGCCGTCGCCGCAGCTTGGGTATAACCTATAAATTCCGTGGCGTGGATATGTTCTGCAAGTTTGTCCAGGGAACCTTGTACAGTTAAATCAATGGTTTCGTGGGCATCTCTACCACGTCCCTTTTGAATCTCCATTTCCGCCTCGAATCCCTCAACATCAACACTGAGGTTGTTTTCTTCAGCGATTTCTTGAGTTAGTTCTAGAGGAAAGCCGTAGGTATCGTAGAGTTTAAAAGCATTTTTCCCACTAATTTCTGTTTGCCCTTGCTGTTTGAGTTCTTGGATAATATCTTCGAGAAGCTTTTCGCCTCTATCGAGAGTTTTGAGGAAATTGGTTTCTTCCCGTTCGAGTTCTGCTTTGATAGCTGCTTCCCGTTGGCGGACACTTGGGTAAGCTGATTCAGCCAGGGCGATCGCAGTTTCCGCCACTTGGGTGATAAAATTCCCAGAAATGCCAAGTAATCTGCCGTGACGCACCACCCGCCGAATTAACCGCCGCAACACGTAACCCCTTCCCACATTAGAGGCGCGAATTTCATCAGCAATCATGTGAACTACTGCACGGACATGATCCCCAATAACTTTTAAAGAGACTTTGATTTTCTCATCGCTTGTATGATAATCAATGCCAGCAATTTGGGCGGCGGTTTTAATAATCGGGAAAATTAAATCTGTTTCATAATTATTCGGCACTTTTTGGAGAATTTGCGCCATTCTCTCCAAACCCATACCAGTATCAATGTTTTTATTTTGCAGAGGTGTTAAATTCCCTGCTGCATCCCGGTTGTATTGCATGAATACCAAGTTATAAAACTCGATAAACCGCGTGTCATCTTCTAAATCAATATTATCTTCGCCGCGTTCTGGGTGAAAATCATAATAAATTTCCGAACAAGGGCCGCAAGGGCCAGTGGGGCCAGAAGCCCAAAAGTTATCATCTGCACCCATCCGTTTAATTCTGGCTTCGGTTACACCAATTTTGTCGCGCCAGATATTATATGCTTCGTCATCTTCTTCAAAGACGCTGACGACGAGGTTTTGGGGAGAGAAGCCAAAAACTTGTGTAGAAATTTCCCAACCCCAAGCGATCGCTTGTTCTTTAAAATAATCACCAAAGCTGAAGTTACCCAACATCTCAAAAAACGTGTGATGGCGTTTGGTGCGTCCGACGTTTTCGATATCGTTGGTACGAATACACTTTTGTGATGTGGTTGCTCTTTTAAATTCGGGTGTGCGCTGTCCCAGGAATATCGGCTTAAATGGTAACATCCCCGCGATGGTCAGCAGCACGGTTGGATCTTCTGGTACGAGGGAAGCACTGGGCAGAATTTGGTGTTCCCGTTGGGCGTAGAAGTCAAGAAATAAGGTGCGAATTTCGTTACCGCTGCGGTACTGGGGATTAGAAGACATGGATAGAAAACAAAAAAGAATGATTAGGGACTGGGGACTAAGAACTAGTTGTTTGAGAAATAAATCAGTACTTTCGAGCTAGACACTGATGCAAATAGAAATTATAAACATCATTCTAGCCCCTAACCTCTAGCCTTATTTTTGCATTTTGTCTTTGGTTGCTGCTAGTAACTTTTACTGAGAGGTACATCTTACCAGCGATCGCCTATGCCTATATACGTAATCTTACTACCCCACCTTAGCTAGATGTATGCGATCCCAATGCAGAAATAAAATTTTATTTATAAAAGAAATATTAAACTTTCTCAAAAGAGGCAAATAATGGCACTAAAACTAAAAGTTCCCAACATTACTTGTGCAGGATGTGCTGACAAAATTACTGAATCTATCCATGTAATGGAACCTGATGCGCTGGTAGATGTGAATGTACAAGATAAAACTGTTACCGTAGAATCTGCTGCTTCAGAAGAGTCAATTAAACAGGTGATTGTTGCTTCTGGTTACGACATTGAAGGTTATTGATTTCTTCATAAAGGGTTTACAGAAATTTTAGATTAGTTGGTGCTAAATCTACAGCACAATTCAAGATTTATAGGAGCAAATAACCTTTAGCTCCTACAAAATTAAGTATCACAATATGTTCCAGGTCTATATTTGAGAACTAGATTGTTTACCTAGCTCACTTGTTGTCTGTGGTCAGGATTCTATCTCTCGTAAATTCACTTATTCAAAAGAAAAGACATATTTAAAAAGCCCAGTTAAAATCTTTGAAAAATTGGCTTTGCTTAGGCAGTAATCCTTACGGAGATGAAACTACATAGCATTGTTCCTATTTATATAGCATCTCGGTTTTTACGGATGAAAGCCAAATTTTATATTTTTTTAAAAATTTAAATTACCTAAATAAAATCGAGCAATCTCGAACATAAAATTTGCTCTTTTATTGTGTTCATACTTGAAAGCAAGTAACACCTGGAAACTACAGTAATTCTATTAACAACAAATAGAAGTTCCGTATTTACACTGTTTTAAAAAAAAAGGATAAAGACGGAAAGTAATTATCATAACTGTAAGGTTCAGTAGTTCTATTCAGGGTCATGTATTAAGATGATATTAAAATTGCCAGGATATGGTTAATTTAAGGTTATGACTATCAAGCATAGGGAAATATATCGATAATAAAAATACGGATAGTTTCTCTATTGTAAAAATTAGTAGGAATTTCTAGCTCGAAATAAGGCAGATATAAAAAAATGAATATTTCAATTCTGGTCATTGGAAGTGAGAAATTTGTCACTAAACTTCCCGATCAGATCCTGGATGCAACCGCTTTTAGTCTAGAAGTGATGACTGATTTTAGTCAGGCAGTTTCTCAACTAGAAAATGATCCGCCTGATGTCATACTTATACAAGCAAGTTTAGATAAAAGTATAGAACTATGTGGTTGGTTAAAAAACCAAACCCAGCTATCTTGGTTGTATTGTATTCTTTTCGAGGATCGTTCCTATCAGTTGAATGCCAAAAGTGAGCAGGATTTGTGTTGGGAATGGGAAATGACTGCTACTGCACTTAGACAAGGTGCAGATGCTTATATTTGGCAGCTAACCGATGAAATAATTGCTCAGAATCCAGCCAGTCTAGCTGCCCATCATCAGGTAATACTAGCTCAAATAACTGTTGGTTTACGGAAAGCCCAAAAATACCGTGAACTGATGCGGACAAATGATTTATTATCTGCGATCGCACTAGCAGATTCACTCACAGAAATTAGTAATCGTCGGGCGATGGAATGGGATTTACCTCGACAAGTCAAAAAAGCCCGGACTCAAAGTAATCCTTTGAGTTTGATTATTCTAGATATCGACTATTTTAAAAAAGTTAACGATACTTACGGGCATTTAGTGGGCGATCGCCTTTTACAGTTATTAGCCTCTCGCCTACGGCACAACCTCCGCTCTAAAGATACACCATTCCGTTACGGTGGCGAGGAATTTGTAATTGTGCTGACTAACACCACTGGCGAAGAAGCCGTCATCGTCGCCGAACGCTTAAATCGCATCATTGCAGAACAACCATTTGCCATTAGCAAGGAATTAACGATTCCGATCACAATTAGCTTGGGTGTTGCTAGTTTGCAAGTAGATGATGATGATAAAGGTTATAGCTTGCTTCATCGTGCTGACCAATGCTTATTAAATGCCAAAGCTTTAGGACGAAACAAAGTTGTGAGTTCGGAATATGCTGATTTCTCTCATCTGAAGGTTATGTCTTCATAAGAAGGCAGGAGGACGTTCGCGGAAGCGTTGCCGTCAGGCTAGGCAGAAGGTAGGAGGAAAAGTCTTACTATTCCTGGCATTTAAGCTTTCAAATTGTCCTAACATCTCTGACTACCGCTATATTCTATAGCCAAGTATGACAGTCGGACTGGTATTTTTACTCAGCACTCAGCACTTTCAAAGCAGTGGCGATCGCATCTAAAGCAGAATCCGCCAGATAAACATTATCCCCAGATAATTTCTGAAAGAAATTTCTGCTATCTGTGTCGTCAATTAATAAAATCACTGGCTTATGTGCTTTTAACGCTAAGGCAATTTCGGAAGCAGTTCCTACACCCATACCGCAAGCAATCACCACATGACTAGAAAGAACGTTGATATTATTCCGTGCATTTCCCATGTCTGTGAAAATTGCAATATCTACCGCAGCCGAAATGCCATCTGGTTGACTACCAGGAAGAATCCCTAGAGTTAACCCGTTAGCGGACTTTGCACCCTGATTTGCGGCTTCCATCACGCCAACGTTTCGTCCACCAGTCAACAAAATCCATCCTTGTTGGGCAATGAGTTGACCTAATTCATAGGCATTGTGTAAATCATCTGTTGTCGCCGTCTCTCCTGGCCCCATTACCCCAATGATAATTTTCCGCATTCAGCCTTACCATTTTTCAGCCCAATAAACAATTTCTGAGGCTGTACTATCAATAGCTACGCCGTAACTATCACCGTGATTCCACTTAAATCCTACAGTACCTTTATCTTTCGCATTCAACACTAAAATTTCGTAAGAAGGCGGAAAAGATTCTCTCTCAGCATCACCAGTATAAAAAAAGGTAGTGGGAACCCCATTAGGGAGGTTAGAGTGGACATTGGTATCGCCACCTAAGTACTTATGCTTGGCTAGTTTTCTGTATTTTGCTAATAATTGTTGAATTTGGGCGGGGGATTGTTTTTCGCGCACTTGGAAAAAAGTACTAGCTTGGGCAACCCCTGGAGAATAGGCAATTCGCACATCTTGGGCATCGGCGGAAATTGTGCGGGGAAAATGCTGAATTTCGGCGGGACTTGCCCATAATTGATTACGGATTTCACTGTAACGGTCTGCATTAGTGACAATGCCTGATTCAGTAGTACTACTGAAGGCTCTTCGGATTAAAAAACTGCCGCCGACAATCCCTAAACTACCAAGGGAAAGGAAAACTATCATAGCGGTTTTAGCAAGGTGCGATCGCTGCATTGCGTTGGGTGCTGCTAAACTTCATCTGCATATACCCAACAAATAAACTATATTCGTAAGATTGCGGAGCTAATATTTATAATATTGATGAAATCTTTGTGTAATCAGGGAAAATACGGCAACTTCATAAAATTCTCGTAAATCAAATGAGGCTGAGATCCCGGACTTCTTCAAATCAAGGGTTTCAGGGAGGATAAAGGGGTGTAGGGGTATGGGTGTTTAAAAGTCTTACACCCCTAGACCCTCACACCCCCATACCCATTGTTATTGAAGAAGTCCGGGATCTGACCATTAAAGCCAGCCAACAATCATCCCTGCCAGTAAAATAAAGCCAATCCACACATTCTGCCGAAACATTTCGCCATAAGCCGCATTTGGCAAATCTTGTTGTTTCAATCGCCAATATTGCCAAACCCAACCAATACTCGCCAATGCAAGAGTTATCCAAAAAGCTAAGTGTAGATGAATCTCAACCCCCAGCCAGCCTAATAACAAGATAGTGCCAGCAAAGAAAATACCGATCGCATCTGGGGCATAATCACCAAAAAACAACGCACTAGAATTAATACCTATGCGTCGGTCATCGGCGCGATCGCTCATGGCATACACAGTATCAAATCCCAATGTCCAGAGGATAGTTGCGCCCCAAAGTAACCAAGTTGGTTGAGAAAGATTTTGCGTTACAGCACTCCAACTAATCAACACCGCAAAACCCCAAGCAATAGATAGTACTAACTGCGGCACCGGAAACACGCGCTTTGCCCCTGGATACAGTAGAATTACGGGGACGGCGGCAAATGAAAGCCAGAAACTCAGAGGATTCAAATAAAATGCCAGCATCGCTGCACATCCCAGGGCGATAATCGCCACGGCAATGCCTACTTTAATTGATAACGCACGAGAAGCCAAAGGGCGATCGCGTGTTCTTTCTACTTCTGGGTCGATATCTTTATCCCACAAGTCATTGACGACACACCCAGCCGCACTTGTGGCTAGAGTACCCAAAACAATCACTCCCACTAAAGGTAAAGGCGGTTGACCAGCCGCCGCCAAAACCACAGCCCACAAGGCTGGAATCATCAAAATTAACCGCCCTTCTGGTTTATGCCACCGTAAAAGCCGGATAATCACAGACCACACAGGTTCTTGGTTGCTTTCTGGCGTACTCAACATAGAAATCCAGCAGAAATTACTAAAATTGCTCAGTTAATACTTCTTTACATCTATAGAATAACTTTATTTGTTATTTGTAAAAACACAACCTAAATTTGCAACGATGGATACATAATTCATCGTCAAAAAATCGGGGTGTTAGGGAAATAAGGGTATAGGGGTGTAGGGGAAAGCGCATCAATAAGTTGATGCAAATCCTTGATATTTAGAGGTTACTTATTAACCCTTATACGCTTACACCCGCCCAAACAGGGCTTTGTCACTTAAATTGTAAATGGCAGGGTAAATCTACAGACTAAAGGCGAGAGACTCAGTATTATTACTCAGCAACGCCACTTGTCTCTATAGTCCGCAATCCCATCTTTGTCCTTCCTAAATAGAGAGAGAAAACTAGATGCTAAATTTAGTTTCTGCTAACTGGGAGAGTTTAAAAACTCAACCAGTTCAGCAACACCGGATTATTGCTGCCATTGATTTGGGAACAAATTCTCTGCACATGGTAGTGGTAAAAATTGACCCAACCCTACCAGCTTTTAGTATTTTTACCAGAGAAAAAGAGACGGTGAGACTGGGCGATCGCAATTTAGTGACTGGTGAGTTAAAACCAGAAGTCATGGATCGGGCGATCGCTACTTTAAGACGCTTCCAAGCAGTTGCAAAAACTTTTAATGCCGAAACCATCATCGCTGTAGCAACCAGCGCAGTGCGGGAAGCCCCCAATGGCAAAGATTTTATCCACAGAATCGATAGCGAATTAGGTTTAAGCGTTGACTTGATTTCTGGTCAAGAAGAAGCACGCCGCATCTATTTAGGAGTGCTGTCGGGGATGGAATTTAACAACCAACCCCACATCATTATTGATATTGGTGGTGGTTCCACAGAAATTATTTTGGGAGACAGCCAAGAACCCCGCACACTCACCAGTACAAAAGTTGGTGCAGTCCGACTGACTGGAGAATTTATCACCACTGACCCCATCAGTCATAGCGAGTTGCAATATCTACAAGCTTATGCAAGAGGAATGTTAGAACGTTCTGTAGAAGATGTTTTAGCAAATATTCAGTTTGGTGAATCGCCCAGATTAGTGGGAACATCCGGCACAATCGAAACTTTAGCCATGATTGATGCTAGGGAAAAATTGGCGATGATGCCTTCTACCCTGAATGGCTATCAATTAAGTCTGCAAGATTTACGCGCCTGGGTGAATCGCTTGGCGAAAATGACCAATGTAGAAAGGACAGCCATTCCAGGAATGCCAGAAAAGCGGTCAGAAGTAATTTTGGCTGGTGCAATTGTGCTGCAAGAAGCAATGACCTTGTTGGGTGTAGATGCGGTCACACTTTGCGGGCGGGCGTTGCGTGAAGGCGTAATTGTTGATTGGATGCTGACTCACGGTTTAATTGAAGACCGCTTGCGTTACCAAAGTTCCATTCGCCAACGCAGTGTATTGAAACAGGTTAGCAAATACCACATCAATATTGAACATAGCGATCGCGTGGCTGTTTTTGCTCTGAGTTTATTTGACCAAACCCAAGGCATTCTCCACAACTGGGGCGATGAGGAACGTCAACTTTTATGGGCAGCAGCCATCTTACACAATTGCGGTCATCATATCAGCCATTCATCTCACCACAAACACTCATACTATCTAATTCGCAATGGTGAATTATTAGGCTATACCGAAACCGAAATCGAAATTATTGCCAACTTAGCGCGTTATCATCGCAAATCACCACCCAAGAAAAAGCACGAAAATTTCCGTAATTTGTTGAGTAAAAATCATCGACAAATCGTCTGTCAATTAAGTGCAATTCTCCGATTAGCTGTTGCTTTAGATAGACGACAAATTGGGGCAATCTCTCAGGTTAATTTGAGATATTATCCTGATTTACAGCAGGTACATCTATCAGTTTTTCCCACCAACTCTGATGATGATTGTTCTTTAGAAATGTGGAGTTTAGACTATAAAAAAGGCGTATTTGAAGAAGAATTTGGGGTGAAATTAGTTGCGACTTTGGAAACTGTAAAATTCGCAGTTAACTAGGAAACAGTAAAGCTTAAATTGTAGTGGAATGTCTCGACTAAAATAGGGCATAAAAATAACTCTTGTGGTGTGGGCATCCTGCCCGCACCGGAAGGGCTAGAAGCCCATCTCATAAGAAATTTATAATGCAAGATTTTACTTTAGACACGCCACTACTCAATACCATAATCCTGTTCCCTATAACGGCAAAATTACTGTAAATGTAGAGCCTTTTCCTAATTGAGAATCTACCTTAATTTCACCATGTAATAATTGAACTAAGCGAGATACAATTGCCAATCCCAAACCTGTACCCTGAGAATCTGATGCTTGTTGTTCACTGACGGCGCGAAAATAAGGCTGGAAAATTTGACTTTGAGCTTCCAACGCAATACCTAATCCAGTATCAGTAATAGATACAGCCCAAGTTTGTTCAGATTCCTGGTAACATTGCAAACTCACAGTCCCAGATTCTGTATAGCGAATGGCGTTACTGAGTAAATTCGTCAAGATTTGCTGAACCCGTAACGGATCTGTAGTAACTTGATTGGGAGCGCGTTCGCAATCCACAATTAAAGATAATTCTTTGTTACGTGCTAAAGGTTCAATAATCTCAATAACTGAGTTAATTAACTCACGCACATCAATCACAGTCGGCTGTAATATCATTCTGCCAGCATCATAACGAGAAATTTCCAGAGTATCGTTAATTAACCGCAGAATTAGCCTCCCGCTTTTCATGACTCGCTCGATACTTTCGAGATTAGAATGGGAATCTTTGAGTTCGGGATTTTGGCGCTGCTGACGCAGAAATAAGTCGGCGTAACCAATAATAGAAGTTAACGGTGTTTTGAGTTCATGCGCCAACTGCGACAGACTATCTTTACTAGCGCGAACCAAGCGCGTGAGTTCTTGGTTAGTCAAACGTAACTGACTTTGGAGTTGTTCTAACTCTTGTAGCCTGCCGTGAGTATAACTGTTAAAGCAACGAGCGATCGCTTCATCAATCACCGTATCAATTAGGCGCACCGCCCGCAACAGTTCTAAAGAAGATGCTTTTAATAAATCTTCTTCCAGAAAAGAGAAAATGATAAACCGTAATAAACGATACTCACGGGCGATTTCTGCTGGTTCAAATCCTTGTTCAGCACGCAGTAAGCCGTGTTCTAAACTTGCATCAACTACTGTTTGTAAATCGCTTTTTTCCGATTCTGAAAGTACTGTGGCTAAAGCTTTTAAAACCCTTGGTAAGCTATCACGTACAGCTTTAAACGTTAGCTCCTTAGTTGCTTCAATTTGTTCATCTTGATAGACTGCTTCTACCCATTGCTCAACAATCGCATCACTTTTATTAATCAGAGTTTGGCTAAAATCCATCATTTATTCAAGGATAGTCAGCATCTTCAACAAGAAGTAGCTTATTGTGTTTTTAATAGTCTTGACACCTGACAAAAGATGGAATTTAGATAAAAATATCTGTCTTTTGTTAGAGTCTGACAAGAAAACATCGTAGTCTTAACAGCAAGATGTCCGACTTCTCGAAGAAATCGGGTATCTGAAGCACTGAATTTTGCTCAAGACTTAATTTAATTAGAGTTAAGACAAACTTGTTCATTCTCCAACGCTTTCAGAATTTTGAAATATAAATTCTCAACTCTTTGTACTTGCGTCTCACCAATAGAAGCAAAATTAGTTAAACTAGGCGAACCATTAATTTCGATAATTACATAATTGTTCATTTGCTGAGTTATATCATCAGTAATGACATCTAAACCTGACAATCTTAAGCCCATATCTTTTGTGGCTTTTATTGCTAACTTTTTAAAGTCAGGATGGATACTTTCAGTCATATCTACTCCCTGACCTCCACTTGATAAATTGGCATTATCTAACAAATAAACAACTTGATTTTCAGGGATGACACTATCTAACTTCAGCTTTTGTCGTTTTAATTTGCGCTTAATGCGAAAATCCTCAGCATCTACATTATTCTTTCTGCCATTTGCGGTCAATTGTGCTGATTTTTTTTGCATTAGTTCTACAATAGTAGACTTGCCATCACCAACCACACAAAAAGGAATTCTTTGATATACTGCGAGGACTTCATCATCGACAACGACAATTCTATAATCGTTACCAGGATAAAATCTCTCCACTATAAATCCAGGAGTGATCCGTAAGATTTTTTTAGCAACCTGATAGTATTCTGTTTTATTATATACTTTGGTGACAAATCTCCCTTGACTGAGATTAATCGGTTTGACAATTACCGGAAAACCTAATTCTTTAGCGTAATCAAATCCAGCATCAATATTTCTCTCACTGCTGATTTTTTCACAGATTTTTTTGCTAAAAAATGTTTGTCCTTCCGTAACTTTATAACCAAAGTGTTTCAAAAAAAAGTTTGAATATGCTTTATCTTTAGCTATCTCGGCAGAACCAAAACCATTGATATTTAATTTACTATTACTAAAACAAGCTTTATTGCCGTTTCTAAATGTAATATGCCCAACAAAAGCAGATTCTGGGTCTACTACAACTACTGCTCCTATTTGGGGAGCAATTTTTTGAATTATCGATGTTACTAATGGCATTTTCTGTATAGAGAAGTTAGGACTTACGCAACTGGCATATTTTTTCTGTAGGGTGCGTGACGCAGCGAGCAGATTTGAACGTAGTCATGAGACTGATAGCGTTACGCACCAACCAATAATTGTGACATTTGCGTAAGTCTAGAAAGTATTAATTCGCAGAAATTTTAACGAATTGCTAAACAGTAGGTCAAGCTAATTCAAATCCAGCACTTTTTCGGTTTTTTCTCTCAGTAATTAAAAATGCCACTCAATTAATTTAATAATAATTGATAAAAATTAATATTATTTTTTCAGATATAAATAGCCTTTTGGAAAGTAATTTTGGATACGGAATCCCAAAAATGTATATATTGAGACGTTAAGAAATTTTTCCGGTTGGTATTAAATGTGCGTGTAGAAGTAAGTAACTCTCGTGGAGATGCCACACTTGTTAATATTCCACTTTTGGATTGTTTTTGACCTTCATTAGTTACCAATGAAGGGTTTGAGAGCGATCGCAAGTTTAATTAACAAGATAAGTTCTTGTAAAATAATCCGCGAAATCTTGACAATCCAAAAATAATAGAATAACAAGGTGGCAGCAACTTGAAAAAAGGCGTTAGTGCATCCCCGCCAAGAGAAGTCAGTAACGCCTTCACTGAAAATTACACACGGATATTTTAAATCATGCCACACAATACTGAATACAAAGCAAATCACAACGAAAATCACGCGATCGCCTACAAAGAACGCCTAAATTCTTGGGCAATTGCTCGTTTACAACCCGATGCCCAAAGAGAAATTGTCGCTCGCTTTCGCAGTCGTTCTGATGCCGATGGTTATATGCAGCGCCTACGTCAAATGATGCCCGATGCTTCTTTTATGGTTGTATTTGATTGTCAACGTGAAGAAGTTGTAGCCTAAAGTGTCGAGTCATTATTTAATTACACAAATAAAGGATTAAGGGTGCGATTACCATTGTTATGACGGTGCGTTACATCCTAATTAACGCACCAGTATTAGATTATGTATGAATGGGAATGAAGAATCAGGAGTTGGGAATAAGGAAAATGATTCCCTATTCCCTAGCCCCCTAATGTAAGACTTTTGCCAGTGCTTCTATCAGGCGGTCAACATTTTCTTTACGGCTATTAAAACCCATCAGTCCAACGCGCCAAACTTTACCAGCAAGTTCACCCAGTCCACCGCCAACTTCAATTCCGTGTTCTGTTAATAGCTGTCTGGCAATAACTTTACCATCCACCCCTTCAGGAATGCGGACTGTAGTTAAAGTCGGTAAACGATATTCCCGTTCAACGTGACAGCTGAGTCCAATTTCTTCTAGCCTGTCCCAGAGATATTCCACATTCTTTTGATGACGTTGCCAACAGTTAGCTAGTCCTTCCTCAGCAACTAACCGCAAAGCTTCCCGCAGAGCATAATACAAATTAATGGGGGCTGTATGATGATAAACACGTTCATTACCCCAATACTTACCCAGCAAAGTCATATCTAAATACCAGTTTGCCACCTTCGTGCTGCGGCGCTGCAATTTTTCCCAAGCACGAGGACTCATGGTAAAAGGTGAAGCCCCAGGCGGACAACCCAAGCCTTTTTGACTACAGCTATAAGCTAAATCAACTCCCCACTCATCTAAAAATATCGGTACACCACCGAGGCTAGTGACAGTATCGATTAATAACAGCGTGCCGAATTCCCGACACAGTTCACCAACACCGTCTAAAGGTTGACGCGCACCTGTAGAAGTTTCGGCGTGAACCAAAGCTAAAATTGTCGGACGATGGGTTTCTATAGCTGTGCGGAGTTCTTCTAGAGAGAAAACTTGCCCCCAAGGTTTAGTAATGGTACGGACATCAGCACCATATCGCCCCGCCATATCAACTAAGCGATTTCCAAAATATCCCGCCACACCAATTAACACCACATCGCCGGGTTCTACAGCATTGGCGATAGTTGCTTCCATTGCAGCAGAACCAGTACCACTCACCGCGATAGTGTGAGGATTTTCGGTTTGCCAAGCATAGCGGAGTAAAGATTGAATTTCATCCATCAGCCCTAAGAAATCTGGGTCAAGATGCCCTAGAGGTGAGGTATTCATTGCCTGGAGAACTGTAGGATGGGCATTGGAAGGGCCAGGGCCTAATAGCAGCTTGGAGGGGATTTCTAGGGGTTTGAGTTGTAATCGCTGACTATCGTTAATGGAGATGGTTTGCGACATAATTCCTTTTTGTCTAGACAGTACTTACCGCATCATAGAGCGATCGCATCACCCTTGTATCCTCTGGGTAAGAACACATTTCCACCATGAATCAGCAAGTATTAATGACTGCGTGTACATTGGGGATGTAACAGCTTACTTCCCCATCAGTCAACAAAACTATGATATTTGCAGGTAAACGCCCGAATAACTTGGGTGTAAATAATGGCAGATTAGCAGCTTGCCCTAATTCGCCTAATTGTGTATCTAGCCAAAGTAGTGACGCAATTCACCAAATTGCCCCCCTAACTTTTAATACTACTCCTGAACAAGCGATCGCTAATCTCAAAAATATTATCCAGTCCTTACCCAGAACCACAATTATTACTGAAACTCAAGACTATTTATATGCTGAGTTTAAAAGTGCTTTGATGGGATTTGTGGATGATGTCGAGTTTCATCTAGACCGAGATGCGAATATTTTTCATGTCCGTTCAGCTTCTCGTTTAGGACAAAGTGATTTAGGTGTTAACCGTAAACGCATAGAAACCATTCGTGCCGAACTTCAAGCATTATAGTCTGAGTTCAAACACAGAAGATTGTAATTTTTTGTAAACTAAAAAGATTGAAAATCTAGACCATTTTCTTGAATTAAAATTCCCCCAGCTTTTTTAAGAAGCTGGGGGTTTTAAACGTGAAATTACTTATGAAGTATATCTTCATCAAAAACCAGTATAAACGCGAATCTCGAAACTAATAAATTTAGCAAATAATAGTTGCAATACAACTTGATGTGTTGTAGTCAAACCCTAAATATTATTAGGAAATGATATGTTAAAAGCTAGTTTGAAAAAGGGCTTATTAACTGCGATCGCAGTTGTTTCGATATTACCAGTAATTACCTCAACTGCTGAAGCTGGTTCTGCCAAAAATGTATTTGGGGCAATTTCTTATTCTCCTTCTACTAGAACTTACTCATCAGGAATTGCGAAAACCAAGCAAGCCGCCATCAACGCATCCTTGAATAAATGTCGCAGTCAAAGTGGTGCTAAAGATTGTACAACACCATTGTGGTTTAAAAATGCTTGGGGAGCCTTAGCTGTAGGTTCCGATGGTAGTTACGGTACAGGTTGGGGAACTAACCAATCTCTCGCAGAAAAATATGCCATAGAAACCTGTGAAAAATACGGTGGTCAAAGTTGCCAAGTTGTTTTGATTAAACAAGCTAGATAAAGCAAATTTCAGCCATAATTCAGATGCCAGACTTATCAGATTAAGTCTGGCATCTTGGTGTTTACACAATAAGTTCTAACTGCGAAATTCCAATTTATTTTTTGATATTTCCGCTAATCAAATTACTACGGATATGCCCATTTTTGGCAAATTTATGTTGGAGAATTTGCCGATAAACTTCTTCATAACCATCAGTCATTCGCTGAAAACTAAAGTTATTTTCAACATACTGGCGACAAGCATATCTATCTAACTCTGCCACCTTATTAATTGCACTCACGCACTCTGTTACATTGTTACAGATAAAGCCTGTTTTACCATGAGCAATTACCTCAGTGGTTGAACCCAACTTCATCGCAATTACTGGTGTACCTGCGGCCATTGATTCTACCATGACTAAACCAAAAGGTTCCCGCCAAGTAATTGGGAATAAGGTAGCGAAAGCACCTCCCATCAAAGCGTTTTTTTGTTCATGATTCGCTTCACCTAAATACTCAATTTGTTCACCATCAATTAAAGGTTTAATTTCTTTTTCAAAGTACTCGACATCCACAACATCTACTTTACCAGCCATTTTTAACCGCCAACCAGATTGTTTCGCAATTGCAATTGCTAAATGCGGCCCTTTCTCTGGCGATATTCGACCTAAAAATGCTAAATAAGGTGGTTCTTCTGGTTGAGGATAAAATTTGTAACTACTAACATCAATACCGTTGTAAACTGTGCTGACATAATTCAAACCTAGTGAACTTTCCCTTTGAGCATCAGAAATACTCACAAAAGGTTGACGTTTCGCATGTTGAAACATCTTTTGATTATCAGGTGTAAAAATGCCGTGTAATGTATGAACTGTTGGGGTATTAACAAGTTTTGCATAAGGTAAAGCTTCACAACCCATGTGTGAATGAATAATATCAAACTCATCTGCCCGTTCATAGACAGAAGCTAACTGCAACATTTCATAAATGTGACATTCTTTAACATTCTTATCAAGTCGTAAAGCACGAGGATGCACTGATTCTAGCTTGGCTAAACTAATAGAATCACCAGACGCAAATAAAGTAACTTCATGTCCGCGTCGTACTAATTCATCTGTTAGTAATCCCACCACTAACTCGATACCTCCATAAGCTGGGGGTGGTACTCTCTCCCATAGTGGGGAAACTTGAGCTATTCTCATCACAAACCTCCTAAAAGATGAATTTTTAATTAATAGAGTCTACTTTTCCGACACAGCTATTTGTCATTCAACTAGCGATAAATTTTAAGTGAGAATAACTCACCCAAGCCACAATTCAGTATTTTACCTAGCACTATCAACTCAGTTTCAAAAGCAATTTTATAAATAAGTGCATTTAAATATTAGACTGCTACTTATCAAAAAGTTGTCTATCTTTGTAGAGAATTTGATTGTCCTCTAGAGGTAAGTTGTTAAGCATATAAAAATCACATTGAGGCTGTAAGAAGAGCCAGCGTGTTAGTCAGGTTTCCGGTCTTGTAGCGACTGGCGTGGCGGAGGTAGGGAGTGAGGAAGAGGATTTACGGCTTTTCTACTATGAAAATGGTGCAAATTAAATGATGATTCGCTTAAATAGAGCGAATTGATTAAGTCTTGATGGGATGGATATATCAATTTCTACACCCCAATTTTTTGACTTTTGGGTTAAATCGAATACACTAGACAATTATAGAAAATCACTAAACTCTGAAGATGAATATTTCACCCACACAAAAAAAACCGCGTGTCGTATGGCAGGCGGTTTTGTCAGTAACTATGTATATTTTTATGTACTTGCCTATACTGGTATTAGGTTTTTATAGTTTTAATCAGTCACCCTATAGTGCCACTTGGCAAGGATTTACTCTGGATTGGTATCGCAAACTGTTCAGTGACGATCGCATTTTATCAGCGTTGAACAATAGTTTGATCGTTGCCTTTTGTGCGGTGGGAGTTTCCGCCGTGTTGGGAACATTGATGGCGGTAGGGTTAGCGCGGTATAAGTTTCCTGGTAAGAGTTTGTATCGTGGTGTAGCTTACTTACCCTTAATTATTCCTGATATTGCGATCGCTGTTGCCACTCTTGTATTTCTCGCCGCCTTTGCTATTCCTTTGAGTTTATGGACAATTGTCGCCGCGCACATTGTCTTTTGTTTAGCTTATATTGGCTTAGTTGTGGGTTCACGACTGAATAACTTAGACCCCCACTTAGAAGAAGCCGCCTTAGATTTAGGCGCTACACCAGTACAAGCATTTATTAAAGTTTTAGTACCACAATTAATGCCCGGAATTATCGCTGGTTGTTTGCTGGCTTTTGTGCTGAGTTTAGATGATTTTTTAATTGCTAGTTTTACGGCTGGTAGTGGTTATAACACTTTACCAATGGAGATTTTTAGTCGGATTAGAACTGGTGTAAAACCTGATATAAATGCCCTCAGTATGTTATTAATTACAGTATCAGCTATTGTTGCTTTTATAGCTGAATTTATGCGGATTTTGGGGGAAAAGAAGTAGTGCCTGTACAAGAAGATACTCGATTTATTTAAGAATTTGGGTATGGCGAAATGTATCCAAATTTAACTTTAAAAATCTGGCAGAATATATCAATTATTACAAAATCTCTTCGAGATAAATTTGTACTCGCATCCATCATTAAATACCCTTGACAATCGCAATATTGCCGTCTTATCATTCCTCTTGGAATGGGAATTAGTGCTATCATTCATTCTCAAAATTCAAAAGTACCCAACACAGAGTGACAAATAAATAAATTATGCTCATTTGTATTTTTTAGTGCTGGTATATATGCAGATGAGATTGAGTTAATATTTATTTGTCTAGAAATCGGTTTTCATTTCGATAATATTGGGGCTAACTTTGGACAAGATGCTACCTCCTCCTCGTTATGCAAATCTGCCAAAATCCCAATTGTTCAAATCCATTCAATGCTGACGGCAATAGATTTTGCATAAGTTGTGGACAAAGCAGTTTTGGTAAACTGCTGCGAAACCGTTACCGCGTCATTAGACTATTAGGTGAAGGCGGATTTAGCAAAACTTACGCAGCCGAAGATGCAGATAGACTAGATGCACCTTGCGTCATTAAACAGTTCTTTCCACAAATTCAAGGAACCGGACAACGTACTAAAGCTGCGGAATTCTTCAAGGAAGAGGCATTCCGACTGTATGAACTAGGAGAAAATCATAGCCAAATTCCGCGCTTATTGGCTTACTTTGCCCAAGCTTCCAGTTTATATTTAGTCCAAGAATTCATCCAAGGTAGAACACTGGTAGAAGAAGTTAAAGAACAGCCATTTAACGAAGAAAAAATCCGGCAGATTTTAACTGATTTATTGCCAGTATTAGAATTTATTCATGCTTGTAATGTTGTCCATCGGGATATCAAACCAGAAAACATTATTCGCCGTGATCACGATGGCAAATTAGTATTAATTGATTTTGGTGGTGCTAAACAAGTCACGCAAACTAGTATAGCCAGACAAGCGACAGTAATTTATACAATGGGTTATGCCCCAAGTGAGCAAATGGCTGGTTTTGCTTGTCCTGCTAGTGATTTATATGCTTTGGGTGTAACTTGTGTCCGGTTACTAACTCAATGTTTACCCATCCAAGATGTTTACGGGCAGATTAAAGACCCTTTGTATGATGCCATGAATGGTCAGTGGTTATGGCAGGAATATATAGACGCGCAAGGTATTTATATTAGTGAAGACTTAAGGAAAATTCTCACTAAATTATTGCAACATTTAGCCAGTGACAGATATCAATCAGCCACGGAAGTTCTCAATGATTTGAAATCTGCCAAAACAGTAATTATTGAACCACAAGTCACTCAACCAACATTACTCAAATTACCCACAGAACCAAAAATAATTCGACCATTACCGCCGTTACAAACCTGTGAATTTGATGTGGTCACGATAGACACAGGCGGTAGAGAAGTTAACCGCGATCGCGCCACAGCCGAGTTTTTTGTGGAAGAATTGAGTAAAGGCATAACCTTAGAAATGCTTGCCATTCCCGGCGGGACATATCTCATGGGTTCGCCCAACTTTGAAGGCGATGCTGACGAACGCCCCCAACATCGAGTTGCGATCGCACCCTTTTTTATGGGTAAATATCCTATAACCCAAGCACAGTGGCGTGCTGTTGCAGGCTTACCCAAAGTCAAACAAACCCTCAACCCCTACCCTTCCAAATTTAAAGGACTATATCGCCCAGTCGAAAACGTTTCATGGCACGAAGCTGTAGAATTTTGCGTTAGACTTTCACAAAAAACCGGACGGGAATATCGCCTCCCCAGCGAAGCCGAATGGGAATATGCTTGTCGCGCCGGCACTACCACATCCTTTCACTTTGGCGAAACAATTACCACCGAATTAGTCAACTACAGCGACAGCGATACCTACATCATGGAAACCAAAACCAGATATCGCAAAGAAACCACTGATGTCGGTAGTTTTCAAGTAGCCAACGCTTTTGGATTGTACGATATGCACGGGTTAGTGTGGGAATGGTGCGCCGACCCTTGGCACAACAACTACCAAAACGTACCTACAGACGGAAGAGTTTGGGAAGATGGCGGTGATAACCATCGGCGGGTGTTGCGCGGTGGTTCCTGGAACTTTGGTGCAGAACTGTGTCGCAGCGCCAGTCGTAGCTGGAATGAATCAGACGGCGGTTTAAGAATTTGCGGTTTTCGCGTCGTCTTATCTTTAGGATAGGCGTGTTACAAGTAGGCAGGAGGCAGAAGGCAGGATTCAGAAGGAAAGAGGATATTAGCTGTGTTTACCTGTTTTAACTTAGTTTGATTTTTTCCCACCGACTTACTTAACTCAACAAAAAACGAAAAAATGATTTTGGAGGGGGATTGGGGAGCCACTGCGTTGGGGAGACAGCGCCGTGGGCGGGTTTCCCGACTTGAAGCATGTGGCGTGGATAATCCCCCAAATCTTGCTCATTGTCTGATAGGTCGAGCAGAAATCTTAAAAATCAAAGGCTCAAGTATTACTACTTAAGCCTTGATTAAATTATTTAACTGAGATGACTAAATCATCCCGAAACTATCAGTTTTTTTTCAAACTGTTACCACTTAATAGCGGTTACGGTAGCCACCACCACCGCCGCGATTACCACCAAAGGAACCACGGTCTTCTTTAGGTCTAGCTTTATTAACTTTGAGGTCACGACCCATCCATTCAGCACCATCAAGTGCTTCAATAGCGGCTGTTTCTTCAGCGTCGCTACCCATTTCTACAAAGGCAAAACCACGTAGACGACCTGTTTCACGGTCGGTAGGGATTTGAATCCGCTTTACAGAACCATATTCTGCAAAAACACTATTCAAAGCATCTTGTGTAACTTCATAAGAGAGGTTACCTACGTAAATTGACATAATTTAAATCCGAAATCGCAAGTTTGCAGAGATATTAGATTTCGGGGAGAAGTCTGTAAATACCAAAAGGAAAAGCCCATCAATACTAAAAACAAACGCTATCGCCGAATCAATTCTCACACCTCATCATGACACAAGATGTAAATTTTGGGGAAGAAAAGAGAAAAATTGTTATAAAAATATATATAAATAGGCGATCGCTCCACATTTAAGACTGAAGCGCAAGTGTAACAACTTGTAAAATTCTCTGGATTCTCCATTCGACGGGAGAGTTTAGGATGAATCTAACGAGTAGGACACAATATAGTTCCTTTGAATAACAGTAAAGAGGAACAGCTATGTTAAGTAAACCAACAATTTATGGACTAGTAGGTATACTCGCAGGTAGTACGATTACTGCTTTATCTTTTACCTACGCTACCAGAGCCGCACAACAGCGTCTACAATCTCCTCCTTGTGCTACAACCAGCACTATGCCACACAAGATGGCAGGAACACACCAAGTAGATCAGCACTTCATTGAAATGATGATTCCCCACCATCAAGGCGCAGTCGAGATGGCGGATATAGCGTTGCAAAAATCTCAACGGCCAGAAATTAAACAGCTGGCTACGGCAATTAAAGCTGACCAGACCAAAGAAATTGACCAAATGAAAGCTTGGTACAAACAATGGTATGGCGCGGAAGTTCCTGCGACTTCAAACACGGAGATGGGAAGTCATCATGGTACAGGCCACAAAATGCCGGAAATGTCTATGCACTCCGGAATGATGGGTATGGGGATGAATTTAGAGACATTAAAAAATGCCTCTGATTTTGACAAGGAATTTATTCGCCAGATGATTCCTCACCATGAATCAGCAGTCATGATGGCAAAGATGGTAGCCAATAGTGCTACACATCCTGAAATTAGGAAGTTAGCTGAAGCGATCATTAAGTCACAAACTGCTGAAATTCAACAAATGCAGCAATGGTATCAAGCTTGGTCTAAGTAGTTTTATCACGCAAAATCCTAAATCTATGACACTGACACTCACCGTTCCCAACATGGCTTGTTCTGCTTGTGCTAACAATATCACCAATGCTGTAAAAACAGTTGATGCTGATGCGATCGTACAAGCTGATCCCTCAACAAAGCTTGTTAGTGTGGAAACTCAAGCTTCTGAGGAAACAATCAAAGATGCTTTAGTTAATGCTGGCTATCCCCCAGCTTAAGTATTAGCTAAACTTACCTCTGTTGAGTCTGGGTGTAAAGGTTTTGAACACCTACACCCTTACACCCCTATCACCTGTAACCTATCACCTGTAACCTGTAACCTGTAACCTATCACCTGTAACCTATCACCTATCACCCGCTATTTCATCATACTTAGCGCGGACTGCCTGGATATCTTGCCACATCAACCATTTGGGGCTGCCTTTTTCTTTTGATGGGTTACGCAACAAGTAGGAAGGGTGAAAAATTGGCATACATAAACGGCCTTCCCACTCTATCCACTGACCGCGAATTTTGGTGATTCCTTGTTTTTCGCCTGTTAATCCTTTGACGGCTGTTGCACCTGTTAACAAAATAATTTTGGGATCAATTAAGCGAATTTGTTCTAATAAATAGGGTATGCAAGCTGCCATTTCATTAGGCGTAGGAACCCGATTATTTGGTGGTCTACATTTATTGATGTTACCAATGTAGACATCTTGCTCAGTAGTCAAATTTACCGATGCTAATATTTTCTCTAGTAGCTGACCAGACCGACCCACAAATGGTAAGCCTGTTTCATCTTCGCTTTGGCCTGGTGCTTCGCCCACAATCATGATTGGTGCTTTGAGATTACCTCGCCCTACTACAGCATTGGTGCGTGTTTGTCCTAATTCGCAACGTTGACACTGGTTGCAGTGTTGTGCCAATTCGGTCATGTTGTTGTAGGTTCCCGCCGGAATGGGAATTTTGGCATCTGTAGGAATCTGGTCTTTTTGATTGATGTTAGATTCTCCAAAGAGACTCAGTTGAATATCGCTGCTCATGAAACTACGCTGGTTGGTTTAAGCACCTAGATGATGTTGATTGCGGAATACTGAAATTGGCGTGAGTTCCATTGTAGCAGCGAATTTAAGCTAAAGAATCATTCCCTATTGCTGATATTGCATAGCTTTGGCGTAATCACCCAAGGCATAGCAAGCAACTTTGAGGCTGGCAAGGGCTTGTTCTTCAATGCGGCGGTCTTTGATACTTCTAGCTAAGAGTAAGCGTTGTTCATAATATTGGATGGCTTGGCTATAATCTCCCAATGCTTCACAAGTTACGCCTAAACTGCCTAGAGATTGTTCTTCACTGCGTTTGTCTTTTAATTCTCTAGCTAGTTGGAGACGTTCTTGATAATAAGTCATGGCTTTGCCGTATTCATTGGTAGCATAACAGGCATTGCCTAAATTTTTGAGTACTTGAATGGCGCTGCGGGGGTTGTTGAGAATGCGTGCAACTTTGACGCATTGTTCATAGTAGGCGATCGCTTTGGGATAATTATCCAAAGCATACCAAGCATTACCCAAATTTTTCAGGACTTGTTCTATACCCCAGTTATCTTGGAGTTCCTGCACCAGTTTTAAGCTTTGCTCTTGATACTCTATCGCCTGTGTTAAGTTACCTGCTGCTTTGTAAACCAATCCTAAATTATTTAAGGCGGCAACTTGACTGCGCTTGTCTTGTAAGCTGCGGGTGATTTTTAAACACTCTTCTAAATATTTAATTGCTTTATCATGCTCATTTAAGTGACGATAAGCGTTACCTAAATGGGAAAATGCTTGCATCTGTACTGATGGATCTGGTGTCTCTTTTTTTAATGCAAGACACTGCTTGGCATAAATAATAGTATTTTTATAATCTCCAGAAGCGTAAGTGACTACTGCTAAAAAGCATAGTGCCTGTTCTTGTTGTTGGATATCTCCAACAGCCTCAAATAACTCTAGAGATTTTTGCAACGACTTCAAAGCGGCGATGAGTTCTCCCGCTTGTTGCTGTTGTATACCTTGGCGCAATAGTTCTGCTGCTTCCCATAACTGAGTGTTGCTGTGTTCTGCCAACATTGCATCAGCAGCATTTTGGTCAAATTCATGGGTAATGGTATTGCGCTTGATTGGCGTAAGGCGGTTTGTAGGCGCTGGCGTAGGAGAGGTACTGTTCAAGTTGTTTTTCCATTGACCGTCTGACATTGACCAATTCCCGTTAAATCAGCTAGTAGATCAAGTGTTCCCAAAATCAATGCCTATCTCTCATAGACAGGAGTTACGCACCAAAATTGAGTGTGGGAGGTGTGGGGGGGGTGTGGCCTCTTTCAAGGGTAGGGAATTAAAAATCAGGCAGTAGAGAGGGTGATTTGAGAAACACGGAGTTGTGGAGTCAGGGTAGGCCAAGGTTCAGGGAAAAAACCACCGATTGGTAAAGGAAGATGTTGGAGA
>NZ_JACJSD010000044.1 GCF_014697615.1 Nostoc sp. FACHB-280 | reverse complement strand
TGCTAGAACCTACGAAGAATTAGATCAAGCTATCACAAATGCCCTAGATGCAGTGACTAAAAAAGACATTATTGGATGGTTTACTCACTGTTGTTACTATATTGCACCCAACTGAGAACCGCTATATATGGCATCAGGTTTGATTTCCGAATTTACCTGTGTTGGTGGAAAAATTCAGGAGTCAGAAGGAGACAGTGCCGTGGTGAAGCAGTCCGGTCTTGGGGGTTTCCCCAGGAGGAACTGCTGAAAAGATTTTCCACACCAGCTGCTACAACGCCTTCGGGTGACGCTCCTGCGTAGCTATTGCTGCGCTAACGCCACATTGCTTATGCCAGGAAAGCCCTCTACCGCAACGCGCTGACTCGACTTGAGGCAACTGTCGTCAACTACCCTTCAGAATCCAGAATATAGGGTAAATCAAGGTTTTTCTAGACTATGTGTCATTATAATGTGACCACTTCTGACTGCTGTATTCTGAATACTTACTTCTATTGCTTAGTTTGAATTTGATGAATCAAATCCTTAAAATATTGCCAGTTATCTGCTTCAACTATTGGTTGCCAAATTGATTCAATTACAGGTCTAAGAAGTACAGTCTGAGGATTGTGCTGAGATAAATTCTTGGCTATATTTTCCATCTCATCTAAATCAAAATGATTTAAGATTTTATGGTAGAGTATGCACCAACTATCAAAAATTCCTGAAGTCTCTGCGGTTGGTAAAATTTCTGAATTGTTGAGTATAGAAGCTGGGTCATCTCGCCATTTAGCAGAAAAAGTCCGAGCCATTTCAAAGAAAAATAGATGATAACCAACTTGACTTTCTTTGAGGAATTTTATTGTTAATTCTAAAAGCTCATCGGCTTCGGGATGTTTCAACTCCTCAAAACCTAACTTCTTCAACATTAAACGGCGATATTCTGCACCATAATAATCATCAAAGCTGGCTAATCCTGCTTGCAAATCAGCTATGTCAATAATTGCCTTTAATGGTTCTTGTAACATTTCTAAATTCCATTGGCAAATGCTGGGTTGATGACCGTAACAATAGCGTTTGTAATAGTCGAAATATGCAGCAGTAAAATAGGGGTCGTAGGTAGGGATAAAAGCATAAGGGCCATAGTCAAAGCTTTCCCCTGTAATCGACATATTGTCAGTATTCAGCACACCATGACAAAAACCTGCGACCATCCACTGCGCCACTAGTTCAGCCACACGCTTGACTAACTCTGCATAAAATACGGCGTATTTATCTGTGTGGTTGACTAAGTGGCGATAGTAATATTCAATTACATGGTCTAATAGCTTTTGAGTTAAATCAGGACGCTGTAAATAATGAAAACGTTCAAAAGTACCAAAGCGAATGTGAGAACTACTCATTCTCACCATAACTGAGGAACGGGTGGGGGAAGGTTCATCACCACGCCACAAAGATAAACCAGTTTCAATCATGCTGAAACAGCGTGAGGTACGCACTCCCATTTGATGTAAGGCTTCGGCTGCTAACACTTCCCGCACCCCGCCTTTGAGTGTCAGCATTCCGTCGCCACCACGAGAGTAAGGTGTTCTACCAGAACCTTTAGTCCCGAAATCGTATAATTCGCCATTAGTAGCGCGGACTTGACCGTAGAGAAAGCCTCTACCATCACCTAGTTGCGGGTTATAAGTACCAAATTGATAACCGTGATAGCGCAGTGCTAATAGAGGTTTGCGTCCTTGAAATTTGCCAAAGGCAGTAGTAAAATCCTCATCGGTCACGGCTGGAGGATTTAGCCCTAAGTCAGATAACAGTGCATCATTCCGCCAGCGCAAAATATGTTGGGGAAATTCCTCTGCTGCTACTTCGTCGTAGTAATCATCACCCAAAGATTCTAAGGCTGGTTCATAGTTGAGGGTGAGCAAAGGATTAAGAGAATTTTCTTGGTTGGGAGTTTCAGCCAGAGTCATTACGCGCCAATTTAAAAGGATTATTCTCTTCATCGTACCTCTGACATCGGCAGAGGGTGTTATGAAACAGAATTCAGAAGTCAGGAGTCAGAATTAAGAATGGAATTTTGCATGACTGACGGATAAATCAACTGGTGTCAGACCCCTAGCAAATTTAAAATTTGGTTGTCTTCAATTAGTGGAGGGTCTTTTTCTCCCACAGACTGCATTCTGACTTATGAATTCTTCTTCAATTTGTTGCTTTGAGAACTGCACGCAGACCAAAATGATCGGATGGATAGATTTTCCCAGCTGTACCTGCAACTGGTTCACAAGCAAACAAGTCAATTGACTGTGGTTGCCAATTATGGTTTTGACTCCGCAGTAAAATGCGATCGAGCCTCACTGGTATTCCTTGTAAACTCATCAATGCGGCTAAGGCGTTGCGTTGGGGGTCAAATGTGTAACCTGGTGTATGGGGGTTGAGTTGTTGCCAGATATCAATATATTCAGCACTGGTTAATATCTCTTCTTGTTCGTTACCGCGCGTGTTGAAGTCACCAGCTATTAAGCTACTTCCGGGTAGGGTTTGGAGATATGCAAGTATGGTGGTTAGCTGATGTTGGCGTTTTTCTAGGGCATTTTGAGAGCGATCGCTTGTTAAATGCACGACGGTAATATGCAATAATTGACCATTAATTTCACAACTTCCTACTAATACCCGTTTGCGTCCCCAAAATTGATGCTCTACTAGTGTAAAAGGCAGACGCGATAATAATAAATTACCGTAAGGTCGTACGGTTACGGCTGTGCTGGATTCAGAAATGTAATACTTTTGTACCCAAGTTTGTGATAGAAGCAACTCTAGTAAAGTTGGTGTTGCTTCTTGAATAGCGATAATATCGGCATTACATTGATTTAACTGCTCAATAATTGCGGGTAATCTTTTTTCAGTAGCGATTTTATCTTTTTCGTAGAGGTCACAAAGCACATTAAAACTAGCGATTGTCAAAGTTGTTAAATTGACGGTGGTAGCTTTTTGTGTATATGGTTGCCAACCTGAGATATCGTATTTATAAACGGGTAGCGGCGTAAATATTTGTTGTGCTGATTTTGACATCTGCGCTTTTTCCCGATTATCTATAGACTAAAAGTAATACTTAGCATAAGTAATTATCAATTATTTCAATTAGATTTTATTTTGAAGACAAAATATATGATTTAGACAATCGTATACATAGTAAATTATTTATGGTTAGTCGCAGAAATCAAGTTTTTTCCACTGCATCATTGTAGAAAGTTAATTGTTATCATCAATAACCTCCCATATATTGCCATTATTCGTTGACTTTGCCGCCCATAATAAATTTTTACTTATATGATCAATCTAATATTTATTTAAGAATTATGATTGGATAGTTAACCAATTTGACGTTAAAACCTGTAAACTAAGTTTCAACGAATTAAGTGATCCCCCAAGGAAACCCTGAAACCCAAGCAATTATTTCTAGTTAGTTATCTTGGCCTTTGATTAGGAATAATCGGTTTAAGGTAACTAGTTTGAATATAACTCGAAATTATTTTGTAATGACCACAAGCGAAATTGTATTCGACTTGCGTTAATTGTCATGCTTAAAAAATTTTAAATTCACTTTTGAGGAGACATAATATGACAGAATTTTTTAACCAAATTTCACGGCGCAAATTTATCGTTACAGCTGGGGCTTCTGCAAGTGCAGTATTTCTTAAAGGCTGTTTAGGAAACCCTCCAGAAAACCTGACTGGTGGAAGTTCTCAGTCTGCGCCAACTGCTCAAACTGTGGCGAATATTAGCCCAGACCAAGCACCAGAAACAGATACAGTCAAGTTAGGATATATACCCATTGTTGAGGCAGCCCCTTTAATTATTGCTAAAGAGAAAGGCTTTTTTGCTAAGTATGGCATGACCAAAGTTGACCTTTCTAAGCAAGCTTCTTGGGGTTCTGCAAGGGATAACGTTGAAATTGGTTCTGCGGGTGGTGGGATTGATGGTGGACAATGGCAAATGCCCATGCCACATTTAATTACCGAAGGTTTAATTACTAAGGGTAATCAAAAAATCCCGATGTATGTGTTGGCGCAGTTGGTGACACATGGAAACGGGATTGCGATCGCTAGTAAACACGCTGGTAAAATTAGCCTGGAAGTTGCTAATGCTAAGTCTTTATTCAAAGAACTCAAATCTTCTACACCATTCACAGCTGCATTCACCTTCCCCCACGTTAACCAAGATTTGTGGATTCGTTATTGGTTAGCTGCTGGTGGTTTAGACCCCGATGCAGATGTCAAACTCCTCACTGTACCTGCGGCGCAAACTGTCGCTAACATGAAAACCGGGACAATGGATGCGTTCAGCACCGGCGACCCCTGGCCTTATCGCATTGTCCAAGATAAAATTGGTTTTATGGCGGCGTTAACCGCAGAGATTTGGAAAAATCACCCAGAAGAATATTTAGCCATCCGCGCTGACTGGGTTGATAAAAATCCCAAAGCCACAAAAGCAATTTTAAAAGGCATTATGGAGGCGCAACAGTGGTTGGATAACTTTGACAACCGCAAAGAAGCTGCTGCAATTCTCGCTGGTAGAAATTATTTCAACTTACCTACACCCGAAATTTTAGCAGACCCATATCAAGGTAAATATGACATGGGTGATGGTCGGAAAATTGACGATAAATCAATGGCTGCTTATTACTGGAAAGATGGCAAAGGTAGCGTGTCTTATCCCTACAAGAGTCATGATTTGTGGTTCATCACTGAAAACGTGCGTTGGGGATTCTTACCCAAAGATTACCTCGCCAATAATGCAGCGAAGGCCAAAGAACTGATTAATAAAGTTAACCGCGAAGATATTTGGAAAGAAGCAGCAAAAGAAGCAGGTATCGCGGCGGCTGATATTCCCTCAAGCACATCTCGCGGCGTAGAAGAATTTTTTGATGGCGTGAAATTTGACCCTGAAAATCCCGAAGCATATCTCAAGAGCCTCAAGGTTAAAAAAGTGAGTGTTTAGTCATTAGTCATTAGTCATTAGTTAATTGAGAGAAAAATCATGACAATTGCACAGAAAAGACCAAGTAGCCCCAGGTTAGATAATAGTTTTATCTCGCAACTGCAAAAACAATTGCCGAATATCGTACCACCTGCGATCGCAATTTTAATCTTCCTCGGACTGTGGCAATTATTTGCTTGGCTTCCTGGTGCCACATTGCCAGGGCCAATTCAAGTCGTGCAAGATACCTGGGTACTCATTTTTTGGCCTTTCTATGACAGAGGCGGTATTGATAAAGGTCTGTTCTGGCAAATTTTAGCTAGTTTGCAACGGGTGGCTATTAGTTACACATTAGCGGCGGTGGTTGGTATTGGTTTGGGCATTTTAATTGGTGTGAATCAAACCATGTCCAAAGCTTTAGACCCACTGTTTCAACTATTAAGAACTGTACCTCCTTTGGCTTGGGTTCCCATTTCCTTAGCAGCATTGCGCCAAAACGAACCAGCAGCATTATTCGTAATTTTCATCACCGCAATTTGGCCAATCTTAATTAACACTGCGGTTGGTGTAACTCAAATTCCCCAAGATTACAACAACGTTGCTAAAGTTCTGCAACTCAGCCGTAAAGAATACTTCTTTAACATTTTGATTCCGGCTGCTTTACCTTACATCTTCACTGGCTTAAGAATTGCGATTGGTTTGGCTTGGTTAGCGATTATCGCGGCAGAAATCGTTATGTCTGGTATCGTTGGCATTGGCTTCTTTATCTGGGATGCTTACCAAAATAACGACGTGAGTGAAGTAATTTTGGCTCTGGTTTATATCGGTGTCGTTGGTTTATTACTCGACAAATTCATGGCTTGGTTACAGAACCTGATTTTACCAGCAGAACAAAAGTAAGAAGGCAGGAGGCAGAAGGCAGGAGGCAGGAGGAAAGAATAATTTATATTCCTCCTATCTCTTCCACTCCCTACTCCCCACTCCCGACTCTCTATTTCACACTTCAGACTTTATACTTCAGACTTTAAAGCCATGTCAGTATTTGTTGCTGTTGATCAAATTGATAAGGTATTTAATTTAAGTGGCGGCGGTCAATATATTGCTTTAAAAGGTATTGACCTACAAATTAAAAAAGGTGAGTTTGTTTCTTTAATTGGTCACTCTGGTTGCGGTAAATCCACATTATTAAATATGATTGCGGGTTTGGATTTGCCGACTGATGGTGTGGTGACGCTGCAAGGACAAAAAATCACCAAGCCAGGGCCAGACCGGATGGTGGTATTCCAAAATTATTCGCTGTTACCTTGGCGGACAGTGAGAGAAAATATTGCCTTGGCGGTAGACTCGGTAATGAATGGTTTACCTGCGGCAGAACGCAAGGCAATTGTTGAAAAACATATAGATATGGTAGGTTTGCGTCCCCACGCCGACAAACAGCCAGGAATGTTATCGGGGGGACAGAAACAACGGGTAGCGATCGCACGCGCCTTGGCAATCCGTCCTAAACTATTACTGTTAGATGAACCCTTTGGAGCGTTAGATGCTCTAACACGGGGTAACTTACAAGAACAGTTAATGCAAATCTGCGAAGAAAATGAAGTCACTGCGGTAATGGTGACTCACGACGTAGATGAAGCTGTGCTGTTGTCTGACAGAATTGTCATGTTGACCAACGGCCCCGAATCGAAAATTGGCGACATCTTAGAAGTAGATATCCCCCGTCCCCGTAAACGGATGGAAGTTGTCGAACACCCAAGCTACTACAGCTTGCGGAGTGAGATGATTTACTTCCTCAACCAGCAAAAACGCATTAAGAAAATTCGGGCGCGGAAAACAGCCGCCATTTCTCGCCACGGTTTAGAAAAAGTTAACTTAGAAATTGGCTTCCTACCCCTCACCGCCTGCGCCCCCCTCGCTGTCGCCAAAGAAAAAGGTTTCTTTGCCAAGCATGGTTTAGATGAAGTTAACTTAGTCCGGGAAACTAGCTGGCGGGGTATTGTAGATGGTATCACTGGTGGTTATATAGATGCAGCCCAAATGCCTTCCGGGATGCCCATGTGGTTAACCTTGGGCGGGTATAAAAACCAACCCCTGCCCGTTGTTACCGCCCTCACTATGACCCGCAATGGTAACGCCATTACCTTAGCCAAACGCTTTTATGATGAAGGTGTCCGCACCTTATCAGACTTCAAAAATTACTTACTCCGCACCCGCGAACAACGCCACACAATGGGCGTAGTCCATCCCGCCTCCATGCACAATATGTTGCTACGTTATTGGTTGGCGGCTGGTGGTATTGACCCAGATACGGATGTGGATATGCACATTATTCCACCCGCCCAGATGGTCGCTGACTTGCAAAACAAGAGTATTGACGGTTACTGTGTGGGTGAACCTTGGAATTACCGCGCCGCCGTGGAAAATGTCGGCTTTACCATCGCCACAGACTTAGAAGTTTGGTTAGGACACCCCGGTAAAGTTCTCGGTGTGCGGGAAGATTGGGCAGAAATGTATCCTAACACCCATATTGCTTTAACCAAAGCGTTGTTAGAAGCTTGCCAATACTGTGCAGATCCCCAAAACACCGAAGAAGTTAGAAGAATTGTGGCGGGAAGAGATTACGTCAGCACTGATTTAGACTACATCCAGCTAGAAGACCCGAATAACCTGACTTGTGACTTAGACCATCCCTTACGGGACTACGCCCACCACCAGTTTTACTCTGAGTCGGCTATTAACCGCCCCAGCCGCACAGAACAAATTTGGATTATGACTCAGTTGGCGCGTTGGGGTGATACTCCCTTCCCCAGAAATTGGGTAGAAGTTGTGGAACGAATTTGTCGGGTGCGCGTTTTCAGTACTGCCGCCAGGGAATTAGGTTTAGATATCAGCTACACTCGCCAACCCATTCAATTATTTGATGGTACTCCCTTTAACGCTGATGATCCTATTGCCTACCTCAACAGCTTGCACATTAAACGCGACTTTTCCATTGCTGAAGTTATTCTTGATTCACCCACTAGAAGAGTTGCGTAACTGACAGTTGAGCCTCTGAGCTTGAACGATGAACCTCAGAACCTCATCGTTGAACATAAAAGGTTCAACAATGAGCCTCAAAAATTAAACGATGAACCTTGGATCTTCATCGTTGAGGATAAAAGGTTGAATGATGAGCCTTGGAACTTCATCGTTGAAGATAAAAGGTTCATTCACCAAGCTCAGAACCTCATCGTCGAACCTCAAAGGTTAAACAATGAACCTCAAAACCTCATCGTTGAAGATAAAAGGTTCATTCACCAAGTTCTGAACTTCATCGTTGAAGATCCCCCCGCCTACGGCGACCCCTTTAAAAAGGGGGTAATCAAAAAAGATGATTAGCCCCCCTTTTTAAGGGGGGTTGGGGGGATCAAACAAAAATTAAAACGTCACGCTACATTCCCCCCAACCTACTTCACCCTTCACCCCTCATTCCCCGCCATGCAAAACCGCAATTTGTCCACCGTCACCAGTACTTCTAGAAAACCCTTACCAACATTGACAGATAACAGCAGAGCTTTCCTCGAAATTAGAGATGTCAGCAAAGTTTACCCCACGAAGAAAGGCCCCTTTACTGTACTAGATGGGGTGAATCTCCAGGTAAACCAAGGTGAATTTATTTGTGTGATTGGTCACTCTGGTTGTGGCAAGTCTACACTGCTCAACATGGTGTCTGGTTTTAACTTTCCCACAACTGGGCAAGTTTTACTGGAAGGTCAACCCATCACCAAACCAGGCCCAGACCGGATGGTTGTGTTTCAAAACTACGCCCTGTTACCTTGGCGGACTGCGTTTGAAAATATCTACTTAGCGGTGAATGCAGTTTACCCCAACAAAATGGAAGCGGAAAAAAGAGCAATTGTCCGTGATCATTTGGCTATGGTGGGGCTGGCTGACGCAATGGAGAAAAAGCCAATGCAAATGTCTGGCGGGATGAGACAGCGCGTTTCCATTGCGCGGGCTTTGGCAATTCGTCCCAAGGTGCTGATTTTAGATGAACCTTTCGGGGCGTTAGATGCGATTACTAAAGAAGAATTACAAGAAGAACTGCTGAAAATTTGGAATGATAACCGTTGCACAGTGTTAATGATTACCCATGATATTGATGAGGCGTTATTTTTAGCAGACAAATTAGTGATGATGACCAATGGCCCTCACGCAAAAATTGGTGAAGTCATGGAAATTCCTTTTTCTCGGCCCCGCGATCGCGCCCGCATCATGGAAGATCCACAATATTACAAGCTGCGTAACTATGCCTTAGACTTCCTCTTCAACCGTTTTGCTCACGATGATGTGGGTTAAGAGTTTCTCCCGACGACAAAGGTTAGCTATATAGCAAAAGATAAAGGGTAAGTTATTTTACCTTTTATCTTTTGCTTTCTTTTTTATCTTTGAAGAGAGAATGCAGTGGTTCGACTACGCTCACCAACCGGTTCGACTGCGCGGTAATCGAGCGAAGCGATGCACTGAGCTTGTCGAAGTGTCGAGATTCACCAACCGGAGTAATTGTAGAGACGGTGTATACAAAATCTCTAGAAATTTGGGATCAAAATTCAGCACAAATTGTTTACATATAAACTAAAGGCCGAAATTCATCATAAATTCTATACAGTGGCAGGTTGAAATTACACCTCTGACTCCTGACTTCTTCTTTACCCCGTTATTACCGCCAAATACTTATGTTTTCAGCATTTGATCCATCTTTAGCGAGTGCCAGAATTGACAAGTTTTGGAAACTATCTGCCAGATTTGGACAAGAGGATAGTGCAAAAAGTATTTACTTAAATGAAATTGTCAGCGATCGCTATACTCTGGTGAATGGTCTGCAAATACTCCGAGATGAATTACAATTTGCTGGGGCGAGTATTTCGGATTTAAAAGCTTGTGCGGCCGATTTGAGTTTACCCAGTGTTGTCACCACATTGGCATATACTAACTGTGGCGATCGCATTCACCAAGGCGAGTCAACCAGAACTTATCGTGATGTGGTTGCTTCCCGCTTTGCCACTTTATCAGAAATTGGTGAGTTAAAAACAGAGACGTTTTTCCCCACTGGTGGCGGTACTGATGATGGCGCAACCTTAGCCCACGTTACCATCGCCCATCAATTAGATGAAACTTGGCGTAGCCAAATTTATGCAGGTAATCCCCAATCTTTTATTCTGGCTGCCCTTGATTTAAAAACCCATGTCGGACGTTTAGATTTAGGCGAACAACTCATCTACGGCAAAACCCAAGAATCTTTGTGGCGCGAACCTCGTGCGGCTTGTGGGGCGATTGTCGGCGCACTGACACATTTCAATCCCCGCAACATCGTCCATCAACGCCTACGCCGTGACATCGGCGAGGAAAATTACGAGTTTCTCTCATTCCAGAAGATTTTAGCTGACGATGGTACAGATATTACAATGGCTGTGGCAGCTGCGATCGTCGCTATTCGCGGACTGGAAAAAACGGCCATAGCTTTAGGCAAAGAAATGGATGAAAGAGGGATGGCGCATCTCACCGCTACAACTACCGTCAATCTCCCCTTCCGTGATGACCCAGTAATTTATTTAGCCAGGGCAACTGTATTTAATGGTTTAATTCGTATCCAAGGTTTAGGTGCCGATGCCAGTAAATACAGTGGTAAAATCATTCATCATCTGAATGAAAAACATTTGCAGCTAATTTACGATGACCTCGACAACGAAAACTTGGCGATCGAAGAAATTCCTTACAGAATCCGAAAACCCGTTGTAGAAACTCATAACCAAGAGTTGGATATTACTGTTTTAGATTTGGGGAGTGAGGAATCGGTAGTTGAGAATGGGGTGTAAGAAATACATTTCGGTTAAAATTTTTAACACCCTTTTTAATGGGATTTGATAAACCTCTTGCATAAATCAGATTGTTTTTATAGCATTTCCTAGTCTATATAGCAGGAGACAGGAGGGAAAGTCTTACTATGCCTGGCGTTCAAGTTTTCAAATTGCCCTAACATATCTGACTACCGCTATAGATGTACAAATTCATCTGTTGTCATCTGCGTTTATCTGCGGTTAATTATTATTGCTTATAGCTCACTAGGATAAGAACCGCTATATCTACACCAATGAAATTTCAATTTAAAAAACCTGCACGCCAGCAACGACAGCGTTCACAACCCATTGTCCACCTCAAGTATCGCAATGGGAATGTTGAGATTATGGGTTTAGGTGTTTGGCACTCCTATTGGCGCGATCCCTACCATTTACTCTTGACAATTCCCTGGTCTGGATTTGTACTAGTAATTTTTGTTTTTTATGTAGCTATTAATACCCTATTTGCTTTGGCGTATTTATTAGGCGGAGATTGCATTGCTAATGCCCGTCCTGGGTCTTTTTTAGATGTTTTTTTCTTTAGTGTGCAAACTCTGGCATCTATTGGTTACGGGGCAATGTATCCCAAGACAAATTATGCCAATATTATTGTGACAATTGAGGCGATCGCAGGTGTGATGGGAATTGCCATGATGACGGGGTTGGCCTTTGCGCGGTTTTCTCGGCCAACAGCCCGTGTCATTTTTAGCCGTGTGGCTGTCATTGTTCCCTATGAACAAGCCCCTACTCTCATGTTTCGCAGCGCCAACCAGCGACGTAATTTAATTTTGGAAGCGCAGATGCGGGTTTATCTAATGCGTGATGAAATTACCGCCGAAGGTGAGTTTATGCGACGCATTTATGACCTCAAACTTGTACGACAGCAAACCCCTGGCTTTGCCTTAAGTTGGTCAGTTATGCACGTCATTGATGAATCTAGTCCTTTATATGGTGTGACACCCGAATCTTTAAGTCAAGCCAATAGTGTATTGATGATCTCTTTAACAGGCATTGATGAAACAGTGGCACAAGTTGTTCATGCACGTCATAGCTATGGGACTAATGAGATTTTATGGAATCATCGATTTGTCGATATCCTGCATCACACATCTGAGGGACATCGTTACATCGACTACAACCATTTCCATGATGTTTTACCGTTGGAGTAAAGCCGAGTGCTATGGGTTTCAACCCAGAGGAACAAAAAGCTTTTATTAAAAGTGATGTATTATTGTTGAGGATTATTGCTACTAAATGCCTCTTTGGTAATTTCTAGTTGTTTTTTTGCACTTTTTAATTGTTTCCACAAAGTCTTAATTTGCTGGTAAGCTTCTTCTGGTGAAAGTTTACCGTTAGTTTGCAAGTTACTAATGTAGCTAACTCTTTGAGCAAATTCTTGTAGACTCGCGTTAAAGAGTAGGTATTCTGGTTTGAATTGACCGTAATAACAACTGCGAGGATAAAGAAAATCAGAGAGATTGGAGAGAAAGTCTGATTGCTCTGCCATAATTCTTTAAATTTTGCGAATTTAATAAAAACCAGTAGTTGAGAAACTTTAGCACATATTGTGTAAAGACAAAGTAAGCACAGATACAGGTATTTGGAATTGTTAGACGGTGCTAACTATCTCTAGAATTTGAGAGTAAAATGGTGTACTTCACTCAAGATTTACTGTCTATCTAACAGAGTATTTAGCGTCTATTATGCAATTTGTCTCAGTTAGAGACGATTTCAGACAAATACCCGACTTCGTTGAGAAGCCGGGTATCTAGTGGGATAGAACCCTAAAAATATTTTTTAGATTTAATTAGAAGCTGCGCTTTCTGCTACATTACCAATGAGTTGTTCTAGGGTACGGAGTAGTTCTTGTTCGTTGTAAGGTTTAGAAAAATAGGCTCTAGCACCTAGCTGCATTGCTAGTTGTTTATGTTTATCGCTACTGCGGGAAGTCAGCATAGCAACGGGGATATTTTTAAAATCACCATTGTTTTTGACTTTGCCTAAAAATCCATACCCGTCAAGGCGTGGCATTTCAATATCACAAATGACGGCGGCAATTTGCAAACCTGTTTCGAGTTTTTCTAAAGCGTCTTGACCATCTTTTGCTTGTTCTACTTGATAGCCACCTTTTTCTAGAGTCAGTGCTAAGAAACGGCGGACATTAATGGAGTCATCAATGATTAAAATCTTGCCTTTGGGTTTGGCTGGTAAGGCTGCGAGTTTTTCACTGTCAACGAACAGGAATGGTGTTTTTAATCTGACAGCGGGTAATTGATTGTTTTTCGGGGTATTTTGATTGGTAGCAATCCAATAGAGTAATTCATTCGCACTGACTAATGCCACGACTCGGCCATCACCAAGAATTGTGCAGTTACTAAAGCCTTCTGGTAAAGGTATATTTCCTTCAACTTGACGGATAGCAACTTCTTGTTCACCCCAACAACGGTCTACTTGAATGGCGACGGTTTGATTGTTACCTTTAACGATTAAGACACTGCTGGCGTTAATAGCGGCGGGAGTTTCCAGTTCAGGACTGTCGTAGCGGGGACAATTAAATTGCAGATATTGTCCTAGGCGAATCAATGGCAGCATTGTACCTTGCCAGTTGAGGACTTCGCTACCTCCCATTGAGATGATGCGATCGCTTTGGAGTAAAAATATTTCGGATACCACATCGGTGGGAAATGCCAGCAATATTTTACCCGTTTCGACTAACAGCACTCTTGCTACAGATAAGGTAAACGGTACTGATAAGGTGAAAGTCGTACCAACGCCGGGTTCAGTATCAACTGTAATATCGCCACGCACTAGTTTCAGGTTGTTGCGTACCACATCCATCCCTACACCACGGCCAGATAAGGCGGTGACTTTTTCGGAGGTACTAAACCCTGGTTCAAAGATTAGCGATAGTAGTTCATCATCACTAGCACTTTCTAATAGTGAACTATCTAACCCCATTGTTAAGGCACGGGAACGGATTTTTTCTAAAGAGATTCCGCGTCCATCATCGCGCATACTAATAATAGTCCGATTGCTGCGATGAATGGCGTGAATTTCGATTAATCCTTGTTCTGGTTTACCTAAGTTGCGGCGGGTGGCTGGTTCTTCAATGCCATGATCAAAAGCATTTCTTAATAAGTGCATTAAGGGGTCATTTAATGCTTCTAAAATGCTGCGTTCAATTAAAGTATTGCCACCTTCAATTTTTAGCTGGACATTCTTGCCATACTCGACATTTAAGTCGCGGATGGCTCTGGGAAACCGCTCAACTAACTCGGAGATTGGCCGCATCCGCACTTGATTGAGTTTGGTTTGTAATTGCTTGGATGTTTTGTTTAATTTGCGAGCAATTTGGTCAGCATCATCGACACTTAATTGAATGTCGGTGGAGACTTCTTGCACTTGAACAATTGTTTCGGCGATATCTTGCGATCGCAAATGAATTTCTTGGAGAGAGTTATGAGTAGTGGATAATTGCTGAGTCACCGAAGTTTGCTCAACGGGGGGAACCCCCGCACGCAACTTCTCGCTGATTGCTGAGGAGCCAGCCGCGTGGGCGGGTTCCCCGACTTGAGCGGACTGGCGTTGCTGAGTATCTGTTTCTGAACCGTTATTTTGCCGGATACTAGCTGATAGCACGCGGTTATATGCTATGCGTAATTCTTGATTTTCCCGATCCAGATTCTGCACTCGCTGTCCGAGATTGCGTGAGAGGTTACGTAATTTTTCAAGTTGCGAATGCAGACCATTTCTCTGCACAATTAGTTCACTAAATAAATCATTAATTTGTTCTAGTTGTCTGCTAGGAACTCGGACTGTATTTTCAGCATGTTCGCGGTCTTTATTAGGAGTAATTGGTTCATTTTTATGTTCAGCAATAAGATTGTTGATTTCCGGCAGATTGACAGCAGAAATCTCTGCCTCTAAAGGTATCAAATTACTGGTGACTATTTCAGGTTCTGGGTGAATTATGGGTGTTTCGACAAATTCTATTTCTGGGTAAATGCCGTTATCTGTAGCCAAGAATTGAGCGATCGCATCTGCGGTTGACAGTGGCGCGGTTTGATTATAAGTTGTGGAAGTAGTTGGTATTTCACTCAACTCAATGGCTCTAGGTAGACTGTCGAGTTGATTGGTTAAAACTAAAGCTTGCGATCGCCGCCATGTTTGCAATGCAATTTGAGCAATGCCTGAGATGCGTTCTGGTGCCGCAGATTCGATAGTTTGTTTAATAGAATCACACAATTGGCTAAAGGCTGACAATTGCAGCATTTCTCCTAAACCGCCTAATTCAGCGGCCATAATAGCCACTTCTTCTTGCAAACAAGGTTGTTGACTATCAGCCAAAACAGATTCTAAACGTTGCAAACAACCTTCGACTTCGGTTTCAAATAATAAAGGAATAATATTCTGCCCATCTTCTGGGGACAACATTGTTGTCGCATCTTCGGGAGTAGGATCACCCAAACGTTGATGTAGTTCATCAAAAATTGGATAACAAAAACTTGTTAACCATTCTTCTTCTATAGCACTTTGAGTTGAGAGTAAGTCGACAATTTGCCGCATCCAATCAATTGCCGAAAGCAATAAACTTTGCAATTGTTGGTCAATTTCTAGAGAAGTTTTGTGGGTTTTTAAAACTTTAAAAGCATCTTCTAAACGGTGTGCTAAATCACTTAACACCCGAAATCCCATCATTGCTGCACCACCTTTAATGGAGTGGGCAGCCCGGAGTGCGCCATTAATTTTTTCTAAATCTATGCGATGGCTGGTATCAATTTCCAGCAAGACTCCCTCCAAGGTATTGAGGTAATCTGTCGCTTCTTCCAGAAATTGCATCTGGATTTCTAATTCTTTATCTTGTGACATTGTTTTTAATAATTATTTATTGGTCATTAGTCACTTGTCATTTGTCATTCGTAAACAAAGAACAAATGACAAATGACAAAATCAATTCACTTTAAAAGTCTCAACAGTCTCTTGCAACTTATGAGAAATCTCAACAGTTTGTTTGAGAGATTGGCAAACAGAGCTAGAAGAATCTCTGGTACGCTGAGAAATGGCAGCGATTTCTTTCATTAACAAGCTCACCGTTTGCGATGTTTGCACTTGAGATGCGGTTGCAGAAGAAATAGACTGTACTAAAGAATCAATTTGACGAGAAACATCAAAAATCTGACCGAGATTTTGTTTGGCTTCTTCCACTACCCGCGCACCTTCACCAACTTGGGTAGTACCAATTTCTATCGCCTGCACAACGGCGCTAGTTTCCCGTTGAATGTTCTCGACAATTTGTTCAATTTCTTGGGTGGCTGCGGCGCTACGGGCGGCTAACTCACCTACTTCTTCGGCTACCACAGCAAAACCTTGTCCTTCTTCACCAGCACGGGCGGCTTCGATACCTGCGTTGATGGCGAGTAAGTTGGTTTGCATCGCAATTTGATTAATTAAAGAAACGACGCGAGAAATTTGTTGGGAAGACTCGCCTAAACGTTTGACTTTCTGGGCGGTTTCGCCGACAGTTTCCCGCAGAGACAGAATATTCTGCACTGTTAAATACATCGCTTCTTCACTCTTAGAAGCATTTTGGGCGGCGTTATTCGCCACGGTAGCGGCTTGTTCGGCACTATTAGCCACCGCTTGCATAGAATGAGTCATATTATCCACAGCATCTAAGGCGCGGTTAATTTCCTCGGCTTGTACCAATGCTTCGTCTGCAAGTTTGCGAATAGCTGTTTCGTTGGAACCAATGGCGGTGTTGACTTGGGTGGCGGCTTGTTTAACTTGGGTGACGATATCTCGCAGACTCTCGACAATAGAGTTGAAAAAGTCGGCTACAGTCCCAATTTCGCCATCTGTAACATCAGCGCGGACTGTTAAGTCACCTCTAGCTGCACCTTCTATATCGTTGAGTAGTTCTAAGAGTTGCAGTTGTAAGGCTTCTTGTGTGGGGCGTTCTTCTGGGGATGTGGCTTGAATTAGGGTTTTGGTGTGGTCAATTTCGGTTTGTTCGTTGACTAACACCTGCAATTTGGCAGCCATGTGATCAATATTGGCACTTAATACGCCTAACTCATCTTCTCTTTCGGAGGCGAGACGGGTGTTGAGTTCACCTTGTCCGAGTTTAGCGACGGCGGCTGTGGCATTGATGATGGGCTGTGTGGTACGTTTGGCCAACCAAGCTGCGATCGCTGCTACAATCAGTCCAATCAAGGCTGTACCAATCGTGACAATCCACAACAATTGCTGTTGTGTACCATATAAAATTGCCGCATCATTGGTGAGTAATACTTGCCAATTTAAATCAGATAAACCTGCAATTTTGGGTGCTGGGACGTAACTAATTAATTGCCGTTTAGGATGGTTGCGGGGAACGGTTGTGAGTGTAGCAAGATTATTGGTGGCGAGAATTTTGGCTAAACCAGGATACTCAGCTTTTGCTTCTTTGCCTAATAATTCTGGGCGTGAACTTAAGAAAACTTTGCCAGAATTATCTACTAAAACATATTGATAACCATTAACAGTATAGTTTTTGATGGTTTCGGCTAAAGCTTTGGTGGGCAGACTGGTTCTCACTATGCCTAAAGTTTTGCCTGTGATGCTATTTTTAATTGGGGCAGCAAGATAAATATCAGTAGATTTTTCTGGCTGCATAATGACAGCCGTATCTTTTAGCAGCGTCGCCTGAAAATAACTGTTGTCTTTTTGGTTATCTATTGGTTCGCCTGAAGATTGAACAATGACATTACCTTCGGTATCAAAGACAGCAATACTATTATAATTTTGATAATTGGTGAGGATTTTATCAAGTAATGCTTGCTTTTCTTGATTATTAGTCTTGCTGGTGAGGTTGCCATTGGCAAATAAAGGCGAGTTAGCCAGTATTTGAATATCTCCATACCTGTCAGACATAAAGCGGTTAATTTTTTCAGTTAAATCAACAGCTTCTGTCGTTTGAGATTGGGTAATTTGCTTGGTTAAGGATTTACTAGTTAAATGGTAGGCGATCGCACCAATGAATAAGGCTGGTATAGTACTGATGGCGATCGCTAAAATTGTTGCTTTTGTTTCTAAACTCAGCCTTTTTAACTGTCCACCTAAATTTGGCTGTGTTTCTCCATCAGAATTCGCTATCTGAGAACTAGCCTTCAGGGGTATTTTATTCGCAGAAATCTTGGTAGATGCAATTAACGAAGCACGATTTTTTCTATCACCACTCTTAGCCGTGTCAGTCTTATTAAACATTCTGAACTTCTCCTGCATAGGTACATCAAAAAATATTTAAAGCTATCCGTTACCAGATAACTTAATCACTGCGGAGAATAGAAGATTGTACAATTGCTTGTGCATCTAATGCCAGTAAAATTTCTTCTTGCTGCACAACACATCCACGCAAATAAGGAACTAAACTAGATGCTACTTGCCCAATTGGAGAATGAATTTCATCAACCAAAATTTTAGTTGTTCCTTTGATTTCTTGTACAACTAAACCTAAAAGCAGTGATTCTACCTTAATCACAATGACATTATACTGTTGCCTTCTTGTATCTATCGCTTCTAAATTGAGCATTCGGGGTAAATCAATTGCCCAAATTATCCGACTGCGCCAATTCATTAAGCCTAAAATACATCCTGGCATATTGGGCATTGGAGTTATTGCTTCTACAGGCAAAATCACAGCTTCTTGAGTGTGATTCATTGCTAATATTGCCGCCGTTTGTTGATTTAGCTGAAACTTTAAATAGCCATCTCCTAGATTATTTTGGAGAGGTTTTTCCGCAAGGATGACGTTAGGATGATTCATTGATTTAAAGCACCACTGATTTAATAGCTCTTAATAACTGTTCTCTGGTGTATGGTTTAGTCAGATACACATCTGCACCTTGTTTCATAGCCCATAATCTATCAATTTCGAGATTTTTTGAGCTACAAATAACTATGGGTAACTTTTGGGTTTCTGGATTTTTTTTCAGGGAACGGCATAACTCAAAACCACTCATTCCTGGCATAACAACATCAGTTACAATTACATCTGGTGTTTGTGCAATAGCTTGCTCTAAAGCTTCTTTTGCACCACTGGCTTTGATCACGTTATAGCCACTTTCTTTGAGATAATGGCTCATCAATTCTAGTTCGCTGGGCGAATCTTCAACAATTAAAATTGTGCCAACCAAAGTCAAACTCACTCCTCATTCTCCTTATTGTCGGAAAGACAGTATTATTTAATATGTTTAAACACAATTTTCAGTAATTCTGATTGAGTAAAAGGCTTAGTCAAATATCCCGATGATCTGACCATTTTAGCTTTCGCTCTATCAATAAATCCTGTCCTTCCCGTCACCATAATGATAGGTATATTTTTAAATGCTGAATGCCTACGTAATAATGAACAAAGTTCATATCCATCTAAGTTGGGCATTTCGACATCTAACAAAATCAAGTCAGGCTTACTGCGGAGAATCTGCATTAATGCCTTAACAGGATCATTAATTGTCACTACCAAAAAGGTATTTTCATCTAAAAATAATTTGATCGAATTTAACACAGTTTGACTATCATCAATGCAGGCTACTGTATATAAACTACTTCTTTCCCGTGACTTGATATGTTTCTGATTGCTATTTTCACCAGAGTCAATATTGTTATTTTTTGTTAATGTCTTGTTATGCGATAGTGAATTGATTGCTGGTAAAACTGGTGAACCTTTAGCAGCATTGGTTGGTTGCTGCACATGGTAACGATGTCGTAATTGTCTTTGACAATATTCCACTAGTAAACGCAAATCTAACTGGCAGAATTTCGGTAGTTCATTCCATGAACTATCAGGATAAAATTCGTAGGTTCCTTCTTTTAAAATTAAAAATGATTCCAGCACCTCTTTAGCTAATTCGTCTACTAAAGTAGCTGCTTGCATGGAACTAATGTAACGCTGTTCTACTAACCAACAAATAGCTTGGTAATCTGGATATGGAATTGACAGACTTTCGTTGGCTGGTTCAAACATCAGTCGCATTTGTACACGAGTCGCACTGTTGAGAGCGGGAATATTTAAACTCAAGCGCCGTAACTGATTATCAAGCCTCTCAAACACCTTATCAGATGAAGAAGCATAAGTAAGTTTACCTTCTTCAAGATGAATTGACCATGAGGTTGAACCCGTAAATACACGTAAGCAACCCGTCGCACGCCGACTAGTTAGCTGTGCTAATAAAGATAATGGATGTAGTTTTTGGATTAACCGATGACTACTCATAGGAGTTAGATTTTGCATTTACTTAAGCTAAATTCAAGACGCGTCATATAAATTCGTACGTGGTTTAGTTACTCTTCTCCAGACAACTCAGTGTTTGTGTCAAGAATACTACAAATACTAAAGTTTAAATTTGGGGTATCGTAACTTGATGCTATGGCTTTTGGCATTTACATCTTTATTTATATGAGTAATGAAAAGTTAAATTAATTACTGCCGTTGAACTTGATCAGCGTCAGGAGAGTTAACTTTATAAACAGTAAACATGAAAACTATCCCCTTGCTTTTCATCAACTTTTAGATAAGCAAATCTTAAAGAACACTGCTAAATTAGCAAAATTTAACTAGATTTTTCTCAGTAGTTACACTTAAAAAAAATCAGCTTTGCCCAAATCAGACATAATGTAATGTTTAGTTAAGTAAGATTACCGGGAATTTACATAAATTCATTGGATGCAATCACCTCTAGTCTTTGTTAGTGCAATTGTCCATATAATTCCCACGGAAAGTCCCAATATTGGTTTTCTTAATGAAACTTCAACAGTTTACTTGCTAGGCTCTTAGCCTGACACGTAGTACTATATGACAAAATGTAAGTATTTCAACAATTTTTGGTAAACCCAGACAAAGTTACTGACACAATATTTTTAAGCAAATTTTTTCGGTGTAACTGATAGAGAGATTCAGGTTGGGGGTGAGTAGATGACATCCCAAACAAGCTGTAGAGAGTTTTTACACTTTTGACTTATATGCGATCGCCAAACCAATACGATAAGATTTTGTAATAATATGATGCTGAAAAAATGTACAAAAAAAGGCTTGGGTGAACCAAGCCTTTATGTATACCAAGCATTTACTACACCAAGCTTAATTTATCTCAGGTCATCCGTTAGTTCATCTCTCTAAAGGATGTATACAAATGATTAAATAACTGATATTGCCCAAATCAACAGTTATTTTTTATGCTTAAACTATTTATAAATAACCATAAAATTTTATTCAAAAAATGAAGTCACAAAAAAGGTTTGGTCAAGAGCCAAACCTTAAAAATTGCTGTGCTTAACAACGTACTAAATTAATTTATTACTTTCCTCTTGACACTTCATCTATCTTGAGGATGTACCTAAACAACAGACAAATTGATATGAGATTATAGCTAAAATAAGCCATATTCAAATAACACATAAAATGCGGACATAATACATAATATAAATCCAGTAAATATTTTAATAATTACTAATTTGAAGAGAAATTTATTTGTCTCAAAAATATGAAAAAGGCTTGGACATTAACCAAGCCCATATATACCAGGTGTTTACCATACCTAGATAATTTATCTCTTTAGTAGATGCAGTTCATCTTCCTTCTAGTTGTGTACAAAAATTAGAAACTATGATATGTGAACTACGAAGACAAGGAGGACATAATAGACAAGGAAGAGAGATGTTTATCAATGATTGATAATTGCTCTATTAATTTTGAGCATAATTTATTTCACCTATCTGTCTCAGGATAGAAAAAATTTAGCTTCTTCGGATATTTATGGTAATATTTATTCTGAAATAACCTAATATTTTGTAGCAGTTAGTTTTTAAAAAATATCAATTATAAAAAAGGTTTAGCTCAAGGCTAAACCTCTGTAGAAAGCAGTTATTTGACACACCAAAATAAATTTAGACTGAGTTAAATATTGGGGCATCTTCCTAAAGTATGTACCCAAAAATTTGCTTGTATGATATAAACTTTCTCAGTTATTCTGGCTGCACTATTTTACCGATTTCATTCACCCAGCGTTGACGCTCAGAATGTTCTAAAGTGAGAATATCTGCTAAACTCCAATGGAAATGAAACGCAATACAGGCTACCTCCTCGTGTAGTAAATCTGAGGGGTAGCCTATGATTCCCCCGCTAAAGCCAACTCCACTTGAAACTTAGTCTGACATTGGGGACAGTGGACAGGAATTTCTGCATCACCTTGCTGATTAATTCGATTGTAAAACTCTCGCAAATATGCCAAATCTTTAGAAAAAAGATTTTCCAGTAAACTCGGAGTAACTTCTGTTAAATCGCCCAAACGAGTAATTACTTGTGAGAGCATAACAATTGCAGCATAAATTGTATTTTCCTGAGCAGCCCGATTTTTGTGGACAATTATTTCATCCTTTGCTGTCGCCAACCGCATCACACCTTGGCGATGTAAATTCCCCTCAGCATCTAATAAACCTCTAGGAAGGGTAAAGTTAAATTCTGTATAAATGTTTGTCATTAGTCACTTGTTATTTGTCATTTGTGATTTTCTTCTACTCCCTACTCACCACTCCCCACTTCTTCTAATTCATTAATTTGACGATAAAAATTTTGTAAATAGCTTAAATCACAGGCAAAAAAATCTTCCACAACCGCAGGTGTCACTTCATCTAAAGCACCTAATTTAGTAATGACGCGAGATAAAATAATGACTGTTGCATAAGCTGGATTTGATTTTACACGGGGGTCACGTAAAGGAATAATTTCATCCATCGCTCTGGATAAACGCATCACACCTTTACGGTGTAAATTACCATCTGCATCAAGATACCCTTTCGGTAAAGTAAATTCAAATTCAGTTTGCAACATTCTATGCTACTTTTACTCGTTTTAATTCTTCTACTACTACTTCTATTTCTTCAATTTCATGTTCACTACCAGAGGCACTCACATCATTAATTTTATAATTAGCAGGCCAAGCATTTTTAAATTCTAATCTAAATTTTTCTTCCGCAGCTTGATTATAAATGACCAAAGAACCATCACGTCTTTCGTCACCCCATTTACTTTCTTGTACAGCCGCTAACCAATTCCACATAGTCATAGAAATAGTTAAACCACGCCGTAACACAATATTAGAATAAGATATATTACCAGGGATTTTTGTAGTGATAATTCTACCACTTGTATTACCACTTTTACCCCAAGTTTGGGGAGTAACTTCGGAAATTTCTATTACTTTTTGTGTAGTTTGAAAACCTTGGCATTCCATAAAATAGCCATCTACAGGTTCTTGGCTACCAGTAAGCTTTAATTCCAGATAAAATCGGCTATTCGTCAAAATTTCGGGAAAGTCAGCCATAAAATTTAGGTTTTTAAAAGACTTGATATTGAAGTAGATGAGGGTAAGAAGAAGACGCGGATATAAATTTAAAATAACGTTATTTTTACCTGCCTCCTGCTTCAACCGCGTAGCGGTAAGTAAAAAGGCAAAAGTCAAAAGGCAAAAATGAAGAATACTTTTGACTTTTGGTTTTTTACTTTTGACTTCTCCGGCTTTGCCGGAGTGCCTCCTGCCTTCTACTTACTTCTTCCTTTCAAAATAAGTAAAACCAACGGTGACTGTTTCGGTTAATAAATCACCACTACCTGCTGTAAAATCGCCTGTTCCGTAGCTGGTAGGAAAGACATCTGTAAATTCGTATTGAATTTTTTCTTGCTCGCCATCGTAGATAGAAAGTTTACCTAATTTCCGGCTCTTGCGTCCTTCTGATTTACCACCTGAAAGAGCTTCAGCATGGCATTTGTTATACCAATCAAGCAGTTGTTTAGAATCAGCAGTTGCTACACACTCAATGGTGATTTCTGAGCATTCTACACCACCGATAGTAGCTTGGGTTTGAGTTTTACCATCCTTAGTGACACCAATAGGTGCATCTCCACCTGCAACTATCATTTTCATTTGCATACCACTGATTTTCTGAATCAAAATTTCCGTCAGTCCGTCAGCTTCCCAGTAAAACTTGGCATTAGAGATATACTCTGGCATAAATCAACCTCCAGATAAATTGGTAATAATTAATTAACTAAAAATTAGGCAAAATCTATTTTTTGCGATTCATATTTTCACAAGTTAAGGTGTAAGTTTCTTCAATATAATCGTTGCCATTCACATCTAAATCTCCGATTTTGTATTGCGAAGGCCAAGCTTCTTTTAATTCCCAACGCATTACTTCATTACCATCAGTATCGTAGGCAACTATTGAGCCTGTTTTTTTACTGTCTGCCCATTTGCCTTCGCCTTTTTCAGTTTTGGGCATACATTTTTTGAACCACTCATACATTTTTTTGCTGGTGCTATCACTATCTCCACTCATGAGGGTAGAAACGTCAATTGTAAATAGTCCTTCAAATCCAGCAGAGTTAATTTGTCTGACAGTAACACCGCCTTTTGTAGACATTAAAGGTTTATCTTGACCTTTGACTTTAGCTTCAAATTTGACACCGCCAATTTTGCTAAAAGCCATATCGGTCATGCCATCAATTTCAAAGTAAAAGTTACTAGCAGCAATTGGTTTTAATTCAGGCATCTTTGTAGTTCCTTAGTTTGCAATAGAGGGTATAAGGGTGTGAGGGTGTAGGGGAGTATGGTTTCCCTTACACCTCTGCACCTACTTTTATTGGTTAGGAGACCATTGACTAAAGCGGAAGATGACAAATTCCGCCGGACGTACAGGACAAACACCAACTTCGATATACAACCGCCCCAACATCATGGTTTCGTGGGTATTGATGCTGGAGTCGCATTTGACATAAAAGGCTTCCGCCGCCGAAGCGCCAAATAAAGCACCTTCCCGCCAGAGTCTTTCTAGGAAGTTACTGACGGTACGAGTCACACGCGCCCATAAATCTTGGTCGTTGGGTTCAAAGACTACCCATTGAGTACCGAGTTCTACGGATTTCTCGATATAGCTCATCAAGCGACGGACGCTGATATAACGCCACTGGACGTTATCTGGTTCTACCAATGTGCGAGCGCCCCAAATGCGGATACCACGGTTGGGGAAAGTACGGATACAGTTAATACCCAGGGGGTTGAGTAATTCTTGTTCGCGCAGGTTGGTTTCGTAGGCTAATCCAATGACTCCTCTGGGTGTATCGTTGGCGGGTGCTTTGTAGACACCGCGAGTTTCATCAGTGCGACACCAAACGCCCAGCATGTGACCGGCGGGAGGAATTAAAATGGGTCTGCCACCGTTGCGGGGGTTGGGGACTTTAATCCAAGGATAGTAGAGGGCGGCAAATTGCGATCGCCTATTAAATGCACTCAACCACTGAGCCATATGCTGGGGCTTCACCTGGGTGGGAGGCACAGCCGCACCACCACCTTTACATGGGGGCGGGTCTAATACTACCATCCGGTTAGGGGCAGTATTTTCACACAGACTCACCATCGCTTCCATGATGCCGTGGACTTGATCCAAATCCAAGATGCCGTTTTGATAAGCCCGCATCAAGTCAGGGAAAGCAATCATGGTAACTTCATCAATTTCAAAGATACCTTGCATCCCGGTGCGATCGTCTCTGACACCTTGCACATCTCTGGGGAAACGGTCAGGGGTGGAAACTACTGGCGGCGGACTGACTTCGTAATTACCGTTAGCAGGACGACGAGACAGGGGTTGTCCTGGTGTTTCCAAGTCTGCAACTGTGACAAATTGCGAGTCTTGCAACGCTGTCACCGCATAACTACCCACAGCCGCATCAATTTGTGGGTTCATAGATAAGTGGTCGTATTCTTCCAGAATTTCACCATTGCGGCTAATTATGACTTTGAAAAATTCACCACTATTTGCGGGTGGTTCTGCTTCTGGGCTTTCTGGCGGACGCGGTTCACTTTCAGTTACAGAAACGTTAATTCTACCTTCTGCACCATCATCATCATCTTCAGCTGGCTTGAGGGCAAAACTTAAAGCAGGACGGTTCCCAGTGGTGCGAATTTTTAAGGCGGTTTCTTCTGGTGGTGGTGGCTGAGAACCAGGAAGTTTCGTACCAATACTCGCTACCCAACAACGTCCACCGCCATTGAGAAACCAACCATTTACTGCAAAAGGTAAATAAGCATCAAAATCGGTGTAACCATCAGAACCTTGTTTAGCAAAGTATTCTAAATATTCGTTCCACGATGTCACCAGCATCGGTTTAAACAATTCCGCATCGCCTCTGACATCTTCGGTAAAACCGATAAAGCCGGCGATATTCGTACTTACCCCTTCTATGGGGCGACTACCTCGGTCTACTTCTTCAACGTAGACACCAGGTGCAAAATAATCTAATCTTGGCATAACACTTGGTTTTCCTATTTTTTGAAGCGTGAAGTCTGAAGTGTGAAGTCTGAAGTGTGAAGTCCGAAATTAAAATCATGTTTTCTTTCTGCCTTCTGCCTTCTGCCTCCTGCCTCCTGCCTTCTTACTTCATACTTTTTTTGTTGATTTTGAACAGTCAATCAAACTTGGCTGAGTGACAAAATTACTATCCAGGTTTAGGGGAATTGTTAATGTCACATACAAAGCTGGACGTAATGGTACTCCTAGAGCATTCCACAAAGCCGCAGCATCCAAAGGATGAATAGCAGAAACGGTCATTGCTAATTCGCCATGACCTCGCAGTGCTGGAGCCAGTACTTCTTCTCGTAATGAGTGATGATGCAAAAGTAGTATTAATGCCTCGGATAAGATACGCTGTTCACTCAAACTTGTGAAATCCCAAGCACTTACCAAAAATGAGACATCAAACCACCTTGGTGTTAATAAGAGTAATTTCCTTTTGTCTGCGGGTTGCTGACAATTAGACTGTTGTTTGTCAACACTTTCTTGAATGTTGTAACAATATAAATTCAGCCTAGGGTTAATATTCTGTTTCACACCAGGATGGTTGAAATCAATTTGCTCTGTACTGAGCAGGGAAATCCCGCCAGCTAAAATTTTGGCTAAAGTCTGGGTAGCAGCTGGGATCATAAAACACAACAGCAGGGTGACTGAAATGCTCCCTTAATTACTCTGGCTGGTAGATTTTTACCGCCAGCATGAATCTACGGAGGTTGAAGCGTTCTTACCAGAGTTCCGCAAGCAGAAAGTAACTACTTTGCTACCGAACTTACGGAAGGTGGAGGGCTGACAGCACAAAATAAACCTTGGAATTAGGCTTTTTTGTTGGCTAATTTGCCACTATTGGGCTAACTCTTTCTAGCTTAGGGATCTAGATGTCTAGCGTTTATTAGACTTTGGTCGATATTGTAAAATTATTGTTTTAAATCTCCCAAATTTACAAGCTGTAGAGTAAGCTAATCTCGTCCGTATTTATACAGTAAGAAGCATAATTTCTCCAAGCAAAAATATTTGAGATTGGGTAGCATTTCTCATGCTTCTTAGTGGTTTAGAGTGTTTCGGAGTGTAAAACAGGATGAGGGTGGCTACACAAAAATTAACCTCTCAATTGCCGCTACCTTTGTTGGTAAACAGTTCAGAAAATAAACTACCAGAGTTAAATTTTCATCAAATTTGTCGGCTGACTATTCAACAATTAAAGACCTTATTCCCGATTGCGGCTATCTGGATTGTTTATCACGATTTAGAAGAAGAAAAACGTCATATAGTGGATGAGTATAGCTCAGAAAAGTTATGCTCTGTGCAGATTCCACAGGATTTGACCACAAATTCCTTTGTATCTGGAAAATTATCTCCAGATTTGGCATATTTGCAAGCAGAAACTTGGTGGCGAGATGATTTACCAGTTTTGAAAGTTACGGAATTAACAGTATCAGATGTTTATCATAGTTATGTTTGCCGAATTAGTAGACAGAGTTTGGCTATTGGCGAATATATATTGATATGTACTCACAAGTTGCTGTCTGTGGAACAGCAACAATTACTGCTGGGTAATGCTCAAATACTCAGTAATTATTTAGCAATTTGTCGAGAGCGATCGCAACAACAACAAGAAATCTTAGCTTTATCTCAAATTCTCGGGCAAGCCGAACATCAATTGCGAAATCCTTTAGCATTGATTAATCTCTATGCTGAAAATCTGCGTTTGGCATTACCAGAGGAGAGTTTACAAGAACAAGCTCTCCTAATTCGGCAAAAAGTAGATGAACTAAGTGCTAAATTAACTGATTTGCTTTACCGTGGACAACGGGCAAACCTAAATTTAAAAAAATATAATTTGCAAACAATTATTGGGGAATGTGTTCAAAGTTTACAACACTTATTAGCAGAAAAAAACTTAACAATTAACTATCCGCAGCAACCTGTATATGTCACCGTAGATAACTGGCAGATGAAACAGGTGTTTGATAATTTATTAGGAAATGCGATTCATTTTAGTCCATGTGGTGGGACAATAACTTGCAATTGGTACACCTATAGTCATGAAGTAATAATAGAAATTTGCGATCGCGGTTCGGGAATTGCACCGGAGGAATTGAAGCAAATATTTAAGCCTTATTATTCTCGGCGTGTAGGTGGTACAGGTTTAGGACTCGCGATCGCACAAAAAATTATCTTGGCACATCAAGGCAACTTATGGGCAGAAAATCTCCCCACAGGTGGCGCTCAATTTTCCTTTACATTACCTTATAAAAGGCAAAAGTAAAAAGGTAAAAGTCAACAGTAAACAAACTTAATATTGACAGTTTTTCACAATTTCAGATGGTTGGCTGACTCAGATTTCAGACATTTCTTTAACATCCCAGGCACACTACCATGAATTCTAAAAAAGAGGTAATCTCGATTTTACTTGTTGATGACGAACCGCATTTTCGTCAAGGTATCCGTACCTTATTAAACTTTTATACAAGTAGTAGCAGTCTAGGATTGAATGTCATTGGAGAAGCTGCATCTGTTGAACAAGCACTAAAATTAACTGTTGAACAACATCCAGCCTTAATCTTACTAGATTTAGAATTACCACCAGAAGACGGCATTACCGCCCTAAACCGTCTAGGAGAATTATCTTATAACGGCAAAGTATTAATATTATCTGCTCATCAACAAGATGAATGGATATTTCGTGCTATGCAGGCCGGCGCTTGTGGTTATGTATTTAAAGACCAATTAGCAACGCAATTGTGTGAAGCCATCAATACTGTAATTAATCATCAAGTTTATTTACCACCAGCCGTCGCCACTGCCTTCTTTAGATTATTTCACTACTACACAGGCAATTCATTAAACTTTGGCAATCATTGTATTCATCTCACCGAAAGAGAACAAGAAGTTTTAAATTGGTTAGTACAAGGTGCTTCTAACGAACAAATCGCAGGACATTTATATATTACAGTCGCCACAGTCAAAGCACACTTAACAGCAATCTTTGAAAAATTAAGCGTCACCAGCCGCACCCAAGCCATTGTCAAAGCCTTAAAACTCGGTTTGGTTTGTCCATAGAACTGAAGTGTGAAGTGTGAAGTGTGAATATGACTATAGAGTTTTTTCGCTTTTAACAAATAACAAATGACAAATGACTAATAACAAATGACCAATAACAAATGAGTAACCATTTAGCCATCGCCACTGTCACCGCAACTTTGCAAAGAACATTGCAAGCCAGTGTTCAAGTAGATGTGGATGGTGCGCGGGTAACAACCGTCAGACCAGACCGCCTGAATAATGCTACACCAGAAGCAGGAGTAAACATCTATCTTTACGATATTCTGCTGAATAGTGCTTGGCGGAGTGCTGATTTAAGACAACGCTATTCTGATGAGAAATATACTAAGCGACAGCAAACAGGTTTAGATTTGTACTACTTGCTGACTTGTTACGGGAATGATGTAGAACTAGAACCGCAGCGCCTAATTGGTAGTGTCGTTCGCACCTTCAACAGCAAATCGATTCTTACCCAAGCAATGATTCAGGAAACCGTCAGCGATGCAACTTTTACGTTTTTAGCTGATTCTAATTTAGCCGAACAAGTAGAAGCGATCGCCATTTCTCCCGTTGATTTGAATATCGAAGAAATCTCGAAAATTTGGACGGTATTTTTTCAAACACCCTACGCTCTATCATTAGCTTATAAAGCCAGTGTGGTCTTAATCGATAGCGGCGAACTTCCGAAAAAACCCTTACCTGTTCGCAATCTTCAGCGTCATGTTACACCATATCAACCTGCGATCGCCCAAATCAAAGTAGTAGAAGAACTAGCAAAAATTTGGCAAACTCAATATGCAGCTACATCCTTAATTCTGGCTGACAGTACCTTATTAATTCAAGGAAACAAATTAAGCGCAGATATTACCCAAGTCCGCATCGGTGATATCACAACCACTCCCCAAGAGGTGACAGACAAGCAAATTATCTTAAATCTAGCTACTATCGCAGTAGAATCTCTGAGGGCTGGTGTTCAGAGTTTACAAGTAATTCATCCCCAAAGCAAGGTGAGTTCTAATGTTGTACCTTTCTTGTTACGCCCGACTATTTTAGACATCACTGTATCTAATGTACATGGTAGAGGCAATGAACCGCGATCGGCTGATATAACTATTACTGTTAACTTGAATATTGAGAAAACACAACAAGTAACCTTAGTTTTAACAGAACTTTCCCTCACCCAACTTACTGGTTATTCTACTGAGCAAACCAAAAATCGCCGTAATAGTTCCAACTCAATTACCTTTGCAATTCATGATTGTTTACCAGGGAATTATCTAGTCCGGTTGATTGTAGATGGTGCAGAAAGTTTATTCACAGTTGATACAGACTCGAACAGTCCAACATTTGAACAGTATATCGGGCCAGTAGTTGTTATTTCTTAAATTTTCTATGTTACTTACAACATAATTATGCAGGCTGCTATAAGTAGGTCGGTGTTAAAAATTGTCGTTATGGCAAGGCAGGAGGAAAGAGGTTTTCAAGCCGATTTACTTTTCGTTACATAGTTCGGTTTATTTGCACCGCTCTACTTAAGTAGTAAAAAAGCGATCGCCTCTGTAGCTTGTCAGTTACTTAAACTTAATTTATACATTATGTCAGCAGGTGCAATTACTAACCTGCGAACCAACGAAATCAATGATTTATTGCGACTGTGGGATCGAGAATCTATGCTCACCAACAGCGCACTACTATTAGATTGTGAGGAAAGTGATAGTAGCGATGCTGCCAAAGAAAGTGCGATCGCTCGTTTGATGACAAATATCTCCAGTCCCCTCATTATTATCAGCCGTGAACGCAGGCGATTTACTCAAAAACCAATAATTGCGATCGCCTGCCTATTTATCCACTAATTTTTTCTCATTTCTAACTTTTGCTGATGGCTAACTTCTAAAGGTAAGAAAATCGTCAACACTTCGCCATATTGCGGTCTTTGACGCACAATCAACTTACCGCCAATCGCTTGGAACAAGTGTTTAGTGGCATTTAAATTTAAACTAATTGTCCCTGTCTCTGGCTGAAACATCAGCAATTGACCCAGAGCTTTCCGAATCGGTGGTGTAACAAATGTATCTGCCGCTTCTGAGTCTTGGCACTGGAGTTGCGGTGATAATTGCAGCTTGAGTTGATCGCCGGCAGGAATAACTTGCACTTGAATATGGCTCCCAGCAGGTAAGCTACGGGTAAAATTTTCCATCAATCCCGTCAGTACCCGGTCTAACATTGTTGGATTACTGACTACTGTGGGCAATTGTTGGGGAACCACCACTTCTAAGGTGAGGTTGCGTCGAGATGCAGCTTGTTGCCAACGAGGAATACTCTGTTGCAGAACTTGATGCAGAGACATCGGCGTAAGATGAGTATTAGCCGCTTTTGTAGCAGCACAAGTTTCTAATTCTGCCGCCTTGAACAGCAACTCCATCCGATCAATTTGCTCAGTACACTCATGATCAATAATTTCTAAGCGGTTCACCACAGCCGCAGGCAAGTCACGCCGCTTCAGTAGCAGACGTGTCATGGTGCGAATGGTAGTTAAGGGAGTGCGAACCTCATGAGCAAAAGCTTGCAGCAATTCAACATCTGGGACTGGGTGTTGAGGATTGGAAATTGGCTCTTGGGGATGAGGTATATTGGTTGCAGTTTCCGACTCTTTAGCAACTTCTGGTTCTGGCAATTCTTGAAGTAGCAACTGACTAAACTGCATCGCAATACGATAATCAGGCGCTACTGGTGCATATTGCTGCACTAATCCATCAAGTTCCGCGCAAAAGTCAGGATTAGCCAGCATCACCCGCGCTCCGATCGCTCGCCATGCTTGCTGAACTATCTGGGGTTCAAAGGAAAAGGAAAATCTTTTGTTGCCATTTTTGCATTCTGCCAAAACCAAGACTAATCGGAATTTCTCGGTAAATACCAAACAAAACTGCTCGGCAACTAGGGGATCAGCAGGTAGTATCGGCAGCACAGCTTCTTGAAAAGAATTTTCTTCGGCTACCGTGGTTGTGGTTGGCATTTGAAACGGCATCAAAGCCAAAGGGTTAAACGGCTTGGCTGTAAAAGTAACCGTCTGGATGTTTTGAGTTAATACAGGTTGACTAAATAAAGGTGCTGGTGCAGCTAATACTAATGCTGATAAAGCCGGAGAAGTTGTTGCTAAACTCTCAATTAATAAATGTTCTGTTGCTGCTAAACTCGTGCGCCACTGTCGCTCTGCCTTGGCTGGTGAACATTCAGCCATAGTTGATTGACTGTCGGCTAAAACTTCACTCAGACTTGGCAAGATCCATTCGTACACAGGTTTTCACCCCTTGGTTGAAGAGCGACTAAATTTTGACTACTACTTAAGAGGTTATAGTCATTTGTGTACAACAGACAGTCGTATAACCGAACAAGATGGGCGCAATTTCCCCGTCAACTAGGAAAATTTTACATTACATTTTATAGGTTACAGGTTACAGGTTATAGGTTATAGGTTACAGGAAGAGAATGTGTTTGACGGAAATGAAAATCCCGAAAAATGCCATAGATAAAACTAGATAGTAATGGGAACAATAAAGCATCAATTCCTTGCTCAATACATGAATGCTTAACCAAACAACATCTTTCACGGCATCAGAACTGAAATCTGCGATCGTGCCTCATCCGCTCATAGTCAAACCAGAGACATTGGTAACAGAAGTAATTACCCAAATGAGTGGTATCCGAAATATTTGTGATACTACTCAAAGTCAGGATGGGCAACTAGATAAGTTATATCTAGAGGCACGCTCTAGTTGCGTGTTAATAGTAGAAGATGGCAGCTTAATCGGTATCTTCACAGAAAGAGATGTTGTGCGGTTGAGTGCAGAACAGCATTCTTTAGCAAATTTGGCAATTCGGGAAGTGATGATTTCTCCAGTCGTCACCCTACACGAATCTGATTTTACAGATTTACTTTCGGCAGTGAATTTGCTCCAACAGTACCATATCCGCCATATACCGATTTTGAATGGGCAGGAGCAGGTGATAGGGTTAGTAACTCATGAAAGTCTGAGTCATGCTTGTCGTCCGGTGGATTTATTGCGGTTGCGGTTGGTGTCGGAGGTGATGATCACAGAGGTCATTTGTGCCTCTCCTGATAGTTCAATGTTAGCGATCGCCCAACTAATGTCTCAACATCAGATTAGTTCGGTAATGATTGTAGACACTGGTGGTAGCCCAATTCAACCGCTACAATTTCCGCTGGGAATTATTACCGAGCGTGACATTGTGCAGTTTCAAGCTTTGGGCTTGAACTTAAAACATTGCCTAGCGCAGATAGTCATGAGTTCACCAATGTTTACGGTAAAACCCCATGATTCTTTGTTGGTGGTGCAGCAAATCATGGAACAACGCTTAATTAGAAGATTGGCAGTTATTGGCAAACAAGGTGAACTCTTGGGAATTGTTACCCAAAGCAATCTGCTACAAGCTCTCAACCCCTTGGAACTCTACAATTTAGCAGCAATACTAGAAAAACGGGTGGTGCAGTTAGAAGCAGAACATCTGGCTATTTTAGAAAGTCGCACCGTTGAACTAGAACAACAAGTTGACTTACGCACTAGCGCCCTGCAAGCTAAGGTTAGACAGGAGAAATTAATTGCAGAGATCACTGCTCAAATTCGCTCATCTTTGAGTTTGCAAACAATTTTAAATACTACAGTCGAAAAGGTACAGCATTTATTGGGTTGCGATCGCGTCAATATTTGGCAATTTGATGTTGATGGGCAAATGATAGTGGTTGCCGAGTCTACCAACTCATCGCTATCACTGGTGGGTGAACAAATTCATGACCCCTGCTTTCCGCTAACTAACACCGATAGTTATCGCCAGGGAAAAATTCGTGTTATCTCAGATATCTACACAACCCAAATATCTGACTGTCACCGCGAGATGTTGATTCGCCTGCAAACAAGAGCCAAAATTTTAGTGCCACTTTTGTGCGGTGATCAATTGTGGGGGTTGCTGAATGCGACAGAAAAACATACCCGTGAGTGGCAACCAGAAGAAGTTGAACTTTTGCAAATGTTATCAGTGCATTTAGCGATCGCACTTCAGCAAGCCACAACCCACCAACAACTCCAAGATGAACTGCGCGATCGGCAACGCATTGAATTGACTTTACAAAAATTGGTTGAAGGTACAGCCGCCGTCACTGGTGAGGAATTTTTTCCCGCCTTAGTCAGCCACATTGCCGAAGCTTTAAATGTCTCCTATGTGCTTGTTACCGAGAAACTCGATAATCAACTACATACCTTGGGCTTTTGGGCAAAAGGAGCCTTACAACCCACCATTGCTTACAATTCTGCTTTAACTCCCTGCGAATATGCCCTCAACAACGGTGAATTTTATTGCCAAAGCCAAGTCCAGGCATTTTTCCCTGACAATTTAGACTTAGCAAATATACAAGCCGAGAGTTATCTAGGAATTGCCCTCAAAGATGATCAAGGTAATGCAATTGGGACTCTTTGCATTCTCGATTTACAACCCATCCAGGAAAATCAATATGCTGAAGCCATCCCAATTCTCCAAGTATTTGCAGCCAGGGCAGCCGCAGAATTACAACGCAAAGCCGCCAATCATGCACTACATCGGTTGAACCAAGACTTAGAGCAGAAAATTGCACAGCGCACCCAAGAACTGCAAACGCGAGAGGCACAATTGCGAGATTTCTTTGATAACGCCACCGATTTAATTCAAAGCATTGCCCCTGATGGTCGCATTTTATTTGTGAATCGAGCTTGGAAAGAAACCTTGGAATATGATGATACCGACTTAGAGCAATTATCGATTTTCCAAGTTATTCATCCCGATGAATTGGCATATTTCCAGACAGCAATGCACAGCTTGTTTGCGGGAACTTTGTGTTTAGGGATCGAAACCAGATTTCTCACCAAAGAAGGGCGAGAAATTATTGTTGAAGGGAATGTTAATAGTCAATTGCAAAATGGACTGCCGATCGCCACACAAGGTATCTTTCGAGATATTACCGCTCGTAAACAAGCCGAGAAAACAATTTATCTCCAAATACAACGGGAAAAATTACTGCGAGAAATTTCCCAAAGGATTCGTGAATCTTTAGACTTGCAAACGATTTTCAATACTGCTTGTCTGGAAATCCGCCAGGTGATTCAGGCTGATCGGGTGTGTATTTTCAAGTTTTATCCCAACTCCAGCTATAACGATGGCGAATTTGTGGCGGAATCAGTAGGTGAGCGTTTTAGTTCAGTCGTCGCCATTCCCATACATGATCACTGCTTTGGCAAAAATTATTCATATCTCTATGCTAAAGGTCGATTTTTTGCGGTTGATGATATTTATAAAGGTGGAATGAGTACCTGTCACAGCGATATCTTGGCTGAGTTTCAGGTGCGGAGCAATTTGGTGATGCCCTTACTGTGTGGTGATGAATTGTGGGGTTTGTTGTGTATTCATCAATGTGGCACAACTCGCTCTTGGCGACAGTCTGAGATTGAGTTTACCCAAGAATTGTCCTACCAGTTAGCGATCGCCATTCAACAAGCCAATCTCTACGAACAAATTCAGGCGGAATTGTTAGTCCGCCAACAAGCCGAAGCTAAAATTGCGTTGCAACTGCGGCGACAAGAAACCCTGGAAATTATCGTCCAAAAAATTCGGGAATCTTTAGATATTAACGAAATCCTGGCAACGGTAACTCAACAAGTGAAAGAGGTATTACACTGCGATCGTGTGATCGTCTTCCGGCTGTTTGCTAACGGTAAGAGCCAAATTGTCGAAGAAGCTATATCTGAGGGATTGCCGAGACTCAAAGACCAACACTGGGAAGATGAAACTTGGTCTCAAGAAATCCTAGATTATTACTGGCAAGGCAAGCCGCGCATTGTCCCCGATGTTATGCAAGATATCTGGACAAATTGCTTAGTAGAATACTCCCAGACAGGTCAAATTCAGTCCAAAATCGTCGCACCAATTCTTCAAGAAGTGCGAGACAGCGAATATCATCGCTGGGTAACTCCTTGGGCCAATAACAAACTCTGGGGAGTTTTAGTGGTTCATGCTTGCCAAGAAAAACGCGTTTGGAAAGACTCGGAAGCACAACTCATACAACAAATTGCCAATCAGTTAGCGATCGCAATTCAGCAAGCGAGTTTATTTCAACAATTACAACTAGAACTTGCCGAACGCCAGCAAGCAGAAGCAAAACTCACTGAAAGCAACCAAAAACTAGCAATTTCCAACGAAGAACTAGCTCGCGCTACCCGTCTCAAAGATGAATTTTTAGCCAACATGAGTCATGAACTCCGTACTCCTCTCAATGCCATTTTGGGGATGACTGAAGGGCTACAAGAGGAAGTATTTGGGATTATCAATGAGCAACAACTCAAAGCATTACAAACTATTGAGCGCAGTGGTTCCCATTTACTAGAGTTGATTAACGATATTTTAGATTTAGCCAAAATTGAAGCTGGACAGATCAAACTTGACTATCGCTTGACTTCAGTCAATCATCTGTGCCAATCAAGTCTGGCATTTATTAAACAGCAAGCATTACGCAAGCAAATTCAAGTCGAACTGAAATTGCCAATTAATCTCCCAGAAATACTTGTAGATGAACGGCGGATTCGTCAAGTGTTGTTGAATCTGCTGAACAATGCCGTCAAATTTACTCCAGATGGTGGACGCATCACCTTGGAAGTGACGCAAATTTCTTGCCCAATGTTAACTAGCGATGCAACGATGCAACACTTCTTGCACTTCGCCATCCAAGATACTGGCATTGGAATTTCACCAGAAAATATCCAGAAACTATTTCAGCCTTTTGTACAGATTGACAGTGCCTTAAATCGTCAATATACAGGTACAGGTTTAGGGCTGGCATTAGTCAAACAAATTGTCGAACTTCACGGTGGCCGGGTGGGACTGACAAGTGAATTAGGTATGGGTAGTTGTTTTACAATCGATCTGCCCTGTGATCCTATTTCTGATCTAGTACCGGAACTCACAACCAATTATCAAGTAATTAATACTCCAGAAGCTTGTTGCTGCACCACTGATGAATCATCAAGTCTTACCCCCCTCATATTGTTGGTAGAAGATAACGAAGCCAATATTAGTACAGTTTCTAGCTACCTCGAAGCCAAGGGGTATCGCATTGTACTGGCGAAAAATGGTCAAGAAGCCATTGACTCGACAAAAGCACACCATCCTGACTTAATTTTGATGGATATTCAAATGCCAGGAATGGATGGTTTAGAAGCAATGAGGCAAATTCGCCAAGATCCTGAATTCATCAATACTCCCATTATTGCCCTGACAGCCCTGGCTATGAGTGGCGATCGCGATCGCTGTATAGCCGCAGGCGCTAACGACTACCTCAGCAAACCTGTCAAACTCAAGCAACTAGCAGCCTTGATTAAAAAGTTTTTCACCGGTGAAGAGGTAATTTAGTTTTATGTCAGGGGACTTTCAACTAAAAATATCGCTAGGGGGAGCAGTAGGAGACAAGGGGGACAAGGAAGACAAGGGAGATCAGGAACTTGAGTTTAAATTTTGTCAATCCAAACTTTCTGATGAATTGGCTGAATTTTTCAACCGGGCATACTGTGGTTTACAAGGACTACCCCAACAAACTTGCCCAGGGGGAATATTAGCAAATACTGTACTACGAGCGCCAATTACAGCATTGGCACCAATTTCTACCCCAGGGCCAACAAAACAATCGGCTGTAATCCATACCCCATTATTAATAGTAATTGGTGCTGTTTTTAACCCAAAAGCCGGGTCTTGGATGTCGTGGCTACCTGTACATAAGTAGGTCTTTTGGGAAATCACACAGTGTTCACCGATATTAATTTTATCTAAGCTGTATAAAACTACATCATCACCAATCCAACTATAGTCACCGATGGTAACTTTCCAAGGATAAGTAAAGCGGGCTGTGGGCCGAATTAATACACCTTGACCAATCCGCGCCCCAAATAGTCGCAGCAAAGAACAACGCAAACTATTAAAAGGATGTGGAGTTAAGGGAAAGGCGATCGCCTGTACAAACCACCACAACAAAACATACCAGCCTGGACGACCACGATCAAACCAGGATTGGTCATACTTGCGTAAATCTACAAAGGATTGGTTATTTGTCATTTGTTATTGGTTATTTGTTATTCGTCAATAAATTAAAGAGACTGGGTAGTATGATTTTCCCAGTCTCTCGCATCTAAATAAAGCACCGATGATCAATTACTTTTAGAGGATGTCTGAAAACTTTTTGGTATTGTATTTGAGACTGATAGATCCCCCTAAATCCCCATTTTTAAGGGGGACTTTAATATAAATTCCCCCCTTTTTAAGGGGGGCTAGGGGGGATCAAACAAAATATTTAATACTTTTCAGACACCTTATCCAGCAAACTAGACAGATTTCTTTATTTCAGAATTCATACTTCTTAAACTGCCGTTTGCTCAATTTTTTGGGGGAGAGATGGCGGAGCAGATTTAGCAGTATTGGCTGTATTTAATTTACCGCCACAATTGCGTAATTCATACAGTTTCACGCCAATTTGATATTCATATTGACTTAGTAGACGGCCATAAATATATCCGGCTCTGCCATCTAAAAAACCACGCTGAATAATATAGAACAAAATAAACCGTAAAATTGGTTTAAAAGGCAAATGTACCCAGACTTTCTTGAGGAAACGTTTACGTTGAACGGCATCACCAAATAAGTTAGCGCCAATTGTACCTGTGTCACCCTGACCAGTGAGCAGATTGTAATAAACTCTCGCTTCCCAATTAGAATAGCGATTGTGTCTTTCTAGCCAGTGGAACAAATCACGAAAGTCTTCATGGAGCATATCATTGTTTAGATATCCCACTTTACCTTGCAAAATTACATGTTCGTGAACTTCGTTATCACCAGTGTTGGGAATATCTTCGGTGTTGAGGTTTTCGTAACGACCAGCTTTGTGTTTAAACAAACGCAAATTCCAATCGGGATATTTTCCACCGTGACGAATCCATTGACCTAAGAAAAATACGCGGCGATTGAGATAGTAACCGCTATATTCTTCATTTTGAATTGCTTGAGCAATTTCATCCCATAATTCGGGAGTAATGCGTTCATCGCAATCCACAATTAGTACCCATTCGTTACGGAAAGGTAAGTTATCTAAAGACCAATTTTTCTTTTTCGGCCAGCGTCCATTGAAATGGAACTGTACAACATTAGCACCGTAACTATTAGCAATTTCCAAGCTTTTATCAGTGCTTTGAGAATCGACAATAAAGATTTCATCTGCTCTTTGGAGACTGGTCAAACAAGCCGGCAAATTGGCTTCTTCGTTTTTGGCGGGAATTAAGACGGAGACTGGAATTTTAGAGGACATATATGTTGTTATTTGTTATTTTTTATGGGATGTAGACAGCAGACCCTGAATAGCAGCATTTAAATAACCTATTTGACAATATGTATACACAAGTTTGTCGAAGCGTTCTGCTGGGTCAGAAAAATACTGTAATGATTTATATAAACCCCGAATCAAACGCTCACTACCGCGTAATAACTGACTGCTCCCCGTTTTGCCTGCAAGTTGTTCTCGGTAGCATTCACTGATACCTTGCCACCAGCCACGATTCAGAAACCAAGAGCGATTGAGCCGTTCGGGTGCAACGTTATGAGCAACTAAAGCTTCTGGCAAATAGGCAACTTGCCAACCATGCTGAAGTGCAAATTCTGTCATTTGCAATTCTTCATTAGATAACAAGTTTTTGCCAACTCTACCAAGATGGGGGTCAAAACCGCCAATTTCTGCCAAAAAGCTCTGTCGGATGGAATAATTTAAGCCTCTAGGGGTTAAGCCTGGTTGATCGATATAAACTATTTTGTCACCTAGATCATAAGCTCCCAAATTGCCGGCTAACCCAGAAGATAGCCATTTAGGTGCTTGAACTGTCGGCGGCCATAAAAGTGTGACTTTGCCACCCGCGATCGCTAGTTTGGGGTTGCTTTGATAGGCAGAATACAATACCTGCAACCAGCGATCGCTGGCGACAGCATCATCATCTAAATAAGCCAGAATTTCGGCACGCGCAACTTTAGCACCAGTGTTCCGAGCAACCGATAAGCCGGTGGTGGGTTCAAAGATATACTTTAAACGGGGATTGCAGGCTCTTTGTTCGACAACTTCGCGAGTGCGATCGCTGGAGTTGTTATCTACCACTATCACCTCAAAATCGGCGGCAAAGTCCTGCGCCAACAGGCTATCAATTGCTGCACCTAAATAGGTATCTCGATTGTGAGTACAGATAATGGCAGAGATTTGGATGTCTGACATAGGATTAAGTTTAACAACAGAGAATTCAGGACTCAGGAGGAGGCAGTGCGGTGGATGGTTACTGTATTAACAGTGAAACACCACACACTCATCAAAGATTCAGTGGATGAACAATCAGTGCAGGATTATACCTATTACTCATTGCTTCTGAATTCTGAATTCTGCATTCTGTATTCTTTTTTAAGTTGTCACCCTTGGATTTTAGACTACAGCCTTCTATCCAACGGTCGCCTGCTCTGTGCTAATCTATAACAAAAAATTCCAACCCACCAACCGCGTTTCTTCGGAAATCGTCTTGAATTCTTTAAGCTTGTTGAATATGGCTGTGTAAAACTACGAGAGTTTCGGCTAATTGACTCAGGCGGGTTTCGAGATATTGTTTGCGTGCTAATAATTGCCGGAGTTTTTGATGCCGTGCGATCGCCATACTCACCGTCGGTACTTGATCTGGTGGACAGGGACGTGACCAAACTTTACCAGATCCATCCAAGCCACATAGCCGATATCCTGTACGCGAAAATTGATAAGCGTCTTTATTCCCAGTAGTGCAGATTTCTTCGACATAGTTCATCAAGCGGTCAACTTCGGCGTGGCGTAGTGTAGCGGTTCCTGGCTGTTCTGGTTCTTTGGGATTAGACTCTAACCAACCATTTACTATCGGCCCTTCTAAATATAGCTCTTGGATTTGTTGCAGGATTTGTTGCAGTTCTTGTTGCCAACCCGCTACATGAATTTGAATTTCTTGCAGCAAATTCATGGCTAAGGCTGGGTTAGCTCCGTGGCGATGGTTACTAAAGCTAGGAGTTTTAAACTTGGGTAGGCTGGGAGTTTTATTACCTATTTCTTTAGCAGAAAATGTATCTACAGCCGGATTTTCCGCAAATAAATGCTGTTCAACACTGCTGTCATTTTCAGAATTGCTCTCTAGGTTTTCTGCGAGTTCTGATGTCACACTTTGCTCATCAGATATATCTACATCTGGGGTAGCCGCTTTGCTAGAAACACTAATTCTAAAAGATACTGGCTGCTTTAGCGAATCTCCTGCTTCGACTGTGGCGTTGTCTCGATGTCCGAGATCGTGTAGAGTCGCTTCAATCCGTTTTAGCCCTGTTTTCATAAGCATATCCTGTGAGTTTGCTGCCCTTTGTGGTGTTTAATTTTTCACAAAGGTTTGTTGGGAGTTTTGGCTTTTGCCAATTTTGGCACAAATTAATCTGGTGCTAATTTTATCTTTTAAAAGATATTTGCAACAAACACACCTAAAATTATCATCCCCAGGTATAGGGCTTTGAAGCTGTTTTTGATGGCAATTTGCGATTACAGCACATCTCTTCACAAAAAATTCATATTCAATGTATTTAAGCAAACGTTCATGCCGAACAATTTAATGATTTATTTATATTTGTTAAGGTCTTTTGTCTTAGGTCAAATTTCAAGACATATTTCACCAAGGGAAATCCAAATACATGACTACACCTGTGCAATTATTAATAAATCAAGATCAGGTCTTGACAAACTCGCTTGTATTCGACCTGAATACCTTGAGTCAAGAATTAGTTTCAGGCAAGATAGCTGCTGCGGATTTCGCTCGTTTATTCAGTAAGACAGATGTTGTAGAAGCAACTCGATTAGCCAATCCACCTGCTGAAATTATTGAAACTACTATTGATGCTGCAACTGAGTTTGTAGTCAAGTTTGCACCTGATGTCGCAAATGACCCGATCGCCTTTAAAGTATTCTTGGCTGCTAATTCTGAGACAGCCACTTTAGTAAGTAAGCTAGTTCACATCATTCTTGGTACTGAGCGTAATGATATTTTGATCGGTAAAGCCACCCGTGATTATATTTTTGGTCTGGGTGGTAATGATCTGTTATTCGGAGAAGGTGGGAATGACTTTCTGTTTGGCGGCAAAGGCAATGATATCCTCCTTGGTGGAGTCGGTAACGATACTGTCTTTGGCGAAAGCGGCGATGACATTTTATTTAATGATGCAGGCAGTGATAATCTGATTGGTGGTACTGGTAATGATTACTTTTATGTATTAGATGCCAGTGGTAGCAGTTTGCTGAATGGTGAAACTGGCATTGATACAGCTGACTACAGTGCTTTAAGCCAAGCAATCACCTTAAAATCCACTGGGATTGTTACCAAAGGAGTTGGCTTTGGTACAGACCAACTAGTTCAAATTGAGAGAATTTTTGCGACTTCATCACTCAACGACTGGATTGATGCGTCAGATGCTACCGCACCAACTTCTATAACTGTTAATTTATTAACCAATTCCCTGATTGTAAATAATGTTCCTGGTTTGGGAACCCTTAATTTTACAGTCAGTGGTTTTGAGAATGTTAGAGGTACAAACCAAAACGACAGCATTACTGGTGACAATGCTAACAACACTCTCAATGGTGGTGCTGGCAATGATGTATTGCGCGGTAGCAGTGGCAATGATAACCTCAACGGTGAGGCAGGTACTGACACAGCAGACTACAGTGCGCTGGGACAAACCATCACTCTCGGCCCCACAGGTACAGTCACCAAAGGCGGTGGATTTGGGACTGACCAATTAAACGGAATTGAAACCATCACAGCCTCTACCTTACTCGGCGATACAATTAATGCCTCAACAGCAACAGGTAGCGTCAGTATTACCGCCAACTTGGGTACAAATAGTTTGACAGTGAATAATGTATTGATTGGTGGTGTGACGACCAACCTCAACTTCACTGTCAACAACTTTGAGAATGTCACAGGTACTGCTAATAATGACACCATTACTGGTAATGCTGCTAACAACATTCTCAATGGTGGTGCTGGCAATGATGTGTTGCGTGGTAGTAATGGCAATGATGCCCTCAACGGTGATGCCGGCACTGACACGGTAAACTACAGTGGATTGGGTCAATCCATTGTTCTAGGCCCCACAGGTACAGTCAGCAAATCCGGTGGAGGGATTGACCAGTTAAATGGCATTGAAGCGATCGTTGCGTCTAACTTGCTGAATGATACTATTAATGCTTCGACAGCAAGCAGTGGTGTAAGTATTACAGCAAATTTGAGTACCAATCGTTTGACTGTAAACAATGTGGTGATTGGTGGTGTGACGACCAACCTCAACTTCACTGTCAGTAACTTTGAGAATGTCACAGGTACTGCTGGCAACGACATCATCACTGGCAATAATAGCAATAATATTCTCAGTGCTGGTGCTGGTAATGATGTGTTGCGTGGTAGCAGTGGCAATGATAACCTCAACGGTGATGCAGGCACTGACACAGCAGACTACAGTGCGTTGGGACAAACTATCGTTCTCGGCCCCACAGGTACAGTCAGCAAATCTGGTGGAGGGACTGACCAATTAAACGGAATTGAAACCATCACAGCCTCTACCTTACTCGGCGATACAATTAATGCCTCAACAGCAACAGGTAGCGTCAGTATTACCGCCAACTTGGGTACAAATAGTTTGACAGTGAATAATGTATTGATTGGTGGTGTGACGACCAACCTCAACTTCACTGTCAACAACTTTGAGAATGTCACAGGTACTGCTAATAATGACACCATTACTGGTAATGCTGCTAACAACATTCTCAGTGGTGGTGCTGGCAATGATGTGTTGCGTGGTAGTAGTGGCAATGATACCCTCAATGGTGATGCCGGCACTGACACGGTAAACTACAGTGGACTAGGGCAATCCATTGTTCTTGGCCCCACAGGTACAGTCAGCAAATCTGGTGGAGGGACTGACCAGTTAAATGGTATTGAAGCGATCGTTGCGTCTAACTTGCTGAATGATACTATTAATGCCTCAGCAGCAACGGGTAGCACCTCCATTACCACAAACTTGGGTAGCAATAGCTTGACTGTGAACAATGTGGTGATTGGTGGTGTAACTACTAGCCTCAATTTCACTGTCAGTAACTTTGAGAATGTCACAGGTACTGCGAATAATGACACCATTACTGGTAATGCTGCTAACAACACTCTCAATGGTGGTGCTGGCAATGATGTATTAGTAGGTGGTGCTGGTGATGATAATCTCATCGGTGGTAGTGGTGCAGATGTCTTAACTGGCGGTATTGGCAATGATCAGTTCACTTTCTTAAAACCTGAGGAAGGTGTAGATATCATCACTGATTTTGCTTCTGTTCCTGATACAATCGCAGTTTCTGCTTCTGGTTTTGGTGGTGGTCTATCCTTGGGTGTGCTTTCGAGCCTTCAGTTCTTTGTCGGTACAGGTGCAACAACCGCAGATCAGAGATTTATTTATAACAGTATTACTGGTGGACTATTCTTTGATATTGACGGTAATGGTGGGGCTGCACAACAGCAAATTGCTAGTCTCACTCCCGCACCAACTCTGACATCCAATGACATTCTAGTGATTGCTTAACAGGTATAGAACTTAAGTGCAGAGGTTGTCTGTTAAGAATGGGTGTGAGGCTGTACTTAACTGTATTGCTCTATACCTCTTTAGCCTCTTCCAAATAGTTGTGATCAAAGGATTGGAAAATGAAAGGATGTAGAAGTAAAATTCTACATCTTTTTGCTTAAGTATTTTCTAGGAAAAATTTGTGGGTAAAGTCATTTTAATTACAGGTGCTGCTCGGTCAGGGAAAAGTGAATGGGCGGAATACTTAGCCCAGCAGTCAGGTAAACAAGTAGTTTATGTTGCCACTGCTACAGAAAATCCTGATGATCCTGAATGGCAAAAACGCATTTCGGCACATCAACAACGCCGTCCGCAAAACTGGGTAACTTTAGCCGTACCTAGAGAGTTATCAGCTACTTTGGCTGATGCTAAACCCCAGAGTTGTTTGTTAGTTGATTCTTTGGGAACTTGGGTGACAAATCTTTTAGATGAAGATGAAATGAGTTGGCAAAATACAATTGCCGAGTTTTTAGAAACAGTACAACTAGTTGCCGCCGATCTGCTGTTTGTGGCGGAAGAAGTTGGTTGGGGTGTGGTTCCGGCTTATCCCATTGGCAGACAATTCCGCGATCGCCTGGGTTCTTTGGTGCGTCAATTAGGTATTGTTTGCGACACCGTTTATCTAGTAGTTGGTGGTCATATATTGAATTTGAGTGTGTTGGGTACACCAATACCAAAAGCGATAAATGAGGAATTGTAAAGCATTAAATTAAGAAAAATTAAGAGAGCTTGATTATTATTTTGTCTACCGATGGAGGGTTAAATTTTTAATAGAAAATTAATACTATATACAAACCAAGTCTCCTCATGCCGAATGTACAATCGTGGTATGGCAAACACAGAAGATGTAAAAAAGTATCTTGCCTACTGGTTTCAGTTGGGTAAGAAAGTAGTGATTGGCAATGGGGTAGCAAGCTTGTTGCCTCAACCCGTATATAGAGGCGATCACTATAGCCAGGAATTTGAAGAGTGTTGGCAGAAAATTATCTCGCCAGAATCAGGTGATTGTTATCTAGAAGGGACTCACGAAACCATTGCAGAATTGCTGACATCTGCATGGGAAGTATCGCCTTGTAGCCGTTGCAATATGCCGGTTCCAATGAGAAACGTAGGAATGCCCGCAGAAGCTTGCCCATGCAATGATTTACCTGGTTGGCCGAATACTGATTTACCAGCACCACGCTCGGCAATTGATAATCAAGCCAGACTAATGGGAATTCGCGATCGCTTGTTAGAAAATCTTTCCGCCAACAGTAAATAAACTTGAGTTAGGCAATTCATAACAAAAGGTTTGTAACCGTGGTTTATCAGCAAAACTGCGGTATTTTTATATAAGAATTCAGGAGTCAGAATTCAGAAGTATGAATAAATTAGGAGTTTGTCAGAGAGAAATTTTTCAATTTTGAGAATATAGGTTTTCAAACTCTTTCACAATTCTGACTTCTGGGTTCTGTATTCTGAATTCTGTTATGTCACGATATAGAACAAAGAGCCAAAATCAGTCATAGGGAAACAAAAAACGCTGTGCAGATAACATTTTTAGGGACAAGTTCCGGTGTACCAACGCGATCGCGTAATGTCTCTAGTGTCGCCCTAAGATTACCCCAAAGGGCAGAGCTATGGTTATTCGATTGTGGTGAAGGTACTCAGCACCAAATTTTGCGGAGTGACCTAAAAATCAGTCAACTTTCCCGAATTTTTATTACCCATCTGCACGGCGACCATATTTTTGGCTTGATGGGTTTGTTGGCTAGTTGTGGTTTAGCTGGCAATGTGGACAGAATTGATATTTACGGGCCGCCGGGATTAAATGAATACATCCATTCGGCATCAAAATATTCTCATACACACTTTTCCTACCCGATTAAAGTTCATGCTATCCGTCCGGGAGTAATTTACGAAGATCAGGAATTTACTGTCACCTGTGGCCAGTTGCATCATCGCATTACCGCATTTGGTTATCGAGTTGCTGAAAAAGACCGCGCCGGACGTTTTGATGTCGAAAAAGCCAAAGCACTGCAAATTCCTGCGGGACGGATTTACGGTCAACTCAAACGGGGTGAAACTGTTACTTTGGATGATGGGAGAGTAATTAACGGTGCTGAACTTTGTGGCCCCACAGAAATTGGCCGCAAAATTGCTTACTGCACAGATACAATTTATACGGAAGGGGCTGTAGAACTAGCTAAAGATGCGGATGTGTTAATTCACGAAGCGACCTTTGCTCATCAAGACGCAGAGATGGCTTTTCAAAGATTACATTCAACAACCACAATGGCAGCACAAACAGCTTTAGCTGCTGGTTCCCATCGGTTAATCATGACTCATTTTAGTCCTCGCTACGCTCCTGGCAACCCCATAGAGTTGAAAGATTTGCTTCAAGAAGCGCGGGCGATTTTTCCTAAGACAGATATGGCTTATGATTTTATGACTTATGATGTGCCACGACGGCGAGAAGTGGAGTTAAAAGAAGTACCTGTAAGTTAATGCGATCGCGTTACGATTTCAAATAGTTAATCAAGTGATCACCTTAAGTCAAGAGATAATGACAATGTACTAAAAATCAGAAAATTTCGCCCTGAATTTCTGAATAAGAGTAGTCAAAACCTAGATAAATATAGTTAGTAGAATATGCTCTACTGCAATACACCTCTAGCCTAATAATATGCGTGATGTAAGTCCGACAACTCCGCCTGCCAGCACTAACCAAGCAGAATTGATTTTGAATCGAAACACAGCGATCGCACTCAAAATTGCCAAAATAATTGTTAACCAATCCACCAGTGCGGCTCGTCCTAATGTGTAGCTGACTCCGGCCATTAATCCTAAAGAAGCTGCGTTCACACCATCTAGAAATCCACTAGCCCAAGGCGATTGCCGTAAGTTAGTAACCCAAGGGTTCACCACCCACACCAGCACAAAAGCTGGTAAAAAAATGCCAATTGTAGCAACAATCGCCCCGATATTTCCTGCTAATAAATAACCAATAAATGTTGCAGTGGTGAAAACAGGCCCCGGTGTAAACTGCCCGATCGCCACAGCATCTAAAAGCTGCTGTGATGTCAGCCACTGGTTACGCTCTACTAAATCTCGTTGCAGAAATGCCAGCAACACGTAACCACTGCCATAGAGAACGCACCCAATTTTGAGAAAGAAGATAAAGACGCTGATCCAACTAACTGATGTCACTGCGGCTGTTGTACTACCAACCTGCGCCAGCATACCTGACAAGGGCAACAGGAATGCGCCTGTTGTGCGCCCTCTAGTTTGCCAATTCTTAATTAGCATCACAGCAATACCTAGCAAAATCAGCACGGTAATTTCATTAATGCCCATAAAGTATGCGGCGATCGCTGCTATCCCTGCAATGATTGTCGGTAAGTCTTTGGCTGCTTTTCTACCTAGATTCCACACAGCCTGAAGCACGATAGCAATAATTACTGGTTTAATTCCATAAAGCAACCATTCTACCTGGGGAACAGTTTGATAGCGAGCATAAATGGCGGCTAATGCCCAAACAATGAGCATAGCAGGCAAAATAAAACAACTTCCTGCAACCAGTAATCCACGCCATCCGGCGCGTTCATAACCAATGTGAATGGCTAATTCCGTCGAGTTGGGGCCAGGAATCAAATTTGTAATCCCTAGTAAATCTAACAGTTTGTCTCGACTCATCCATTGGCGACGATTAACTACTTCATTGTCCATCATGGCGATGTGGGCAGCCGGGCCACCAAAGGCGATCGTCCCCAGCCGCAAAAACACTATTGCTAGTTCAGTTAATCGCTGCCTCTGTTGCCTTTGAGTCAGAGCCTTAGCGGAATTTTCTTCTTGCTCTTCCTGAATATCCTCAGCTTCTTGTGTCACTGTAGTGTTCCAAAAATTTGATATGGTGACAAAATTAATATATCGGATTTCGATAACGTTAGAAATAATCCATGTTACTATCCAGTTAATATTAAATACTGTAAATCAATCGATTTGTTGGAGTATGTATGAGTGATATCAAAAAAGTGAGTAATGAGTTTTTCGCGGGTGGACAACCAACCCCAGAGACGCTAAAACATCTGGCTGATGAGGGATATAAGTCTGTAGTGAATTTGCGATCGCCTGATGAAGTTGGTGTTTTAGATGACGAACAGCAACAAGCTCAAGCCGCAGGTCTGGAATATATCAACATTCCACTCAAATCAACAGAAGCCGACAATAATTTGACGACAAAAATTCTCTCAGAACTAGAAGAATTGCCGACTCCGGTATATTTTCATTGTGGTGCAGGTGGACGAGCCAGCGCCCTGGCACTGATTGCTTTTGCAACTCAACAAAAACTTAACCGTGAAGAGGTTTTGGCAAAAGCCAAAGAACAGGGTATCAACCCAGAGCAAGCTCATCTCAAGCAGTTTTTAGAAAACCTTTCGTGAGGATGATATCACTACTCCTCAAACAATTCGCCAAATAATTCCCTTACCTTTTGTTTGGCATCTTCTAAGGTAATTTTTCCTAAATCGGTAGCTCGGTAAAGTCGTCGGTGCTGCCGTCCTGATTTCTCCTCAACAGAATATAAATATCCCTTACATTCCATATCGTGCAGCATTGGGTAGACTGTTCCGGCACTGAGTTTATAGCCATGACGTGCCAATTCCTCAATAATGCCGAGTCCAAAAATTGGTTCTTTCACTGCATGATGCAGAATGTGAAGTCGAATCAAGCTAGAGTAAAACTGTCGTCCATCCATCAGACAATATTTTTGTAAAATTCAAAATTTTATTTTCACCTAATATTGAGCTAGGTATTGTTGGGTTTTCCTACACCAACATCCTCTGCATCTAGATGGAGAACAAAATCGACAGTAGGTGATGAATTTTACACATACCTTCAAGTACTGAGTCTGAACCTAACAAAAAAGTCAGGTGAGCATTACCCACCTGATTTTTATGCTCATATTATGTCGTTATGATTAGCTCACACTCCAGGCGCATACTTCGGCTCGAACAACTGCGCTCAGGGTAAGTCGCTCAGTAACCGGAGGCGTGGAGTGTGTTGACGAGATTAATCTGCGCCTTCGATAGGTGCAAAACCTTGGCGCTGAATGTTTTCTGTAATTGTGCGTGGTTCGAGGAACTGTAGCAGGTAGTCAGGGCCACCTGCTTTGGAACCTACGCCAGAAAGTTTGAAGCCGCCGAAGGGTTGGCGAGCCACGATCGCCCCTGTAATATTCCTATTAATGTACAAGTTGCCGACTTCAAATTCTTCTTGGGCTTGCTGAATATGGGAAGGTGTACGGGAATACAAACCACCAGTTAAGGCGTAATTTGTCCCGTTAGCAACTTGTAATGCTTCGGCAAAATCCTTCACCTTAATTACAGCTAACACAGGGCCGAAGATTTCTTGTTGGGCAATGATGCCATCGGGTGGCACTTCACTGAAGATAACAGGGCCGATAAAATAACCTTGGGCTGGTGATGGTAACTCTAGTGCTAGTTTTGCTTCTGCCTTACCTTTTTCAATATACTCCCGGATGCGATCGCGGGCGTTAGCATCAATCACTGGCCCTACTTGGGTACTTGGTAAATCAGCTTCCCCAATATTTAAGGATTTTGTCGCCTCAACCAACCTCGCCACAAAAGTATCGTAGATTGATTCCACAACCACCACCCGCGAACAAGCCGAGCATTTCTGCCCACTGTAACCAAAGGCTGATTGCACAACCCCGACAACTGCTTGGTCTAAATCAGCACTTTCATCGACAATGATGGCATTCTTACCGCCCATCTCGGCAATTACCCGCTTCATGTGCCTTTGCAATGGCTTCAATGTTGCCGCTTCTGAGTAAATTCGACAACCCACTTCTTGAGAACCAGTAAAAGCAATCACATGAGTATCAGGGTGACTTACCAAATAAGCACCGACTTGCGAACCCTTACCAGGCACGTATTGAAAAACGCCTTGAGGAATCCCCGCCTCAACCAAAATTTCTGTGAGTTTGGCAGTAATAATCGAAGATGTTTCCGCAGGTTTGAGCAGCGTACAATTACCTGTAACCAAAGCAGCCACAGTCATTCCACAGGCGATCGCCAACGGAAAATTCCACGGCGAAATCACCACCGCAATTCCCCGTGGCTGGTAAATATAACGATTAGTTTCTCCAGGTACGTCATAATTAATACCTTGTTCCAACCGTTCCATCTCATCAGCGTAGTAACGACAAAAATCTATCGCCTCCGAAACCTCTGCATCTGCTTCCTTAACAGGCTTACCCACCTCTAACACTATCCAAGCCGACATTTCCGCCCGACGTTGTTCCAACAAATCCCCCGCCTTGCGTAAAATATCAGCCCGTTGCTTCACAGGCGTTTTCCTCCACCCAGGAAACGCCGCCTTCGCCGCCTGCATCGCCTGTTCCGCCTGTTCCACACTAATCAACCCAACCTTACCAATCACCTGACTGTAATTAGAAGGATTAACCGAATCAATCACCTCCAGAGTATTCACATACTCCCCATTAATTAGAGGTAGATAACTCTTCCCAAACTCCCGACGCACACCTTCAAAAGCCTGCGCCGCCTTCTTCCTCCTTTCGTCCTCCGCAAAATCACTATCCGCCGCACCCTCAAATCTCCCATCCTCTTCTTCTTTGCGCCTTTGCGCCTTTGCGCGAGACATATCCGGAGGTGCTAGTAGTTCCTCCACAGGCCGATTCTCCAAATTCTGCCGCAAAAACGAACTATTAGCCGTATTCTCCAACAAACGCCGAATCAAATACGCCATCCCCGGTAATAATTCACCGTAAGGACAATAAACCCTAACGCGATAACCCTTATCCACCAAAGCCTTAGCTAACTTATCGCCCATCCCATACAAAACTTGCATTTCAAAACAACGGCGGGGAACCTTTAAACTTTCCGCTATGGCAATTGCCCGTGCTTGCGATCGCACATTATGACTACCTATGGCAGCATAGACATATTGATGATTTTCTAGCAACAACTGGGTTATGGCTTCAAAATTCGCATCTGTCGCCACCTTGTCGTTGTAAACAGGCTGTGGCCAATGCTTCTGGGCAGCTTTGATAGTTTCCTGATCCCAATACGCACCCTTCACCAGGCGAATAGTTAACGGATATCCGCGCTGTTTCAGCCAAGCAATCACATTTCTCGCATCTTGCTCACTATCACGCAAGTATGCTTGGATTGTGATGCCTATATCTGTACGTTGGCGAAACTCATCTTCTAACAATAACTTTTGCAAAATATTCAGAGTTAAATCTTTATACGCATACTGTTCCATATCAAAATGAATAGCTGCGCCTAATTCTTTGGCATAACGTAATAAATTACGAATGCGATCGCTAACTCTTTCCTCACTACCCTTAGCATCTAAAGGGTCGAATTGCGAATAAAACGCCGTTAATTTTACAGAAACTTGGACTTTTGGTAGCCTTTCGCCATCAGCTTCATCAATAGCCGGAATATGCGTCCAATTTTTCGATGCTTCTACCAACTGTGCAATTAATTCTTGATAGCGTTCTTGATAAGACTGCGCTTCGACTTCTGTAATTACAGCTTCACCAAGTAAATCAATTGTGAACGCCATTTTTTCTTTCCGCAGGCGTTCAACTGTTTTGATGACTTGTTTAATATTTTCGCCAGCAATATATTTATGTGCTAGAGTTTCAACCGCAGTCGAGACAGTTGTTGCAGCCACTTGTCCCGGCATAGAATCGGGGTTAGCAAAATTTAACATCCCCTTCAAAGCGGCTGGCAATTCGACAGTTTCATCCCCTAAATATTCTTGTAAATGCGCGGCAATTTCTGGCTTACTGCGTAATGCTGGCAGAGTATCAATAAAACGAAAAAGTTGCACCCGTAAACCAGGATTACTCATCGCCCAAGCGAGTAATTTATCATCCCAGCGCATCTGGTCACGCAAGGAAGCTAAAAATGAACGATTTTCTTGGGTAGCTGTTAACAGTTGTTTAGCAATTTCCTGGGTTTTAGGTTCGTAGATGCTGGTTTGTACTTGTAATACCACAGATAGTAATCTCCTTAATTTAGTGCATAACTGTTTGTGGACAGTCCGCGTCTTCTATTGTGGCTTTTAGATTTTGTTGCTACCAGTTTTGTTGCATTTTCGAGGCTAGGAATTAGCGGCTATGGACTAGTTAAGCATGGAAAAATTGTCATCAAACATCAAAGTTTTTTCTCTGGTGATGAAGTTAATCTGTCCTCACGCAAATAGGACTAGGAAATTTTACTTACTGATTCACTAATTAAAAATTTATCTCAATCAGACTGACTCCCGTTGAGGTTGGTAAAGCAAGTAGTAAGATAAACAATCGCTGTTTACTAACTTCTGTTAGTTGCGCTTTACTCAGCTTCAGGCAGAGTTAAAATTTCGACCCCATCTTCTGTCACCACAATTGTATGTTCAAATTGGGCTGACAACTTGCGATCGCGCGTTACAGCAGTCCAACCATCACTCAACATTTCTACTTCCCAAGTACCTTCGTTAATCATCGGCTCAATGGTAAATACCATTCCAGGTCTAAGACGCTTACCTTTGCCACGAGTCCCATAATGGGGTATGTCCGGCGCTGTATGGAAAATATTACTAATGCCGTGTCCAACAAAATCCCGCACTACAGAAAAACCCTGAGATTCTGCATACTCCTGAATTGCTGCGCCAATATCCCCAACCTTTGCGCCTGGTTTGACTTCCGCAATCCCAAGATATAGGCACTCTTGAGTTACTTCTACCAACTTTTGCGTTTTAGTAGACGCATTACCCACAATAAATGTTTTTGATGTATCACCGTGATATCCATCTACAATCGGCGTAACATCAATATTAATAATGTCGCCGTCTTTGAGGATTTGTTTAGCATTGGGAATGCCATGACAGATGACCTCATTCACACTGGTACAAATTGATTTCGGGAAACCTTTATAACCAAGGGGTGCGCTTTTTGCACCGTGGGCTTGTGTCCAACGTTCAGCTTCATCATTGAGTTCCAGTGTACTTACCCCAGGTTTTACTAGTGGTTCCAGATGCTCTAGAAGTTTAGCCGCCAAGCGTCCTGCCCGACGCATTTTTTCGATTTCTCTTGAGGATAATATAACGATTGTTTCGGTTTTCATGGGCATTAATCTAAAGCATCATTCAAAAATATAGTTAACCCTGTGTTTGCTGCTCTTTGGGCAGCATCAGCCACCTTGAGGGTGTATAAACTTGCTTCTGGGGTGACATACAAGGAAGTACCATCAAAAAGATGGTCTAAGACCATAGTTGTGTCTTTGGCAAACAAACCCCGGCGCGTTCCCACATCTATTGCTGTAGTTTCTCCAGATTTAATTAAGTATCCAGTATTACCATCAAAAATTAAACCGCCTTTTTCGCCGTGAACTTCAAATTTGCGCTCTGGCTGCCAAATTGTTTCCCCTTTGGCATAAATTACCTGTGCTAACAATCCACTGTGAAAGCACAGTTGACTCATACACATACAGCTTTGGTAGTACTCTGATTCTACTGCCCAATATCGCTGATGACAGTTAACTGTAAAGACTTGTCCGAACAAATCAATCAAACGATGCAGCCGCGAAATTGCCCCAATTAAAGGAAAGCCAAATAATTCATGATTATAAGTCCATTTACGCGGTGCCGGATTTTGAGGATTGATAGTGCTGTAGCGCACATAAAACACATCCCCTACTTGATCTAAGTTTTGTTTTAAAGCTTGGTGTAAGCCACCCAAAAGTTCTATATGTTCTACATGCAGCAATTTATTTTGGGTTTTGGCTAAAGCAATCAGTTCTGTTGCTTCTGCTAAATCTATCGATAAAGGATATTCTACAATTACATGTTTGCCGTGGGTGAGGGCGGCACGGGCGATCGCTCCATGATCTCGATTGACAGTGGAGATCACCACCATGTCCACATCTTCCCGTACTACTAACTCTTGCCAAGAATTTAAAGCTGAGGTTTGATATTCTTTTGCAAAGATTTCTGTTGTTTCTGGGGTATGACCAACCACCGCGACGAGATGCGTTCGCTCATCTTGCAGCAGTGCTTCTGCTCTGAGTTTTGCTGCATACCCAGTCCCTACCAAGCCGACGCGCACTTATGCTTGTCCCAAAACTGCCTCTGAATTATACATGATTGTTAATGGTCAATTACCTAAGTTGTGGCACAAAATTAAATTCATTCGTGGAGGTAGATAAAAAATATAGTTGCCTCGAACGGAGTTTAAATGCTTGTCCACGGTTCCCTAATATCCGTACTCCCCACGCTTCGATTCTTACGATAAAGTATAAATTAAACTTATTGTTTTGATGTGACTAAATTTCATTACTAATCGCGTTGGATTTCCAGTTACATAGTTGAGTTTTTCCCGTAGTATCAGAATTGAAGTAAATTTTCATGACCGGCTAATCCTATAAGTTAAGCCGTAAGTACTGCTTTAGCATAACTTATACTGCCGTTGATAAAAGAGAGGAATACGGAAATGGCAACTTACAAAGTTACACTGATCAACGAATCGCAAGGTTTAAACGAAACAATTGAAGTTCCTGATGATGAATATATTTTAGACATTGCTGAAGAAAAAGGCTTAGATTTACCTTTCTCTTGCCGTGCTGGTGCTTGCTCCACCTGTGCAGGTAAAATCATCTCTGGTTCTGTAGATCAGTCCGATCAATCTTTCTTGGATGACGATCAAATCGAGGCTGGATATGTCCTAACTTGTGTAGCTTATCCTACCTCTGACGTTACAATCCAAACTCACACAGAAGAAGAACTCTACTAAGATTAGGTTCTAACAATCCTTACAGGTTATTGGTTAAGTGAGATGTGTAACTACAACGTAAGGACTTGAGTATTAGAGCAAATAATAATCACTAGGAACGTACTCTAATCACAAGGTGCGTTCCTATTTTTTCATCAACTATTGTTGCCATTAACCATATAGCAAGGTAATGAGGCGAGTTTTATAGGAACCCATTTGATTTCGTTGCTCAACAGGTATAAATTAAACTTATTGTTTTGATGTGACTAAATTTCATTACTAATCGCGTTGAATTTCCGGTTATATAGTTAAGTTTTTCCCGTAGTATCAGAATTGAAGTAAATTTTCATGAGCGGCTAATTCTATAAGTTAAGCCGTAAGTACTGCTTTAGCATAACTTATACTGCCGTTAGCATAAAGAGAGGAATACGGAAATGGCAACTTACAAAGTTACACTGATCGATCAAGAAGGTAATAAAACTGAAATTGAAGTTCCTGATGATGAATATATTCTAGATATTGCTGAAGACAAAGGGTTGGATTTACCTTATTCTTGCCGTGCTGGTGCTTGCTCCACCTGTGCAGGTAAACTTGTTTCTGGTACTGTTGATCAATCTGATCAGTCTTTCTTGGATGACGATCAAATCGAAAAGGGCTATGTTCTGACTTGTGTAGCTTATCCTACATCTGACGTTGTAATCGAAACTCACAAAGAAGAAGACCTCTACTAATAGAGGATTTACGCACAAAGTTTGGATGTGCAGATTGGATGTAGGGATATAAGGGTATGGGGTGTAAGGGCTTTAAATACATACACCCCTACATCCTTACACCCTTCTACCAAATCTGTATTTTTCTTTTGCTTGCTTAGGTCATTAAAGTGTGAGTTGATCTGACTTGGCAAGTTTTACAACTTAATGTTGTCGTTGAAGATTTGAATTTTCGTCCCTGGATAGTAAAACTGAAGAATCTTTGACGTTTCCCAACCTAGTTTGGCCAAGTTTTGTGCGCCAGTCTGACTCAAACCGACACCATGTCCTAGTCCCCCACCAATAAAGGCGTAACCCCATAATTCGGCTTTACCTTTATTTAAAGGTTGTAAGTAAAACAATGTACTCACAGGTGCAGCGAAGGCGCTGCGTACTTCGTCTTTGTGTAAGGTAAATATGCCAATATCGGTTTTGACTGCTAGATCGAGGATGCGCCCACTGTGACTTCGCTTGGTGACTGCGATCGCTTCAATTGTTTTAAATTTAGCGTAGGGGCTGTTTTTGACACGCAAGAATTTTTGTAAATCTTTGGCTATATCTTCCAGGGAAGTTTCTTTATTCCAACGAAACACATCCCAGTTGCTTTCATTAAAGCCTTGCTTCATGTTAATAAATTTGCGGAAGTTATTTTCATCAGCCAAACTCTGTTGTGATAAGTCCCAAAAATTAATCGGCGTATCAACTACTGGTTTTAAATAAGGACGGTCTTCCCCATTCCAAACATCACTAAAAAAGGCTGTGACACCACCAGTGGTAGAAGAATACAAGGCATCAATTAATTGGTTGTTATAAGTTACTACCATGCCTCTAGTCGCAGCGATCGCTTGATCTGTTTTGCTAGTTGCCCCACTCAGCCCATAATAAACTTGACAGTGGGTATCAGCACATAATTGGTAGTTATCAACAGCAAATCTCCGCAAATTTCTTAAAGCGTAGGTACGAGCTAAAATTGCTTGGGCTTCTAAAGCTGCTTTTGGTGCATCTGAACCAATTTCGTTGGGAACAACACCACGTAAATAAGTTTCTAAGGAGACTTCATTGACTAATGTATATGTGCCGTAAGCATTGGGCTGCAAGGCCAGTCGCCCCGCATACACCCGCCCAGTTCCCGATTTTTCACCTTTGTTGACGCGAATTAAGTTTTTATCGGCGCGGATGGCTAAGTTCATCGGGTTGTAACGTTTGCCATTAACTACCCAACTGATCTGCGGTACTTCTTTCTGCACTTTAGTATCGATATATGCCATTTTTGCGCCAGATGCCTGCAAGTTCTCAAATAGCAAGCGACGCAATAAAGCTGTGCTGTAAACATCCCGCTTGGCCCAAACTTGCCAGCGTTCTGGCTGGGAAATCTCTACTGCTATCCCTTGAGAACGCCATTTGTTGGCACTGTCTTCTGCTGTTTCAAAGGTACGGTATGTCCCTAAAACCACTACTTCCTGAACTACAGGTTTAGCTACAGCTTGCATCACTGTTTCTAGTTTTACAGGTTTGTCGGTGACTATGGTCTGTTGCTTATTGCCTAGAGGAAAGCTTAACCGCAAGCGATCGCCTTTTGTCGGTTCTAGTTGTAGCTTGGCTGTGGATTTTTCGCCAAATCTCTGGATAATTCCGACTCTTAACTCTACATCTTGGCTGTTGCTTCCCGGCCCAGATGCGGCTGTCAGCCCCAATAGGCAAAATGTCGTTACTACTGTGTAAGACAAACGCCAAAACGAAAATTCGACTTTGACTTGATTCTGCCTTTTCGTATTGCGCTGGGGCAGAGTTACCATTTGCTTTGTAGCGTAGTGGTTTTGTCGCATGAATGCTCCAATAGTACCATTGCCAATTTAGCTACCTAAATTACTTGCAAATCAAAGTCATAACGACTATGATTTATCTATAGGCACAGAACAGAATTAGTTGGATTAACTCCTGATGGCTAAAGTCCAAGAAATTCCCTTAAATCAAATTAAACGTCCCCTACCCCGTGCCAACGATCCCAACAAGGTTAAAGCCTTAATGGAATCGATTGCGGAGATTGGACAGCAAGAACCCATCGATGTTTTAGAAGTAGACGGCCAATATTATGGCTTTTCTGGCTGCCATCGTTATGAAGCTTGTCAGCGTTTAGGACAAGAAACCATATTAGCCAGAGTCCGTAAAGCTCCGCGCAGCGTTCTCAAGATGCACTTAGCGTAAAGAAGTATGAAGTGTGAAGTATGAAATTTCATAATTCAGCCTTTAAACTTCATCATTCTTAGCCCCTCATCCTCAAATAATAAGTTTAGGAGAAAATTATGTCATCTCAAGCAACAGTAAAAAATGTAAATATTGGCATCGACGAAGAAAATAGAACCAAAATTGCCGAAGGATTGTCCCGCCTATTGGCAGACACCTACACACTGTATCTCAAAACCCATAACTTCCACTGGAATGTTACTGGGCCAATGTTTCAAACATTACACCTGATGTTTGAGACTCAGTATACAGAATTAGCTTTAGCCGTAGATTTAATTGCTGAACGCATCAGGGCTTTGGGTTATCCTGCACCTGGAACTTATAGCGAATATGCCAAACTCAGTTCTATTCCCGAAACCCCTGGGGTACCAAAAGCTAAGGATATGATTCAGTTACTGGTGGAAGGACAAGAAGCGGTAGTGCGAACTGCGCGATCGATTTTTCCCATAGTAGATGAAGTCAACGACGAACCAACCGCCGATTTGTTAACTCAACGGATGCAAGTCCATGAAAAAACTGCTTGGATGTTGAGAAGTTTGCTGGAAGAATAAGGAATGTGAAGGATGGAGCGTGAAGTATTTTTAAGTATGAGTTTCATACTTCATCCTTAAGCCTTTATTCTTTCCTGAGCGATGGCAAATCTTGATTTCACGCAAAAACTGCAAGATTTATCCCAAAAAGTCGGGATTACAAGTTTTAAAGCTTTGAGTAAAGCGACTGGTGTCTCCGAACGACAAATATTGCGGTTACGGCGGGGAGAGGTAGAACAAATCAGAGTGGATGTGTTGTTAAAGTTGACTTCAGTTCTCCAAGTATCTTTAAATGAACTGGTGACAGCTTTTTCATCACGAGAGTTGAATCAAGCTGAACAAGTATCGACTCAACAGATGTTGCAAGAGATTGCTGATTTAAAGACCGAATATCAGCGATCGCAATTACAAATCAAACAACAACGAGAGTTATTACTCCAAGAATTCCAGCAGTCGAGTTTGCAACTGCTGGAATCTTTATTATTGCAATTTCCGGCTGCTGCTCAAAAAGCACGGGAAAATCCCCAGTTGGAAGCGGTGAAGATACTACCATTAATCGAAAACTCACTCAAAAAACTGTTACAAGCCTGGGGGATAGAAGCGATCGCACCAATCGGTGCAGAAATCCCCTATGATCCCCAGAGGCATCAATTAATGGCGGGAACAGTAAAGCCTGGCGAATTAGTTAAAGTCCGCTACAGTGGTTACTTACAAGGCGATAAACTGCTTTATCGAGCAAAAGTTAGTTTAATTGAGTCAAGTTGACGCAATTATATTTAAATTCCTCATTAATTGCTGAACTAACTTTTGTGAAAAAAATTACAAATATTGGGAATACTAATAAAGTCTAGGCGATCGCTACTGCAAATCTCCGTAAATTTATTCAGGGACTTACGATTTTATTGACTTTAAGATTCCTGCTTCTCTACCTAAAGGAGTAGTTGAGAAATCAAACAAGATTGCTAGGTATTCTGGTGTGATTGATACAAAACTTACTTTTAATTCTCAGTTATGTTCTTATATCTAACTCTTTGAGGGTAGTTTGGAGCAACTTAATTCCAAAAAGATAATTTTGTAATTTACGTTACGGTCAAATAGAGAAAGTAATGCTTGGGTATTTCTTAACCTTGATAAATGAAATTATGGATACTTCTTAAGTTGAATTGAAGATGTATTATCAACACTCACCTCGAAAAAGTAGTGACATCAATTTAGCAAATACTAGTAATTATGACTTTTATTTTGCTAGTTTTTTGCTCAAAATGTCTATTAGTATATAATACTAACAAAATCAGCATCTTTTCATACAACAATGAGGAAATATTATGGATAATCAAGTACAAATTGTGAAGCTTAACGGTATTATCAACACAAACAATTCACAAACTCTTAGAGAAAATATTACTGAACTTCAAGAAACTGGTGCCAAAATTGTGCTAGTTGACTGCCAAGATGTCACATTTATGGATAGTTCAGCCTTGGGCGCTTTAGTTTTAGCTTTCAAAACATTAAGAGCTACAGGCACAAAATTAGTGCTTTGTTCGATTAATGAACAAGTGAGAATTTTATTTGAATTGACTGGTATGGATAAAGTTTTTGAAATTTTTCCTAGCCAAGATGAATTTCATCAAGTTGTGCTTTCTAAAAATTAATTAGTGAAATTGAATTTGTAAGATTGATAAGTCATCATCAAAATTCTCTTTGGAGTTTAAAGCAATTAGGTAATTTAACACTTGTTCTAGTGGGCAATCAAAAGTATTTTGGATGCTTACTAATATTTGAATTAACCCATCTAAACTCCAAAGAGTTCCATCAGATTTAGTGATTTCGTAAGCTCCATCACTAAAAATATAAAGATTACTAAAGTCGACAATTTGACAACAAGCATCAACATATTTTGCTTCGGGAAACATCCCCACTGGCATACCAGGAGTTCTCAATAGTTGCACTTCGGTATTTTTCGGTGATTTGCCAGATACTAACACGGCTGGTGGATGTCCAGCACTAGCATAAACTAACTGCTGGGTAATTCGGTGATAAACTCCATACCAAATTGTAAAGTATTTATCATTTTGATAATTTATTTGAAATGTTTCATTTAATCCCCGCAGCACATCACTAGGTTGATAGTAATTTAAACTTTTTAAAGCCCGCGATCGCAGTAAATTTAACACCGAAATAGATGGGAGAGCCGCTTTCAGTCCATGTCCGGCTGTATCTAATAAATAAACTGCCAAATAATCATCATCTAACCAATAATAATCAAAGCAATCACCACCTAATTGCCGTGAAGGAATAAAGCAGGAATTAATTTTGAATGGTTCCGTGGTTGGTAAGGGTAAAAGTGAGCGCACATATTCAGCCGCTTGTGCTAATTCTGTTTCTAAAAGCTGCTTTTGAATTTGTAAATCTCGACTTAATTGATGTAGGCGTAATCCTGCTCTAACTCTAGCTTTTAATTCATTCTGCTCGATAGGTTTAGTGATAAAATCATCAGCCCCAGCATCTAAACCCTTAACTCGATCGGCAACCGAATCTAAAGAGGTTAATAAAATAAAAAAACTGGTGGATAAGTTCGGATCATTCTTAATATAATTACACACTTCTAGCCCATTTAATCCGGGCATAATCCAATCACAAATAATTAGGGCTGGATGGTAAGCGATCGCTTTCTCAATGCCTTCTTCTCCATTACAGGCAGTAATTACCTCATACCCTTGTTTTTCTAACAGCCTTTTGAGAAATACTTTTATGGTTGGATCATCATCGATTACTAATATTTGTAACATAAAATTTTGATATAATTAATTATTATTTGATATCATAAAAAATCAGAAAACTAACAGATTTAAATTTTCTCAATGTTACTAAAGTTATCTTCTGTAACTTGTAAAACTTCCTAGCCTCAGATACCCGACTTCTCAAAAAAATCGGGTATCGTGTTGTTAATGTATGATTTATGAATGCTATATCTGATCTGGAACATATCAAGAATTAAGGTGGCGATAAAGGATTCATCCATAGGAGAACAGCACGCTTAAGCTGATGTAAATCCCGATAAACTTCTTGCTTAAACCATTGTCCCAAGGCATCAAAAGGAGTAAATGACGCACCGATTTGCCATTGAATATCTTGTCCGAGAGGAGTTGTATGAGTTCCAGGTAAGGTTTGTGCTGTAACCATTTCTGGAAAGCGTTGCTGTAAGATTTTGGTTAAAGCTGCTGATTGATCGAGGTTATCGTTATTGAATTTAATTAGTAAATTCCGGCGGATTTTATAACCTTCTTGGACAATCTTATTTGTTTCTAATGGCGAGGGAGTAAACTCAATTGCCAAACTAGAATTTAATTGCTCAACTAAAGGAATAGCATCTCTAGCTGCATAATTATTAAAGGATATTAAGATATTTCCGGCTCTTTCTACAGGATATAAACTACCGATGAGTAAATGGAGTTTACAACCCATACTGTGTCCAATACCGTAAGTAGGAAGATACAGCTTACGCAATAAACCTGAGTCGTGTAAGCGTTCAAGAGTGCGCTCAAAGTTTAATAAAACAGATTGGGCGATCGCTATATGATCTAACGTATTCACAAAAGGAGTCGCAATCACAAGATATCCTTTACTGGCTACCTGTTCCAGTAACCAGCGGTAAGTTAGGTGCGGTGCAGTAGCCACAAAAGCACCCCCTAAAAAATGGACAATACCTATAGGATTTTTGGGAATCAGTACCCAGTTACCTCTAATTTCTTTCCAGTCCATGCCTGTAGGCGATCGCTTAATTTACACTTCTTTATATTAGACTGGGAACCGCGACACTGGGGTAACATAGCAGAATTCAAGAATTAAAATCAGAGAAATACTGAGCTTTGCAGACTGAGCAAAAGAAAAAAGGTGCGATCGCAGATTTACTCAACTCATGTAACTCAGTTCCTTCCTGCCAAAATTTGTGCAGCACTTAAATTCAAATCAGGGAAAGTCGCAGAAATAACCCGTTCCTCTCCTCGAAATGGAACAGCATCATAGAAACCTTCTAATAACGTACATACTGTTACCACCTGTTGAAGATGATCAACAATCCAATATTCAGGAATTCCGCGTACAGCATACTCAGAACGCTTGTAGCGATAATCTGTCGTTTGAGTCGATTCGCTGACAACTTCTACTACCAATATGGGAGGAGTTTCATCAAGTTCATAGGAGTTACGCATTGACAAATTAGACAAACAATGTAGGAAGGAAAATCAGGAATAAACAGGCGATGGCTGCGCCAACGTCTTCTCTGCGAGACGCTACGCGAACGACGAACACTAATCACTCTGGG
>NZ_JACJSD010000043.1 GCF_014697615.1 Nostoc sp. FACHB-280 | reverse complement strand
AAACTTTTTTGCCAAACTCAAGCAATATCGAGGGATTGCGACGCGCTATGATAAACGCGCTACCAACTTTCTAGGTGCAATTTATCTTGTTGCTTCTATTATTTGGCTTAATTGATGACACGCCCTAAGCTAAATTTATCCTTGTCTTAGTATTAATGACAAAGTACTATCAGCATTAGTCGATGAATTCTTAGATTTGTTGTTCCAAAAAATAAGCGAAAATCTTGATAATTAATCTCAATCTCTATTCACAAAGCTATATTTAAGTAATTTTACTGCTGATTTCTATTACATCTAATATGTTAGATTGTTGTGATTTAATTTGACAATTAATGCAACAATCTAACTTAGTTTAGTTGCAAAAAGCAGGCGGCAAATTAATTATTTGTTGCCTAGTTGTTGGAATTGATATTAGCTATCTAAAATTCAGACTTGCCTCATCATGTCTATTGATTTTACTGTAGCAATTCCCACTTACAACGGTGAGAATCGTTTACCTCAAGTATTAGAGCGATTACAAAATCAAATTGGTGTTGAAAATATTAGTTGGGAAATTATTATTGTTGATAATAATAGTACCGATAATACAGCTAAACTGATTCAGAAATACCAACAAAACTGGCAGCAAGCATTTCCTTTAAAATATATTTTTGAGCCAAAACAAGGCGCTGCTTTTGCAAGAAATAAAGCTGTTTTTGAAGCTCAAAGTGAGCTTATTGGTTTTTTAGATGATGATAACTTACCAGCACCAAACTGGATTATCTCAGCTTATCAATTTGCAAAAACACATCCACAAGCAGGCGCTTATGCCAGCCAAATTCATGGTTGTTTTGAAATACCACCACCAGAAAATCTTAAAGCCATCTTATTTTATTTAGCAATTACCGAAAGAGGTGAAACACCACACCAATATCATCCTCGTCGTCAAGGCTTTCCACCCACAGCAGGCTTAGTAGTCCGAAAAAATGCCTGGAAAGATAATGTCCCCCATCAACTTTTTTTAGTTGGTAGAGTCGGTTCATCTATGTTAGGTAGTGAAGATGCGGAATCCTTATTTTATATTCAAAAAGCAGGTTGGGAAATTTGGTATAACCCAGCAATGGAATTAGAACATATTATTCCTGCTTGGCGGTTAGAAAAAGTCTACCTTCTGTCACTTATGCGTGGAATTGGGTTAGCTAGATATTACTTAAGAATGTTGTTACTAGAAACTTGGCAAAAACCGTTTGCCTTTTTTGCATATTTATTCAACGATACCCGTAAAGTAATATTACATTTCATCCTTCATCGACAAGTTTTGTCTACTGATATTGTTGCAGCTTGCGAAATGGAAAGACTTATCAGCACTTTAATTAGCCCTGTTTATATTTGGAAACTCAAAATGCAAAAAGCTATGGCAAATTTTAATAACCAAATAAAAACATCTCAATGACTAGCTTATCCTATGCCACTAGTATCTGTGATTATTCCTGTCTATAATGCAGAGAATACAATTCAAAAAACTATTGCCTCTGTTTTAGCACAAAGCTTATCAGATTTTGAATTAATTATCATTAACTCTAATTCATCTGACTCAACATTAAATCAAATTTCTCAGATTCAAGATTCCAGAATCAAATTATTTACTTATCCCCAAGCCAACGCCTCTGTTAATCGCAACCGGGGATTGCTCCATACTACCACTAAATTTGTGAGCTTTTTAGATGCTGATGATCTCTGGAAACCAGATAAACTAGAAGCACAATATCAAGCACTACAAGAAAATCCCGAAGCCACGGTTGCTTATAGTTTCACCGATGCCATTGATGAAAATGATAATTTCTTACGTAAATGTAGTCACGCAACTTGGACGGGTAACGTTTACTCAAAACTATTACTAGATGACTTCATCGGTAGTGGTTCTAATGTGATGGTACGTAGGCAAGCTTTTACAGAAATTGGTGGCTTTGATGAATTACTAACCAATGCCGAAGACACCGATATGTGGTTAAGATTAGCTGCTCATTATCATTTCATTCCTGTTAAAAAAGTCCAAGTTCTTTATCGTGTATCTAGAAATTCTAAATCTTCTAATATTTTAGGTTCTGAGTCATCAAACCTAAGCATCATTAACAAAGCATTCAATGATGTCTCTCCTACTTTAAAGCATCTAAAATCTTATAGAATTGCTAACCTCTATAAATATTTGAGTTATAAAGCTCTAACAGTCGAACCAGGACAACAAAATACTTTTCATGCTGCTCGTTTTTTATGGATGACAATTATCACTGATATTCTTATCCTAAAAAATATGATTATTTATAAAGCTATTATTAAACTTATGATTATAAGTATTTTACCTAAGAGATTAGCTAAAATATTGCTTCAGAAAGTTCCTAAAATATCTGACGTAAGTACGTTTTTTGGTTATATCAAAACAGATATCAATTGAAACATCATATAAAATATAAACTTATTTATGAAAATAGCTTACGCTACCGTCAATGATATTGAAAATCCAACTTCCTGGTCAAAAGATGTACAAGGAGTTTGTGCCGCAGCATACTATATATCAGAATATTTAACAGACACATCTATTTCTATAGACCATCTAGGCCCACTAAGTAAAAAATTTACAGCTTTAACTAAGGTTAAATGGAGCTTTTATCATCATATATGTAAAAAAGACTATTATCGTTGGGCAGAACCATTAATAGCGAAAGATTATGCTGACCAAATTCAGCAAAAATTAAAAAAATTCAACTCAGATGTAGTGCTGTGTCCTGAAAATATAGTCCCAATTACTTATCTAGACTGTAAACAACCTATTGTCTTATGGACTGATGCAACTCTCAGTTCTCTAATCAATTTTTATCGCCACATGAATAATTTATGCCAAGAAAATATTCGTAATATTCACTTAATGGAAGCTGAAGCCTTAAATCGCTGTCGTTTAATTATCTATACATCAGATTGGGCAGCTAAAACAGCTATGAATACATATAATATTGCTGCCAATAAAATTCAAGTAGTTCCTTATGGAGCAAATTTAGTCTGTAATCGAACCCTAGAAGATATCCACAATATTATTCAATCTAAACCTCATAGCCCGTGCAAATTATTATTTATCGGTGTTGACTGGATTAGAAAAGGCGGTAACGTAGCTTTTCAAATTGCACAACAGTTAAATGATATGGGTTTAAAAACTGAATTAACAATAGTTGGATGCAAACCCAAAATCAATCAGCCTCTACCACAATTTATCAAATATATAGAGTTTATTGATAAATCTCAGCAAGCTGGTTGTGAAAAAATTAATCAATTATTTACAGAAGCTCACTTTTTGATTTTGCCAACCACAGCAGACTGTACTCCTCATGTTGTAGCTGAAGCTAACTCTTTTGGAGTACCTGCTATATCTACCAACGTAGGTGGACTAGCTACTTTAATACATGATGACCTCAACGGAAAAATACTTCCCTTAAATACTGCGATTTCAGAATACTGTGACTATGTAATTAAAATAATGACGAATCACCATAATTATCAACAATTGGCATTATCATCATTCAATGAATATCAAGAAAGATTAAACTGGCAGGTAGCAGTCAAAAAAACGAAGGAATTAATTCAAGATTTAATGATTTAGCTTTGTTGTGTTTAGATATGAGATTCAAAGTAAGTTTGGAAACTGATGATCATTAAATCCAGTCAAAATTAATTCAGTAGGGAAATCCGAACAGCTATTGGGGGAAAATCAGACTATAAAACAGAGCAATAAGAGTCACTCTACCTTTAAAATCCTCAATGAGAATCTTTTATCTAACCATAAGTTATGCTAGAGCAAGGCACTATCAGTATTCATACTGAGAATATTTTCCCAATTATCAAAAAATCTCTTTACTCAGATCATCAAATTTTCCTGCGGGAATTAGTCTCCAACGCTGTAGACGCTATCCAAAAGCTCAAAATGGTATCCCGCGCCGGAGAATACAATGGTGATGTAGACGAACCAGAAATTCTAATTGCTATTGACAAAGATAAAAAGACTCTTTCCATTACCGATAATGGCATTGGGATGACCGCAGAGGAAGTCAAAAAATATATTAACCAAGTTGCTTTTTCCAGCGCGGAAGAATTTATCCACAAATATGAGGGTAAAGCAGACCAACCGATAATTGGTCATTTTGGTTTAGGTTTCTACTCTTCTTTTATGGTGGCGCAAAAGGTAGAAATCGATACCCTATCTTATAAAGAAGGTTCACAAGCAGTTCACTGGATTTGCGATGGTTCACCAGAATTTACCTTAGATGACTCTCCCCGCACTACTCGCGGTACTACCATCACCCTCACCTTAATGGCAGATGAGGAGGACTATCTAGAACCTGCACGCATTAAAAATCTTGTCAAGACTTATTGCGACTTCATGCCAGTACCCATCAAACTGGATGGTGAAGTATTAAATAGACAGAAAGCGCCTTGGAGAGAGTCTCCCAGCAGTTTAACCAAAGAAGATTATTTAGAGTTTTATCGCTATCTTTATCCTTTTCAAGAAGAACCCTTACTTTGGGTGCATCTAAATACAGATTATCCGTTTATTATCAACGGTATTTTGTATTTCCCTAAAATGCGTCCAGATGTGGACGTGACAAAAGGGCAAATCAAGTTATTCTGCAATCAAGTTTTTGTCAGTGACAACTGCGACGAAATCATTCCGCAATTCCTGATGCCAATGCGGGGTGTAATTGATAGCACTGATATTCCTTTGAACGTATCGCGCAGTGCTTTACAAGGCGATCGCACCGTCCGCAAAATCGGTGATTATATAGCGAAAAAAGTAGGCGATCGCCTCAAAGAACTGTACCGCGATGACCGTGAGCAGTACATTAATGCTTGGAAGGATCTCGGCACTTTCGTCAAATTTGGCACTCTCAACGACGAAAAATTCAAAAAACAAGTCGAAGAAATTATCATCTTCCGCACCACTGCCAACTTTGCCCAAACAGCCACTGAAACTCCCACTGTTGAAGTACAGTCTCAAGAAGGTGACGTTTGGCAAGATGTCACCTCAGCCAAATCTAGCACCTCTCCCTACACTACTATCAAAGAATACTTAGAACGCAACAAAGAACGCCACGAAAACCGCGTTTTCTACAGTACAGATGAAGCCAGCCAATCCACCTACATAGAATTACACAAAAATCAAGGCTTGGAAGTTCTATTTATGGACTCCTTCATTGATACTCACTTCATTAACTTCTTGGAACGAGAATATAATGATGTCAAATTTACTCGCGTAGACTCCGACTTAGATAATACCCTGCTAGATCAAGACAAATCTGGCGAAATAGTTGACCCCACAACCAATAAGACCAAGAGTGAAGTCATCAAAGAACTCTTTGAAAAAGCTCTCAACAAACCCAAAGTTAACATTCGTACCGAAGCTTTAAAATCCGATGATCCTCAAGGGACACCTCCAGCAATGGTACTCTTACCAGAAATTCTCCGCCGCTTGCGAGAAATGAACGCTATGATGCAGCAGCAAAACGCAGAATTTCCTGAAGATCATATCTTACTAGTCAACACTGCTCATCCCCTAATTCAAAATCTGGCAAATCTCAACCAAGGTAGCATCATTCAAGATGGCGCAAAGTCACCCACAGGTCAGCTAGTCAATATGATTTGTCAACATGTTTATGATTTAGCACTGATGTCTCAAAAAGGATTCGACGCAGAAGGAATGAAATCTTTTGTCGAGCGTTCTAATGACGTACTCACCAAGCTAACAGAACAAGCCAGTAAGTAGTATAGTCAGAACAAGGCTTACACAGAAAATTTGCCTGTTGAGATGGGTGTAAGAGTTTTGAACACCTACACCCCAAAACAAATAATTTAACCTGGATTTCTCACAAGAGAGAAATCCAAGGGTATGGGAGGGGTGGGAGGATGGTGAAGAAATCTTTCCCCTCTCTCCCCACACTTCCCACACCCCCTACCCATGCGTGAGAAATTCGGGTTTAATTACGCAGTCCCACTTCTCACTCTCCCGATTCTGTTTCCGAAGCCCTAAAATAGAAAGGTTGTATTGAAATCAAAATTCCTATGTCTCGTCGCTGTCAACTAACTGGTAAGAAAGCAAATAACGCCTTTGCAATTTCTCACTCTCATCGCCGTACAAAGCGTCTTCAACAAGCCAACCTCCAAACCAAGCGCGTTTGGTGGCAAGGCGGAAATCGTTGGGTAAAACTGAAACTATCTACCAAAGCCATCAAAACCTTAGAAGTCAGAGGTTTAGAAGCAATGGCTAAAGAAGCAGGTATTAACCTGAACCACTACTAAACCATCAAACAAAGCGAATTCAACGAGATGGTATTTGTGTACAAGATGTACATAAATACCTAGTTTTAAATTATTCATTGTCATCTTTGCAAATCACAAAGATACGTGGTTCAGTCGTTGAAATTACTAGTAAGCAATGTATCAATAGCTAATAAACTTTGAATATTGATGCTATCAACCTCCCTACAATCGGGAGGTTTTTAATTAATTTTTATTTTTTATCTTCAATTGATATTTTTTCTTCTCCAGTTGGGTAGCCTAAGTTTATCTTGTCAAAACCATCTTCTTAAAGTTGTATGCAAATGTAATACACATCTTTAAAGTTAAGATGAAGCCTACGTGTTTTATCCCAGATCAGCAACAAATTCTTTTAAATGGAAAAATCAGTATTTTCCAGAAAATATAAAAAGTTTAGCAATGGTATAACTTAAAAATCATTGTCTGGTGTTTTACTGTGTTGAGATATTAATTCAACAGGTTAAGCAAAAATTATCATCAATAAAATTATTTAACCTGAAGAAGCACTCAACAGGTAAATTTCACAATTGCCCAAAAATAAACTAGCATCAAACCACTTGACAGGAAAGCAGTTATGTCTTTAAAACGCCAGCTAGTCAAGACTATCAAAATCATCTCCAAAAAATTTAGTAAGTACTCTTTATTTGCTTGGAAAAAGCAAATTAATTGGCTGCTGCGGACTTTATTTCTCAGCAGGAGAAGACGAGACTCTGTAAATGCTGGTTTTGTATTGCCAACAGTAGCTATGGTTGCACTGGTGGTTGTTTTATTGACTACCGCCATTTTATTTCGTTCTTTTGAAAGAGCTAAAAATGCCACTAACGTGCGCGTCAATGAGGCTGTGCTTAACGCTTCTATGCCAGCAGTTGATCGGGCAACAGCAAAGTTAGAACAATTATTAAATGACCCTTCTTTACCACGTTCAACGCCTACAGATGTAGCGTTATACGATGTTATTAAAAGTAATACTAGATACGACTTTGGTGATGAAACACGTTTGAAATTGGCTGCTGATTTTAATGGCACCACAGGCATTCAAGCTAGTTCAACACTAGAAAATAACGAAACTTTAACTACTGCCTGGAAATTCCCTGTTGATACAGATAACAACGGTAAATTTGATAGTTTTACTCTTTACGCTATTTATTTTCGTAGTCCACCACGTAATACCAGTAATGCTTTTACTAGAGCCAGAAAATCCTTAGATGCCAGAACACCACCTATGGATAAAAGCCAAGTAGGGGGTGCGTGTGCAGAGGCTATTGGTACAAGTGCCAGCTTAGTAGGTGATGCTAGTTGGTATAAGTCAGGCGGAAATTTAGCGAAAAGCTTTTTTGTTTACACAGCTAATGTACCTATTGATGCTGTGGGAGGTACTACAGGTCTTGATGCCACAAAATATGAAAAGGGCAATCGTGGCTTTTCGTCATTAGAGTATCAACAAGACCGAGAGCGAATTCCTGTTAATAATAAAGCAGTTTGGTTTGAAAATGACCTAGAGATTTCGCCAGGTTCTGATTTGCTTTTAAACGGTTCAATTCATACTAATGGCAACTTATTAGCAGGTGGGCAGTTCAGTGGTGTAGATATTGTTTTCCGCCAAGTCAGTAGTAAAAACTCTTGTTACTATGAACCCGAAAACGCCAAAATTACTATTGGTGGAAATTTAGGTACAGGAAACATTTCGCAAACAGCTAATAAAGAGAAAATATCTGTTCATTTATTTCGAGGCTATAAAACAAATCCTTGGACTGGTGATCAGTCTAGTCCAACAGTCAGAATCAAGATTGCTGGTGATACAGACCATAAATCAACAACAGAAAATGGTGGTCAAAGGCTTGGACATAATGATGCTGCTTATAACAAGCGCATCAATTTAATGAAAGAAACCGCTCTTAGTCTTTGCACTAGTTGTGCAACACAAACTACCTTAACAGGTTTAAAAACAGCAGTTCAAGGTGTAGCTCGGTATCCCCAAGAAGTTAAAAGTAATGTTGTGACTCGGATTGACCAAAGTACTGGTTTGGATGTTGCCAGTGCGTATGGCATTTTGGGTGATGAACTTGAGTTGTATTTGCGAAATCGTACCCGTCGAGTTCCGTTTGCAGAAGTTAGCAGCGCGATACCGACTGATACACAAGCACTTGGTAGTTATACAGCTAGTAATGTTTTCTCTGGTATTGGAGAAATTGAAGTACCTGCTGCTTGGAGAGAGATTACCACTACCAATACAGGGTTGACTCTCAGCCTCAACAAATTACCAGCAACAGAACCAGAACAACAAAAAGACGAAGGTAAAGAAAACTACTCAGGCGATCGCGTTTTAATTGGCAATAACCTGCCAGCATACTGGAAAAATACTGATGGTCAGTATGTTACAGGTCAAGCTCGTCAGCCTGTAGATGGCGGTACGACTAAGTGGGATAACCCCAACACCATAGCCCGTACTCGTGCTTCGCAAATCCAACCGCAGCTTAACTTGGGTGTAACCGATCGCAATGACTTTTGGGAACAAAAAGCTGTTGAAGATAACTCAGCCAATCCTTTATCCAATGTAGGTGGTTTGCGAGTTATTACAGGCGCAGGTATCTATGTTGATGATGATGGTGTTGTTGCTTCTGGTACAGGTTCTTTTCCTCGTAGCACACGCTCATTTTTGCCAAATCCCACGCTAGATGCAAATTTTGTTGGTAGTGGTGGAGGCAGAATGCCTACACCTGCGGGGTTTAAAGATGCAGGTACAGCACAAACTAACATAGTAGTTTGGCCTGATACCATGCCGATGACAGGAGGAACTGGAGAAACCAGAAAAGCCGACTTACTCATGCGGGCTACAGCAGTTTATCACTTCAAAAGTAGTGCTGGTACTGCCCAAACCCCCATAGCTTGTGTGAGTAGTTACTTTGATCCAACGAATAATATTACTGCTCAAAACCTGTCAACTTTAACTGCAAGCTGGAAATATCCTTTACCTGCGGATCAAAGTACAACTGCGGGTAAGTCTAACAACGGGATTGTCTATGCTTTCCCTAGCCGCACCATTAGTAGTGCTAATTTGACAATACTCAAGCGTCAGGCAAGATTAGTCTTTCCCAATGGACGTATTGTCAATGAACCTTTGCGGAAGGCAATGGAAAAATACACAAGCAATAGTAATACTTTTACTAATTTCACAATGGAAGAATATTCTGCTGTTGATACTGCTTTGTGTGCGCTTTCCATTCTGAATGGTGCAACACCAGCTACATCTCCTACCCTTCCTCATGGCGCAATTAGAGAAGCAGCCTTTTTAGATGCTAGAGAAGTTAAGGCTTTACAAAATCGTACCGCTTACCAAACTGGCACCCAAGGCGAATACAACTTGGACTTAGAACAACGTCAACCATTAGAGATTCGTGTTACCGAAATTAATTTAGGTCGGCTGGCAAGTACAACCATTACTGGTGATTACTTATTACCCAAGAGTGGTATTATTTACGCTACTCGTGATGATTCTCTGCCGGATTTAAGTTATAAAACCATTGAATCAAGTGCCTCTACAGATAAAGCACTGTTATTTAGTCAAACTGACTTCAAACTCGACCCGACTCGTCGTCCTAACGGTATTCGACTGATTAATGGCAGCAACTTGGCACGAGGTGGAACCAATAGTACAACTTATGATCCTTCCGAAAAGGGCTTAATTTTAGTCAGTAACACACCTGTTTACGTTAAAGGCAATTTCAATCTGCATCAAAAGCCTGATGGGACTGTGGTTGAGGAGTTTTCTGACTATAGCGAGACTGACTCTAGCCAATTCTACAATCGAGCAACATTCAATAGCCATTTTGCTTGTCGTCCAGGGAGAGGTGCATGTCCCAGTAACGTTGGTGATGGTGATGTTTGGCGACCTTCGACTATTTTGGCTGATTCAATTACTCTTTTATCTGGAGATTTCCAAGACGGTTTCCGTAATCATGGTGATTACGACCTGAGAGACAATGCCAGCAGTATTCCCGATGCACAGTTAGTTAACAATTTTGTCACCAGTGCCAATTGGGCAAGCTCTACAGGTTATCCAAGTAGTAGTTTCAAAACTTCTTACCTTACCAATGGTGTCACACCAATTCAGCGCCGCACCGACTTTAATGAGTATCTTATGGAAGTTTGTGTCAAAGTACCGGCAACAACCTGTGGAGATGGGGACTGGTATATTAAACCTGGTACTACTGGTGCATTAAAAGTATCAGATATTACTGCTGATGGCACAGTTGCTCTTGACATTACAAATACACATCAAGCTGGTACAACTGCTCAACCTGCCCTAGCACAATATCAAGGCTACGCGCGTCGAGTTGCTTTCTTAAGAAACAGCAGTAATCAACTACTAGATGACACTGGTGCTGTAATTGCTGATGCCACATCTGCAAGTACTAAACTACCAGTACCAATAGGTATTGATAGTAATGGTAAAGTCCAAAAGTATCCATACAGTACTTTTAGCAGTACTAATAAACCGCGCTCGGTCACTAATAAATCAGCCTTATGGTTTAGAACCACCAATAGATCTGCTATTCCATTTAATCCTACAAGCAATGAATATTACGCTGTTGATCAACCGCTTTTCTTGAAGTCCCGGCCATTTGGTACTCAACAACCTCAACTAGTACCAGTGGTACAACTTTACAGTCCATTAGGTACCCCCAGTAATAATCTCAACCAAGGTCTAAAAACACCTGGTCTTCAACAAGAATGGGTACAAAAGGTAACTAGTGACTATACATTTAATTCCAGTTTTGTCTCTGGTAATAGTCCTAGCCGTCCAGAAGAAGAATCAGCAGGTTTACAAAATTTTGTTCGCTTTCTAGAGTATTGGGGTGATTCTGGGGATGCGGCTAGTCCGCAGCGTGCGGCCAAGATCAGGGGTAGCTTTATTCAATTCAAACGTAGTAGTTATGCTACAGCTCCTTTTGCTAGTATTACGACGGCTGATGCAATAGCGAGTAGTAGTGCAACTAATAACCGCAGTTTCTTTGATTTCCCCTACATGAAATATTGGACTAACAAAGGAACTCCAGAAGGTACTACAGCTTACTACACACCACCAAGTAGAGACTGGGGTTTTGATGTAGCGTTGTTATCTCAATTACCAGACTTGTTTGCTCAGAGATTTACTGTGCCACAAGCAGGGCCACCAGCAGAATATTTCCGCGAAGTTGGTAGGGATGATGAGTGGGTAAAAATTTTGTTGTGTGCATCTCAAGCTTCAAGTTATGCAGTTCCAGCCAGCTATCGTCCTTCCTGTCCCAGTGTTCCTTATCCTTAAAAATGCTGCTTGCAAGTAGGGTGAATCATCATGATGAGACGTAAGCAATTCATTCAACAAATAACAGTGGCAAACATTGCAAAAAAAGTAAAATCTCTTGAATCTGGTGAAGGTGGTTTCACAATTATTGAGTCTTTAGTAGCAGTGATGATTGTGGCTATTTTAATGGCTGCGATCGCACCTGCGCTGGTTTTATCATTTGGTACTCGTGTTCAAGCAAGACGGGTAGAATTAGCCAGTCAATCGGCTAGAGCTTACATTGATGGGATTAAGGCTGGCTCCATTAATGTTCCCAATCAAGTAGTGCTTTTGAATGAAGTTAATTCGACTAACAAGACCTTTAACTCACAACGAGGTACTTTCTCTGGAGTAGCAGCGCCTAGTTCTACTTTGCCTACCTGCTCCAGTCCTACTAATGGCTACTGTCAAAATGGTTCCGCTCCAACTACAACCACAACGAGTTTATACTGCGTAGATCGGGATGGGGGTGGTTGTACAAGTACTAGTTCTAGAGATTTTGTAATTCAAGCCTTTCGCAGTACAAAAGCTACCACTCTCAGTACTGCCAATGATGATGCTACCAAAGGATATCTTTTAGGTGTGCGAGTTTACAGAGCAGATGCTTTTAATGGCAGTGGTAGCTTAAAAACAATGAAAGCCAATAATTCCAAAGCGAGAACATTCACTGCTGGTTTAGGCGATCGCTTCACACCATTAATTGAAATTGTGACAGAAGTTGCTTCTCAACAAACCAAATTTGACGATTACTGCGCTCGTTTTGGAGGTTGTCAGTAAATCAGCTATGAATAAAGGCTTAATTATTTAGGAGAAAACTGCCAAATGAAAAATTTACTCAGATTTCTTCTCAAAATTCAACTGCAAAAGTCTCGAAATTTGCAGTCACAAGCAGGTTTTACTCTCATAGAGTTATTGGTAGCCTTGGTTTTGGCGTTTCTGGTGATCACACCCTTACTAGGATTCATGTTGAATGTGATGAATACAGACCGCCAAGAACAGGCAAAATCCACATCAGAACAAGAAATACAGGCAGCATTAGCATATATTGCCCAAGATATGGAACAAGCAGTATATATCTATGATGCTGATGGCATATATGGAAACACAACAAATGCTATCAACGGAATTGTCGGGCAATTACCAGGTGGAACAGACAAAGTACCTGTACTTGTTTTTTGGAAACGCTACTTCTTAAATAAAGACCAAACTGTGCAAAATACTAGCAGTACTAGTACTACAGCAGGTTGTTTATACAAACTTCCTGATAATACCTGTAACAACCAAGATTATATGCTTTATTCCTTGGTTACTTATTACTTGGTCAAAGATAACAGCACTACCTGGAACACTACTACGGCTCGCATTGAGCGATGGGAAATTCGAGATGGAATTCGAGATGTTAGCGGTTCTTTCACTCGTTCCGAAACTGTAAATAGCACCACCAAAACTGTCAGATATAAGTTGTTACCCAGTACGGGATTTATGCCCTTTGACCTTTCTTTGGAAGGAGACTTAAAGAAAAAATTGGGTAACTGGAGAAAACACTCAGCCAGCTACGATTTAAATACTAATAAGTTAACTACATTAGTGGATTTCATTGATCAGACTTCAACGGGAACACCAACTTTAGCAGCTTGTAACACCTCAGCAGGTGAGCAACAAGTTCCTGACTATACCAAAACAAATGTTCCTACTACCTTTAGAACCGGAAGTTTCTATGCTTGTGTGAATGCAAATAAATATGTAGCTAGAGTCTATATCAGAGGTAATGCACTAGCTCGTGTTAAAACTGGCGCTCAATATACTGCTCAGAGATCTGCTTATTTTCCAACTGCCAGTATTCAAGTTAAAGGTCGTGGTTTCCTGGGTGTTGAGTAAACTGGAATATAATTATGAAAGGCAGATTTTTTGAACGTTCTCAGTATTTTGTTGCTCAATATAATTGTCAAACAAATGCTGGCTTTTCCTTAGTGGAAATGGTTGCAGTAGTTTTGATAGTTGGGATTTTAGCTGCGATCGCTATTCCGAGATGGAATACTTTTTTAAATAGACAAAGAGTTGGTAAAGCTAATGATGCAGTTTTAACTGCATTACGAGAAGTACAGCAACAAGCTAAAACTAAAAAACTCAAATATAGTGTCAGTTTTAGGAATAATAATAATCTTCCTGAACTAGCTTTACACGCTGATTCAGATACTCCTAGTAGTTCTCAATGGAAGACTTTAGGCGAGGATTTACGTTTAAAAGCTGGGCAAGTCTGGATCGGAACTAACCTTACTAGCAAAAACCAAGGTAGTAGCACTGTTTCAGTCATTACAAATAATGTCACAACAACTAAAACAATTACATTTGACTATAATGGCACTTTGCCTATAGATGCGACAACACCATTAAAAATAGTAGTAGCTGCACCTAGTGCTAGTAACATAACACAGCCTGGTTCAGTTAAGAGATGTGTGATTATTCAAACACTCCTTGGTGGAATACGAACTGGCAGAGATAATGAATGTAATTAAATAAACACTGACTCAATCGAAAATGTCTATTGAATTTACTGTGGCTATCCCTACTTATAATGGAGCAAATCGCTTACCTGAATTGCTCGACAAACTCCACAATCAAGTTAATACAGAAAACTTTCAATGGGAAATTATTGTCGTAGATAATAATAGTACTGACAATACAGCACAAATTGTTCAAGAGTATCAAGTCAACTGGCAAAAACCTTATCCTTTAAAATATGCTTTTGAACCACAACAGGGTGCTGCTTTTGCTAGAAAACACGCTGTTCAAGAAGCACAAGGTGATTTAATTGGTTTCTTAGATGACGATAATTATCCAAATTTAAATTGGGTAGCTACAGCTTATAGTTTTGGGCATAAATATCTACAAGCTGGTGCTTATGCTAGTCAAATACACCCTTTATGGGAAGTAGAACCTCCCGAAAATTTTCAGCGAATTGCTGCTTTTTTAGCCATCACAGAGCGTGGTAATTTACCTTTACTTTATCAACCAGAAAAAAAATTACTGCCACCATCAGCGGGACTAGTTATCCGACGCAAAGCCTGGTTAGAAAGTATTCCTAATCGCTTTATTTTAACTGGACGGACTACTGAAAATATGGTAACAAGCGAAGATTTAGAAATGTTATCTTATATTCAAAAATCTGGCTGGGAAATTTGGTATAACCCGGAAATGGAAATTTTCCATAAAATTAGTGCATCTCGCTTAACCAGAGGTTATTTAATTCCTTTTTTTCGCGGGATTGGCTTGAGTCGGTTTGTGACGCGGATGATTAATGTCCAACCTTGTTTAAGACCTATAGTATTATTAGCTTATCTGTTAAATGATGTCCGAAAAATTATCTGGCATTTAGTTAAATACAAAACAAAGGTGCAAACAGATTTGGTAGCAGCTTGTGAGATGCAACTATTTGTCAGTAGTTTAATTAGTCCTGTTTACCTTTGGCAGAAAGGTTATTTTCACAAATAAAATAGATCTAGTTATTGGCTTGACTGACTAAATTTTTGGGTGCATGAAATTTTGAATCAGAATATAGTCCATTTTTTATTCATATATCATTCTAAAAAATATAAGTATGAATCTGTTAGTGGATTTACACTACCAGAAATATTAGTAGCTGTGATTATTATTGGCTTATTAAGTGCTTTAGTATTACCACAGTGGTTAGCTTTTATCGATACTCAGCGTCTGAATGCTGCTCAAGATGAAGTTTATCGTGCTATGCGGCAAGCACAAAGCCAAGCAGCGAAAGAAAAATTAACTTGGCAAGCTAGTTTTATTAAACAAAATGATATTGTCAAATGGGCAGTTCATCCTTCTGGTACTAATTTACTAGCAGCTAATTGGAATCAACTTAATCAAAATGTGAAACTGGATGAACGTGAAACCACTCTACAACAGTCTGGCGAAATATACCAAGTTCAGTTTGATCACAGAGGTCATGTGAAAGTATTGGGACAGATCACGCTGTCCAGTAAATATGGTGGTAAAACTCGACGCTGTGTATATGTTTCTACACTGTTAGGAGCAATGCGTAAAGGCACAGAACATACTACTGCTAACAACAGCAGTAAATATTGCTATTAAAATATTTGAGTCGCTAACAGTTAAGGTTATTGCGTGCTGAAATTATTAGAAGTTCAAAAGCAGCACTTGATTATTTTTACGCGCTATCCAGAACCAGGAAAGACTAAAACTCGGTTAATACCAGCTTTGGGTAGTGTTGGTGCTGCTAATCTGCAACAGCAGATGACAGAATATACTCTGTTGCAAGTTGCAGAATTACAAAAGGCGATTGGTGTTTCTGTAGAAGTGCGGTTTGCTGGTGGTAGTTTGGAGTTAATGCAAGATTGGTTGGGTTGGGAACTATTTTACGCATCTCAAGGTGAAGGCGATTTAGGTACACGGATGGCGCGATCGCTGGTTGATGCTTTCCGCAAAAATGCTGAATATGTAATTATAATTGGTACAGATTGTCCTGGTGTGACATCTCTAATTTTGGCAACAGCTTTCCAAGAACTACAAACTGTTGATTTGGTATTAGGGCCAGCTATTGACGGTGGATATTACTTAATTGGTGCGCGTCGCTTCATTCCGAAATTATTCGCTAACATCGATTGGGGAACTTCTCAGGTATTACAACAAACTGTAAATATTGCGGCAGAACTTGGTATCTCATCTATATACTTACCAACTTTAGCTGATGTTGACCGACCAGAGGATCTGCACGTTTGGCAGGAAGTTGTTCAGCAGTAGGTTCATCTGTCACAGAAGCAGAGAGTAGAAGCTGAAAATCAAAGTTGTTTTTTTGATTAATATCAGCTAATCTCGTATCTTCAAACACCATGTATTTTCTGAAGACACTCAAGTTAACTAGTGCTACCGTGGTGTAGTTTCAAACCTACAGGTATCCACTAGGATTACCTTTGCCTTTTCTATATAAGAGATAGTTTTATTGAACAGGCAGAGTTACAGGAACAATATTCCAGTAACTTTAAATAGGACAATGACTCTGACTCACTATAAGTTTGGAAAATATGACTAATCGTTTTACTTCTGGGAACGCAGCCCTCGCACTCAAAGTGATTGGGACAGTTTTAATTCTGTCCTTTCTGCTCGACTTTTTAATTTTACTGCTACCGTTTCAACCAACCGATCGCGGATGGCAAATTAATTTATCAACAGCCTTAGTTGACCGTGGGATTGTACCTATGGTGGGCTTAGGTTCGCTGTTAATTGGCTATTGGATTGATGGTGCTAATGATGGCGGCCCTAAAGGTATCGACTTACGATTCCCCGCATTTATACTTTCTAGTGTCTTGGGTCTAATTTTCTTGTTGATTTTTCCCTTGCACCTGAACAATGTCAACCAAGCCAAAGCACAAACTGTTACTCAAATTAGTCAAGAAGCAGAGCAAGCAGAAGGCCAACTCAAAAATCAGCTCAACCAATTCCAAGCGCAACTGAATACAGATCAAGGGAAAGCGCAGTTAGAACAACTCCGCGCCCAAGCAAAAGCCCAGTTTTCGGATTTGCTGAAAGACGATCAAAAGTATAAACAAGCTCTGGCAAATCCACAATTACCGCAATCCCAAAAAGACTTACTCCAGAAGTTTAAAGCTAATCCGCAAGAACTGGACAAATTTATTGCCCAACAAACTGATCCTCAAGGATTGGCAAATCAACGCTTGACCCAAATTCGTCAACGTAAGGAAGATGCAGAAAAACAAGCCAGAGACAACGCTTGGAAATCTGGCTTGCGAATTGGAATTAGCAGTCTTTTATTATCTGTTGGGTACATTATTATTGGCTGGACAGGATTAAGAGGTGGCGGTGCTTTACAAACAGGCGGACGTAAAGCTGCTGCACGTTAAAGAAAGTATGAAGTATGAAGTATGAAATTTCTGACTTCAGACTTTATACTTCAAATCTTTTGCGTAATTAACTGTTAGGAAAATCGCTATAAAATCTGCACATGTTCTCAATTTACATACTGACATATAACGAAGAACTAGATATTGCACCTTGTATTGAGTCGGCAATGCTTTCAGATGACATTATAGTTGTGGATTCGTGCAGTAGCGATCGCACTGTGGAAATTGCCAGTCGCTATCCCGTCCGGGTTGTGCAGCACGCTTTTGAAAGCCACGGTCGTCAACGTACTTGGATGCTAGAGTCTATACTCCCAAAATATGAGTGGGTTTACATTCTGGAAGCTGACGAACGGATGACACCAGAGTTATTTGCGGAATGCACACAAGCCACACATAATCCAGATTACATTGGTTACTACGTTGCTGAACGGGTAATGTTTATGAATCGTTGGATTCGCTATAGCACCCAATATCCCCGTTATCAGATGCGTCTTTTCCGCCACGGTAAGGTCTGGTTTACAGACTATGGTCACACAGAACGAGAAGTTTGCGATGGTGCTACTAGCTTTATCAAGGAAACTTACCCTCATTACACTTGTGGTAAGGGTTTGAGCCGTTGGATCGAAAAACATAATCGTTATTCTACCGATGAAGCCAAAGAAACACTACATCAACTAGAAAATGGCACAGTTGTTTGGCGGGATTTATTTTTTGGCAAAACCGAAGTAGAAAGACGGCGTGCTTTAAAAGACTTGTCTTTGCGTTTACCAGCTAGACCTTTTTTGCGTTTTCTTTATATGTATTTCCTGTTAGGTGGCTGCTTGGATGGTCGCGCTGGTATGGCTTGGTGTACTTTGCAAGCTTTTTATGAGTACCTAATTTTGCTGAAAGTTTGGGAAATGCAGCATCTACCTACACCTACTTTAGAAGAAACACTATCTCAAACTGAGAAAAGCAAGGTTGTGGCTACAAAAATTGCTAGAGAAGGGTGAAAGAGGACTTACACACCAATATTTTCTGTGGAGATTGGGTATTGAGGGTGTAAGGGTGTAAGGGTATGGGGTGTAAGGGTTTTGAATACCCACACCCCTTTAAATTTCGGAAAGCAAACCGGAGTCCTCTGTTTTATTAAAATTTATAACAAAAGTTTTTCAGAAAAACATCCTTTACTTGTGGGTTAGTTCTAAACTAGTTACAAGTGGATTTTTAGTTGTCATACATAGGTTTTAGAAACGTAGTCAGATTTTGAGCGATCGCGGTAGGATTAGTAATAATTAAAATATTTGCAACATTCATTTACAAGCTGTACAAAGAAAAGTAACATCCTCGCGGATGGAAGAACTATCGCTAGTTAGCTATATCTTTCTGTATTCAACACCGAACTAGCGAAAAATCAATACTTTTCTGGTCTGAACAGCATATTATCAAGATAAAAGCTATTTAGTGACGGCTTTCTAAAAGAGAACAGGGTAAAAAATATTACTAGTAAAGCCTTCAAACCTTGGGCGGCTGCTGGTATGAATTTCCGCTTATCTAGAGTTTCACTAGCCAAGAAAAGGAGAAACTAAGTTTGGCAATCGATCGCTTAAAGCAGGACTTGAAAAATGACCTGATAGCAGGATTGTTAGTGGTTATCCCCCTAGCAACCACCATCTGGCTCACAATCACGATCGCTAATTGGGTAATCGACTTCCTTACCCAAGTTCCCAAACAACTCAATCCCTTTGATGGATTACACCCAATTTTAGTAAATATACTAAATTTAGCTGTGGGTCTAGCAGTACCACTGTTAAGTATTTTGTTAATTGGGTTAATGGCTCGGAATATTGCTGGGAGATGGTTATTAGATTTTGGTGAGCGAGTATTACAGGCAATTCCCTTAGCAGGACAGGTATATAAAACTTTAAAACAACTTTTAGAAACGTTACTGAAAGATTCTCCTGGCAAATTTCGGCGTGTGGTTTTAGTTGAGTATCCCAGACAAGGCATTTGGGTGATCGCGTTTGTTACAGGTGCGATCGCCAATGAAATTCAATCCCAAATGTCTCGCCCAATGTTGAGCATTTTCATCCCAACGACACCCAACCCGACTACAGGATGGTATGCAGTAGTACCAGAAGAAGATGTGATTAATCTTTCCATGTCGATAGAAGATGCTTTTAAGGTGATTGTCTCTGGTGGAATTGTGGCACCGAATACGCCCTTACCGCCTCTAGTTTTAGGCAAAGAACAAAATTTAGCGAGTTTAACCAGAGAATCAAAACATTCAGTAATTTCCGTCGAGGAAATATAAAATTTATCCGGCAAAGACACAAGTAAATAGATATTATGAATGTCTGGCTTTGTAGCAATCAATTAAATTTTCACCCTAATTCAGTGCTTAGGCACTCACTTCCATGCAAGACCGCAAACCCCAACAAATCGCTCGTGAACTGGCGCTGTTAAGTCTCAGCCAGCTGCCAGTCAACCCTAAAAAACTCACCGAAGAACATCTGCCTAAATTGGTATTAGCAACCGTGCGTACCTTAAGGGCAGAAGTGCAAGATACTTTAGACAACGCTGCGGCGGAATTGCAACGCAGTAACGATCGCCTATTAACCAGCCAAACTCGCGCAGCTGACATGAATACAGCGAGAACTATGCTACAAGAAGCGATCGCTTATACCCAAACCGCCATCAATCAACTGGGTGCAGCAGTTGAGTTTCCCGAATTAATTCAACTCGCCAATCAAGATAGAGAAGTCGGCAGATATGCCATTCAAATTGTCAAAACCGTAAATGAGCATCGGATTTTGATCGATGAACAAATAGCGGCGGCTTTGGTAGATTGGCAAGTCAACCGTCTAGCTCAAATTGACCGCGATATTCTCCGTATCGCTGTAGCTGAAATGACATTTTTAAACTTGCCTGACAGCGTAGCCATCAACGAAGCTGTTTTGTTAGCCAAACGCTACAGTGGCGATGAAGGTCATCGATTTATTAATGGAGTGCTGCGGCGATTCACAGAACAAAAAAAACTTCCTAGTGTTTTATCCTAACTTTGTAACCATTCTGAATGCTAAGTTGTGAGTTGAAGGTGAGGAGAAGTCAGGTACTTGTGAGGGATGAATCACCCCCTCCCAGTAACCCGACATTGAGAGGTGAGGATATCCCGGAGGATTTCACCACAAGAAAGAGTAACAAATTCTATTAAACTCTTAACTTACTAACTCATAACTCCTAACTTAAATAACAACTAACACTGTTAGCAGCAATGGCTTTTAATTGGTTTCGTCGTCAATATAACGATTCTTCTGATACTCCCTCTGAAAACCAAGAGGCAGAAAATACTCCCACACCTGTAACCGAACCAGAGGCAACCGAAACATCAAATACTAACCCAGGAACTGCACCGGATTCGGCAGCAGATTTGTTGGCGTTTGCTAAAGCTGCCTATAAAAATATCCAGCAAAAACAACAAATAGAAACTGGAGAACCAGCCCCAACAGACACGATAGCCGCAGATTCAGAAGAGGTCACAACTCCCAGTCAAGAAGCTGCGGCAACTGTCGAAACACCACAACCAGAAGTAGCGACTACTGTTGAGGAAGCAGCTGTCACAGAAACAGAAATTACAAACAGTACTGAAGAAGTAACATCACAAGAAACTCAGCCCACAGAGACGGCTGCATTATCTTTTTTAGAACGGGCAGCAGCAGAACGGCAAGCCAAGCAAGAACGCTTAATAGCTAGTGCCATTGAAGTTCCACAACTAGAGGTACAGCCAGCAAGTGTTAGTGAAGCAACTGCCGCAGAAATGCCAGATTTGGCATTTGATGAAGGGTTTGTCTGGTCAGCAGAATTATTGGCGGCTCAAGGTAGACGTGCGGAAGACATTTCTATTGAAGAAATCACTTGGCTGAAAAAGTTACGCCAAGGATTAGACAAAACCCGGCGGAACATCGTCAATCAACTAAAAGCCATTGTTGGACAAGGGCCACTCAACCAAGCAGCAGTAGCCGAAATTGAATCTGTATTGTTACAAGCTGATGTGGGTGTAGAAGCCACAGACTATATTATCAGTGCTTTACAACAAAAACTGCGGGAAGAAGTCACACCTCCAGAAGAGGCGATCGCTTACTTAAAACAAATCTTACGGGATATGTTAGAGGAGCCTATTCGCAAATCTGAGAAAACCAGCTTTGCCCCAGATAAAGACAATTTAAATATTTGGTTAATTACTGGTGTAAATGGTGCTGGTAAAACCACAACCATCGGTAAAATTGCTCATTTAGCGCAAAAGTCTGGCTACAGATGTTTGATTGGCGCGGCAGACACTTTTAGGGCTGCGGCTGTGGAACAAGTCAAGGTTTGGGGAAACAGAAGTGGTGTAGAAGTCATTGCCAACCCTGGTAAAAATACAGACCCCGCCGCTGTGGTATTTGATGCGATCGCAGCCGCTCAAGCACGCGACACAGAATTATTATTAGTTGATACGGCGGGAAGATTGCAAAATAAAAAGAACTTAATGGATGAACTCACAAAAGTTCGCCGCATCATCGACAAAAAAGCCCCAAACGCCAAAATCGAATCTTTGTTGGTTTTAGATGCTACCCTTGGTCAAAATGGTTTGCGCCAAGCTGAAGTATTTTCCCAAGCCGCCCAACTGAGTGGCGTAGTATTAACCAAATTGGATGGTACCGCTAAAGGTGGTGTCGCATTGGCTGTAGTCCAGCAGTTAGGTTTACCAATTCGCTTTATTGGTGCTGGTGAAGGAATTGAAGACTTACGCCCATTTTCTAGCTACGAGTTTGTTGAAGCTCTCTTGAGTGGCTAAATCTGTATGGGACAAACGCAAAAGTCAGGTATGTAAGAAGGGTGTAAGGGTCTAGGTATGCAAAACCCTCATACCCTTACACCCCTACACCCAGTCTCAACCAGTAATCTTTTTGCGCCAGTCCCAACCTTGTAAACCCAATTGAGAACTGCTATAAATACTGAAAAAAACAAAAAAGCTCAAGTACGTTCGTTGTTAACTTAGCAAAAGCCTATTGTGATCAGCAAATCAGCTTGTCAAAATTTAGGAGTATATATATTGAAGTGAATTTCCTGAAAAACTGACAAATATTCTCTAAAGGTAAATTAAAAGTTAGAAAAATGCTCTAGCTGATCAAGTTAAAGTGATATTTTCCCTGAAAATTTTAAGTTATCGTTTATTTCAGTATCTGAATATTTCTCTGAGACAAGAAAAAATCTCAAAAATTGGCAAAAATAATTAATCAATTAATTAAGGAATTTTATGTTTCATGATGTATGATTTGCTAATTGACTGCTGTGAGCAGGAAGATTTTTCTCAGTCATGGAGGTATTTACTGATTTATACTCATCAGCTTTTACGTAAAAACACATGAAATTTATGTATCTGGATTTAGGTAGAAATAAAATAAGCAAATGCCAGAGTTTTTTATCGCTCTTGCTTACGTCTTTCTACGCTTGCTAAATTGACATATCTTGTCTCAATATGATTTAGCAATATTTTGCCAAAAAGAGTTATTAATCAATAGAAAATCTACTACTCTTAACTGGATATTATCTGTGCCTGTGTCTCAAGTACCCTTTCAACCTACTGATGGTAATAATAGTGCCGCGACGGATGTCACACCAGTCGTGGCACTAAAAGAACTTGTGGCGAGGTTGCATCGAGAACAGAACAAAATTCAAGATTTGCTGAGTTCTTTAGGATTTGCCCTCAGAAGCTTTAACAATTTAAATCAGTTTTTAGAACTGATTCCCTTGATGGCCACAAGGGTGACAGATGCTGATGGTAGTGCTTTATTTCTCTACAAACCTAACGGTCAAGTTAGGTTAGAGCAACTCCACTGGCAGGATAGTCGCCAGCGCAAAAATATTCGCAAAGCCTTAGAAACAGCCAGTAGTCAAGTTACATTACTGCCCAATAGCACCCCTTTGGCAAGTTCCACCGGCATATTAGACGATCAGATGCACCGGTATTTAGGGCCTGATGTGCAAATATTCGGCACGGCAATTTTAGTTAAGCATACAGAACGGGGCTGGCTCTACGTTTTAAGTCGTGACCCTGACTATAGCTGGACAGAAACTAGACAAAAGTTAGTGCGCTTGGTTGCAGACCAAACAGCAGTAGCAATTGAAAACGATGAACTAGCTGTAGAACTGAGGAAAAAAGAACGCCTAGACCAAGAATTAGAAATTGGGGCAGAAATTCAACGCCGACTTTTACCACGTCAATGTCCGAATATTCCTGGTGTATCACTAGCAGCACGTTGTAAACCTGCTAATCGCGTGGGTGGCGATTATTACGACTTTATTCCCACCAATCATAATCAGTTGCAGTTAATCAATAGAGTATCTCCAGAAAGTAGCCGTTGGGGTTTTGTGATTGGGGATGTAATGGGAAAAGGTGTTCCCGCCGGATTAATTATGACGATGATGAGGGGAATGCTGAGGGGTGAAGTATTGCATGGCAATTCCCCGGCGGGGATTTTGCAAAATTTGAATCGAGTGATGTATGCGGATTTGGAAAATTCCCACCGCTTTGTGACGTTGTTTTATTCTGAGTACAATCCCAGAAATCGGATTTTATCTTACAGCAATGCGGCACACAATCCTCCCTTGTGGTGGCACGCGTCCACCAAAACAGTTAGCCGCTTAGATACTTTGGGGATGTTGATTGGTTTAGATGCTAACAGTCAATATGAAGATGCCCAGGCACAATTAGAACCTGGAGATACGATAATTTATTATACAGATGGCTTGACAGATGCCGCCGCAGCTAGTGGCGATCGCTTCGATGAAGAAAACTTTGTAGCTGCCTTCAGCGCCGCTTGTCGCTATTGCAACGGGCCAGAAGAAATTGTGGATTATTTATTTAACCAAGTTCAGCAGTTTATCGGTACTGATAGGCAAAACACTGATGATATGACACTTGTAGTTTTGCAGATTGTTTAATTTTTGCCCTTTGCCATTAGTTTTAGGCAAAATACAAATAACTAATAATCAGTAGCTTTCCCTAAAATCAGTTCTATCCAATGGGGATAAGCGTAAGAATTTACGGCTATGAGTTGTGTTCCTTTGTAATTATTGAATACCCGACTGGCTATGAGGTGGAGATTTTCTAATAAATAGCTATCTTCGCCAAAAGCTTCCAATGCTAAACTCCACCAAGATTGCTCTTGAATTAACAGTTGCGTAATTTCTACACCACAACCGTTATCAATACTTTCATTACTAGAAACGGCCTGTACGGAAGAGTCAGATAAAATTTGATAGTATTGCAGACGGCGGACTTTCTGAACATTCACCCACGTAGAATTACCAAATACTGTTGCAGGCTGAAAACTTTCGCCTGTGGAATCGCTGCACATCCATTTACCCCACTTTTCAGCCTTACCTTCTATTAATTCCCCAAAATTCAGTACACCCAATTCGGCTTTGCGCCATTTGACTTCTAAGCGTTCTTGCCGCAGCTTAATTCCCAAATAATCGCTTTTCGGTGCGTAAAGATACCAGTCTGCTCGTTTTTCGGGTGAACAGTTTTGCGGAAACCATTCTTCAATTTTTGTGGGGATTGTACCAGGGTAAAACCAGCGCAATTCGATAGTTGTGAGCATAGGTAACTCATCTCCTGATCTGATACCTTATCCGCTACGACCCAGTTGGTGTCACAATGAAAACGATACATAATGTTTAATTTTTGTTACTTCCAGCCAAAGGAATCTCTAACAATGTGGAAAAAAATTGCAATTATTTGCTTATTAATGTTGAGCTTCAGCTTGAGTCATCCTGGTGTAGCTGCTGCGGCTGGATTTAAAAGCTATGTAGATACTGCTGATGGTTATCAGTTTTTATACCCCAATGGCTGGCTACCAGTAAAAGTTGCCAATGGCCCTGATGTCGTATTTCATGATTTGATAGAAATCTCGGAAAATGTTTCTGTAGTTATTAGTCCGGTTCCTGAAGGTAAAACCTTAAAAGAATTGGGCGCTCCCACAGAAGTTGGTTATAAACTTGGCAAAGCGGCGCTTGCACCTTCAGATTCTGGGCGGACAGCTGAATTAGTTGATGCGCGAGAGAAGGATACTGAAGGTAAAACTTACTATATATTAGAGTATTTAGTAAAACTACCGAATAACCAGCAACGTCATAACATCGCTAGTGTTGCTGTTAGTCGTGGCAAACTGTTTACCTTTAACGCCTCAATTCCCGAAAAACGTTGGACAAAGGTGAAACGGACGATGGAAAATGTTGTCGATTCTTTCACAGTGTATTAATTATTAATAGGGCGTGGGGAGGGAGATAAGGTAGATAAGGGGGACAAGGGAGACAGGGGAGGCGAAATGACAAATGACAAAGAACAAATGACCATTGACCAATGACTATAAATATTCCTCAATTTGTACTGGCTTCTGCTTCTCCTGCACGTCGCCGTCTGCTGCAAACGGTTGGTATTGAACCGATAGTTAAACCTAGTGATTTTGATGAGTCACAAATTCAACTGAGTGATCCTGGTGAGTTAGTGCAGGTTCTGGCTCAACGTAAGGCAGAAACGATCGCACCACAGTTTGAATCAGCTTTAATTATGGGCTGTGATTCGGTTTTGGCTATTGACGGCAAGATTCATGGCAAACCAGCAGATGCAGCAGAAGCGATCGCTCGTTGGCAATTTATGCAGGGTAATATAGGCGACTTATACACAGGTCATGTGTTGATTGACACTGCCCAAAACCGGACTTTGGTTAAGTGTCAGGTGACAAGGGTTTATTTTGCAACCATGAGCGATCGCGCAATCCAAGCTTATGTCGCTACCGGCGAACCTCTCAAATGTGCTGGTGCTTTTGCTTTGGAAGGTTTTGGTAGTTTATTTGTTGAGAAAATCGAAGGTTGTCACAGTAATGTCATCGGTCTGAGTTTACCTTTGCTGCGGCAGATGTTGGCAGAACTGGGATATGAAGTCACTGATTTTTGGCAGTAAATTAACTCATCACAACAGGACTTACGCCAAGTTTTCTGAAATTGAGAATTTTTGCGTAAGTCCTAAACTATTGACCATTGACTAAGACGTAATGTCACTTCCCCATGATCTGGAACCCAAGCTAACCACTCATCGGCAGAAACTTGGCAGAGTAACAATGCTTCATCATAGCTGTATGAGCTAGGGAGTTCTGCAAGGCACACCCATACAGCAGGTTGGCATGACTTGAGAGAATTTTGACTATAGGCTTTGCTTAACCAAGCTAGATTTTGTCTAACTGCTGGGACAGCACAATTTGGTCTTTGAGTATTAATTTGCATAGCTGAAGACTACCTTAAAAATGAAAATCAAAATAATTCTGTAACTAAGACTACAAAATAAGCAATTAATTTGAAAAGTCAATGTCTTATAACTTTACGTAACCAGTCGTAACAGTTTGCTTAATGTTGCGCGGCAGAATAGAAGTGGCACGGCTGGCTGTAGACTGGCCTTAGATAGCATTTCTGATGAGAATATGTCTTTTACTTCAACTCCCTCACTCCGTGAACAACAACATCCCCTAATTCGGCAGTTAGCTGATAGCATCGAGGCGGTTTGGCACAAGCATTTAGAACTGTCGCCTTACAATTTGCCAGCAGAGTTAGGATATGTGGAAGGTCGATTAGAGGGGGAGAAACTGACAATTGAAAACCGCTGCTATCAAACACCACAGTTTCGCAAAATGCACTTAGAACTGGCGAAGGTGGGAAATATGCTGGATATTTTGCATTGCGTGATGTTTCCGCGTCCAGAATATGACTTACCGATGTTTGGTTGCGATTTAGTTGGTGGTAGAGGGCAAATTAGTGCAGCGATCGCCGATTTATCTCCTGTACACTTAGACTTGACCTTGCCAGTTTCCTATACAAATCAACTCACTGCACTGAAAACAATAGAATTTTCCCAACCGCGAGAGTTACCAGAATGGGGTCACATCTTCTCGGAATTTTGCTTGTTTATCCGTCCTAGTTCCCCAGAAGAAGAAGCGAGGTTCTTGGGACGTGTGCAGGACTTTTTAGAGGTACATTGTACCCAAGCGATCGCAGCGAGTCCCGTTTCCCCCGAAAAAACTCAGGAAATTATCGCTGGACAACGCAACTACTGTACCAAACAACAACAAAACGATAAAACCCGCCGCGTCCTAGAAAAAGCCTTTGGGCAAGAATGGGCAGATAATTACATGACGACAGTCTTATTTGATTTACCAGAATAAGTCATTTGTCATGTATAAAAAAGCAGGAGGTAGAAATTAGAAAACAGAAGGACAAAATTTTATACTACCTTTGACGAAGCAGCGCAAAACCCATCTACACACTTCAGACTTTCTTCCCCTGCTGCATCTGTAGATTCTGTTACGTTTTCCTGCAACTGATAAATGTAGAATTTAGTTATAGCAAGAAGCATATAGATTAGGAAATTTTGAACACATGAATGCAGGAAGCACACTAATGCTTTTACCTCCTGCCTTCTGCCCCTGCTTCTTGCTATGACAATAGTTTAATGGAGTTTAACCATAGCTGTAGCATCTGTGGAGCGAATTTCCCAATGAGTTCAAAGTTAACAAACCTAATAATTAGTTGACTACAAGTTTAAGGAAACTGTAATGTTAGGGATGCTCTATTTGAGAAAATTGATTGAAAATTTGTAATTGCTAGTTCATAATTAAGTTTCTGATAAAGATTGAGTTTCCAACTGAACCGGGGTTGCTTTTCAAAGCGGTGGATTCTCATTCATCTTTTAATTACGCATTAGCAATTGTCTTGATTGTTGCATCTATTGAATAACTGGTGGTTTGTCCCATTAATTTCGCTCTACCACTACTGAAAATTAATGAGATAAACGCTACCTATTTTTAGCGCCATGATGTCAAAGTTTTGGCTCTAAGTATTAATTGACATCCAATTTCAGAGGGTATTTAGTAGAGGTAATTTATCAAGTCTCTACTACATCTCATACTTTTTTATATCCATCAGCACATTTTTAAATAAACAGGCAACAACCATGTCAAGGGTGACTGAGAAGCCAAGATCAAGGCCACCAATACTTGATCCAGAACAACCTAAGATTTGGTGGGGCATCGCTGTAGCCTTACCAATAGTAATCGCTGCGGGGTTACTAACTACAGCTAAAGTCGAGCAATTGAAAAAGATTAACTCATCTGTACCAGTCAGACCAGTTGCTAACACTATTAGTGCAGTGGGGCGTTTAGAACCGCGCGGTGAAGTAATTAAACTTTCTGCACCAGCAGCCGGATTACAATCTGCATCACGAGTGAAGCAACTGTTTGTCCGCGAAGGAGAACAGGTGAGAAAAGGACAAATCATTGCCCTTTTAGACAATCATGATACTCAGTTAGCCAATGTCGAACAAGCAAAAGCCAAATTACTAGAAGCGCGTGCTAATTTAGCCCAAATTCGAGTGGGTTCACCCAGAGATGTGCAAGCGCAACAAGCGGTAATTGCTCGACTAGAAGCTCAGTTACGCGGCGAGAGGGATGCTCAACAAGCATCCATTACTAGAATTGCATCGCAGTTGAGTGCAGAAAAACTAGCTCAACAGGCGACAGTCGATCGCTTGGAAGCAGAATTGCGCGGACAAAGTGATAGCTTAAGAGCCACCTTGACACGCATCCAAGCCGAACAGCGTAATGCTCAAGTTGATGCAGGACGTTATGATTTTCTCTATCGCCAAGGTGCTATCTCGCAACAAGAACGAGATAGACGGCGACTGAGTGCGGTTACAGCTCAACAGCAGGTAGTGGAAAGTCAGGCTACTTTGCGACAAGCGATCGCTACTTTGCGTCAACAAGTTGCAGAAGCTAGGGCGAACCAAGTCAAGACCTTAACCAGCTTACAACAGCAACTCATTGAAGCTAGAGTCACTCGTGACAAAACTGTAGCCACTTTACAAAGACAACTCGACGAAGAACGAGCCAGACTCAAGAGACTGATAGAAGTTGATCCGACAAATGTCCAAATGGCGCAAGCACAAGTTAGTAATGCGATCGCTAATGTCAAACAAGCCGACGCAGAACTACGATTAAGCTACGTCCAAGCACCAACTTCTGGAGAAATTTTAAAGATTTACACCAAGTCAGGCGAAGCCATCAGTGCTAATGGTATTGCTGAGATTGGACAAACTGAGCAGATGATGGTGATCGCAGAAGTTCCAGAAGATAGTATTGGTAAAGTTCGGATCGGTCAAAGTGTTGCTGTCAGCAGTGATAATGGCGCTTTTGAAGGTGAATTAAAAGGAACTGTCGCTGAAATTGGCAGAAAAGTCGGCAAAAAAGATGTGCTGAATACTGATCCGGCTGCTGATGTTGATGCCAGAGTTGTAGAAGTTAAAATTGCCATCTCTCCAGAAGATAGCAGTAAAGTTTCTGGGTTAACTAATGCCAAAGTTCTGGTTGAAATTAACAATCCATCAGCTTCTAATTAACTAGCAGAAGGCAGTGGTTCGGCTTCGCTCACCAATCAGGCAGGTGTTCACTGAGCGTAGTCGAAGTGAGGCAGGAGGTAAAAGTTTGATTATTCCTGGCATTCCAGCTTTCAAAATTTCCTCACATATCTGACTACCGCCCTAGCTTGTGAAAATACACATTGATCAGATGAACAGTTACTAATCTGATTCATTTTAGAAGACCATTGATAAATAACATGATTCAAAAAATACCTCTCGCTTGGCTACAAATGACGCGAGATAAAACGCGATTAGCCGTAGCTTTAGCTGGGATTGCTTTTGCTGATATTCTGATGTTTACCCAACTCGGTTTCCGAGATGCACTTTATTACAGTAACGTGCAGTTACATAGTAGTTTAAATGGTGACATTGTTTTAATTAACCGCCAATCTAATGCAATTTTGTCGATGAAAAGCTTTTCGCAACGGCGGTTATATAAAGCTTTGGATTTACCAGCAGTACAATCAGTACACCCTATATATTTAGATTACACTGCTTGGAAAAATCCAGTCACAGGGCGGTCACGTACATTACTTGTATTTGGTATTAACCCGGAAGTTAATTTATTTAATTTACCAGGAGTTCAAGAAAACTTAGACAAATTGAAGCTACCTGATGTAGTTTTATTTGACCGTTCCTCTAGGCAAGAGTATGGGCCGATCGCATCTGATTTTGATCAAGGTAAAACTGTCACAGCCGAACTCAGAAGACGCAAAATTAAAGTAGTTGGATTGTTTACTTTAGGTACATCTTTTGGTGCAGATGGTAACTTAATTACCAGCGATGTTAACTTTTTACGTATCTTTAATACCCGTCAGCAAGGCTTAATTGATATTGGTGTAATTAAAGTCAAGCCAGGAGCAGATATTCAGTCTGTAGCAAAAGATTTACGCCAATATTTACCCCAAGATGTGAATGTATTGACGAAAGAAGACTTTATTGAATTTGAACGTCATTATTGGGCAAGCAGTACAGCTATTGGCTTTATTTTCAGTTTAGGAACAATTATGGGTTTTATTGTCGGAACTGTAATTGTGTACCAAATTCTTTATACAGAAGTGTCCGACCATTTATCTGAATATGCAACTTTAAAAGCTATAGGCTATACACAAAAATATTTGTTAACCGTGATTTTACAAGAAGCATTATTATTAGCTTGCTTGGGATATATGCCTGGGTTATTTTTTACAATTTTAATGTATCAAAAAGCCAAAGAAGCTACACTTCTACCAATTTTTATGACTTTTGATAGAGCGGTTTCAGTATTAATATTAACCATGATTATGTGTTTCATTTCTGGTGCGATCGCTGTACGTAAGTTACGTTCTGCTGACCCGGCTGATATTTTCTAAATCATTTTGATAAATATGTAGTAAGCAATCAGTTTTTATAATCAAAATGATATATATTTAATGCTTAAACCGTCACTATAACTGTAAGTATTTAGAATACAGAATCCAGAGGCTACCAAGACTATAAGACTATCAAAATTTACATCTAGCAGACTCTTGATTGATTTATGATGCTGAATTCTGAATTCTGACTCATAATTTGTAGACAGTCTCTAGATTTACGAGAAGCGATTGTCAACTTCTAAACTACAACTAAACATGAGACAAGAACCTGTAATTGCCATTAAAAATCTGAATCATTACTATGGCAAAGGCTCACTAAAAAGACAGATTTTATTTGACATTAACCTGGAAATTTATCCAGGAGAAATTGTGATTATGACAGGCCCTTCTGGCTCAGGTAAAACAACATTACTGAGTTTGATTGGCGGTTTAAGGTCTGTCCAAGAAGGTAGTTTAAAATTTTTGGGTGTAGAATTATTCGGCTCTAGCCAAACTCAACTAGTACAAATTCGGCGCAACATTGGCTATATTTTTCAGGCGCATAACTTACTAGGATTTTTAAGTGCTAGGCAAAATGTCCAGATGGCAGTAGAACTGAATGATAAAGTCAGTCAAAATGATGCGATCGCCAAAGCAGAAACTATGCTAACTGCTGTTGGCTTAAAAAACCGAGTTAATTACTATCCTGATAACTTATCTGGGGGACAAAAACAAAGAATTGCGATCGCTCGCGCTCTAGTGAACAATCCGCCACTAGTATTAGCAGACGAACCAACCGCCGCCTTAGATAAACAATCAGGACGTGATGTTGTAGAAATTATGCAGCGTCTCGCCAAAGAACAAGGGACTTCCATCTTGTTAGTGACACACGACAACCGGATTTTAGACATAGCTGATCGGATTGTCGAAATGGAAGATGGCCTTTTAGCCCGTGACTCCCAAAGCGCCGTCATCAGTTACGATGCTGGAGCCTGGAGCGAAAAAGCATAACATACGTAGGGGATAGGTAACAGAGTTAAAATGCCTTTACTATCTAGATTTGATCATTGACTTATGTCTTAACTACCTTGGCTATTGCTATACCAATTTGTAGTTGATACAAAAAACTTGTTTTCTTCCCCTACTCACAAATTCAACTCTATTTAGCTGGAGCATTGGCTTGGCGACTAGTCCGAAACGTGACATTTACGCCATCATTTGATTGTTCTAACACTAGTAATGGTGTGGGTTTCGCTTTTTGATCCCAGTGCATAGTAGCAAGGCGACCTTGAATTGTTGGCTGCCATGTATCTTCATCGTCCATCGGGCTAAGATAAGTCTCGATGCAATCAATAATTTGGCTAATTGTGGCGGAAGTTGCTTGGGTGGGTAACTTCATCAACTTAATTTGAATGCGGAATAGCACCCGTTTCGCAATGTTTGGTGGTGTACCACTTTCATATTCAACATCAAAAATCTCATCCACCTGTCGCCCTGCACTATTGGCTATTCCCACTGTTCCTTGTTGAGATTGGTTGGGACGCAAAGCTTGAGAAATTTTATCTTTGACTCTGATTTTAATTTGGTTCAGAATCGCAAAATGAAATACTTCTTCAGACATCCGCATCCGCAAATAATCTAGGTTAAAGTCCCGCGAGTTCACCAAATCCGGGTTAGTTTCCATTTTGCGGATTGTGTCTAGCGCCAGTTTAAATTTTTTCTCTAGCTCTCTGGCACGGAATTTTTCAAATTTAATTTTCTTCTCTAATTTATCCATCTGGATTTTGCCAAACACAATCAACCCAATCACCGCTACAGCCAGCCCTCCAGAGGTAATTAATAAAAATGGTGGCGCTGGGGAAGGTTCACTGGCGGCTGGTTTTTGAGTAACTTTTTTTGTTTTTGCTGGTGGAGATTGTGCCAGAAGTATAGGATTTAGCATGGTAACAATAACTTTACTTGTCATTGTTTAGAATGCCCAAATCCTCAAGGTCATATTGCTGTGTTATTAGTATTTTTAACAGCTTTTTATAAACTGCGTATATACCGTTATTAAGATGTATTATTTAACCCTGGCTCCCATATCTCAATCTGCATCTAGTTGCTGGAGTAATATCCGCCTGATTGCTACTGATATGGATGGAACTCTGACCAAGGAAGGGAAGTTTTCTACTGCGTTATTACAAGCGTTAGAAGAGTTAACAGCATCTGGAATTGAGGTATTAATTGTAACAGGACGTTCGGCTGGGTGGGTAAGTGGGATTAGTAGCTTAATGCCAGTTGCAGGTGCGATCGCTGAAAATGGTGGTATCTTCTATCCCAAGGGTAGTGAACAACCCATTGCTTTAACTGCAATTCCTGACTTAACATTGCACCGTCAACAATTAGCAGCCGTTTTTGCCAAGTTAAAACAGAAATTTCCCCAAATTCAAGAATCTGCGGACAATCGTTTTCGCCTCACAGATTGGACATTCGATGTCGCTGCTTTAACTGTAGAGGAATTACAAACTTTAGGTAATCTCTGTCAATCAATGGGATGGGGATTTACTTACAGTACAGTACAGTGTCATATCAAACCCCAAGGTCAAGATAAGGCTGTGGGTTTATTGCAAGTATTACAAGCACATTGGCCTGATTACTCACCTACACAAGTTGTGACTGTTGGCGATAGTCCAAATGATGAAAGTTTATTTGCAGCAGATGATTTTCCTGTTTCTGTGGGTGTAGCTAATATCCTAAAATACGCCAGTCGGCTACAACATCGACCAATTTACGTCACTAGTGCAGCTGAAGCCGCAGGATTTTGTGAGTTAGCTAGTTATATTTTAAAATCGTCTACTCAAGCAGAATAATTCTGCGATCGCCATTCAAAGGCAATGTAGGAATAAGAAAATCCCCATAATTACAATCAGGGGATCTATAAAAAAGGTGAATTTCTACCCTGGTGAGAAACTTTATTGATTTACTGTAGCTTTCTGCCCACGCTTCTTCCTTTTAATTAAAGTACCCAAACCCATCACAGCACTAATACCGAAAATAGTTGATGGTTCTGGAACTGTGCTAACCACAAAATCTAAGGTGTAGTTCTGTATACCCCCAGCAGTTTCCTGAATCCAGAAAGTGTAAGTACCAGCCCCAAGTCTACCACTAGGAAAACCCACAAAGCTGTTTCCTTGAATTGGTGTTGCTGTACCTACATCGTCTAAGACATTATCACCCTGTAAGGTTCCTGGTGCTGCACCAATTAAAGCTGCACCCAGCAATGGAGGATTGTTATTTAGGCTCGTAATACTAGAACCTCTTTGGACTGCTAAAAATCCTTGATTTGCCCCTGTGCCATCTAACCCAACATAATTAGTTAAGATAACTTGACTCAGTTGACGACCAACAGGAATAGTAAAGGTAAAGAAATCTCTGTCCAGAACGGGATTATTATTACCAGTGGTAGAACCACTAATTCTGTTAGAACCAACTGAAAGATTCACTAGTGTTGGGTTTAAGTTGTCGCCAGACAAGTCACCATTAACAGGATCAGCTTCATCATATATGAGGGTGGCTGCATGAGCATTGGAAGCAAAAAATAAGGTAGCTCCTATTCCTAGCAATAAACTTTTCATTTATCTGCCTCTGGTGTAGTTGAATTTAGGTGATTTAGCTAAAACTTGGCTGTTTGAGAAAGTATTTTTCTTCAGCTATTACGCGTTAAATTACACAATTGCCCATGATGTTATTTGATGATTAGCTGTTAATAGTAAGCAGTTAACCACCAACACAAAAGATATCTAAAATTGTGTAAGTCTCCGTGTAATAGCTTAAGTCCCAGAGTAATTTTAAACCAAATTAGTAAAGGTAAATTTAAGGAATTAGTCAAAAATACCGATATCAAACTGAGATTTTTATGATTTTAGTAAAGACTAAAGTCGCAATCTAAAAAATATTAAATTTCCTAACCCGTGTTTTATCAAAACAGAATAGATACTTTAGTGGCCAGACTTCAGACTTAAATTCTGTGTCTCCCACGTTCTTGTTCTGACTCCTGAATTCTTTTTCAAGCGTTTTGAGATTCGTTAGTCTGCTGAGATTGTTCTGGTTCAGCGATCACAACAACTCGACCATTTTTTACCACTGTAGAATTTTTACTAGTATTCTGACTGTGGTTGATTGGCTGATTTTGGCACTGCTGTTGGTGAGAAATATTTTGTTCCTGTTGTTGGTTGAGAATTACGACACAACTGGAGCAGGAAACTGTAGACATAAGTTTAACTTGAGTTCTATATCTATTATCGCGCCTATTGTGGATACTTTCAGGACTTATATGAATGCAAATCGGGATGAAGTGTAGACGCTTTCCGGCTTGTTGCTAGACATCCCATTTAACTACCAAACTTTTTAAATCGTTTAGTTGACACTATACCGTCCAGACGGTACTATGAATTTAGTCTACCGACCAAACGGTAAACTAGTAGCAGAAACCTAAATTCACAAAAATCTCGTTGCTAGATAAGCTGTCTTACTTAGACAATTTATCTAGCTCCTTAATTCAACGCTATGACTGCTAATAAAAAAACAAAATCTGCGTCTGTAACCCGTACAGCATTGTTAGAAGCAGCAGGGCGAGTTATGGTAGCATCTGGTTCCAAGGCACTGACGTTGGAAGCTGTTGCTCGTGAAGCGGGTGTCAGTAAAGGTGGATTGCTGTACCACTTTCCTAACAAAGAAGCTTTGATTTCTGGGATGTTGCAACAGCTAATTGATCAAAAAACAGTATTACTAGAGAATGAATTAAAGCAAGATGATGCACCCGATGCACCTGGACATTGGCTGAGGGCTTATATCAGGTCATTTGAAAAGTTTGATGCTGACTCGATCGCTATTCATTTTAGTTGTTTAGCTGCGATCGCCGAAAATCCAGAATTACTTGAGCCAGTGCAGAAACACTTAGCTGATTGGCAACAGCAAGTCGAAAACAGTGGACTCGATCCCGCAACAGCAACTGTAATTCGTCTAGCACTTGATGGTCTGACCTTCGTCCGCATATTTGGTTTAGGAGTTCCTGATGAATCTTTACAAAAGCAGGTCTTTGAAACTCTACTAAAGTTGGCGCGAGAGTAATAAGTTATTTCAGATAGTCTGTAAAAAGTTTGATTTGGGTGCTTTCTGAATCTAGTATTGGCATCTGGAGATTTTGTCATAGCTGTCTGGATGATATGTAGAGTCAGCTTGACTGCAAACATAGTCTTTTCACAAAAGTTTTCTCAAAGTCGATAACTGGTCAGATACCAACGATATCTGGCGCAGTTCAACCTGCAATTGTTTACACAAGGAGATGATTATGAATAGCGTTTTACAATTACAACCAACTGATTCACAATTTCTTCTGAATCCTTTTGCTTGGTTTGCTCAAATGCGCCAGGAATCTCCTGTTTTCTACAGTACAGAGCATCAATGTTGGATGATATTTCGCTATGATGATGTGTCACGGGTATTAAGCGAATGGAAAACTTTTTCCTCCCAATTGCCACAACTTCACGAACGAGAAGATTTCAGTCAATCTTTAGCTACTACTGATCCACCTAAACATCAATCTCTGCGCTCAATCGTCCAAAAAGTCTTCACTACAAATCAAGTTGAAGCATTAGCCCCTCGGATTACTGAACTTACTTACGAGTTGCTGGGGCAAATGAAGCAACACAAACAAGTTGATTTAGTACATGCTTTCGCTATTCCCTTGCCAGTCATTGTAATTGCAGAAATTCTTGGTATACCTGTTGAAGACAGGGAAGACTTCAAACGCTGGTCAGATGGAATTATGGCTGGAAGTCAAACTGCTATTCAAGATATGGCTGATTATTTTCGGCAATTACTAAAAGAACGCCAGCAGCGTCCTAGTAAAGATTTAATCAGTGATTTAATTGCAGCCTACGCTGAAGGAGAAAAGTTAACAGCCCAGGAACTCGTTGATTTTTGTATGATTCTTTTGCTGGCTGGTAATGAAACTACGACTAACTTAATTACCAATACTATTTGGTCTCTGTCTGAGCATCCTGATGAAAACCGCCGATTACGGAATGACTTGTCTTTATTACCAACTACTATTGAAGAAGTATTGCGTTATCGCTCCCCAATTACTTACTTACAAAGATATACCAAAGTAGAAACCCAAATCGGAGACCAGATCATTCCTCCAGGAAAACTTGTGTGGGCGTGGATAAGTTCTGCTAACCGCGATGAACTTCAGTTTAAAAATAGCGATCGCTTTATTATTGATCGAGAACCAAATAAACATCTTGCCTTTGGTTATGGCATTCATTTTTGTTTGGGCGCACCTTTAGCTCGATTAGAAGCCAAAATTGCACTTAAGGCTTTGCTAGAAGAATTTCCACATCTCCAGGTTGATGCAACTCAACCTCTCAAACCAATTCCCACCCTATTGGTACATGGATTGGAAAGCTTAAATGTTGTGTTATAGACAATAGCTAACTATGAGATACCTGATATCTGGAAAAAGTCAGGTATCTGTCCCAAATTCTTCAACAGAGATACGACCGAAGTATTATTTCTGGTGATATTTCACTTTTGTCTGGCAAAACCTTCTATATTAACGATCGCATCCTCTATAACCTTGATAATTCTCCATTTAGCAATAAATTATGAAAAAACTGCTGAAATACTTGGGTTTGGGGCTATTATCCACTGTTTTATCAGCTGCTCCTAGCTGGGGAGCCGAACGCATTAGCTTATTTTATCCCCCCTTTGGAGAATTTTCATTATCTACAGATGCGCTAGAAACCTTCGCCAAAGAAGGCAAAATCACTGGAGAGTTAGACATTTATGCCCAGCGTGCCACACCGGAACAACTGGCGCAACTACGAGAACTTTTACAACAGCGATTTAGTGCCACACCTACTTTAGTGTCACAGTTTACTTATTCCCCAATCGGAGAACAAGTAGTACAACGTTTAGGAGAATTGTTACTTACAGAATCGCGCCAAAATGGTTTTTATGCTGTGCGGGCTGCTTTGATTTTAGCTGCGGCAGACTCTAAAGAAGGTTTAACAGTTGTTAATATAATACGTAAGTTTCCTTCGCCCACAATTAAATTAAATTTCTCCGAAGGAATTAAGATAGTCAACAATTTATCAGAATTACTCAAAGATAGAGATGCCGTTGTGGCATATTTGCAACAACAAGCGATCGCTGAAACTAGCAATGCAAACATAGATTTTTCGCAAAAGCCAGATTTACGCCAGCCAGGAAAATTGCAGTTTCAAAAATTGTACTTTGAGTTAAATGACGCAAAACGCGATCGTCGTCTGCCACTAGATGTTTACATCCCACAAGTCACAACCCAAACACCTTTTCCCTTAATTGTGATTTCTCACGGTTTAGCCTCAGACCGCTATGCTTTGGCTTATCTGGCAGAACATTTAGTTTCCTATGGTTTCGCCGTAGCAGTATTAGAACACCCTGGTAGTAACGCCCAACGCTTTCAAAAATACTTTGCTGGTTTAGCAGGGCCACCACAACCCCGAGAATTTATCGACCGACCCTTAGATGTCAAGTTTGTACTTGATGAACTCCAACGCTTAGAAACATCTAATCCTCAGTTGCGAGGAAAACTCAACTTTCAGGAAGTTGGAGCCATTGGACATTCTTTTGGTGGTTACACAGTATTGAGTTTAGCCGGAGCCAAACTGAACTTTGCTCAGTTGCGTCGAGATTGTTATCCCAATAGATCCTTGAATTTATCTTTATTACTGCAATGTCAAGCTGCTGAGTTATCCCCAACAGATTATGCACTACAAGATCCGCGAATTAAAGTTGTGATGGCCATTAATCCAATTAACAGTTCAGTATTAGGCGAAAGTGGGATCAATCAAATCAAAGTTCCAGCAATGATAGTTACAGGTAGTCAAGATATTTTCGCTCCCTCCATCCCTGAACAAATTCGTCCCTTTACTTGGTTGACTGAACCTAACAAATATCTAGTGTTAATTGAAAATGCTACGCATTTTTCTGCACTCCAAGAATCTGCTCCAGAAAATAATGTTTTGCCTGTACCAACCGGGTTATTAGGGCCAGATCCAGCGCCCGTTTATTCATATCTGAAAGCCTTAAGCGTTGCTTTCATGGAAACCAATCTCTTAAATAATGCAGAATATCGCCCTTATTTACAATCATCTTATGCTCAATATATTAATCAAGCACCTCTCAATATCACTTTGTTAAGTAACCTGAATACAGAACAATTAGCACAAGCATTAAAAAATGGTACAAGTAAAAAATCAAAATAGAAATTTCAGAATTATGGCTTTACAATTCTGAAATTGGAACAATTTAGTTAGTTTTTAGTTGCTCTCATCCGAGTGAGATACAAGCAAGAATAATTAACCGAAGATAAACGTAGATGGATGCAGATAAATATGTACTTATCTGTGTAGAGCATATTTAGGTTTAGCTACCAATTCTTTAAATTTATGTTGATTAGCAAATTGCATTAGCCCATCCATACACTCTGTAAAGCTATCAAAAACATAATCAACTAACACTAATGCTTTAGCTTTCTGCTCTGCACTTAATTCAATATTGAGCAGACAATTTTCATTAGCAAATTGAAAATGTGCATTTTCTACATTTACATGGTGCTGACTAAGATAAAAACACCTTTTATTTTTTATGGCTTGTAATTCGTCACCAACCTGCGCCATCGCACGCTGGGCGGTACTTCCTGTAGCTTCAATTGCGGCAATAATCACTATTTTTAGTAAAATGTCAGTTTCATAGCGACACATTGCTACTAAATTATTAGACAGACGACGAGTTTTGATGGTTTTTTCACTCCAAATAAATTTGAGAAAGTCACTGAAGCGCATGACTTGATCAATTCCCAGCGCATCTAAATCTCTAAGATACCATTTCCAGTGGCTACCATCTTCTAGAGACTGCTGGTTAATAATTTTTTGGAGTGGATGATCACTCAATTCGTCTTTGAGAATATCATGATTTAAATCTTTGAAACTCATGGCAAAATGAGCCAAACAAGGGAACCACACTAATCGCTGTTCAGGGTCTATTTTACTATTGGTTAAAAATTGAAAAAAAGGTAATTGAGAGAATTTTTTTTCTTGGTGTTTAATATATTCTAAAACATCTTGCATACTATCAACCTATGATTTGTAATCAGGAATCTAGGCAATAAAAATTTAGTTGAATCTTCAGCAAGCTCAACAATATTAGGAAAACATAAATTAGTGTAGAGACACGAAAAATAGTATCTCTGCAATATTTATCAATTCCTAGTTCATCTAGAATTGACATTATTTATTTGTAGAAACTTTATACAGTTAAGTTGGCTTTAAGCTGGAAGAAGTTTAGTGGAAATAATTAAGTAGTGATTAACCGTCTAGAATAAATATAAATAATGGCTGAGAGAAAAATCAACCCTGTTTCCGTAAATTCATGTATTTTTTACAAATACTCGTAGGAATGTACTTAAGTAAATCACACAGCATATCTTGATGATGATGGTAAATCATAGCAATACCAAGGAAATCTACATTCTTGGTTAATCTATTTCTGCGAGTGAAGTTTGTATGAAGTTAGTGTAAAAATATATACGTAAAAGCGGAGTGACAAGCTTAATCAAACGTAATCAACTGTATCAGCAATCTGCATCTCAACCATGTATAATCTCAAGCAATACGGACTAATCAATAATACAAACGCCAATTTTAACTTAAACTACTGAAAATTTTTCATAAATCTAAGGCTATGATTTCTCAAGATTATGATGTCTATGCTGTGGATGAACTGCTTAGAAAAATCAGAATTAAGGAAAGTCAATTGAAAATTGCCCAAGAATCAAATCTACTTTATACCTCGCAAGCATTAAACCATCAAATCTTAGAATTACGCCGTCAGCTATCTGAGGCAGAAGACCCAGAAATAAAAGCGTTGATGAGTTTATGGGAAGACTAAGGTTGACTTGGGGTGTTATGGGATGAGGGGGACAAGGTAGACAAGGAAGACGAGGGAGACAAGGTAGACAAGGGAGACAAGGGAGATATGGAAATACTTTGAAAAGTATTTTGGTGTGGTTTGTCTTACCACTATTGTTTATGCAGAGACGCAATTCAACTGCGTCTCTACTATCGCAAGTTTTATGCGTGAAAAAAACAGAATTAGACTTTTTTCAGCCAGCTAAACATTGCCCGTAGGTCTTTACCAACTTCTTCAATGGGGTGTTCGGCTTCTTGACGACGCATGGCGGTAAATCCTGGTTTACCTGCTTGATTCTCTAAAACGAATTCACGGGCAAATTGTCCTGATTGAATTTCGCGGAGAATTTTCCGCATTTCGGCTTTGGTTTGTTCGTTAACAACTCTGGGGCCGCGGGTGTAATCACCATATTCTGCGGTGTTGGAGATGCTATCGCGCATTGTGGCTAAACCACCTTCTACAACCAAGTCAACAATTAATTTAACTTCGTGCAGACATTCAAAATAAGCCAATTCTGGTTGATAACCAGCTTCGACTAAAGTTTCAAAACCAGCTTTGATTAAAGCACTCAAACCACCACATAATACTGCTTGTTCACCGAATAAATCAGTTTCGGTTTCTTCGCGGAATGTGGTTTCGAGGACACCAGCACGGGTACCACCAATACCTTTAGCATAAGCCATAGCGCGATCGCGTGCCTGACCACTAGCATTTTGATAAACAGCAAACAAAGCAGGTACACCTTGTCCTTGTTCATAAGTCCGGCGCACTAAATGACCAGGGCCTTTGGGTGCTACCATGACCACATCTACATCAGCTGGTGGTATAACTTGCCCAAAGTGAATGTTAAAGCCGTGGGCAAAAGCCAAAACATTTCCAGCTTCTAAATTAGGTTCAATTTCGTTTTTGTAAACTGTTTTCTGTACTTCATCAGGTAACAAAATCATGATGAAGTCAGCCGCTTTTGCTGCATCGGCAACATTTTTCACGGTTAAGCCAGCAGCTTCGGCTTTTTGTGCTGACTTACTGCCCGGATATAGCCCCACAATCACATTCAAACCGCTATCTTTTAAATTCAGGGCATGAGCATGACCTTGGGAACCATAGCCGATAATAGCAATAGTTTTTCCAGCCAAAAGGTCTAAATTGGCATCTGTGTCATAGTACATCCGGGCCATAGAAGCATCTCCTGTCAGCAAGCATCACAATTATTTATAGGCAGGTTTTTGATCTTACCGTAAATTGTGTAACCACCGGCTAGTTTTTAGTAGTATTACTGAATTGTCAGCCCTTGAAAGCTAACTTCTAATCCCTAACCCTTCTCAAAAAACATCTACCACAAATGTCCAGCATTTCGATAAACTCAGAAATGCTGCGATGTTGTTGATCATGTCAGATTCTCAAAGTGTAAGTGCTGCTGTTGCCAAACTCTACAATACCTATCCCTTTCCCCCGGAACCTTTGCTAGATGAACCACCTCCAGGCTATAACTGGCGATGGAATTGGTTAGCAGCTTATAACTTCTGCACAGGTCAAAAGCCGCAAAAGCAAGACATCCGCATTTTAGATGCTGGCTGCGGTACAGGTGTAGGTACAGAATACTTGGTTCACCTCAATCCCCAAGCTTCTGTAGTTGGTATTGACTTGAGTGCGGGTGCTTTGGCTGTGGCGCAAGAACGTTGTCAGCGTTCCGGTGCAAACCGCGTGGAATTTCATCACCTCAGCATCTATGATGTGGAACAGTTACCCGGTGAATTTGATTTAATTAATTGCGTCGGGGTTTTACATCACTTACCCGACCCAATTCGCGGTATTCAAGCTTTAGCTAAGAAATTAGCCCCAGGCGGAATTATGCACATTTTTGTGTATGGCGAGTTGGGGCGCTGGGAAATTCAACTTATGCAAAAAGCGATCGCCCTTCTCCAAGGCGACAAACGCGGCGACTACCGTGATGGTGTGCAAGTCGGACGCAAAATATTTTCCTCTCTACCAGAAAACAATCGAATTGTCAAATACGAAAAACAACGCTGGGCAATGGAAAACCAGCGCGATGAATGCTTTGCAGATATGTACGTTCATCCCCAAGAAATTGATTACAATGTTGAGACGTTGTTTGAATTAATTGATGCTTCTGAGTTAGAATTTATCGGCTTTTCTAATCCTAGTTTTTGGCAGTTAGATAGACTTTTAGGAAAAGCACCAGAGTTAATCGAACGGGCAGAAAATCTCAGTGAACGTCAGTTATATCGTTTAATAGAATTACTCGACCCAGAAGTTACCCATTACGAATTTTTCCTTGGTCGTCCTCCCCTGGCTAAAGCCGACTGGTCAAGCGATGACAAGTTGTTATCTGCTATCCCAGAATTAAACCCTTGTATTGATGGCTTTCCCAGTCAATGTATTTTTAATCACGACTACCAAATTGTCAACTTGTCCACAGCAGAGTTTGAGTTTATGCAAGCCTGTAATGGACAAGCAACGGTAGGGGAAATTTTAGCAAATGTGCAATTAGGCTTGGATGGGGTGAGAACCTTGATTAAGCAGCAGTTGGTCATGTTGACATAACCACTGAGTATCATAACAAAGTACTGATACCAATTCACGAAATTACTGATACAAATCACTTCCTCCGTATTTCTGCTTCCGGTCGCCGAGCGAAGTCGAGGCGCTGCTTACCGATATGTATTATATTTAAAGTGAAATGGTATGAGTGTTGGGTCAACATTCTTCCCCTGCACCCTACACTCTTCCCGGTTCCCCGTTCCCTCTCCTTTCAGATACCTTTTTCACCCCGCCCGAATGAATTAGGACTTACGCAAGAACTCTTTCAAACTCTGATCACTTCGTGTCCTTTGCGTTCTTTGCGGTTCGTTTCTTTATACTTTTGCGTAAGTCCTGTGAATCATTGATGATGAGAATGTCCATCTTTGGTAACTATAGAAGATTCGGCTGTGACTACATCTTTGGCTTTGGTTTCCATTTCCAGTAATTCTGGGATGGTGACAAACTTATAGCCTTTCGCCTTTAAATCTGCGATAATTTGCGGTAATGCCTTAACAGTGCGAGAACGATTACCGCCACCGTCGTGCATCAAGACAATTCCGCCGGGTTTGGCACTTTTTACGACATTTTTAATGAGTGCTGGAGTTTGGCCACGGCGTTGAGAGTCTCCTGACTCATCAGACCACATCATAATTGCATACTTTTGACTTTTGGCATAATCAACTAAGCCATTATGCAGAAAACCACCAGGGGGACGAAATAATGTAGTTTTCACTCCGGTAAGTTTATATATCAAATCTGCTGTGCGATTAATTTCACTCGCGGCGGTGGCTGCATCCATCCGACGATACCAATGATGCCATGTATGGTTGCCTAAGACATGACCTTCGGCGGCAATTTGTTTAACAATTTGGGGATGGAAACTAACCATTTGCCCTACTAAAAAAAAGGTAGCTTTAATATGATTTTGTTTAAGAATTTCTAATATTTGTGTAGTATTTTTTGGCCCAGGGCCATCATCAAAAGTCAAGGCAATAACTTTATCTGTTATGGGTAATTTAGCTTGATAAATGGTTTGCCCTTGAAATTCCTTTGATATAGTTTGTTTGGTCGTATTTAAACTGGCATTTTGTGTAGTTACTGCCGATTTCTTGTCTAGTGATTGTGCAGATAGTAAAGGATTGTTAAGGGTAGCTTTAAGTAATAATCCTGTGAGACTCAAGCCGCTACCCGCACCAACCAGTGTAATGGTTCCTGCTGTGAATAATTGCCATAATTTTGGGCTAAACACATCGATACTCCTCAATTAATATGTATTAAGCACATATTTATCCGTAATTATTTTAGTTTTAGCTTACGAATTTTGCGTAGTGATGACAGCAGTATAACTATAATGTGGAGAAATGCCAGTGTTTTTTAAAGTTCTACTGGATGTTGTCCATAATAAGGTAAAGCTGCTGACCACTGAGGGCGTTTTCCTTGTCGCCATTCTAGATAAGAAAGTTCCAAAATATTTGTGACAGTTGCAGCTAAACCAGAGATTGCGGGAATTAGTTGATACTCAGTGTTGCAGTTAGCTAAAGTTTCTTGCCAAGCTTCTGGGGTTAATACTGTATCAGCAAATAAGGCTGTAATTTCTGAAGTGTGAGAATTAATTTGATAAATTGCACCAAATACTTTACCTCTTTGTGCTGGCATTTCTACAGCGATCGCTTTTTGAGTATGATTTTTATGTGACCAAGCTACCGCCGCTAATGTCGAAATGGCAAACACGGGAATATTTAATTGTTGCCCTAAAGTACGGGCGAGAACTACACCAATACGAGTTCCAGTAAAGCCGCCTGGGCCTTTGGCAACAGCAATAAATTCTAAATCTGCCCAAGTTTGTGGATGGATAAAATCAATTAAATATTGATGTATATAACTAGATAAATCACGCCCTAAATTCCAAACATTTGAACGAGTTTCACCAGCAAAATTACTAATAGCAAAACCTAGTTCTGGCGTGGTTGTATGCAGGGATAAAGCGTATTTGTAAGCGGGTAGAGTAGTTAGTTCCGTGGTCAAAGCGAGTAATTATATTAATTTTCCTAGAGTTGGCGTGATATTTATTCAACCATAAAAATATGCGACTACTACAAGAAACAGCAGTAGTCGCTGACAATTTACCTATCATCTTCATCACGTCGGTACTAGTTCACCGGGACGCAATTTCGCCCATTTACCCGTTTCTTGCTTAAAGCTAAGACAACCAACAACATCCCATTCCATTTCAATCACATCCTCTTTGGTGCGGATGTTAACGTTAATAGAAGGTTCATTGGGGTCAAAAGTCGGATTCTCAGTTAAATGAGGCTGTTGGTGTTGAGTTTCTACGGCATGATAGGTTACACAACGGTCTACGTAGTGGCAGTTTACGCAAATACACATAATATAACCAACTCCAGGAGCTTTATTGCTAATCTAGCGTAAGCAAAGCTATTCTTCACTAGTTGCCGGGTTGATTTTTATTACAATGCACAGTTCTGTTTCTGCAATTCTCGCGCCGCAAAATTGGCCTTTTAGCTTGGAATGCTTGCCACAACCAGCTTTCATGGTGGGTGGTGCGGTGCGTGATGCAATTTTAGGCAGAACCCGTGAATATTGGGATCTTGACTTTGTGATACCATCGGATGCGGTACAGGTAGCTAGAGCGATCGCTAAACGTTATCAAGCTGGCTTTGTCTTACTCGACGCAGAACGTAAAATTGCCCGTGTGGTATTTCCCCAAGCCACGGCTGACTTTGCCCAACAAGAAGGCGATAGCTTAGAAACTGACTTGCATAGACGTGATTTTACAATGAATGCGATCGCCTATAATCCCCACACCCAAGAAATCATCGACCCGTTGCAAGGTTGTGCTGATTTACAGCAAGGCTTGTTGCGTATGGTATCACCAGCCAACCTCAAAGATGACCCTTTGCGGTTAATGCGTGCTTATCGCCAAGCTGCCCAACTGAATTTTACTATTGAACCAACTACACACAACACAATTCGCGCCTTAGCATCACACCTCCACACAGTCGCCGCCGAACGAGTCCGCACCGAAATAGGCTATCTTTTAGCCACTCCTCAAGGTACACCTTGGTTAACCAACGCTGGGAGAGATGGTTTACTGTGGCATTTCTTCAAAAATTCTACAACCGCCAGCTTTGATAAACTCGCCGCCGTTGACACAGCCGCCACCATCCTTGCACCGCAATTTGGTGCAGAATTACAACAATATGTGCGTGATACTGTGAAAACCACTTGGTTAGGTATCGCCAAACTTGCTTGTCTTGTAGATAGTAACCCCGAAGTAGCTGAATTAGAACTCCAAGAACTCACCTATAGCCGTGCTGAAATTCGCGCTGTTACCACGGCTTTGAAATTATTCCCGCAGTTAAAATCTCCCAACAAGTCTATCAGAGAACAATATTTTTTGTTCCAAGAAGCAGGTAATGTCTTTCCTGTTGTCGTATTATTGGCGGTAGCACAAGATACTTTGGTAGAGGCGATGTCAGGCGACAAATCATTATTGGTTTACTCACCTTTGATCAGCCGCTACCTTAACCCTGATGATCTGGTCGCTCATCCCACTCAACTCGTGAGTGGTAAACAACTAATGTTAGCACTAAATATTCCAGCCTCGCCAGTCGTCGGGGAACTGCTGACCGAGATTGCGATCGCTCAAGCAGAAGGTAAAATTGCTACAGCTACAGATGCAATTGAGTTTGCACGGCAGATGTTAGAGAGTTGAGAGTATGTCAAAGTCTGTTGAAGCTGGGTGTAGGGGTTTAGGGGTGTAAGAATTTAAGAGTTTTGTTCACCTACACACGAACTTCCATCCCCCTTGTCTCCCTTGTCCCCCTTGTCTCCCCCATCCCCCTTCTACACCATCTGAAAACTAGTAGTTTCTTCCAACACCTCATAACCAGATGCTAACTTTTCCATAGCGCGGTCAATTAAATCTAAACCTTGCTGGACTGTTTCAATCACACTTAATTGTCCGCGTAATTCAGCCGCGCCGACGAAGCCTTTTGCGTACCAAGTCATGTGTTTACGGGCTTGACGAACACCGCGATCGCCTTTATATTCCCATAAAGCTTGTAAATGATCTCTGGCACATTCTAAGCGTTGAATTGGGGTTGGTGGTGGTAAAAGTTCGCCTGTTTTTAAGAAGTGGTCAACTTCGCCTACCAAAAAGGGATAACCCAAAGTTCCGCGCGAACACATCACCCCATCAGCGCCAGTTTCCTCTAAGCATTTTACTGCGGCTTCCACCGAAAATATATCACCATTGCCAATTACAGGTATCAACAGCACCTCTTTTACACGGGCTATCCATTCCCAACGGGCGTTACCATTGTAACCTTGAGCGCGGGTGCGTCCATGCACAGTAATCATTTTCGCCCCGGCATCTTCCATCCGCTTCGCAAAATCCAGAATAGTGATTTCCTTGTCATTCCAGCCAATCCGGGTTTTAACTGTGACTGGTACATCCACAGCTTTGACCACTTCCCGCACAATGGCTTCAGCAACTTCCGGCTGACGCAACAACGAAGAACCACCACCATTCTTGGTAATTTTATTTACCGGACATCCCATATTAATATCAACAGTATCAGCCCCTTCAGCCACAGCTTTGATGGCTGCTTCAGCTAAAAAATCGGGGCGACAGTCAAACAACTGAATACTAATTGGGCGTTCGTTAGGGTCAACTTCCATAATTTTGGGTAACTGCTTCACATAGTGCAGTCCCGTAGCGTTGACCATTTCGGTATACATCATCGAATCTGGTGCATAGCGACGCACCAGGCGACGAAACACCAAATCTGTCACCCCAGATAAAGGCGATTGTAAAACCCGGCTTTTCACCTCAAACGAGCCGATTTTTAAAGGTTGAGAGAGTCTAGCTTGTAGACTGGGAGACAGAGTAACCATATCAACAATTCACAATGCACACTTCATCATATCTCTTATCCAAGACGGTTGTTGATGATGGTTTGTGTGATTCAGTTCAACTTACAATAGTATGAGACTGTTGGCGATCGCTTTCACTCTAACTAGAGAGATGATTTTCAACTGACGATTGTTGAAGGCGATCGCACCCTTGATTTTAGGAGTAGAGAAGTTATATTACCAATTACTAGACCAATGCTTAAAGTACCCTCTCTAATTTCTAACTTTTACCATTAGACAAGCCTAAAAATCTGCGATACTCTTCTAATTGCTTTTGAATTTGATCTAGCTGTTCTAAAAATTTGCCTAGCTGACCATTATTACCATTAGTTGGTGGGGTATTATTGGGAGTCTCTTCATCGGTGCTGTTGTAACTCTTAATCCCGATACTGTCATTGTAGTAGTGCAATTGTAAGCTAGTTGCTGAGTTAATCGTGTTGTTTTGATGGGTGATTTTAGCAGGAGAAGTAATTTCAGAAACCGAGTTATGATCAACGCTGAAATTAGTAGTAGAGATTTGATAACTAGATAATCCTATTGCATATTTTACTATTGAGCTAGTGTTAATTGAATCAGTCTGATAACTAACAGTGGCAGCTTGGGTATTATTTCCGGCTGTTTCTGTAATAATTTGGCGCACTTGTGTAGGAGTTAAGCTACGGTTAGCACTCAACATCAACGCAACTACACCAGCAACGTGAGGAGTCGCCATCGATGTGCCATTGTAAGAAGCATACTGATTATTCGGCACTGTTGAATAAACATCCACACCAGGGGCTGTCACATAAGCCAATTGATTTGTTCCAGAACGATTAGAAAAATTAGCCAAGTTATTATTTCTATCTACTGCGCCCACAGCAATTCCTGTGTTGTTGGCGTAACGGGCTGGGTAGTTTGGTTGAGAACCGCCATCATTACCAGCCGCCATCACCACAACTACGCCTTTACTATTGGCATACTCAATTGCATTTTGCAGAGTCTTGTTAGAAAAACTACCACCTAGGCTGAGGTTAATGACATTAGCACCATTATTTGCTGCATAATAAATGCCGTTGGCTATAGCACTATACGAACCAGAACCAGAGTCATTTAACACTTTCACTGGCATAATTTTGGCATTATAAGCAATGCCAGTTACACCATAGTCATTTTTCTCTCCCGCAATAGTGCCAGAAACATGAGTACCGTGACCGTTTTTGTCTAATGTATTGTTGTTGTTGTCGTTAAAATTCCAACCCCGGACATCATCAACATAACCATTGCCATCATCATCTATGCCATTACCAGCAATTTCTTTTGTATTCGTCCAAATATTATTTTTTAGATCCTCATGGTTGTAATCAACCCCAGTATCTATCACAGCGACAACAACACCTTTACCTGTGTACCCATTATTCCAAGCTTCTGGAGCATTTACAAGGTCAGCACCCCAATTATTCCCACCCAAATTTGGCACATTTGCAAAGGTATTTCTACCCACAGCTTTAGCGACAGCCGCCGCCGCATTTACTAACCCATATCCTGTAGTGGAACTATAGTTTTTTGTAGTTGCTGTAGTGATTTTTGCATTACTAGTTTGGTAATAACTACTGCTACTAAGGTAAGAATTATATTGATTTTTATTGTCAAAAATATCTGCTGAGGAGAGCAGTTGAGAGTTTAGCCCGTTATGAGAAAGTAATGCTTTACTAGTATCATTAATGGGCATAAGTATTTTCTCCTCAAATAAAGTTAAGATTCCATATTTTTGGCAGCATTAACTGTTAAAACCTTGGCTCACAGGTTTTAAGCAATAAATTGACTATCCTTACCAATAATTACTATGGAATTAGATGGCAAAATGCTATTTTTCTTACAAAAATATATTCATCATAATTTAATGATTTAGGCTGATTTTGAGCAAAAACAAGCTTGAGTAAGGATTTGCTAAAATTAGCTTTGTAAAAAGCTACAGATGAGTGCCGATAAAAAATGATAGTTTGCTGATATTTACCAAATATTTAATTCAACAGTGAAATCTTAGGATAAAAATATGCCAAGGTTAATGCTAACGCTGTAAAGTACAACTCGATACAATCCTACTAATAAATAAGCATTACGAAGAGTATACTTACTCTTACCTGTAGAATCGTGAACATACCAAAATATTAGAGATGCTGTCATTGCCAGCATGGAACCAAAAATAGCCGATAAAATCAACCATTCTGATTTAATTTGGGCTTCTCGGAAAAGCCACATCCAAAATATGCTAATAATTCCTAGACAGATAGCTTCCCAAACAGGATTAATTATTGGGTTAGCAGGATGAAATTTTTGTATGGTTTCTACAATAATCAAACCTGCTATAAAAAATAATCCGATAGTGATGAGTGTAAGCATGACAATAAACCGCAGATAATTGCAGGTTTTGTAATTGAGACTATAACAGAATAGATATGGGAGACAAGGTAGACAAGGTAGACAAGGGAGATAAAACAAGGTAGAGAAATTTTTGTCAATCATTTGGGGCTGAGATAGGAAGTTTTAAAGTAAGCCTAAAGCTTTGAAACTACGCCGAGTTAATTCAATTCGTTTAGGTGCATCAGCAGCATCTTTCATATCGATATTGGTGGCGAATAAATAAACGTTATTATTTTGTTCTAAATATCCGACAAACCAGCCAATGTTAGGTTTTACGCTTGTTGCCCAACCTGTTTTGGCTCGCAGGATATAATTAGGTGTTTTCTCAACTATCATAATGTCCTGCACTAAATCGAATGTGCGTTGAGAAAAAGGTAATTCTCTACGATAAAGCCGTTGGAGAAATTCAATTTGTTGTTTGGGAGTAATTTGTAAAGGGCCAGATAGCCAAAATTTATCTATTTGTTCTGGTGTCCCAATTTGACGGTTTCCGTAACCAACTTGATTGATAAATTGCTGCATTCTTTCATGTCCAACTCGCCGCGCCAAGACTTGATAAAACCAAACGGTGGAATCTTTATAGGCTTGGCGCATATTAGTATCTCGGTTCCAAGTCGGAAATTCTCTTACAATTCCATCCCAAGTCAAAATAGCAATTTCATCTTTAATAACTCCGGTTTCTAATGAAATGAGAGAATTTAAGATTTTGAAAGTCGAAGCCGGAAGAAAGGCTGTAGAATTACGGGAGGCGTTATATTGGTAAAATTTATTGTTATTTTGGTCGTAAATTAAAATTGAGCCTTCAATCCCTAATTCTTTGAAATAACTGCCAAGATTGACATTCTGAGCAATCAATGATGAGGGTTGATTTGCTTTTGGTGTTGCAGAGATACCGGGAAGGCTTGTAAAGGTTAGCAGTGTGATGACACTGATAATTGTAATCGAGATGATGAGTAGCGATCGCCCACTTCGTGCCATAATTTTTATCCTCACACAACTGGCTGACAAACCAGAAATAATACAGCAACAAAGTAGGCAATTCCTAAAATATGTTTACTAAACTTATGATGATTTATTTTTTTTATCTAAATCCATAAAAATATCATGCTGCTCTTTAAATAATCTCTGCGTGGTTTCTAGATTAAAGTCAGTGGCTATTAAATCAACACCATCAATAATTTTTGGTATCTGAGTTTCATCAATTTGCAAACTTAGAAAACATTTTTCTCGATAGTCTGGTCTTTCCTGAAAACGCTTAACAGCAGTTTTTAAAGGACGAATTACTTCATAAGCCTTCTCAGCCTTGTTAATTGCTGCTTCGGGAATTGGAGATTGTAAGCGTAAAACTGCTAGATCAATTAAATCTCTAGATTCAACACTATCATCCATATAGCGATCGGAATTTGCCAGCAGCTTCGATGTAAAACAGTCAATGAGGCTTAAGCAGGGAACAGGCGACCATTCTGTATATCTGGGTGGGTCTGGTTGAAAGCGTGATTCAGCGATAATCTCTGTTTTAATTGGTAAGTTATCTACAATAACTATCATCCTAATTCCATACTGGTCAGTAGTCCCTCTGCCAATGTGAATACAACTCAAATCAGTAAATAATGCTTCATACCCGCCATCAAATACAACAGTGCGAAGATACTTATATCCTGATACACCGACAGGAGAAATAAAATCAATATCTTTACTCCAACGGTATTCTTCAAAATCAAGTGCAAGAAGGGTTCCACCACCGAAGTAAGCAGAACTTTTTCTAAGTATGTCAGAATTTAAACTTTGAAGAATTGTAATAATTTTATTATGGTGAGCAAACTTAAAACTCATAGATCAGCTTGTAACCAAGAATCGTAATATCTAGCCAGTTCTCTGACAAAATTGAGTTCTTCACCTTCAAGATTATTAAATAATTGACGATACTGCCAACCCCTTTCATAGCGACTTAGCATTTGCTCAGGCGTAAACTCATAAACATCTGCTGTTTGCCAACAAATGGACTCTAAAAAAGGCAACTTTTGAGGTCTAATCGGTGGATCTATTTTTGGTATTGATTTTGTCATACTTCCCAATTTTTGAGTTTATTAGGTTCTGGAAAGTTGTGGTGTAAGAACTCTACAATCCATTGACCTAGAGTTATATTTTTAGAAGTCCAGTCAGGTACTTGCTCTTCATCAATATCTATTTTGAGGGTTTTTTCAAGAGCTAATACAAGCTCTATCATGTCCCATTCCCCGCAGAGAAGGGATATGATATCTATAAATTTATCATCTGGATATAACTTCTCAGCAGGTACTTGAAAAGATTTACCTAACTCTAGACGGACACAATTCACTGTTTTTATAGCTAATTCATTTGATAATTTCAGATTATGAATAAACTCTTCATTGCTCAGAACAGAACGCTGTAAAATCTCATTGATTTTTTTAGATTTTTTAAGTGTAAATCTCATGTAAATCATGTTATTTTCCTTGTAGATACAGTATTTGTATATAGTCAATAATTACTAAAATTATGATAAAACGAACCACAAAGGACGCAAAGTTAAAAAAGTGTAGGAGAGTTCTTGCTTAAGTCATATAGATATTATTCAAATTTCGGTTAAAATTTCTTTCCACCAGAGCATAGATATTACACCAACAGTTAGTATCCATGACAGAAATATTAGACTCACAATAGCATTATCAGCAGTTATGTTCAGGCAGGTACAGGGGAAATGGTGCGCTTAAAACCGTGGCAGTGGGTTATCTTAGCAATACCGATCGCAGCTATTATTATTTTCTTACTAGTCGCCGCAGGTTTGCAAATCAATGCCTGGGGAATTAACTGGATTTGGGCGGTGTTTACGGTTGTGTTTGTTGCTTGGCGGTGGTTGTTGGTGCGGTGGACGCAACCGCAAATTGCCCAAGTTGAGGCGGCTTTGGCAGGATTCCAAGAAGAACTAGAGGCGGCTGTTGATACTACCACCACAACGGCGGGAAGTGAAGCGACACAGCAAGCGGAAGCCGCATTACAAAAAATTCTGGAAGCATCCATTAACGATCGCCCAATTTGGGAAGATTGGCAAACTTTTTGGCAACGCTGTCAAGATGTAGTAGTGGCTGTGGCGAATATCTACCATCCCCAAGTACAGTATCCCCTGCTGAATATCTATGTCCCTCAAGCTTACGGACTGATCCGGGGAACAGTGGATGATTTAGACCAGTGGATGCAGAGATTATCACCTGCCTTAAATCAAGCTACTGTCGGGCAAGCTTATCAAGCTTATGAAGTATATCGAAAGCTAGAACCCTCAGCCCGTAAACTTTTGCGAGCTTGGGGCTGGGCGCAATGGTTGTTAAATCCAGTAGCGGCGGTGGCGAATCGGGCGACGAAGGGTTATACTAACCGCGCTAATCAGCAATTATTGGTGAATTTAGGTCAACTGTTGCGCGAAGCAGCTTTGAGAAATTTATGCAGACAAGCGATCGCACTTTACGGAGGTATTACACTACCAACAACGGCTGTGGTTTCTTCCCCAACTATCCCCCAAACCAAAACCCAAACTCTGCGCGAAATTCTCACCCAAGCTGAACCAGTCACGGAAGTTGAGCAAAAACCCATCAGTATTTTACTAGTCGGACGGACAGGTGCAGGTAAAAGCAGTTTAATTAATACGTTATTCCAAGCTGACTTGGCGGCGGTGGATGTTTTACCCAGTACTGACGAAATTCAAAATTATCATTGGGAAACTCCTAGTGGTGAAAGTCTCACCCTTTGGGATACCCCTGGTTACGAACAAGTCAAGCGCGGTGAACTCCGCCAATTAGTATTAGACTATGCAACTAACGCAGATTTGTTACTGTTGGTGACACCCGCCCTTGACCCGGCTTTGCAAATGGATGTAGATTTTTTAGCAGATATGAAAGCTGCCGTTGATGATTTACCTGCGATCGCAGTTGTCACCCAAGTAGATAAATTGCGTCCTCTGCGGGAGTGGCAACCGCCATACAATTGGGAATGGGGAGACAGGCCAAAGGAAATTTCTATCCGGGAAGCAACTGGGTATCGGGCTGAAAAACTAGAGGAATTTTCTAACTTAATTGTCCCGGTAGTTACAAGCGATCGCAAAACTAACCGTACAGCTTGGAATATAGATACTTTATCATTGGGCTTGATTGAAGCGATCGCACCCGCCAAACAACTACGACTCGCCCGGTTTTTACGGGACTTAGACTCGCGCACCGTCGCCGCAGCCAAAATTATTGATCACTATACCTTCCAAATGGCGACTACCCAAGGACTCACCACCTTATTAAAAAGCCCTGTACTGCAATTTATTGCCACCATGTCTACAGGTTCTCCCACCTTGGCTTATTTATTAGCAGAGCAAATCCCTGTAGAACAGTTACCGATTGTCATTGGTAAACTTCAAATTGCTTATGAGTTATTTTCATTATTAAAAACTGACAATTCCTCGAAAATTAACTTTGATTTAATCTCACTGTGGCCATTATTGTTAGAAAATTCAGCTACACCTGATCGGAATGCTTGGGCATTTGGTCACGCCCTTGTAGAGTATTGGACTCAGAATTTAGCAGTGGAACAACTACGAGAGCGATTTGAGTATTATTTGCAACAAGTTTGAAATGTGTTATGTTTGGGCGATCGCGCCTTAGTATTAAAATTTGAGCGATGAATAATGAAATTCAAATTCAACCGAAGACACGAAATATTTATTGAAGAGAAACTCAGTAGCGGTAGATATCACACTATTGAGGAAATAATTGTCGAAGCTTTAGAGCTTTTGGAAGAACATGATAAAAAGTATGAGCAATGGTTAGCAGCCGTCCGTAATAACGCTGATGTTTCTATTGCTGAATTAGAAAGAATTGACAACAGGTTTTTAATCGCCCAGTTAGAAAGGAAGTTACGTCAAGCACTGGAGTCTTAGCGAGTCGGTGCAGAGGTGAAGCAAATTAAATGAGTAATGAGTAAAGGGGACTTACGCAAATTTAATTATTTATCTCTCAGGACTTACGCAGAATCATGAAAAAACGAACCACAAAGGGCGCAAAGGACACGAAGTTAAGAGGATTCGAGAGGGTTTTTGCGTAAGTCCTATCTCTATATCTCTTTGTGTCCTACCCTGCGGGAAGCTGCTATCGCGTGTATGCTTCCTTTGTGGTTCGTTATCTGATTCAGTGCATCTTCATAAAGAATCAGTATAAGTCTTAACTCATTACTCAGCACTCAGCACTCAGCACTCAACACTCATCCTTGCGTTGACACAGTTAATACCTGCGGTGGTGTAGCATCAGGGGGATAGAGAAAGTCTACTTCGACTAATCGGCGATCGCTCGGTTTCATATTTAATATTACTAGTGGCTCTCCTGGTTGACCGCGCTTTTGGACTAAATGCACAAATTTGGTTTGTGGCATACCCTGATCATCTTTGTAGCGTATCCGCACACTGCCGCGAAAGAAGGTTTGGCGGGCTGGGGTAGCAAAAAAGCGCAGTCCTGGTTTAACTAACTGATCTTCTTTAATCGGAGTTTGCATCGCCACCGCCACAGTTTTTGGCGTAGCAGTATTGTTATATAACGGTAACTTCAAGTTGTATTGAATTGCATAGTTGCCATGTGCGCGATATGCAGTGTCGGGATAACGGACTAACATCGGCGCACTTTGAATTTGATTTGTCCCCAAAGTTCCGCCATGTAATGTACTCAGCGCGTAAGAAACCGCTTGTCCCGGCTGGGGAACAGTTAAAAATCGCGCTTTGGGACTATCTACGATAAATGCACGCCAAAAGGAACCGCCAGCAACCCCCGCGACTCTTCCGTAAATTCTGGGTTTCCCAGTTTCTTCTAAGGGAGTTGGTGTTTTATCTCGTGGTGTGGATAATTCACCGTTATCTAATAAATTTTCCCACTCTGCTAAAGTCGGCGCACGTTCACTACCATCAGGATTATCTTTGGCAAACATCGCTAAACTAGCGGCGTAGACTGTACCGTTACTCCGCAAGCGCATTAAGGTAGAACGACCATTTAAAGGCGGTGTTAACCCCTGCACCGGAATTGGAAGATTCAGCAACATTTGACTTTGCTTGGGTGCAAGGACTATTTGTGCCGGGAAAATTGCTTGTCGTCTGCCTCTGATAATATCAGACATGACGCGATCGCCAGGCCCCGCAAATACTTTACCCGCCGCATCTTCGACATAAGGCGGTAATTCAATAAAGGGTGCATCTGGCTGACTTAAATAACTCGCCGCCTGCAAGATATTGACGGTGACTGGTTGATCAGTCGGGTTATGCAAAATTATACCGAGATAAAGCGATCGCAAATTTTCTGGCGGATCAGCTTTGGCAACATGATGAGCGAAAATATCAAATCTTCCCCGGAAGGGAAAATTTAAATGTGCTGTTGGAACTTTTTTACCATTCCCAGGAAAAGTAGATAATAAAATCCCTTCTTTCAACACCAATTCTGGACTATTGCTATTAAAAGTTGGCACTGAATCTAACTGTCCTGGTAAGGGTAGAACTTGTTGTTGTTGGACAACTTCTTCTGGTGGCGGTGTGGGAGGTGTGGTTTGTGAAACAAGTAAACTGAGTAAAAATGACAACATATACTTAGGTAACAATTTTTCCTTAAAGACGCACACCATTTTATATGAGTGCCAAATTGTTAATAATTAATAAGAAGTCAGCGAGAATAACCAGCAAATTTTCTTGATTTAATACCGGAACGTGAACAAATATACAACGAGTTGACAGTTTAGATTGCTGAAGATAGTCAAGAACTGCATAATAAAGACCTTCGCAAACAAATTTACCGCAGTCACTACTAATATCAGTTGCTACTGTTCCCAAAACTAATTTTTCCAAATTAACTACTGTCGGCAAAAAAATCGTGCCTTGATTAGCACCCTCCTCTACACTTAACCTTTGCCTACTAGCAGCCATCCCACAACAGATAATGTAATCTGGTTGCAACTCCTCAACTTTTTGAATTACCCAGGAACTAGCCAGCATCACATCTACAGGTAACAACCGCAGAAATTTTAAATCGTGGGGGAGCGATTCAACTTGACTCACTTCTTGTAATAAATCATCCGATGAATTTGAATCTTGATCGCTTAACCAAGTGTCAAAAGAAGTTAATAAAAATCTTTTCTTCATTAGAATTATTATTTAGAATAGAAAAACCCTCCATAATAAATTTACAAGGAGCAGGTCAATGCCAGTTATTGCAGTCGTAGATTACGACATGGGAAATTTGCACTCAGTCTGTAAAGGCATAGAAAAAGCTGGGGCAACTCCCAAGATTACAGATTCTGCTAAAGAGATATCATTGGCGGATGCTGTAGTGTTGCCAGGAGTTGGTGCATTTGATCCCGCAGTGCAACATTTAAGAGAACGGAATTTAGAACAACCCATAAAAGATGCGATATCATCTGGCAAACCCTTCTTAGGAATTTGTTTAGGATTGCAAATTTTATTTGAATCAAGTGCGGAAGGAACTCAACCAGGGCTAGGAATTATCAAAGGAAAAGTCCGCCGCTTTCAGCATGAACCAGGAATTACTATTCCTCACATGGGTTGGAACCAACTTGAATTAACGCAAGCAAAAAGCATTTTATGGGAACATTTGCCCGCTAACCCTTGGGTTTATTTTGTGCATTCTTATTATGTTGACCCAACAGATCCGCAAGTCCGGGCTGCAACTGTTACCCACGGTACTCAAACTATCACAGCCGCCATTGCCAAAGAAAATCTCATGGCAGTGCAGTTTCACCCAGAAAAATCATCTAATATAGGATTGCAAATCCTCTCGAATTTTGTTTCTCAGGTGCGTGAACAAATTGCCGCATAGGGTTTGTGATTTGTCATTTGTGATTTGTCATTTGTCCTTGGCAAATGTTGAATGACCAGTGACTAATGACCAATGACCAATAATCATGAGTTTGAGAATTTACGGCAAACGTCCAATTAAAACTTTACCAGGGAAAGAAACCAGACCCACAAGCGCACGGGTAAGAGAAGCTGTTTTTAATATTTGGCAAGGCGAAATTGTTGGTTGTCGCTGGCTAGATTTGTGCGCGGGTAGTGGTTCAATGGGAGCAGAGGCTTTGTGTAGAGGAGCCAGCTTGGTAGTAGGAATTGAACAATCAAGCCGAGCCTGTGCAATTATTCAAGAAAATTGGCAGCAATTAGCCAGCAATGAACAACAATGGCAGCTATTACGTGGTGATGTAATTCAGCAGTTAAAAATTTTGTCAGGAAAACAGTTTGACAGAATTTATTTTGACCCACCTTATGCTAGTGGATTATATCAACCTGTGCTAGAAGCGATCGCTAACTATAATTTATTAGACCCCAAAGGTGAAATCGCAACAGAACACAACCCCCAAGGCTGGACACCGCCAGTCATACCCAATTGGGAAATCTCTCGCCATAAAGTTTACGGGAACACCGCCTTAACTTTCTACAGAGTTATTGACTCAACAACAGACAATGATGGGGATATAGAGTGAAATGGGCGGTTGGAAACCGCAGCTAAACAGACAAAACCCGCCTGCGCGGGTTTCAATCTTATGATTTTATGATGAGTCCGCGTAGGCGGACTTAGTTTGTGTAGCTGCGAATTCCATTCGCCCAGGCTTAGAGCTTATCAACCACCCAATTCATTGGGGCGCTTGTATTGTTTGTATGCAGCGTAGAATAAACCAGCGAGAGTTACAACAATTAGACCAAGCACAATGCCAGAAAGCAGGGGTTCAACCACTTTAAATCTCCTGTTTGCAATTATTAACGATTTATATCCCGTTTTTGATTTTACCAAATTACGGCGAATCCCGCTTGCAGCAGTGTTTTTGAGCTATGCCCGCTTGTAAGAAAATAGTCACCTGTGCTTGCAGTACAAATCAAGAACTTTTAAGCTATGTGTAGGAAATGAAAAATTTTATAACCTTACACTTTCACAGCAAACCTTTTGGATAACCAGATTACCAAACCTGAACTTCTGATGCAGCGTATCGTCTTATTAGCTCTAGCGATACTGCTATCAATCCCTTTGGGCATCTTTGGTGTTCAAATGGTACAAGCCTCAGACCCCTACGTTAAAACCGTTCTTTCCTTAGCTGGAGACCCAGTTCAGGGAAATGCTATCTTTCAAATTAACTGTGCTGGTTGTCATGGTTGGCAAGCAGATGGGCGAGTCGGCCCCAGTTTACAAGCTGTTTCTAAACGTAAATCTCCTTATAAGTTGATTCACCAAGTTATTAGTGGTGAAACGCCTCCTATGCCCAAATTTCAGCCCAGTCCTCAAGAAATGGCAGACCTTTTGAGCTTTTTGGAAACCTTATAAGAGTTTACATATCTTAAAAAATAAAGATTTCATTAAAGATGTAGGATTCGGTGTTCTACATCTTTAGTTTTTAGTTAGATTTTAGAAATTATTTGTTTTGGCTGGAAGTAGGTAGGTGCTGTTTCCGTCAAGGAATTTTGTGGATAGACGAAATTCTTCATCAACCCGCCCGTACAGAAATAGAAAGTAGTAGACTTTAACCTTTAACTTATCACCTGTAACCTGTAACCTATAACCTGTAACCTATGGGATAAAAAATGACAGAAGCTCTCCAAATTGGCAACCGTACAATCCAGGCTACTGAGCTAGTGCCGTTACTGGCAAGTTACCAAATGTTGCCACAGCTAATCCGGGAATTAATTATCGATGAAGCGATCGCATCTGTAGAATGTACATCAGAAGAAATTACTCATGCTCAACAGCAGTTTTACCTAGAACGACAGTTAAAAACCGATGCAGACATTAAAGCCTGGATGGCTTATCACGGTATAACAGTCAATCAACTCGAATCAGTCACAATTCGGAAACTGAAAATCGAGAAATTCAAAATTGCTACTTGGGGTAACAAACTCGAATCATACTTCTTTCAAAACAAGGCCAAGTTAGATAAAGTCATTTATTCCCTACTACGTACTCAAGATATTGGACTTGTCCAAGAACTCTACTTTCGCCTCCAAGCCAAAGAACAATCATTTGCAGAACTAGCCAAAGAATACTCCCAAGGCCCAGAAGCCCAAACTGGGGGACTAGTCGGCCCAGTTGAACTACAAGCAATTCATCCCGGAATGGTACAGTTGCTATCTAGCAGTCAACCCGGTCAAGTTTTACCACCAGCCAGAATAGCCGAATGGGTTGTAATTTTGCGCCTAGAAAAACTCATCCCAGCCCAACTCGATGACCAGATGAAAGCAAGATTATTGAATGAACTGTTTGAAGCTTGGCTACAAGAACAGCAAAAGCAAATCCAATCTAATTCTTAATCAACACCTAGAAATTTAGGTTATGATTTGAAAACAAGGGTGCAGACATCATAAATAGACAAGGAGGACAAGGGAGACAAGGTAGAGAAATACTTGTCATAATTTAGGATTGCTGCATAACGCAACTTTGACTTATTTCTCTGAATCCAGTCAGAATTATTAATAATATTTCTCCATAAAAATATGAACAGGCGTAGGCTAAATTTATTAGCTCTTTCAACCCTCAGTTTATTTGTTATTGGGCTGGATTTTCAGAAATTTAGCCAAGCAGGAATCCAAGCAGTTCCACCAATAGATAAACAGAATAAACTGCCTGTATCTCGGTTGCAACCAGATGTTATCAAAAAATTACTAGACAGTGAAGATATTAACTCGGCTGTTATCCATATTGAAAGGGGTTGGAAGCAGCAATATGATGAATATTTGCAAGTAAAATTGCCTTCCAATCAGGTTATTGAAGTCAACAAAATCAGTCAAGTTCTCAAAAATATTAATCAAAGAGTCGGTAAAAAAAGTGCCTTAATATATGCAATACCAACTGCTGACCAACTCGATTTAATCTTGGTCTTGCCAGATACATCACCGATTCATAAACGTATCCCAGCAGCCAAAAAAGAGGTATTGACTAATTTAGTCACGAAATTCCGCAATGATGTTACTAATCCCAATTCCTCGCGCAAACGATATCTAGCTTCCGGTAAAAGAATATATGACTTTTTAGTTTCCCCCTTAGCATCTGAATTACAAACACAAGGTATTAATAATCTGATATTTTGTTTAGGAGGCGGTTTACGGACTGTGCCTTTGGCGGCGATTTCTGATGGCAAAACATTTTTAATTGAAAAGTATAGTTTAACGATTATTCCGGCTTTCAGCCTTCTCGATTTCCAACTGACAAACATTACAAAAACCCAGGTTCTAGCAATGGGCGCATCAAAATTTCAAAACCTGGAACCTTTACCTGCTGTCCCCTTGGAATTATCTAATATTGTTAACAATAACTGGAAAGGAAAGTCTTTATTAAACCAAAACTTCACTCTCAAAAACCTCAAGAAAGAACGTGCTAAGTATCCCTTTGGAATAGTACATTTAGCTACCCATGCTGAATTTGCTCAGGGTTCTGTTGATAAATCTTATATCCAGTTTTGGGATAAAAAAATTCGCTTAGATGAACTGAAAACTCTAGGACTCAATAACCCTCCAGTACAGTTATTAGTATTAAGTGCTTGTCGTACTGCGTTGGGTGATCCTCAAGCTGAACTGGGGTTTGCTGGGTTAGCTGTACAGTCAGGCGCAAAAGCAGCCTTAGCCAGTCTTTGGGAGGTGAGTGATGGTGGGACATTGGCTTTGATGCTGCAATTTTACGACAAACTAAAAACTAATCCAGTTAAGTCAGAAGCACTACGACAAGCGCAAATTGATATGCTCAAAGAGCGTGTTAGTTTGGAAGATAATCCCCGCATTCGTGGTGCTGCTTCTTCAGAGTTACATGAGTTGAATGAGCTTGATGAGGATGAATTATCTCATCCTTATTATTGGGCTGGATTTACATTGATTGGTAATCCTTGGTAGTATGGCGACTGGTTGGCGATCGCTAAAATAATAATTCGCTTTTTACACTTTTTCTTAAGCTTCTGGTGGAATTGTCACTTGTCCCAAATTTCATCAGTGTTAGGGATTCAACTTTTAAAATATTACTAAGCATTACTGATTACTGTTTATTTACTGCTTATACTGACAATAATGAGTTTAATCAAAACAAACTTTCCTATTAAGAAACAGTATGAGCAATACCAGTTTTTGGAAATCTGCTTACCAATTATTTAAACCAGAAGAACCTTTAACTACACCTGAAGATTTAAAAATTTTTTATGTTCAGAGAGAAAATAGCCCAGTAGATAAGCTTGTTAGCTTGCTGGAAATGGAAGATGATCCAGCTAAATTTTTACTAGCAGGTCATCGGGGTGGAGCTGAAGGGGTGACAAAGCGGCTGAAGCCGAGGAAATAAAAGATTGTGACCGTTTTGGGGTAAAAAAAGATAGGTCAGGTATTGTCAACAAGACCTATCAAATGATAATGTTACCTAAATTCTACCAA
>NZ_JACJSD010000042.1 GCF_014697615.1 Nostoc sp. FACHB-280 | reverse complement strand
AGACGGGGTGAATGTGTCTAAAAATACGCTTTGTTATTCTATCCGAGACACTTATAGTCTGAAAGCCTTTCATATCAGTATTTTCAGCTTATCTTGCCCCTAGTGACAGCTTCGCTAGATCCACGCCTACCAGCTAATTTTGTTTGCTTTCAAATACAAATTAATTCTCCAATCAAATCCGCTGCTCGTTCTCCATATTTTTGTTCAATAGCGTCCCTGTACGGCAAGCAATCTTCACTTAAAAAGTCGCGGATAAATAGAGAAAAATTAAATCCTCTTTTCGAGTCCACGTATTCTGCTAATTCAATATGAAACAACGATTTAAATTCATCCTCTCTTTGTTTGAGTGCTGAATATTTAGTTAAATTGTTGGCTTGGAAGATTGGTTCAACTGCTTGATTAAACAGTTTTTCCATTAAGATATCTTTCATATCTCTTTCTATATTTTTGTACCAAATTATACTCACAAATTAATAACTTCTGTAAAGCTGAATCACCTCTTTTTGTGCAGTTAAAATCCAAAATAACGAACATCTTACCGCCTGATGTCCCTCATCTTTCCCAAAATTTTTCGCTCTCCAACTCCAAGGAAAATGGTAAACATCCAGGATTGGCAGCCGCCCACTCGTTAGCTTCTGCAATTAAAGTTTCGTTACCCGAATCGAGGTATAATTGCATTTTGGCACGTTGCTCTAAGCGATCGCGTTCTTGAGTGCTGAGAATATGTCCCGTGATTACGCAGTATTGACGCACCTTAGCCTTAGCTTGGGTTAAAGCCATTAGCCGTAGTTTTGTCACTCGCTTGAGTTCCTCAATGCGGTAGGAAGCATCAGCAGTCTCGTCACCAACAGATGCACCGTGCAAGCCGTTGTTAGGGTTTTGGAGTGGTTGTTCTAGTGGAACCGCAGCAGGTATCGAAACTACACCCAGCCCGTTATCCTCCGTGTTAGATAAGTTTTGATTATCAACTTTTGACGACGTGCCGGAGCTACACAGGTATATAAAATCCTGATGAGAACTGAATTCATTTGATTGTAAAATATTTGTATGAACTGAATTCTCTAATTGATTACTGGTTTTATTTAAATTAATTTCAGCAGTATTAGAAGAATTTATGAATTCAACATTTTCCGCTTCCGCAGACTGGATTAGAGCTGAGTCTGACTGAGAAACATCGGGTTGTTCAACTACCTCTGCTGACGCCAGCCCTTGGAGGGCTGTAGCAGCAGGAGATAAAAACTTACAAAAGACCTTCATATAGAAAGAATGAACGTAATTACTTATTCCACAAGGATTTTGAGTATCGTGTTTTACAAATGAGCTTTGAGATTCGTAAAATTGCCCGTTCTCGCTTGATTCATAAGGGTTGAAGCTATTTTCTGCCCAAGGGTCTAAAATGTAGCGTGTGGGATGCCACAAATGTAAGTGCTTTTGTAGTGTCTCTTGAGAGACAGTTTTGTTAAAGCGGCGTTTATACTCAGCACGTATAGCTTTTGCCCGTTCAGTAGCCCCAACTGGTAACCCACTATCCCACTCTATTGCTGTTACTACTATCTGGATGCGTCTTTGGGCTTGTTGGCTACGTTCCCAGTTCTGCTGGTGGCGGCGGTCAAATAAAATTACGTTATCTTTGGGTTCATCGATCCTACTAACACCTGCTATGGCTTCTCCAAACGTATTAGCGAATGTACCCAACAGTCGTTCGGGATAACTAACGTATGCACTGTACCATTTGTTACGAATTGTGCATTCTACCCAATGCCGTACTCTAGCTTCGATTTCATGTTGGTGTCGGCAATATTGCTTATAGCCAGGGGCGTTGATTGCGGTGGAGAGGCAAAATTCGACTAATTTATTGCCTCTTAAGTCTAGAAAGACAATTCCGTAGCCTGCAAAGATTTGTAGGAGGGTGTTTGTTTGTCCTTGTCCCGTCCAACCGATCGCAATTGTTTCTTCCCAGTTGGCACGCCACTGTGCAGCATCAGCAGACTCTTGCTTACGATATCTCTCCTGTGAAATTTCTTTTTTGGCTTTGTTCGCTACCCGTTTTAATTTGGTTAAATCTTGCCGACTGGCCGCGCGATCGCAATAGTCGAGGAAGATAGAAACGGAATCGCTAATTGGTTGTAAGTCATCATCAAGTAAAAATGACCCACTACCCGGTTGCATGGGACAACGGATGGCTTTGTAGTTGGTTATTTGTTTGGCGCTATATGGTTTAGTGTTGGGGAAGATTTCTAGGTGTCCTTGACGCAGGATAAAGCCTGCATTTCTCAAGGTAATTTCTAAGGCGCAGGCTATAGCAAAGGTTGGCAGGGGAGATGCAAAGTTTAAGATCAAATGATAACCACCACTAAAGCTGGACTGGAGAATGACGATATCGACTATGCCAATGTCCTCTAGTGCGGCTTTGATGCGATTTATAGATTCAATGTTATGGTAGTCGCCAAAACAGTCTAAATCGATTGTGGCGTAACGGGTTGTGTTGTCAAAACGCAGACCTACTAATTTTGACTTATCTTGGTGCAGCTTCCACAGTTGGGAAGGTTGCAGGTAATGGTCGATAGTACGCCATGCTGGTTTTGCACCTTCTACTAAAGAAGGGGCAACTATCGCCCCAAATGGATGCCAAAAACGCTCTACGTAGCGTTTACCCAAAGATTCTGCGGGTAGGTGGGGTTTGATTTTCTTTTTTGCAGGCTGTGAAAGACTTAATTGGGGCCTGTTATCAACATCTGCCCCGAAATCTTCTTGGAACATGAGTGACTGTCCTGATGGTTTTAGTGCATCAGGTAGCCTCGCTGTTGATCAAAATGTGTTAGCCTAAATTTGAAATTTTTGTTTTATTAAGAAGCGGTTGGTTATCCGCTTGTTGGAGGCGACTGGTAATCGTCTCATGGTTGAAAGCAAACAGAGGTTATACTTGTTTAGGCTTAGACATACGTAGGCTTAGGCTAAGATTTAGTCCAACACGCTTCACCAACAACAATGCGGCTACCCAACTTTTTTTTGAGAGATTTTTAAGTACGTCAGTTCTAGCGAAGTTGTGACTAAATCTAGAAAATAGTTTTGGAATAAGAATGCAAAGCTAGTAACACCTAAAAGTGTCACCAAAAACTGACAGAGGTTAGTACAATGGGTGAAGATGAAATTACACTCCACCAACGAATTTAAAGACAAAAAACAGTCAAATATATCCATACGAGTTCAGCACCCAAAATATGAACTCGTACTGCAATCAGTATTGAGATGCTAATCTATTAGGTAACGTTAAATTGTGGGATAAATTCTCTGCTAGATTAACTGCTCACAGCTACCTATGCAGCACGAATATTATCCTTTTTTCTATTTGTAGACACTTCCATTGCTTTCATTTGGCTCTTATAGTCCTCCCAAGTTTTTTCAAATACGTCAGATTCATACATCCGCAATAAAACCTCCTCTTTATCAGTTAAATTTGGTAGTTTTAACAATTCAGCTAAAGATACCTGAACTGGAAAAACATCTCTAAACTTTTCCATTAAGTGAAGAATTCTTGCTCTCTGTTCCGCAGATGGTTCATCTTGCAAATCCGCATCAATCTGTCGCGGACGTAGATTCACAATTTCTAGGTTCATATTTACTAAATTCCTCAATCCAAACACAACAAATTCATTAGTTATACCAATAACACGCCCCACAATTTCCAACTCTGTCCGCAGTCTTTCCTTAAATTGATATACTTGACCAACTTGGAAACGCCGAAACGGATTGCGATCGCCATTCCGCATCCAAGCGATACCATCACTTATACTACCTATCTCGTCTGCTTCAATCAGGTCTATCACCTGGTCACAGATATCTTGATTGCAAACGAACTTGTACGCTGCATCAATACTTCGGTTAAATTCTGCCTCCAGTGCAACAACTGCCTTAAATTTTTGCAGTTCCCTTAATTGAGAAATATATTCAAATACTTTCTTACCCTTGTGATAACTGCCAACACTTATCCTTAGATTCTCTGAAACCTCTCGAATCACAGGTTTACCTTTCTTTAATTGAAATTGATTCTCATCTATCGAAGTGTTCAAATTTGAATACTTCGTTTCATTCAAACGACGAGCGCTTTCCCTCTGTCTTTCTTTCGCTTGGGGACGAAGTACACTCTCCCAGTACTGCCCTTCGTGAAATTTTTGGTAATGAGTCTTTCCGCCTTCGCGGTGGAGATTAAAATCAAGCACTAATTTCAAATCTTCTTCAGGCGAACTAGACTCGACAAATTCTACTTTAACAGCAGAAATTCCCAACTGGCGGGCTATCTGCAAACGACACTTACCTGCTAAGACTACATTTACACCAGTGCGTGCAGATACCTTTAAAGATTCCAGAATCCCTTTTTCCGAGATACTTTTTTCTAAAGCGGGACGAACCTCATTTTCACCGTATATTTCTATCAGCTTCGGATGAACAACTAACTCCGCAGGAGAAATATATACAATTGCCGGACTATGCACCTCAGACATATTGATACTCCGGGTCACAAATTGCCTAAAAAAGATAAGTTCAATTTTGAAAAGCCTGAGCAGAAAGCAGGAAAACTCAAGCAGCAGGACTGATGGCACTTTCTACAGTGAAAGTGATATTATTAAAAAATAATTAATTTTTGTAAATAATGAACAATTAATTATCAAACAATCTCCCGAAGAGAATTTTTGCAGTAGAAAACTATTATTATTAACCCATTTAAAACCAATTTCATTGAAGAGATATTTTTTGGTGTTATTTTTGGGAAAAATACATCTACCGAAAGAAAGATTTGTAAAACTGGCTAAACTCATGATATGATGTCTCTAGTTAATTAAATTGACAAAACAATGTTCCGCCTTGTTTTACTAACAGGTGGGCTTGTTTTCTCCTCAAAGCCCTGGTGCAAACAGGGCTTTGGGTGGGTTTTTAGAAAAAATGAACGCTACAAAAAGAGTATATCAGGCTTCATTCCATTTGGCAAAATTGTACAGTAAAGAGGGGTAAATTTTTAGATGCCTCATCTTCAGATATTAAATTCTCTTGAAAAACAAGCACTAGAACACATAGCGGCAACGAGCAGCGATGAAGTTAGCAAAAGAGCGAAAATTCTGCTAGGGCTAAACGAAGGCAAAAAATATGTAGCTTTAGCCCAAGAGATTGGTGTAACCGAAAACTCAATAGCAAAGTGGAAGAAAAGATGGACATCAAGTACCATCTTGTCAGAAACCCAGGAGTCGGCGATCGCAAAAGCTAATGAAGTATTAGGTGTCAACGTAGGCAGACCTAAGAAGTGCAAAAGTACAGAGGCAAGCAAAATTGTCGAAATCAGCGAATGGAGCAAGAACCGAAAACCTAGTCGCTCAAAGCACCACTACCATATGCAGGTAGCAGAAGAAGCCGCTAGGAGAGGTTTACCAACACTATCGCCAAGAAGTATAGGACGCATTTTAGAAGCTCAACCTTAATAGAAAGAGTCATCAAGCAAGTATTATCCTATCCCAAGGGAATAGTTTTGCAATCCCAGTTTTTACCGAGGCTTTTCACCAAATTTTAATTCTAAGCAAGCATTTCCACACACTCGACCACTTGAGCAGAGGTCACTTGTTGCGCGATCAGAAAGTCAACGAGTCCATCAAGTTTTTTACGGTTATAGACGGTAGAATAGCCTTGAATTCGGCGTTCTTTGCAGAACTGTCGCAGCTTCCGCGCACCTAAATCCAAAAGCTTCTTCCTTTCTTCCTTAACGTCTACCAGCACAAGCTGTCTGGCTTCATCTACAATCCCAGTTTCAACAACTGGCGGCGCAGTTTCAATAATGGAAGATTCTGGTTTAGAAAATTCTTCCCGAACAGAAACAGCATTAACACCAGTCAAATCACCATGAGTTTCCAAAACTGGCAACTCTTCAGGAATCACCCCAACGCTATTACTAACTTGAAGTGATACTGATTGAGCAGGGACAAATATCACACAGAAGATTGGGAAGACCATCAAAAACAACTCGATTGGAAACAAAACATCGTTAACAGATTGCACAAAAGGCGATATTGCAAAAGCAGACATAATGTGGTTCCTCCATGAATTACTGATGGGCGGCGTTATAGCGACTTACCACCCAGTAGCGGGGGAAACCCCCGTACTGAGTGAAAGCTTTTATACGTATCCCAACTGATAGCAGGAGGAAGGAGGGTAAATTGCCTTTTTAAGCAATTAGATGAAGTAAGTTTTCCAAAATTTGCAGTTGTTAAATTGGAGAAATTACAAGTTCAAGATACAGAAATTGCAAAAATGCGAAATGCGATTTTTCCGGCTTGTACTCGCAGCTTTGAGAAACTTCCTTATTCATCCCAGCACTCCAAATTTTTTACTCTTAAGGTAGTTAACGTAGCTAACCAAGTTGTAGTTATATCTGAGTTCTTGAGGAACGAAAGTTGAGTAAGGATGCAGTGCTACACCATCACGGCGAAAGCGATGACAGGGCGCATATATATCAAAAAAGATAGATATTTCATCACCATCAACTTCGATTTGAGCTATGCCATTGAGTTCCTTTGCAAACTCTAAAACTCGTCCTGATGCTACGTAGTCAAAGACCACTACATTTCGAGTACGGAAATACTGGATGTAAGAAAGAAGTTTTGCTTCCATACCAAGCTCAAGCAGTCTGTCAGAATGTTTAAGCAAGATACCGGAATAGGAAAAAGAAAACCTACGGTTAGCATATTCATCCCACAAGATAAGATTGCCGTAAAATTTGCAAATATTCGCTTGATTGGACGATATTTCTCTATTTAAATTTTCGACAACAGCATCATCTTCAAATGGGAACAATGCCTTACGTTCATCCCATTGTTTATCTGGACAGCAACCATTCTCAAACCATCCATGTGGATGAATCCCACAAACAATATTATTGGCACCATGCAGTAATTTACACCCAGCACATACTTGTAAATAGCAAGAACTAAATTCTTCGCTATTAACTGCATTAATATAGCGTCGGTGTATATCTAAATGCTCCTCTAAAGCTTCATAAGGTAAAGGTTTATATGAGGAGAATGTTTGTCCAATTAATCTGTCTGGATCTGTTTCATCATAGATTACTGCCAAGTCGTCAATTTGGTGAGAACGTAGTTCTTCGTAAAGTACGATTTTCCGATATGGTTCTTCCTCAAACCTACAAATAACCAAGCACTTTGAATCAGGATGTCCCTCAAAATTCATCACCGTGTAAGTGTAAATTGAAGGCAGACAATCAGATTTTTCAGAGTTTTCAGCTTTTGTTAATACAAGCGGTTTTATGTCAGCTATTTTTGCAGTTTCTCTACTCGAATTAGTTTCCTCCGATTCTTCAACAATGCTGAAGAAAGCACCGCCCAAGGAAGCAAAAATAATTCCGGTAAAGCCCAATACAATAGCACCAGTGCCAATATAGGCAATTTGTTCAGAGCGTTCTTCCTGAACTATCGGGAATCCGCCCTTAGCTAAGTACAATAAGCCCAAACCAGAAAAAGTTGCTACAGTGCCTAAAGCAATAGCAGTTAAAGACACCATTCCAAAAGCAGCATTAAGGTTTCTCAAGCAACTAAACACAAACTTCTTCAACATCATTTATCCCTCCAAAATGCAGGTCACAAGATTTTTAATTACTCTCGCCCCGGCACAAATTGGGATTTGCTGAGAACTACACCACTAACCTACCCCTTACTCTATTAACAATTCCACAACTATTTAATAGATATGTACTCGTTAATTTTCAGTCTCAGTAGTAGTTTCATTCCCAATGGTGATAGCAAGAATCGAACTTGCTTTGTTGCTTAAAACAACAATCTACCCGAACTGAAATATCACCAAATCACAATATATAGAAATAACATATCTACTTTCCAAAAGTCCAAGTATTAGTTTCGTTTAATTCCAATTCTTCAAAACAGTTAACAAAACTCGGAAAGTGAAAATATCTTAGCGGCATCCGAGATATTAATAGTAAAGAAAAATTTTCTAGTTTAGCTAACTGTTGTAATCTCAATAAATCATTGCTAAAACTATCGCTAACAAAGTGCAATCTATCAAAATTATCAATCACAAGTAGTCTATTGAATCCTTCAGATAATTCGGTTATTATATTTTGCCAATCCTGCTGGTAGTACAAATCAAAACTCATAGGAATAACATCAAAGAGATGAGCCACACTAAAAGGATATTCAAGATTGAGATAGACAGACTTTAAAGTAATATCTTTAAGTAAACAGTTTTTAACAGTAAAAGTCTTACCAATATCCTGTTTACCCCATAAATTAACATTCTTGCCTACATTTAGTTTACCAATCAACCAAGTATATTCTTTATAACGTAACATTACTATTATCCTTTAGATAAACTACAATTTGTTTGAGATTAAATGTGTGATTTTTTGATTGTGTCTTTCTAAACTTTTTCTAGAAAATTGGTTAGATAGAATAAAATTATCTAATAAAAAATCAGGTGATTGTGAAAGTCTTAACAGCACACCATCATCACCACTACTGCGATGATAGTAATGAACAACAGGTGATTGGATAACTGTCAGGTTATCGTTACGAATTGCTCGTCCTGTAACTAGCCCATCCATAATAAATTTAGCGGCAGCAGCTACATTATCACTATCTCGTGCAAAATTTTTGAGATACCAATGAAACTCAATCCACACTGTACTATCTAAATAAAATTCGCATTCTCTAACAAATTCACCAATTAAGTTTGTCCAGTACTTCTTAAGTTCAGCACTCGCTTGCCAACTCGACCGTGCCTGGTTAATAATTTCGTTCATACAAGGGGGTAAAGGCATTGTTAGTTCAAATATCATCTTCCTCACTCCCTTTCAAGCTATTTAAAAATTCCTCAACAACGTTTCTAAATTTCTTGTATGACCTACCATCTTGACGGGATAAATTGAATACTGCTTTGACAATTTCATCAAGTTTATAGCCCTTTTGATGCAAATTCATAATTGAGTTTCTTGCTTCTTCGTCAAGCTGCACCTTAAAACTAAAACTGCCCTCAAAATCAGTCTTAGATTGCTTAGTTTTAGTAGCAGTAGTGGCTTTAAATTTACCATTATCATTACTACTACTCTCGCCATACAGACTAGCGACAAATTCATTAAAATCTAACCCAGATTTCCATGCTGTATAAGGATCGTTCTGGTTTTTTGCTTCTAAGAGTAATTGCTGAAAGTATTCAGGGTCTTCATCGTCAGCAACATATAAAGCTTGGAGTCGTAAAACTTCAGTCGTCTTGTACAAAAAATCACCGTATCCCAGCAAATAAACTGCACGCTTGTCTTTATCGTCACCCAGGATAATACAACTGTCTTCAGGACGGGTTGTAACAAAGGCTGTCTTCGCTGGAAAATTTGAGCGAATCAATGGGTCTATCACGTTTTTGTCAGGTCGCTGGGTATATAACAATACATGAATCCCCGCACCACCCGCTTTTGCAAGCAACTTCATCAGCGCAGTCTCAATGCGATCGCAATAATTATCATCAGAAAGTAAGTCAAAACACTCGTCAATTAGACAAATCACTCGTGGCATGACACAATCAGGTGCAAACCGTGAATTGTACTGTGCGATCGTTTCAATACTGCTGTGGCGCTCAAATTCCTGGTAGCGCAATTCCATTTCTTCGACCAAGTAATCAAGTAAGTTAGCGGTAGACTCTGCATCACGCGCAACTGGGGCTACAAGATGGGGAAGCCCATCAAATTTACCAAAGGTCACGCGCTTAACATCTGAAAGTGCCAATCGCACAACAGAAGGGGGATATCGTCGCACTAAGTATAAGATTGCGGCTTTCTCAAACTGCGATTTTCCACCCCGCGTCCGCCCACCACCCAGGATATGAGTCACGTTATCGCTATAAAGGGGGATTTCGACATAAGTGCCATCAACATCAACACCACCGGGGATAGACACCGAATAAATGTCAGGTTCGCCGTCAAAAGTAAAGTAATCACGAAAATAAGCAAATTGTCTGTCTAACCGAGGTATGTCAAATACAACTCCCCCAGGCACTACACTCACCATTGGCGCAACTTTTAAGCCTAATTCTTCACCAAGCTGCTGTACTAAGTCATTACCTATGTCTTCTACTTTCTTGTAACTAACACCCCGTCCCAGTTTTACCCTAATACGGTTAAAAGTAGGGCCATTTTTGGCATCAACATACTTAGCATTAATATTAAAATCTTCTAAAGTATTAACTAATAGTTTTCCGGCTTGCCCCATAGTTAAAAGATTTGAGTTAATAATCTCATTATTAGCAATTTCACTATTTAAATATTTAGGTTCTTTTAAAAGAATTGAGCCATTACCTGTCACTTTTAAATCTAATGGTTTACCTGTGGCACGCGCAACAAGCACTGCCGTTCGACAGCAATAGTTTTTAATAAAGTTATCTCTCGATTTATTTGCTAAATCAGTAAAATAACCAGTTTCTTTATTGCTCAAAAATAAATTATAAAGATTCTCCTGAACTACTTTATAACCAATCTGCTTGAGATAAATATTTTTGATTGATTCTATATATTCAAATAAAGATTCTATTGACGAGATGCTAACTATCTCAATCATTTTTTGATATACGTTATTTTGCTCCCATTGTGATGGCATTCGATTGAGATGGATATATTCAAGTGCATAACGTACAAACTCGTACTGATTTAAAGTACAGTGTTCTGCACATATTGATAATATTTCATCATCGTTTGTACCTGCAATTACTGATTCGTATATTACCTTAAATAAAAATTCTAAGTTAAATTCAACAACTGGACGTGATAATTTTGCTCTAAAGTCAATCTGCTTTAAAACAGTTTCAGCATAAGAAACCATTGCGTCCGGTAAAGCTTCCCGTACATTCTCTATAATCTCTTCATTGTCTAAACCATCTTGTTTTGCCTGCACAATTGCAGTCCAAAGCTGTTGTTTTTGAAATTCAGTATTGTTGTTATCAGTATACAGTTCCAACATTGTTTTTTCAATTATTAGAATGATAAAATTGAGTTAATGACTAAAAAAAATGACTATGAAAAATTGGAATAGATGGAGTGTAGAAGAAGAACAACTTCTTGCCGAAGCAGTTACAAAATGCTCAAATATTGATGAAATACATCAGGAATATTTTCCATATAGAAGTAGAAAATCAGTAAAAGGAAAACTGAGCTTACTAGGATTAACACTTGAACCACAATGGACTCTTGAGGAAGAAAAAATATTACACCAGCTTTACTCTGAGCTATCACCAAAGCTGATACAATCTCGTTTCATGCCTCATAGAACTCTTCCTGCAATTCATGCCAAAGCACAAAGACTTAACTTAAAACAACGCCATAGATGGACAAGAGAAGAAGAAAGATACCTCAAGGATAACTACTTAACTCAAACCTATGAAGAAATAGGTCAAAAACTTGAAAAAGATGAACCCGCAGTAAGAGCAAAAGCTCAAAAAATGAAGCTCAGAAAGCTTGCATCATATACAGTTAATCACAAATATTTTAACACTCCTAATTTAAAAAATTGCTATTGGGCTGGATTTTTAGCAGCTGATGGATGCATAAAATATTCAAATCATGGGTATATTATAGAAATTGCTCTAAATGAAGTAGATGTAAGACATTTGGAAACGCTTCGTGTAGACCTAGAATGTAGCAATAAGATATGTAAAATGTCTAATTCGGCAAAATTAAAAAAATTTCCATCTGGTAAGAAATATATTTGCGGGACAGCTTGTAAACTCAGATTTAACAGCAAAGATATATGTGAAGATTTAATCAGCATATTCAATATTACACCTAGAAAATCACTAACACTATGTCCACCACCACTAGAAGATGAGCAATTAATCAAAGCATTCATTATCGGATTAATAGATGGGGATGGTGGAGTAAATTTGTTTAAAATTAAAGGAGAAATTAATAGCATAGAAATTGATCTCACAGGAACAAAAGAAATACTAGATTGGGTAAAATACTGGTTTGATATTTGGGTTCCAAATACACACTATAAATGTGCCAATACTAAGAAAACTGATTCAAAAGCATATAGATATCATGTAGCTGGAAGTCGAGGTATCAAACTATGGAAAATGCTTTATCAAGTAGAAGTACCGAAATTAAAACGTAAATGGGATAAACCAGTACCATATTTTAGTTAATGCTCCTATATTTTTCTAAATTTTTCTGATAAACACTTCTAAGTTCTGCAAGTGATTTTTGTGGCTGTGCGTAATTATTGCAAGGAAACGAAGCCCAAATTCTACCTACTTTGCATACAGCAGTATCAAACCTTCCTGCTTCAATGTCACTTAAAGCATTATTACGACGAATATATTCAATTGCCATCTTGTCCTGAGAAGCTGGACTAAAATCTTTTAAGTTTAACTTTGGCTGAAGGTCATACCAACTTATATCCAACATTTGATAAGCACCAGCCGCAGTTGAACAAACATTTTTACCATTAATAGGAGCGCACTGTTTCTTTAACGGGTGTGTAGAAAAATCATTAAAAGTTCCGTTAAATACTAACTTGCGATAACTTTCTGACTCACTGGTTCCTGTTTCTGCCCAACGAATTGTTGCTAAAAAAGCACTCAACCGTGGTGAATAAAGATGTGGTGAGTAATCACTTGTATTAACTCTGCTTCTTAAACTATTTGACGACAATGAAGAAACACTATTACCTTGAGAAATTGAGAAATAAATGCCTAAAGTAATTAAAGAAGCAGTTGACAAATGAATGGGTTGAAACCGGGATATAAATTGACGACGAGGACTGAAAATCAATCCTGCTAAACCACCAACAATAAACCCAAATTTCCAACTATCAACTGCCTTACCGAAACTACGCACTTGACAAACAGTATCTGCACCCTTGGATACCAATCCACATGGCAATGAAGCTACTCCATAGGAAAATGCAACAGAGCAGGCTGCACCAACTACACCTGATATAAAAATCGGTACAATTTGCATTGCTCTTGCCAATAACCAAATAACTTTCAACGGTTTGCTAAATATTCGTGTAAATAAGGGCGGGGGTTCTGCGGTACACCATTAATCTGAACCTCAAAATGTAAATGTGGCCCCGTCGAAAACCCCGTACTACCTACTGCTGCAATCATCTGCCCACGGACAACAAGTTGTCCCTGCTGTACATACAGCTGACTGGCATGACCGTAGAGAGTAGATAAACTTCCCTGATGCTGAATAACAACTGCTTTGCCGTAACCATCCTTGTCACCCGCAAAAACTACTCGGCCAGCATCAACTGCATAAATTGGCGTACCCTTGGCTGCGCCAAAATCAATTCCCCTGTGAAACTTGCGATCGCCTGTAATGGGGTGTGTCCGCCAACCAAATTCACTAGTTACAGGAGTACCAGCCGCAGTAGGAAAGGCAATTCGACCGTTATTTAAAACCTTATTACTAACAACAGTTCTAGGTAGTATTAGATTCTGGAGAGATTTAACCAGCAATTGAGATTCAATCCATCCAGAAACCTGGGGAATGACCATAGCTGCAATGACAACTGAGGTTGCGATCGCATATCTCCAACTTTCACTCGAATTAGTATCGGCTGTCTCATCCAAACTAGTTACAGTCGAATTACTAACCTCCTTTTTACCGTCAGTTTCAAAGATTATTCGCATTGTCTCAACGCCTTTTTGCATTAGCAGGAGAAACCTGCCAACAACCAATCTTTGCAGTACTCAATACTTCCTCAAAATCATTCTGAGCTACACGGCAATCAGGAGAATTTAGGCCATCTCCGGATGTTGCAGATTCCTTAACTTTAGGGGAATAGCGCGTAGAGACAGGATTAGAAGATATATTCACACTAGGTGCAGCAGTAGAAACAGCAGTCGGCGATAAAAATTGAAGCTTTTGTGCCAACGCCACAGCATTACGCCAGTTATAAAACTGCAAATACCCCGGTTGCAAGATATCTGCAATCCATACCAGCAGTACGAACCAAAAAATTGCCTTTACCCACATTAATCCAATTGCTTAACCACAGGCAGGGCAAAAGATGGAACTTCCTTGGGTACAACTTCAATCTTCTTCCCAGCTGCATATCCTGGCCCGGTGTAACTGCCATTAAGGAGAAAATTCAACAGCATTATTAATAACCACACTCCTACAGCAGCGACACCCACAGGAGATTTAATTACATCTGATAAAAAATATACTGGATACCAGCCAAATCTCCAGGGATTTTGTGGATGTAACCTATGTGCTTTCCAAGTCTCAATGTAGGGAATTTCTATCTGAGGAACCCTGGGCTTATAGGCAGTAGGTGCATTGATATACCTAACTTCTACAGGTTGAGTATCATAAGTGGTCATAGGAGAAACGCTAGGTTGCTGATTTACCATTCCTCCTTGCTGTACCTGCTGCAACATATTTTGCAACCGATTGGCAGGCACAATTGCTCCACCTTCAGAATAATCAACATCAAAATTACGGCGTTGATTTCTACTCATAATATGACCTCAAATTAACTAACTAGCTGGCGGGTTTATTATTTATTTGGGAGTTAGTATCTTCCCAAAAATCTTCATCTTGAAGTTGAGCGTAAAACTCTTCTGGAGATAACATTCCAGGTTGATTTTGCACTCCATCTTCAACAAACTCACTACTATCTACTCGCCCTAATCCAGAAACAGCAGAACGAGGAGAAAATTGAACGACATTTTTAGCAGAAAACTCGTTATTGAATTTCATCCCAGGAGGCGAAACTGGGGGGATTAAAGAAGGCTGAATATCAGTATTAGAAACACCAACATGAAGTTGTTGATTGCCAGAATTTCCCAAGCGATCAGATACTTCATCTGTTTCTTCAACTGCATTGTTATAGTCAGAAATGCCCCAATTCAAGAAACAAGCAAACCCTGCCAAAAATATAACTGCACTCATCCAATGCACTTCTGAATTGGGAGATGGCATCATTTCAACCGTTGTGCGAGTTGAACCTTCCAGGGTAGTACGAATAGGGGTACGTTTGACTGCCGCTACAACATTGAGCGAACACAAAGCTATGCAAATTATCGCAGCAGCAAACTTAACATACATGACATCACTCCCCTGATTTATTAACAGGCTTTCTATTAGGAATTGGATTAGGTAATGGCTTTTTCATTTGTTGGAGATATATTCGCCTTTGCTCCTCTTTCTGGCGTATTTTCTCGCGGATGTCTGCCACCTGTGCCATCTGCTCTACTGGATCTAAATACCCCCGCGCCCGTAATAACTGCGCCTGTGCAAGCGAGTATGGTTCTTGAGCATTCCTAATCTGAATTAGCATTTGATTGAGATCGACTGATGGTTGAGATTCCAAATTCTGGGCGTAATCAATCGCCTCTAATTTACCCAAGATCAAAACAGCAGCAGCCCCGGTTGGTATCTTCTCCTCAACTTTCGTACCATCGGTTTTGCGGTATCCCCAATAAAAACTATTATTTCCAGAAGCCGCTTCTAGTAAAACATCCAGCGAGTTGAACTTAACTATTTCCAGTGCTGGCATATAATGAAGGCGGTAAAACCCAGATTTCTCATTAGCTTGCATTCTGGATATTTCACCCCGCAATTGCTGTCCCCACAATGCCGCAGCTAACTGTCGCCAGCCTGTAAGAGTAGGCGCACCTTCTAATGAGGAGTAACTGGACAGATGGTCTATATTGTAGTCAGTACGGGAAAGCTTTTCTAAGTACACTTCTCGAATTTGGGCAACTTGCGCCTTTACTTGCTGTACCTCCGATATCTGATTACTTGGAATTTGTTGCTTCCATCCAACCATTAATGCAACCGCCCCAATAACAGACAGCGCACTAACAGTCGAACAAACCGTCCACAGGGTGACATTTACCTTTTGTCTTCTGCGACTTGGTTGTTTATTTCGCACAGGTGTAGGAGTAAACATACTTTACCCCTCACGTATTATCAACAACCAACTGCAACTGAGGGCGCTTGTTTAACTCGCGTGCGATTGCAATTCCCGCACCACCCACAACTATTCCGGTTAGTAGCAACAGAGGGTGCAAGGCAAGCGTGGCCCCCACTCCTAATAGCTGTCCCACCATCCCAGAAACACCCAGGTTCATTAACAAACCACCTGCTGTGTTAACCAAAAAGTCAAATGCTGCACTCATACCTGCTCCCTGGTAAACCAAATAACTACTAGTGCCAGAATCAAACCAACTAATTCACCTATGCCTACACCCACCAAAATTGGCTGGATGCTGTAAATCTCCTGTTTATCCTGCGTTGGGGGAATCGCTACCCATGTCCCAACCACAGTACCAGCTACTACCGAAAGTAAATTTATACCAACTGCTTGGGTAGATGTTTTTCTCAAATTAAGTAAACTCTCATCTCGTATTCGATAGCAGATAGGTAACATCTGAGCTACTATTTCTTCGGAGATTGCCCGGTTTTCGGCTGCGAGGACTTCAACTGTCTCGGCTGCGGTGTCGATGTACCGACCAACAGAGGATGAGTCTCTTCCCCCCAGTTCACTTTGCCGAAAAAATCGTTATCAATGCGCGAATTGATTCGCTCTTGCGCCTGGTCGTAACCAGGTGGAACGGAAGTATTACCTTCAGCAAGCGAACTACTGCCATGAAAAACAAATTCTTCTAGAGCAAGTGTGGAAGATTCAAGCACCACTTTATGGCGTAATTCTCCTAACTGAATTCCTCTGTCTGCATCCCGGTACAGTATTCCTACAAAACTATCGGGGGAAGCTTGTTCTGGATCTACGCCAAATCGCTGTTTAATATACTCGCGCTTATCGAACTTATGTTCGCCTACTTCTGATTTGCGATCGCGCATTGTAATCAAGTGCTGGGCAGCTTCTTCTAGGGACATACCTTCACGAGAAGCTATCTCTTTAAGTTGAACTAATTGCTGTTCGATTGTTTCATCAAGCGTATCATTTGGCTGCAAAGCTAAATCTAATAACCGACAGCAGGTACGTACCACATCAGGCGACACCTGCAAAGTCTCTGCCACTTTGTTGATATGCTTCATTTCGCTCAATTCTCCTAATTACTGATTGCACAATTGGGTTGTTTTTTTCTTCATCAGATATATGCTTGGTCAAAAAGTTATAAAGGGTTAAGTCATTAACTTTTTGTAAATAAGCATCTAAGCCACCAGCAGGAATTACTTGCTGTAAATATTCCTTATACGTCAACCGCCGAATTTTGGTAGCAACATAGAAAACATCAGCAATCTCAACTGTTGCCGCATCAAAATATCCTCCCCGCTTTCGCGGTTTTACTATACCGGCATAGGGATACCACTTTTGTAAAGCAGAGATTGAAATCCCGTATCTTTCGGCAAGTGTTTTTTGGGTGTAGATAACGTTTTCACATATCATCAAACTCAATTCCAAGTAAAAGACAACATCAATGAGAAGCGAATTAAACTAGCACATTACTAAATTGCTTGTAGATTAAAAAATAATTTACCAAATATGCCAGTTTAGTACAGGTATAGCTCAACTCAAATACATCTATATTTCAACCTATCTCCAAATAAACTGCACACTAGCCAAGTTACATACTGCCTGTTGATAATGCAAGCACGTTTGTATATATGAGTAAAAAAATGAAAAAACAACTTTTTTGAGAAAAAAGCACTCTAACAGAAATTCATAGCCAAAAGTGAAATGATTTACATCAAAATCAACTGTTACTTTTCTATCTGTAAAGTTTCAGGTTTAATCTTGTAATGCCAAAATTTTAATAACTCCAAATACAGGATGTTTGTCAAATCTTGAAGTTATTTGATTGCAAGTTGCTAAAACAATGGGTTTGATAGCAAAATGCCACGCTTTACCATAGTCTGAGATTAAAATATAATCGTCTGATATTGCTGCGTTTCACGGACAGCTAGTGGTAAAATTTATAACTAACACTAGGTGAGAAGTCCGGTACTTTAGGTGTGTATGCTATGGCAGCAATGCCTTTCGGATGATAAAACGCAAAGTGCCATTGTACTTATGTAGGACAAAATGCCAGCAATCAACCTTGAAGCCGGACAAATCGTTCGGGTACGCTCCCGACAGTATCTTGTAGAAGATGTAGTTCTTGGGCCGTCTGCTGAGGAAGACACCTTAGTTCGCCTTTCGTGTCTAGATGACGATGCACTAGGAGCTCCTCTGGAAGTTTTGTGGGAGAGAGAAGTTGATGCTCAGTACATAAGTGCAACTAATTGGGATGTAGTTGCCAGCCGAGGATTTGACGATGCACGGCTATTTTCTGCTTATCTGCACACATTGCGTTGGAACTGTGTTACCTCAATAGACCCAAAATTATTTCAAGCACCTTACAGAGCTGGAATTGAGGTAAAAGCTTATCAGCTAGAGCCGCTACGTAAAGCTTTACTGATGCCTAGAGTGGCTTTGTTTATTGCTGATGATGTTGGTTTAGGAAAAACCATTGAAGCTGGGCTGATCCTGCGTGAAATGTTGATGCGCCAAAAAGTGAGGCGCGTGATCATTTCCTGTCCCCCATCGGTGGTACGACAATGGCGCGATGAAATGGAGAGCCGATTTGGACTCACTTTTATGATTTTTGATCGGGAGTTTGTTGCCTCCCGTCGCCAAGAACGTGGCTATGGAATTAACCCTTGGACAACGCACAACCGCTTTATTATTTCTCATGCGCTACTCCGAGATGAAACCTATGCTGCACCATTACGTGATTGGTTAGGTGATTTTTCTGCTGCATCAATGCTGATACTTGATGAGGCTCATAACGCCGCCCCAGCAAGTGGTGCCAAATATGCTGTTGATTCTCAACTGACACGAACTGTCCGTGACTTAGCACCTCGGTTTGAGCATAAGCTGTTTCTGTCTGCCACTCCCCACAACGGCCACTCTAACAGCTTTGCCGCATTACTAGAAATTCTTGACCCACAACGGTTTTGTCGAGGCGTACCCGTTCGCAACCCAAAACTACTTGATACTGTGATGGTAAGGCGATTAAAACGCGACCTCCGGGAAATAGGAGAAGATTTTCCTAATCGCCAAGTTATTCCCATAGTTATTGATGGGCTACCTGCAAATGCTCCAGAGTTAAAGCTGTCTCGATTGTTACAAGAATATCGCCAACTACGTGAGGAGCGGTTAAAAGATACATCCAAATCCACTCAAAAGTCAGCGATGCTTGTTGTCACTTCTCTGCAAAAACGCCTACTCTCCTCTATCGAAGCATTTGCTAGAACTTTAAAGGTGCATCGTACTGCAATTGAAAAGCAAGCTGCTTCTACTTCTAATACAACTAAATTGTCACGTAATTTACCGCTACTATGGGAACCTCCAGGTGCTGATGATGACCGCGCTGAACTGGACGAAATAGAAGTACAGGCAGAAGAAGATGCTCAGATGATAGCAGCGACTAGTCAAGTTACGACCTCTGCACTTACAGCCCGCGAACTAGAACTACTAGAAGAAATGTCTGAGACTGCAAATGCTGCACGTTATCAGCCAGACCCCCGCATCAAAGAACTAGAAAATTGGATTCGTAGTAATCTGTGTCCAGATTTGGGCGAACCAGGGGCTACTTGGAATGACCGCCGAGTAATTATATTTACTGAGTATACAGATACAAAACGTTACCTCCAACAACAATTAGAAGCGTTGATTGCAGGCTCAGACCGAGAGCATGAACGTATCGATGTATTTCATGGTGGTATGAGCGAAGAACGTCGAGAAGCAATCAAACTTGCTTTTAATACTGACCCGTCTCGTCATCCTCTACGTATCCTTATTGCCACCGACGCAGCACGGGAGGGGGTAAACTTACAAAATAACTGTGCTGATTTGTTCCACTTTGATGTTCCCTGGAATCCCAGCCGTATGGAACAGCGCAACGGGCGGATTGACAGAAAACTGCAACGATCGCCTATTGTTCGCTGTTACTATTTTGCACTGCCACAGCGAGCCGAAGACCGAGTATTAGATATCTTAATTAAAAAGACAGCAACTATACAAAAAGAACTGGGTAGCCTTTCGCCAGTAGTAGAGAAGAATTTATCAAGATTGCTGGAAGGGGGGATTCGCCATGAACAAGCAAATTCAATTGCTGAGGTGATTAAAAAAGTAGACCAGTCTGAAACTCAAGCCAACGCTTTCTCCCAAGTAGTTGATGAAGAACTGGAGGAAATTAGACTCAGGAAGGAGCAATTGGTTAACCAAGTAGCACAACTTCAAGAAATGCTCAAAACTTCCCAGGATTGGTTGGGATTGGATGACCGCCATTTTCGGGATGCTATTTCCGCTTCCTTGGAAATTTTGGGAGTCAGTTCGCTTGCACCTGTGGATGCTAATGAGGCAGCTAATGACCCTACTACTGCACGTTGGATAGTACCATCTCTTAACCAACGCTTGGGAGCAGACCCCACCTGGGCTAGTACCCTTGATACCTTAAGAATACCGCGAAAACACGGTCAAAAACCTTGGGAATGGCGGCGGGAAGCTCCTATTCGTCCGGTAATTTTCCGTGACTCAGGTACTTTGGATGGCGATGTAGTTCACTTGCATTTGGAACACCGATTGGTACAGCGATTGCTGGGACGCTTTTTATCGCAAGGTTTTACCCATGATGAATTAACTCGTGCTTGCGTGTGTCTCACGGATGAACCTTTACCCAAAGTGTTAATTTTAGGACGCTTATCTCTATATGGCGATCGCGCTACTAGATTACATGATGAAGTAATTGCTGTGGCTGCGGAGTGGTCAGACCCAGTAACTAGAGGGCGTAAAAAGTTACAAGCTTTACCAGAAGGACAAAAAGATGATGTTTTAGCTTTATTGGAAACTTCCTTAGCTTCTCCCCGATTGCGAGAGGTTCCCACATCAGTAAGACAACGCTTATGTCAAGCTACATCTCAGGATGTGGGAGAGTTGACACCACATTTACACAAACGCGCAGAGGTACTAGCTGAACGCGCTAAGAAAAAGCTGACAGCAAGGGGACAAAAAGAAGCTGAGGAAATGAAGAAAATTTTAGAAGAACAACGCGATCGCATTTTCAAAACTAAACAAGAAACCGAACAACCCCTACAGCTGTCATTATTTCCTGAAGAAGAGTTGCGTCAGTTAGAAGCAGACCGTCGCCATTGGGATAAGCGGCTAAATATGTTAGCCCAAGAGTTGGTACGCGAACCAGCACGAATTGAAGCAATTTATGAAGTGAAGGCGGTACGGGTCGAGCCTGTAGGTATAGTTTATTTGTATCCAGTTAGCGGTTAATTCATCAGTGCAGCCAGCAACGTTCTGACCACAACTTCCAATTCTTCAGTGACTCGATAAAGGTTAATTGCTTGTTCAATACTTTGTTTTTGTCTATTTAATCTACCAAATTGCCAAACATTACCTGTAGTTACTGCTCCTAATATTTCAGCTTGTGTAGAATCAGTCCATTTATCGAGAGCTATCATCTCAGTGGCTAGTTGTATAAATCCCCTATTTATATCTGCTTGCTTGGCTTCAATCACAATTAAATTTGTTGTTGTTCGTAGATAATAGTCCAAATTACCTTGGAGTTTATTATCAACTTTAATATTATATTCTATTCGTAATTTAGCGTGGGAATAATGAATTAAATCAGTAACAATCGGTGCAATTAAAATTTCCCTGCGAGTAGCTTCGTTTTCTAAATCTACAAAAGGTAATACTTCTTCAATTCGTTGTTTTAGTTCGGCAAGTCTGTCTAATGAGCCTGAATATTGTGGTAATTCCAGAAATTTACGCTCGAATGAATAACCAAATTCAGCTACTAAATCATCAACTGCAAACCCTAATTCAAAGTAATTGCTAAAAGTATATGAGCGATTTGGGTCTAGTAATGGTGGACGACTCATAAAATTTCTCCAATCCAGCAAATTACGTTTTCTGCTAACTTATGTAAGCGAGTGGGGATATCATTTACTATAAAAGTTTGCTGGTTGGTAGTTAAATCAGTTATGGATGAATTCATCTATTTAAATTTATGACTTATGCTGAAATTTTTTCAACAGAAACTTGATACATAATTGTCTCTTTTAATGAATCTGCTGCAACTGCTGCAATAGTTTCCCAATCTTCTTGTTTCAACAACACCGCCAGCAATTCGCGCAGTATCTCTCGATTAGAGATAAACTCTTCGCCATAAAGTTCATCTTTTCCTAAAACAATGAGTATCTGTTCTCTGACTTCTGGTGTAGGTAGTCTTAATCTTTGAAGTAATCTATCTCTTGCAGTTTTTACCGCAATTTTTGTAGCTGTTCCTAAATTCCAATTATTCAGCAGCAACCGCACTTCTCGATTAAGAGAAACCCGTAAAGTTGTTAAACGTCCTAAAAGTTCAAAGTTAAGCATGAGGTCGCCAAATCCAGAACCCCAATCCAATCCAGCACCAATATTACCACCCACTTTATCTTCTGCTTCTACAGCTTTTCTCAACCATTTTTCATCAAATAATAAATCCATCGGATTTACTGCATTTTCTTGATTAAAAGTGCTTTGAATATAATTAGGTTCTTCCTGATTCATTAACTTCACCTCGCTACCTTATTCAGAAGAACGGCGAACTCCATACTCAAAATAAACTAGGTCTTCGTAATCTTCATCCTCTCCTAAATCAATCATCCCTTGATTATCATAAAATTCTTCTGCTCCTGGTAGCGAATGCAACCCAACTCTACCCTCGTAACCTAGTTCTATACTGCGGTTTCTGGCAAATGCTAAAAGTGCAGTACCAACGCCTTTTAATTTTGGTGGGCGTTGAATAAATTCCCGGTTCCAAGGGGCAGAAGCAATTCCATCAATGTATACTAAGCGTTTACCCTCACTGATACGCGAACCGTGCATTTGAGTTTCAATCAGCATTAACCCTTGAGTTTTGCCTTCGTACTCAATTGCATAGCCTTCGCGGTTTGGCTGTCTGTGAATAACGAACTGAAGTTTAAACTCCCAGTCCCAAAATTTATCTTCTTGTCCGTACAATCTTAATTGTTCTTTCCACTCTGAGGCATAATCATTGACGTGCTTTTGCACTAATTCTACTAAATCTGCTTCCACGGTCATGCTATCTTGACCGCGAATTAGTTGTATTTTTGTTCGCATCGCACCAATATCATGTGCATTAGCAGATTTTGATGTTATCAGATTAAGTAAACAAACTGTACCAGACTCAAAGACCGTAAAGGAGAAACGATGGCAATTGACCCAGAAATCACCAGACATAAAGAGTGGTTGGGTTTTCTCCAGCCTGTAGGGTTGGTGGTATCTCCCCCGGCGTTGGTGAAGGCGCAGGCGGTGGTCAACCGGAATGTTGTAGATTTGCAACAATCGTTGCTGGCTGCGGTTGATGAGGATGGCTTGATTGCTGATTTTCAGGCTTTTACGGTTAATGTATTAGGCTGGGCTGAGAGCGACCTTGTTAAACCATCACCAGAATATGAGATAGCTTTACCTGATTACAGCGAAATTCTTGCGCCTACCTATATTGTGCCTGACCTAGATAGCGACAAGCCGCAGATTTTGGTGCAAATAATTTCTCCTGGTACTGAGTTGGATGTAGTCGCACCAGAATTAACTAAGTCTAGCAGTGGTTGGCACGCTAGCCCCCAAGCTAAGTTTGAGCGGTTGCTGCGGGAGACGCAAATACCCATAGGTTTGTTGTGTAATGGTGGGTTGCTGCGTTTGGTATATGCACCACGGGGCGAGTCTTCTGGACATTTGACCTTTCCAGTGCAGGCGATGTGTGAGGTTTCTGGAAGGCTGATTTTGGGGGCGATGGAAATGCTGCTATCGGCATTTCGGGTGTTTAGTGCTACTACAGGTCGTTCTTTAAAAAATTTGTTGGAAGACAGCCGTAAGTACCAAGCGGAAGTTTCTACAACCTTGGCTAACCAAGTGCTGGATGCTTTGTGGGAACTGCTGCGTGGGTTTCAAATGGCGGATGCAGCAGTTGATGGTAAGTTATTAGGTGAAATTGCTGCTACAGATCCACAACACATTTACGGTGGATTAATCACTACGCTGATGCGGCTGGTGTTTTTGCTCTACGCTGAGGACGAAGGGCTAATGCCACCAGACGATATTTACCAACGTAACTATTCTGTAACTGGCTTGTATGAACGGCTACGTGAAGATGCTGGAAGCTACCCCGACACGATGGATCAGCGTTATGGGGCCTGGGTATGGCTGTTGAGTTTGTTTCGCTTAGTTTATGATGGGGGCGGACAAACACCAGAGTATTTACCAGCACGGCATGGTCAGCTTTTTGACCCAGATGAATATGCGTTTTTGGAAGGTCGCCCACGCGGTAGTAAGTTTGTGAGACTAGCCACACGTGCGGCTATGCCGCCGAGTGGACTGGCGAACCCCGAAGGGGTGGCGGGTCAAGCAATCGAGCCTCCGCGAATCCCCGATGGGGTGATTTATCGGTTGTTAGAAAAATTACTAATTTTAGAAGGGGAGCGGCTATCTTATAGATCCCTAGATGTGGAGCAAATTGGCTCGGTGTATGAGGGCATTATGGGTTTTGCTGTGGAAAGGGCAGAAAGTCCCAGTATTGGAGTTTACAGTAAACCCAAGGGTTCAAAGGTTTCTACAACGGTTGTAGTTGATGTAGCAGCGATTTTGGCAGCGAAATCGGGCGATCGCCAAAAGTTACTGAAGGAATTGGCAAATTGCGAGGTGTCAGGTAATGCCCTAAAGGAACTGAAAGCAGCGCAGTCATTGGAAGATATAGCGATCGCACTAGGTCGGAAGGTATCGCGGCAAACGCCAAATTTATTGACTGTGGGTTCGCTGTACTTGCAGCCAGGGGAAGAACGCAGGCGTTCTGGTTCGCATTATACGCCCAGGTCACTGACTAAACCAATTGTGGAAACAACCCTGCGTCCGGTGTTGGAAGCGTTGGGAGAAAAACCGACTGCGGAACAAATTTTATCTTTGAAAGTTTGTGATTTGGCGATGGGTTCTGGTGCGTTTTTGGTAGAAACTTGTCGTCAATTGGCTGAGAAGGTGGTGGAAGCGTGGGAACGCGAGGAAAACGATACCCGCCAGGAAATGGGAATTAGCGATCGCTCCGCCCACCAAAGCGATCGCAACGAGAATGCGACAATTAGCAATTATGGTAAAGAAGAACCTTTATTAATTGCGCGTCGCTTGGTGGCGCAACGGTGTTTATATGGTGTGGATAAAAACCCGTTTGCGGTGAATTTGGCGAAGTTATCTTTATGGTTGGTGACGCTGGCGAAGGATTTACCGTTTACATTTCTTGACCATGCCCTCAAGTGTGGGGATTCGCTGGTAGGGTTGAGGAAAGAGCAGATTGGGTCTTTTGGGAAGGATGCTACTTACGATTTACCACTATTGGCATATTTAAAAGAGCAACTTGACCGTGCGCGTTCTTATCGGGCGGAAATTCAGGCGTTGGATACCCGCAGTGATGCTGATGATGACCAAAAGCGGGATTATCTCTGCAAAGTAGAACAAGAATTGTACCAAGCGCGGTTAACGGGTGATGTGAGAATTGCGGCGTTTTTTGAAAGAAGTAATAAGAAGCAGCGAGAGGAAAGGGAAACTGAAATTGCCGAATTGGTGAGAAGGTGGCGATATCACCAAGCTGATACTGAGAGTTTGGAGGAAATTGCTAATAGGTTGCGGAGTGGAGATAAGGGGATTATTCCATTTAACTGGGATATTGAGTTTCCAGAGGTTTTTGATAGAGAAAATCCAGGGTTTGATGCAATTATTGGGAATCCACCGTTTTTGGGTGGAAGCAGAATTTCTTCAAATTTTGGAGATGAATACCTTGCATGGATTTTAGAACAATATCCTGAATCGCATGGAAATGGTGATTTAGTGGCTTATTTTTTCCGTCGAGCATTTGATTTGTTACGTCAAGGTGGAACTTTTGGATTAATCGCAACAAATACTATTGCTCAAGGTGATACTCGTACCACTGGTTTAAGATGGATTTGTCAAAATTCAGGTACTATTTATCATGCTCAAAAACGTTTAAAATGGGCAGGACAAGCTGCGGTTGTTGTGAGTGTAATTAATATTTTTAAAGGTAATTATCAAGGCAAAAAGCTATTAGATAATCGAGAAGTTTCTCTAATTTCTGCGTTTATGTTCCATGCTGGTGGAAATGAAAATCCGGTGGTATTATTAGCTAATGCCAATAAAAGTTTTTTAGGTAGTAAGATATATGGTCAGGGTTTTGTTTTTGATGACTCTGATGAAAAAGCAACACCCATTGCAGAAATGCACCGCTTGATTGAGAAAGATACAAAAAATGCTGAGAGAATTTTTCCTTATATTGGTGGTGAAGAAGTAAATAGCAGTCCAACTCATGCACATCGCCGTTATGTTATCAATTTTGGGGAGATGAGCGAAGATGAGGCACGGCAATATACTGATTTAATGGAGATTGTAGAAGCTAAAGTTAAGCCAGCAAGATTAAAACAAAATCGTGAAACACGCGCACGTTATTGGTGGCGTTTTGGTGAAACTACACCTGCTTTATTTAGAGCTATTACAGAACTGAATCAGGTGATAGTCTGTTGTCAAACTAGTAAATACAGAAGTTTTACATTTTTACCTTCAAATATAATTTTTAGTCACAAAATAGTAATATTTTCTATTGATGATTTTGCCTCTTTTTGTGTAATGCATTCTCGTATACATGAAATGTGGGCATTATTCTTAGGATCAACTATGAAGGATGACCCTGTATATACCCCATCTGACTGCTTTGAAACATTCCCCTTCCCCGAAAATTGGGAAACCAACCCCACCCTAGAAACCGTAGGTAAAGAATACTACGAATACCGCGCCGCGTTAATGGTTCGCAACAACCAGGGACTAACCGACACCTACAACCGCTTCCACGACCCAGAAGAACGCGACCCTGATATCCTAAAATTACGCTCACTGCACGCCGCAATGGATAAAGCCGTCCTCGAAGCTTACGGCTGGAGTGACATCCCCACCGACTGCACCTTCCTGCTAGACTACGACGATGAGGAAGACGAAGAAGAAACCAGCAACGGACGACAACGCAAAAAACCTTGGCGTTACCGTTGGACAGAAGAAGTGCATGATGAAGTTTTAGCACGCCTACTCGACCTTAACCAAAAACGATCGCAAGCCGAAATTCTTGGCGGTAAAGCAGCACAAAAGAAACCCAAGGCTAAAGCTACTAAGAAAAAAACAACCAAAACCAAATCTAAAAAGATTGGGGAAACTACACCAATAATACCGGGATTTGATGTGGAGACTAGCTTATGAAAATTCAATCCCTACAGCTAAATTACTTTAAAAAATTCCGGTCTTCTACATTTGATTTCACAGATCCAGAAACTGGGTTGGCACGAGATATTATTGTTCTCATCGGCATGAACGGTGCTGGAAAAACAAGTCTTTTACAAGCGATCGCCGCAACTCTCGGCACAGCAACCGGACGCTTAAAAGAACCTGCCGATTTAGAATGGGCAGGATTTAACTATGAACTGCTTGGGAGTAATTGGGGAGCATTTGAGCCGGAGGTGACTGTACAGGTGCAGTTCTCATCTAGTGAACTCGAAGCTGTGCGGTATTTTCAACAGAAGTTACGAGAAATGGGTCGTGATTTGCAGCCTCCTGCGGAAAAGCATATTGTTAACCTTAAATGGCGAAACGGGCGTGTTCAAGCAGATAGTGCTGCGGAATTATTTCAATTTAAAGGACGAGAATACGCTAAACAACTACTCCGTGCTGAAGGATTTTCAGCATTTGAGCGAGTGGGTACAATTTTTTGGTACACAGAACAGAGAACATCAACTAGCCTGACTACAGAAGACCCAGATCGCAAACTAGAAATTACAGAAGACCTGTTGCGCGATCGCCTTTCTAAATGGCGACAATTCCATCAAGATGTAGGAACACCTAAAATCCCCAATCTACGCCCAGGACAAAAGGATTTATACGCCGAAATTGAACGCGCTTACAAAGCAGTCTTTCCAGAACGCAGTTTTGAAGGCCCAGTTCTGCGAGAGAATGTAGACGATATCTTAAGTGAACCCTGGTTTTATTTATACGACGGTAAAAACCAGTATGAAATTTCTGAGATGTCCGGCGGTGAACGAGCTATTTTCCCAATGTTAATGGACTTTGCTAGTTGGAATATTCACAACTCCGTCATTCTAATTGATGAAATTGAATTGCACCTTCATCCACCAATGCAACAGGCATTGCTGAGAGCTTTACCCAAATTAGGCACAAATAATCAGTTTATTATTACAACCCACTCTGATTATATAGAGCAATTAGTGCCTGAAGCATATATTATCCGGCTAGAGGTGTAGTTGTGAGTGTCGTTAGTGGCAAAATTATTTTCTGTGAGGGCAAGCAAACTAGTTTAGATTTTAGACTACTTAACAGAGTTGTCGAGAACCTTGGAACAAATAAGCCCACAATTGTTCCCTCTGGCAGTAAATTTACCTTTTCAAGTTTTGTTCAGGGTTACTTTTCTAGAGAGGGAACGACAAATCAACAAGCTATCATTTTTCGCGATCGCGATTTTGACGCTCAACCTACTACCAACATCGGATTAATCCCATTCCAATCCATGTTGCTTACCCATCGTGCTTGTGTGGAGAATTATTTAATAAATGCCGATTTAATTCACGATTATTGGCACACAAAATATCTAGAAAAACAAGAAAATCCCACTTCCAAATGGGGACATGGAGATTCACCAGGAATTGAGGCGATCGCAACTTGGATTGAAGAAGCTGCAAGAAGCTTGCAAGATTATCAAGCAGTAAGATGGGCATTAGCCGACTTGTTGCAATCAAGTGCAAGTCGGCATCAATTAAAAACAACATGGACAGGTGGTAGTGGTGAACTCCCGCCCTCGCTAACTCTCCAAGACTGTCAAACTGAAGCTGAAGCATTAATTAACCAGTTTCAACAAGCTGTAGGAACAGTAACGCCAGACAGATTTAAACAAAGTCTTGCTGAATATCAGCAGCAATTTGCCCAAGAGGAATTTTGGACACAGAAGCAGTACTTGATCTGGTTTCATGGTAAGGATATTCAAAAAGCTATGCAGCAAAGAGATTCCCGGTATATTTCTTTGAAAACTTTTTTTGATTGGGTGCTGAATCAACTTGATGTTAATCAGTACCCAGATTTAATTGAGTTACAAAACAGAATTAACCCTCTTCAATAGGAATTTCTGATTGTAAAGATAGACTAAAGTATTATTTGACACTTTTAAACACTTCGGGCAACATAAGAAAACAGTTAATTGCTTGTTATATCTTTTAAAGGAGTAAACAGCGATACACCATGCCCAATACTCCTGCCGAAGTGCGTTCATCTCTCATTGATGCCCTACAACTTGACTTAGTGGGGCCTACGCCCAATGATATCGCCCACGTTGACGAAATTATCGACCAAGCTCCATCTAAGTGGTATCTCACGGGTTTTTTAGTGCCTTATGAAGCTTCGGTAGAACAGCGTTCAGAAGATATAGGTAACGATGACATAGACGAGATTTCTGAGGTGAACGCTGGCGATGATGAAAAGCAACCCGACAGTGCCTCCGCCCGGAGAGCATTTTTCCCCTCATCAATGGGTTTAAGCATCCTTGTACCAGCAACCGCTAAGGAAATAAATGTTACTGTTCACTGGGGCGATTACTGTCCAGTTGATGAAGAGGATGAAGAAAATCAGGAAGACTCTAAAAGCCAACTCCAGTTACCCCGGCTGTGGCAAAGAACCCCCGGACAAGCAGAATTAACAGTTCCTCTCCATGTCAGTAATGTACCCAAACATTGGGAAATTCCTGGTAGTAACGGTTTGAGACTCGTTACCTCAGTGCGTCCCGTAACTGCGGCAGAGTTAGTTCCTGTTGGTACTCGTTCCGTGTCCGTGTTCCTGGTGAACTATCGCCCGCCAGTAGCCAACCCCTACAGCGATATTGCTTTCGCCTTCCAAACTTGCCTCATCATCCGCACCCCTTATTCTCTCGTTCCTCGTCCCAACCTGCGCGGACGACACGGTGATGATTGGGATGAGAAGGTAGCAGATTTACAGTATCGAGATGATTATGAGTATGCGGTGGGACATAACGTTTCAGCTGTCGCTGTCACCAACGATGACACTACTTGTCAAGAAGTCCGCACTGCTTGGATGCCCATTGCTGATGTAGAAAAGGTAGTACCTGAGCAAGTTGCAGGCGTGGAACTGGGGATGGAAGCACTAGCCGCCGCACCCACGGTGGAAACTCTGCGAAATATGATGTCTGGGATAGTTGATGCTTATGGGCTGTGGATTGAAGCACAAAAGCTCAATCTTCCCAGTGAACCAGAACGACTGGAAGTTGCTAACGATTTACTCAACCGGGCAAGCAGGGCAAACAAACGCATCGCCGCCGGATTGCAAGCCCTAGACGATCCTAATGTATTAGAAGCATTTCAAATTGCCAATCGCGCGATCGCCATTGCTATCCGTCAGCGTCTTACCCACAATACAGATACTACCCCAGAATCTGTCAGACCTCCGGCATGGCGACCTTTTCAGCTGGCGTTTTTATTAATGAACTTGGTTGGTATTGCCCATCCCGAACACCCTGACCGAGAATTAGTAGATTTGCTGTTCTTCCCCACAGGCGGTGGTAAAACCGAAGCTTACTTAGGATTAGCAGCATTCGCAATGGTATTGCGCCGCCTGCGAAACCCCACAATAAACTCAGCTGGCGTAAGTGTTTTGATGCGTTATACCCTGCGCCTGCTTACCCTTGACCAATTAAGTCGTGCTGCTACTCTTGTCTGCGCCTTAGAGTTAGAAAGACAAAAAGATACACAAAAATTAGGTCCCTGGCCTTTTGAAATTGGACTGTGGGTGGGACAAACCGCTACTCCCAACCGTATGGGAAAAAAAGGCGACAACGATGAATACACCGCCCGCGCCCGTACTATTGCCTTTCAAAATGACACCCGCAAACCTTCACCCATCCCTTTAGAAAACTGTCCTTGGTGCGGTAAACGGTTTACCTCTGATTCCTTTCAATTACTACCAGATGCAGACCAGCCAAAGTCACTGCAAATTACTTGTATCAACCGCAAATGCAAATTTACCCGCAATCAATCGTTGCCCATCGTTGCAGTAGATGAACCAATTTACCAACGATTACCCAGCTTTATTATCGCCACTGTCGATAAATTCGCCAATCTCCCTTGGGTAGGAGAAACTGGAGCATTATTCGGACTGGTAGACCGTTATGACAAAGATGGTTTTTACGGGCCTGCCCATCCCGGTCGCGGTCAAGCACTTGCAGGTCATTTACCAGCCCCAGACTTGATTATTCAAGACGAGTTGCACCTAATTTCCGGCCCCTTGGGAACAATGGTAGGGTTGTATGAAACTGCCATTGACGAACTGAGCAGCCGAAGAATTAACGGTAAAAAATTACGCCCTAAAATTATCGCCTCTACCGCAACAGTACGGAGAGCTAGTAAACAAATTCGAGCCTTATTTGGTCGAGATGCTGTAGATATTTTCCCACCTCCCGGTCCAGATCGCCGCGATTCGTTTTTCGCCAAAACAGTACCAGCAAGTGTCAGTAATGCCCGTACCTATGTAGGCATTGCAGCCCAGGGACGAAGCTTAAAAGTGGTACTGTTACGAACTTACTTAGCACTACTGGGTGCTGCACAGAAACATTATCAAGCAGCAGGAGGAGCAAAAAATCCAGATAACCCCGCAGATCCTTACATGACCCTGCTGGGATATTTTAACTCCCTGCGAGAATTAGGTGGTAGTCGCCGCATCGTTGAAGATGAAGTCAACTCTCGTCTAGCAAGGTATAGCCTGAGAAAACGAGTCAACGAAACTGAAGGTTTATTTGCTGACCGTCAAATTGCCTATGAACCGGCGGAATTAACTTCCCGTGTCAGCACTAATGTTGTTGCTGAAATCAAAAGCTGCTTGGCACTACCATTTCACGAGAAGAAACATATCGATGTAGCCTTAGCAACAAATATGATATCCGTGGGCTTGGATATCACCCGTTTAGGGTTGATGGTCGTGTTGGGTCAACCAAAAACAGCATCCGAGTATATTCAATCTACCAGCCGGGTGGGACGGGATGAAAATCGCCCTGGTTTGGTGATTACATTATTAAATATACATCGACCACGCGATCGCTCTCACTACGAACGCTTTCCAGCTTGGCATACCAGCTTTTATCGTTCTGTAGAAGCAACTAGCGTCACTCCATTTTCACCTCGCGCCATTGACAGGGGTATTGCTGCTATTTCCGTTGCCTTGGCGCGTTTAGGACATCCTGGTATGACTGCACCACCCCGCGCTATCGAGATTTTACAACATCGGCAGGATTTAGAATATGTGGTCGATGCCATTAGCGATCGCGCAGAAATGCACGATAAAGAACTTGATGCCGTAGAAGCCGAAGCACTACGTCAAAAAGTTCGCGGACGGGTGAAAGATTTACTAGACACTTGGGAACGCATTGCTAGTCAAAAAATCAGCTTGCAATACCAACAAGAAGTAGGTCAAGCACCACCGTTATTATTTGACCCCCTTGACCCAGAACTTGAAAAGCAACCAATGGAAGCACGCAAGTTCAAAGCACAACGCAGCCTCCGAGATGTAGAACCAACAGTCAACTTGTGGGTTTGCAACCCTGATGGTTTTGAGGTTGAGGAGGACGAAAAATGAAGTCAAAAAGCAAACGCAAGCCTTCAGGAGAAATACGGCAAAGCCAAATTATCTCCACCTTTGGCCCCGGCGCAATGGTGGACTTACCAAATTACTCAGTCATCATCGGCGGACTCAACCACTGGCGGGGTAATAGACGACGAATTTACGAAGACCGCCTTGCAGCCAGGGTTGCCGAGATTTTGGGTGTCAGAGACATTGCTATGTATGCGCCACCTACAGACGAGCAAGACCCAGCCGCCGCCAGAAGTGGGATTTCAGCTTTTACCTTCCCCACTTGGTTTGTCGCTCAAGTAGAAGAAACTTGGACTTCTCCTAACGCCAAAGAGTACCGTACTCGTCCTCTGATTCCTTGGGGTAGTCTAGTTAAAGGTAAATACCTCAGCGATACCAAAAAGAAAATCCCAGTTGTCCCCGTTCGCTTTGTCCAAGCCTGTGTTAACGGACACATCAGTGATATCGACTGGTATCGCTTTGTCCACAGTAATAGCGATGTTTCCAGTAAATGCCGGGGTCAACTTTGGCTTGACGAACGTGGTTCTGGCAACGATTTCGTAGATATCTTCGTTCGCTGTGAAGCCTGCGGCGCTCGTCGTCCCCTCTCTGATGCCACAGTACCCAATGGCAAAATTTTGGGTCAATGTCTGGGGCATCGTCCTTGGCTAGGGCCAAAAGCTTTTGAACCTTGTGTTTCCCGCGTCACTGGTAAACCAGAGTACAACCGACTGCTAGTAAGAGCTGCAAGTAATACTTACTTTTCTCAAGTTTTGAGTGTTATCTCTCTCCCAGACTCAGATGAAGCCCTGCGAGCAGCAGTTAATTTAGTCTATGAAGACTTTCTTCAGTATGCAGAAAGCTCAGATGATGTCAAAAGAGAACGCCGTAAACAAAAAGTTGCTAACGCCTTGGAAGGATTTAGCGATGAAGCTGTATGGGCAGAAATACGGCGCAAGCAAAGTGGACAAGGAGACCAAAGTAAAAGTATTAAGCAAGTAGAAATTGAAACCTTGCTTTCCAGCCCAGAAGAGATGGGAGAAGATGCCCCAGATGGTGACTTTTATGCCCGCGCCCGCAAGTTAACTGCTTTGCCCCCGTTATTATCCTCTCGTATTGACCGGATTATTCTAGTACATCGTTTACGAGAGGTCATTGCCCAAGTCGGGTTCACCCGCTTTGAACCTGCAATGCCTGATATTGATGGCGAACTGGCACTGGATGTGCGGCGGGCTGCCCTTGATATCGAACCAAGCTGGGTTCCTGCCATCGAAAACCGTGGTGAGGGTGTATTTATCAGCTTTCAAAAACAGGCAATCGAAAACTGGGTAAAGCAGCCTGCGGTGCAAAAACGTGGGCTGGAATTGTTGAGGGGCTTCGAGGTGTGGCAGAAGCGCAAGGCACTCCCAGAAGCTAAATTTCCTGGACTACCTTATATTATGCTGCACTCCTTATCACACCTATTGATTACAGCAGTATCTCTAGAATGCGGTTATGCTGCTTCATCAATTCGTGAACGCATTTATGTTGGTGACACTGGCTATGGAATTCTTTTATATACTGGTTCCCCTGGGTCGGAGGGAACTTTGGGAGGTCTGGTACAAATTGGCAAGCGAATTGAGTACCATCTAACTACCGCCCTAGAATTAGGAAGGCTATGTTCTAATGACCCTGTTTGCGCCCAACACCAGCCAGACAACGTACAAGAGGAGCGTTTTTTGCATGGTGCAGCCTGTCATGGATGTTTATTAATTGCTGAATCTTCCTGCGAACGTGGTAACGAATTTCTTGACCGGGCGCTTGTCGTAGCTACAGTTGAGGGTTTGGGTGCTGAGTTTTTTCTCAATCAGGAATTGTCATGACAGCGTTTCTCCAACTGAGCCGACCAGTTTTGCTCAGTTTGGCTACAGCCTTTGAAACAGGAAGGCTTCATCCACCCTTTAGCATATCAACTATTAAAACCTACGTCCCAGAAATTCTCAGTAGCAGTGTTGTTGAGGAACTCAATCGACTTAACGCAATGGGTGCTACTCCCGGTCACATAGCTTACACATTGCGTCTACTAGCAGCAGAACGGTCAGCATCTCAGGAAGTACACGACAGAGTAGAGTTGGTTTGGACAGGACAGGAAGTCGTCGGTTCTCAAAGCCGCGATACTAGCGTTGTTGTGCGCGAGTTATTCAGCACAGCCAAAAGTAGCATCCTTATTTCCAGTTTTGCTGTTGACAAAGGGAAAAAAGCACAAGCTCTGTTTGGTGTGCTGGCTTCCCGGATGGATGCGAATCTAGAACTAAATGTCAGGATGTTCCTTAACGTGAAGCGAACACCTACGGTGGGGCTTCGCCCATCGCACAACAATAAATTACCAGAGTCAACGCTTTTGAAAGAGTTTGCAGACACATTCCGTCAAGAAATCTGGACGGGACAACGCTTACCAGAAGTGTTTTATGACCCCCGTTCCCTCGCCCCAGGTGCAGGTACAAAAGCCTGTCTTCATGCGAAATGTGTTGTTGTAGATGAAGAACGCCTGCTTGTAACTTCAGCCAACTTTACTGAAGCCGCCCACGAACGCAATATTGAAGCTGGTGTACTAATTGATGACCCTGTAGCTGCTAAAGGAATGCGATCGCAGTTTGAAACTTTAGTGGCAAAGAATATACTACGTCGAGTACCGGGAATTTAATGATTTGACTAATTTCGCTGCTAAAGCATATGCGCTGGCAGCTGAATGTGATTGTGAAGCAGGTTGTCCAAGGTGTCTACATTCAACTGGTTGTCCGCAGCATAATGAAGCACTGCATAAAGACTTGGGTTTGTTTTTGTTAGATGCAATCAGTCAGGCAGTGTAGAACATTTGCGCCTACTGGGTTGAATAATTGCATCTTATCCCTGTTTTATCACTTTCGGAAAGGAATAATCGAAGCTAAACTCTGAAAGTTTTATTTAATAAAGCTTTGAGCCTTTATTTTCTAACAGAAACTAAAATTTATAGCCAAAAGTTGAAAAGTAAAGCTCCGAAACGCTTTCAGAGATTGGCTTCTCCCAGATTGACAAAACAGGGTTATACCGTATCAGATTTGACCAAGCCCACAAATGCTACTTGATACTGTTCACCCTGAATATTTCATACAGATCTATTTTTGATTCTGTAATTGCTACTGCCTGTGTTATCGCATATTCACCTTCCTGTTTCTTATTGTCCGTTAGTGCTTTGGTATTCGACAAGTAAATTAGCAAATCATCGGCTGATAATAGCTTGGTAATAGTTAAGTGCTATTCTCTCTTCCTTTGTAATCTTTAAAAACAATAGGAAATTTTCAATCTTGGTATTGTGAAGCATTAGCTATGGATTCCTTAACTGCTTGGTCTAATTCCTCAATTGAACATCCATAAAGCTTACATAATGCTGCTGTCTGATCAATTCTTAGTTTTGGTATAGTACGCCCTTTCTCCCAATTGCGTACAGAAGATTCTCCAACACCAACTTTACTAGCTACATCGACGGTTCTGAGATTTAACCGCTCTCTTAACTGCTTCATATCCATTACAGTAACTTTACCATTTGCATTACCGCAACGGGTTGACGGTTTTAGTTAACACAAGTAGAATTAGTAACAGAAAGCCGCTGCACTCGACTTCCAGGAAGAATCGCAACGGCTAACGTCAACCCCTTGCGAGGTCAATATAATCATGACACAACTGCAAGGAGCGATCGTAGTTTTACCCGACAACCAAGCGATCGCCCAATTAGAATTAGAGCAATATATTGAAGAACAAGCCGATGCCATTGCTCCTTTTGCAATAACTTACAGCTTCGATTACAACCAATTTAAAAGACCTGAACTACAAAGCAAAGCCCGAACAACATTGGGTAACTTCTTAGGGTTTGTTCGCCAGACCTTTGATGGTTTATTAGAAAGTGGTCGAGCTTTGCAGCATGTCTATGACGACTGCATCGCTATGGACACTGATGGGAAAAAGATTTTTGCAGCATGGCTCGATAGCCCTGACTTTGGGGCATCACGCTACATCGCTAAAGCCTCAATGGAAATATACGCTTGGTTTGAGAAGCTTCCGAAAAGGGTGCAACGCCTTGTGCGCGAGAAAGTACAGAATTGGAGCGTTGCAGCCCTGCGCCAGTTAACTCAAATCTCAACTGACTTAGTGAAGGAGGTGGTAGATACTGGGAAAAAGACAGCAGCACAAATTAAAGCAGCAGCAACCTCAAAACTGCCTACTCCTAAAGCAAATACTCTTTATAACTCTAAGTCAGTTCTGGTTGTTAGGAAATCAGATTCTATCGCATCATCTAAGCCACAGTTTGCACCGGGAGTGCGAGTTATCGTGGTCGAGGACAATATGGGTTGTACTGGATGTAGGGGCATCATTATTTCTAAATGGGATAAAACTGACTCAGATTTGTGGTGGGTATTATTAGACCATACAGTTTCTATGGGGCTAGAAACTAAGCGCCTGTTTGAACCAGAACAGTTACAAGTAGAAGTGTCCACTGCCGAAATTACTCCCAAACAGACAAAGCTTTACAGAACTGAAGAACTCTACACTGCGGCTCAACTAGAGCAGAAAATAGCAGAAGCCTTAGCACAACAAAATAAAGAAAAAGCCGAAGAAGAACTGGGGCGGTTTGTTGAAATTCGAGATGCAGCACTAAAAGCAGCAACTGTGGAACTCCAAGCAGCAAGAGCATATGCCCAAAAAATGGCCCAAGCCAAGGAAGAAGTAGCTAAAAAGCTAATTGAAACAGAACGCGAACTAGGGAAAGTGCGGTCACTCCAAACAGAAAAGGCACAATTGGAACAACGAGTAGCCCAATTAGAAAAAGCTCTCGAAGATGCTAACAAAAACAGATGGAGCAATACATTCAATAGCCAAGCTGCTAAAGTAGTGAACTCGGAGTTGGAGAAAACTATTACACCTTTAATGTTGGAAGTTGAGCATTTAAATAATGTACTCTTATTACGAGAAGAAGAACTAGCCGAACTTCAAGTTGTTAATACCAAACAACAGGAAGAAATAACGCAATTGCGCCAATTATTACCTTTACCTAACATCGAAACCCAAGAATCAATAATTATTGCTGAATTTGGGCATATAGGAGAGCAGTTTGGTTGGGCTGGTTGGAGTCGTCAAGGTTATCGAGCAGTCAATGGAATTTTACATACAGGGATAAATGCTATTGCGGCTTTTGTCTTTGATTTGACTAATTCCCAACGTCATTAATAACAACAAATCACATTTTAGAGTTACACCTAACAAATTACAGCTAGCTTCACATAATTGCTATGCAGAGAATACACAAAATGTATCTCTGTACCTTGAGTTGCTGTAATTGCATTTAGGTGAGGGATCATTTATGAAAAACTATGAAATGCTCAAGAGTTTACCCAAAGAAAGGTTAGAACCCAGACAATTTCTACGCCACTGTTTCGGTATTGCCGAACTCAGTTCTGGAGAACTTCTTGAAGAAGAAACAGATTCGCAATATCGAAAAAAATGCATCACTGTACTATGTGCCATCTTAGGTGTACAAAGACCAACAGTTCGCAAGTGGGGAAGCGATCTCAATTTTGATGGAATACCTAACTATTGTAAATTTACACTTGCTTACATTCACGCCGCCGAAATCGTACCAAACCAGCTAAATAGCATCTTGACAGGAGAATACAATGCACCGGAAGTAGACGCTCAAACCTTTCTTGAAAAAACACTCCTTGAAGGGTTAACTGAAAAACAAATACTGCAAACCGTTTCTCACGCCAATTTTCGCGCAACTTGTGTCAAAACTCTCACGCAAGTATTACATATTGGCACCAAATCAGTCCAAGATTGGGGTCAAGATATGTCGTTTCACAAAATGCCCAAAATTCACAAGCATACCTTGAGCTATGCTTTGGCTGCTATCTCCAAATCGTCATCAAAAAATTGGGAAAAAGCAGCTTGACTTATTTAACTAGTCGAATTAGCAAACTTAGTCTTAAAGATAAAACCGCGCATTATATTAGCGCAGAAAAATGAACTCAACAGCAACAAACAAAAAAATAGCTATTAGCCTATTCTCCGGGGTGGGTGGATTAGATTTGGGATTTGAAGCAGCAGGATTTGAAATAGCGATCGCCATTGATAATAATCCCATCGTCCTAACAACATACCAACATAATTTCCCGCACGCCACAGTCTTGTGCAAAGACATTCGGGAGGTGACGGCGCAAGAAATACGTGCCTGTATTCAGGCGAAGTATGCAGATTGGGACGGGGAAATTCATACCGTTTTTGGTGGCCCACCATGCCAAGGATTTAGCGTTGCTGGACTGCAAAATGTTGAGGATGAGAGAAACTCGTTGGTAGGGGAGTTTGTACGGCTGGTGTTGGAACTCAATCCCCTAGCTGCAATCATGGAGAATGTGCCAGGCATTAAAAATCAGAAGTTTGGCTGCATTACTGCTAACCTTCAAGCAGTGCTAGAAGAACATTATTTTCTCTCAAAATGAAACCTGAACGCTTCAGATTACGGAGTTCCGCAAGCTAGAAAAAGGGTGTTTTTTGTTGCATCTAAGTTTGGAGAAATTATACCGCCGCAGCATCAACCTCAACATACAGTTAGAGATGCGATCGCGGACTTGTTGCCAGTCCCCCTACTCCCCAAGCAAAACACTCAAGAATGGCATCCAGATTGGGTGAAGGGAGAATATGCTAAGTATCTTGAAAAAATATTCCCAAATCTTGGTATAGTAACTAACATTGAGACGGGATTCGCAGCGACAACACATACACCAGAAGTAATTCAGCAATTCATCAATACTCCCCCAGGTGCAAGGGAAGCTAAATCCAAATCAAAGAAGCTGCAATGGGATGGATTCTGCGTGACGTTAAGAGCGGGGAGTGGCAACCGCACTGCATTGCGTCCCCTCCATCCAGAACAACCACGGGTTATCTCAGTTAGAGAAGCTGCTCGTTTGCACAGTTATCCTGATTGGTTTAATTTCAGTGAGGCAATACTCCACGCCCAAAGAGAAATCGGAAATTCGGTACCCCCATTGCTTGCATATGCTGTGGGAATGCAAGTTAGAGAACATCTAGAATCCAATACCACTTCTCAAATTAAGCACCAAAATTGGCAAAACCTCCATATCAGTTAAATCTGTGGGGTAAGACTTTCGCGCCATACCGACTATCTATGTAAATTCACTGCATATAAAGTATCTTATCGTTATCAGAACTCCTTTCTCCTGGCTTTTAGATTTACTTTATAAATAGCCTCTAACAAAAATGATTTATAATTATTGAGTTTTAATTTAATGTTACAGAAGTTCCGCTTATTAAACTTGATTATGGCAATTGAAATTTATTTTAAATTGTTTAGCAAAGTTAGCTTAAAGCGAATTTGGAGTTCATTTGTCAGTTTTTTTGGTTTGGCGGGGTTACTGACTAAACCTGTTTCGCTCTTTTTCCCTGGAAGGCCAGATTTTGGTTGGACAGGCTACTTTGCATTGATAATCATCTGCTTTATTTTCGCTATCTTAAAGTGCTTTCCTCGAAGAAGTTTTTGCCATAAACTATCATCTCCAGATTCAATAGTTGAAGTTAAAGTAGGAGATATTTTTGATGATAAAGGTCATATTGTAATAGGCACTAATGATGTTTTTGATACTGAATTAGGAGAGATAATTAAACCTTCAAGTGTTCAAGGACAGTTTTTAACCAAAGTTTATGCAAATGATATTGCAAGACTAGACGCGGATATTGAAACAGCACTTGAACCGTTACGTAATCTATGTAAAGAAGAAACTAACAAAAAGCGAGGTAAAACTGGTCGATATCCCATTGGTACAGCTATAACGCTTGGTACACACGATAAACGTTATTTTTTAACTGCCTATGGTTATATGAATAATGATATAACTGTACAATCTTCTTCTGAATATATTCTGCAATCTCTTAACAATCTTTGGAAAGAAATCCGCCTCAAAGGTCATAGCGAAAATGTAACCATTCCAATCATCGGCTCCGACTTGGCTCGTACTGGTTTGCCAAGGATGGCATTAGCTAAGTTAATTATAGAAGCTTTCGTTATAGCATCTAAAGAAAAGTTTATAACCAAAAAATTAACAGTAATGATATATCCCAAAGATTTAGATTCTATAGATTTATATAAGTTAGAGGACTTTTTAAAATCAGCTTGCTTTTAGAATACTAACTATAAACTTTCCAATTATAAAGTACATTTACCTTTTACCTGTAATGTTTTTGGCTCTTGATTTGCGTAAATATTCTGCATCTTTCCACTAAAATCAATTGATACAACATTTTGATTAAGACTGATGTTAAATTTTAATATATGCTCAACTATATTTTTGCTTTTCAAAAGATGTACTGCTGCCAGTCGCGCATTGATTAAAAACATTTTTGGCTTATTCTTCCACTTCTTCCATATATCGCTAAAAATAAATTTTTCCAGCTTTGTTGAATAGCTACTTCCTGTAAGCATATAATTCAGCATAGGATTATTGGCTTGATTTTGATTATCCTGAATTTCATTTAATAGTAAAAAACGTATTAGCTCGGCAGTTTGCTCTATACTGTAGTTGTTATAACTAGCTATATTATAATTATTAGATTGTTGTATTGGTTTCAATGTAACTATACAAGAAGTTTTGCCTTTGATAGAATCAGTTTCAATACTCTCCACTTGTACCATAAATGCATCATTTTGGTAGCTATAAGAAACAAGCCTGTTACCGTAGCGATGGTTGGTTTGTAAGTGTCGTAGATTAGTTTCCTGTTCTGAATTTATAATCGGTATGTTAAGAATCAGCTTTCTATTAACATCCTGAAAAACTGATTTAGTTTCAAATAAATTGTCATCAAGTAAAACCCAAGCACCAGAATTACTTATACTTTTGCTATTATTAATTTTTGATTTAGTATTTGTTTTATTCTTATTAGTAGTAGATTTTATTTCTTTTATTGGCTTACTGGAAATTAAACTTGCTTGATTAGAATTATTGGCTACTTTTGTTTTATCTATAGGCTCTTTTTTCTTGAGTGAAGCAGTCTTAGTTTTTGAAGTAGTAATGCTTTTTCTGGTTTTTTTATTACTATAATCATTCAACCATAGAGTAAGTTGCTCGTGTAACTGACTTTTAAAATTAGAAGGGTTTTTATAGTCTCTGAATAAACCGTACCTATTATTTATATACCTAGTTCTAAATCCCTTTACTTTCGCCTGCTGCTGTTTATCTTCCTTCTTCTTTACATCTTGCTTCATTGAGCCAGAATAAAACCATATATCAGGCTTACCTCTTTCCTTGTGAGCTTTTCTAGCTAGTGTAAACTCCTCAACTGTTCCAGATGCATGACGCTTAGTAGGACTTCCAAAGCGGTCTTTCATAATTAGGATAAATAAATCATATTCATCCATTTTGCCTATCTGCTCGTTGATAATTGCCTGACCGTCTTTACCGTATCCGGGATATGCATTTTCAGAACATTTTACTTCTAGTCTTACATTTTTATATTGAGCTACAGTACGATTAATTGTTGCGACGACTTCTTTAACATAATTTCTTTCCGTCTGTACATCGCCTGGAGAAGCTAGAAAAATTTTTATTAGTTCTACTGTTTTCATAGATACTTCGCTAGTAGGAAAATTGCTTATTTACGGATTAATTTGGTTTATTCTCTAGTTTAGTTTTAACGGTTATGGCTTGCCCGTCAAGTCTTTCTTATTTAGCTCAATTAGTCTAATTTTAGTGTAAATATCCAGTACTTGTTTAGACTCTCTCGTCAACTGTGGCGATCGCAGATAAATTGTCACTTAAAGGAAAAGATGGCCTTCCCCAACAAGCGATCACCAAAAGTGATACTGGTGGCGAAATATTGCTTAACAAATAAGTTAGCTCCATCAAGAGTTATTTAGGATCTAAAAGACGATCGCAAGAGGTATCGTTCGATGTCACTGCATCCACAACCAGGCTATACTGTGCCAGCAGAAACCGCTAAAGTTGCTAGAGCTATCTTTCCAAAAGGCAACCTTTACATCACGATGGCAGATCGCTTTAGCTGCTTCCTCAGTGACCAAGATTTCAGTACATTGTTTTCTAGCCAAGGGCAACCTGGAATGTCTCCGCTGCGATTAGCTCTGGTGACAATATTGCAGTACGTCGAGGGACTCACAGATATTGACGCAATATGGCAACATCCCCCTCATCTCCACAGCCGTCGAGAATGCGGTCAAGTATAGAAACTAACTCATCAGGGCGAGTTATTTACGATCCTTTCCTAGCTAGTCGAAATTATCGTGCGTCTTAAAGTAGGGAAATTTCATTAACAATTTATTTAAAAAGCAATACCTAAGATTTAGGTAACTATTATCACGTCTCGTCTACATAAGTATTCAATAACCGATTTTTGTTAATCCCTAAACTATTAATTTCCATTTTCTCCCATCATGCTCCATCAGTTCGGGTATCCTCAACATCTTCTCCCACACCACCGGAGCCTTCCCCAAAAATCCAGTCGCTATCACTGTCGGCATTACCTTCGCCATCCACCTGAAGATTTAAGGAAGGTATTAGCTGTTCAATTTGGCTTTCAAGTCGGGAGATCGCCAACGTTAAAGATGCAAGTTGCTCCCTATCCTTCTTAATTTCATTTGAAATTCCCACCCGCAATTGATTTAACCGCTCCTGGAGGTTATGTACTTCTGTTTTGGTCGCAGAAGGAATATTCACCTTCTCTTCCAGGGCGGCGATTTGAGCTTTCAAAGCTTCAATTTCGGCAGCACTTGCACTATCTGCACTATCGGGACTCTCTTCCACAAGTGCTTGTTTAATACAATTCAGCACAAACTCCTTAAAAGTGAGGCGCAACTCCTCAGCACGCTGCTTGGCCTGCTTCACCAACTCCCGGTCTTCTTCAGACAGAAGTTTTATATTTATCTGCGGATATTCCACCAGTCCCTCGCGCTTTTGTTGTGGAGAAGTGATTTCTAACCAGTTCTTTAACCATTTGCTTCAAGTTCTAATATTTACTTACTCCCCCTACCTCCCCATCTCCCCCTACTTCCCCTACTCTTCTCACTACCATCATCGCATACGGGATATCCGCGTATATACGATATAGATGATTCTAGATGAGCAATTTAATCGTGTCCTAGAAACAACTATCATAAAGATACCGGGAATTACAGTTCTCGGCATCATAATTATCAGTGGGGGTTGGGGATTTATATTATGGAAAATTTACCTGTCAAAAGCGTGGAATCACTTGCTGTGGAGGTGGTAACTCTACCGCTTGATGAAGCTCGTGTCGCGCTTGTGGATTATTATTTTCCCAACCGCCAGAAAATTAATTCCACACAGCAGCTAATTGAGCTATGGGTGCATTCTGTCACTATTAAAAGCGACCAAACGCGACGGGCATATCGGCAAATTGGTTATGAGCTTGTCGATTATATGCAGTCGCGGTTTGGGATATCTGATTTGAGGATGGTAACGTTATTTCATCTACACGCTTATCTGGCTTGGCTCAAGGATGAAAAGCCAGTACGGGGAAAGAACAATACTTATGGGTTGAGTAAAAATACTGCGGCTAAATACACGGCAGCGATTAAAAGTTTGTGGGAGTGGGGTACTAGAGCTTCTATTGGTTATTTTGCTATCGACTTGGGCAAGGACTTAAGTATCCAGTGGGACGATAAGCTCGCAGAGCGCATTCTCTCGGAACGCGAGATTGCTAAGTTGGAAAAAGCGGCAATTGAAGTAGACTTGCAACATAACACTAATAAGATGCACTGGCTGCTGTTTACTCTCATCTTTTACAGTGGGGTGAGGGCGGGAGAAATTGCCCGGCAAACTTCTGATTATGGTAAGCGCGTAATTACGCCGGGGTTATTTTGGCGGCAGTTTCGGGAGGATGGAGATTGTCTGTTGTTAACTGTGACGGGGAAACGAAATAAAACTAGAACCATTAGTCTCGATCCGGAAACTAGTGCAGTGTTACTGGATTATCGTGGGAATGCCAGCAATGATCAGCCGGTGTTTCCTAGTCCCAGCCGGCGGGATAGGGGTAAACCTTTAAGCGATCGCGGGTTGCGACTGATGATGGAGGAAATTTCTACTTGTGCGGGAATTAAGTTCAGCGCCCACTTTCTGCGCCACACCCACGCAACGCTGGCTAAAAAAAATGGAGCTTCTGATTTTGACTTGCAAGCAGATTTGGGCCACGCTTCCCCGGCGACAACTGCAAAGTACATTCACCACGTCGGGCGTGTTGGGACTTCTCACGCACTGCGTAAAAAAAGCAAACATAGGTAATAAAAAACGTAGGTGTACCCTACCCTTACGGGGAAGCCACTCCAGAAGGTATCGCCTCCGCTGGGCGGTTCGGCCATCGCACTCATACGCTCATCATGATAGTGTCAAGGTAGTTATCAAGATGGAAACACGCTCAGTTGTTCGGTGTCCACGACTAGTTTACCTAGATATTACCTAGACTTTACCTAGATATGAGCAATACAGGGAGAACAAAGAAGCTAGCATCTTTCAACTGTGACCAAAAGATGTGGGAGCAGTTTATCGCCCGTTGCAACTCGAAAGGCACGACAGCAACAGCGACGCTCACCCGTTTTATTGAGCTATACCTAGATGGTTCTTTAGATGACCTTGATGCAATTGCTGGTAATGAAAATAAACGTTTGGACTCTTTAGAACAAAAAACTGAAGAGATAACAGCCCAAATGAAACAATTTGCTGAGGCGATTATTAAAATTCAAAATTATCTCAACAACCAACCGAAACGGCAGAAGAAATCGTACAACAACAATTCATATTATCAAGGGCAAACTCCTCGAATCCAACCGCTAACGGAAGAAGGTTTAGCTTCAAGACTTGGTGTAAGTGTAGAAACTATACGCGAGCAGCGAATTAATCTGCCACCACCGCTTTTTGTGGGATGGTGCAAAGGCAAGGATAGAGCAGGGTTAGGATGGGAATTTAATCAGGATACGGGGTTATATCATCCGGCAAGTTAGAATTTTTATTAATTTTAAGAATTTCTGAATTTACACTGATTCGCTCTGTTAATGCGATCGCGGGTAAGAAAAAGAATAGGGCTTTAGTTCCTCCTGGAGATAATGCCGACCTGCACTAACACTACGGTGCTGGCTCGTGTACACAAACAAAACTTCCCTCCAGATAAGGGATTAGAACCAACAGAGCGTTCTGATTATTTTGTAACTGAAAGCTAAAATTTTAATAATGTAGAGGTATATCTGACGAAGCAATGCAGGGAAATGGCAGAACTATACAAGGCTGGAATCATTGAGGTAACAGAAGCAGAAGCCGAAGATGAGGATGAGGATGAAGATTTATTTGAAGTCGCGGTGCATTTTGACGGCGATATTTTTCTTCCCAGCGTTGTTTTTGAAGGCAAAGACCACGCCTTGCGGCAAGCTAAAAAACTTTATGATTGGCTAGAAGCTAATCATAAAGAAATTAAGGGTGAGCGACTACGTTGGCAATCATACACAGTTAATCGCGAATCTTTAAGAGAATACCCAGCTTGCTATTTACCTTACTACTACTCAAGATATGAGCAAAGTTTAGAAATTTCAATTTTTGAGCGAGACCAAGAAGCCATTGCTTATGGTTGGTTGAGTGCTGAACCTTTACCGTACTATGTGGATAAAGAAAATAGTTTGGTAGTTATTGGAGACATTTCAGATGATGCTGTGCTTGCTGGTTGGCATAAAGCTATTGATATACGCATTCACATTTACTCTTTTATCTACCAGTCAAATAGCAGTCACAAGCTTTAATAATCAGTTGACAATTAGGAGCTTTAGGTGCAGCGAAAAATCGAGTTAAAAAGGGGTGTTGATAATACACCTGTTGAAGCCTATCTGGTAGATTTAGGACAAAAACATGTTGATGATTATGTCAATGATTGGGTCGAAAAGTTAAGGTTATTTACTCAAGAAGATAAATACTGGGACTGGATATTTAAATTAAGATATATTGCCAATCAAGCAAATCTTGAAGGTTATGCAGTTGAGTGCGAAAACACAACTCAAGGATTAATGATAATAGAAACACAAATGCACGGTTCCCGGTTGAATATTGGTAAGAGACTAGTTTATGTTGATGGTATTGCAACTGCCCCCACTAACCGAATTGAAATTCAGCGTCCGCCTCAATTCAAAGGTGTTGGTCAAGCACTTTTAAATTTTGCCAGAATTAGAAGTGTTGAGCTTGGGTATGAAGGTAGAGTTGGGTTGCATTCTTTACCAAGGTCTGTAGGATTTTATGAAAAACAAAATATGTTTAACTGCGGGCCTGAAGAAGAATACGATAATTTGGTTTACTTTGAGTATGGTGTATTGAGACGGAGAGCAGGTGAAAATTTATGAATCATCAACAGCAAAATAATAATTCTCAGGTGAATGAGCCAGTAACAACCCAAGAAGCTATAGATTTACTTTTTGGTGAAGGATGGCTCGATGAAGCTGTTCGTATCGAAGATGAAGCCAATTGCACTATTGGTGCTGGTCTGGATTGGGGTAATGCACTACCACCTTTAATGCTTAACCTTCCTTTATTTGGCCGCCTATCAACGCTGCGTGTATCACTTAACCGTGAAATCAAGCTAATAATTGAAACATGGGATTTAGGTGTAGGTACAAAAGCGGCAACAGAGACTGCAAGGAGACGCATTAAAGAGCGGTTACTATCTCCTGCGCCTGAGCTATTACCTCACTTAGAAGCCACCCTGCTGCAAGATGATTTATACAGTGAAGAGTTTATATCTAACCGCGAAGCTCTCAAATCGCTACTTGCAGTACTTCTTACTGATTCTGATAGAGCAGAAATTGCAGAGACGGCTGCTAATTCAATACGCGCACAAGTTATGTCGCAGGTGAATTTTTCCGAAAAACTTTCTGCTTAAATACTCAATATAAAAACAACAATATTGCATCAAATTCATCAAAGGAGCAACCGCAAGAGTAGTAGATCCTCTGCGTCAATCATTAGCTTGCTCCGTTAAAAATACATACCGATATCAAAGACTTATATTTTATTTTTTGGCGTAACCTGCGTTATTCAATTACAATAATCAGTGCATATCTATCCTTTTTTAAAAGTTAAGATTTCCCTAACTACGCAAATAAATTTATAAATCAAACTGAATATAAAAAAATTAAGTATATTATGATAAACATTAACGATATAATCAAAATTATTTTTGTGTAACCCAAAAGGACTGATTAATGACTAGCAAAACCCGCAGTCGCTATTCTTCAAACTGGGATACTATCGCACTTGAGGTCAAATCAAAATCCGACTGGAAATGCACGCGCTGTGGTATACAATGCTTACGCCCAACTGATAAAAGAGATGGGTTAAATCGTAGAGAACGCAGTATTAAAACTTTAGTGGTTCACCACTGGAATTATCTGCCCGAAGATAATCGAGTCGAGAATCTCGCGGCTTTATGCACAGCTTGTCATCTGCTGTTCCATACGCGACGACGGGGAAATATATCACCAGGACAACTATCTTTGTGGTAGAAAAGCCAGTGGTTAAAGACAAATCAGTAGTAGATAGTTATGAGAAAGGTAAAAAATAAATATTATCTTTCTAAGTCAAGATCGCAACATTTGCTGACGCAATAACTTCATTGAACAATTGAAGTTGTATAGACATGAAAACTACTACTAATTCTAATCTAAAAGCTAACAAAAAATTAGTAACCTCTGCCCAGCAAATTCAACAAATAAGCACCTTACTAAGCGAGGCGGATTACTATGACTACGAAGCAGAATTAGCACAAGAAAAGTCAGATTACTATCACTTGCGGTACGGGTACTAGATTCAATATCCCTTCAAGCATCAACTCTTCCTAGTCAACAAGCAGTAGCAGGTAAATAGGTAACTGCTACTAGCTTTTCATATCAAAAGTAAATTATGACTCCAGCAATTGAACGCGAAATCAATCAACTCACGCTCAAAGAGTTAAGCTTAGATGCTGCTAAACTCTGGTCACAGATAGAAGAAGCAAGCGAGTTAGGCGAAGAAGGTAAAGTAGAACAACTCGTACAAGAACTTATGAGTGTTCAAGATGGTATCGAAACCAAAATTGATGCGATCGCCTGGGTAGTTGACCAGTTAAATCTTGACCTTGAAACCTGGGAAGAAAGAAAAGTGCGAGTAGCCGAACTCCACGACCAGGTAATCTCACGTCGTAAAACTCAACTTGAACAAATCAAGCGTACCCTGATCCATCTACACGAGATTGGATTAATCAGTGACAAAAATATTGGTAAGGAAAGGGTAATTGAAATCAGGGATAACCCGCCCAAAGTCGCTAACTTACTAGTAGAGGTAGACGATCAAGATTTTCCTGATGAATTTAGAGTTATTAAGTACCAAGCTAATAATAAGGCAATTATTGAAGCCTATAAATCTGGTAAAGATATTAGCAATGTTGCTGAGATAACTATTGGGAAACAGGTACGGTTTAAGGTGCAATCAGCTACTAAGACGCGCAACAAGAAAAACCACAACTAATGGCATACGCCTTAACTATGTAAATCAAACATAGGTATATCCCATCATTTTACAAATATATCATCAAATGGTTAAGAGTCAAATCTTGATCATTTTTATTTTTTTAAAAACTATACCTCAATTTTAAATTTATTAAAAAAATCATCAAAACTTTGCTTAGATTTAAAATCAGTGAAGATACAATCGGTAAAACAGTAAATATTAATTTTAGCAACAGCAACTATACCGGGCTAAGTACAAACATCGTTACGATAGGTTGGTATATTTAACCTTCTGTGATGAGGTTCAGTAGGTAATTGCAATTGATTATGTATTTATAATTTCCAACTAAAAAGATGATAATTCAAACTAGCATTAGGTTGGATGTTAAGGTATGCAACCACTATAAATAAAAATTAAATATTAGCTATCGGGAGCCACCTTCAAATGTCATATCATCAAAATAGAAGTATAGTTATCCGTAACGCTATTATCAACAGTTTGTTTATTATTTGGTGTTTAATTTGGCGTACTGGTTTGGGGCTAACCTTTTTCATCATCTATGCTTCCCTGGGCTACATATATAACTGGCCATTCTATCTTCCCATTTCGATTATTTTGGGATTTGTCCCTTGGGGCTGGAAAGTGCAAGAAGAAAGAAGGATTAGAGAAGAAGAACAAAAAGTGAGGAATTTGAAAAATCAAATTGGGGATAGTGTTATCTATGCCAAAGCCGAATCAAATATCGAGATAAATTACAGGGGAGTTATCTTCCTTAAATCAGTACTTGGTCTATTCGTTAGCGGATTTTGGGGAATAATACTAGGCTGGAAAGCTATTTTGGGAATGATACTACAGTTAGTTGATAATATTAGAACAGTTGTTAAATATATGTAGAGTGGCATCTTTATCGAAGCAAACCAAGCCCAAAATATTTCATCACTGTTACACCATTAATTTATTATCGAGCCTTTTCTTCAGAGTAAATTTACACAAGCTCACGCTTTGATATCAATAGAAAGCTGGTATACCGCTTCATCAAATAACCAGTTACTAGTTATATCAACAGGAGTTAAAACAATGGAATTAGCACAGAATATGCTAACAGGGCTTCTCTACATTCTTATTTACGGATTTTCTATTTTCTTCATTTTTCAATTCTTGCTAGAGATATCTATCACTTTTGAAAAGCACTGCAACTGCACTACATCTATAAAACCCACTGTAAGTAAAATCGAAAACTTAACTGATAAATCCAAACTTCGGATATTTAACAAAAAGCAAGGCTCTACAAACAAACATATCACTGTTCAACAGTTAAGAAAAAGATGCTCACAAGCTGGAATAAAATGGAGTTACGCTATCCAAGTATCTAAAACAGGCAAGAAACGACATCTCAATCGAGAAGAAATGTTAATAGCCTTAAGCCAGATTAAGCAGTCGGTTGATGGTATAATTACGTCAGCAAGTTTAACGTAATAATGTTGGTATTTGAGGCAAAACTGGAAGGTACAAAACAGCAGTATCAATCGCTGGATGAGGCAATTAAAACTGCTCGTTTTGTTCGTAACGCTTGCCTAAAATACTGGATGGACAACCGAGAAATTGGCAGATACGATTTGATGTCAAAAACGCATCCAGTTATATTCAGGTATGGCATTGGGAGTTGATAACGCAGCAGTAGAGATCGTCTTAGGACTAAAGGAGAAATACTCCATTGAAATAAACCTCACTGCTACCGTACACTGCATTAACCAAGATGCCAAATGGAATAATCTCGATCGGCAAAATTATCATTGGCTGTTATCCCAATGCCAGAAACTGCGCTACTTGTTCATTAATCTCCCTTTTGACAATTTGGCGATACTCCACAAAGTGCTCGATTTGAGCGCAAACTGACAGATAGCTACTTAAGCCACCTGGATTGTAGCGACACATATTCCAAAGATTGCGCCAGAATTGCCAACGGGTTTTGCGAAAGACACCTTGTCGCCAGCATATGGTCAATAAGGCACGAATCGTTACCCAATTAATCGGTTTTTTTGCACCTTTACCTTTGTTGGGATAAGTCGCCTCGCCCAGAATTCGGTAGTGGCGATAGGCACGATCAAGGAACTTTGCTGGATCGTATAATTGCCAAAATGCCTCTACATATTCATGAGCAATCTCCTCTAAGGGACGGGTCGGTACGTAATTCATCAACGTGGTTTGGTTGATGTTAGCTGACTTAGTGCGGAGTCGTCCTTCCTTTTCTAAGCGATGCCACAAAGCTGTATCAGGCAATGCTTGCAACATACTAAACAGCGCTGTGGGAATAGATGTTTGTTCTACAAATTGTACAATTCTCGACCCTGCGCCCGCCTTTTCACCATCGAAACCAATAATGAATCCTGCCATTACTCGCAAGCCTGATCTGGCGATCGCATTCACTGCCTCACTCAGAGAATCCCTTGTGTTTTGATGTTTTTGGGTTAGAGTTAAACTAGCTTCATCTGGTGTTTCAATCCCCAAAAAGACAGCACCAAAATTGCATTGCACCATCAAATCCATTAATTCTTGGTCGTTTGCCAAATCGACTGAGGCTTCTGTGGCAAAGGAAAAAGGATACTGATGTTTTACCATCCAAGGTTTTAGTTCTTTAAGGAACAGTTTGACATTGCGTTTATTGCCAATGAAATTGTCATCCACCATGAAAATGCTGCGTCGCCAACCCAACTCGTAGAGACGATCTAGTTCCTTAAGTAATTGCTCTGGTGTTTTTGTACGCGGCTTGCGACCGTAAAGCACAATAATGTCGCAAAACTCGCACTGGAAGGGGCATCCGCGCGAAAACTGTACTGACATTTCTGCATAGGCATCAAATTCCAACAGATCAAACCGGGGAATAGGTGTATGGGTAACATCTGGTCTTTCGCCATTTGCACGAAAGGTTCCCGATCGCTCGCCTCGTGCGATCGCACAGGTAAAAAGGGGCAAAGTAATCTCTCCTTCATCCAAAATCAAATAGTCTGCCCCTACCTCCATCACTTCCTGAGGTAATGCAGTTGCGTAAGGCCCACCTACTGCTACCCGTTTTCCTCTACGTTTCGCCTCCTGGATTTGCTTTAATAAATCTTCCTTTTGCACGATCATGGCGGACAGAATCACCAAATCTGCCCAATCCCATTCTGCTTGGGTAACTTCGCGTACATTGCGATCCACTAGCTTAAATTCCCATTCTTGCGGCAAAATAGCGGCAACCGTCACTAACCCAAGCGGCGGCAACATCGCTTTGCGATTGAGCAATGCCAGGGTCTTCTCAAACGACCAAAAGCTTTTTGGAAAAAGGGGATACAGGAGCAAAATATTCATAAAAAACCTCTAATAAACTGTATCCCTCGCTGAGACTGAATGGTATATTCAACATCCCACTCGCTGGAGAGTAAGATACACGCTGATTAACTTAGATTACTAGAATTTAGTGTATTTAGCTCGGTTAATAAGCGAGTTAAATACTGGTATCAACTGTATTGTAATTATCAGCTCTCACAAAGCGTCTATGTCTAAGAATTGCCCCTAAATTTGCTAATAAACAGATGCTTGCCAAACCCAACAAAATGTATGTAGGAGCCATAACTACTCCCATCATAAACCAAGCAAGTACATGCAGTATCATGAGTAGAGCAAAGATACTGGCAATTCCAGCAGCTTGCCAGACCTGAACAGCCGGACGATGCAATAGTGTAAAAATTATTGTCAATGAGGTAGCAAGCAGGTTGGCTGGAATTAGAAAGGCACAAATGCCAATACAGTAAGTGCTGGAGAATTCAGTTAATGTGTTAAAGTCGAGCATTAGTTTCCTGGCTAAATTCCCAGATTTTAATATGGATGTTTGGCTTGAAAATCTTGTAGAGGCAGGAAGCTAGAGTAGCTAGCTATGCACTTAGATATGTCCCAAACGGGCATTTCTTGATAACAATGGCTACAACGCCAGTAAATACCATCATTACTTATATGACGGAGTAACCCGTATGAACAGCAAGGGCAACTATGGTGGCTCCACACCGAGTTCCAGGTATATGTAGTTGTATTTCCTTGGCTGTTATCAGTTATATTATGAGTCAGTAATTGTCTCGATTCATTTGATAATACTTGCATTTTTTGTCTCCTTTATCATTGATAGCTGATTATAGATATTGTGTTTTCAAGAAGCAATATAAGCCTTTATAACTATCATTACAAATAAAAAAATATAATTTAAAAAGCTATTACCCGAATTATTTTTTAATCAATTTAGGGCTGCTATATTGAGACAGTATCTATAACTTAGTACCTAGGACTTGGCACAAGCACGACATCTATAATTTCGCCCAATATTAAACCAAATCCAGCTATGATTGTTAAAATTACTAGTGCATTTAGTTTGTTTAAACCAGTAAGACGCATTTCTAATTCTGCTAAAACAGTAGTTGCTAGCGGTGTGATAATGAGAATTCCTAAAATAGGGCTATTTACTGCTAAAGCAAATAGGAATATACTCATAATTAAAGAGACAATAAAAATTACAAACGAACTTGGAATAAAAAAACTCAACGAACGCGCAAATAGAGAGCTATTTTTACTACCGCCAAAGAAAGCCACAGTTGCTATAAAACTTACTACAAGCAAAATAATATGATAAGTAGATAGATACCAACCAAAGAAAGCGTAAGCAAGACAAAGTAGCAATAAAGATAAGCTAGTAATTTTCTTTAAAAAATCTATATTCATCACATTTTTTTGTTAACATAACTCAGAAAAAACGCTCAGAATTACGTTGTATTATGTTCCTAAATTTGCCTTCGATAGTTTGTCAAAACTTTAATTAGTGGTTCATCGCATAAGTTGTCAGTCGTTAGTGGTGGTCAGATCCCAGGCTTCTGCAGAAGTCCGGGATATTGTAGCCCATCAAGATTAATGCGATAGACTACTAGCTATTGTTAAACCTAGCTGACAGCAAATGCAGTCATCAGTGTCAGAGCAACAAACAGGATAGCTACTGCCCCTTGGAAGATGTAGCGCTGTTGCTGTTCTGGTGAAGGATACTCTGCCAAGGACATACCAGGCTGGATTGCGTAGTTATTGATCATTCCCTCATCATCTAATGTGTAGCCAGTTGCGAGAGGCATATTCAGCAATTGACTGCCGTCTCTGTGCCTACGCGCTTGAACTTCAGCGGGGATCAGTTCACTGCCATCACTACGAAGATGTGCGATGGCGTTCCGCCCAGCGTAGCTGATCGCTTTGTTCGGTTTCTTTCCTGCTTTTAAATCTCCTTCTTTATTGAAATGCATTTCCAATGGTTCGCAGATGTACACTTCAGCTTCCATAAAGAAGCTGTCAGCAGTCATACAATCATCAAGGTTGAGGGTCTTCCCTTCTTTATCGGTGTAGCGCATGGGCGTGACCTCGTGTTTAAGTTATATGTAATTATTATAACAAATTATTTACAAAATTAAAATACTTGTGATATTATTTTTATCTTTTTAATTAAAAACATCTTTACCTTTGTAAAAGTTCCAAAAACTGTGTTGCAACTAAATATGGGGTCTTGTCTATCAATCTTTAATTCATGTTGCACCCAAGCTTCAGCGAATAGTATTGCTAATAATTGAGCTTGATAAAAACAAAGAAAACCCCGTGTTTCAGGGGTTCAAAGGGTTATGCTGCTGCAAATGGGTTGCTCGCTACCTAAATAGCCCCTTCCTAATAGAATATTTACCAACTCTACTCCTCTAGACCCACCCAGATACTGCCTACCCCAAACCTGTTCTACTGGCTAAAGCCCATGTTAAGTAGTTCCTGGGGAGTTGCCAGCACGTCAATTGCCACAAAGAAAATTTTGCCTTGCGGATTGAGCAAGAACCGCCATGCTAGATTTATCCCAACACTGTCACCAAACCAGGGAGTTTGCACTTTACCTGTCACTTTAATCTGGGTAAATTCTCCTTCTGTTGGTTCAGCTACCTCCTGCTCTGGTATGAGTTTGAGTCCGTAGCATTCTTCGCGCATATAGACGAGGATGTTCTCCTGACCTACAATCGGTTCTTGAAAAGGGGGTTGCAGGGCACCATCTTCAGCAAATAAAGCTACAGCCCCTTGGAAGTCAAAGGCGTTCATATTCTCCACATAGTTTAGGACTGTCAAGTTGTTGATACCCTCAATGCTGACCTTAGCTCTGAGTGCGATATCTTTAGGTGGAACCACAGGTTCTTTGACTTTTTGGGTGCTAACTGTTGGGGCATACCCCATATTGATGACAATATTTTGTAATACGGTGAGTTGCTGACCCCCTTCAAGTTGACGGATAGCTTGGAGGACATCTGATGCCTGTGCAGACAGTTCATAACTTTCTGGAATGGGAGCAACGATTCCTTGTTTCATCCACTCGCCTAACTGATACCAGAAGCCCAACTTAACATTCGTACCGAAAGATGAATATGTACGACAAATGGGAATATCACTATGATTAACCAGATCGCACATAACTTGCGTTTGCTCTCTAGCAGGCATCTGCTTGATTTGAGTCAGGGTTTTTTCTGCGAAGACCATATTGGCTGCTCCCATAGCAGCAGGAGTGATTGTAACTCCCATCTCTGTATAGGCAAACCAAAGTAAAGCCAACTGATCCTCAGCACTAAGTTGGTTGCATGATTCAATCGTAGCTGGAATTGCATTAGCAATTTGAGTTTCAGGAAAAATAGAGCGTGCAGATTCGATAGTAAACGACATTTTTCAAAATCTCCAGAACGAAATTACATTAATTGATAGTGTTTCAAAAATGATGATGCTAACTTGAAACTGACGGTTCTAACTGCTGTTCCAGACTTAAATCACCATGTCTAGGAACATGACCTAAAATCCGTTGCGCGATCGCATATGAGGACTGTTGGCAAATAGCTAAACAGACAAGCACAGCAACGAATTCATCAATATCTAGGGGTTTGGCAAACCATAGGTCAAATCCAGCAGACAAAGACCGTTCACATATCTTTTCATGGACGTAGCCTGTCACAGCAATCCCTAACACCACTTGCCCTCGCTGTTTCGCTTTGCTTTTCACTTTTTGAATCAGGGCATAGCTATCTTCCTTTGGCAAGCTAATGTCACTCACGACTATATAAGGTTGCCATTGCTCAAATATCTCCAGAGCTTGTGGGGTTGAGATTCTATCCTTGGATGGCTTTTAGGCTTGTTTCTGCCTCACAAATGTTTAATTCCCGTTATCTTCAAGCATTTTTAGTTCGTCTAGCTAAGTTGGCAACCATAAATACCAATTGGGTTAGCTCGACGGGTTTAGAAATGTGCATTTGAAAACCTGCTTTCCTAGATTCTTCGATATCAATACTACTGGCATACCCTGTCATTGCTGCTGCGGGAATTTGTCCCCCAGCCTCAGCACTAAGAGAGCGCACTCGCCGGATCAAGGTATAGCCATCTTGGTTCGACATCCCAATGTCAGACAATAGCACATCATACAACCCTGGTTGGCTTGTGAGTATTGAGAATGCTTCATCAGCGGATGCGATAGCAGTTACTTCAGCCCCGTGATTTTGTAGCATCATCTTCGTTAACTCACGTATATCGGCATCGTCATCTACAACAAGTACGTGTAAACCTTCCAGGGAAGGAATATTATCAACGGATATTTCCGCGTTGCCGGCAATATCTATCACCCCTGGATCACAAGAGCTAAAATCCTCCTCAAGATTGGCGTTCAATGGTAGCCTAACAATAATAGTTGTCCCTAAGTTTACACCTGGACTTTCTGCCTGAACCGTGCCGCCATGAAGTTCGACTAGATAACGGACAAGGGACAACCCTATGCCCAGCCCTTGATTAGCACGAGTTTTGCTACTGTCAGCCTGGCGAAACCGATCAAAGACATAAGGGAGAAAGTCATTAGGTATACCAATACCTGTGTCACTAACTCGAATCTGGGCTTGGGAATTAACTTCCTCTAGTGAGATCATCACACTTCCCCCAGAAGGAGTAAATTTGATGGCATTAGAAAGCAAATTCCAAATTACCTGCTGCAATCGCGACCCATCCCCCAGTACCTTTCCAATCACGGGTTGCAAGTGGCATTCAATTTGAATATTTTTTGCTTCTGCCGATAATCTGACTATCTCAAGGGCTGCCTCAATTACAGAGCGGAGATCAATTGGACAAATATTCAGACGGAGTTTGCCAGTGGTAATGCGCGAGATATCTAGAAGATCCTCAATCATTTGGACTTGCGCTTTAGCACTTCGCTGGATCATGTCAATTGCAAGATTCATTTGAGCGGTATCAAACTTTTGTTTCTGGAGTAAATCAGACCATCCCAGAATACTGTGGAGGGGGTTGCGAAGTTCGTGGGATAGAATAGATAAAAACTCATCCTTAGTTCGGTTAGATGCCTCTGCTTCCAGGCGGGCTGACTGCTCTTGAGCCAATAGCTGGGCGCGTTCTATCTCAAACAACTTCTGCTGTGTAATGTCATGAAGTGCCAGCAGAATCATCTGCTGATTGCCTGGCTGTAAAATTTTATAACCATTGAGCAATATAGTCTTTTGACCAATTTTTTTAAAGTCACAGCCAAGCTCAAAACCTTCAACTTGAGTGTTATGAGTGAGAATTTCTTCCAGGATAGATCGCAGTTGGGGAATATTCCACTGACCGTTTCCTAGCTCAAAAATCAGTTGCTGTTCTGTCTGGGCGGGCATTACCTGAAAAATTTGGTAAAAAGCCCGATTGCTTTTAATGACTCGTAAGTCAGCATTGAGGACTACTAAAGGCTCTGGCACAGTTTCCACCACAGCTTCAGCGTAATCAAGGGCTGCTTGCAACTGGTTGGTACTGCGTTTGAGGGCATCAATATCCATCAACACCATCACCACGCCATCAATGTGATTTTCCGTAGTTCTGTAAGGTCGAATTCGCAGATTATACCAACGCCCTTCTTGGTCTTGCGCCTCCAGTTCTTTGACAGTTAAGGTGTCAATCACCTCTATGAACAATGACTCTAAATCAGGAACGTCAATAGTGGAGCGGATATCGCTCAGTGGTCGTCCCACATCTGTGGGAATCAGATTCAGTAAACGCTGTGCTGTTGGCGTAAAACGCCGAATCCGTAAATCGTTGGTCAGTATGAGAATGGGAATATTCACACTACTGAGTAAATTCAACAGGTCATTATTGACATTGTGTAATTCGAGATTGCGACTTTGCAGTTCTTGATTAGTTGTATGTAATTCTTCGTTGGTTGCTTGTACCTCTTCTTTGGCTGTTTGCAACTCTTCATTAGTGCTTTGTAGTTCCTCATTGCTGGAGAGGATTTCTTCATTTGCCACTTTCAGGTGTTGAGTGGTGGCTTCATGCTCTTGACTAATCAATTGCAAATATTCTTGAGTAGCAGCAAGCTCTTGCTTGGTGGCTGCCAGTTCTTGTTGGAGTCGGAGTATTTCCTCGCTACCTACTTGTTCTACATTTCCAGGTGTGATGGTCACTTGTGGATTTGTTGGAGCAGGTACATCTTCAAATAAAACAAGAAAGCAGCGAGTTTCCACTGAATCAGGCTGAAACGGAATCACCTCAACGCTGACTTTCCTAGACGGCTCGCTCCCTTCCATCTGTATCTGCTCTTTTCTCACAGAAACATTCTGCCTTTTTACCTGATGAATCGCAGTACGTAACTCTTCTAGCAGTCCTTTTCGTGCCATTTTGAACAAATTAAAACTGGGATCTCCAGGGGCGGGTCTCAGATAGGGACTGGTTTCTCCACGAAATTGCAGAATGTCCATATTGTCGTTAATCATCACGCCAACTGGGACATAACGATTCAAAAGAATCTGGTCAGCCTGTTTATTTAAGTCAGTAATATCCCAAACCTTATGACTCATGGACTTATCAGCAGCTATTTTCGCTACGGGATAGTTGCTGGTTGCAAAGTTAAAGTTAAGTGGAGTGGGTATTAATTTTTTGGTATAAATATTGTTTTTTCTGTCTAATAAAGTAAATAAGTTGGAAAATTCTCCTGCACTTTCGGCGATACCTAACATCAAAAACCCAGTGGGCTTGAGACTGTAATGGAAAATGGGCATCACCTGCTTTTGCAAAACAGATTCAAAGTAAATCAGGACGTTACGACAACTAATGAGATCCAGATTAGAAAATGGCGGTTCGCTGATGAGGTTTTGTTTAGCAAAAACACAAAGTTCCCGAATCGGCTTGCTGATTTGATAGCCGCTCTCTACTTGATTAAAGAAGCGTCTTAGCCGTTCTAGTGAGACATCAACTATTTGGCTTGGTTTGTAGATACCTAAGCGGGCTTTTTCAATTGCTGTCTCATTAATGTCTGTCGCAAAAATTTGAATAACAGGTTTGGGAAGCACATTCTCCAAAAATTCCATTAAGGAAATAGCAATTGAATAAACCTCCTCCCCAGTTGCACAGCCTGGTATCCAGATCCGAATCGGCTCATCAACTGACTGACCCTTAGATATTACCGGAAATACTCGCTCTTTCAAAGCTTGATAAGCGTCTGGATCACGGAAAAAACTGGTGACACTGATTAAGATTTCATAGTACAGTGCTTGCACTTCATCTGGATGATTTTGCAGATACTGCACGTAATCTTCTAAACTTTCCAGGTTATACAGCACCATCCGCCGAGCAATTCGTCGCTTTAAAGTCGTTTGCTTATAATGCGTAAAGTCAACACCAGTGGCGGTGAACAGCATTGCAAAGATTGCCGGCAAAGCAGTCTCACTTTTAGACAGTGGCTCAACTGTCTGTGAAGAAATCGAACAGGTAACGTTGGGATGGCGAGCAATCTTTGCTAGTTCTTCAGCAATTTTGTGCGGTGGTAGAATAAAGTCCACATCACCAGTAGCGATCGCAGTATTCGGCATATCACTGAATTGTGCCGATTCTTCACACTGAGCAAAGGTAATGCCACCGGCGGCCTTAATTGCTTCTGATCCTTGTGCGCCGTCTCCATCGCTTCCAGATAGGACAACACTGATGGCTTTGCTTCCTATTTCTGCCGCCAACGAAGCAAAAAAAGCATCAGCAGGCATATATTTCCCATGAATTTTCTCACGGGGCATGAGTTGCAACACCCCTTGAGACAGCGTCATCTTCGTGTTCGGCGGAATGACATATACCTGGTTCGGTTCGACAAACATCCCATTTTGCACTTCACGGACAGGCATTTGTGTCGTCTTCGCCAGAATCTCCGTCAGCAGGCTCTTCTGATTTGGATCTAAGTGCTGAATCAGTACAAATGCCATTCCAGTATCGATTGGTAAGTGATTCAGTAGCTGCGTAAATGCTTCTAACCCTCCCGCAGATGCGGCAATTCCGACTATAGGAAATAATTCATTGTTTTTATCTTGCTGCTTCTGTGTCAATGGTTCAACAGCAATAGAATCCGATGGTGATGACTCAGAAGATTGGTGAGAGTTCATTGTATTCGTGAATACAATGCTAGAAAATTTAACTTTCTAGTGTATTCAATAGTTGTATCGCTAGTGTAGCAAAGTTTGTCTCCTAACTTACATCCGCAATGGTTTTAGCTCTATTAACTTTAAGGCTATAACCCATCCACTCAGTGCCTCTTAACCCATGAATTGCTGCAATTTCTTCAGCGTCTGTTTCCATCTCTATAACTGCAAAGCCTCTCTTTTCACCCGTTTTCTGGTTAGTAGAAACTACAAGTCTCTTAATAGAGCCATACTTTAAAAAAACTTGCCTAATATCATTATCTTCCACTTCATGCGATAAATTCCCAATATAAACTGACATAAAATATCTCCTAATTAAATAATAGTAATTCTGTAAATAATGCCACTCTTTCCAAACGCGATGCTGATGAAAATAAAGTTTCTATCTAGAGCATTGAAATAGTGTTGATGGTTGCTTGAGCAAATACTGACACAAGTAGGTCATCGTGAATATTTATCGTCAGGATAAGGCAGAAGGCAGGAGAGAAATGGTATAAACGGCTCGTCGCTAGACATCGCTCTCCTGGTGATTGTTATTGTCTGCCTATTGGAGATTAGTAATTAAGTAGTCGAAGTAAGTGCCAACTTCGCTTGCATCTTCTCCAGACAACATTGAGGTAGTGATGTTCTTCATAGCACGGACACTTTCAGCAACCGCATCAATTGGGGTGCCAAGAGATCTATACATTTGGCGAACACCAACAATCCCGATCTCTTGAATGGGTGTAGTATCTCCAGCCGCTACACTGTAAGTAATCAACCGCAGGTAGTAATCCATATCCCGCAGGCAGGTGGCAGTCATACTTTCGCCGTAGGCATTGCCACCAGGAGCAACAAGGCGTGGAAACCTCTGAAACAGTTCCTTTCCAGCTTGCTTAATAATACGATCGCGGCTTTGAGTTAAAGTTTGCACAAGTTGCAAACGGCGCTGACTGCTCTTAACAAAGATATTAATCTGGTCTAGTTCTCCAGGAGTGAGATAGCGAACCTCTGCATCTGCATTTAGAATCATTTTGGTAATAATACTCATTGTTGTGTGGCAAAAACAGTTACACAATCAGGATAGAAGGCAATGTTTCCAATTTGTGTAACTGTTGCTTAATGCATTACTATTTAAGCCAATCATCTGTTCTGTAATATTTCTGGCGACACAACTTTCTTATTTGCTTCCTCAACTGCGGCATTCAGTGCTTGATCCGGTGTTTCATAACAACCAAACAAGCATGAGTCAAAGTCTGCAATAGGGGATGGGTTACGCTCTAATACGTTATCGATAGCGATCGCGTAAGAATAATTTCTTTGATCTAAAGGGTGGGAATGTACTGCCACATACCACTGTAGAGTAATTCCACCATCAAATTTAGTCCCATCTTTTTCTAGGATTGGTTTATACATTGTTGCCTAAACTCCTGATAGCTTTAGTCGCTCAACACTAAGGTACTTTAGTTATACTAATTCACGAAATTATTGATACAAATCACTTCCTCTGCTTCCTCTGCTAGCCGATATGTATCATTTTTAAAGTGAAATGGTATTAGATGCCGAAATTAACACCTCTGTGTGGCAGGATAGTTAAGGTGTTAAAATCTAGCATTAGTTGACTACGATTGATTTAGATTCAAGTTGCGATCGCCCATTACCGTGATGCACCAAAGCTGCCATTCCATGTTCTGATGCACGTAACTCCTTGTCCGAGATTTCTGGCTCCTTGGTATAAACTGAACTTAACAAGATATTCAAAACTCCACTTTCTTCAGCTTGACGGACGGCGCGATGGGTAATCAGTTCGCCCACATTGAGAATTACGTTGTCTTCTGGGTCAAGAATGACACGGGTAACTGGACGACCCAATGCTTGTTCAATCCGTTGCTTCTTCATTGCGCGTGTACTGCGTCCTTGTAGATTTTCAGACTGCTTTTTCAAGGTTCGCCAAAAAGTGTTGAGATTCTCTTGAGCAATATTTGCCCCCTCGCGCAGTTGAACTTTGGTTTCTAACCATGTGTCATTAGCACTAGAACGAACTGCGGTTGCCAGATCTAGACCGACAGCGTTGAGTAATTCTGCTTCTTTACCGTAAGTCTGGGTACGATCAAGGACGGATTCGGTCACAATCTGCCCAGATGCTGCAATAATTAAGCCATCGTTAGCACGCACTGTTTGCAGGACTCTACGCCCTTTTGCCTGCTGGATTGCCACGTGTGCAGCCAGCCCATCAACCGAGTGACGCAGATTAGCGACGCTACTGTGAGTTGCGCTCCCCATTCGATTGCTAGTGGATTGGATTGTTGCTTGCATATTGCGGCTGATGTTTGCAGTTAGACTGCCACCAGTGGCTCGATAGAGTTCATCAAGGATACCCAGGCGATCGGCCGCTTCTGCATCGACTAGGGTGACTTCTTGCCCTTGCAGTAGCAATACATTTCCGTCTGGAGTCAGCACATCCTGCTCAACGTGCTTGCCAATCACATATACCTTTTGCTCCGCAGGGTCAATCAGATTATTTGTCAGCGAAGCAGTCGCATCTCGATTCAAGTCTTGCAGTTTGCTGCTAGTAGCATCAGTTGCGGTCTGCAATTGCTCACTTGCATTCTGCCTTGCTTCCTGTAGACTACGGTTCACGTTCTCTACCGAGCTTTGCAGTTGCTCATTTACTGTTTGAACTGCTGTTTGCAATCTGCGGTTAGCAGTCTCAGCCGAGTCTTGGAATCTATCTTCAGTTGCGTTAACGGCTCCTCGGATACCACCGACTTGTTCTGCCATCATTTGAGCAGTTTCTGGAGGCACAAAAGCAACATCGGCACCAATTTTCAGCGTTTCGGGAGCAGGAATGAATGATCTCCCAGAGTAAGCATCGGCAAACATACCCCCTGAAACTTCGTATCCTTCCACCAGTCCACTATGCTCATCAAAGAACAAATCAACCAGTCCGCCAAGGTTGAGTCCCTCAGTGGTCAGAATTCTCGTG
>NZ_JACJSD010000041.1 GCF_014697615.1 Nostoc sp. FACHB-280 | reverse complement strand
GGATGAGTGCAGTGGGCATTGTCGGTCTAGCACTTAACTTGCGGGCTTATGACTTCGTGTCCCAAGAATTGCGGGCAGCCGAAGACCCAGAATTTGAAACTTTCTATACCAAAAACATTTTGCTGAACGAGGGTATCCGCGCTTGGATGGCTCCTCAAGACCAGCCCCACGAACAATTTATATTCCCTGAAGAAGTGTTACCTCGTGGTAATGCTCTGTAAGATTGGAAGAAATTCATCACTATCTGACTTTTCATTTATCCTCCGCTCTTGGGCGGGGGATTTTTTTATGTTTAGCAAAGAAGGTGGTTTGTGGAGATTGGATGTAAGGGTGTGAGGGTCTAAGGGTGTTTAATTTTGCGTTAGTCCTGACATAAATTCTTTCTTCTTCAAACCACCCCTATCTTTCTGAAATTAATGTGTTATATTGATTCAAGGTAAAAGCCCAGAGTAATTACTCTGCCTTTTTGAAACTAAGTCCGCTTAGGCAACAAGGAGGTGATGCCCATGATAGAAAGTAGTAAACGCATGGGTCATCAGGTTGCAGTTAGCCGGCTGTGCGCCGGGGCTGTTCTCTAAAGTTAGCCTTAGTTACATTGAGAAACTAAGTTATCTCAATTAACTAGGTAAGCCTGGGAGTTCCTCCCGGCAGTCTGGTTGCAACCTGAAGACCCGCTAGACCGCTCTGACATTAGGTTAACTAACCTAAAATCAGAGCGGATAGTTTTTTATAGGTACTTTTTGTTGCATTGGTCAAATCAAGTATTTCAAACTTTGCTGACAAAAATATCAACTGGGATTTTTTGGTATGTCACAACTACTGACTGAAGCAGAAATTCGAGAACGTGCCAACAGTTTATCAGGTTGGACTGTTGAAGGTAATCAGTTACAGATCAGACGTACATTTAAAGATTTTGTGGCAGCAATTGAATTTGTGAACAAATTAGTCGAACCAGCAGAATTAGCTGGGCATCATCCAGACATAGAAATTTCCTATAACAAAGTCAAAGTGACGCTCACCACACATGATGCAGGTGGATTAACCCAAAAAGACTTTGACTTAGCATCTGTAATTTCTCAAATCAGTTAAAATCCTTTGTCCGGCGACATCTGGGGAAGGGAAATTGGGGAATAAGGGGTGCCGGGAAAATTGAAATACCCTAAACCTTACTCTTGCCTAGAAAAGACACAGGTTGGATTGTGACAGTTTAACAGGCGATCGCACATAGCTTGTCATCTGCTGCAAATGCTCTATAATAATAAGCTATAAAGGTATGTTTTTGTATAAGTTAATTACATCAATTTTTAACACTAAGTTAATCAGATGTTAGCTTTTCAAAAACTAAAATTGTAATAGTAGCACCATACCTCATTAACGGAATTCCAAAAAATATCGTATTTTTGAGAAGTAGTGCAACGAAACAATTCTCTATACAAGGTGTGAGGAGAAAAGTAAAAATGTCTAATCTCTTGTGGAAATCACTCGTGGTTAGCCCCGCAGTTTTAGGAGCAACCCTACTCGTTTCAGCAACAGCGATTGCAGCTCCTAATGCCAGCACAGAAGTTTCAACAACTGAACAACCAGTTGCAGTAGAAGTTGCCCAACCAGAGATTGTGGCTCAAGCAGCACCTACTAACAACGACAGCAAAGTTTTAGACCAAGTTAACCGTTACAGCAACGAAGGCAAAACCAACAATTCGTTGTCTCAAGTAACTTCAGTATCGCAATTCTCTGACGTACAACCCACCGACTGGGCATTCCAAGCATTACAGTCCTTGGTAGAACGTTACGGTTGTATTGCTGGTTATCCTAACGGTACTTACCGTGGTAATCGCGCTCTCACCCGTTATGAATTTGCGGCTGGTTTGAACGCTTGTTTAGACCGCGTTAACGAATTAATCGCTACAGCCACAGCTGACTTAGTAACTAAACAAGATTTAGCAACTTTACAGCGGTTACAAGAAGAATTTTCTGCTGAATTAGCAACCTTGCGTGGTCGCGTAGATGCTTTAGAAGCACGTACTGCTGAATTAGAAGCTAATCAATTTTCTACCACCACCAAGCTGGTTGGTGAAGCAATTTTCGCTGTTAGCGATGTATTTGGCAGCAACAGTGGCGAAAGAAACAACACTGTATTCCAAGACAGAGTACGTCTAGGCTTGCAAACCAGCTTCACCGGTAGAGATGTATTAACAACTCGTTTGACAGCTAGTAACGCAACTCCCTTCACTCTACAAAATAACGCTGGTACGGATATTAACAGCGCAGAGCCATTGCAAACCTACAACGTAGGTGGTACTGGTGGTAACAGCGTTGTAGTAGACAGATTGACTTACGAAGCGCCTGTTGGCCCAGTTCAAGTTTACTTAGCTGCTGCTGGTGGTAAACACAGCCACTACGCTGCTGTTAACAACCCCTACTTCTTTGACAAAACCGATGGTGGTAATGGTGCATTATCCACCTTCTCCTCCGAAAACCCAATTTACCGTATCGGTGGTGGCGCAGGTATCGCCTTCAACATACCTTTTGGCCAAGGCGGCAGCATTATCAAGCCAAGTTCTATTACCGTAGGTTACTTAGCCTCCGAAGCTGACAGCCCAACTTCTGGTCAAGGTTTGTTCAATGGTAACTATGCAGCTTTAGGACAATTGAACTTTGGTATTGGCGATCGCCTTGCAGTCGCTGCTACCTACGTCCACAGTTATAATGGCGCAGGTAGTGCTTTATTTGATAATGGTGAGCAAAATAACATCCCTACAGGAGTAGTAGGTACTAGTTTCGCTAATACACTTCCCAACGCATCTTCATCAAATTCCTACGGTTTGTCAGCAGCATTCAGACCTAGCGACAAACTATCTATCAGTGGTTTCATTTCTTACAGTGATGTCACTGGCTTTGGTGTAGGTGATGATAGAGAAGTTTGGAGCTACGGTGGTGGTATAGCACTGCCTGACTTTGGTAAGAAAGGTAACGTTCTAGGTATTTTTGGAGGCGTTCAACCTTATTCTATTGGCAGATTCTCAGTCTCACAGGGTAACAACGATCTGCCGTTCCAAGTTGAAGGTTTCTACAAATATCGCGTCTCTGACAACATTTCTATTACCCCTGGTGTAATCTGGTTGTCTTCTCCTGGTCAGAACGACAACAATGATGACGCATTCATCGGTACTCTCAGAACAACTTTCACATTCTAAGAAGTTGAAAATCTTGAGATAGCTTTCAAATAAATTTCACCCCGCCTTCAGGCGGGGTTTTTTATTGGTAATAAATTTTAGCTTTCTTCACTATCAAAATCAGCTACAATATCTCGAATTTCATTTGCACCAATATCTTCTCGGTCAGATTTGGCATAAATCGTGAGTAACAAAATACTTGTATGTGACTCAAGTTGATAAATTAAGCGATAGCCAGCACTTTTACCTTTTTGAATATTACTATTGCGAATTCTCACCTTGTAAACAACATACTCCTCACCAAGACCCCCAATTCTGTCTCCAACAATGTTTCCTTGTTGTAGTTCTTCAATAATTGGTTGCACATCAGAGCGAATATTGCGAAATCTCTTTGAGAGTCTGTAAAGTTGCTGCTCAAACTCATCTGAAAACCTAATTGAAACCGGATCATTACTCTGCATCAATCCTGTCCCATAGCTCACTAATTGGTCTAGTTTGACCCGTTTTAGCTTGCTGTAAGGCTCTCCTTAAGCTGGCTTTAATTTCCTCAACAGGTGTATCATCAGGATCAACTTCTGCTGCTGTTGGTTCTGGAACTAACACAATTACCCGCACTTGATGAGGATAAGTGATTTCCCGAATTGGCTGATCTAAGATTAAGTTGCCTTCAGAGTCAATTTTGCCAGTTACTTCGATCGCTTTCATTGCTATCCACCTCATTTGTTGGTGATCCTAACACGGGCAAATCCAAGCAGGGTAAGGGAATCGAAGTGTATTGTAACTTGAGTTAGGGAATAGGCAGCGATCGCAATAATCTGTCTACAATCGTTCTAGCATTACGTCCTCCCCTGGGAATCAGGCGATGACAGAGAACATAAGGCACTAAGAATTTTACATCATCGGGGATGGCATAATCACGCCCAGAAATAAATGCTAATGCTTGAGTTGCTTTTTGTAATGCGACAGTTCCGCGTGGACTAACACCCAAAGTAATTTCTTCATCATGTCGCGTTGCCCGTACTAATTCCAAAATATACTCTTGTAAAGAAGCTTCCACTCTGACTTGAGAACAGATTTGACGCAATTGTTGTAATTCTGCCAAGCTAATGCAAGGTTGTAACTCCGTCACATTTGACCTTTGTTGAAGATTTTGCAACATTTGTAATTCTTCTTGTGCCGAAGGATAACCCAAACTTAAAGACAGCATAAATCTATCCATTTGAGCTTCTGGTAATGGGAAAGTACCTTGATATTCAATGGGGTTTTGGGTAGCAATCACAAAAAACGGTTGGGGAACTGACCGAGAAACACCATCAATTGTGACTTGATTTTCTTCCATTACTTCCAATAAAGCTGATTGAGTACGAGGTGTAGCGCGGTTAATTTCATCAGCTAGAAGTACATTAGCAAAAACTGGCCCAGGCAGAAAGGTAAATTCACCAGTTTTAGGATTCCAAATATTCGTACCAGTAATATCTGTGGGAAGTAAATCAGGAGTGCATTGTAAGCGTTGAAATTTGCCATCTAACGAACGCGCCAAAGATTTAGCCAGCAGCGTTTTACCAACTCCAGGAACATCTTCTAATAGTGCATGACCACCACTTAATAAGGCGACTAAGACCAAGCGAATTGCCTCGGTTTTACCGACAATGGTCAGAGCGAGGTTTTGAGTTAAAGCTTCAATTTGTTCTCTCATGCACCACAGAATGATTGAGAAATTGGCGATTAGGAACTGGAATGGAGAATAACCTATGCTTCATTCCCCACTCCCTGATTTTCAGTATTCCCACTTCATCATCGGAAGTTAGCATTCTCCCGACAAAATTTTTTGAGCAATCTTACAGTCTTGGTGAATTTGGGTTTTCAAGGCTTCTAGAGACGCAAATTTTTGTTCTGGGCGTAAAAATTCGAGGAGTTCTACGGCCAATTGTTTGCCGTATAAATCCCCAGACCAATCAAATAAGTGTACTTCTACGGATGAATTTGTACCATTTACTGTGGGGCGATTACCAATATTCATCACTCCCAAAATCAATTGCGGAGTTTTAGCGGTGGTTTCATTCAAAATATATGCCTTGACAGCATAAACGCCATGACGTGGTAAAAATTTATCGCTGGGTATTTGAAGGTTAGCCGTAGGAAAACCAATGGTTCTACCGAGTTGTTGACCTTGAACCACAGTACCGAAGAGAGTGTAAGGTCGTCCAAGACATAGATTAGCGTTTTTAAGATCGCCGCTTTCCAGACATTGGCGAATTAGGGAAGTGCTAATTGGAGGTAGGCTAACAAATCCACTGTCTGACAAGTTATCTGTATGGGTTTGTAATGGAACAATAGTTACGGGAATATTATGCTTGGCCGCAAGTAATTGCAAATCTTTAGCATTACCTTGACGATGTTTGCCAAAACAAAAATCTTGACCAACACTAACTCTTTGACACTGCAATTGTTGGACGAGAATTTTATCGACAAACTCTTCTGGTGACAAAGCTGATAATTCCTTGTCGAAGGGTAAGAGTACTAGTTGTTCCACTCCTAGCGATCGCAATTGTTGAACTTTTTCATCCAGTGGTGTTAACCAAGTACGTGGTGTTCCCGTAAAAAATTCCTGTGGATGGGGACGAAAAGTCACAACTGTTGAGTATATGAGTTCTGGTGTTGGGGATTGATTGGTTTCCCCATCTTTGTTCGCTGCTGGCTGTAGAATCGGCTGAATTACCCTTTGATGGCCAAGATGTACGCCATCAAATTTGCCCAGCGCAACATTAGTTGGCCTGAGAACAGCTGTGGCTGAAGCAGCAACCCATACAGAACATCCATTTTGAGACAAATTTAGCACGTAGATTCTGGAATTTGAGGTTTATTTAGCCATGAATCGCAAGCAACCTGATGGAACACCAATGAGTAGAAGACAAGCTGTGTATGGATATAGAGGTGTAAGGTTGATGAACATCTCAACCCCTAAATTACCCAAGTTGTTGATTTTTCGTTTTTATACTATGCGTAGTTTTAACTTTAATAAACACACAACTTTGTCTCCGGTTTTCATAATGTCCTGGGGAGGTACATTCTTGCGCTTATAGCTCTTGATCACCAATCTAATCTAAAATCTACAATCGCTTGACAGGCAACTTTTACCCAGACAACTTATCTAACAGGAAAAGATTCTGATAATGGGACAGATGTAGAAACTTGCAGCACCATTCTTTCCCGCGCCATAATTGCGCCTGGAAATTGCTGCGCCGCTTCTTCCCCGACGGCATCCAAAAAATCATCATTATGAGCTGGATCATGGTGGAAGATGACCAAAGTTTTGACATTGGCGGCTTTGGCTATTTTCACCGCTTCTTGCCAAGTGGAGTGTCCCCAGCCAATTTTCGGCGATTTTGGCGAATAATATTCCTCATCGGTGTAAGTACAATCGTAGATGAGAATATCGGCATTGCGAGATAGCCACAGCACATTTTCATCCAATCTGTCCGGAAAATGCTCTGTATCGGTGATATATACAGCAGCACCACCGCGCCAGTTAACTCGATAGCCAACTGCTTCACCGGGATGATTGAGTGATGCCGTTTCTATGGTAATGTCATTAATGTGAATAGGTTGCCCTGGTTTGACATCGTGAAAATGCAAATTGGCTTGCATAATCTGTAATGGCACTGGGAAATTTGGGTGAAGCATCTGGTCATTGAGGCGTTGCTCAATGGTCGAACCATCAGGAGCGATCGCACCATAAATGTGAAAATTATTGCCTCTAACAAACCCTGGGACAAAAAAGGGAAACCCCTGCATGTGATCCCAGTGGGAATGCGTGAATAACAGATGAGCTTCTAAGGGCATTTGGCGCAGTAAAGATTGTCCTAAAACATGCAGCCCTGTACCACCATCGAAAATTAAGCGTTTGTCGCCCACTTGCATCTCAACGCAAGGGGTATTACCACCATAGCGGACAGTATGTGGCCCTGGACTGGGGATGCTGCCACGAACACCCCAAAATTGTACGGTAAATTGGTTCTCTATCCTAGACATGGGTGTTGCTTGCTGGACTGAGCGGGCGATCAAGAACAAGAATGTTACTTGTTTGGTTAAGTCTATGCTGTTTTACCACATTTGGTAGAGAATGTTTTTCTTGGTACAACAGCATACCTTGTTTGGGGTAGATTGTGTGAACGTCAAAGAAATCCTGCAAAAGAGTTACCTGAATATTTCCCACATTATATGTATCAGTAATATCAAAACGCTCCTACTTTATAACCTAAATTTTGCTGTGATGCCTTTAACTGATCCAAAAAAGACCAAGGGCAGAAAAAGTAAGGCTGTAGGCGGCAGGTTAAAATGCTCATCATAACTTTGCCAAATTGGTAGATAAATTTGATTATGTAGTTGCCTTTAGATGAAAAGTATATAAATTTACTTATCTAAAGGAATTTCCCAGTGGGATAATTTATCTAGTGCAGTGGGATAGGTGAGATTATATTGCAACGGCGTAATACTGATATAGTTTTGACGAATCACATGCACGTCAATAGGTATATTTGGCGGTAAATTTAACCCCATTGGGGGTTCGACATCTTCGAGAACTTCACCAGTTAACCAGTAGTAGGTTTTACCACGGGGGTCAATGCGCTTGTCAAACACATCAACATAGCGCCTGACTCCTTGTCTGGTAAAAGTGACTCCGGCAATTTCTTCCCACTTCACCGCAGGCACATTAACATTAAGTAACATTAAATCTGGTAAGGGTTTAGCGGCTAGTTGCTCAACTAAAGTTTTGGCAAACTTAGCAGCTGGTTGAAAGTCTTTGTAGAGATGACTAGTCAGGCTAAAAGCAATGCTGGGAATCCCTTCGATCACCCCTTCCATTGCGGCTGAAACAGTTCCAGAATAAAGAATTTCGGTTCCGAGATTGGCACCTTGGTTAATACCAGACAGTACCAAATCTGGAGGAGAATCTAATAAAGCCCATATTGCTAATTTGACACAATCTGAAGGCGTGCCATCACAAGCCCAAGCTTTGATACTGGGATGGAAAATTGATTCAACAATTTCCGCGCGAATTGGCTGGTGTAGAGTTAATCCATGTCCGGTGGCCGATCGCTCCCGATCTGGACAAACTACAGTTACATCATGGCCAGCTTCTGCCAAGCAGTTGGCTAGGGTACGCACACCCAAGGCAAAAATACCATCATCATTACTAATAAGTAATTTCATGGGTCATGTAATTTTAGATTCTGGATTTTAGATTTTAGATTGACTGCGCCCATTTTGGGGATACAGTTACGGGATTTTAGATTTGTTCTGCCCAAAAGAGTCTGGGGTATGAACTGAAAGAATCATCCAAAATCTAAAATTTGCAGGGTCAAGAGACCATAGTCAACAGTTAAAGCTAAATTGTCAATGGTTGACATCACAAATACCAAAGAAAAAATCCTCCCTGGCGCGATCGCTTATAAAATAAGGTTATTTGTCTTTTGTCATTAGTCATGAGTAAAGAGTTCTTACTATTGACCAATGACTAATGACCAACGACCAATGACTAATGACTATTAACTAATGACTAGCAATTTAGAGACTCAACTTTTAGCATTACAGCAGGAAGGAGAAAATGCGATCGCTGCTGCTGATACCCTAGAACGCCTGGAAGAACTCAGAGTCAATTATCTGGGGAAAAAAGGGCAATTAGGGGCATTGTTACGCAGCATGGGGCAGATGAGTGCAGAGGAACGTCCTAAAATTGGAGCGATCGCCAATACAGTAAAAGAGTCCCTGCAAACTAGTCTAGATAAACAACGTGCTGCTTTAGAAACCGCAAAAATTCAGGCGCAGCTAGAAGCAGAAACCCTAGATGTCACAATGCCAGGAATTTTCCGCCCCCAAGGTCGCATCCATCCCCTCAACGGCATTATTGACCGGGCATTGGATATTTTTGTCGGGATGGGTTACACCGTAGCCCAAGGGTCAGAAATGGAAACCGACTATTACAATTTTGAAGCCCTGAATACACCACCCGACCATCCCGCCCGTGATATGCAGGATACTTTTTACCTGCCAGATGGTAATTTACTGCGGACTCATACTTCCTCAGTCCAAATCCGTTATATGGAAAAAGAAGAACCACCAATTCGCGTGGTGGCACCAGGGCGAGTTTATCGGCGTGATAATGTAGACGCAACCCACTCAGCAGTTTTCCATCAGATCGAACTGTTAGCCATTGATGAGGGACTGACTTTTACAGACCTCAAAGGCACAGTCAAGATGTTTTTACAAGCGATGTTTGGTGACTTGCCCATCCGTTTTCGTGCCAGTTACTTCCCCTTTACTGAACCTTCGGCTGAAGTTGATTTGCAGTGGAATGGTCGCTGGCTAGAAGTGATGGGTTGCGGTATGGTTGACCCAAATGTGCTGAAATCTGTAGGCTATGACCCAGAAATTTATACTGGGTTTGCTGCTGGTTTTGGTGTAGAACGCTTTGCAATGGTGTTACATCAAATCGATGATATTCGCCGTTTGTATGCCAGTGATTTAAGATTTTTGCGGCAGTTTTAAACATCTACTGCAATCAAGGCAGCAAGAATAATGACTCAATCTTCTAGATTAGATCAAGTTCTAGACAGCATCGAAGAATTATCAATAGATGAACAAGAAATACTCATTGATCTGATCCGTCATCGATTAGCAGAACAACGACGTTCTGCTATTGCTGTGAATATCACGCAAGCACAAGCAGAGTACCAGTCTGGTAAAGTGTTTCGTGGCAATGTTAATCAAATCATGGATGAGTTAAACAAATGATGACTCTGGTTTTAGCATCATCGTTTAAACGAGCATTTAAGCGGTTGGTGCGACGACAACCAGAGTTGCAAGAGCGAATAGAAGAGCGTTTAACGCTTCTAGCATCTGACCCATTTGATCCACTGTTACAAACCCATAAGCTCAAAGGCAAATTGTCAGGAGCTTGGGCTTGTTCAGTGGATTACGATTGTCGTATTGTCTTTAACTTTGTGCAGAATCCCGAATCTGATCAAGAAGAAATTTTGCTCATCGATATTGGCTCTCATGATGAAGTCTATTAAACCAAAATAGGTGCATTCGTTAAAATACCTATATACCAATTACTGTTATGCGATATGACCTCAACCACGAGCAAAAAACTAACGCTTGAGGAATATTTAAAATATGAAGATCGCACTGATCACCAGTATGAACTAGTGGCTGGAGAACTAGTGAAAATGCCGCCTGAAAGCCCAAAAAATGTTCAGATAGCTCTGTTTTTACTAGTCAACTTTCTCAAGTTTGTTCCAGTCAATCGTGTGAGTAATAAAGCTGAAATTGTGATCAGTGGTTTTCGTGCAACTACTCGTGTGCCTGATTTAGTTGTGCTGACAGAAGAACTAGCAACAATTTTACAAGGTACAACTAGATCCACAATTACTTTAGATATGCCACCACCTGCATTGGTTGTTGAAGTTGTGTCTCCTGGTAAAGTGAATGAAGACCGAGACTATCGCTACAAACGTTCTGAGTATGCTGCGAGGGGAATTGCTGAATATTGGATTGTTGACCCGCAAGCTCATAAGATTACTGTACTCATATTAGTTGATGGGCTTTATGAAGAAACTATATTTGTAGAAAATGCAGTGATAGTTTCTAACGCTTTCGCACAATTAGAGCTAACCGCAGAGCAAGTACTTAATGCTGGGATTTGAGAGGTGCGCTTAACTAAGTAGGCAGTTAAAGTTTCAGGGTAAAATTTCGAGAATTATCCATATTTAAAATATATACTATGAGCCAATGGCTTTTTTACCACAAGATGCAATAATTGCAGAAGAAAAGCTAACTAAGTATCTGCTTGTACCGTTACCAAAAGACGATAAATCTAACTTTTTGGCTAAGGCTGGGTACACATTAGAAAATTGGCAACAACTGGAAAGGGATATCCGCACTCAAATTTTAACGCAACCTGCTGAAGAGATTGAAACAACTCGCTATGGTCAGAAGTATTTAATTCGTGCGTGTCTGCGAGGAATTAATGGCGTTGAAATCAACATAATAACTATTTGGATGATGACCAAAGATACAACAAAATTTGTTACCTTAGTGCCAGATACAGGAGCAAATTCATGAAGATACAGTACCCTCTATTCTCCCAAGTTGCCTTAGCGCAGGACTTACCGGAATACAACCTGAAGCGAGGTAATGTTGCCACAATTGTAGAACATTATCCTATGCCTGAAGGGGAAGAAGATGGGTATAGTCTGGAAGGATTTGATCTGCCCCATATAACTATAGAAGTATCAGCCTCTCAAATTATTCCTGTTGCTCAATTGCAGGAAGAAGAAATAATTTTAACTAAATTACGCAAGCTATCTGGAGCGAGACTGTTAGAATTACAAGACTATCTTGATTTTCTCTTACAAAAAGAAGATTCTGAGCATAAGAGTGCTTAGGAAATCTGATGTTAACGACAATTATCGCAATGTCCACAACGCCAATTAGTGGCATCTTGAGAAAAACCAAAGGAATTTAATAAAAACTGCCAACGACATTGTTTTGTTGTTAAATATAGCTGCATTTGTTTAACAGCTTGCAGTTGTGTGGCTGGCTGTTTCTGCACATTTGATTCAATTTTGTAATGGAAAGGATCAAGCCATTTTAATTGTCCGCTACTGTGAAGTAATGCTAATGCGACAGCAGCATCGGGAAATTGTCGCGTGACTGTATGAATATCGCCTTGCTTGGGTAATTTTTTGACTAATTGCTGTGCTGTTTGCAGCTGCGATCGCATTTTATCAGCAAAAAACTGTTGTCTTTGCTTATCGCCAGAATCTAACCATCCTGTAGGTTCACTCACCAGTGTCAATGCTTCGGCTGGTTTACCATCTCTTCCAGCACGGCCGATTTCCTGCACATATTCTGAGAGTAAATGTGGTGCGTGATAGTGGACAACCCATCTGACATCAGGCTTATTTATCCCCATCCCAAAAGCACAGGTACAAACCACAAACGGTATCTTACCACCTAACCAACTGGCTTCGACGGCGCGGCGTTCGACTGCACTTAACCCTGCGTGGTAACTGGCTGTCGGATAACCCATCTCGGCTAACCATGCTGCTAATTCTTCGCTATCGCGGCGGGTGCGAACATAAATTAAACCAGCTTGTGGCGATCGCTTTTGAATAAACTGGAGTAACTGTTGTTTTCTCCCCCGTGGTGTCCATGCGATGCGAACACTAGGATGCAAATTAGCACGGTAAGGATTCTGCCGAAAAATTTCCGGTTGCTCTAATTGTAAAACTGTTTGAATCACATTTTGCGCTAATGGATCAGCCGTCGCTGTAAAAGCAGCAATACTAATTTTCGTTCCTGGTGGTTTTGATTTGAGCAATGCCGGACGCACCGCCCCTAATCTGCGGTAAGCTGGTCGAAATGTATCTCCCCATTGCACCAAACAATGTGCTTCATCTAAAATCAAGCCATTGATTTGCAATTGTGGCTGAGATAATCTTTCCCAAACAGGTGGACTTAATAAAGTTTCTGGCGATAAATAAAGTAATCTTAGTTGTTGTTTTTCTAATGCTTGCAATGCTGCACGGCGTTGAGATGAAGCTAATTCACTATGCAAAAGTGCTGCACTCAGATGGCGTTGATGTAGTTCTTTTACTTGGTTTTCCATCAACGCTACCAAGGGAGAAATTACTAATGTTAATCCTGTTTGTAATAATGCTGGCAGTTGAAAACAAATAGATTTACCACCACCTGTTGGCATAATAATCAGAGCATCTTGCTGTGCTAACAAAGTTCTGATTATTTCTCCCTGTGGTGGACGAAAATCATCGTAACCCCAAATTTTTTGGAACGCTGCATGAACATCCTGCCAAGTGGTTTTTGTGGGTTGATTCATGCTGAGAAATAGTAGATGCGCCCTTGGTTTTCCACATTGAATATGAGGTTACTATGAATATAACTGCTGCTATTTAGCCTCAGCTTCAGTAATTTCCTCATAATTTTATGCCGCCAGCATTTAAAGTCGATTTTAGTTGTCCCGAACATGTTTGTATAACTGTGGAAATGTTCAGTCAGGAACAGCAATTGTTATTTTCTGCTTCTTATACACCTGAAAATTCCTCGTGTGAACTATTGGATGCACTCATAGCTCTTTTAAATGGTCAATATAAAGCAGTGGTTATGTGGAATACAGAACCAATTAGATATGAGTTTATCTTTGCCCAAAATGATAAACAGTTAACGTTGGATGTTGTCAAGCTTGTAAATTTACCAATTAACCAACAGCAAAATGAATTAGTGTTTAAAGTCAAGAGTTCTTGTATCTCTATGGTTTTAGCTTTTTGGCGTGCTTTACGTCATCTTGAAAGTTATGAAAATTTTGCACAGCACTGGGGAAGAAGTTTTCCTAAACGGGAAATGCGGTTATTAGAAAAATCAATTTTAGAGGTTAGATGAAGAGGCTAATCAAAAATTTTGATGTGCAGAAATTTTGGAATATTACCGTAATTATGAGGGCTACACTCATTTTTATATAAAAATATATTACGGTAATTTTACTGGATAAATAAAAAAAGCGTGCTATACTACTAAGCAGGATTACATAAAATAAAAAACCTGCAAGAGCAGGCTAAAAGATATATCGACGCTAAAGAAAACATAGCGATATTTTTCCATGTTGAGATTAGAGTAGTTGGGTAAGAGAATCTACTCTGAGAAATTTAGGATTTGTTTAATTTTGATATTTGCTGTCAAAGAAGTTTGGCTTTCAGCTTAGAGCTTTTGTCCTGTGTAAATAGAGCGAACTTCACCATTCCGACGGACGATTGCTTCGCCGTTGTTGACTTCTACTAAAGTCCAGCCACTAGTACCAATTGTTTCGCCAACATTGATGCGCCGAGTTACGCCATCAACTTGAAATAAAGCCGCAGATTTCTTACCTAACTCCAGTACACCTTCTAAGGTATGACTGGGTGCAGGTTGAGGGTTGGAGGCTAAATATACCTGTTGGGGGGTTTTTGGTGATGCAGCTACACTCGTTACAGGCGCTGAAGCAGCCCGCAGTGGTGCAACTGGTAAGGCGGGAAGGGGACTGGCTGATTGTCTGACAGTAATTGGGGCTGTACGTACAGCTACAGGTTTGAGATCAGTACGCACAGCAGCCGCTAACATATTGACACTGACAGGTTTACCTGGTTGCTTGGCAGTGTTTAAAGCTGTTTTGACGGCATTCGGCTGAGTTGTTTGTTTGGCGTTGGCTATTGGTGGTAGAGGTAAGGGAGTTCCGGGAAGCCTTGGTAGCCCGTAGCGCATGGGTGAAGGCGCTTGATAGACAGGAATGTAGATACGTTCAACAACACTGTTTGCTGAACGGTTAGAGGTGGGGGCTGTATTGTTAGCGGTCAAGGGAGATGGTAAGTTACCGATGGGTGAACTACCAGCATAAGCAATGGTATTCGGGTTAGAGGTTATGCGGTTGCGAAAAGATGCTTGATTAGTTTTTCCGCTCTGTTGGTCGATGATGGCTAACGAACCCAGCATGTAATCGGCTAAATCTGCCTCAATTTCTGCTTTGGTGGGTAATTGGGTTCCTGACATGAAGGCGGTTTGCTGTGTCCATCTGCCAGTGATCAAAGAGAGAACTTCTGCCCGTAGTAGATAAATCGTACCAGCGATCGCAATCCCGATGGCTGTTCCTAAAATCACCAGCTTGCTGAAAGCCCGTTTGATTTTCGGTCGTCTGATTCCCGAAGTCATTACGGGAGTATCCACTACAACTGTACTAGGGTGCTGATTTCTGACTTGAGGAACGCCTTGTACAGTGCTGACCATATTGGGCAGGATAATCTGCGGTATGTTCAGCGTTTGCAGTGGCTCGTAATCTGAGTAATACCAATCGTTTACAGATGTTTCTTCTCTAGAACGCTGTGGTATGCGGCCACCATACCTCACAGTATGGGAAGATAAACTGCCACTGCCATCTAAAATGTCGTCAATATCGGCAAACAAATCATCCATCAAGCCATCAGCATAAATTTCGATTGACCAAGGCTCGTTGCTAATTAATTCTTCTGATGGTTCCGGAACGATGAGATGGTTGTTGAATTCTTGTAACATAGGCATGATTTTGGGTTTTGTTTGCCAGGATTAAGTAATGCTCTTAACTCCTGGAAATCAGGATTTTGCAAAAATATCAAACTGCCAGCCTAAACTTGACGAGTTTATTTTTATGTGGTATTAAATTCAACGTAGTCTAGAGATTGCTGTTGATGCCAGGAAAAAATTCGTGTCATCAATCATACCAATCCCCTCCCTTCTACTATACTCACCCTTGTTAAAACTTTAACTTACGTTAATGCCGGAAAGTCTGTCTGGTGTTTGGTTTTACGCAATTCCAAATATATTAACAGTGCGTTAATATCCGCAGGATTAACACCCCCGATACGGGCAGCCTGACCAATAGTCAGTGGTTTTACTTGAGTTAATTTTTCCCGTGCCTCTTTAGAGAGAGTATCAATTTTGCCATAATCTAAATCCGCAGGTAGCTGGCGGTGGGCTTGTCGGGCGGTTTGTTCAATTTGGTTTTGTTGTCTGGCGAGATAGCCAGAATATTTGATGTCGATTTCTGCACCTTCTCTCTCCGCCTGGGTGAGACTGGAATTACCCAAACCGTATTTATGCAGGTCAACATAATGAAATCCTGGTCGCCGTAGCAAGTCAGCGAGGGTGATAGAACCTTTGATGGCTTGTTGGGTATCAGAGGCGATCGCTTTTCCGACTTCATCATGTTCTTTGATGCGGGTGGTGTATAATCTTTCTTTCTCTGCTGTAATTTGAGCTTGTTTAGTGGTGAATAATTGCCAACGGCGATCGTCAACTAAACCAATTTCCCGTCCTAAAGGCGTTAAGCGTTGGTCTGCATTATCCGAACGCAACAGCAAGCGATATTCAGACCGACTGGTTAGCATCCGGTAAGGTTCTCGTAGGTCTTTTGTACACAAATCATCTAGTAACGTGCCGATGTAACTTTGCTCACGCGGAAATACAATCATTTCCTGACCACGCACAAATCGCGCCGCGTTAATTCCGGCTACAATTCCTTGGGCTGCGGCTTCTTCATAGCCTGTTGTCCCATTAATTTGACCAGCACAAAACAACCCAGCAATTTTCTTCGTCATCATTGTGGGATAACACTGAGTCGCAGGTAAATAATCATATTCAACTGCATAAGCTGGACGCAGCATCACACAATTTTCCAAGCCTGGTAGACTCCGCAACATTTGTAATTGCAGAGTTTCTGGCAGACCCGTGGAAAAACCTTGAATATATAATTCAGGAATATCTCGCCCCTCTGGTTCAATAAAGATTTGATGGCTTTCCTTATCAACAAAGCGCACAATCTTATCTTCAATACTGGGACAGTAACGCGGCCCTTTCGCCTCTACCCAACCACCATAAACGGGTGATAAGTGTAAATTCTCTCTAATTAAACGGTGGGTTTCGGCAGTAGTACGGGTCATGTGACAAGGCATTTGTTCCCGTTCTACCCACACTTCTTGGTCAAAGCTAAACCAGCGAACTTCTGCATCTCCCGGCTGAATTTCCATCTTACTGTAGTCAACCGATCGCTTGTCTACCCGTGCCGGTGTCCCAGTTTTTAACCTTCCTGTTTCAAAACCCAAACGATTTAAAGTTGCAGTCAAACCCTCAGCCGCAAATTCTCCCGCACGTCCCGCCGCCATTGATTTGTTACCAACCCAAATCTTGCCACCCAAAAAAGTACCAGTGGTCAAAATCACTGTTTTACATGCAAACGCCACGCCGAAATAAGTTTCCACACCCACAACTTCATCGTTAGCACCCAAAACTAAATCTGTCGCCATCCCTTCCCGAATGGTCAAGTTTTCTTGATTTTCCACAATGGCTTTCATCACCGCCGCATATTCGCGCTTGTCTGTTTGGGCGCGTAATGCCCAGACCGCAGGCCCCCGTGAAGAGTTAAGGACACGCTTTTGCAAATATGTACGGTCTGCCATTTTGCCAATTTCCCCACCCAAAGCATCTACCTCATGGGTTAACTGAGATTTAGCTGGGCCACCTACGGCGGGGTTACAAGGTTGCCAAGCAATTTTATCTAAATTCAGTGTTAATAGCAGAGTCCGACAACCAAGACGGGCAGAGGCCAAGGCGGCTTCGCAACCAGAGTGACCTGCACCGACGACAATCACATCATAAGCGTCTTGGAATTCAATGGAATTGTGCATGGTCATACTTATACAACAGCAAGCTAAGAGTCATTGATATTTTAGCTGATCCAGTGCTTTCCAGGATGCGCCTTGTTAATAAAAAAGCTATCAAAAGAGCTAGGCATATAGTAGTAGAGAAAATCTCAATTTTAGGAATTATAATTATTAACTAAGTTCTATTTAAGAATTTAGTTAAATCTAGCTTATATGTTCTGAATGCAACTATTTTTACAATGCTTGCACAGGATAGACTATTCAGTATATTTACAAATTTAAGTAATTAATGAAACGTCTAATTAAACCAGCAAAATTTATCTTGACTGCTATTTTTATTTGTTTGGCATTGGTAGCTAGTAACAGTCTGCAACGCCATCAATCAGTTAATAATTTACAGTCTGAAAATCAATGCTTAGTTGCATCTGTATCTGGCTGTAGTGCTAATGCCCAAGAACCAAACCTATCCCAACCTGTTGCTAATGAACCATTAAGCCCACAAGAAAATTTTGTGGCTGCAATTATGCAAAGCTTAAAGGTAATGCCCGCACCAGAAACTTATGAATATACTTTACTCCGTTCCTACGGGGCGGCATTTATCAATTCAACTAGTAATGTAAAATTACCGCCAAAGTTAATTTTTGATAATGAAGTTGATACTCAAGAATTTCAGTCACAATTAACACTAGAAAGAGTTGTTGATACAAAAGATTGTTATTTACAAAAATCAGCAGCCGATGCTTTAAATAAAGCTAGATTACAGTTTAATATTCCTCTTAAATCAGGCTATGGTGCGAGTGATTGTCTGCGTAGTTACGCCACAAATTTAAGATTTTGGCATAAATATGCCAATAATAAAACTTTAGAAAAAGTCAAAGAAGGTAAAGAAACAGCAATTCTAGGCGTAGTTGCACCACCTGGAACATCTCAGCATCTTTGGGGGTTAGCAATTGATTTAGGTGTATCTAATGCAAAACAAAGGCAAATTCTGAATCAAAATGGCTGGTTTCAAACTGTAGTTAAAGATGTACCGCACTGGACTTATCTTGGTGTATCAGCAGAAGATTTGCCAAAGTTGGGTTTTAAAAATCAAGTTATTCAAGGAATTACTTATTGGTTAACACCTTTGTCGTAGTGAGTATTAGATCCCCGACTTCTTTTAGAAGTCGGGGATCTGGGCGTATTCATCAAATATGAATCATCCATTTACTAATTTTTCAATCTCAATAAGTTTGTCGTAGTACTTCTTCTATTGAACCTAGCTTGTGAAACTTCTCAATTAATTCGTGGGATTTACTTTTTCGCTGTTCTAGCATTATTTTTAATGGGGTGAGCAATTTAACATCTGGGTCATCATTCAAAGCAACCTCGGATGCTTGTAGAATTTTTGTGGCATTAGCAAAAATCTCTTCATTATCAAAACCTTCCCTAGCCGAAAGCTGGTGCAAAGCTGCATCAGGTACAGTTAATCTCCCCTGTAGAGTTTCATCTAATATCAAACCTTTTAATAATGCCAATAAAGCTGCATAAATATTAAAATCATCACAACTATCAAACGCTTTAAATTCTATACGTCCAATTTCTGCTGGAATACGAGCAACTTTGGTTAATGATGGGATGCTAGGAATTAATTGTTCTGGTTTTTCCACGAAAACCAGTGTTGCTGAACGTTTACCTGTTCTAATAAAAGTTCTGACTGATAATCCTTCCCACAAACTACCATTGTAAAAAGGTGAACTATAAGTAAAAGGGACGATATAAGGACTGTAATAAGTTAACTTTTGACCAATATCAATTAACTTTTCTGTAGACATATCTGCTACAGAAATATTTAAATCTGGCCCGTAACTGACCATGTAAATATTAGCAGTTTGCTCGTCAGGATAAGCTTGTAGTTGTTTGATTTCAAAATCGTTTAATGGGGGTTGGGGTTCAAAAGCTGTTTTGTAAGGGTTAAAACTAGCTAAAACTGGTGTGTAACCAAAGCTAACTGCTAATTCTTGCAGTAACCGAAAACTTTCTGATAATTCATTCACCGCACCTTGAATATCAGTATGTATGGTGGTTCTAATTTCAATACCTTTGGCTAAACAATCTATTGGTTGATCAGAATCAGCAAATCTTTCAAACCCTTCAATGTACCATCTTTTCTTTTTAATTCCAGCATCTCCTACACGTAGTTGAGGATAATCATTAGGGTATATGGGTAATTTTTCAACAATTTGAGCAAAATCGGCAAATTTAGTGTGGGTAAAATCGGCAAATTTACCTTCTTGGTTTAAGAACGCGACTTCATGCTCAATCCCAAAATAAAACATAGCTGATACCTTTGCTAATTATGTGTTCGGCTATATATAGCAGTCATGTTTGATATGTGGACAAGGGAGACAAGGGAGGAGAGGGTAGACAAGGTAGAGAGATGTTGATAAATCATTTAGGGCTGTTTTGGGAATATTGTTGAACAACCCTTGCTGATGCTGTTTGAGGTGGGTGTCTGCTGACCTAATTGATGAATTTCTACATATTTGATATCTATTCTCAATAGTCTATGTTTAATACTTGACTATTTGAGTGTGCTGTGAGCAGTATTCAAAAGTCACAAGTTAACAATTGCCCAGTACCTCCCCTACCTAGATTAATTATCCTATTACAAATTTAAGTATAAAAATTCTCAAGATTATTTTAAGAGTAGTTTAACTTGCAATGTGATCAGGAAGCGATCGCACTTTACTTGTAGTTAACAAAACAGCAAATCTTAAAAGCCTGTGAGTTAACTGTGCAATCAGTTACCTTCAAGTTAGCCTAGTAATCACTGAAAGAAGCTTGAGGAGTAAATGTATGACTAGTGTTGTACAATCCCCATACAGTAGTGAACAAATAGCCGCTTGGTTGCGTGGGCTGCTAACCATTGCTTGGGCAGATGGCAACTTTGATGACCATGAACAGCAGTTTATTGCAAGTCTGACCAAAGAAGAATTAGCACCGAGCCTAAAATGGGAGTCTTTAGAGGTAATTACACCAGAAGACTTAGCCGCCGCCTTGGGTAAAGGTACACCAGCAGCCGAAAATTTTTTACGTACAGCAGTGATGGTAGCGATCGCTGATGGTACATATTCTCCTAGCGAAGATCAAGTATTACATCAATTTTGCCAAGTTTTAGAACTACCAGAAGATATTATTGAGGCCTTGCGCCATACCTTAGAAATTCAAGATCCGCTAGTCTCATCCAAAGCGCCACCCCACTTACCACTCGACTCACTACGCGACTGGTTAGATGGGCTAGATGTTCAAGACCCCAGAGTTGCCCGCTTTTTATGTAAAATGATTCCCTCTCAATGTCCTTTTGAACGAGATGTCACCTTATTTGGGCGTAAAATTGTCCACATTCCACCCTTGTGTAAGATTAATCCACTTTATGAACAACTAGTTGGTTTACGTTTCCGCTCCCTCTCCTATTTAGCAGATGAATGCGGCGAGGATGTTACGCCATATATTTGAGTGCTGAGTGCTGAGTGTTGAGTTAAAAGTAGAGAATAAAGATAAAGCATTGATTAAAAAACTTATAATTTAGAACTCACAACTCAGCACTGTAGAAATATGCAATTCATTGATCAAGTAGCAATTGAAGTTGAAGCAGGTAAAGGTGGCGATGGTATTGTCGCTTTCCGCAGAGAAAAATATGTGCCGGCTGGCGGCCCCTCTGGTGGAAATGGCGGACGCGGCGGTTCTGTGATATTCCAGTCCGTAGAAAACCTCCAAACCCTCCTGGACTTTAGATATAACCATCTATTTAAGGCAGAAAATGGTGGTCGAGGCGGCCCTAATAACCGTACTGGCGCATCCGGGAAAGATTTAATCATCGAAGTTCCCTGCGGTACAGTGATTTATGATGCGGAAACTGATGAAATCATCGGCGATTTAATTGCACCAGAACAAACTTTAATTATTGCTGAAGGCGGTAAAGGTGGACTAGGCAATCAACATTTTTTAAGTAACCGCAACCGCGCCCCAGAATACGCCCTCCCTGGTTTAGAAGGAGAAAAAAAGTCTCTCCGTTTGGAGTTAAAACTATTAGCAGAAGTTGGAATTATTGGTTTACCAAATGCTGGTAAATCGACTTTGATTTCCTCATTATCAGCAGCTAGACCCAAAATTGCTGATTATCCTTTCACCACTCTGATACCAAATTTGGGTGTCGTGCGGAAACCCACGGGTGATGGTACAGTTTTTGCTGACATTCCTGGACTAATTGAAGGTGCAGCCCAAGGTGCAGGTTTGGGACATGATTTTTTACGTCACATTGAACGCACAAGGGTACTATTGCATTTAATTGACGCAACTAGTGATGATGTCATCAGAGATTACAATACTATTCAACAAGAATTGCAAGCTTATGGACGCGGTTTAGCAGAGCGTCCGCAAATTTTAGCACTGAATAAAATTGACGCAGTTGATAGAGAAGAAGTTGATCTAGATGCGTTGGCTACTCAATTAAATCACCTTGCTTATGCTCCAGTTTTCTTGATTTCTGCGGTCACTCGTACTGGTTTAGAGCCAATGTTACAAGAAGTTTGGAATGTTATTGACCAAATTAATGCTATTGAAGCCGAGCAAGTGTTGAGTTGAGTTAACTTAAAATAAACAATAAATATACCCAGATAAATTATTTGTGTTTATCTGCGGTTAATTACTCATTATTTTCGTAGTTATGCAGTTACAAGAACAACGCTACTATTCGCCTGAAGAATATTTAGAATTTGAGGTTAATTCAGAGGAAAAGCACGAATATATTGACGGGCAAATTATTCTTATGCCAGGTGGAACACCAAATCATAATAAACTTGCTGGTAATTTGTATGCCGCAATCCTTTACGCTATCAAGCGTCTGCATTACGAAGTGTATTCTAGTGACCAGCGTATATGGATACCTCAGAAACGTATCCTTACTTATCCTGATGTATCGGTAGTGAAAACTCCTTTGGAATATCAAGAAGGAAGAAGGGATACTTTAATTAACCCAGTGTTTATTGCTGAGGTGTTATCAAAATCTACTAAAAGTTATGACCGCGACGAAAAGTTTGCTGCTTATCGGACAATTCCTAGTTTTCAAGAATATATTCTGATTGACCAATATAAAATCCACGTTGAGCAGTATTACAAAACCGATAATAATAAGTGGATATTTTCTGAATATGAAGATGCAAATCTGCTGTTGAATTTATCTTCTATTCCTTGTCAGGTTTTGCTGGGGGATATTTACGATAAGGTAGATTTTAGTGTAGAGGAGTAAAAACCTCACACAAAGGCTCAGAGAAGAGAAAGAGCGTTAGAGTTGTAATTGAGCATAAATGCGTAGACGCAATTAGTAGCTTGTCCTAGACATCGGTTTCTACTCAACTATGACTGACACCAAAATTAAGAAAAAAGGCAAATCTCTACCGCCAAAGCTCATTATTGGTTTAGGTAAGTTTGTCTGGACGACTCTTTGGCATATTATGATGTCCCGACTCGCCCCCCGCAGTCAATCAGGGGAATATATTCGTCCCGACAGTCAGTTTAGAAGTGTTGTGAGTCAAGCTGAAGGTAACATTTACCAACCAGCAGCAGGACGTTATAAACTTTATGTTGGCTTGGGTTGTCCTTGGGCGCATCGCACACTAGTTGTCAGGGCGCTCAAAGGGTTGGAAGATGTGATCTCAGTCGTAACAGTTGAACCTTCGGCGGAGTCTGGGGGTTGGGTATTTACGAGCGAAGATGAAGGTTGTCAAACTCTCGCCCAATTGTATCAGCTTGCCCTACCTGGTTACACTGGGCGCTGTACAGTTCCAGTTTTATGGGACAAACAAACCAAAACCATTGTCAATAACGAAAGTGCGGAAATTATAGTCATTCTGAACTCAGAATTTAATCAGTTGGCGACAAATCCCACACTCAATCTCTACCCAGACGAACTCAAAGAAAAAATTGACTGGTGGAATCAAAAGATTTACACAAATATTAATAATGGCGTTTATCGCTGTGGTTTTGCTCAAACTCAAGCTGCATACAACCAAGCTTGTGATCAATTATTCGATACATTGGATGAAATTGATGCAGCGTTGAATAATAGCCGATATCTTTGTGGTAACAATGTCACTTTAGCGGATGTACGTTTGTTTACAACGCTATTTCGCTTTGACATTGTGTACTATGGATTGTTTAAGTGTAACCGCCACCGCATTCAAGACTATCCCAATTTGGGAGGCTACTTACGCGACTTATATCAGTTACCAGGTGTGGCTGGAACTTGTGATTTAGAAAGTGTCAAGCAAGACTATTATGGCAATCTTTTCCCGCTTAACCCTGGTGGAATTGTGCCGACTGGCCCTGATATGGCATTTATGTTAAAACCACATGGGCGTTTTAGTAAAATAACTTAAATCTTGCTAACTGAACTTCTAAGGCTTTAATAATAATTTTATTGAGTTCGGTACTATTTTTGAATTGCAGAATTTGTTGTGTTGGTAAATCAAAAGGAATTTTACCTTCTAAATCTGGGCGCTGCATGTGTGCTAACAAAATTTGCTCAGAGCGTTTACTTTGAATTGCATAGCCAATTTCTACGCAAACATTGGGACTAGGAATTAATTGCTGATTTTCTTGGCTATCAATGCTGGCGATGGCTGTAGTGTCGGCTATAAACAATAAACTCTTGCGGATTTTTCGCATCATGGCTTTATTTAAGCGCAGAATGCCATCACTCGGTCTATAGGATTCTACTAATGTTAAAGGTAGACGCGATCGCAGATTCAAAATTTCCAAGCTTTTTTGCAATCCCTCGCGCAAGGCTTCACTGGCTGCACTATACTCAGTTTGATAGCAGAAAAAAATGGTTGGATCTAATTGCGCTAACAATGCTTGTTTGGTGAAATAAATTTCATGACTAATCAAGTCAATATTAGCTACACAATAACCACCGCTACCTTCAATATAAAATTCAATATTTTCCCCTTCTAAATAACGCTCAAACCACACAGATTTTTTCACGTCATCACTATCTTCTAAAAAGTCTGCTCGCAAAGCCGAACGCAGTAGACTTTTTTTACTGAGACGAATATCTGCTGGGCGTTTTTCCAGTTGTGCAATCGGTTCGTAATCTTGAAGATACCATGCTCTGAGCGCAATAATTGACATAAGGCGCTATTTGAATTATTTAACTGTTTATTTCCATAGAATTCAGAATTTGCTAGGCGAATTGCCATTTGAGCTTACAGAAGTTATGAATCTGAAGAAGTTGCACAACCCCCACTCAATAACTTACTGCTGAATTCTGGATTCTACATTTTACTGCAATTAGCTGGCTACTAGCTTACACTGATTTACCTAAATACAACAACACCCAAGCATCTACTAGCTAAGATTATTTCCTCCTCTTGTTTCTTCTAGACAGGGATGCAACGTCTTTCACCACTTAAAACAAGCAATGAAAACCAGTTTACAGCGCCCCCTGATTTTCAATATTTGAGGAAATATCAGCGATCGCGTTGGGTGTTGTTGGGTTTGTACGAGACAGACATAAATTCAACAGCGTTTTACCTCTTCTTTTATTGCAATCTAGCTGTTTTATCTGCCAGGAAAGCCTAATTAGCTTTATTTATTAGAGTAACATTCAGTAGATTAGTATGGATATTTATGCAATTAAACTTTACTTTGAACAGGAGAATATCTAGCTGAACAGTCAGAAGTCATTACTGATAAATATTGGGTTGACCCGAATAAAATGACTTGTGATTTTTTGTTTTCAAAATAACACAAATGTTAAGAATATTTTTATTGTTATTACACTTTATGGAGAAAAGTAAAAACTCATCAGCTATTGTAAATCCATCTCTAGGTCTATTCTACAGCCTGCTTTTCTCTATTATTGATATGATGCAACAATCGAATTGGAATCTCAATCCAAAACTCTGTTCCTTTACCTATTTCAGAAATACAATCCATCATTCCACCATGTTTTTCAACAATAATTTGGTAACTAATTGCCAAGCCCAAACCTGTACCTTTACCTACTGCTTTGGTGGTGAAAAATGGATCAAAAATGCGTTTTCTGACATCTTCTGTCATTCCTGGCCCATTATCTGCGATGCGAATTAATATGCGTGATGTGTCATTAGCTAGTCTAGTAGAAATTGAAATCTTTGGCTTAGGAAGCTGAAATTTTTCCTGGGCTAAATCTCCTTGATTCTCCAAGACATCAATAGCATTTGTCAGAATGTTCATAAAGACTTGATTGATTTGTCCTGCATAACATTCTATCAATGGTAAATCACCATAATCTTTAAGAACATCAATGCCTGTAAAATTAGTAGTTGATTTCAGACGATGTTGCAAAATTAATAAAGTATTATCTATACCTTCATGTAAGTCAACTGGTTTATTTTCGGCTTCATCTAAGCGGGAAAAGTTGCGTAAAGATAAGACAATAGAACGAATGCGATCGGCTCCAACTTGCATGGAAGAAATCATTTTTGGTAAATCATCCGCCAAAAATTCTAAGTCAATGCTTCTAGCAGTGGAAATAATCTCAGCATGAGGTTGAGGATAGTGCAGTTGATAAAGCTCGATCATTTTTAACAAGTCTTGAGTATACCGATTTGCATAGTGTAAGTTACCGTAGATAAAGTTAACTGGGTTGTTAATTTCGTGGGCTACACCTGCTACTAGCTGACCCAAACTGGACATTTTTTCAGTTTGAATTAATTGCGTTTGTGCTGCTTGCAGTTCTAGTAAAGTTTGTTCTAATTGTGTAGCTTTTGCTCTGGCTTCGGCTTCAGATAGACAACTTTGTTCATAAAGTTGAGCTTGCTGAATTGCGATCGCAGCTTGATCTGCCAACTGTTGTAGTAAATTTATTTCTGTATCTTGCCAATCTCTGGACTTGGCACACTGATGCACAATCAGCAAACCCCAAAGTTGCAAACCAATATTGATGGGAACAACTAAATTAGCTTGTACTTGTATACTCTGTAAAAAATCTCGGTGACAATCACTTATAGAAGCTGTATTGACATTATTAATAGCTTTAACTTTACCTTGTGATAATAAAACTGTTGATTCATCGGGGATACAGCCTGCTGGTGTGGGAATTCCCAAAGTTGATAACCAAGATCCGTTGATTTCTTCAACAATTACCTGACCCTCAGATTCATCAGTTTTTTGATAAATCAGAACCCTGTCAGAATTAAGCAGTGAACGGACTTCATGAACAATAGTTTGTAAAGTAGTTTTCAAATCTAATGAACGGCGAATTTGTTCAGAAACTTGTTTAATTACCTTAGTAAACAATAAGGATTTTTCTAATTCCGCCGTTTTCTCTTGTACCCACAGTTCTAAATTGGCATTGAGTGTTTGTACTTCTTGGTACATTTGTTGTTGCTGAATAGCAATCGAAAAGCTATGAGACAAAGCCTGAGCAAGAGAAATTTCTTCATCTGTCCAAGCGATCGCTTGTCCTTTTTTTTCTTCTCGCCACACATCAAAAGAAATTTGTGGTAATTGTTGTTGGGGATTTTGTTCGCGTCGTCCAGCCCACAAGATTTCGGTGTTGAATTCTGGGCGAAACACACTCAACACACCAATGAATTTTTGGCGATAATGCAGAGGTATGACTAACATACCCCGAATTTGGGTTAACTGAAACGCAAATACCAAAACACGCAAATGTGCTTCATGGTAAAGATTGGTGGTCATCCAAATTTGACCTTGTTTGCATTCATCCATCCATTTTTGCCAAACAGGATGTTGTTCGATGATGCTAGTTTCTAACTCGAATGGAATTGTTGGTTGTTCGCCAAAGGTGTAAACTTCTGTGGTTGGTTCAATGTAAAGGCGGCCACCTATACCATCTAAGGCTGTGATCGTTTCTTCCAAAGCAGACTGTAATTCTAGTTTTGGTAATTGATGCAGTAGGGTCGTAACACGATTAATCGTCTCTTCTCGCTTTTGTCTTGCTAAAGTTTGGCTATAAAGATTACTTTGAGCAATAGCGATCGCTACTTGATCAACAACTTGCTGGACTAGAATCAGTTCTGCTGGCGCAATTTCTCGTGGTTGACTGTGGTGTGCTACCAATAGCCCCCAAAGCATTGGTTTGAGAGAATCACCTTGAACTTCGCTATGTAAAATTGGCACCACTAGCGAAGACTGCACCCCCATTGCTGTTAAATATTGAATGTGACAGGGGTCTACTTTTTGATCGTAGATATTTTCGCTTTCTAGAAGTTCTTCTTTAGCTGTGGGCGCTGGCAAAGATAACCCTAATTTGCCCTTCGATACATCCACAATTATCCGTGGCTGTCCTGATAACAGCATTTTTCTACTTTCCAGAGGAATATCGGCAGATGGAAAGTGCAACCCAATTAAGGATGGTAGTACTTGATCAGTCAGAGATTCAGCAATAACTTCACCACTACCATCAGCATCAAACCGATATATCATCACTCGGTCTGTAGCCAAAAACAAACGGATTTCGGCAACGGTAGCTGTTAAAATATCTGCCAGTTCCAGCGATCGCCTAATCCGGTTAATTATCCGGTGTAATAAACCCTCTTGACCAAAGGGAGGCTGCGAACCGCTTGGGTTATCAGTATATTCCATTGCCTACTAAACCTATAAAAAATAATTAAACTATGTTAGAAAAGTGCTGCTATACCCAGAGCCGCCATTTCTATCTTTGACTTTTAATAACAACGAGAAAATATTAATTGTCAACTAATTTTATACCTACTACAAAATGATGTATTCGGTAGGATTATGTAAATCAAGCAATTCCAAAATTGTCTCGATGAATCTAATTTTTTTTATAATTTTTTAATTTTTAATCGTCTCAATTAAGTAAATTTAGTGAAATAGTCTCTCAATTTTGTTGATTTAGGGAATGTCAGCATTCCCCCTTTCAGTACTCCGATACTTTTATGTGTATCTAATCTTGGCGACAATCCCTGGTAATTACGGTGTAAAGGCGTAAGTGACGAATTTCTTCGCGTACGTTCATCAGAATTTTACCTAGATGGTTATGACCAGTTTTATCTTGACCACAACCCCAAAAATAGTCAGTAGGAGAATTTTCCACAATCGTCTCATCGCCTGTGGCTAGTAAAACTTCTCGAATATCATTATGGGTAAGAAATTTTTTGAGTACTGCTTCCCGCATAACTTGAGTTTTCACCAAATCCCAATCTAAACGTACTGTCCTGGAACTACAACGCCCCAAGGCTGCGGCTTCTTCTGGTGTGGCAGCAGCATGAATCACAGGTATAATTGCTGCATCTTTGCTACCTACAAACTTTTGGGCTTGATAATAATGCTCAACTGTTGACCAATAAGTACCTTGGATTTGGATGGGATGGGAGGAAAAGTTAGAAAAACAGCCGTAAGGCTGCCAAACTTTGTAAAAGTAAATAGTCATTTGAAAATTTATGTTCATATATATTCAATCTATAGCAGTCCTAAAACTTTCTTGAAAAATCAAGATCCCCAACTACCTCAAAAAGTCGGGGATCTGAGTAGAGAGATTTTCAGAAAATTTTAAATATCGGTTAAAAAAACAGGTTTTCCACCTTGAGTGAGAGATGTAGTTAAAGCTGCCAGAATTTTGACTAAGTTTGTACCTACCCAACCTGATGACACAAGCGGCGGTTGATCCTGGATTATAGATTGAATAAAGCGATCGCACACTTGTTGTAAAGGTTCACCTGGATTTAGTTCAATCACTTCTCGGCTTTGATTCACCGGAATAAAAAGATTTCCTTGGCGTTCAAATTCACCATGTAATAAAGTCAATAAGGCATTCGGTGACATTTCATCAAAAATTAAACTACCCAGACTACCCACTACAGCCAAACGCCTTTGTTTATCAGGGTTTAGCCAGCACAAATGTATGTATGCTTGAAAGTTATTCGGGTAGGTCAGCGTTACCCAAACTAAATCTGCCAAATCAGATGGTGAGTTTTCTGCTGTTTGTAACCAAACTGTCCCTGTTGCTTGCACTTTTACAGGTACTTGTCCCAGCCAATTGTTAAAAATCGCAATATCATGAATTGCTAAGTCCCACAGCGCATCAACATCTTGGCGGACTGGCCCCAAGTGGGTGCGAGAAGCATAACCATAACGTAATTCACCCAATTTATTCGCCTCCACTACCGCTTTTCCCGCTGTAACGGCTGGGTGAAATAAATAAGTATGGTCAACCATCAAGATTAACTTTTGTAACTCTGCTAAATAGCACAGTTCCTCAGATTCCTTGGGGTCTAAAGTTAAAGGCTTTTCAGCTAAAACATGGTATCCCTGCTGGAGAGCATCTTTGATTAAATGATAGTGAGTTGTGGCTGGTGTGGCGATCGCAACTGCGGCTAAATCTGATATTTCCTGCAAAGCAGACCATTGAGTTGTTAATAATACATTCTCATCCAAATTAAATTGCTGTTTGACTGCTGTTAATCTTTCAGCATGAGGATCTAATACTGCTACCACACTTACTTGGGGATGTGCTAAAAAATTCCGCAGTAAATGTACTCCCCAACGCCCAACCCCAATAACTGCGATTTTAATCATTGGTTAATCGTCAAAAGTGAATAGTCAATAGTCAGCGTTAAAAATGCGATCGTCAACAGTAAAGATGCCAAATTTCTTGTTTATTATAAATTTTTTATGTATTTATTTATACAAATTCATGACAGTAATTTTTGGTGAGTGCAAACTCTGAGGTAATTTTTGGGAAAACTTAAATTTAGCTGACTGCCAAGGTATGCCTGAATTACTGGAACAAGCCAGTACGAAAAAATTTATCAGTTTTGGTAAATCTCAAACTAAAGCAATATCATCAATATGAAATGGATTAAGTCATCCGTATATTTTGCCGTCTTGTCCATACTGTGCGTAGATGTTCTGCCAATAGATAACTTCACAGCACAGGTAAAGGCTGAATCTTTCTCGAAAAAGCAAGGATGGCAAATTAGCCAAGCATTTAAGCCACCAAAGCGCGGAGATCCACCTGCAAGTTCTGGTGGTTCAACTCGCGGTTCTAGTTGTTTAAAAGGCAAGAAACAAATAGTCCCGCTCTTACCTCCAAATAAACTAGGTTTGACATTAGCTGAACGTCCAACATTTTTTGTGTTTGTACCCGAATCTTCAGTCAAAACAGCCAAGTTTGTGCTTTTAACTGATAAAGATGAGAACTCTGTTTACGAAACAACCTTGAAGCTGCCAAATAAACCTGGAATTATCAGTTTTAACTTACCTAAGACTGCCCCAGAATTGGCAGTAGGAAAAACATACCATTGGTATTTTACTGTTGTGTGCAACGCTCAAGATGCCAGCACAAATCCTTGGGTAGATGGTTGGGTAGAACGCACTGAAGCAGAAGCTTCATTATCAGCAGCCTTAGCCAAGGCGCAACCTCGCAAATTACCTAGCCTTTACGCTGAAGCTGGGATTTGGTATGAAGCACTAGCGACTTCAGCACAGTTACGCCGCAGTGATCCGAAAAATATCCGAGCCAGAATTGATTGGTGGACATTATTGAAATCAGTGAATTTAAATGCACTGGCTTCTGAGCAATTTGTTGAGTGATGTAAGAGTGACTAAAGAAGAATTAAGTAGTCATAATTCAGAATCCAGAAGCAACTAGTGAGGAAGAACTGCTACTAATTTAAGACACCCAAATTTTCAAGTTGGTAGTTTATCTAAGGTTGCACACAGAATGAATTCTGACTCCTGCATTCTATTTGATCAGTAAATAGGTAACAAAGAATACGGATAGGTAACTGGGACGTGCGAATTGAATGAAATACGAATTTGCTATACCCAGTACCTAAAATTATGATGTGGTCAAAACTTAAGCCGCGAATTTGGCAATGGCGGGGTGTTCTATTTGCTGTTCCCAGCATGACAGCCTTAGTGATTGGCTTAAGGTTGATGGGCTGGTTGCAACTATTAGAATTAGTAGCTTTGGATAATTTTTTCCAAATGCGTCCTTCAGAACCATTTGATAGCCGCATTGTGATTGTCGATATTAATGAAGCAGATATCCGTCGGCAAACACAATGGCCAATGACTGATGCTGCTTTGGCTAGTGTGTTAGAGAAAATCAAGCAACAAAAACCCAGGGCGATTGGTTTAGATATTTATCGTGATTTACCAGTTAATCCTGGTCATCAAGATTTAGTTAAAGTATTTAAATCGACACCTAATATTATTGGAGTCCAAAAAGTTTCTGATACTATTGATAGTTCTGCTGTGAATGCGTCGCCTGTATTGAAGCAACAGCATCAAATTGGGTCAAATGATTTACCGATAGATATTGATGGCAGAATTAGACGCGGATTGCTCTACGTTAATTTAAAAAATGACGAAGTTTTAGAAAGCTTTGCTCTGAAACTGGCTTTGTTATATTTAAAGCCTGAAGGGATTACCGAGCAACCATCAGCCCATAACCCAAACTATTTACAGTTAGGTAAAGGTATTTTTCCTATTTTTGAAGCTAATGATGGCAGTTATATTCGGGCAAATGCTGGCAGTTATCAAGTGTTGCTCAACTATCGAGGACGAATACAGAAGTTTCCGAGAATTTCTTTAACTCAAATCCAAACCAATCAGATTCCAGCCGATTTGCTGCGGGATAAAGTGGTACTAATTGGCGCAACTGCTGAAAGTTTAAAAGATTTATTTTATACGCCATATAGTAGTACTGTGTTTGCCATACCAGAGCGTATGGCTGGTGTGACGATTCATGCAAATTTAATTAGTCAAATTTTGAGTGCAGCTCTTGATGGTCGTCCACAAATTCAAAGTTTCCCTGAGCCTTTAGAATATTTGTGGATTTTGAGTTGGTCGATCGCAGGTGCAACTTTATGTTGGGTACAACGCCACAGCAGTCATCAAAAAATCCGCTTACCTATTAATGTGGTGTTAACTACTGGTACTTTAGTCGGTACGAGTTTTGTCGCTTTTTTAGCTGGTTGGTGGATTCCGGTTGTACCGCCATTTTTAGCATTAGCTGGTTCAGCGATCGCAGTTACCTACTACATTGCAGAAACCGCCAATGGAATGCGGAAAACCTTTGGGCGCTACCTGACTGATGAGGTAGTGGCTAATTTACTGGAAAATCCTACCGGCTTAACCATCGGTGGCGATCGCCGCAAAGTCACACTGCTATTTTCTGACTTACGTGGCTTTTCTGCTATGTCAGAACAATTGTTACCTGAAGAAGTTGTAACAATTCTGAATTTTTACTTAGGAACTATGACCGAGGTGATTAATCAATATAAAGGTACGATTAATGAGTTTATGGGTGACGGTATCTTTGTGATGTTTGGTGCGCCTGTGAATCGTCCTGATGATTCTCAAAGAGCGATCGCTTGTGCTATTGCCATGCAATTAGCAATGGAGCAAGTCAATGAACATAATAAAAAAATGAATCTCCCGATTCTGGAAATGGGTATCGGAATTAATACAGGTGAAGTTGTTGCAGGTAATATCGGTTCCCAAAAACGCGCTCAATATACAGTTATCGGTAGCCATGTTAACTTAGCTGCCCGTATAGAAACTTATACCGTAGGGGGACAAGTTTTAATTTCAGAAAATACCCTCAAAGATGCCGAAATTGAACTAAACATTGGCAGCCAAATGCAAATCCAGCCTAAAGGCATCAGAGAAGCAATCACTATTTACGAAGTTCGTGGTGTTGGTGGGCAATATAATTTGTTTCTGCCCCAAGAAGATGAAGGGATGGTCACTCTCAAGCAGCCAGTTTTAGTAGAGTATACAATTTTGCAAGGCAAACAAGCAGTTGGCACAGCATTTACGGGGGAATTGATTAGCCTTTCCGAAAAGATTGCACAGATGCGATCGCTCAATTCCTTAGAAGTCTTAAATAACCTGAAACTGAAATTACTTAATACCGAACTCACCACAGAAGAATTTATCTATGCCAAAGTCATGAAAAAATCTGACCTTGACGAACATCTGGTGACAATTCGCTTTACATCTGTACCACCAAAAGCGATCGCAGTTTTGGAGGCAGAAGGCAGTGGTTCGGCTACGCTCACCAACCGGAGGCAAGAGACAGGAGGCTAAAAGATTTCATTTCACACTTCATACTTCAGATTTCACACTTCATAAGAAATCGATATTATAGAAAAGTAGACAAAACTTAAAAAATATTTATCAAATGCTCATTGACTCGTCTGGCTTGTCCAAGGTCAAAGACTCGATAACTGAAAAAATCTTCTTCGGCCATGAACCCAGTGCCGAGTTAATTGCTATTCTTAGCGTTTACTTTGTCCAAGGGATTTTAGGACTGGCGCGTTTAGCTGTTAGCTTTTTCCTCAAGGATGAATTAATGCTGAGTCCAGCGCAGGTATCAGCATTATTTGGTGTTGTTGCCTTACCTTGGATGATTAAGCCGCTATTTGGCTTTATGTCTGATGGCTTGCCGATTTTTGGTTATCGTCGCCGCCCATATTTAGTATTGTCTGGGATATTGGGTGCTATTGCTTGGGTGAGTATGGCCACAATAGTTCATAGTAGCTGGGCGGCAACAGCTGCGATCGCCCTCAGTTCCCTGGCTGTAGCAGTCAGTGATGTCATAGTCGATTCCCTGGTTGTCGAACGAGCCAGAGTCGAATCCCAAGCAGATGCAGGCTCACTACAATCTTTATGTTGGGGTGCATCGGCTGTTGGGGGTTTAGTCACAGCATACTTTAGTGGTATCTTGCTCGAACATTTCACCACCCGCACAGTATTCTTTATTACCGCTTCTTTTCCGTTAATTGTGTCTGTGGCTGCTTGGTTTATTGCTGAGTCTCCCATTAATCAAGAAACTAACGATACTAGTAACACTCAAGACCTAAGTATTAAACATCAACTTAAACAACTACGCCAAGCAGTCAGCCAAAAAACAATTTGGCTACCAGCAGCTTTCGTCTTTATTTTGCAAGCTACTCCAACCGCCGAATCAGCTTTTTTCTACTTCAGTACCAACGAACTCCACTTTGAACCAGAATTTTTAGGCAGAGTCCGCCTAGTTACAAGTCTCGCCTCTTTATTAGGCATTTGGATTTTTCAACGCTTTCTCAAAAGTGTTTCATTCCGGCTCATATTTGGTTGGAGTACCGTAATTTCAGCAGCTTTAGGTATGACAATGTTGCTGTTGGTAACTCACACCAACCGGACTTTAGGTATAGATGACCACTGGTTTAGTTTGGGAGACAGCCTCATCCTCACTGTGATGGGACAAATTGCCTATATGCCAGTTTTGGTATTAGCCGCCAGACTTTGCCCCCCTGGAGTAGAAGCCACCTTATTTGCCTTATTAATGTCTGTATTTAACTTAGCTGGTATGGTCTCTTATGAATTTGGAGCCATCATTATGCACTGGCTAGGTATTACCGAGAGTAACTTTGACTCACTGTGGATTTTGGTAACTATCACCAATCTCAGCACCTTATTACCACTGGTATTTCTCAATTGGCTACCAAAAGATGACACCCAACCCCAAAGCTTACCAACTAGCAGCGAACCATTCATTCAAAATTTAATACTTCAAGAAGAAGAATCAAAAGTTATTGAATAAAGTGATTTTCATCAAACCAGCAAAGACATAAATAAACCTTGATGGATTTGAAAACAACTGTACTTTGATTTTACAAACTTATTGATATCCCTTTTTGCAGACATCAAAGTCTCACTTTTGAAGGGAGATTTATGAGTATCTAAAATGTTTTGCTAATCACAAGAGGACTGTTCAAATATCCTCTTAATCTTTGCTTCTCTGTGTCTCTGTGCGAAATCAATCAAACCATGCAGAATTTAACAAACCAACAAACACCAACTTTAGAAAAATCCTACACCCGTGAAGATTGGCAAGGAGGATATGAATCTCTCACCCAAGAATATGACTATTGGATTGATAATATAGAAGGACAAATCCCTTCAGAACTAGAAGGTACACTGTTTAGAAACGGCCCTGGTTTACTTGATATCAACGGACAACGTATTCATCATCCTTTTGATGGCGATGGGATGATTAGCCGCATCACCTTTACTAACGGCCGCGCTCATTTTCGCAACCGCTTTGTCCGCACCGAAGGTTATTTAGCAGAACAAAAAGCCAGAAAAATTCTTTATCGCGGTGTATTTGGTACCCAAAAACCCGGTGGTTGGCTGGCTAATATCTTCGACTTTAAAATTAAACATATTGCTAACACCAACGTTATTTATTTAGGTGATAAACTCCTAGCCTTGTGGGAAGCCGCTGAACCCTATCGCCTCGACCCTGACACCTTAGAAACATTAGGGAAAGATTATCTCAAGGGTACATTATCAGAAGGTGAAGCCTTTAGCGCCCATCCTCGAATTGACCCTAGTTGTGAACAAGATGGTGGTCAACCTTGCTTAGTCAATTTTTCAATTAAACCGGGACTGTCTACTTCAATTACAATTTTTGAGTTAAACCTTGCCGGAGAAGTTATCAGAAAACACGCCCATAGCGTTCCAGGGTTTTGTTTTATTCACGATTTTGTAATTACGCCTCATTACTGCATCTTCTTTCAAAATCCTGTGGCTTTTAATCCCATACCCTTCGCTTTGGGAATGCGTGGTGCAGGGGAATGTATTAAAGTACAACCAAACCAACCCACTAAAATTATTGTGATTCCGCGCTTTCCTCAGCCAGGACAAGCAGAGGTCAAAATTTTAGAAACCACATCAGGGTTTATTTTCCATCATGTAAATGCTTTTGGTATGGGTGATGAAATTTTTATTGACTCGATTTGTTATGACTCATTACCAGAGGTAGAACCAGCAAGCGATTTTCGCCAAGTTAATTTTGAAGCACTTAAACCAGGACAACTTTGGCGATTTTATATTAACCTCAATGATGGAACAGTAGAACGAAAGTTAATAGAAGCACGTTGTTGTGAGTTCCCGACTATCCATCCCGCGAAGGTAGGACGCGCTTATCGATATCTATATACAGGTGCGGCTCATACACCAAGTGGGAATGCTCCTTTACAAGCCATTTTAAAATTAGACCTAGAAACAGGCGAAAGACAACTTTGGAGTGCAGCACCCCGTGGTTTTATGGGTGAACCAATTTTTGTTCCCCGTCCCGGTGCAGAAACAGAAGATGACGGGTGGCTGTTAGCTTTGGTTTATGATGCTACGTATAACCGTACCGATGTAGTAATTTTAGATGCCAAGGATATAGAAAAAGGTGCGATCGCTCGCCTCCATCTCAAGCATCATATCCCCTATGGATTACATGGAAGTTTTACTGACGAAGTTTTCTGTTCAATTGATCCCTGACGTATAAATATTGATTCTTCACTGTTTATTAGGCACATTTCACGAGAACTGTGCTTTTTTTAACAAAAAACAAAATTGTAACAAAAACTACAGAAAATAATTCTTTTTTGAATATAGAGGATAAGCTAGGCATATATGTATCCGGTTCGCAAAGATACCGCGATGAGGAGAAACTTTTATGATTGCAACACCGACAATGCCTCTGGAAGCTGCTACGCCAGCCCATATATGCCCATTCGATCAAGCTTGTAGCTACTTAGAAGCAGCCGGGAAAGAATTAAGGTTAGACCAAGGTGTACTAGAAATTCTCAGCCACCCGCGCAAGGTGGTGACAGTTTCCATTCCTGTGAAACTAGATAATGGCGAAATACGGGTATTAGCAGGACATCGGGTACAACACTCTGATATTTTAGGCCCCTACAAAGGCGGAATTCGTTATCATCCGGCGGTCACACTGCGGGAAGTCTCAGCACTGGCTATGTTGATGACTTGGAAATGTGCGTTGTTGGGTATACCTTATGGTGGTGCGAAGGGAGGTATTGCCATTGATCCACAACAATATAGTGTGGGAGAGTTAGAACGCATTACCCGTCGTTACACTAGCGAACTAATTAAAGATATTGGCCCTTCCCTAGATATTCCCGCGCCAGATATGGGTACTTCTGCTCGTGAAATGGCTTGGATGATGGATACATATTCAGTTAATGTTGGTCATGCTGTCCCAGGGGTTGTGACTGGTAAACCCCTATCTGTAGGTGGTTCCCTTGGTAGAGACAAGGCCACCGGACGCGGCACAATGATTATTGTGCGGGAAGCTTTAGCAGACCAAGGCAGAACTTTAGCAGGAATACGAGTCGTTATTCAAGGTTTTGGTAATGTTGGTGGTGCAGCAGCTGAACTACTTCATCAAGCAGGCGCGAAAGTCATAGCGGTTTCTACAGCTACAGGTGGGGTATATGCGGCTGATGGGTTGGATATTCCAGCTTTAAAAGCTTACGCTGCCGAAAATCGTCACCATTTGGCTGGGTTCCCCAACGCTACAGTTATTACCAACGCTGAATTACTAACTTTACCTTGCGATGTCTTGATTCCGGCGGCTTTAGAAAACCAAATTACAGCAGAGAATGTCCATCAAATACAGGCGCAAATTATTGCCGAAGCAGCTAACGGCCCTGTAACTCTAGAAGCCAACCGAGTTTTAGAAGCGCGGGGTGTAACTGTACTACCAGATATTTTGGCTAATGCTGGGGGTGTGGTGGTGAGTTATTTGGAATGGGTGCAAGGTTTATCTTACTTATTTTGGGATGAAGAAAGAGTCAACCGGGAAATGGAACATTTGATGGTGCAAGCCTACCATCAAGTAATTCAACAGTCCAAACTTCGCCAAGTGCCTCTGCGGTTAGCAGCGTATACTTTGGGTGTAGGAAGAGTAGCACAGGCATTGAGCGATCGCGGTCTTTATCCTTGATCAAAAATCATATATATTCAGTAGAGATGTACCTCGGCACATCTCTACAACCATTCCATAATTTGATATTTGATAGATTTTTCCAGTTCTAGTCAGCCAAAATTAATATATGCTGAATCTTTGTATGTTAACTGTATTGATCAAGAAGATTCTAGGCTAAAAACTGAGAAAAATCTGTGCTGGATATCAAGCAAATACGGGAAAATCCCCAATTAGTACAAGAGCGGTTGAACGGTCGTAGCGGTAATTATGACATTCAGCCGATATTAGAGTTAGACAAGCAACAACGAGAACTGGAGGTGAACCGCAGTCAACTCCAAGCTCGGAGTAACGAAATTGGTAAACTTGTTGGTCAAAAGATAAAATCTGGTGTTAATCCTCAAGACCCAGAAATTCAAGCTTTGCGTGATGAAGGTAACTCCATTAAAGCTCAGTTGAGTGAACTGGAACCAAAAGAAAAAGAACTGAAAGCTGAAATTAACAGACTGATACTCGCTTTACCCAATTTACCGAGTGACTCTACACCTGTTGGCAAAGATGAGGAAAATAACGTTGAAGTTCGCCGTTGGGGTGACGAGTATATTCCACAAAACCCCAACATTCTGCCGCACTGGGAAATCGGCGAAAAACTAGGCATCCTCAATTTTGAGCGTGCTGTTAAAGTTGCCCAAAGCCGCTTTACTAGCTTAATTGGGGCTGGTGCAGCACTAGAAAGAGCATTAATTCAATTTATGCTCGATCGCCAAATTCAGGCAGGATATATAGAAGTGAGTCCGCCATTGTTAGTTAACACTGACTCACTGACAGCAACCGGTCAACTCCCGAAATTCGCCGAAGAAAGCTTTAAATGTGCTGATGATGATTTGTGGTTAATTCCCACAGCAGAAGTACCTGTGACAAACCTCTATCGCGGGGAAATTCTCGCTGCTGAAGACTTACCGATTTACCACTGTGCTTATACTCCCTGTTTTCGCCGGGAAGCTGGTAGTTATGGCCGCGATATGCGGGGGTTAATTCGCCTGCATCAATTTAACAAAGTGGAACTGGTAAAATTTGTCCAGCCTGAGACATCCTTTGACGAACTAGAAAAATTGGTGGGTAATGCCGAAGCAATTTTACAGGCATTAAAGCTACCTTATCGAGTAGTAAATTTATGTACTGGAGATTTAGGATTTTCCTCCACCAAAACCTACGATTTAGAAGTTTGGCTACCTTCGGCTGGCAAATACCGCGAAATTTCTAGCTGTTCTAACTTTGTAGACTTCCAAGCACGACGAGCTGATATTCGTTTTAAGGAAGCAGGTAAAAAAGGTACACAGTTTGTCCATACCCTCAACGGTTCCGGTTTAGCAATTGGACGTACTATGGCTGCGGTTTTGGAAAATTACCAGCAACCAGACGGGACGATTTTGATACCAGAAGCACTGCAACCTTATTTGGGGCGCGAGGTGTTGTAATCAAAGGTTATCTGTGGAGATTGGGTTTAGGGGTGAAAGGGTTTTGGATAAATACACAAGCCACTTGGCTCAAGTCGGGAAACCCTTTGTGAAGTATACCTCTATACCCAGTTTCTACAGACAATCTTGATTAGCCTAAATTACACAATCAATTTAAACTTTTTGAGCAGCTATCTTTTGTCTTTTTAAAGTTGCGGCACCTGTCATTGTAGCCAAGAAGATAGCCGCAAGAGTACTAGGTTCTGGAACTGATTGAGAAGTACCGACTTTGATTTGGAAGGCTAGGTTAGAACGAGCAGGTGCAGCACCAACCCAGCTAAATGCTGTTTTACCAGTTAGTGTAAAGGGTGCAGAAAGACCAGTGAGATGGAGATAATCTAAGTCTTTTGTAGTATTTGTACTTGCCGATGCTAAACTGCCTAACGCTGTACCATTAAGAACTAAATTAGTTAAAGAAACAGCGTTTTGAAGGTTACTACCACTACCTTTATTAGCAAAGGTGCGGATAAAGATATCTGTGACAGCACCGCTAAATTCTTGAGTCATTAATTGGAAAGTTTGGTTAGCATCAAACACTTTGTAAGTTACCTTGCTACCTGTATATTCCAAACTAAAATCCCAAACTTTACCATTACCCCAGACTAAATCTGCTTTAGCCACAGGTTGTCCTGGATTTACAGTTGCTCTCACATCTCGATTAATCCCTAATTCCCGCTCACCGTTGCCACCAAATCCATTGTTACCAATTCGAGCTTCAGCAACAAACAACTCCTTAAAATCTCCTTGGTCTAGGAGTAAATTAAAGTCTGTGTCATCAAAGCCTGGGTTAGCATCTTGTGATGTTAGAGGCGCGATTGTAACCGCTTTTGCTGGGTTAGGTAATATCAATAATCCCGATATCATTAACCCTAGGGTCAATAATAATTGACTATTAGCTCGGTATTTGGTTAAAAATGACATACATTCTCCACAAACAGCTATTTTCGACAATTTAGTAGTCTGCATCTGATAATATTTAGTTCTATTTTTTACTCAGTAAAACAATCCAGTCCTCATCAATTTTTAGCTTTGCGGTTCACTAAGTATGTTGATGAGTAGAGTTTTTTATATACCAGTAATAGAGATAGGTGATGTTTTGTGTTTTCAGAGTAAAACAAAGTCATCTCTGCTGTCGATAACTAGTAGCTAATTTTGATTGAAACTTTATATAAGATAAATTTTTAACTTTTTAATCAAATATACGTACGTATGCAACTAACAGCTTGATAAATATCATCTGTGTTCATCTAGGAACTTCTAAAGTCAATAAATATTCCATGACTCTGAGCAAGCTGGGGGAGCAAGAGCTGGTTTGAGCTTGGCAAATTGAATCTTGATATTTCTGGAATTACCCAACTGACAGCTTGTATCTAACAATGAAAGTTAAATTTCACCTTGCACACCAGCAAAACATATACCCACTCTTGGGGGTGAACATCATTGGTGATGCTGGTCTGTGGGTGATTAAGGGGTATTTACTTAACGTCAAACTCAATTTCTTTCTGTCAAACAGAATACTATTTTATAAATTCTCCGGATACACATTCAGAAACTCAGTAGCAGTGAATATTAGAGTTCAAAAGAAATATCTGCCATGCGTGTTACATTTTCGCTTTTAGTTTCTAGTGTGGTTCTCGGTTCTTTGGTATTTAACGGTTCAGACAGTTTAAATCGCTCACATACGCTAATTGGTGAGACAGGAGGCACAATGTTGTTATCAGCCAAACCAAAACCTAAACCCAAATCAAATGAGCCAGAAAATCCGACACCTCATCGCGGTAGTGGACGCAGAGATTTAATTGAGTCTCTGAATAATGCTTTTCCTGTTGGTTAGAATTCTTTTAGGCTAAAATCAGCGACTGATCAAAGAATCCAATAAAAATCAAAGCATTTTCCCCAATTTCTAGCAATTAGATCACATTTTATCCTCAAAGAAATTTAACATCATCGCAGTAGTTCTGCCCTTCTTTTCTTAAAATCACCTATTCCTTCAATCAGATAATTTCTTGTTTTTTGAAAATTTTTTGAGATTTTAAATTTTAAAATCCAGGAAGTTTCATTGAGATATTGTTGAACTTGGCATCTACCCGTTTCTCAGTGCGATCGCATCATCTTCGTGCCGGGAGCGGTAACATAAGAAAAAACTAATATTGATGCTGTATTATGGCAACCCAACTCAGTGCAGCTAAATCGCCAACTGACATGGTAATCTCTTGGGAAGCGTTACCCAATGATTATCATTTAGACGATAAACCTGTGGAGAATACCAATCAGCCAATTTTGGCTGGTGCGTTGCGTGAAAGCCTAGAAATTAGTGGTTTTATTCAATCACAGATGTTGATAGCCTCGAATTTTGGTCTTTGTGCAACTGTCAATGGACAATTGATTTTAAAAGCACCTGATTGGGTTTATGTTCCAGCAGTAAATCAAGTTATCAGCGATCGCAAAAGTTATACTCCTAATTTAGATGGTGAAGTACCTGCGATCGTCATGGAATTTCTCTCTGATATTGAACAAGAACGTCAACGCGCTGAACAAGAATGTCAGCAAAAAGAACGATTAATGGCTTATCTTGCATCTCAAGGCATTGACCCGAATAATTTGCCTCCTTTGAAGTAGCTAATAAAGGCGAACATTTGTTCGCCTTTATTAATTTAAACACTAGTTTTCTCTGTTTCTATCTCGCTCTTTTTGATGCCGTTGATGAACATTGGCACAAACTTTTCCATAAATTCTTGTGGGTTACGCTGCCAAGCTTTTTGTGCTGCTTGAATTCTAATAAATTGCAACTCCGGTGCAAACAAGGTTTGTGGTAGGCGTTCCATTAGGTATTGGGGACGTTCCCAGAGTGGCATGGTATTGGCTACTTCCACCAGTCTTGTTACACCTCGAAGTTCTGCACCCAGAGTAATATCCATACCTGACTCATAAGCAGCCTGTTCAATTGCGGCATATTTGCGCTTGGCTTGCTCGACTTTTTGCCGATGTTCTGGACTTTTATCGGCTATTTTGCCTAACCAACGGTTTCCCCAACGGACGTGTCCGGCTTCTTCTGGCAGAATTTTTTCGATAGTTTCGCGGATTTTGATGTTTTCTTCTGTCTGTGGTGCTTGTTTGAGGGCATAAATATGGGCAGAGAAATACTCACAACCGCGTTTTTCGGTAACGTTAATTGCTGCCAAGGCGGCAATGAGACCATCTTCTAATTTATCGCTTGCTTCGTAACTATCTTTGTCAAGCAATCGCTCGAATTCATCAATATAACTCACTCCAGGGGGATTGCCGACATTAGCTCCCAGGTCTATTAGTAAATCGGTTAACCACATGGCATGACGCGCTTCATCTGCAATGTGGTGAGATAAATCCTTGATCAGTTCTCGTGGCTGTCCGTTGAGTTTTTCAATTACTTCTGTTAAGTCTTTGCAACTGCGCTGTTCGTTGTAACGGTAGCGATTTAGGGTTATCAGGTGTAATTCGCGATCGCTAACTACCCGTTTTAAGATATCTCTCGCACCTAGATTCCCCTGAAATTTCCGTGGATAAGTAACTGTCATAGTGTGAAGTTTTCTTAAGTATCATTTTTGATGCTATCTTAGTTTTTCTTTACTTGCCGGAAACGGAAATGATTGATTTTTCTAAAGGTAATTTTTGGTAAAAATATCAGCAATTCATGACTTTTGGGATTTTCCCTCACGCAAAAATACTCATTTCAGTCACCTAAATATTAAGTTTTATTTCTTTTTTAGCGTTAAAATCAAAACGGTAGCTTAAGCTACAGAATTTTTGCTATATTAATAAATGAAAGAACTATCAGCTAAAAAATATAACTAAACCTTAAGGGGGACTGAAGTATGTCTATTCAAGAAAAATCTCGTGCATTGATGGCGCGTCAATATCAGCAAGTTAAAAACCGTCAACAATCAATGCTGATGCGTTCTGCACAAGAACTTGGTCTTCCTGAAGAAGTGTCCCATTATTGGAATCCCATTCAAGGCAAGATCGACCAAACTACACGCACAATTTATGGCAGTAGTCATGCTGCAATGAGCTAAAGTTAGTAGGTGACAGGGGAAAGGTTACAGTGATAGGGTAAAAGTTTTTATCCCATTACTGCTGTTGCTTTATTAAAGAGTTGGCAAAAGTGTTAATTCATAAAAAAAGCCACCCCTAAAGGGTGGCTTAGAAATCACTACAGGTTGCAATTAGCAGTCGTAGTAGAGATAAAACTCATAAGGATGAGGACGTAACTGCAACTGCTCAACTTCATTAGCTAGTTTGTAGTCAATCCAGTTTTGGATAAAGTCTTCTGTGAATACGCCTGTTTCGGTTAAGAAGGCGTGGTCATTCTCTAGGGCGGCTAATGCTTTATCTAGAGAACCTGGGGTAGAAGGAACTTTTGCCAACTCTTCTGGAGACAGTTCATAGATATTTTTATCTAGAGGCTCGCCGGGATCAATTTTGTTCTTGATACCATCCAAGCCAGCACAAAGCATAGCTGCAAATGCCAAGTAAGGGTTAGATGTAGCGTCTGGACAACGGAACTCTAAGCGTTTTGCTTTGGGGTTAGTGCCAGAGAGAGGAATACGCACAGAAGCAGAACGGTTTCCTTGGGAGTAAGCCAAGTTAACAGGTGCTTCGTAACCTGGTACTAGGCGTTTGTAGGAGTTGGTTGTGGGGTTGGTAATAGCTAATAGTGCTGGTGCGTGTTTGAGAATGCCACCAATGTAATGTAGCGCCATTTCACTCAAGCCAGCATACTTATCGCCTGCAAATAAAGGCTTGCCGTCTTTCCAAATGGACTGGTGACAGTGCATACCGGAACCGTTATCGCCAAAAATTGGTTTTGGCATGAAGGTAACGGTTTTGCCGTATTTCTTAGCTACGTTCTTAATGACATATTTGTAAGTCATCAACCAGTCAGCCGCTTCAATTAACTTACCAAAGCGGAAGCCGAGTTCGCACTGACCACCAGTTGCAACTTCGTGGTGTTGCTTTTCAATGGGGACACCACATTTTGCCATTGTCAGCAACATTTCTGTCCGAATGTCTTGGAAACTGTCGGTAGGCGAAACTGGGAAATAACCTTCTTTGAAGCGTGGTTTGTAACCCAAGTTGGGGCCTTCTTGTCTACCAGAGTTCCAACGACCTTCTACAGAGTCTACATAGTAGTAGCCGGAGTTGGCGGTTTGGTCAAAGCGGACATCATCAAAAATGAAGAATTCAGCTTCAGGGCCAAAGAAAGTAGTATCACCAATACCAGTAGAAACTAGATAATCAACAGCTTTTTGAGCAATAACCCGTGGACAACGGTTGTACCATTCCCCTGTACGGGGTTCCTTAATGCTACAAATTATGCTTAAGGTTGGCTCTGCCATGAATGGGTCGATCCAAGCTGTGTTGGGATCTAACACCATTGTCATGTCTGATTCTTCAATACCTTTCCAACCCCGAATACTGGAACCGTCGAAAGGTACGCCATCAGTGAATGAACTTTCATCGATTTGGTTATGGTACACGGTCAAGTGCTGCCATGTTCCTGGTGTATCGATGAATTTCAGATCAATCATCTGAATGTTTTGGTCTTGGATCAATTTCAAGACTTCTTGTGGGGTTGTCATTTTTACTCCTTCTCTGCCAATTTCCTATTGTAAAACCAGAATCTGCCAAAGCATTCTAACCCTACTGATCCGCACCAAGTTGTGACACACCTGGATTATCGTAAAGATTTGAGATTACATAATTATGTAGTCTTTGTTACAGATTCCCTGGATTACAGGTTATATTAACCTTTCGCACGGCATCTGTAAAAACAAGAAAGTTCATTTCATCGGGGGCAACTTTGGCATAGAATCCTTAAGTAGCGGATAGATTGTTTTTGTGCAGAACTTATTTTAAATAGCACAAAAATTTACTGGTGCGTAAGTGCAGCCAAATAAATATCAAACCATAGATAGTAACGATTGGGAGAAAAGGAATGCGCGATGCAGTTACAACTTTAATTAAGAATTATGACGTAGCTGGACGTTATTTTGACCGGAATGCGATCGACAGTCTGAAATCCTATTTTGAAAGTGGTACAGCACGGGTACAAGCGGCGGCTGCTATCAATTCAAATGCGGCTGCAATTGTCAAGCAAGCTGGTTCTAAATTATTTGAAGAATTACCAGAATTGATTCGTCCCGGTGGAAATGCCTATACAACTCGTCGTTATGCGGCTTGTTTACGCGATATGGACTATTACCTCCGCTACGCTACTTATGCGCTAGTTGCAGGTAACACCAATGTGTTAGATGAGCGTGTATTACAAGGCTTGAGAGAAACTTACAATTCTTTAGGTGTACCTATTGGGCCGACGGTTCGTGGTGTGCAAATCATGAAGGATATCGTCAAGGAACAAGTAGCAGCAGCAGGCGTAACTAATGCAGCTTTTGTTGAAGAGCCTTTTGACCATATCACCCGCGAGTTAAGCGAGCAGGATGTTTAAAGCTGAGAGAGAGACTAGAGGCTAAGGACTAGTTTTGTTTTCGGCTTGTCAACCTAAAATATATGTCTGCTATCTAAATTTTTGTAAAGCGATCGCCTCTTGTGTTTGAGAAGAAGCGATCGCTTTTTTTTTACAGCTATTGTACTTGAGGAGTAATCTTCAACCGATGTCTGTCAGAAATATCTATCATGTCGCAGTTGTTCAAGCATTGTTAGCAGCAGGTATCCCTTGAACAAAAATACTATGCTTATAAAGTATACTATAATACATAATGTATGACTAATGCCAATAGTTTCATGAGCATTAATGATCTAGAATTTTTGCATGGTGCGGCTTTTCTACGACTCCTTAAAGGAACATCTCATGTATCCATAAGTTATTTATCTTGCATTCATCCGTCTCTTTATCTCACTGAAAGTCAAAATAAACAATCCGCTATTTTATTTAAAATATCAAAAAAACCTAATTCCTCTTGGTCATTTAGCTTCAGTTCACAGGAAGAATTTGCACTGATCAGCTTTCATAAAAGCTATCCTGATATCAAACTTTTTATAGCCTTAATTTGTCATCGAGATGGGATTTGTTGTCTATCAGAAGAACAATTATGGACAATCCTGGATCAAAATGAGGGTTTAGCAAATCAGCGTATTTCTGTGAAGCGAGAACTAAGAGGAAGCTATTATGTTAAAGGTACAGGGAGAGTTCCTTTAGAGCGGACAATCCCTCAAAATAATTGGCCAGATGCAATTTTATCAGCATAAAAAACTTATGACACATACTCCTATTGAAATAAATGGCGACTGTATTGATAGATTAATTAAAAAATTAGAGAAAAAAATTGGGCAGAAAGAAACAAATAAGCTTAAAGAGACTGCTATTGAAGTTGTTCAAAATTGTGTCAATGTTTATTCAGCAAACTTTGGTGTTGGTGATGTTGGAAAAAATAGCAAAGGGATAGTCGGTCAACTTTATAAAGGACAAGACCCTATTCCAAATGGTACAACCGGACTTATTTATGGTCGAGTTCAAAGTGGTAAAACTAATACAACTATTGCAACTTTAGCACTGGCTCATGAAAATAATTTTCGTTGTTTTATTGTCTTAACCTCTAACAATACATGGTTAGGAGAACAAACTGCAAACCGTTTTAATAATCAAATCGAAGGAGGCCCTGTTATTTTTGATTGGGAAGCATGGAAAGAAGACCCAGTTAATTTTGCAAAAACTAAAATTACACCCTATATCAGAGATACAGGTGTGGTTTTAGTTACAACAAAAAATATCTCTCACTTGAAGAGATTATTGATAGTTTTAAAAACTGCTAAAGTTAAAAATTTTCCCACATTAATTTTTGATGATGAAGCAGACAACGCTAGTTTAAATACGAATGAATCTAAACAGGCTAAACACGGAAAAGATGTGGTTTCTGACAGTTCAACTTTTGTACACATAGGTGAGATACGTCAAGAAGTTGCCAATCATATTTATATTCAAGTTACTGCGACTCCTCAAAGTTTGTTATTGCAAAAACTATCCCATCCTTGTAGTCCACAATTTTGTGCAGCACTACCAGAACCAGGAGAGAGTTATATGGGAGGTGAATTATTTTTTACTGAAAAAAGTAACTACTGTTGTATTGTAGATGCTGAAGAAATTAACGAACTTAAGAAACAAAAAGGTGAAAACCCTGGTAATCAATGGATAATTCCTGATGGATTGAGGTTTGCACTTTGTTGCTTTTTTCTAGGTTCAACTTATAAAATGCTATCTTCTGATAAAGAAGATGCAACATATTCTTTTCTTGCTCATATTTGTTATAAACAAGATATTCATAACGTCTTAGAGAAAGTTATTAGTCAATTTGTAATTAATTTAGATCAAGCGATTAGAGAGAAGAATTCAGCAACGAAAAACAAACAAGCCATAAAATGGTTAGAGCAAGCTTATGAAGAATTGAATAAAACTGTTGATAACTTACCACCATTCAATGAACTAATAGATGAATTAAAAATTCAGCTAAGACGTGCAATACCTAAAATAATTAATGCAAATAACCCTGATAAAGAGCCTAACTATAATCCTGGTATGAATATACTAATCGGTGGTAATAGATTAGGTAGAGGAGTAACAATTGACGGGTTAATGGTAACTTACTATGGGCGTGATGCAAAACAAAAGGTAATCGATACAGTTCATCAACACGCTCGAATGTATGGTTATCGTCCACAATTAAAAGATGTTACTCGTCTCTTTTTAGCAGAGCATATACTTGAGTCTTTTCGCTCAATTCACGAAGCAGATGAAGCAATGCGTCAAGCTATAGGAGAAGATATTAATAACATTCAAATTCAACCTGTCTGGATAGGAGGAAATCTTAAACCGACTCGCTCTAATGTTTTAGATCCCTCTGTCATTAATGTATTAAAACCAGGAAAATTGATTTTTCCTCAAAGTCCAGTTTATAAACAAGAAGAAATTAAGGATGATTTTCAAAAAATCACAAATCTTTTAATTCAATATCAAAATGACGAAGAATATGTCGAGGTAAATATAGAGTTTATTATTGAGATAATCAGTTATACAAAAAGTTATTATGTTCCCTCCGAAGTATGGGAAAATCAACGTGTTATCAAAGCATTAACAGATATGAAATCAAAGGGTTTGAAAAAAGGTCGTTTAAACGTTCGCAGAGGTAAAAGAAACAATAAAGAAGGATTAGAGATGAAAAGGCAAGAGCCTTTTAAATGGTTTCCACAATACGGCTTCGGTACCGGTGATTGGTCAAAAGATGCCCAAAAGAAATATCCTGATGTTCCAACTTTGATTATTTGCTATCACAAAGGAGAAAAAAATAAAGGGTGGGATGAACATCCTATTTATCTACCTATGTTGGTATTACCTAAACAAAAATTTGTTTTAATGTTTAATTATGCAGAAGATGAGTAATCGATGAAAATGCTATTTTAGGTTAAATAGTAATTCTATACACTCACTATTAGTAAGTTTAAATTGATGTGCTTCTAACGCCATAGTGCAGAAACTAGTTTAGACTGGTGAGTTTAGTGAGTGTTAGTGAATGAATAATCGAGTTATGACAGACTGCTATCCCTAAGAGCAATTAGCTGTAAGCTGTTGTAGTGCGTATTTCACTATCTAATATGGCGACGATTAACGACAACTACCTGAAGCTGAAGGCTGGCTATCTGTTCCCGGAAATTGCGCGGCGGGTAAATGCTTTTGCGGAAGCTAACCCTAATGCTAAAGTTATTCGTTTGGGAATTGGCGATGTTACCGAACCTTTACCAGAAGCGTGCCGCACAGCGATGATTAAAGCTGTGGAAGAAATGGGCGATCGCGCAACTTTTAAAGGCTACGGGCCAGAACAAGGTTATGCTTGGTTAAGGGAAAAAATTGCGGCTCAGGATTTTCAAGCACGCGGCGCAGACATCGATGCCTCAGAAATCTTTATTTCTGATGGTTCCAAGTGCGACACTGGTAATATTCTCGATATCTTTGGTAACAACAACGTCATTGCTGTCACTGACCCTGTGTATCCTGTATATGTAGATACCAATGTGATGGCGGGTCATACAGGTGTAGCTAATGATAAAGGTGAGTTTGCAGGTTTAGTATATCTGCCTGTGACAGCAGAAAATAACTTCACTGCGGAAATTCCGCAGGAAAAAGTTGATTTAATTTACCTTTGTTTCCCCAATAACCCCACTGGTGCAACTGCAACCAAAGAACATCTCAAAGCTTGGGTAGACTATGCCAAAGCCAACGGTTCAATTATTTTCTTTGATGCAGCTTACGAAGCTTATATTACAGATCCGAGCTTACCTCATTCTATTTACGAAATTGAAGGTGCGCGAGATTGTGCGATCGAATTTCGGTCTTTTTCTAAAAATGCAGGCTTTACCGGAACCCGTTGTGCTTTAACTGTCGTTCCCAAAACCTTAACAGCCAAAGCCGCAGATGGTTCCGATGTGGAACTGTGGAAACTGTGGAACCGCCGCCAGTCTACCAAGTTCAATGGCGTGTCTTATATTGTGCAACGGGGTGCGGAAGCAGTTTATTTTGAAGATGGACAAGCACAAACCAAGGCTTTGGTAAGTTTCTATTTAGAAAACGCCAAAATTATTCGAGAAAAACTCACCGCCGCCGGACTCGCAGTTTATGGCGGTGTCAATGCGCCTTATGTTTGGGTAAAAACTCCCAATGGGTTATCAAGTTGGGATTTCTTTGATAAATTGCTGCATACTTGCAATGTAGTTGGTACACCTGGTTCTGGCTTTGGTGCTGCGGGTGAAGGCTACTTCCGCATTTCCGCATTCAACAGCCGGGAAAATGTCGAAGAAGCGATGAAGCGAATTACAGAAAAGTTTAAGGTGTAGAAACTTGTGGTGGGCAATGCCCACCAGAACTGATGCACAAAGATTTTTGGTTGAGACTTGGTGTAGGATTTTAGACACCTACATCCTGATTATCGGGAAATTTTGACAAACGCCTTATCACCTTTAATTTGAACTGGATAGGAGTGTAAAGGGACATCAGCAGTTAAACATTTCCCTGTATCTAGTTGATATTGAAACCCGTGAGTAGGACAGGTGATGATGCCATTTTCTACCTTTCCGCCGTCCAATGGTGAGGCGAGATGAGAACAAGCATTGCGGTAACAGGTAATGCGATCGCCTTGACGATATAAAATCAGTGAATGTCCGCCAACTTTACTTGCCAATATCCCCCCATCGGGAATTTGTTCTACTGTTGCTACCCTCACCCAAGCAGTTGTAATTGTGGGCGGAAAAGGAGTAGTTAAACCAGTACTGCTATTATCTCCCGTGGAGCGATCGCCAACTGCAACCACTTGCGTAATTTCTGGACAATAATTTTTAATTGCCTGTTCGACTCCCTGAGATAAAGTCAAATTGGAAGCTGGACAACTGCTGCAAGTTCCGATTAACCTAACTTCTACCGTATCTGGTGGTTTAAAAGCAACTAATTCTATATCTCCATTGTGGCTTTTTAACCCTGGACGTACTTCATCAAGGGCAGCTTGAATGCGTTGTAATATTGGTGGTAGCGGTGGTTTAACTAAGTCATGATATAGCAAAACTGCATACACAACTTCATCATCAGCAGCATGGCGCAAAGCTGACACTGACTCTTGTTTCAGGCTTTTAATTAACCTTGTCAGTGCTTCTTTATGCAAAGCTTCAATTGCTCGTTTTAAACCGACAGCTACACACCTTTGACTTTCATCCCACTCAGATATAATTGCCTCAAAGCGGTTAATTTCTGCAATAAATTCTTCGAGGTTGGTCATCAATAAAAGTATGAAGTGTGAAGTGTGAAATGATGGAGGCTGTTGAATAATTCATTATTTCATTTTGAAATCTTTCAGTAAAAAAGGCATCAAACACCCTGTAATTAAACTAGATATAGTGATGGGAATACATAAAGGAATTTCTGCTTGAGCGAGTGATAATAGTGATAGCAAACCAGCACCAATTCCAATTGCAGTGCGCTGAATAAAATACATAGGTTCGCGTAATAGCTTACCCCGGAAAAATAACTTAGCAGAAAACCAACCTAATTGAAACATTTTTCCTCCTAGTATTTATTTAACAAAGTTAATAAAGTAAAACCTAAAAGTATTGCTGGAATTGCACCAGCCGGAGCAAATAACGCCCCTAACATTGCCGAAAAAGAATAACCAATATCTTTACCTGCTAAAATCATCCCGCCAATTGCACCGCCAATCATCGAGATAACTGTTGCGATAATTAGCCACAAAAATCCAGTAACTATGTTGATGTCACTAGACACCATACTCGTGAGAAAATCACTCACATTAAAATTGCTCAATAACTCACTCATTTTTCTTCCTTCGCGCTCTTTGCGTCCTTTGCGGTTCGTTAATAAATCGTCAGAATTCAGAATTTATAATGACTGTTACATAACTAGAATATTCATTTACCAAATATTCCCCTGATTCTTTAAATCTTCTGACTCCTGAATTCCTTACAATAAGCCTAACTACTAGCCCTAATTTCTCCTTCTACATCTTTTAATGCCTGCACGACTAACTCAGCTTGTTCTAACTGCTGATATTCGGTAAAGATTGACCAAGCTTCTTGATAGTAATTACGTGCTTGTAAAAGATTATTAGGATTACCTAATTCTGGCTTTTCCGGATTATCAGGTAAATTGAATAAGGCGTTAGCTTTGTTAGAAATTGTGTTAGCATATTCTAAAGGTGTATCCCTAGAATTACGCACTTTTAACGCCTCATTGTATGCTGCGATCGCCTTTAAATTATTATCGATAGGATGAGAACTAACTAAATACTGCAAAGCATTCCCCAAGTTGTTTTGCAGCATGGCATATTCTCTAGGATGGTCAATCAAATTAATATGCTTTAAGGCAACTTCAAATGATTGCACAGCTAACCCCTGGCGTAAATATTCCCGTTCTGAAGCCATTGGCATCGACAGGTAAGCGATCGCAATATTGTTGTATAAAATCGCGTAATCTTGCGGGTAATTTTCCCAGGTAAACACCCGCAAAGCTTCATGATAAGCCTGAATACTATCACTAATTCGCGCTAAATTATACGGCGCTAGAGATTGCAACACCAAGCCATAATTCATCTGCGCCTCTGCAACTTCCTCCGGCGTGGCTAACTCTTGTAAGATTGGTAATGCTTCTTCATAACCAGCCTTGGCTTGTAGCAGCAATTCTGTATCCGTGTGGGGAATAATCTGCAAAGTTCCAGCCATTCCCACCTGCGCCTTAGCTTTGAGCAGTGGATACTCATTCCCAGACATTTCATAAGCACGATAATACAATCCAACTGCATTTCGCAAATCCTGGGCAGTTTTCGGCTTCTTTTGAAACCCTTGTGCCATTTCGATGAGCATCTGGATTTTTTCTGCTGTCGTTGCTGACTCCGAAGCGATCGCTGCTACAGCTGCTTTCACTGCCGAATCTGTAATGCTAGGTGTCATAATTACCCTACTCTAGCTATTAAGAAAATTACTCGATTCCCGCCCTAAAAATACACACAAATTTCCTCACTACCAAAGGCTATTAAAGTGTGAATTATGAAGTGTGAAGTATGAATAAATACACCCATACATTTAGCTGGAGAGCAATTAATTATGGGTAACTTATTGATGCTGTGGTTTGTAGTGAGACATCAAAGCATAAATTTCAGACTTCAGACTTTACACTTCATACTTTATTCCCCAGTTTCCTTACTATAAAACACTCTATTTTCAAAAATCTAGAGGAGAATTAACAATATTATTATCAAAATTCTATACTCTCCTGATTAAAATTATTTTCTGTATCACTAGTAAACTAAATATATTATTTGATAGCTATAAATACCTATTTAAACTATCAAAATTTCAACTATTATTGCCTCTGCATCATATTTACATCATCCTTAAGATAATTAATTTTTTTTGAAAAAATAAAAATATAATAAAAAAATCCCTTATGGTGAAGAATAAACATCAAAAACAGGTGAGACTCTACAACGCTGATCACCTGGATAAAAAATCAACCAACACATAGCCAATGACTAACGTACTCTGGCTGCAAGGTGGTGCCTGTTCGGGCAACACCATGTCGTTTCTAAATGCCGAAGAACCGACAGTATGCGACCTCATATCTGACTTTGGCATTAAAGTGCTTTGGCATCCTTCCTTGGGGTTGGAATTAGGCAATAACTTACAAACCTTGCTGTGGGACTGCATTTTAGGTAACATCCCTTTGGATATTTTGGTATTTGAAGGCAGTGTAGTAAATGCCCCCAACGGCACAGGTGAATGGAATCGCTTTGCCGATCGCCCCATGAAAGATTGGTTAATCGACCTAGCCAAAGCTGCAAGTTTTATTGTTGCTGTCGGAGATTGTGCTACTTGGGGCGGAATTCCCGCAATGTCGCCCAACCCCAGCGAATCCCAAGGCTTACAATTTCTCAAACGGCAAGAAGGCGGCTTTTTAGGTAAAGACTTCCGCTCCAAATCCGGCTTACCTGTAATCAACATTCCAGGATGTCCAGCACACCCTGATTGGATAACGCAGATATTAGTGGCGATCGCTACCGGACGCATCGGCGATATTGCTTTAGATGAACTGAATCGCCCCCAAACCTTCTTTAACACCTTTACCCAAACAGGCTGTACTCGCAACGTCCACTTTGCCTACAAAGCCACAACCGCCGAATTTGGTCAACGCAAAGGCTGTCTGTTCTACGACTTAGGCTGTCGCGGCCCCATGACTCATTCATCCTGCAACCGCATCCTCTGGAACCGCGTCTCATCCAAAACCCGCGCCGGAATGCCCTGTTTAGGTTGTACAGAACCAGAATTTCCCTTCTTTGACCTCAAACCCGGAACTGTATTTAAAACCCAAACCGTCATGGGAGTTCCCAAAGAACTACCACCAGGAGTCAACAAAAAAGACTACGCCCTCCTCACAATGGTCGCTAAAGATGCAGCACCACCTTGGGCAGAGGAGGATTTTTTCACAGTTTAGTAATTAATTACAGTGCTTTGGTTGATGAGTTGAGGCGGTATTTTGAAACTGTTGATTTCACTGCAAGATTCAATTAAGGTGTGATATTTTGTGAGCAAACTACGTATTAGTTGCAACTGTAGTGAAGCCACAAAGGAGTAAATATATGGGTGCAGAAAATCTTGATGACGAAGATTTATACTGTCATGCGGATCTTGACTGGATGACAATCAAAAGTTCAGATGTTAATGCTGTTGTAAATGCTTTAGAGTTAGAGAATATTCAACAAGGAAGGTTCAGTTATTTCGGAGATACAGCTAATACTTTCGTGTTTCCTACTCCAAATGATTGGATAATCATTTTTCATCAGTGGAAACCAAGGGGAAGTTCCGCAGAATATCTGAATGCAATGCAGCAAATAGTAACTGAATTAAGCCAGAAATTTGGTGAGGCACAGGCTTTTGCAGCTTACGAAGATGTCATCTCCTACGCGCATTGGATACTCGCACAAAATGGCATTCTGATTAGATCATTTGCAAAAGCAGGTGAAACCGATCTATTTCGTAATTTTGGAGAAGTTACAGAAGCAGAAAGTTTCATCGACTGGACAGATGCAGAACTATTTCCAGGAATGCCAGAAGTTATCCGACTATCCCAAAAATGGAGTACAGAACCAATCTTCTCTAACCATCCAGAGGATGTAGTGGGTGTACTTGGATATAAGCACTTGCAACTTTAAGCATCAACGACATCTGAATTAATATCTACCGCAACTGCCTCAACTGTTATTACCGCATCACTGACTACATATCAATGAAAACAGGAGAGGAAAATGGGCAAACAAACATTAGACATTTCACCCGTCGGAAGAGTCGAGGGTGATTTAGATGTCCGCGTGGAAATTGCCGACGGCTATGTAGTCAACGCCTGGACTCACGCCGAACTATTTCGCGGCTTTGAAATCATCCTCCGTGGCAAAGACCCCCAAGCCGGATTAATTGTCACACCCCGGATTTGCGGTATCTGTGGCGGTTCTCACTTAACTTCTGCATCTTGGGCGTTAGATACAGCCTGGGGTACAGAAGTGCCACGCAACGCCATCTTAGCCAGAAACCTCGGTCAAATTGTCGAAACTATCCAAAGTATCCCCCGTTACTTTTATGGATTGTTCGCCATTGACTTAACAAATAAAAACTATCGTAGTAGTCGCTTCTATGATGAAGCAGTCCGCCGCTTTTCTGCCTTCACAGGCAAATCTTACGAACTCGGTGTGACCATTTCCGCCAAACCCGTAGAAATTTACGCCTTACTAGGTGGACAATGGCCGCACAGCAGTTATATGGTGCCTGGTGGTGTGATGTGCGCCCCCACCCTCACCGACATTACCCGCGCCTGGGCGATTTTAGAATACTTCCGCACCAACTGGTTAGAACCAGTATGGTTAGGCTGTTCTTTAGAACGCTACGAAGAAATTCAGACTTACGATGACTTCATGAACTGGTTAGATGAAGACATCAAACATCGTGAATCTGACTTAGGCTTTTATTGGCGGATGGGTCTAGATATTGGTCTAGATAAATATGGTGCAGGTGTCGGTAAATACGTCACTTGGGGATATTTAGCCCACGAAGATAGATACCAAAAGCCGACTATTGAAGGGCGCAATGCAGCGATGATTATGAAGAGTGGCGTGTATGATAGCTTCACCGACACGCACACCTTGATGGATCAATCCTTCGCCCGTGAGAATTTAACCCATTCTTGGTACGATGAAGGGACAGCAGATATTCATCCGAGCGATCGCACTACAAAACCCATCGCTAACAATACAAAAGACTTCGATAATGCCTATTCTTGGGCAAGTGCAGTATTACACAAAGACTTCGGACGATTAGAAGCAGGCCCCTTAGCGCGTCAGTTAGTAGCAGGTGGTAATCACGGCGAATCTTGGCAACATCATGATGGCTTCATTTTAGATGTATTCAAGAAAATGGGCGGTGCAAATATTCACGTCCGTCAGTTAGCCAGACTCCACGAAATCGTCAAACTATATCGCCAAGCCGAACACTGCTTGCGCGAGTTCAAGTTAAACGACCCTTGGTATATTAAACCCACAGAAAAAGACGGCAAAGGTTGGGGCGCAACGGAAGCGGCGCGGGGTGCTTTGTGTCACTGGGTAGACATAGAAGGCGGTAAGATTAAGAACTACCAAGTTATTGCCCCTGGTACTTGGAATATCGGCCCCCGTGACGGTCAAAATAAACGCGGCCCCATTGAAGAAGCGTTAGTAGGGACACCTATTGAAGATCCGACCGATCCTGTGGAAGTTGGACACGTCGCGCGATCTTTTGATTCCTGTCTTGTGTGTACAGTCCACGCCCACGATGCGAAGACTGGTGAGGAGTTGGCGCGTTTTCGGACTGCGTAAGTTTAAACGCAGAGAGTTTGTTATGAGTATGGCTAATGGCTAGTCATTTAGTTAGTCATTAGCTTATTCCGTATCACATCAAGTTTGAGAATGGCCCCGAAGTTTATCAATAACTTCTATTCCCAGCAGATTTTTCATTTGAAGGAGTTTGGTAGAAAATTGATTTTCCATAGCAAGTAAAACATGACAACTAGCTTTACAACCAATAACTATTTGATAAGCCTCAATTACTGCTTGATACTTAACACATTGAAACAATCCCCGAACTATATCTGAATCATCAGAGATCCTAGATTTTACTTCAACAGCTACCCACTCTTGTTCAAGCTGAAAAAGCACATCAACCGTATCTCCTAAAGGCAAACTATATTCTGTTTTACCAGTAATATTTTTAGGTAATCCTACCACATCAGGATTTGAGCAAATATAACTCTTCAAATTTTGATGAAATTCGCTTTCGCCTTCATTCCCTTGTCTACGTTGAATAGCGTCAAATAAACTTAAACTTGAATTATCCTTCACAGGTTGAGGGCTAAGGTTACAGTGTGCAAGAACTCTATTCCAGTGTGGATATGTGTAAACTTCGTGGAGTAGTCTATCAACAATTAATTGCTTTTCTTTAGGAGTAAGCTTGCTAAATTCTTCTTTAGGAATAAATTTTTCAACACCTTCACCCGGTAAACCTATTCTTTTATTCAAAACTAAAAGGTTGATGGGTGGAATTTCATAGCCCCTCTCTTCTGATAACTCTTGGAGAGTGTTACCTATACTACCCAAAACATAATTCAAATTTCTTGGATTATTTATCTCTAGCTCATCAGCTAACTCAAAATAAAACATTGTTTGATTTGCGGTAGCTTTTGCTATAAGTAATGGTAAAGCTTTACGTGCGCGTTGCTGATATAACTTATTACCGCGTAAGAATGATTTTGCTTTTTGTGCTGTTCCCATAGGTTAATATTCTTTGTGATCAACTACACATAGATTTCCCACAAAGCCAGCAATATCAACAAAAATCGCTTTCTCATTCACTACAATCAGCTATTTGTATAATTTGGTAATGCTGGCTAAAAGCGATCGCACAGAATCCCTTTAGAATTACGGAATGAACAAACGACTAACGCCCAAGTAGTTTTCAATATCCAGTACAATTTCAACAATACGCGCACTACATTGTTCTCGATACTCTCGCTCAATAAGTCTATCCAAACTACTAATTGTAATTACAGGTAGTGTGGTTAATGTGCCTTCTTCACGAATTGTTTGTTCGAGTGAATCCTCGCCTTTAGCGTTTCTATTCGCTGTTAAAAGAAGCATCTGATTAGACTGTGCAAACCGCCAGATAAGTCGATCATTGGTATCAGCAGCTAAACCCACCTCGCTCAGAGTTACAAAACGAATTGACAAAAGCTCTAGCCAACCTTCAGCAGCCAGTGTTCCTTGAAACAAAACCACATAGCCTGTCAGATTGTAATCAACCAGAAAAATCATCCATTTAGACCAAGTTTCGCCTTCCAAGCCAGAAGTTTAGCATAAATCTCTTCCTGTCCTGGCTTTGGTTGCATTTTAGCTATTTGTGCAAGGCGATCGCGGTTTTTCTCTTCCCAGTATTTACGTAGCTCTTGAGTTTCTTTTAAAACTGTTTGATATTCTGCTTCTACTTCAGCACGGTTGGCGTTAATATATGCAAGTGCAGCATCAAGTTGTTCTTCTGTTAAAGGAAGCCAATTTCGGATCAATTGAGGTGTCCATCCAGCCAAAAGGTGATCCATAACATCATAAATAGTGATGCGTGTTCCAGCGATCGTCAGTCCACGTTCTGTACGGATAATAGCTGATTTCTCGTTAAATACTGGAGTCATACCTGTAACCTCACAGATTTTTCTATATCATTACTGAACTGACATATTTCATTGCTCAAGTAGTCGCCTCACTTGAGCCAAAGCTTCATCTCCTGGTATGGGTTGTACAGAATTACTTCTAATCTCATCACGCCGCATTCTTGCTTCAGTAATCCAAGCGGCTTGAATGGTGGGATCTGTATCGAACTCCAAACTTTCCATAATCTTTTCTGCCAAAAGCGCCCTTGATGCACTAGGCAAAGATAAAATTTCTGCTGTGAGTTGCTCAATGGATTGCATAGCTTGTTACACAAAGCTGAATTGTGCTTACACCGTAACCATAATCTAACATAGCAGCACATCAACCTTGTATCATGACTCTATATTTGGATAAGCGCGATCGCACGATACATTGCGTAGACTATCTTACTTACGTTATACAAGAATCAGTTACTCAGTAAACAACAAAAATCAATGACTATTTCAAAGATTTACGTACTTCCGCTTGCAAGTATGATAGTTCTGACTAGTAGTTTACTTGTAAAAATTCCTACCGCGCATTCTTCTGATTTTGATACAGCAAATTCTGTACTTAATAGCTCAAAAGCTGCTGATGAAATTGTTGATAGAGATGTTCTGGAAAAAGGACAAGTCTTTGTAGTTCAAACAAGAAGCAAAGGAGTTGAAATTATAGAAGCGGGTAGAGTGATGACTACGACAAGAAATTTTCTGGTCACAATAGAAGATGAGAACGGGAAAATTCTGCGAGTCTTTCATCGTTTAGGTAGAGGGTCAGACCTCATCGCCACTGCTAGGATGCAAAAAGAGGAAGCCATTCAATTATTAAAATCAGGCGGTGTGATTGTAGAAGAACTTTAAAGACAGATGCGATCGCTCATTCACTACAAACAGCTATTTGTATAATTTGGTAAGAGGATGTTTGAAAAGTATTGGGCGAATAGAATTCACTACTACACAAGCAAAGTCCACCTGCGTGGACTAACACAAAATCAAAGTTTTCAAACCCACGTAGGTGGGTTTCGTCTGTGTAGCTGCGATTTCCAATCGCCCAGTAAGTAATAATTTAGGCTTTTCAAACAACCTCTAATGCTGGCTAAAAGCGATCGCACATTCTTGAGTGTGCAGTTTCTGTACAAAGTTCTTGCAAACTCATGACCGTAGATGTTGTAATTATCACTTGAGAGAATAATTATTTAGCAAATTACCTACTGTCAGCAATTGCTTACATATCAAAAATTCCGTATTAAAAATAATCAATGCACATTTAGCACCCACACTGACAAATTACGATGATAGTTTTTGCAGTTCTGCTAAGTTGCTGGAGAAAAAAGTATTTTTCATTACTTGAATTGATGTTGTCAATTTAACTATAAACTGATGATTAATCCTTCAATATTTATTCTGCCAATTTGCCTGTTTATTGGGAGTAAACCCGGAAGCCAGGTAGGAGGATGGGAATAAGTACTAGTAAATGACCAACAATTTTGCTAATGAGAATTTGGACTGCAATAGTTGTACTAACTTCTTCTTGGCTAGTTTCCGGGTTGGTAGCTTCTCAGCCAATCAATGCTAAAGTAGCGATCGCCGCCGATAAAACAGCATCATCTCGGTCTATTTCTCAAGCAAGCAATACTAAAAAGCCGATTGCGATCGACAAAGCTGAGTTTGGGATAGCGAGAGTTGATGCTAGAGGTAAAGTTAACTTCATCCCCACATTCAGAGTACCACTACAAGAAGGTAGTAAATATGGGTGGCGAATTCAACTCAAAGACTACCAAGGCGAAGTTACATGGCGAGAAGTCTTACGCTTGCCAAAACCTCCAGAAACTTGGGCTACAGATGATGGTGAAAACTTTTCAGTCTCGGCTGACGGTACAGAGTCGGTAATGAGGCGCAAAACTACAGCGAATGATGGTGTGATTCAAAACTATTGGACGATCGCAGCAGGTGATCCTCCTGGTAAACATAAAATACAGGTATACATTGATGACCGTTTGATTGCAACTTTCGATTTTGAAGTTTTTCCTATGGACAGAAAAGAATCATCCGGGAGAAATCGCAGTTTGTAGAAATTTTCAACTATTCGTGAAAAACAAGATCCCCGACTTCTTGAAGAAGTCGGGGATCTGATTGAGTACGAGATGTGAACAGAGACGTTGCATTGCAACGTCTCTAATTTTTAGCCAATAGATTCTAGATTTAGCTTGACGACTTTTTTCTTTTCTTCTTCAGCTTTAGGCAATGTCAAATTCAAAATACCATCTTTATAATCAGCAGTCACATTGGTATTTTGAATGCGAGTTGGTAAAGGAATCAAGCGTTGGAATTTACCATAGTGAAATTCACTCTTGGTAACGCCTTTGCCTTCTGTTTTGGTTTCAGATTTACGTTCACCGCTAACATAGACAGCTTTTTCTGTAACTTGCACATCTAAGTCTTTGGCTGCAATTCCTGGCAGTTCTAGTTTGAGATGAATTGCTTCTTCAGTTTCTTGTAATTCCGCAGCCGGAACTTTTGCCAAGGTTCTGTCAAGTAAAGTAGATGGTAGCATTTCTTCTTCAAATAAACGGTTAATTTGTCTTTGGAGAGTGTTAACTTCTTGCCAAGGATTCCAACGTACTAGTGTCATGTCTCTACCTCATTTAATTTCTCAGTTTTTGTAGTTGATTTAGGTTTAAATCATTTGCTTTGTTCTTATGGTATTCACAAACTCTAGGGGTGTAAATTCGGTTTTTAGCACCAATTTCATCATGATTACCGAATATTTTGATTAGTACGGTAAACCCCCATAATATAGGTGTGGCAAACTGAATATAAATTCTAATTATTGATATATCACTGGTTGTTTTGAGAATTCATGGATATGATTCATACATAATAATTTTAGAAAATTTAGTTAAATGAGGATAAATGTTATCAAAATAGCAGAATTACATCATTGATTAATTGTAAATTTTGTATTCATTCTATTTGATTGTTAAAATCATATTTTCATCATCCTTTTGTAATAAATCAATAAATTATGATAAACAGTTGGCTTTATCTCATTACAGCAATATTGTTTGAAGTCGCCGGGACAACTTCTATGAAATTGTCTGAGGGATTTACAAGAACTATTCCTTCGGTGTTAATTTTTGTTTGTTATGGAGTATGTTTTAGCTTTTTGACTTTAGCTCTCAAAAAAATTGAAGTCAGCGTTGCTTATTCTGTGTGGTCTGGGTTAGGAACAACTGTAATCGCTACTATTGGTGTAATTTGGTTTCGGGAATCAATGTCTTGGGTGAAATTTATATCAATAGCATTAATTATTATTGGTGTGATTGGGGTAAATTCTACTAAATAAAAAAAGCCCTCATCCATTTTATTATGAATGAGGTAAGGATAGGAGTAATCAACAAGGACTTCCTGTTATATATGTCCTTTTCGAGATAAAGAAGTTTGAGATTAATCGCTACAAGAAAAATAGTAGCAATCTCTCAAAAAGTAAGCAAAATAAGCAACCAACCTAAACCGTCCGTTGTTAATGCTTTAGCATGTATAGTGTAGTAAAACTTGGCTCATCAAGCCCGCAAGTTATTTCCCATTCATAATTTAGCAACGATGCTCATGTATATGTAGCCAACTTGGCAGCAATCAGCAAAACTAGTTTATTCAAAGTGTAAAGTTCCACGTTTTATTTGTTCGCTTTCGATGGCTTCAAATAAAGCGCGGAAATTACCTTCGCCAAAACCTTGTGCTTGAAAACGCCGTTCAATAAACTCAAAGAAAAATGTTGGCTGTCCAAAAATAGGTTGAGTAAAAATTTGGAGTAATAATGCGTTTTGGGTATTAGCTTGCCAATCTACTAAAATTTCTTGCTGGGCGATCGCTTCTAATTCTAAGGGTGATAAGCGAAATTCTGTCCGCTTTTTTAATTGGGAGTAGTAAGTCTGAGGGACTGACAATAAAGATAAACCACGGGTACGTAATTGGGCGATCGCACTAATTAAGTTTGATGTTCGCAAAGCAATGTGTTGAATACCTGCGCCGCGATTGACATCCAAGAACTCTTGAATTTGCGAATTGGGAGAAGTTGGTTCATTAATTGGCAATTGTACACTGCCATTCCGGGAAACTAGCACCTGGCTGTACAATCCAGAGCGATCAGTTTTAATTTTAAACGCTTGTTGTGGTTGCAAATCTAAAACGTTTTTGTACCAAGCCACAGCAAATTCTAACTCACCCACTGGTACATTTAAAACTATATGATCAATGGCGCTAAACATGGGGCGATCGCGTGCTTCCCAATTCACACTGGCTGATTTTTCCATTAAAGTATGAGTCATTCCACCCCAAGCTGCAATTTTACTGCACCTATAGTCGGCATATTCTTGGATGGGTTCTAAGATTGTCGCACCTTGGGCTGCTGCTTGAGCGATCGCAGTTTCCACATCTGGTACAGTAAAAGCAATATCCGCCACCCCAGGAGGATGTTGGCACAAAAACTCTGCAACCGGACTTGTAGGCAATAATGGTGAAGATAGTAAAAAACAGACAGCACCACTCTGCACCATTTCAGTATGAGTGTGTTCTGAACTTATTCCACTATTAACTGCGGTAAATCCCAGATAGTATACGAACCAATCCCGCCAAAATGCGGCATCTTCTACATAGAAATGAACGTGAGCAATTTCCATAAATCCTGAAAATCTAGCTTGAGAGCTTATCTATGTGTAAATTCTGCCTTTTTTGCTAGATTATCAAGTCCTTCCTAAGCAATAATTATGTAAGCATCTTACATAATTACACCTAAATAATCAAGAGCTTGCATAATAGGACTTTAATTTGAATCTGTACACCCACAAACTACTCTTTACTCTACCTAGGAATGTTATAAAAGGTTATTTAACTGCTATTTGCCAACTTTTTGCAGTTTGTTTGAGTTGATAAGAACTACAGGATCGCAGAAATTTAATGAAATTGCCACTTAATTGCAAGCCTTTAATTTGTTCTGTAATCGGTTTACCATATTGCTGCTTAAACTCACTACTTAAAGGGCCAATATCAATGTAACTTCCAGGTGAATTATTAGTTAATTTATAAATAATATTTTTTATTGCTTGTTCTAAATCTGCCTTACTTTTAATAGTTATCTTTTGATGTTCCGTAATATTAGCTTTATCCGTTACAATTTCAAATAAGGTGATATACACCGGGGCATCTGAATCAACTTGATGCAGCACAAATTCGGCTGGATATTGCTCAAATATTTCTCTAGACTTCTTACCTGGAAAGTGTTTTTCAGCTACTTGAGTAATACTTATTGTATACTTATTTTTGTAATTTTGTGAAATAGTAGCTAACTTAACCCAATGACTATGATTACAGGCTTGTTCTGTTTTAATTAACTCTTTAATTTGTTGAATAAATTGAGCGATCGCCGGAATTTCTGGTATATTAGTACACTTTCTCACCAGTTGACCTGTAGCACTATTTAATACTGTAATATCTTCACCTTGTTGGCTCACTTGATATACTATTAACCCATGTTGGCGGAGATGATTACATAAATTAGTCATCACTTTATCAGAAGAACAAACTAAAACTTCTCTCGCTTTTGGATATCTCTCATAAATAGATGAACCAAAAGTAATCATTTTACCATCAGCATTATCTTTACCTACAGGTACATGAATTAAATCGTAACCACGTCCATGCAACTCGACATCAAGTTTACCCATGCTACACCAATTAGCAAAGGCAATTTTAATTTGAATCGGACAAGTACAAACTGTTGTTAAAAACTTCTCGGTTTCCGAGTTGATTTGTAAGTTTTCGGCATCTAATAATAAAACTGCCGTCTCTGTTGGATGAGCAAAAGAATAACAGACAAGTGTTTCTTCTGCTTCAGTAGGCTGCACTTGGGTGATACTACCTGAGCCATTTAACTCAGTTGTTTTAGCATAGCTCATAAACTACCACAGGTAATTTAGCTTAGATGATTAAATTATTATCCAAGCCAAGAAATTACCCATGTTATATCTGTGCAGTAAACTATCTGATAACCGTAAAACTCCTGAAAAAAAATTCCCTCAAATCCCCGACTTCTTTGAGAAGTCGGGGATCTGAACATCACCAATTTTTAGAAAAATGATCAGTATATTACCCAATCTAAAGAGATAGAAATTTATCTACATCTATCTCTGTTTATCTGTGGTTAATTATTCTTGCTACTTACTGGAATAAGAACAGCTATAGAGATATAAATTAAAAAACAAATATGGATAACTTTCCTCTCTAACCCCTAGCCTCTAACCCCTAGCCTCTATTTTCATATTTACCACCAAGGCGGGTTAACACATATTCTCTTGTACGAACATCAAGGGCGTTAGAGAAAATCTTTTTTGTGAGTCCAAATTCTACCATTTGCCCAATACGATGTTCATTGGTGGAGAAAAAAGCCGTGAAATCAGATATGCGCGTGACTTGTTGTAGGTTATGGCTAATGATTACCATTGTTAATTCCGATCGCAAACGCAAACTCTGAATTAATCCTTCCACTTTTGTCGCAGCTACAGGATCAAGCCCAAAACAAGGTTCATCCATGAGAATGACTTTTGGTTTGACGGCTAAAGCACGGGCGATACAAAGTCGCTGTTGTTGTCCACCAGAAAGCTCTAAAGCAGATTTATGCAGCTTATTTTTGACTTCATCCCACAGATCAGCGTCTTTGATGGCAGATTCGACAATTTGATCTAATTCAACTTTCGGCCGCCATCCCAGTATTTTCACTCCATAGGCAACGTTATCATAAACGCTCATAGGAAATAAATTTGGCTTAGGCAGCACTATACTAACTTGACGGCGTAAGCGGTTTAAATTAACTCGACGTTCATAAATATTTTGATTGTAAAATTCTACTTTTCCTTCAACGTGAACTTCCGCTTCTAATTCATTCATCCGATTGAGGCTTTTAATAAAAGTAGACTTACCACAACCACTAGGGCCAATAATTGCTGTGACTTTATCCTGGTAAATATCCATTGATACTCCTTCCAGGATTTTTTGGGTGTTGTAGTAAAGGCTAAGATTTTTAACTTTGATTGCTGGAATTAGCTTATTCATACCAGAAATTTGTAAGTGTATTGATGTTGACTAAACGCAATCATGAAAATCCGTGGCTCTGTATACTACACTGGTGATCAAACTAGAAGTTGACTTTCTTCGTTTAAGCTATACAGCAAATATACTGATATTAGATATCTGTATAAATTTAGGGTAAAAAGTTACTACTGCTATCAATGTTTACTGTAAAATATGCTACCATGAAAACCAAAATTTTTTCGGTTTTTTGTTAATGAATTGCAGCATTTTCGGGATTAATTTTAAGGTATGACCTGCAATTAACAATATTTATTACTGCTTAAGTAAGCTCTTCTTTAAAAATGCAAACTATTTTTTAAAATTTAAATAAATTTTTGACGGTAATTGATATTTTTTTGCTGAATCGGATAAGTGAAGTAATTGACCCCAAATCTAAAAAGTAGGCGATCGCCATAATATTAACCTGAAGATAAATAATCCATACTTGCATCTAATACTGTTACTAACTGCATAGTTAGCTTATTTTGCCTGATAAAGTTTCAACTATTACTTGTATTATTAGTAGTAGATGTTACCCTTTGATAACTGCCTGAAAGAGGGGGGTGACAGCAATAAATATTTTTCTTCAATCAAAGCATCTACTTTCGCTTTAAGCACTAATAATTCTGCTAAAGACAAATTATCTAAATTTTGCATAATTTCATCGATATGTGATGTTTTGGAAATATTTCTAAATAGAGATATAGATTTATAGCGTTTTCCAGTCTAATGAGATACAGTAATTAGATAAGATATAGATTATGAGAAGATATAAATGAAAGCATACTCACTTGACTTTCGGCAGAAAATAATTGATGCGTACTTAGAGGGTGGGATCTCACAAAGACAGTT
>NZ_JACJSD010000040.1 GCF_014697615.1 Nostoc sp. FACHB-280 | reverse complement strand
ATCAATTGAAGACCTAGAATATTTATTACATCAACTCTTAAATGAAGGAGCGTTAATTATTAAATGGGGACGAAAACTCAAAAATAAAGGCGATACTATTATCACAATTTAAATGCACAAGAGCTTATCAAGCCTATCAGCCAAGGTTGGGTCTTGGGATATGAAAATGTCAATAATTTTCAAAATATTCGACTAGCTCAACGAATAGTTGGTAGCACTGTGGTGGGTTCTGTCCTGGATGCTAGTGGTGTAGATGGTGGTGGCAGAATTACAGTTCAAGGTAACATTGTCGAACTAATTAGCCGCCATGCAATTGTTACAAGTCAAACTCTAGGTATGAGAGACGGCCAAGACTTAACAATTAACGCTAAGAACTTAATTCTTCGGGATGGCGCACAAATTCGTGTTTCTACTTTCAACAAGGGGGATGGGGGAAATTTGAATGTCAATGCTTCTGATTCAGTGGAGTTAATTGGTGGGGTTTTTGAGCCAGGTGCGAATCGTTCTATAGCCACTGCATTGGTGAGTGATACTGTTGGTGATGGTCATGCAGGTGATATTACAGTTAACACTAGTAGATTGCGCCTAAAAAATGGTGCAGCAATTTCAGCTGGCTCTTCTGGTAATGTTATTAATTTAAATTCTTCAACTTCGACCTTCATACCAGCTAGAGGTAACGGAGGAAATATCACAATAAATGCTTCTGATTCAGTGGAGATAACTGGTATCTTAGCAGTAGGTTTTCCTAGCAATTTATCTGCCAGAACTAGAGGCCCTGGAGCCGCAGGTACAGTGACAGTTAATACAGCAAAATTATTGATCAGAGATGGCGGTATAGCTGTTACTAGTCAAATTCCAAGACTTCAACCTGGTACTCAATATCAAGGAAATGTCAATGAACTAGGTACAGCAGGTGCAATAAATGTAAATGCTGGCTCTATTCTGCTGGATGAGAAAGGACAAATCACCTCTAATAGTCAAGGTGGTGGAGGTGGGGATATTACGTTGCAGGTGCAAGATGTATTATTATTACGCCGCAATAGTCAAATATCCACAAATGCAGGTACAGCCAGAACTCCAGGAAACGGTGGCAATATTACCATCAATGCACCTAATGGTTTTATCGTCGCTACTCCCCAAGGAAATAACGATATTACAGCCAATGCCTTTTCTGGTGCTGGTGGTAGGATTATTATCAATGCCAATAATATATTTGGATTTGTGCCACGCACTCGCACTGACTTAGTACAACTCTTAGGTACTGAAGATTCCAGACAACTAAACCCCAGCCGGCTCCCCACCAGCGATATTACCGCCTTTTCCCAACAAAACCCTTCATTAAACGGTACTATTCAAATTAATACACCCGATGTTGACCCCAGTCGTGGTTTGCTCGAACTCCCCGCAGAACCATTTGATGCTTCACGGCAAATTGCCACATATTGTAAACCAGGGGGAAAATTCAAAAGAGGTTCTTTGATTGCTACAGGTAAGGGCGGAATTGCACCCAGTCCTACAGATCCTTTTATGGATGATTCGGTTTTAGTAAATTGGATTACTCTTGATGGTGAAAGTGAAAATAGCGTGAGTCATGTACCCCATCATATAAGTAAGCAAAAATTAGATTCTGTCACTCTAGAAACTCAAATTGTCCCCGCCCAAGGCTGGGTACAAGATGGTAAAGGTAATGTGACTTTAGTTGCCCAAGCACCAACTGTGACACCCCATAGTCCGTTACTCAATCCTGTTTCTTGTGCGGCTAATTTTTAACTGGTCGTGGCCAGAATACGTTTAACTATGAAAAAAATCAAAATCTTTTAAAGAGACAATTCTGGCTTTATTTAAACGGTAATGATAAGCAAACTTGCGTTGTAGAATATCCCATTGGATGCCTTGAGATTTATGATCAGAAGCATCCAGATGTTTTCTAACTGAATTAATTTTACCTAGCCAGGATGGATTATATACTTTTAATCCAGCTAAAGCTGCTGCCATTCCAATAGCATTACCTTCACCAGAATGAATTTTATGTATTTCTAAATAACGCGCTATCCAATCCCAATATTTGATAAACTCTCTAGCTTTTTGGCTATCTGCGGTAATCGCAAATAACGACTCGCCAACATAGCTAACATTCTCTAAAGATAAATCTAGTTTGTCAGCTATTTTCCGCAGATATATCAATCTTTCGGGATTATATTTCTGTGCGTGTTCTACAATATCTTCTACATGTCCTGCGGCTAAACCCTCTAAGTAGGGAATTTCTGGAGATATATCAGCAACAATTTTTGTATCTGCATCAATTTGTATAGCTGTGGGAAAATATTTGAAAGCTTCTTGGATGACAAATCGTTTATCATGGTAACAATGCAAAATGCCTGTTTGGTGTAATTTAAAAGCGATTACATTAGAACAAATTTGAAATTCTTCAGGTTTATCTGTGCCAATTAATAATGTAGTTCCTGGAGAATGTTTGTCTAGAGTTTCGGCAAGTTCCTGGGCTAATTTACGGTATTTAGCTTTAAATGCAAGGGTACAAAAGCAAAAATTTTGATTTAAGTAACTAGGCATATAATAAAGTAGTAACCAAAGTTAGTTTGAGGAAAACATTGAGATGTATTTGGTATGGCTTACTGCGGGATAAACCAACTTTATTAAATGCTTTGAGGTTTACCATGAATTCACTTAATTGTATAGAAATTTTCATTCTACTGGTTCAGTGATTATATTGAAATGTATCACAACTACATCTAGATATTTTTTATCTTTTTGTAAAAACTGCTACTAACTTTTTAATCAAAGTTACAGTAAGCAGTTAATTAAATGATTTTATTGATATGTATGGGACTAATATTTGATTTCTGCAATGTACGTAGGATGTGTTAGCAACAGCGTAACGCATCTACTGCAAAGTTTTCGGTGCGTTACTGAAATTTTTTCAGAAATCAAATCGGATTCCTATAGTTTTATATAAGTATAATTTAAGATTCCAAATTCATACTTTATACCAATTCAAAAAATTATGACTACAAAATTAGGTTAAGTGAAGGAACGGAACCCAACAAAGTCTAAAGAAGTTTGGTTTTCTCTATCCCTACACATAACCTATTGATTTATTTCATTCTGTTGTCTTAATGTTAGAGGATTGGTATTACCTGAGTATGACGAGGAGATGAAATAGTTATAAAATAATACGCTCGATTTTGAATTTAGTAATCTAGAATTAGTCGCAGACCTTTTTCCTTCACTAATTGATACTGATTTCTTAGCCAATTCGTTTAAGATAAAGAATCTAAATCCAGGGCTTGCATTCCTTGATTTTTGGCAAAAGAGAGCATACTACTCAATTGCAACCATACTAATAAGCAAGTCAGCAAACTCAGTGGTAGACCAATACCCAAGGCAATAATTGTGGGGAAGCCAAAGATGGCTAAACCTGAATAAAGGAAGAGGCTAACGCCAACAGTTATCCCGATAAATGGTACTAGTAGTTGTTGGGCATAAAAACGCGATTCGGATTTTTCTGTACTATTTTTTTGCCATTTCTGAACAATAATTTTAAGTGTGCCAGATAAACCAACACCAGAAGTTACAGCGATAAATAAGCCAATAGCTAGGAGTAAATAAGGTGGTTGTTGTGGAAAATAGTACATGAACTCTCCGAATTATATTAAAAGGTCAAAAAATTTACTGTTTGTAATAATATGCTACCAAAATAATAGGAGGTAAAATTACCTCCTGTTCTCAACTGAGAATTTGCAGGTTTCAGTGTGTGATACCTGATGCAGAATCTCCTAAATTAACAAAGGCTGTAGCTCTTGGTAAAATAGCGGCTACTCCTTCTCTAGAAAATTCGGTTAACAACCGAATTGCGACATCGATTAAACGATTAGGTTTGATGTCATCTTTGACTAAATCCCACAGGCGTTGTACTTCTTCTGTATGCAGACGGTCATCTTCTGTGAGGGCTAATACTAACTGTCGCCGCAGAAATTTACCTTCTTCTGATAACAGAAATTGCAGTCCCATTTGGGCTGTAGGTAATACATCAAAGTTACCATCTGTGCGGGCGATCGCAATTAAGTTTTCCAATCGCTGCCACTGGAATTTACCATCTTTAAACAGCACGTTTAGCAATCGTCGCCGCAATTGGGGAGACTCGCCTGTAAGTAAGCGTCGGGCAATGTAAGGATAACCAACCTCAACAATTTTAAAATTGGGGTTGAGGCTGAGGGCAATTCCTTCTTGTGTGACTAATGACCGAATAATTAACGCAAACTTAGCCGGAACTCGAAAGGGATATTCATACATTAATTCCGAAAATTCATCGGTAATGGTTTTGAAGTTAAAATCCCCAACATTCTTACCAATTGCATCGCCTAAAACAGCTTCTAATGCTGGTACAATCGGCTCAATATTGGTGTCGGCGGTCAAAAAACCCAAGTTGACAAAATCTGTGGCTAAGTCCAGATAGTCTTTGTTGACCAAATGTACCAAAGCATCAACTAAATTTTCTTTGCTGGTTTCTTCTAACTGATCCATCATCCCAAAGTCGATGTAAGCCATACGACCATCGGGCATAGCAAATAAGTTACCAGGATGGGGGTCAGCGTGGAAGAAGCCGAACTCTAGCAGTTGACGCAACCCAGCAGTGACAGCAATTTGGATAATAGCTTCAGGATCTAACCCAGCAGCGCGGATACTTGTTGTATCTGTTAGCTTCAAACCGTTGATCCATTCTAGGGTTAATACCCGACTGCTAGTGTAACGCCAATAAATTGCCGGAACTTTTACCTGGGGGTCGTTGCGGAAGTTGTGGGCAAATTTTTCGGCGTTCCGACTTTCGTTGATGTAGTCAATTTCTTCAAATAATTTTGTCCCGAACTCGTCCACAATTAAGGTTAAATCGTGACCGAGATTTAGGGGTAGCCAAGGTGCTAACCAACTCGCAGCCCAGCGCATTAAATAAAGGTCTAAGGTGAGAATTGGTCGGAGGTTGGGACGTTGTACTTTGACTGCGACTTCTTCACCACTAATCAAACGTCCCCGATAAACTTGACCTAAACTTGCTGCCGCTACAGGTGAGGGTGATAATTCACTGTAAACTGCTGATATGGGGCAATCAAGTTCTTTTTCGAGAATTGCATAAGCGATCGCATTATCGAAAGCTGGCAGTTGGTCTTGTAATTTTACCAACTCTTCTAAGAAATCTTTGCGAATCAGGTCAGGCCTGGTGGAGAGGGCTTGACCGACTTTAATGAAGGTGGGGCCTAGGCTTGTGAGTAGTTGACGCAACTGGGTAGCTCGCTTTCCCCGATTCTGCTCTACTTGATTTTGCCATTCATCCCACTTTAGACTCAAAATGAATCCAGCAAAAGACCAAATAATTCTCAGCAAGCGTCCCCATGCTAACCAGGGGCGGTAACGATAGTGACGAGCGATCGCTTCTGGATTGTACCGCTTTAGCTGAGCAGGTTGATACTGACCCACGCTTTTTGTTGCCTCTTCAACTGGGAAATCTACACTGTTGTTTTTTGGCATCCCAAAATACAAGCTGATTGCTCGTTAGGATAACCTTAGCTTTTTATAAAAAACTATTAAACTTTACCTTTTTTCGGGTACACACGCAGCCATAAAAGCTTACCGTGCTTGCCTAATTTTTTTATCTTTTTCTTAATTATACTTTATAAAAGTACAAAAAATCCCCGGAAATCGGTCAAAAACCAATTTGCAATAGTTAAAGAATTGTTAAGAAAAGGCTTTTTCTGGGTATATTGTTACTGAGCTTGGATGTGATTATGTTTATCTGCTACAAGTTATCAAGTTTGGCGGATGACTTGTAGCGATCGCACTTGCTCACTAGCGGTTCTTGTCGGTCTGCTGTAGGTGAGTTGTTAGCCTTTGATGCGCTTTTTAAAAGCACGTTTAAATGTAGAACTGAAACTAACTTCCACGATTACTCCTCGATCCGTTGTCTCAGTTCATTGATGTTGGAGGAAAACTTCAGTTCACCTTTTTGCTGTTCAATTTTTGCCGACTGAAAGTTGTCGTATATTTCTTCGCAGCGCTCTTCACGAAGGTATTGCTGCAACAAAATTTGAAGTTCACGCTTCTCATCCACGGAGAGACTTTTGATTACTTCGACCACATCACTAAAAGTCATCGATTGCAAGGCCTCATTGCATTCATCCATCATTCTAGGTGGCGAGGAACCAAGCTCTCAATATTCAAAAGGTGCGTGAATGAACTGTCACGCACCCTACAGGTATAACTAACCTCTAATCCCCAGCCTCTAGTCTCTACTTAGATTTCGCCTCTAAGTTTTCTAAGCGGCTTTTGAGTTCTTGGTTTTGTTTCTTAACTTGGTCGAGTTCTTCGCGCAATTGACGCAGGGCGGTTTCTGGGCCGATGTGTTTTTGGACATTGGCAATTTCTTCGTCAGCATAGCGACGCACGCGCCCATCGGGGGTTTGTTCAGCAAGCGATCGCAAAATGTCAATTGCTTTGGGTGTTTCCATTTTACCCAAGGCTGTAACTACTGCTACTTGGGTTAAGAAGAAGGTTTCTTTGGCGAGTTCAGCTAATTTATCTAAAATCCGTTCTAAGTTCACTGGTGTTTGACCAACAGAAATTCTACCTAAAGCCCGAATTGTGGCTAACCGCAAGGCTTGGGGAACTCCTTGTTTAGTATATTCCAGCAATAGATTTAAAGCGGCTTCCGAAGTTTTGAGTTCTGCTAAACCGTTAACTGCACCACTGCGGACTACTTCATTCCAACCAGCTTTTTCTTCTAAAACTGATTTCAGTAGTTTGATGACCTTTTCTTCCTTGGGCTTTTCATCCAGATTAGCAGCTGCGATCGCGCCAATGGCTGTAGCGGCGGCGGCTTCTACATAATAACTGCGATCGCCTTCTTGCACTATCTCTTTCACAGCCTTATAACTATCATGGGTTTTGATCGTCGCCAGTGCATTCACAACCGCACGCCGCACATAAGGACTTTTATCTTTTAAGCCCACCACTAAACCATCAAAGGCTTGATCTAATTTCACTTCTGCTAGTTGTTTAGCAACTTCCACTCGCACACCCCAAAATGGTTCTTTTGTCAATGCTTTAGATAATGCTTTGGTTGCTTCCAAGCCGCCTTTTTTCGCTAAAGCTGTCGCTGCATAAATGCGGGAAATTGGGTCAGGGTCAAATTCTAACTGTGCTTTCAACTCAGGAAGGGGATATTCCAGAGTGACAGTTTTTAAGAAATGATTGCCAACATCAAAGCTAATAAAATCTGGCTTGGCTGACAGTGGGAAGTAGAAGCTTTGTTCTGGTTGATTTACCCGAACGGTGAAAGTTGTCAGTTGCGCTGGTTCTCCCTTCTGCACAAAGCCGAAACCGATGGGGATTTTTAAGTCAAATAAATTCTTACTGCTATTTTTATCAGCTTGAGTTTGGGTAACTGTGACCTTGGCTAAATTTGCATCACCATCCCAAGAGTAAGCCACTTTAAAATCAGGATGACCGCCACGATAAACATATTGGTCGAATAAGAAAGCTAAATTTCTACCTGTGGCTTTATCAATGGCGCGGAGTAAGTCAATTGTTTCAACGGTTTTATGGGCATTGTCTTGGACAAAGGTGTGAATGGCGTGCCAGAATAATTCTTCACCCAATTCCGCCCGAATCATGTGATAAACACAAGACCCTTTTTCGTAGATATGACGGTCATAAAGTTCAATGGCTTCGCGGTAAACATGAGTTACCATTGGGCGGCGGTAACGGCTGCGATCTTCGCTTAAATAACTCCGCGCTTCTAATAAACGATAATATGCAGCTTCTTCAGCACTATATTCATGTTCTGTCCACATGACTTCGGAGTAAGAAGCCATACCTTCTTTAATCCAAGCATGAGACCAATGTTTAATTACTAGCAAATCACCAAACCACTGATGCGCTAGTTCATGAACAACTAAACTTTCGGTATTGCGGTTATCTAAAGCAGCGCGTTCATCTAAAAGACAACGGTCTGTTAATAAGGTGGTGGAAGTATTTTCCATCCCCCCAAAGATAAAGTCATCAACGCAAACTTGGGCATATTTGGGAAAAGCGTAAGGATAACCATACTTTTCACTTAAAAATTCGACCATGCGAGGAGTTTTGCCCATACTACGTTTAGCATCTGCTTCCCGGCCTTTTTCCACGTAGTAAGTCACTGGTTTACCTTGCCATTCATCTCGAATTTCAGCAAAGTCAGCCACCGCCAGAGTCATTAAATATGTAGGATGAACTTGCTGTTGTGACCAATGATAAATTTTTTCGGAACCTTCCTCGATGGTTTCGATTAATTCACCGTTAGAAATTGCTATTAATGGTTTGGGAACCCGCACGCGAATTTCAGATGTCGAGAGTTGTCCGGGATAGTCAAAACAGGGAAACCAAAAACGTGAGTCTTCGTCTTCTCCTTGAGTCCAGACTTGAGTGGGTTTGTGGGGATAGTGTTTGTCTGGTTGGATAAAGTATATACCGCGTTGGGGTTTTTCGGCGGAGTAGGCGATCGCAATTAAGATTCTTTTACCCAGTTCTGTCGGTTGGTCAAGTTTAATAGAAAGCTGTTCACCGTCGTAGTCAAACTTTTGCGCCACTTCATCTACTTGTACAGACTGGATATTTAAGTTGACTGCATCCAGTACTAAACGGTCGATTCCACTACGAATGGGTAATAAGCGAATACTACAACTGCCGTGATAACTTTGCTTGGGGATATCTAAGTGCAGGTCAAGAAAAATATGCTCTACCTGTCCAGGGCGATCTGGATTATAGTGTGGTCTGGCTCCCGGTAACTCAAAAGATTTGTGTCCGTTATTTTCTGTATCAAAATAGGAATGCGACATTGATGCTAAATGACCCTTTAATCTTAAAAAATCTAAGTAAGTTTACGAGAATCATGCTATTGGTGATGTTTACTCATCCAATAAGCGGATAGAAAATATGCCATCTTTGCAATTTTGGGGAGATTCCTATGAACCTTTCTCTGTTGCTGCGGGGATATTCTTGATGATTCTTCCTTGAGTACCAATACTCGGCAAATTTGCTGATGAGATTAGGATAGCTTGCAAATTTCCCATAGGCTATCTCTCAAGATGAATAACCAGCATTTACGGATTTTGCTTTGATCTCATTGAAGTATTTCTTTGGTGTTCTTTTTACTGCTTGTGTGTAGATTTACTAATTTTAACAGTGAAACCCGAAGAAATCGTGAAGTTTATCAATAATTCCGAGAACTCAACAATGACGTTTTTACTACCCTCGGTAAAAATCTGAGGAAAATGAGGACAGTAACAATGCCTGATAGTAAGTTAAAGTTTTTAGTACCTGCAATTGGCGCAGTCGTCGCTGTAGCAGGGGGTGTAGCAGTCTATACCTATTTGTTCAAAGGGCCATCTGGAGATATTTCTGGGGCTGTTGGTAGTGCTAAATTAGTTCCCGAATCAGCCTTGATGACTACTTATATTTCTACTGATGACCAAGTTTGGGCAAAATTACAGCAGTTCGGTACACCAGAAGCCCAAAAATTACTGGCAAAAAGTTTAGAAGACTTCAATAAAAATACTTTTAAAGGCAGTGATATTTCTTACGAGAAAGATATTAAACCTTGGATTAGTGGCGTGATGATTGCTGTTTTACCACCGAGTAAAACTCAACCTGCTCAGTTAAAACTTCCTGTCTATCGAGATAATCCACCATTAAAAGTACAACAAAGTACAAACATGCTGATGGTGATTGGGATCAAAGATAAATTAACTGCTTTGAATTTTGCGAATAAATTAAAAAATCAAAAAGGAGTAAAAAGTCAAGAAATTGACTATAAAGGTGAAAAAATTACAGAAACTATTGAGGAAAAGGGTAGACCAACATATAGTGTAGTTGTTAATAATAGTCATTTAATTTTAGCCCCTGACAAACAAGCTGTAGAAAAAGCAATTGATACCTACAAAGGTCAACCTTCTTTTGCTAGTAAGGAAGGTGCTAATCGTTTACTCAGCCAAAATGTAAATCTGCAAAATACTCTCGTGCAAGTTTATGTTCCAGACTACTCTGGGATGGTACAACAATTAGCAACAGCCAGCGCCCAAAGTAAAACTTTGCCGCCCCAAACCTTGTCACAGTTGAAGCAGGTAAAATCAATGGTGGCTGGTGTGGGTGTAGATGATCAGGGAGTGCGGGTAAAAGCGATCGCTAATTTAGATCCGCAACTCAGCAAATTCCAGTATCAAAACACACCAGCGAAGATATTAACGCTATTTCCTGGCGATACCTTTGCATTAATTAGTGGTAACGGTATTAGTCGTGGTTGGCAAACATTCACAGAACAGTCAAAAGATTATCCTGAAGTTCAGCAAACACTCCAACAAATCCGCACTCAGCTAAAATCTGCCGAGATTGACTTAGATAAAGAAATTTTTGGCTGGATGGATGGTGAATTTGGGATTGGAGCAGTTCCATCTAATCAAGGTGTGTTAGCAAGTGTGGGTTTTGGTGGTGCGCTGGTGTTTGATACAAGCGATCGCAAAACCGCAGAAGCCACCTTCACAAAACTTGACAACATAGCCAAAGCCCAAGGAGTTAACATCGCCACCCGCAACATCGGTGGTAAAGATGTCACAGAATGGCAAATACCTAAACAAGGCGCATTATTATCTCATGCTTGGTTAGACCAAGATACCGTCTTTTTAGCAGTTGGTGAACCTGTAGCCGAGGCTTTAGCTGCTGCTAAAAGCCCATCTCTCGATCAAAGCGATACCTTTAAAAATGTCACAGGTTCATTGCAACAACCCAACGGTGGTTATTTCTATGTAGATATGGATAAAACTGTGACTTTAGTAAACCGCCTTGCAGGTCAAGGTAGACCAATTCCACCTGATGTTAATGCTCTTTTAAGTTCTATTCGTGGTTTTGCTGCTACCGCCACTAGTCCAGATAAATCTACCAGTCAGCTAGAAGTTTTGTTAGCACTGAAGCCTAGTCAGAAGTAGGGAGTGGGGAGTGGGTGTGAGGGTATAAGGGTGTAGGGGTGTAAGGGGAATGTCACTAAGAAAATCTGAAACCCTTGTCAGGACTAAGTTTAGAGATATAGGGGGGTGGGGTGTAGGGGAAGAGTACTAATTTATAACTATGTAATGGTCGTTTTTATTCTTTTCTTTATACCCCTACCCACTCACAACTCCCTACTCCCTACTCCCTATTTAACTACTGTTTCACGGGAATTTGAATTTTAAACTCAGTTCCTTCACCGGGCTTAGATACACAATCTAACTTGCCGTGATGCTTTTCGGTAATGATTTGATAACTAATTGCCATACCCATACCTGTACCTTTACCAACAGGTTTAGTAGTAAAGAAGGGGTCGAAGATGCGATGTTTGACTTGTTCAGACATTCCAGGGCCATTATCTGCGATCGCAATTTCGATCCATTGAGTGCCAAAGGCTGAGGTACGGATAGTAATTTGTGGTTTTTTTGCGGTAGGGTTTTGACTATTCAAAAATGACTCTTCTAAAGCATCCATCGCATTTACTAATATATTCATCAATACTTGATTTAGTTGTCCAGCAAAACATTCGACCAAGGGTAAATTACCATAGTCACGAATAACTTCAACACCTGGATAGTCTTGTTTTTCCTTGAGACGGTATTGCAAAATTAATAATGTACTTTCAATACCTTCATGAACATCAACTGTTTTAAAATCGGCTTCATCCATGCGGGAAAAGTTTCGCAGCGATAAGACAATATTCCTAATTCTTTCAGTTCCCATTTTCATGGAAGGCAGAATTTTATCTAAATCTGCAATCATAAAATCTAAATCAATTTCTTCAGCTAATGCTTGTATTTCTGGGTCTTCATCAAGATAGCGTTCTTGGTATAGATGAAGTATTTGCACCAGACTTTGAATGTAGTCACTCAGGTGAGTTATGTTGCCGTGAATAAAATTGACAGGATTATTAATTTCATGGGCCACTCCTGCTACTAGTTGACCAAGACTGGACATTTTTTCATTTTGAATCGCTTGTGCTTGGGTGCGTTGTAATTCACTTAATGTTGTTTTTAGTTCAGAAGTACGTTCTTCTACTCGGTCTTCTAATTCTGCCTTACTTGCTTCTAAAGCAGTAAAAGATTGACGTAGTTGTTCAGCCATATAATTAAAAGACTGAGCTAATGTATTGAGTTCTTCTATTTTGCTAATATTTACAGCTTGTTCTAAGTCACCCGATGCCATTGCCTGACTAGCGCGATTGATTCGCAAAATTGGTTGGATAACCCAACTAGAAGTCAAATAACCAATAATAGTTGCCACTATTAATGCGGCTACACAGAGTAGAACTGTAATTTGAGTGTTCGTGATAATCTTGGCCATAAAAGCTTTTTCTGGCACACTCATAACTACTAACCAATCTAGTCCATATTGATCACGCCAAGGAGTAACATATACAAACTTTGTCTCTTTTGGCAGTTGCAATTTAAATTTTTTTTGTTCAGTAATTGACTGAAAACCATTAAATTTATTTTCGATATATTTGGCAGTATTTTTAATTACTGGATCTGTGCTATCTGTAGCTTTGATTCGTTGGACTTCGTTCTTAACTATTGCAAAAGTATCTTGCTTAGTAGAACTGGCAATTAACAGACCATTACGTTCGACAATAAATACCTGTCCAAAATTGCTAATATCTAAACGCCGCAAAAATTCACTCAACTTCAACAAATGAATGTCTGCGCCAACCATACCCAATAATCGCTCATTTGCGTCATATATAGGACGACCAGCAGAGGCAGTTATATAAGCACCATCAGGAGAATTCCAGGTGTAAATCCGCGACCAAATTGGTTTACCAGCTTTAATTGGTTCGGTATACCAACTTTCTTTAAAGTTATTGTATTCAAAAGTGTTATTGATGCGGATGCGATCGCCGCGAGAATCAATAGCGTAGTTGCGTCCATTCTTGGGTAATTTCCCATTCCAATCATCAATAGTAACTGTTTTACCATCGTAGCGGGCGGCTCCGAGTCCCTCACCGGTGGTTAAAGCTATACCAATGTAAGTAAGGTCATAAGCTTGCATTTCCTTCCAAAAATACTTACCAATAGTTTTGCGATCGCGTACATCCAACAATCCCATTGCGATCGCATCTGCATTAATCTGGTTTACCTTGTGGGGAATAGATAAATAAGCATCTAAATGCTGCTGTACTATGCTATTCGTCCGATTCATTAACTGATCTGCCAAGTCATTAACTGCTTGTCGTCCATTTTTAAATGACAGGTAGCCGACTAAACCCACTGCACCAAAGATTTGTAAGGCAAAAGGAATAATCAACACTAGTTGTAATGGAAAAGCTTTAACTTTGCGAGAGTCAGTCTTATTCATTCAATTTCTTTCTTCCAACCCAGGATGGAGGCAAATTTATACTTTGTGACATAGTATTCCCACAGATAACGGCTAACTCAACATTTAGAGAGAAAAATTAATTTTTGTAAATTACGGATGAGTTGATGTAGCATCTTCCAGAATTATCTAGGACGGTTATTCCCACCGGAAATTATCAACAGGATTTGTCAGAATGAAAGGTAATTTGAGGGCTAAAAAATGAAATTTTCCATTGACTCTGTGTACAACTGGTATCGCAATTTAATTCGTAATCCTAAATATCGCTGGTGGGTAATTTTAGGAACAATAGTTTATTTCATCAGCCCGATTGATATTGTTCCTGATATTTTTCCCATCGTCGGCGAAATTGATGATGTTTTACTGATGACACTATTAGTAACTGAGGTGTCTGGATTAGTAATTGATGGTTGGAAAGCGCGTAAAGGTGTAGAAACAACTAACACTACTACAAATCCTGCCGATACTTCTGATGATGCTGATTCCGCTGCAAAAACAGTTGATGTTGATGCTGTGTCGGTTAAATAGGTTTTTAAATCAATTATTTATGAACACCAAGATCCCTGATTTCTGTGAGAAATCGGGGATTTTTGCCTACTCCCAGTGGATTATTCTTTAATGTGTGAAAAATCTCACTGATGGCAGAAGTTTTACTGAGTCAGCTTTCCTAAAATCAGCTATGGAATAACTGAAACTAGCTAACAATGCGAATACTTCTGGTAGAAGATGACATCGCCCAGTTAGAACCCTTGCAAACAGCATTGTCTCAAGCTGGACATATTGTAGATGGTTTAGAAAATGGTGCGATCGCTCAATGGGCAATTACCCAGCGCGACTATGACTTATTGATATTAGACTGGATGCTACCAGAAATAAGTGGTTTAGACTTATGTCGGCAATATCGCAAAGCAGGTAAAACCTCACCTGTCTTGATGTTGACTGCAAAAGATACCACTGGCGAAAAAGTCACAGGCTTAGATGCTGGTGCAGATGATTATTTAGTCAAACCTACAGATTTATTTGAATTATTAGCCAGAGTGCGGGCTTTAAGTAGGCGATCGCCTGTTTGGCAAGGAGAAAAACTCCAACTTGAGGATCTGCAATTGCACATTTCCACACAGATTGTAGAACGAGGTGCAGCCAAGGTAGAACTATCTACCCGCGAATTTCAGTTACTAGAATATTTAATGCGTCACCCATATCAAATTTTAAGTCGCACTCAAATTGAACAAGCTTTATGGGAATGGGGTAGTGAACCAGAAAGCAATGCGATGACTACTTTAGTACGCCGTTTGCGCCAGCGTTTACAGTTACTAAATGCCGCAGACTGGCTAGAAACTATTTATGGGATGGGTTATCGTCTCAATCCTGATCGAAAAAATTAGTCATGTTCAACCGTAGCCGCCGTAACTTGGCTAGTTGGTTCACTCTCTCAATGGGCAGTATTCTTGTGATTTTTGCTGGGATTCTTTATTATCAAGAATCAGTCCAACAGCTAGAAGCTATAGATTTAATTCTTTATAAGAAATCTAGAGTAATTACATCCAGTGTGCGATATAAAGATTACCAAGGAGAAAAACGCGTATTCCTAAAAAATTTACCAGTTATAGGAAATAACCCCCCACCAGAAGATAGTGAAATAATTTACGCTCGTTGGTATGACACCCAAGGCAATTTAAAGCGTTATTTTGGTCAAACTCCTCATAATAAGTTAAATCCTATATTTACTTATCAAACATTAAAAATTAACAATAATCCTGGGTCAAATTCACAAGTAATTTTGTTACGAGAAATCACCTTGCCAGTGCAGTATCAAGGTGAGCTAATTGGCTATTTGCAAATGGCAATGCCGATGAATCGTGTCCAAGAAATACTCAATAAATTTTTACTTTTACTAATATCAACAGTCTTAATTACTTTAGTTATCACGAGTTTAACTGGATGGTTTCTCAGTGGACTAGCCATGCAACCTATCCAACTAAGTTACAAACAACTTGAACGCTTTACCGCCCATGCTTCCCATGAATTACGTACTCCTTTGGCAGCGATTTTGAGTAATGCTCAAGTTGGTTTACTCGCACCGATGGAAGATAGCAATAGTAAACATTTACGTCTAGAAAAAGTTGTAGAAGTCGCCAAATCAATGAATACATTGATTGGAAATTTGCTATTTCTGGCACGCCAGACAGGACGTTTAACTACTGAATCTTTAAAAGAAGTTGATTTGAACGATTTACTGAAGGAATTATTAAACTCTCCATCTGTAAAGACTGCTGCCAAACATTTAAATCTCAAGAGTGATTTACCAGAATCGCCAATTATGGTAAAGATAGATGCCGACTTAATATGTTTAGCTGTGATTAATTTGCTTGGTAACGCCTGTAAATATACTCCGGCTGGTGGAATAGTAGATGTACGTTTATTTAGTAAGTATAGTCAGGCAATTATTGAAGTAGAAGATAACGGTATTGGAATTGCTGCCGCAGATTTACCGCATATCTTTGAACAATTTTATCGGGTAGAACAACATCAGACAAATTCGGCAAATAGCTTTGGGTTGGGATTGGCGATCGCACAACAAATCATTGAAGCACATAGCGGGCATCTCAGTGTGAAAAGTGAACAAGGCAAAGGTTCTGTCTTTCAAATTAAACTGCCACTTTAAGAGTAAATAGAAACCTATAATTTCAGATCCCCGACTTCTTAGAGAAGTCGGGGATCTGGTCGTTCATAAAAGATGAAAAATGACACTGGTTGTCACTTTTATGTCACATTTATCCTGAATCATAAATAAGTAATTGATATTTTATTCCCCAACATTGCTCATTACACTCAATACTAAGCAGGAGTCGATGTGAGTAGACATGAAAAGTACAAGTTACTGGAAGGTTTAGCAACTACAGAAACCGCACCTAAGCCATCACTGACATTATCAGATGCTGTGGCGTTGATTGTCGGTATTGTGATTGGTGCAGGCATTTTTGAAACTCCCGCTTTAGTAGCAACCCAAGCAGGTAGCAGTCAAGCCGTATTGCTATTTTGGTTCATCGGTGGTTTGGTTTCTTTGGTGGGCGCGTTGTGCTACGCCGAGTTAGCTACAACCTACCCTGATGTGGGTGGAGTTTATTATTATCTTAAACGTGCCTTTGGGCGAGAGGTTGCCTTTTTATTTGCTTGGGCGCGGATGAGTGTAATTCAAACAGGTTCTATTGCTTTGTTGGCATTTGTGTTTGGTGATTACGCTTCGCAGATTTGGCAGCTAGGCAACTTTTCACCTTCAATTTATGCCGCAATGGCGATCGCATTCTTAACGGTTTTAAATATTATCGGCTTGCAACAAGGTAAGTGGACACAAAACTTACTCACGGCGGCGAAAGTCCTCGGTTTGTTGCTAGTGGTATTAATTGGCTTAACAGCAACCCCTAATCTTCCCACTCCTGTGGAATCAACCTCTACCGGAACTTGGGGACTCGCAATGGTGTTTGTTTTGTTGTCTTATGGCGGTTGGAATGAAGCTGCTTATATTTCCGCCGAAATCCAAAATCGTCAACGCAACATAGTGCGATCGCTTTTGTGGAGTATTGGCACAATTACTGTAATTTACTTGTTAATCAATCTTGCTTATCTGCGGGGATTGGGGTTAACAAATATGGCTAATTCCCAAGCTGTCGCCGCCGATTTAATGCGGAATTTTTGGGGCGAATCAGGTGCTTGGTTTATTAGTCTATTAATTGCGGTTTCAACTTTGGGCGCACTTAACGCCACTGTCTTTACTGGGGCGCGGACTAATTACGCTTTAGGACAAGATTTTGCCATCTTTGGTTTTATGGGACATTGGCGGCAACGTCCCAGTACACCTAGTTATGCTTTAGTATTACAAGCTGCGATCGCTTTGGCGTTGGTTTTGTTAGGTACGTTCACCCGCAAAGGCTTTGAAACAATGGTGGACTACACTGCACCCATATTTTGGTTTTTCTTTTTACTTTCAGGTGCATCGCTACTAGTGCTACGTAATCGAGAACCACAAATTCAGCGACCATTCCGCGTACCATTTTATCCCTTGACACCATTACTGTTTTGTTCAGTCTGCGGCTACTTACTTTATTCCAGTTTGGTATATACCGGCGTGGGCGCGGTTGTTGGTGTTGTAGTTGTAGCCGCAGGTATTCCGCTATTGCTGTGGAATCGTTACCGCCAAGTTCCCAGAGGTTAGGGACTAGAAAAATTAATATCTACGCCAACCTCTAACCTCTAGCCTCTATCCCCTTCATCATTTTTGCTTTAGGAGTAGATTCATGTTTCAAAAAATGTTGCTTTTATTTATTACAGGCGTTAGTGTCACCACTTTCGGAATTGCTGGATGCACTGCCCAACAACAAGACTCAGCCGCAGAAGTGCAACCACCTATTTTAACTGCTCAGACTGAAGCACCAACTACGACAACTCAACCTCAAGAACGCCCTGGTGATGTTCCTTATGTACCCACACCACAGCCTGTAGTTGATGCGATGTTGCAAGTAGCCAAGGTAGGTAAAAATGATGTGCTTTATGACCTTGGTAGTGGTGATGGACGAATTGTTGTGACCGCCGCCCAGAAATATGGTACACGTGGCGTAGGTATAGATATTAATCCTGAACGCATTCAAGAGGCTAACGCCAACGCCCAAAGGGCAGGAGTTACAGACCGTGTAGAGTTTCGTCAGCAAGACTTATTCAAAACTGATTTGAGTGAAGCTACTGTAATTACACTTTACCTATTGCCGGAAGTTAACCTCAGACTCCGCCCGGAAATATTAAAACTCAAACCTGGTACAAGAATTGTTTCCCACGCTTTTGATATGGGCGACTGGAAACCACAACAAACACTGCAAGTAGATGGAAAAACTATTTACTATTGGGTAGTGCCGAAAGAAATACCAGCAAATTTGCGATAAGTAATCTTACGAGGCTGGGTGTAAGGGTATATGGGTGTGGGGGTTTTGAATATCTACACCCCTATACTATTTCAAAGCCAACATTACAATTCTCCAGCAAGACGCAGAGCATTCTGAACTAAAGGCTCGGCAATGCGGAAATCTGCTGCTTCTAAAGCGGTTAGTAATGGTTTAATCTCAGGAATAATACCCTGTTGTTTGGCACGTAAAAGCATTCCGACTGTTCCAATAACTTTTAAACTAAGCTGTTGTGCAATGCGCCGAGCATTTCTATCATCAAGAATAATGAACACATCTTCAATTTCCATTGCCAGTGCTATTGCTTCTGCTTCTCCACTATCAATTTGAGTTTTTAAAGTGGTAACTACTGCTAAATTTTTGACTGCTTGAACTGTTAACCACTCTGCTGATAAACCGACTTCAGCCGCTACGGCACAAGGTATAATCACTGGGAAGAATACTTGAGGCAATATATCTAGTCTGCCAATGCGTTCCAAACCAATTAAACAGGTACTATTAGTTACCGTTTTTTTTATCAAATATTTATCTCCTGTTCTAGTTCCTCGGCTGGATAATTAATTACTGGAATTTCCATTTTTCCCAGCAACTCTATAAATGTTGGTTTGGAATAACCTGCTAATTTGGCAGCTTTTCCTAGTGATAACTTTCCAGTTTCATAGAGTTTAACTGCCAGCAGTAATATTGCTTCGTCTGGAGAAATATATGGGGGTAGTTCTACTGTTAATCGACTCATTTTATTGCCTCTGCAAAAAAATTGGTATTAGATGACTTACAGTTGTTTGTGAACATGGCATAGGTAAACTAACTGCTAATTAAGCTGCGTTGACTTCGCCAAATTGTGTTAAGAATCTGAAGGCCTTGAGAATATAAGTCGCGCAATCTTGTGGTGAAGTATTGTAAAAAGACCGCCACGCATTTGCTTTATCTTCATCATAGCGATCGCCGCGTTCTGGATGTGCATCTAACCATGCTAAACGCACAGCATGACCAATCAACACATCTAGCACAATATATTCTTCGATTTGCAAGCTGGGGTTTTTCGAGGCGATCGCGCCTAGTTCCATTAATGCTTCAATATTAACTTGGCGGTATTCTGGCGCTTCGATTTTATTTAATAAATGCTCCACTCGCAAAGCAAAGTTTTTTTCGCCAGCCGTCATTTCAGATAACATCAATTCGCTATCTAAACGATTACGGCGTTCTAGTTTGTCACCAATTACTAAGCCTTTACAACGTTGCATTAATAGCCAAACTTGCTGAAAGAAGTTTTTTGGGACGCGGTTCAGCGCCCCTTCGGCTTGGCGGAAACGTCTCCAACCACCCGCAGGAACTTCTTCGATTTCTTCCGTAATTGTTGGTTGCACTACCCATTCAATATCACTTTCTTTTTGCTTGACGTGTAATGATTCTTGCTGGCGTAACAAGTTACTCATCCCTGTGTAACCAGTTAACACCTGACGCAAGCGCATTTTAATTTCAAAGGGCGAAATTTCCATTAACTGTTCATAGGCTTCATCTTGGGTAACGCGCAATTCTTGGGCTAGTTCGCTGGTAATTAATAAGATGAGATAGCCTACACGTAAAGTTAACAGCCCTTGAAATAATTCCGGCTCCGAGCGAATCAAAGTCCCCAGATAAAGTATGATTTCTTGTGTCAGTACGCGATCGCGGATATCCTCACGACAGAAATTATTGATTTTCTCGGCAATTTCATTGGGAGGCATTGGTACATTAATTAATGATGCTTCGCTGTACGCCCTCCCCACAGCTATTTGCTTACCCCGAATCAAAATACTGGTGACTGCATCGGATAAAGCAATATCCACCATTTGCAATAAACCCGCAGCCCGACGGACAATTGCCCAGATCCCTAAATCACCGGCTTTGATATAAACTTCATTTAGCAAATCTCCCACTGTGACGCGAGTATTAGGGCCACCAAAACCAGTATCAAAGTCTAATCCTTGCAAACGGGTTAAAGTCTGCAATAACTCAATTTGTTCATAGAGATTTTCTGAACCCCGCAGGGAAGAAAGTAATAATCCCAAATTGGTTTCATACTCCATTTGAAATTCTTGGGTATGTCCTAAGCGCCAACTCTTTCCGGGATGGTAAGCCAAATAACAGCAATGTGGTGCAGCATCGTGCATCGCTGACTGATAAAATTCTGTATCTTGCAAAAAATCTATTCTTTGAATAGCGCCTGTCAGCATTAATTGATTGAGTCTACCTAGTTTGACGCGTACACCATTACAAACACCATCTTTGAGTTCTTGCATCAATTCGAGTAATGCTTCCGCCCCAATTTCTAACATGGTGTGAGTCAACATTAAAGTTAAAATAGGACGACCTAAATCACTCCAATATTTTTGAATATAAGCAAGTTCACTCCTAATTTGATCAATTAAAAAATGGTAATCAAGAGTTAAATAAAACTGTTGAGCATCTAAAAATGACGGCAAAAATACTACAGTTGCACCAGAAATTCTAAAGATCCGCGATGTGGTTAAACTCCGTAATCTTCTGACTGGTCGCCCTGTTAAACCTAGTTTATCGTTGCGTCCAATTTGGGTGTAAATATTTGATAATTCCCCAGCTTTTCTAACTTGAATTGGTTCTATTTGCTTAGGGGTTTGAGTTTCAATGCCATGCACTTCTAGTTTTGCTTGTAAGTCATCATCCTCCGCTAACAAAGCAATTTGTACCAAAGCTTCCCGATTTTTACCAATACTTAAATATCTCCCTAATGGGTCAATATCGCCAACAGCCAGCAAACCTTCACTTAACATTAAACCTAGAAAATATAAACTTTGCGCCCAGACTAGAGGGATATTTTCATTAGGTAAACGCTTTTGCGTTTGGGGTGCTAATTTTTCGGCTTCGACGTTTTCAGCAGGCACATAATAAAGTTCTGGTAATAAATAGCAACCGTCCCGTTCTACTAATAATGATTCCAGCATTTCTTGGTATTGTTGAACTTGCTTTGGCTCATTGCGAAATAGGCCATCTAGCAACAAATAAGTAAAAAATAGTGGCCATTCGCATTCAAGATGCTCAAATTGCTTTAATTCCCAAGGTTCGTAGTGTAAACGCTGGTGATCTTCTAAAACAGTTTGATGTCCGTCACGTAAGAAACGTTTACAGCCGTATTTGCCTTGGAGTTTGTTAATGATATCGTTAAAAGTGCGATCGCGCAGATTAATATCCTCCACCGCAAACGCCGGATAGCTAATAATACTCAACAGCGCCGCATCAATTTCTTTAGAAGCCGATTCTCTCGGTAATAAGGATTCTAATGTACTCCGGGCGCGGGCAATTTCATCAGGTAGCACATGAATTACCGATGCTTGACTTCCCCGTACCCCAAATAAATCGAGTTCATTAATGGCCTCTAGTGCAGCTTTCGCCATTCCCACAGAACTAGCGTTTAACTCCGCACTACCATGATTGATTTTATTCCCCCGTTCCCAAATACCATAATCTGGTGTGCGGTAAGCGCGACCTATATAGTAAACCAAGTTCTGTACAAAGTTTACTTCATCAATCGTATAAATAATCTGCAATCCCGAAGCTGTCATTTGCGCCAGCATCAATATAAATATAGATGTGGCATCCAGTTGCAAATGTCCCCATTCATCATCACCTACTACAATATCGCCAGTCGCAGTATTGTATTTAGCGTGTAAACCATCCAAAGGTGACTGAGTGTGTTTAAAATGCTCGACTTTATGCGCCTGTCGCATCATCGCAAACAGCAACCCACGCATCAGCTTAATCACGCTGTGTTCTAGTTCGTAAGTGCGTCCTTTGTCTTCATCAACTTTGCGATACGCCAGCGCCAAACCCCAAACCGCTAAAATGCTGTAAACATTGTCTCTCACCCAAGCATCTGTATAATCACCGTGAGCCGTAATGGCTGTACTCGCAGGTAGCAAACCAGTAATCGGATTTTGCCGCACTAAGATAATTGTCTTGATTTGCTGGTAGTAATGCTCTAGTCGAGTTTGTAATTCGGTAGCTGTTTTCATACTCATTAAGGGATGCTTGCAGAATTCCAACCTGTAGCTGTGAAGAGAATTTTTTTGTAATTGGTCAGGGTATTTACAGCTAAGAGTAGTAGAGACTACTTATTATCTCGCGTTAGTAGCCATTTAGTTACACAGTTGTGAATGAATTCTCACTAAATCCAAATGTTTTTCACTGGTAAGGCATCTGGTGAAAATGAAGGGAAAGACCTAAAATTTGAGGTTCTAGAAAGAACTTGTGGTAATACAGAATCAAGTTTTGCCGATTTACACTGTTTACACAACAATTTTATTATACTGCGATCGCATCTCGATGTTGTAAGTAAGTCGGTATGAATCACCAGTCTTATTCCAACTACGACCATTTAAGCCCCTCTATTTACTCCCATTCTAGATATTTACATTTTTCATCCTCCACAAACTTACGCAAACTCTGTAAGGTTTTGAGTTTATAGGTGGTGTTTATGTATTCTTCCTTCGACGGTGAATTACCCAACGTATTCAGCACATCATCACTTTCTTGAACAATTGCGTCTCGCAAGAAGTCACTAAACTTTCTCCGGTTTCCACCCTCAAGAACAATGGCAGAAACTTTCACAGTTTCTCCGTCAGGTTTCATCTCTATTTCTTGAGATTTCGCAATGTTGGCAAAGCCTGATTTTTGCAGCCATTCGTAAAAATCGTCTGAAACATCCACTGTATCAATTGTTTCTTTGGCTTGTGAGTAGAATGTGACATCTAGCATTAGCCTTCCTCCAAATTAGAATAGTACGCCTTGAACTTTATGCCGATGGTTCACCCAAAAAAGTGAGTGTTTCAGGCAAAGTCACAAAAAAAATTTTATTTTCTGCCGAATTACTGACTATCACCTACAAATAACTCTTCCTACTTAAGTAGTACATAGAAGTGGATTTCTCGTCCAGATGCCTAAGATAGCGATAGAATCGGGACTTTTAGTTATGGCTGAAGTTTGTAAATCAGTGTGTAATGTGAACATACCTTTGCGGAGACAAAAAGTCTTTTCTATTACTGATTCGGTACTACTGTGGGCGCAAAATTTTAGTTGCTACATGGTCTTCGGTAGAACTCCAAGGGTCGGAGTGCGATTAAGAGTGATATCATAGAAGTCGTCACTGAAGACATCAAAATAATCATCACTACATGAAAGCCGAATCCGTTCGCACTACACTGGCAATCCCACGAGAACTTTTAGAAGCAACTGACAAGGCAGTTTTAGAAGGCAAAGCAAGAAGTCGTAATGATTTTATGGTGCAAGCGTTACGTCGAGAATTAGCAGCACAGAAACGAGCCGCAATTGACGCTGCTTTGACAGAAATGGCCTGTGATCCTGATTATCAAGCAGAAGTACTCAAACTAGAGTCTGAGTTTGCTGCTGCTCAGTGGGAGGCTTTTCTGTTAGAGGAATCCTTATAATGAGAAGGGGTGAGGTCTATGATGCTCGCCTAGAATCAACTGAAGGTTCAGAGCAAGGAGGGACTCGCCCAGTAATTATTGTCAGTCGTGATGCAATTAATTCGTCGAGTCCAGTTGTTTTAGCCGTTCCCTGCACTACGTATCAATCAGGTAAGCGAGTTTATCCGACTCAAGTGTTAATTTTAGCACCCGATGGCGGACTCAAGCGAGATTCGATCGCAATGGCAGATCAAGTGCGGGTGCTATCTAAAACCCGCTTTTTGCGTTTAAGAGGTGCAGTTTCGCATTCGGTAATGGCTCATTTATCTCAGGCTTTGTTGATAGCCTTAGATTTACCTATCCCAGAAGAAGAATAATAAAGAGTAGGTTGGGTGGAGGCGCACAAAAGATATTGGTAACAAGGTAAATCTGTGATTGCGCCGTCACCCAACTGTTGCAAAAATACTTAAAATGTGCTGTGTTGGGTTACACTGCGTTTCACCCAACCTACAGAAATGGCTTGAAAGTTCTGAGTGCTGAGTGCTGAGTGCTGAGTAAAAATGCTAGTCTCACTTTCATACTTGGCTATGAAATAAGTTTCATCGAGACTGCCTCCTGCCTGGTTGGTGAGCGAACTTGTACTGAGCGCAGTCGAAGTAGTCGAACCACTGCCTTCTATGATCACTCTACCCTGAGTCTTCAAACAAACACTCATTAGTGGATGTAAATATTTTGACTTTGTGAAGTTTGCCAGCAAACCTCTACATTTGCTTGACACAAATTTTAGCAATAGTACAATCGACACTAGTTAACGGAAAGTCAGGGTAATCAATAATGTACCTGTACTGAATATCACAAACTTAGTACGTGGTTACTGAAAATTGATCAGATCGCACTATTCCAAGTTAGGATGATCAGTTAGCGATGCCTTGATTTGGCAATCGATATTGAGTTGTTGAAATTTTATGGACAAAAGTCCACAAGACGGCAGTACGAACCTCCTCTAAGCTAGTGAGCGTGTCTCTCGGCGCGGGGGAGGCACATAGGAGGTATTCATGCTTACACAGGACATTCGTGATTCACTGTTCAATGTCTCTGATTTAAATCAGTTGAAATGCGACTTAAATGGGTTACAACCCGTAGATGTCGGTGAATATATTACAAAATTACCAGAAGAACAGAGGGCGATCGCTTTTCGGCTGTTAAATAAAGCTCAAGCAATTGACGTGTTTGAATATCTACCCACAGAAGTGCAGGAAGAACTGATTAACTCTCTGCATAATGTCCAGGTAGCGCAAATTATGGAGGCGATGAGTCCTGATGAACGGGCGGAATTATTTGATGAATTGCCGGCTGGGGTAGTTAAACGCCTAATACAACAACTAAGTCCCGAACAAAGACAAGCAACTGCCACAATTCTGGGTTATCCCGAAGGTACAGCAGGCCGGGTGATGACTACAGAATATGTGCGTTTGCAAGAAGGTTTAACTGTTGGTGAAGCCTTAAGCAAAATTCGCCGTCAAGACGAAGATAAGGAAACAATTTACTACGCCTACGTTACAGATAATAACCGCAAACTTGTCAGAGTCGTTTCGTTGCGTCAGTTATTGTTTACCTTTCCTGATGTCTATATTCGTGATATATCTAGCGATCGCGTCATCAAAGTTAAAACCGAAACGCCGCAAGAAGAAGTCGCCCAAATCATGAAGCGTTACGACTTAATCGCTATCCCGGTAGTTGACAGGGAAGAAAGGTTAGTCGGCATCATCACCATTGATGATGTGATTGATATTTTAGAAGAAGAAGCCACCGAAGATATCCAAAAATTAGCCGGGGTGAGTGGTGATGAAGAAGCCTTATCACCGCCTTTAGTTACCATTCGCAAGCGCCTACCTTGGTTATTGGCAATTATGGGATTGTACATTGGTGCGGCAAGTGCGATCGCCCCTTTTCAATCGGTAATTGCGGCTGTACCAGTATTAGCCGTCATTATGCCAATTTTCTCTAATACAGGCGGAACTGTGGGAATTCAAGCCTTAACTGTGACAATTAGAGGCTTAGGTGTGGGTGAAGTCACATCTAGAGATACCTTCAAAATTCTGCGTAAAGAAATTTTGGCGGGTTTAGGTACTGCTGTGGTTTTAGGCATAACCATGATGGGGCTATCAATGATTTGGGCTAAACCTGAAGAACGATGGGTAGGTTTAGTTGCAGGTACAGTTATGGCTACTAACACAATGGTGGCTGTTACTCTTGGTACTCTCTTACCAATGGGTTTAAAACGGCTGAAACTTGACCCTGCACTAGTGAGTGGGCCGTTAGTCACCACAATGCTAGATACTATCGGCTTTTTAACTTTCCTGACTTTAATTTCTCTAGCTTTGCATGTTTTACACCTACCACAGTGAGTCTACTGATTCTAAATTCCCCATATCTTAACTTAATGTAAAGTTTAATTTCATCACCAAAGAAGTTTGGTATGATATTTTGACGTTAGGACTTACGTAATCAGCTCTTTCAACTCTATTCCCTCCGTTTGCTCTGTGTCCTCTGTTAAACCCCATTTATTGGGTACTCCTGTAGAGTACGAGAAGCCCCTAGCGCATCTAAGGTTTTCCGTACTTTATATAAAAGTCCTAATTTTCAATATTATTGATGACTCTGACATCTATGCTTGGGGTAGATAGCAAGTATTTAACCTCCTACAGCTATTGCATCAATAGTATTAACGCAACCATTCAAGTTTAAGCCTCTCAACAGTGTGGGAAAATCTACCATCTCATACATATAGAGAGTTATTTGACAATATCTGCAACTTATTTTTAAATTTCAGTGCCAAATCTCTATCTTTACAGTGACAATCTAGAAAGATTTGAATCTTGCCCTACTAGGTTTTCCACAAATTACTTCTTGAGAATTTTTCTTAACATTAACTATTGATGAATATTAGCAGTGAAATTTTGTTAACTTTATTTACTAGTTAAAAGTTATGTGCTTTTTGGAAAACATAGATCAGCAAAATGTATCAATTTTGATAACACATAATATTGATTGCAAGTCAACCTGAATTGATACAAAGTTTAAATATTGAAACTGAGTATATAAGCTTCATTATGTGCTTATATTGTTTAAGCAAATTTACTAGCAATATAGAGATAGAGATACTCTATTTCTGTTATGTTATGTAATCAGCTAATTCCTCTAAGTTTGATCAAACTATTGTTGGGTAGGCAATATTGTTGACTCAGTGAAGTAATACAAAGGCCAGGTATGTCATATCAAAGCCTTGATTTTACAGCATTTTGTCCTAATGCTGGCGGTAGGTGTCAAGCACCTAAGCATTTACTTTATGGCTGCATAATTCTTTCTTAATCATGCTTTCTTTAAAGATTTTTTTAACTTCATGATGGCAATAACGGGAATTTAAAGATTACATAAACTAGACTTTAGCGTCACATTAACTTTATAGTATCTTGATTTATTTGAGACAGTTTATGTAGAAATATTTAACAGTATATACTTAATAAAAATTTCCTTTTAGTTTGAAGTTGTAGTAATATACAGTGTAATTAGTTACTCAACTATTTGCGAACTTAAGTTCTAAAGTATTGGGATCAATACTTTGCTTGATTTCTTCGTACTTGGTGACGAAAAAGTTACAGTTCCTCTGCGGAATCTGTAGCCCTGAAATTGTATTACTCCTAATGCGAAATAGATAGCCTTGAGTTTGTATTACTCAATATTAAATAAGCTTGGAACTTAGTTAATGCGAAAACAACGAAGATTTCTTTTATTAATAGTGGGTTTATCTTTAGGCCTGTCGGTACTGATAGGCTATATCAACCCACAAAAAGTCTTCGGTCAGATTGCCTTACCTGACGAAGAAACTTTATTTGCACGCCGACGAGCCGAAGTTGCAACTAACTTTGTAGTTGACCCTCCGAATGGCCGCACCATTCGTCCAGCAGAGCGTATACGTCGTGATACCTTTGGCGACGTAGATTTGGATAGCGGAACAAGATTCAGACCCATTACTACTGTGGCTCAGTTGGATAGATTGGTTTATCCTTCTCTGCCAAATTCAATTAAGGAAAGAGAACTCGAAGGGGCAGAATTTTTTACTACCCCCAACAGAGTTGAGAATGGTTTCGGGTCGATGGCTATGCAAACACGATGTGCAGGTTGTCACCTGAATAACCTGGAGTCAGTACCCAATGAAGGGCTGCTGACAGGTACTTCTACAGTTAGTAGAGCTAACAGAACAACTCCTACTAACTACAGCTTTGTATCTGGTGATACACAAGTTAATGGTGGTAGAGCGCCTGGTAGACGCTTAGATCCTGTCAATCCAGATGGTTCTGTTGACCTAAGTCGTCGTAGTTTAAATACCAGTAACGAACTAGATGCGGTTAACAGTACAGGAAGAACCGCAGCCTTTACAGTATTTGGAGACTTTAACGCTACAGCAACACCTGTCATTTTTGATGCGTTAAATGCTTCTAGTCCCAGTGGTCAAGATTTTGGTGGTTTCTTACAGCACGTACGCCCTCCAAATGAAGAACTGAAAGCGGCTTTTGGTTCTGATATAGACTGTAAACCCGATGCGATTCCCAGCGTTGCAGAAGATAGAAACCTTACTAACTTTGATCGCACCACCGGACGGAGCGCCAGTGGATTTAGACGGGCGATTACCGAACTTGCTGGGCCTCCATATATTGGTCGTGGTTTGATAGAAGCGATTCCCAACGTGGATATTACAGGCGCTTCTGATCCCAACGATGTTAGAGGTGATAATTCTTCCCTCAGAACTAGTTTCTTCCAATGTACTGGTGATTGTGTCACAGGTGTAACCAATACAATTCCTCCCAATGCAACTGTGTCTCCTACCGCAGAAGATCGACTAGCTCAAGGACTGGGACGTTTTGGTTTACGTGCCAACGGTGCGGAAATGATGCAGTTTATCGTTGGAGGTATGTTTGGTAGTCTGAGTATGACTAACCGGATCTCTCCTGTTGAGCAGAATATTGCTAACCCCGCTATTGCTCCCTATAATCGCAACTGCCGCAACCTAGTAGCTGACCCAGAACTTCCTGTCAGCAGACCATTCAGCGAACGTAACTTTATCCGTTCCATCGCTCCACCAGAATTTGGTAGAGAGTTGTTAGCTGTCCTCAGAGCTAAAGATCCTTCTAAAACTCTACCTGGTAACAATCCAGCTGCTAGAGTGCAAAGAGGGGCGCAATTGTTTGGTGTTGACTTGGTTGCCTTTGCTAACCGGACTATTGCTGGTAAGATGCCTAGAGGTGGCGATGGTTTAGATCCGAATGCGATTAACCAGAGCGATCGCATGGTTGGTTGCGTTAACTGCCACACTCCAATTCAAAGAACTGGTCAGTCTCCAGCTACTGGCGACCCATCCTTGGGGCCAGATGCACAAGGACTTATCGATGCTCTTAGCTATCGTTGGGCTCCTCTATTCTCGGATATCAACATCCATAGAGGCCCAGTTATTGATGTTGAAAGATTCTCCCCAATTCCCCGCGATCCATTCCTTGTAACCCGTGCTGACGCATTTGGTCAAAGGTCTGGTGCAGCTACCTTTGCAACTTACGATTTAATGCGTAACTTTGCCAGCGATTCCTTCTCCAATGTAAGAGGTACGGCTACTGGCGATCGCTTCCGTACACCACCTCTGACTGGTATTGGTAGAGTTGGCCCTCCATTCATGCACGATGCGCGTGTCTTCTTAAGTGTCCTTAACCGTGACACAACACCCGCAGGTACTGTAACAACTAATAAAGACGCAACCAACGAACCATTAGTTGTTCGCAATGTAGACGAAGCTCTACTGGCTGCAATTGAGCTACATGACTTACCTGCACCCGATGACTCTAAGACTTCAAAATTGACTGGTGGTGGATGTCCTGTACCTCCAAATGTAGGTGGTAAATACTTCAACAAACTTGGTTATGACGGCGTAGTGAACAGCAGCGATCCCATTGTTATCGACTACGGTGCAAAACCTCAAGATGTCATTTGCCCACAATATAACAGTCCTCTTTCCAACACTCGCAGAAGTGAAGCAAGAGAAGTTATGGCTCGCTTCCGTTCTCTAACACGCGATGATCAAAGAGCAATTATCGCTTTCTTGAGACAGTTGTAAGGCCTCTTTGTTTTGGCTGACATTGAGTGTTTAAAGATTGAATTACAGGGATGTTTTCAAAACGTCCCTTCTTTTTTGTCTTTGACAGGTTGCAAGTGTTCAAATCCCCGACTTTTTGAAAAGTTGGGGATTTGTGACCTTTCATAATTGGTTTATTGGACTAATAGTACAGGTCGGTGTAAATAAACAGACCACACTTCGACTACGCTCAGTGACCATAAGAAATTGCTAAAAGGCTTGTGGTATAGTTATTCTTTCTTTTTACTTTTCCCTTTTTACTTTTGCCTTGTTGTACTAGTTAAAACTCGGTTCCTGTATACCCTGTAATTATCCAGAGAAGGGAACGCAAAAAATCACGCAAAATCAGGTCTATTGGTTCTAATTCAGTGGGTTCAGATGGTACTGAGACAGGAGTAAAAGCAATACCTCGACTACCCAAAACTAAAGTAGCGATCGCTCTTGCTCTAGGCATGTGCAACTGAGAAGTAATTAAGAATATATGGTGTATCTGCTGTTGTTGGAAAACTTCTACTAAGGTGGTAAAGTTAGTTACCGTATCCGTAGCACGATAGTCAAGGTGATATCGCTGATCACTGATTCCTGCGGTATGAAAAATGGCTTTTGCTTGGCGGGGAGGAAGACCAGAAGAAACCCAAATTTGTAGACCTGGATAAAATTGAGCAAACGAAGCGGTAAACTCTTGTCGGTTTGCGCCACCACCGAGGGTTAGAATAGCTTGAGGCTGGGGATTTTGGTAATAAGCAATTGCCAGTCTGACAGGAATAGTAAGCAGTAAAGCGAGAATCAAACCCGCTAGTAACAACATCCATTGTTTTCTCAGTCGGTATATGGACAATTTCATAACTCCTGGTCAGTTTTGCTATCAGAATCAAGATGATTGTGAAATCAAGATGTTGCTAGGTAGAAATTTTAATTAGTCTATAACTATAAGTCTTTAACCTATGAGCAATTCTGACTTCTGTATTCTGTATTCTTAACCCTATTCGATATTAGTCCTCGATGTTGAAACCAAGTGCTATTATTACCTCTGCATACCAAAAGTAAATATTGGTAGAGAAGCAATTGATTGCATCTTTACACCACAAAGCACAGATTTATGCCTACTACCACCTGGAATCGTCATCACGTCATTTCTCTAGCTGACTTTACTGCTGCTGAATACAATACCGTTTTGCAAACGGCTGCAAGTTTTCAAGAAGTGCTATCGCGGCGGACGAAGAAAGTACCAACTTTGCAAGGACAGGTGGTGGCAAATTTATTTTTTGAACCTTCTACCCGCACACGTAGCAGTTTTGAACTAGCTGCAAAACGTCTAAGCGCAGATACCTTAAACTTTGCGGCTTCCACTTCTTCGATGACCAAAGGTGAGACAATTCTCGATACAGCTAAAACTTATTTAGCGATGGGGACTGATATTATGGTCATCCGTCATAAAGAAGCGGGTGTTCCAGATGCGATCGCTCAAGAAATGGATCGGTTGGGTGTGCGAGTGAGTATACTCAATGCTGGGGATGGTCAACATGAACATCCTTCCCAAGCGTTGCTGGATTTATTTACGATCTGCACTTTAGTTGACCGAGATCACCCGAATATAGAAACTTTGGCGGGGAAAAAAATTGCGATCGTTGGGGATATTTTACATTCTCGCGTAGCGCGATCGAATATTTGGAGTTTAGTTGCCAGTGGCGCACAAGTACATTTAGCCGCACCGCCGACTTTGTTACCAAAATTATTTGCTGAGTATATATATAGTGAGAAAAAAGATACACTCAATGGTCAACTATTTTTACATTGGCAATTAGAACCAGCCTTGCAAGACGCAGACTTTGTGATGACTCTGCGACTGCAAAAAGAACGGATGACAGCACATTTACTCCCAAGCTTGCGAGAATATCATCAGTTATTTGGCATTACTCGACAAAAATTGCAACTGTGCAAACCTGATGTGAAAGTTCTGCACCCCGGCCCTGTAAATCGTGGTGTAGAAATTAGTTCTGATTTAATGGATGACCCAGAATTTAGCTTGATTCAATCGCAAGTTACCAGTGGTGTAGCGGTCAGAATGGCGTTGTTGTATTTGATTGGTAGTGGGAAGACTTAATTTTTAATTGAGGAAACTTTGTTTAGTTGGTTTGTCTGGTTTCTTATACATTAATATAACAATATTGATATAATTAAAGTGTAAGCTGTGCCTGAAACCCGTGTTGTTTTCTACCAGGAAGAGGAAGGGGAAGTTCCTGTGCTGAAATGGCTGACAAGACTTTTGCAGGAAGACCGCAAAGGTTATGCAAACTGTGTTGCTCGAATCAAACAACTTACAGCATCAGGATACGAACTTCGTCGTCCGGCGGTTGATTACTTGCGCGATGGTATATACGAGCTACGGGCAAAACATATTCATGTGCAGTACCGCATTCTGTACTTTTTTCATGGTCAAAATTTGGCGATTCTTGCACATGCAATCACAAAAGAAGACGCAGCAGTACCGCCAATTGATATTGAACGAGCGATCGCACGTAAGCTTTTATTTGAACAAAACCCAGAAGTTCACACCTACGTAGAAGAACAAAAAGATGGCCAAGATTAGCGATGCAATCAAAATTATTGACAAAATAACCAACAGTGATTCTGAACTTCAAGCATTAGTAGAGGAAGCCTCAATTAATGCAGAAGTTGCACAACTGATTTATGAAGCCAGAACCAAAGCAGGATTAACACAAAAACAACTGGCGGAACTTGTAGGTACAAAACAGCCTGTAATAGCCAGATTGGAAGATGCTGATTACGAAGGACATTCTCTTTCAATGTTGCAAAAAATTGCTCATGTCCTGAATCAACGGGTAGTAATTCAGCTTACCCCAATAGAACATGAGCAAAGTGCTTGAAGAATAGAGAATACATTACTGAGAAAGCAGAGATGCTTGACGATTAACCACCTTCGTTGAGAATCTCTTGCAAACTGAGTAACAATTCATTCACAGTATAGGGTTTAGCCAAGAACTTCTTGACACCCATTTTAGTGATTTCCCCTAGCTTCTCTTTCGGCATGAGTCCGCTGGTGGCAATAATTTTGACTTGGGGGTTAATTTTTTGTAAGGTACGGATGGCTGTGACTCCATCTAATGAGGGCAACATAATATCCATCAGCACGACACTAATTTTATGAGCATTTTTGGCGTATTGAGCGATCGCCTCAATGCCATCACTAGCAATTAAAGTTTCATAATGATGAGTTTCTAGGGATGTTCTGGTAATTTCTTGAATCGAGGGTTCATCATCTACAATCAGAATCAATTCTCCGTGACCAACTTGCAGTGTGATTTCGTCTTGGCGAAAAATTTCCTGTTCACCCACACTAGGCAAATAAACCCGAAAGCAAGTTCCGTTCCCGACTTGGCTTTCTACACTCACAAAACCGCCGTGACTTTTCACAATTCCCAAAACTGTAGAAAGTCCTAATCCTGTGCCTTGTCCTACAGGTTTAGTCGTGAAAAATGGCTCAAAAATTCGATCTAAAATTTCCTCTGGAATGCCAATCCCGGTATCACAGACACTAATCACTGTGTAGGGGCCGACTTTGGCATCTAAATTCATTCGGGCGTAATTTTCATCAATTAACAAGTTTGCCGCAGTAATCGTTAAAGTACCACCATCAGGCATAGCATCACGAGCATTGACGCAGAGATTCATCAAAACTTGATGCAGTTGGGTACTATCTCCCGAAACCATCCATAACTCAGGTGATAAGTCAAGGCGAACTTCAATAGATTTTGGTAGGGTTTCTTTCAAAATTTTGGCAACTTCGACAATTAAGTGTCGAGGTTGCAAATTGATGCGTTGCCCTTCCACACCCCGCGCAAAGGATAATACTTGTTTAACTAAGTCTGCACCGCGTTTGGCATTAATTTCTAAAATTTCTAATAAATGCTGGGTTCGTTCATCAGCATCAGGGAACTTCAGTGGTAATAGTTGCGCTCCCGCTAAAATTGGTGTGAGGATATTGTTGAGGTCGTGGGCGATACCACTGGCTAAAGTGCCGATACTTTCCATACGTTGGGCGCGAAACAGTTGCGATTCTAGGCGTTTTTTCTCCGTAATATCCGTATCTACTGTTAAAATTGATTGGGGTCTACCTTGGCGATCGCACACCAAACTCCAGCGACTCGCTACTAATACATCTTTACCGGCTTTAGTTCTTTTAGTTAATTCACCTTGCCACTTACCTTTGCTGACGACGTTTAACCAAGCTGCTTCAAATTCGGGGCAAGACTCATCAAATAATAACTCACTCACATTGCTGCCCCAAGCTTCTGATGCTTGCCAGCCATAAAGTTTTTCTGCACCTTTGTTCCAAAATAAAATTTTATTATCTAAATCACGTACACAAATAGCATCTGTGGTGATATCTAATAATGCTGCTTGTTCGCGGATTTTTGCTTCGGCTTGTTTGTTTTCACTAATATCGATACTGGCGCAAGTTATTCCCACAATATCTTGCGACTCATTCCGTAATGGCTCAACAGTCACATCATAATAGCGAATCCCTTGGGGCGTAGTCAGCAATACTTCGGCTCTTGTACCTATTCCTGTGGTCAGGACACCTTGTTTAATGGTAGTTAAATTTTGAGCATCTGCATCTGGGAGCAGTTCTGAATCATGCTTACCCAGCATATCTTCATTTGTCCAGCCAGAAATCGAATTATAAACCCAGGTGTAGCGTAACTCTCTATCTTGATTAAATACAAAAATCGGCGAATTTTTCAGTGCTACGCGAAACCGTTCCTCACTCTGACGCAGTGCATCTTCAATCCGTTGACGCTCAATAGCATAGCGCATCGAACGCACAAGCAAATCACCAGTTACTTGCCCCTTAACTAAATAATCTTGCGCTCCTTCTTGCATCGCGCGGAGTGCTAAAGTTTCGTCATCTAAACCTGTTAGCACAATAATTGGTGTAGCTCTTGCTTGACTAGTAGCCCTTAAAAAAGTGCCAATTCCTTGACTATCAGGTAGAGACAGGTCTAATAACATCAAATCAAAATTATCTTGCGCTAATAAGTTGAGTGCTGCCGACAATTCCTCAACCGGACGCAAATCTACCTGCACTGTCTTGACTTCTTTTAATAACTCCTGTAAAAGAAAAACATCGCCAGGGTTATCTTCGACTAATAAGACTTTTATTAATTCTCCTGCCATTTCCATTACTCCGGCGGCAGTTTTACGATCGCAAACCAGAAATTTTCTATGGATTGTACAATTTTAACGAATTGATCAAAATCTACCGGCTTGGTGATATAACAATTAGCAGCCAAATTATAGGCTTTAAGAATATCTTCTTCCGATTGGGAAGTAGTCAGGACAACAACGGGAATGCGTTTGAGATTGTCGTCAGATTTAATTTCTGCCAATACCTCCCGTCCATCTTTGCGCGGTAAATTTAAATCTAACAATACAATATCAGGATGAGGTTTTCTGGCATAGCTATCCTGCTTGCGTAAAAATGCCATCGCCTCTACACCATCTTCCACAACGTTCAAGTTAATTGAGATTTTGCTATCTTGTAGGGCGATGCGTGTCAGTTCCGCATCACCAGGATTATCTTCAACTAACAAAACCTCAATTGGCATAATTGGTTGTGGGTTATTCACGATGGTTGACCTGCTTGATCTGGAATTGTGAAATAGAAATTCGAGCCTTGGCCCGATTCTGACTCAACCCAGATACGTCCGCCGTGGCGTTCTATGATTTTCTTACAAATTGCCAAACCAATACCAGTACCCGGATACTTACTTCTACCATGCAAACGCTGAAAAATTACAAAAATACGTTCAGCGTACTGTGCCTCTAAACCAATTCCATTATCACTTACACAGAATAACCATTCGTGCTGAGTGCTGAGTGCTGAGTGGGGTGAGGGGGGAGACAAGGTAGAGGGGGTAGACAAGGGAGAAGAAACATCTTTGTCTACATTTCTTCCTTGTCCACCTTGTCCCCCTTGTCCCCCATCCCCTTCATCTGCTCTCAATGCACTAATATGAATACGTGGTGGAATATCTCGGCGGAATTTGATGGCGTTACCGATGAGGTTTTGAAAGACTTGTGTTAGTTGTATGGGATCGGCTTTGATTATGGGTAGAGAATCATAAGTAATTTCTGCGCCACTATCTTCTATAGCAAATTTTAGGTTAGCGATCGCCTGCTCTAAAATCTCTCCACAATCAACTTCTACAAAAGGTTGTCCCCTTGTTGTTACCCGTGAATAATTCAACAAGTCGTTGATTAGATTTTGCATTCGCCGCGCTCCATCTACGGCATAGTTGATAAACTGATCGGCCGTGGCATCAAGTTGGCTGCTGTATTTCTTTTCTAGTAACTGTAAATAACTTGTCACCATTCGTAACGGTTCTTGCAAGTCATGGGAAGCGACATAAGCAAACTGTTCCAATTCCGAATTAGAACGGGCTAACTCTTGAACATGGCGGGTTTCTTGTTCTAAAAGCTGTGCTTGGGATAAAGCGATACCAATTTGATTGGCTAACTGGAGTAATAATTCCGTTTCAAAGTTGTTCCAATGACGGGGGTGAGCGCATTGATGAGCAATTAATAAACCCCAAATCCCATCGCGGATGAGAATTGGCACTACGAGGTTCGCTTTGACACCAAACTGCTGCAAAAATGCTTTATGACAATCTTGAATCTCAGCTGTTGCAATATCAAAAATTGCACTGATGCGTCCTTGACGATATTTTTCTACGTAATTTTGTTGGAAACAAGGGTCAAGAATATTTTGTCCTAAAACCACAGGCCAACCTGGTAGAACAGCTTCTTGTACTACTGTACCTGAACCATCTGCCCACAAACGAAAAATCAACACTCGGTCAGCGTGCAGCAGTTTTTGGACTTCTTGCACTGTGGTTTGCAGAATGTCTGTTAACTGTAAAGATTCTCGAATTTTCAGCGTTATTTCAGCAAATAATTGGGATCGCAAGTTCTGTCTTTTTAATTCTTCCTCTGCTTGCTTGCGGTCAGTCACATCCAAGGTGACACCAATCATCCGAATTGGCTGATTTTCGCTATCGTAGATGACAGTACCCCGTGCTAACACCCAATGAATGCTGTTATCTGGCCAAATACAGCGATATTCTGCTTCGTAATCACCATGATTTTCTATAGCTTGTCTGACAGACTCTTGCATATAAGAGCGATCGTCAGGATGAATACATTCCAACAGCTTACTATAGGTAAACTCAACTTCTGGCGGTAAACCAAAGTTGATATAGCACTGACTAGAAGCAGCTAATTCCCTTGTTTTCAGGTCTAGTTGCCAAGAACCCAGTTTAGCCGCCTGTAATGCTAACTTCAGTCTTTGGTCACTTTCGCGTAAAAATGCTTCTGTTTGTTGTCTTTCAGCTAAATGTCGTCTCAGTTCTAACTGACTAATTACTTGACGACCTAAAGCCAACAAAGCCTCTACTTGTTGTTGGTTTAGTTTTCGTGGTTGTGGGTCAATTGCACAGAGCGTTCCTAATATCTGTCCATTCGGAGAAATCAAAGGCACACCCGCATAAAAACGCACATGGGGATAGCCAGTAACTGCGGGATTCGCAGCATACTGCTCATGCTCTAAAGTATCATTAATAACGACAATATCCTGGCGTTCTAAACAAAGATACGATAAGCCAACATTACGAGGCATTTCTGGCACATCTATACCAAGTTTCGCCTTAAACCACTGACGGTTTTCATCAATGAAATTAACCAAAGCAATCGAAGTCCCACAAATAAAAGCCGCCAACCGAGCGAGATTATCGTAGGCTTGTTCTGGTTCAGTATCTAAAATCTGATATCGGCGCAGAGCTTCAAGCCTCGCCTGTTCTTGATAATAAGATTCAGTTTGCATTAATTTTGGGAAAAAACTTAAAAAAAGATTTGATTAAAAGTTTGGAAAAATTTGATTTTTATTGAAGGAAGCAGGAGCTTTTTGAGATTTTAAAGTGTTTAACAGAGAAAGCGATCGCCCTAAACTTGAATAATGGGCATGATTCCAGTTTAGACAAAATAGAAGGGAGTAGGGAGTAGGGAATGGGTAATAGGAAGTAGAGAAAAATAATTCCACACCATTACACCCTTACACCCTTACACACCTATACCCCCAGCAAAGCCACCTCGCGCAACTTAGCACTCAACTCGCACATATTACCTGTATTGATTCGGTAACTTAACGGATGTCCAATTAACCGTGCCGTACTGTGATACAAAGTCTCCAGTTCAATTAAGCCATTTTCGCGCAAAGTCCGCCCCGTAGAAACCAAATCAACAATAGCTTCTGACATTCCTGTAATCGGGCCAAGTTCCACAGAACCAGACAACGGTACTATTTCCACTGGTAAATCTAAACTTTGAAAATATTCCCTAGCACAATTGACATACTTAGAAGCAATGCGGCTGTGCGGCGGAAAATCTAAAGGTGATTTGTAAGGACTAGCTGCTTTAACTGCCACCGACATGCGACAATAGCCAAATTGTAAATCAACTAAATGTGCTACCTGTGGCTGTTTTTCTCGCAACACATCATAACCAACAATCCCCAACTGTGCCTGACCATATTCTACATAGACAGGTACATCCTGTGCGCGTACCAACAAACCCTTAGCTTGTCCACTCGCATCAAGAATCTGAAGTTGGCGATTTCCAGAATCTAAAAAAGCACTAAAATCTAATCCTACAGATTGCAACAGGCGGATGCTATTTTTTAGTAGTTCCCCTTTCGGTAGTGCGACAGTCAACATTCTTTTTCTTGATATCCTTAGCGTGTAGACAGTTCATTTATTATTGAGAATATCTCGATTGCTTACCATAAGCAGCATGAGAATTTTATTAGTTGACGATGAAGTAGAATTAACAGACCCCTTAAGCCGTGTGTTAACTCGTGAAGGTTACACCGTAGATGCCGCTTATGATGGGGCGAATGGTAGTCAACTGGCCGCAGCCAGTCACTATGACTTACTAATTTTAGATTGGATGTTGCCAGGAAAAACTGGATTAGAAATTTGCCAAGAATTGCGACGACAAGGAAAAAATACACCTGTGTTGTTTCTTACCGCTAAAGATACTTTAGACGATCGCGTGCAAGGTTTAGATGCTGGTGCAGATGATTATTTAGTCAAACCCTTTGAATTACGCGAGTTGTTAGCCAGAGTCCGCGCCTTATTGCGTCGTGGCGCTTCCCAAACCTATGAAACCACACCAGGAAGATTAGTTGTTGCTGATTTAGAACTTGATTGCGACAACCAAGTAGCTTACCGCCAAGGACGCATCATTGAACTCTCCCAAAAAGAAAGTCAACTTTTGCAATACTTTATGGAACACACAGGACAGTTGCTAACTCACGCCCAAATTATGGAACATCTCTGGGACGATGAAGAACAACCAAGTAGCAACGTCATAGCAGCATTAATTCGCCTGTTGCGCCGCAAGATTGAGGTAGGTAAAGAAACTACTTTGATTCACACAGTGTATGGTAAAGGCTATCGCTTCGGTAATACTTTTGTTGAGTCAATCTGAGATATACAAAACCATAGCAATCTATTTGATTTACAAACATCACTCTACCTTGTCTCTTTTCTTCATATCTCCAACAGGAATGCTACAAGTATTTTTCACTATAAAAAAATGGGTGAGAAGTTTTTTGTTACCTCTCAACCCATATCTAGCTAAATATGAAAGCTTAACAGTATTGCCGAAGCTTACAAATCATTTTTCTTGTTGATTTTCTTCAACCTGATAGTACTGAGACCGAATAAGCCCAAAGCAGCTAGTGTACTAGGCTCAGGTACCTTCTTAGGTTGAGGCTGAGAAGTAGGCGGTTGATAGTAAGTTGTGGGAGATGGAGCAGGCGCAGGGGCTGGTGCGGGTGCTGGTGTTGGTGCGGGTGCAGGCGTTGGTACTGGTGCAGGTGCGGGTGTAGGTGCTGGTACTGGCGCTGGTGTTGGTGTTGGTGCGGGTGCGGGTGCTGGTGCTGGTGCTGGTACTGGCGCTGGTGCGGGTGCAGGCGCTGGTGCTGGTGCAGGCACTGGTACTGGCGCTGGTGCTGGTGCTGGTGCTGGTGCTGGTACTGGCGCTGGTGCTGGTGCTGGCGCAGGTGCAGGCACTGGTACAGGCGCTGGTGCTGGTGCGGGTGCTGGTACAGGCGCTGGTGCTGGTGCGGGTGCTGGTACAGGCGCTGGTGCTGGTGCGGGTGCGGGTGCTGGTACAGGCGCTGGTGCTGGTGCTGGCGCTGGTGATGGTGTAGGTTTCTCAGCCTTATCGCACTCTATCTTCTTGTTGTAAGCATCATACTTTTTGTTGTTAGCGTGTTTTTGAGCCTTGTCACAATCATCTTTCTTGCTTTGAGCTTCTTTGTGAGCCTTGTCACAATCATCTTTCTTGCTCTGAGCTTCTTTCTGAGCTTTGTCACAGTCTGCTTTCTTTGTATCAGCGTTTTTCTGTGATTTCTGGTAATCAGCCTTCTTTGTATCAGCGTCTTTCTGAGCTTTGTCACAGTCTGCTTTCTTGTTATTAGCCTCTTTCTGAGCTTTATCACAGTCTGCTTTCTTGATATCAGCGTCTTTCTGAGCTTTGTCACAGTCTGCTTTTTTATTGTCAGCAGATTTCTGAGCTTGCTCATATTCCGCTTTCTTGTTATTAGCCTCTTTCTGAGCTTGCTCGTATTCGGCTTTCTTATTATTAGCTTCTTGTTGCTTTTTGGCTCTGTCTGAACCAGAAGCTTTGTTGGCTTCTTGCTGGGCTTTCTCATAAGCTGCTTTTTTGCTGTCAGCATCTTTCTGAGCTTTGTCACAATCAGCTTTCTTGTTGTCTGCATCTTGCTGGGCTTTCTGATATTCGGCTTTTTTGCTGTCTGCGTCTTTTTGAGATTTTTCGTAGTCAGCTTTTTTATTATCAGCGTCTTTTTGATATCTATCGTAGTCAGCTTTTTTGCTGTCTGCGTCTCTTTGATATCTCTCGTAGTCAGCTTTGTCGGTGTCTGCGTCTTTCTGAGCTTTCTCGTAATCAGCTTTCTTGCTGTCTGCGTCTCTTTGATATCTCTCGTAGTCAGCTTTTTTGTTGTCAGCGTCTTTTTGATATCTATCGTAATTGGATTTAGCTGTTTTGGCGGTTTCCTCTGCCTCGTCAGCTTCGGCAACTAATTTGTTGTATTCTTCTTTGAGTGTTTGTATTGATGTGGGTGCTGATGTTGCTATCCCTGCTAGTTTGCTACTTCCTTCTCGACTCGAACCAGCAACTCCTACACTGGTTGCACGTAAGCCGAATTCTTGACCAAAAAATTGATCTAGGGTTAAGGCTGCTGTGCTGTGAGATAGAACAAAGGTGGCTGTGCGGAAATCATCTGACCCACCTTTTAAACCGTTATCACCAATTTCGATCCCAAAGTCAAATTTATGGGTATTACCATCTCCATTGAGACCAGCTTGACCGACGCTTTCTAGTAGTCCTAAGTTACTGTAGGCTGTTGTTGTGATGTCTGTTCCACCTACACCTGTGACTTTTAGTCCTGATAGAAGGTAGTTGTCTTTGATGTCGAAGAATACTCCGCGAATGTCTCCAATATTTTTATAGGTTGAGTCGGTGATAAATTCTACTTTAAACTGAACTTTCCCTGCTCCGGCTATGGTGTCATCTAATGTATATTTGGCTTGTAGGGAACTGCCTGTAAAGTTTGTGGTTGTAAAGCTCATGGCTGCTGCGTTTGCTTGCGACATTTGCCCAGCCATGACTACCGCTAATGATGATACGCCACAGGTTATGTAACCTATGAGTTTTTTTGAGTTCATTTGTGTCACTTTTTTTAATTCTCCTTTTCGCATCTAAAAAGTTTCATAAAAACACTTGGCAGCAGAAACTCTCCTTCAAAATCTAGTTTTGAAGCCATTACGCACTCAGCCTATAAATTGCTTTGCGAAAGCTAATCGATTTCTGCAAATCAGTATTCAATCCTGGGTTAGCTCACTGAGTTTATCTAACAGCAACTTCTACTTGCTAGTGAGTTCAATGGAAGATGCACCTAAAGTCAATCTCTGAATTATGGTTCTCAGCGATTGCATAGATATAAATTGGCACACTAAGTTCTAAAGAGTCTATAAGTTGCTTTATTTTTTTATCAGAACTTTAATTTCAAGAATGAAAAGAAGATTTTTTATGTATTTATATATATATACAGTGTTTATACCCAAAGCTTAAATAAAATTACTACATCAAGACTAATTAGACAACTGTTAATGTATGAGAATACAGAATTCAACTCGGAATTTGGACTTCTTAACTCCTAAATTATATTTAGATAAGCTTGAAAATTAATTTGAGTATTTTTACGGGTTTACATTCTTCAACATTCTAGTAATTTGAGTTTGCAGTTTATTTCTCAATAGTTGAGCTTTTTGATAAGTATCAGCACGGTCTTTACTTGTATGAATCTGCTGTTCTAAGGGTTGGATAAAATATCGTAAGCGTGTTTTCATTGCCCAAACTCCCATTGAGGGAAATAATAGCAAGATAAACATTAATGGAGATATGGGTAAAAATGGTAGTTTGATGATGCGTTGCAACTTTTTACTATTTACAGTCCAAGGATGCAAAAATTCGCTACCTATGCAAACTACTGGCGTAATCGGTATATGATAGCGATCGCTCAACTGAATAAAGCTGATATCGAATTTTTGCAGTTGATAGCGTTTTTGCCAGCCTTTACCCGGCCCACGTATGCCTTCGGGTGCATACAGCAAAATTTTACCATGTGCGATCGCTGTCTCAAAGTCGTGAATTTCTGCTCGCACTGCACCTAATACTTGCGACCATTGGGATGGTAGCCACCAAATCATCCAAGGATGTTCAAATAAAGAGACATTGGCTAATGGTTGCACTACCCATCCCTGTGTTTCACTTAACAAATAACCCAAAGTCAGAAAATCCCAAGGAAAACACATCCCTGCGTGATTCATTGCCACAATCATTGGCCCTGTTTGTGGCAAATGCTCAATTTGTTGCAGTTCTCCCCGAAAATAATATTTCACAATTGGGGCTAAAATTTCTTGCCGAAAAGCTTGTTGATATTTGGGGTTAAATTCTCCAACTTCTTTTCTAGGGGAACGACAACCCAAGCGCAACCATCGAATTAGTAGTGCTAAATAAAACCCACACGGTATCAGAAATAATATATATTCCAACCAATTCCAACCATCTGGGTCACTGTGATAATGTTGCCAGTGACGGTTAAACAAAATTAACCATCCTGGCGGATACCACAGACAAATCCAATCAAACCAACTAAATTTATAGCCTTTGTCTGAGGATGTTTCTAGGGTTTGGTGAAAGACACTCTCGGAGTGTTGATTAATCACGATGGTTATGTGGATTAGACAAGAGTATACTTAAGTGTATATTTTAAGTGTTTAAATTTAAGATGGATATCCTACTGTAGATGTAAAATAATTGACATTTGTAGCTGGAGTTTAGCAATATTTATAGTTATTAGTATTTTTGTAAAGATAAAGAGCGATCACCTGATATCTCAATCAATTCAATCCAGTCTACGCCAGTGATAGAATAATATAAGTACGCACTGAAATTTCCTCTGTAAATGAATAAAGTATTAGATGAAACTTTTTCGTTAGAAATTGCTAAACGCATTAAAAGTAAAGCAAATAAAACTTTTGATAATGCTTACAAAGCAGCATTATCGACCGAGGGGGCAATTTATGTTCAAGGTTTTTTAGTTTATGCTGGTAAACCTTATCGCCCTGTTGAACATGGTTGGATTGAATTAAAAGATACCTCTGGGGAAGATTCCGTTACACGCATCATTGACCCCAACTTACCTCACATTAGTAAAGCCAACCAAGAACTTTGGTATTTTGCCGCACAAAGTTTAAACGCTAAACAACTCAAAGCTATCATCGAAGAATCAAAAGAGGATTATCCCGAAGATGACCCCTTACCAATTTACGGCACAACACCTTATGAATACTATGGTGATGTGATGTTAGGAGGTCAAGAATATTTAGCAGCTTATCAAGCCGCCGAAGCTAAATGTCAAGAATTAAAAGAACTCAATTAACACTGATCATAGGCTATTTACTCTTAATCAATTAATAGGATTTCCCATCACTGCCAAAATATTCTCGGTAAGCACAAATTCTATCGCCGCGCACATCAAAAGACACCGCAACACGGTTTTTGTAAGGTTGTCCTAATAATAGACCTTCGTCACGAAACTCAAAGACGACGGTTTGATCATTACTAGTAACACGGTCAACAGCAGTTAAAGTAATTCCCGAACCAAAAGATTCTGAAACATATTGAAAAAACTCTTGGGCGCGTTCTTTCCCCTCATTCAAACCATGAAATTTACCCATCGGAAACCATAAGCTAAAATCTTCTGTTAGCATATCGAGAAACTTTTGCCATTCTCCCGTCGCTAGACCGTATGTAAAATTTTCAAATGCTTGGTGAGCAACTTTTAATGTATTTGCAGGGTCTTGTGTCATTGTTCTCAACTATTTATACACTCAGCGTCAACTTTAAACCATATTTGTTATCTCACATAAAAATGTATAAATCAGATTTTATTTATAAAGTCATCATTCTCTAGGGAGAGATATTAAAATATGCCAATTTTAATATCTCTCCTAAATGTTAATTAACAATTATCAATAATAATATTTACGATTTTATTGTATGTTTTAAGCTAAAAAATGAGTGAAAATATATGGCGATCGCACCTGATAAAGCAATTTCCGAAACCTCGCCAACACCAGCAACCCATCAAGAGTTTGACTGGCAAAACTGCTGGTATCCCATTGCGTTTACACAAGATTTACCAAAAGACAAGCCTTACAGATTTTCCTTATATAATGAACCCTTGGTTTTATTCAGAAATCAAGAAGGAAAATTAGGTTGTTTAACAGACCGTTGTTCTCACCGCGCTGCTAGACTATCTGATGGACAAATTATTGATGGCAGAATTGAGTGCTTATATCACGGCTGGCAATTTGGAATTGATGGTCAATGTTTGCATATTCCACAATTACCACAAGATGCCAAAATTCCTGCCAAAGCCTGTGTTAAATCTTTGCCTGTAGTAGAACGCCAAGGGATAATTTGGATGTGGGCTGGGCAAGAACAACCTCTTGAAGAATTAATCCCCATAATCCCAGAATTAGACAAACCAGGGGTATTTTGTACAGATTACATCCGAGATTTACCTTACGACCAAACATATTTTATTGAAAATGTCATTGACCCAGCCCATGTTTACATTAGCCATGATGGTATTGTTGGTAAACGCGAAAATGCCCAACCACTTGACCTAGAAGTTCTTGATAGTTCATTGTCAGGCATTCGTGGGAGATGGCGCAGCACCAGACAACAGCACCAGCCTTGGTCGTTATTAAATTTTGTTGCACCTAACTTAGTTATTTATCAATCTAGCAATAGTCATATAGGCAAATTTGGGGGAGTAGTTTTGTATTCCCTACCTATGTGTAAAGACAGATGTCGAATTTTGCTGCGAAACTATGGAAATTTCTTCCCTTGGCAAGTAAAGTTGATGCCCAGATGGTTCGACCATATTATGATCCGCAACATAATTTTAGAAGGGGATTTGCAAATTGTTGTGGAACAAAAAAGACAAATTGAGCGTTTAGGAAAAAGTCTCAAGGAAATTTATTTACCACTCAAAACTTCTGACACATTAGTAGTTGAGTATCGCAAATGGTTAGATAAATTCGGTCAAGGTTTGCCATTTTATCAAGGTTATGACTCAGAGAAAAACTTTCATAGCAATGAGTTACAGGAAAGTTCGCTGACCTTGGATAGATTATCGCAACATACTCAAATCTGTAGTTCTTGCAATCAAGCTTATCGGGTGACAAACTCAAGCAAGCAAATTTTAATTGGAGTAGCGATCGCACTTGCGGCTTTAGCTATACTTACAGATAACTCTTGGGTTAAACCTGTAGCTGTGGCAGCTAGTTTATTCGCAGTAGTATTAGCCTTTGCAGCACAGCAATTAAAAACTAAATTTGAACGTGCTTATACTCGTCATTAGTTTTTCAGCTAAATCTAACTTTTGTAACTCATCAATTCATGGATATCGCAAATAAATATGGTGCAAGCATACGAAGATAATAAAAGTTCATATTTACAGCATCAAAATGTGAACCTTCCACAGACAGACACAAGTAATCAAACTTGGACAGGACGCAAGCATGTTGAAACAGAAGCATCACTCAACTCAGTGATTAACTTCCCACAAGTACCGTTTGAGGTAAAAAACTTTGTCACTGGTGAATATGGTACGACTCAGATTTTATCCATCAACGACAGTACTGGTGAATCTACACAACGAGTCATCCTCAAACAAGGTTGGAACGCACCTATCGGTCATTTCACCACAGATGTAGAAATTTTCGTCCTGACAGGTACACTTTGCCAAGGTGGATTTAAACTTCGCAATCTCAGTTACTCATATATTCCGGCTGGTATACCTACAGGCCCTTGGAAAACCGAAGAAGACACAATTCTGTTGTGGATGCCAGACGCTACCCCCACTTATATTACAGAAGACTATGCCAGCCTAGAGCAAATTCCTGCCACTTCTTTATACCACGGGAATATGCAGACGCATCCACGCATGGCTGAGTATATACCATTGCAAGAACTCCACGCCATGAAATGGGAAAGCACAACTTTCTTACCGCCTGGTTCAGCGCGTAAAAGTTTGTATACCAACAAAAAAACCGGACGCGCCACCTGGGTTCTTGGTTTAGTACCAATGTGGATAGAAGGTAACTTTTATGCAGGTCATCCCACTACCGAAGAAGCTTATGTCATCAGTGGAGATGTACTGGGACATTGGTCAATGAGCGATGATCCATTTAATAGACGTTATGCAGCAATGTGCAAAGATGGTTACTATTGGCGACCTGCTCATGTTCCCCACGGCCCATTTTGGACAGAAAGTGGCGCACTGCTGTTATTTCGGACAAGCGATCGCTTAGATTGTTATTGGATACTGCATAACCCAGATATTACTCAGCAAGACGATGCACGTCTTCAGTCTGCACTGAATCAGCACAAGTAAATAGTCAATGACAGGCAAAAGTCTAAAATCAAAAATTAACAATCTATTTGACATTTGCCTGTGACTTAATTGCACTTACAAAGCCTTATCCCACTCTAATTGATGAGCTAAACCATACTTAATAAAATCTTCGACTGTTGCTTTATCACTCTTACCAAACACACCTAAACTGTAAGGATTATCTTGCATACGTTTTGTAACTTGTTCTTGTTCAAATTCCCTGACTTCTTCTCTAGATTTTTCTGGTTTAAAAAAGTCTACGACCAAAACAGTTCGATCATAATCAGTGTAATTGTGAGGACAGTGGGGATAGCTATGATCTAAAATCAAAAACTTACCTTCATGCCAATAAAGCTGGTCATAGCAAATTTTCATCGCCACATCACCCTCCGGCACAATCAAGCCCAAATAGCCGCGATTCATGTGTGGGTTATAGTTAACATGCAGCTTGATATCCAAACCTGGATGAAATGTCCCAAAATAAACATTTCTCAGGATATTATCTTCCTTAAAGTTAACTTTTTCAATAGCCTTCGCTAAATTTGGTAAATATTTCTTTCTTAAAGAAAGAGCTTTTGCTGCTGCCTCATCTGTGCCATCATCTGGATATTGGATTTGATGTAATTGAATATATTCCTCAATAAATAAACCTTGGAATAAAATTCCAAAAGCACTATATTTTGAATCACCTTTAGTTTTAATTGTTTTACTCTTAGGCCCCAAAACATCGTAAGCAAATTTTAACTCTTCAGTTGATGCCTGCTGCCTAAAGCTAGTAAACTCATCCCTAATGACTTGCCATTCATCTTCCAGACTGTGGAGAAACGGAAATTGCTGGGGGTCGAGATGATATTCATTAAAAGTTGCCATTGTTTTTATCCTGAAGTTAATTGAATAAAAGATGTCAGAATTCAGAATCATTGATAAGTAAAGGTTTTACTAGACAGAGATTCTCATAACCTCAAACTACAAGTTATCCAAATGTGATCAATTCTGACTTCTGTATTCTTTATTCTGAATACTTACTAAAAACTATTACATAATCATAGTTTTTAGCCGAGGTTCCAGTAATATATAAAAATTTCTGGTTAAACCAGCCAGAATTTAAGCTGATATACTTATTTTAGTCTGAGGTCTACTGTGTCTGAACCTCCCTTATTAGATAAAGTTATTAAAAATGTGCGAGTAGTTCGCCCTCATCAAGATGCAGTCGAACTACTGGATTTAGGCATTAAAGATGGTAAATTTGTGGATATTGCCCCTAATATTAGCGCCACACAAGCCAAAGAAATCTTCGATGCTAAAAATTTACTCGGCTTTCCAGGGGTTGTGGATGCTCACATGCACATTGGCATTTATCAACCCCTCAATCAAGATGCAGTCACAGAAAGTAAAGCTGCCGCAATGGGGGGAGTTACAACTAGTTTAAATTACATTCGCACTGGACAATATTATCTCAACAAAGGTGGTTCCTATCGCGATTTTTTTCCTGAAGTATTGGCATTATCCACAGGTAATTTTTTTGTTGATTACAGCTATCACGTTGCACCCATAGCCAGCCAACATATCGACGAAATACCTTTATTGTTTACAGAACATGGGGTATCTTCATTTAAGATTTTCATGTTTTATGGCGGTTATGGGTTGCATGGTTTGTCAGACCAGCAAAACTTGTTTTTGATGATTAATAAAGAAGAACGCTACGACTTTGCCCATTTTGAATTTATCATGCGTGGTATAACTCGTTTGATGGAAGAATATCCAACAGCACGAGATACTATTAGCTTAAGTTTGCATTGCGAAGTTGCCGAAATTCTCAACGCTTATACCAAAATAGTCGCCAACGATTCTAGTCTGAGTGGACTGTCTGCTTATAGTGCTGCACGTCCGCCTCATTCTGAAGGTTTAGCAATTTGTATTGCGGCTTATTTAGCACATGAAACTAATTGTGCAAATATCAATTTGTTACATCTGAGTTCGCGCAAAGCAATGGAAGCAGCGTTGACTATGCAAACTGCTTTTCCTCATATTAATTTCCGGCGAGAAGTGACGGTGGGACATTTACTTTTAGATGTTGATAGTCCTAATGGTACTTGGGCAAAAGTTAACCCGCCAATTCGTCCCCGTGCTGATGTGGAATATTTATGGCAAGCGATATTGGATAATCAAGTAGATTGGATAGTAAGTGACCATGCTTGCTGTTCTGCGGAACAAAAACGCAGTGCGAAAGACCCCCATAATATTTGGTTAGCCAAGTCTGGTTTCGGCGGTACGGAATATCTACTTTCGGGTGTATTAAGTGAAGGTAGTAAGCGGGGAATGTCTTACAACCATATTGCTAAGTTGCTATCGTGGAACCCATCGCGGCGCTTTGGTGTATTGCAAAAAGGAGATATTGCTGTTGGTTATGATGCAGACTTGGTGTTAGTAGATCCAAATGAAAATTTTGTGGTACGTGCAGCTGAGTCAGAATCACAGCAAGGTTACACACCGTTTGAGGGTATGGAGTTAACCGCAAGAGTTAAGAGTACTTTTTTGCGAGGACATTTGATTTATCACAACGGACAGGTTTTAGGTTCGCCGACAGGGCGTTATTTAAAACGCTCTATTTTGTGATCAATACGAAAACAGAAATTTGCTGGGTAAATCAAAAGAGAAGCCAAACTGAACATATAAAATTGCATCATCTTTGATGACAGACAATGAGCAAAATGATTGTAGTTGTGTAATCTCAAATTTAAATTTAAATTGCATTTATTGAAGGTGTATAAAAAATGAGCCAACAAATTAAAAGAGCATTTTTAGACACAGAAGATGGACAAATTCTTTACCGGATAGGTGGAAAAGGTGAACCCATACTTTTACTACACATGACTCCCCGTAGTAGTGACGAATTTCACGAATTGATGCCGATTTTAGCGGAGAAAAAATTAGTCATTGCAATGGATTTAATGGGGTTGGGTGATTCTGACAAGCCACCTAGAGTTTATTCAGTTGCAGACTATGCAAAAACAGCGATCGCACTTTTGGATGAATTAAACATTGAAAAAACGAGTATTTTCGGTAGTCTGACTGGGGGTTATATTGCCGGAGAATTAGCCGCAGTGTATCCAAATCGTGTTGATAAGCTGATTCTCTGTAATTTACTTGCCTTTGATGCACAAGAGCAAGACAAAATTCTCAAAAGATATTCTCAAGGATTTCAAATTCAAGACGATGGCTCTCATTTGATGGCACAATGGTTATCTCGTGTTAATTATATTGGTAATGGCGAGTTAAATCACCGTTGTGTTTTAGATGATTTGAAGTGCTTTGGCTCTCCTGTATATCCTGGGATTGCAGTCGCCAACTATTGTCTTTCTGCTCCAGAAAGATTTCGCTTAATTCAGTGTCCGACTCTGATTTTATCTGGAGAAAAAGCTTTAGAACCTTTAGAAAAAGTTGGTTTAGCCAAAGCAGAGAATCAATCGTGGCTTAAGGAAGTAATTCCTCACAATCAAAGAGTAGAACTAGAAGGTGGAAGCCTATGGATGGTGAATCAAATACCAACAGAAGTAGGAAAAGTAGTAGTTGACTTTCTGGAAAAATAGTGTGTACTGTTAAAGAGCGATCGCACTCCTACCTCAAGAAAATTTACACCCAACAAAAAAATATTTAGTTGGAAGTCCCTTAGCGGTAGCACTTTATTATATTGCTATCGAGTCCATAAATTTAGCTGCAATTAGCTGTCATTTTACAAAGAATTAGTTTCATTAACATCGTCTACGGCTTGTTCTAATATTTCAGATGGCAACATACCTGCTCGATGAGCATCATCAGACACTCCGTGAGGATTTAAAATACCCTTTGGTAAGTACACTAATTCCCGTAGCGGTGTTACCATTGCATCTTCGGTAACTTTGTAAGGCAATCTTCCCATCGCCACATTATCTAAGTTCAACTCATGGCGATCATAAACGCTAAGTTCATATTCTTCAGTAAATGAAAGACAGTTTGTGGGGCAGAATTCTACACAATTACCACAAAAAATACAAACTCCAAAATCTATGCTGTAATGTTTGAGCTTTTTCTTTTTGCTCGCTTTGTCAAATTCCCAATCTACTACTGGCAAATTAATTGGGCAGACTCGCACACAAACTTCACAAGAGATACACTTATCAAACTCAAAGTGAATTCTTCCGCGAAATCTTTCAGAGGGTATCAGTTTTTCGTAAGGATACTGTACAGTAATGGGACGGCGACGCATGTGGTCAAAAGTAACTGATAGACCTTGCCCGATGTATAGCCCGGCTTGGAAACTGTGTTTGGCATAATTACCAACTTCCTTAAGAAAATTAAACATAAAAAACCACTGTTAGCTAATAGTGCTATTAATCAGCACGTTAATAGTAATTACTAATAGTTAACTCCCTCAAACGGCAGAATTAATGTGAAAATTTAGTGTCAGTTAAAATACAATAAATTATCAAAAATAATTAAAGCTATATTATCTGTTTTCTCTCATTGAAGTTCCTTAGTAAGCCACATAATAACCGTTTTAGTTATTTAACTTAACAAAGAGATGTGATTCTTTTGATAGATGAAGATATCTATGTATGGTGGGAGTATAGACAAAGGATATTTTTTAACATTAATAATTAGAGATTAAAAAATATTGTGATGTATTTGAACAGTCTTTGAATAAAAATATCTCAAAAATTAGTGAATTTTACTGTTTAAGTTTAATTCACAAATATATCTATTTGGTTGAAGTATGACACAAAAAAAATCAGGCATCAAAGCTCAAAAATCTAACCATATGACATCATCGCAAGTGAGTGAAACAACATTATCAGAACTAGCAAAACAATCATCTTTAGGTGTATCTTCAACAGATTTTACTTCTAGCCAAAAAGCAAATAGAAAAGACACAGTTTTCACAGATACGCCTGATATAGTGTGTTTTTCTCATTTGCGGTGGAATTTTGTTTATCAAAGACCACAACATATATTGAGTCGTTGTGTGCAAGAAAGGCGAGTATATTTTATTGAAGAGCCAGTTTTTAGCAAAGAAACGTTAGGGCGGTTAGATATCCGGCAAGATGATCACGGGGTAGTGGTTGTTGTACCACACTTACCAGAGGGGTTGAGTGAAGAAGGGATCAACGCAGATTTATGTCTGCTGCTTGATGGTTTATTTGCAGAATACAGCATTAGCAATTATATCTGTTGGTATTACACACCAATGGCGATCGCTTTCACTAACCACTTGCAACCCCAGGCAATTATCTATGATTGCATGGATGAATTATCTGCGTTCAAAGGCGCATCACCCAAATTAAAGGGCTATGAAGCAGAATTATTCCGCCGTGCAGATTTGGTATTTACAGGTGGGCAAAGCCTTTACGAAAATAAAGTCAATCAGCACCCCAATGTTTATGCTTTTCCTAGCAGTGTAGATGTGGCGCACTTCGCCCAAGCGAGAAATATTGCAGAACCAGCAGATCAAGCAAACATACCTCATCCGCGTCTCGGCTTCTTTGGCGTAATTGATGAACGGATGGATATTGAACTGTTACGTGGTGTGGCTGAGACGCGTCCCGATTGGCATTTGGTAATAATTGGCCCAGTGGTGAAAATTGACCCAGCAATTCTGCCGCAGCGTGAGAATATTCATTATCTCGGTAGTAAAGACTATAAAGAACTACCTGCATACTTAGCTGGATGGGACTTGGCGATGCTACCATTTGCACGCAATGAAGCCACCCGCTTTATTAGTCCTACCAAAACCCCAGAGTATTTAGCCGCAGCTAAACCCGTAGTTTCTACTTCGATTCGAGATGTGGTGCGTCCTTATGGAGAATCGAAACTAGTAAGAATTGCAGATACGGTTGATGAGTTTGTAGTTGCTGCTGAACAAGCAATGCAAGAAGATAATTCAGCCACAGGTTGGTTGAGTCGGGTTGATGCTTTTTTAGAAAAGATTTCTTGGGATCGGACTTTGGCATCGATGATGAAACTAATAGACTCTGCGATCGCCACCCACAGCAAAGAGGATAAAATGAGTTCCAATGGTGCCGTTGCAGGTAAACAAGCACCCAATATTATTACTAGAAATTTTGTTTTTGATTATCTGATTGTCGGTGCAGGGTTTTCTGGTAGTGTGATTGCGGAACGTTTAGCCACTCAGTCGGGAAAGAAAGTTTTAGTTGTCGATAAACGTAACCACATTGGCGGGAATGCTTACGATCATTACAACGAAGATGGTGTTCTCATCCATAAATATGGGCCGCATATCTTCCATACCAATTCCCGCGAAGTCTTTGAGTACCTTTCGCGCTTCACTCAATGGCGTGCTTATGAACATCGCGTTTTAGCTAGTGTAGAAGGGCAACTTGTTCCTATCCCCATTAATTTAGACACCATTAACAAACTCTATGGTATGAACCTCAATTCTTTTGAGGCGGAAGAGTTTTTTAAATCACTGGCTGAACCAAAGGAATACATACAAACTTCAGAGGATGTGGTGGTCAGCAAAGTTGGGCGAGTTTTATATGAAAAGTTTTTCCGGGGTTACACCAAAAAGCAATGGGGATTAGATCCATCAGAACTTGATAAATCAGTGATAGCGAGAATTCCTACCCGTATTAATCGAGACGATCGCTATTTTACCGATACATACCAAGCTATGCCACTTCACGGCTTTACCCGGATGTTTGAGAATATGTTGAATCATCCCAACATCAAGGTAATGCTGAATACCGATTATCGAGAAATCGAAAAAGCGATACCTTGTCGAGAAATGGTTTATACGGGGCCAGTGGATGAGTTTTTTGATTACCGTTATGGCAAATTACCTTATCGGTCACTGGATTTCAAACATGAGACACACAACATCCCAGTATTTCAACCTGCGCCAGTCATCAACTACCCCAATGAACACCTCTACACCCGTGTAACTGAGTTTAAATACTTGACTGGACAGGAACATTCTAAAACTAGTGTTGTCTATGAATTTCCTCAAGCTGAGGGCGATCCTTATTATCCTGTACCGCGTCCTGAAAATCAGGAGATTTACAGGCAATATAAGGCTTTGGCAGATAACACAGCAGGGATCTATTTTGTGGGACGGTTAGCAACTTATAAGTATTACAACATGGATCAATGTGTGGCTCAGGCTTTGTCTGTTTACAAGCAAATTGCTGTGAAAGTTTGAGTTTGGAAGTGGAATGATTTTTCTCTCACGCAGAGACGCAGAGGCGCGGAGAATATTAGGAGTGGGTATGAGTTATGGTCTGTGATGCGAGATATCCGGTGGAAATTTGGGCTGGAGTAGAGTGTACTGTTAATCGCGTGGGTGAGGAGTATTTTGATCAGTTGGAATCTAATGGTCATGCAAAGCGTTTGGATGACTTAGAGTTGTTTGCCGAATTGGGTATCAAGAAAATGCGTTACCCGGTTCTTTGGGAAAGAGTTGCGCCCGATGGCTTAGAAAATGCTGACTGGTCTTGGGTAGATGTGCGGTTAGGAAAGTTAAAGGAACTTGGTATTACTCCAATTGTGGGGTTGGTGCATCATGGTAGCGGCCCCCGTGATACTAGTTTGATAGATCCCGCATTTCCGCAGAAATTAGCCGAGTTTGCTCGTGCGGTGGCTGAACGCTATCCTTGGGTAACATATTACACGCCAATCAATGAACCATTAACAACGGCACGATTTAGTGGGATGTATGGTCACTGGTATCCACACGGTAGAGACAATTTAACTTTTGCCCGTGCTTTGTTAGGGGAATGCCAAGCGATCGCATTTTCTATGCAAGCAATTCGAGAAGTTAACCCCAATGCTCAACTTGTACAAACTGAAGATTTGGGCAAAACTTACAGTACAACCAAGTTGGTGTATCAAGCAGAATTTGAAAACGAACGCCGTTGGTTGAGCTTTGATTTATTGTGTGGTGACATTACCTCAACTCATCCGATGTGGGGTTACTTGTGTAACTGTGGCATTAGTGAAGCGGAACTGGAAGCAGCTTGCGAAAATTCTTATTGTCCACCAGATATTATTGGCATTAACCATTACCTCACAAGCGATCGCTTTTTAGATGAACAATTAGAAAACTACCCCGCCCGGACACATGGTGGTAATGGCCGTGATCAATATGCAGATGTTGAGGCGGTAAGAGTTTGTGCTGAAAATGTGGCAGGTGTGTATACTTTACTCCAAGAAGCATGGGAACGTTATAAACTACCCTTGGCTGTCACTGAAGTTCACCTGAGTTGCACTCGTGAGGAGCAATTGCGCTGGTTTTATGAGGCGTGGAATGATGCTCAGAAATTACAAAATGAAGGTGTAGATATTCGTGCTGTTACAGCTTGGTCACTTCTTGGCAGCTACGATTGGAATAGTTTAGTTACACGCTCAGTTAGCTATTACGAATCAGGCGTATTTGATTTACGCTCTCCACATCCTAGACCAACTGCGATCGCTAAATTAGTCCGTGATTTGGCGACTGGTAATCAACCCCATCACCCTTTACTTAACACACCAGGATGGTGGCATCGACCACAGCGTTTATTATACCCAGCTATTCACTGTCTCAATGAAGGGAGTGATAACAATAAATTTACCAACTCAACATTCAATACTCAAAACTCAGCACCGGCTAAACGCCGCGCTACCGCTAACAGCACTCAGCACTCAAAACTCAGCACTCCCCCTCTAGTCATAGTCGGCGCAAAAGGTACATTAGGACAAGCTTTTGCTCGGTTGTGTGAGATGCGAGGTATTACATATCGCTTACTCACACGTCAAGAAATGGATATTACTAATCCTGACTCTGTAAATGCAGTGTTAAAAAAGTTAAAACCTTGGGCAGTGGTAAACGCGGCTGGATATGTGCGCGTAGATGATGCAGAACGTGAACCTCATATTTGCCTGAAAATTAATACCGAAGGTGCAGCTATCTTAGCTACTGCTTGCGCTCAACATCATGCCGTACTGTTAACTTTTTCGTCTGATTTAGTTTTTAATGGTGCTGTAACTAAACCTTATGTAGAAAGTGATGACGCTGCACCTCTGAATGTATATGGTTGTAGTAAAGTTTTAGCTGAAAAATTAGTATTACAGGCTTATCCTGCATCACTGGTAATTCGCACTAGTGCATTTTTTGGCCCTTGGGATGAATATAACTTTGTAACTATTGCTTTACGTGAACTAAATGCTGGTCATACTTTTGTGGCGGCTGAAGATGCGGTTGTTTCACCTACATATATACCGGATTTAGTTCATACAAGTCTTGATTTATTAATTGATGGTGAAAGCGGCTTGTGGCATTTGGCTAACAAAACTGCGATCGCTTGGGCTGACTTGGCGCGATTAGTAGCAAAACAAGCTGGTGTGAGTACCAAGAATTTGATTGCTTTGCCTATGCAAGAAATTAATTTACCTGCAAAACGCCCTACTTATAGTGTACTTGGTAGCGATCGCGGTCAATTAATGCCTTGTCTTGATAGTGCTATGTCTCGCTACTTTGATGATAGAGGCTAACCCATTCGTTATTCACTAACCTGCATTCACAATGTCAAGCCTTACATTAGCAATGTGTCTCCCTGCATTAACAATGTCAAGCCTTAAATTAGCAATGTCTCAACCTACATTAGCAATGTATCCTTCTGCATTAACAATGTCTCAGTATAGATTAACAATTTAACGTTCTACATTCTTTATTTTTAATTTCCAGTGTCTAATTATGTCAACAATTTTTAGTTACAGGCGGAGCCAGATATATTGGCTCTCTGTAGAGCGCGATCGCTGATTAGGAGACACACCAATTTTAGTCGGCAGTATTGATAAAGCACGTACAAAATTAGGTTGGAATCTTCAATACCCAAGTTTGCAAGAAATTATCACTCATACTTGGCGATGGCATCAAAAGCGACATCAATTACTACAGCATTTTTGAAGTAAGTAAAATACAAATCCCCAAAGCGTTCATTTTGGGGATTATCAAAAATTCAATAATTATCTTAACGAGATTCTGTCCCTTGATTGGGAAGACCAGGAACTGTAACATTACCTCCAGGGGCTTCCGGTTCAGCACCCTGACGAGTTTCTGTACCTGATTCTTGACCAGTCATCCGATATCTTTCATCAAGAGGAGTATCCCCTTCTTCTGTAGTAGGAACAGTTGTTTGAGTCCCAGGATTATCTTCTGGGTCATATTTATTTTCATCTTGGCGATTATCGGGAGGAGTTTTTGATGTCATATATTTGCACCTTGTAATCAGTTATTCTCTAATGTTAGTGTTGATTTTCTACTAACTTTACTATCCACAGATAGAACTATTCCTATAACTAATTCAGGAAAAATACGCTGTGTATGACATAAATTGAGTAATTAATTTTTTGCAACTACCAAAAATAAAATCAAACTTTTTCTTAAGTAACTTCAAGAGTCACTAATAGTCTGTGGTGTCCAAGTAGGGCCTTGGCAACGTGGCCCCTCTGGTGTCCAAATGAGTTTATCTAAACAAATTTGCCGTTTATCCATGTTTTGTGTCCACGCATGGTAAACAACATACTCAGTTTGACCATCTGGCCCAAGCACAATAGAATTATGTCCCGGCCCTCTGACAAAATTAGGCACAGACTTTAGCACTCGTGGCCCGGTTTCGTTACCAGCATCAGAGTAAGACCCCATCACATTGTCAGCAACACCATAATCGACACCATAGTCTTCAGTTTCCCAGCGTCCGCCACTATAAAAGCAATAGTATTTACCTTCATGTTTACGCACACAAGGGCCTTCTAAAGTATGCCAATCATAGATTTCACCATACATTAAACGGTTAGCTAAAAATCTTTGCCAATCGGAACGCGCCCGTAAAACCACCTTTCCCTCATCAGCCAACTTAGTCATTGTTTGGAGTCGGTCTACAAACAAAGCTGTACCAACACGCACACCACCTTCTGTATCCAAAAAGTCACGGGCGTAAAATAGATACCATTGTCCATCATCATCACAGAATGGATGCGGATCAATAGCAAAGGGACAAGTATTTAAATCTGTAAGTGCTTCGCCAATATCTTGATAAGGCCCCAAAGGAGTATCACTTGTAGCTACTCGCAACTGATGGTTTTTATCTTCATGTCCGACAGAGTAGTAGAGATAAAAAAGTCCATCATTGTAAGCAACTTCGGGAGTCCAATAATTATTGCCAAGGGCTGGGTCTGGCCGCAACAGTGCGTGATCAACAAAATGCCAATTGACAAAATCAAAGGAACGTAACAGAGGAAATACACGGGATTGTTTTGTTCCTTCTGCTTCTGCTGCACCAGTAGCGATCGCATAATATACCCCTTCGTGTTGCCAAACAAAGGGATCAGCAAAATAACCTTGATAAACCGGATTAGTGTATTCCATAGTTAATATTTCATGGTCATTAGCTATGAATAACTAATGCCGTGTACAACTTTATCTCAAACCTAACCCCCAACCCCTTCCCTCGCAGGGAAGGGGAGTAAGATTCAAAGCCTCTTTCCGTTTCGGGGAGAGGTACTCTACGAGAAGAGCTTCGCTCTATGGAGAGGGGTTGAAAAAATCGCGTTAACCAATGACCAATGACTAATACTTGAAATTGATATAAGTTTCGACTTTTTGCTGAGACAATTCCTCTACAACTTTGCACCGTAGCATCTGCCTCAGTTCTGCTGGGAGATGATCATAATAGTCCCGTGGCAGAGTTAAATCTACCTTTGGTGTTTGTAACCAGTGCATAGCATAACCCATGACTACCATAGGTCTGGGCTGGTTTGTGCGATTTGGTGAACCTCGGTGCAGTGCTAAAGGCGATCGCACCATTACATCTCCAGGCTGCATATAAAATGATTCCATTGGAATCTCACCAGTAGCAATCTTTTGTAATCCTTCTTCCCGTGGTAAAAGATGAGTTCCCCTCGCCATTTGAAACGGGCCGTTGTCTGGGGTTACTTCTACCAAGGGAAAGTTAACTGCTAAGGCGTAAAGTGGCGTAACGATGCGATCGCTAAATAATGGGCGAAAGTCCCGATGAGTTTCCTGATAATCTGAACCCTGGAATGGAACGTCAACCCCCAACTGCACCATTACATATTCTTGATAAAAAACGCGCTTTAGAATACCCATAATTACTGGGTTAGCGAAAACCGACTCATTAGCAAACGGATAAACCCAAGGCAAAGTTAGGTAATAGCGTGAGGTTTCACGAGGAGCTAAACCACCTGGTTGATTTTGGCGATCGTGAAATAACTTTTCAAACGCTTCTAACCACTCATTAATCAATTTTTGCTCAAAAAGATTACGAATTACACAAATTCCGTCTTGATTCAATTCCTGAGCAAATGTATTTAGGTCGGTAGCTGAATATTTAGCTATACCGCCTATACTTTGAACCATTTCTCTTAACCTCTTGCATTAACAAATTGAGAGCCAAATGTATAGCAGGGGACAGGTGATAGGTGACAGGTGACAGGGTTAAAAGCTTTGTGCTGTCTCAGTTTTACTATTTATCCATGTCCTAAGCAACTTGGCTACTGCTATAAATTAGACTCTGAAGACAGTTTTTTATAATTGCTAGTCGATAATAGCGTATTATCTTGATATTTGTTTTATTAATTTTTATAAGAAATACTGTTATGAATATAAAAAAATAAGCGAACTTATGTATTAGCAAGTTCAACTATAATGATACTGAAAAATAAGTAGATAAATAGCTAAAAATAGCTATCATGCTGTGAAATAAAGATGAGAAAATATAATTTAATTTTGTTTCTATCTACTTTACTTCAATCATATTCCTACACTATCATTAGGTACAGAAGGCCATCTCACAGTCAGAATAGTACAGTCAGACTGAGCAGTCCAACAATGCGCCACACCTGCATACCACAACACATAATCACCTTCACGAGATAAATTAATCTCTCTGTCCTCAAATTGCAGACAAAATTGACCATTAATCAAGATAGAAAGTGTAGCAGCTTGATTATTTACTGCCCACTCAGTTCTACTTTCTCCTGCTTGATGCACACCCCATTTAATTTCTAGTGCTGTAGTTGAACGTGGATCATAATCTGGAGTGATGAAGTGTCCCATAAACCAACCCCAACGATTTGTACCTTCACTGACAGCATTGCCAAAAATAACGTTAGGCTGCATTATGCACCTCGAAGTTAGGAACTAAAATTTGTCCTGTATAACCTGCGTTGTTGTATTGCTGGAGGACTTGAGGCGCAATGATTTGTTCTTCACCTAAAGCTACCAACGCCACACAAGCACCTCCAAAACCTGCACCTGTCAGCCTTGCACCAAATACGCCTGGGGTTTTCTGTAAAATTTCTACCAATGTATCCAACGCTGGTACAGAGACTTCATAATCATCCCGCAAACTAGCGTGAGATGCGTTCATCAACTCACCAAAACGCTCAGGTGTGACTCCCTGCAAAACTTCCAAAACACGGTTATCTTCTGTCACCACATGACGAGCGCGACGATTTAATGGTTCTGGCAATTTTTCTGTCACCTGAACTTCAGTAATATCTCGTAGTGCCTTGACTCCCAACAAATGCGCTGCTTCCTGACACTCAGCACGACGTTGGTTATAACCACTAGTTGCCAAAGTGCGTGGTACACCGCTATCTATAACTAAAATTGTTGTGTCGTTGGGAAAAGCTAGTATACGCCGTTCTAGCGTTCGAGTATCTAGAAACAAAAGATGTTCAGTATCAGCAAGACTGGAAGCCATTTGATCCATGATGCCGCATTGTACGCCTGCATAGTGAATTTCTGCTTGTTGGGCAAGTTGAGCGATTTCGACATCATCAATTGGTAAATCTAATAGCTGGCGAATTGCTCTGAGTGTTGCTACTTCCAAAGCTGCACTACTAGATAAACCAGCACCCATAGGCACTGATGATTGCACATACACATTCAGCGAAGGAATGGTATATCCTGCTTGTTTTAAGATTTCAATACAACCAAAAATATAACTAGCAAATCCAGAAGGCGTATGATGAATATCTAAAATACTGACACGCTCTTGCAGATTTTCTGAATAAAACTGGTGTTGTCCATCATCACTCAAACCTAACTGTACCGTTGTCTGTTGGGGAATCGCCGTTGGTAAGACAAAACCATCGTTATAGTCGGTATGTTCGCCCAGTAAATTAACTCTTCCTGATGCACTCGCTTGAGTTTCAGGTGGCTGATGAAATATTTGTTGAAAAGTCATAATTGCTGGTAAATGTCTCTGTCATTTCTCTAACGGTACAGGGCGTAATCTTCCTTCTACCTCCACACTAGGGAAGTTTTGATCAAAAGTGAGATTTTCTAATTTCCCATCCTTTAGAATGACAAAAGTATCTTCAACCTTCGCACCTGTTAAACTGGGATTCCAGGCGATCGCCATATTTTCGGTTAAAAAGTCGGTTGTTGTTGGATTAGCAACAATCTCTCTAGCTAAATAGCCTGTAGTTCCTCCCTGGTGATGTTCACGGATAGCATGAGGAAATCCATGTTGTTCATAAGCTTGCGCTAAAGCATAATAAACTGCATCAAGAGTCATTCCCGGTTGAGATGCTGAGAGTGCTTTAGCTTCTATTTCGCAGACATAACGATGTAATTGGGCTTCATCATCTGTCAGGCTACCAAAACAAACAAATCTTGTGAGATTCGCATACAATCCATAGCCTCTGGCGCAAAATACCAGCATAGCTTGTCTTCCAATCTTTTCTCCCGTCGGTGTAGCATGACGATATAGAGGTAAACGCCTTTCTCCAGCTACCAATGTCAAAGCTGGATGTAAACCTCTCGCCCACAACGCTTCCGCACCCGCACCCGCTAACTGATATTCTGTCCAAGTAGGTTGGGCAGCTTGTAGCACTTCTGTCATCGCTGCGCTGGCTTGTTGTCCGACGTGGCGATATCTGTCTAACTCCGTTGGCAATAATACCCGCTTATGTTGTTGTAGAGAGTGGGGTATTGATTGTTCTTGTGGAGTTGCATTATTGCAGCGATCGCTAATAACTATACCCCCATCTGTAGCCTCACGGACAAAAGCCTCACGAGCCGCAGCATCAGCCCAAGGGTTAATATGGAGCTTCAAATGGCTGGGTAATTCCTCATCTTTGAGACGCTGGGCTTCAATTTCATCAGTCAATACCCACGCATCTTGTCCAGTGACTAATAATTCTGCCACACCAGTTTCAGCCGTCAACAGTACGGTATTAGAAGCACCACCAGTAGCCCAAGCAAACCAATCTATACCACGCAGACGCACACCCCCAACCTCAGTTTGAGAGATGGTTTCCCTGATAAATCCTAGTTTCGTCGAGACTTCTTCGCTCATAGGAAGAACATATATAGATACAGCTAATTATCAAATCTATCTGTGTCTATCTGCGTCTGTCTGAGGTAGCGATCGCTATTACCGCCGAATTACTCAAAAATCTTAATCTAGCAGTGTCAGCTGCTACTGTTTACTGTAATATCTTATTACTCATTTTTTCCATCAGAACCTGTGTTACTGGGAAATATACCAAATCAGCAGCCTGGATTATTTGGATTAATATACTCAAACCGAGATTTTACCCAAAAAGAAGCTTGGGGCAAAAACTGTTTTAACTCTTCATTCCCGGCTTCTCTTTGCTCTTATTTATATAGTTTAAATCTAGAGAATGTATACATTAAGCTAAACTCAAACCTCAAAGTTGAGCATTCAAGCATTAGTACAGAAAACTTCTACGGAATCGACCCAACCTCCGATAATCTTTTCTATGCCTTTGAAACGCAGTTTACACCATATCAACAATATCTAATTGGAAATCTACCAGGTGTTGATCTAGTCACGCAATCAAGAGATTCAGGTTCTTGCTTACAGCCAATTGAGATTAAATTAACAGCCTTACCGGATAATACAACTTGTGAATTTGCAGAAGATTATTATGGCTGTGAAATTGTAATCAGACCAGATACTATAGTTTATTTAGCTTGTAGTATTGTAGAAAAGTTTAGAATCAACCCGTCTATTCTGGGCAGTGCGATTACGGAAAAACTTGCAAACATTACTGATTGGACAGAAGCAATTTCTGTAATACCTTACATTCCAGATATGATTGACTGTATAGATGCGATCGCACTTTCACTTATAGATGCACAAAAGCCTTTTTTAATGCAGCCTATCTGGAAAACAGAAGGAAAATCACCAAAGTTAGTAGATAACTGCTTGGACGTTTTTGTGTGGAGTAATCTAGCTTTTACTAGATTATTTATAGATTTAGCAAAAATAGAAATTAATACATACGGAAGAATCAGAAATATTGCTAGGCATACTAGAACAATTATTTGGCTGTTTAAAATGCTATCTGACTTTAGTATTAATGGTTCTTTTAATCATGGGAGAATCATAGACAGCCTTTCGTATAATACGAAAAATGATAAAGCATTTGCCGTAAGCGGTAGAGTTACCCATGCTTACATGACATCGGCAGCCTTGAGACAACCTAGAATTACAAAACAAGAAATTAAAAGAATTATCTTAGGCGGTGGTCAGAATCTCTTGAGTCCAGAAAGAAGATTTGATGCTATAATATTTAACTCACCAGATATATTTGATTTATCAGTTCCTATTATGCCAGATTATTAGTTAGAAATCAAAATTAAATTGCAACTATCAAATTACAAAATCAGAAATGAAAACAGTAGATTTATTTGCAGGTTGCGGAGGTTTGTCCCTGGGATTTCAAAATGCTGGGTTTAATTTAGTAGCAGCTTTTGATAATTGGCTTCCAGCAATTGAAGTATATAGACAAAACTTTCATCATCCTATTTTTGAGAAAGACATTTTTCAAGAAGATATATGTAGAATAATTTCCAGTTTTAATCCAGAAATAATTATTGGTGGCCCTCCATGCCAAGATTTCTCAAGCGCAGGAAAACGAGATGAAAATCTTGGTAGGGCCGATTTAACGATTGTATTTGCCAATATTATTTTGCAAATCAAGCCTAATTGGTTCGTGATGGAAAATGTAGATAGAATTACTAAAAGTCAAATTTTAACAACAGCCTTAGAAATCTTCAAAAAAGCTGGATATGGTTTAACTTGTTCAATATTAAATGCAAGTTACTGTGGAGTTCCACAAGCTAGAAAACGTTACTTTTTAATTGGTCAGCTTCATGGAGAAGATAATGCTCTCAGCAATTATCTAATCAAACATCAATCTAAGAAGCCTATGACTGTTTTTGATTATCTAGGTCATGATTTAGGTATTGATTATTTTTATCGTCATCCAAGAAGTTATAAAAGAAGGGCTATATTCAGCATCCATGAACCTAGTCCAACAGTTCGGGGAGTAAACCGTCCTATTCCCAAAACATATAAGAAGCATGAAGGAGATGCTTGTGATGTTAATGAGAAATTAAGACCTCTTTCTACCATCGAAAGAAGTTATATTCAAACATTTCCAAAAACTTTTAAGTTCCAGGGTAATAAATCAGATTTAGAACAGATGATTGGTAATGCTGTTCCTATCAAGTTAGCTGAATATGTAGCTCGTTGTATCCTTCAATATGTACAAGATTCTTCTCTTCCAGTTTCACTTCATACACTTTCTTCCTGAATGTAGAGTAGATACGTTATCGATCAATCTCTCTATAATTTGTTGTGAGGCGCATTAGTTATAAAAATGCGCCTATTTTCCCATCAGACAGAAATTGGCATTTGTAAATTGACACTCACCGCCTGTAATTCCTTCGCCTTCTCCTCTGGTAAAGCATCATTCGCAAACATCCCGGCTGCAAGTTCCGTTCCCGCCAAATACTTCAGCTTGTCACTGGTGCGATATGGGGGATAAAACTGGGCGTGTAAATGTGCTTCAGGATGTGCTGAACCGTCCGTGGGTGCTTGAAACCAAGCCATTAAGTAAGGAAATGGGCGATTCCACAAGCCGTCATACTTGAGGGTGACGGTTTTCAATGCTTTAGCCAGTCCTAGGCGTTGTTTTGGAGTTAGTTCTGTAAAACTACTGACTGGCTGAATTGGTGCAACCCAGACTTCATAGGGATAACGCGCACACACTGGGACGAAGGCGATCGCATCTTCATCCTGATATATAATCCGTTGATGATCAGCAATCTCTCGTTGAATCAAATCTTGCAGTAAACCCCTTTGATGTTCTTGATAATACTCCTGCTGCATAGCTGACATCCGCGCAGGCACAGGTGGTATAAACGGATAAGCGTAAATTTGCCCGTGGGGATGGTGCAATGTAACACCCACTTCTACACCTTTATTCTCAAAGGCTAGAACGTACTGTATTTGGGGATTTTCGCCCAGTTCACGAGTGCGATCGCCCCACACTTCCAACAGCAATTCCAGGTGCGACAATTCTAAAGAACTGAGGGAAGCACTAGCATTTTGAGTAAAAACTACTACTTCACAAGCTCCATTAGCAGGTAAAGTCTCCACGATCGCATCAGGTGGATTCTTCGCCGTCGGAATCATTGAGGGGAAGCGGTTATCAAACACCGCCACATCATACCTACCTTGGGGTAGTTCTGTCGGAAAGTTGGGGTCGATGGTTGGCGCAAGGGGGTTATATTCTGGGGGTGGCATGAATGTCCGCCCTTGACGGTGACTAGCATAAGCTACCCATTCACCCCGCAAAGGATGCCAGCGCAGGTGCGGATTAGCTTGTACTGGCTCGTTACTAGGACTCGTGGCTTCTAACTGACTATTGATGGGATAGCGACTATATAAAGTTAACTTCCGTCCGTCGGGCTTTAACAGCTGGTGGGAGTACATAATCCTTGTCCTGAGAGGGTAGCAGCACGGATGGCTTCAATGGGAAATTTCGGTGTGCGATCGCCGTACAATAAACCGTTAGCTTCTTGGAAGGTATCTGTGAATTGCGTGTAACAGAATCCGCTAAATAGCTCGATGTCGTTCACTGTTTCCAGCAAAGCAGCATATTTCATTTCTAGTTCGGAAATATTCGAGCAATTTTCATATCCCCAAGCTTGATCTGCATGAGGGTGGTCAATTGGTGCATAAGCAATCCCGCCAAATTCAGTCAACATGACAGGTTGTCCTTGATGGGGGTAGTTATCCAGCGTGAGGATGCGTCCACCTGGACGGCTACGCTCAAATAAATCCGATATCTTGATATCCGGGCGATAACGATGGGCTAATCGCTCAGGCTTTTTATCGTAGTCATGAATAGCGAGAATATCTGTATCTGTACTTTCCCAACCATCGTTACCAATAACTGGGCGAGTTGGGTCAAGGGTCTTGGTTAAGTGGTACATTGCTAAGACGTAGTTACGGTGAGCCGCCGTCTCTACTAAATTTGGCACTCCCCAAGATTCATTAAACGGAACCCAAGCCACAATACATGGATGACTAACATCTCGTTTGATTACCTCAGTCCACTCACGGGTCATACGTTCTACGGCTGTGGGTGTAAAACGGTAAGCACTAGGCATCTCTTCCCATACTAACAACCCCAATACATCTGCCCAATATAAAAAGCGGGGGTCTTCAATTTTTTGGTGTTTGCGGACTCCGTTAAAACCCATAGCTTTGACGAGTTCTACATCACGTCGTAAAGCATCATCATCGGGTGGAGTCATTAAGCTATCAGGCCAATAGCCTTGGTCAAGCACTAGCCTTAGATAATAAGGACGACCATTGAGCATAAAGCGATCGCGCTGAATACTCACAGTCCGCATAGCTGTATAAGATTGCACACTATCTAGCAACTGGTTTTTGTGCCATAGCTGAATTTCGGCATCAATTAGTGTGGGTTTTTCTGGACTCCAAAGCAATTCATTCCGACAGTCATCAATACCCGGATCACCTAAAGCAATCCGACGGCTAATTTCCCCACTAAATACCTCATAACTATCGCTGGCTAACACCAAACCATCCACACTCAACTTCACTTTGATTTGTACACCCGTAGTCGGAACATTACCGGCAAGCCCAACTTCAAAGCCAATTTCCCAGCGTTCGCAGTCAGGCATCCAACGTAAATGACCGAGATAAGTCTCACCTACACGTTCTAACCAGACAGTTTGCCAAATCCCAGTGGTGCGGGGATACCAAATACTGTGGGGTTTCAACTGCCAATCCTGCTTTCCACGAGGTTTAGCGAGGTCGTGGGGGTCATCTTGCGCCCAAACTGTCACCTTTGTTGTGCCACTATTGTTTAAAGCATGGGTAATATCGAGGCTAAAAGAAGTATGCCCGCCTTCATGCTCGGCTATATATTGATCGTTAACCCACACACGCGCCCGATAATCTACAGCACCAAAATGTAACAATAATCTGCCATCACCATCTGGTGTGGCAAATTCTCGCTCATACCAGCAGTTGGGATGAAAATCCTGATCACCAATCCCACTTTTGGTAGATTCGGGCGCAAAAGGAACTTCTATATGATGAGACCAATGCTTAAGATCGCTGGGTTGGACGCATTTGCCTTCGTCATCAAATGCGAACTTCCATAAGCCATCTAAGCTTTGCCAGGTAGAGCGTTTTAACAGTGGTCGTGGGTGTACTATTGTTCTTGAATCCCAAAAGTTACTATCAGCTTTAGAAGGTAATTCAACTTCACGATTTTTCAAATCTAACAATCTCATCAGTTTTCCTCCCTATCCAGAACTTACTAAACCCTTGCTATCGGTTAAATTTAGACAAAAATATTTGGATTGTCAGACATAGCATGAGTTTTTACCAGATTATTTATTTATTGCTTGGTTATAGAGAATAGCATTGGATTTTACATAGCAAATACTGTTACATCCAACACTAGATGTGTTGGAAACTTAAAATAGTTTTTTTACTATTGACTCGTGACATTATGACACATACATCAGCAATCTTTAGCTGGAGAGCTAAAAAAAAAGTCTGAAATTTAGCTGGCTAATAAATATGATAAATCTGCTATTCTAGAAAGTCGACAATAAATAAATTTATGTATATTCCTTATTTATTTCAATTCATTTACTAATCCATTTTAGAAATTAGACTTATTCTTAATATGCAATGTGGTCTAAGACCTTAATTTTTTGTGTTATTGCGTAAATATTATTAATTATGAGCAATTTGTAGCATGGTTAACTTTGGCAGAGAAAAGCATATAGAAAAACAAGATTTTTATCTAAGTTCCGTTAACTAGCGAACTCTACTATAGAAATCGAATTTGATAACTGAACATACTTATACCAATTTTATGTGAGTCTGCATTTAATCTTCATATCTCGTCTTTCTTTGTGTTCTTTGCGCCCTACCCTGCGGGAAGCCGCTACCGCGTCTATGTGGTTCGTTATTTAATTCAGTGCATCTTCATACAGAATTGGTATTATATAGACAGAGAACAGCAAAAAGAGAGTAGAAGTTACCTAGTTTTTTCCTAAATCAAATATGATTTCTATAGCGTTTGCTAACGTTATTAGCTGCTGAATTCAAATCAATGAGGCGACCGTCTAATATCATCTTTGGGTAATCAATTATGATTCCAGGAAACTGTGCAGAAATGTCAAAATTTTCTCCTCTGCTCCCTCTGCTGTCTTTGGGGTCTTAATGATAAATCTTTTAGCAGAAACAATATTATAAGTAACAGATTTCAGGTAATAGAGGTGTAAGAGTTTGGACGATTTATACCCTTACACGCAACAGACTTTGAACTCTGTGGCCTTTCTGTGTTCGTTAAAGCTCACAGGAGCTACTGAGTTGGAAGCCTACTATCTAGTTTATCAAGAACTTTCAATCTAAATACAAGCAAGAATTTTTGCATTTCAGACTTCATAATTTATAATCTTAGACCAGCCTGCTTCATCAGAGGAAGGATGCGATCGCCAAAAAATTCCAGGTCTTCTTTAAAGTCATAAAAACTCAATTGCAAACCATCAATACCAGCCTGCTTCAACTGGATAAACTGCTCAACCACCTGTTCAGGTGTACCAATGACTTCGATATTTCCACCAATCGCCCGACGTTTCGGTGCATCTTTACCTACACGACCCTTCCAAGCGTGAGCATCACTGTCAAATCTGCTAAAGCCTAAAGGTGCGTCAGAATCAGCATAAGCAACGATCGCATCGTGGTAGTCCCAAGTTTCGCGCTCAGTGTCCCGACTAATCACCATAGGGTTGAGAAGTGTGCGGACTTCACGCCCAATATCCCGCGCTGCTTGCTTCACTCTTTGGGTATGGGCAGGTAAGAGAGCGATCGCACTAGCAAAATCTGACCCTCCAGGACTAGTAATAAATACAATATCCGAGTAACGCGCCGCAAAAGCAATACCCGCATCTGAACCTGTAGCATTCACCAAAACTGGGCGACCATATTTCGGCTTGGGTGTGACAAAGGCTCCACCAAGTTTCCAAGTTGACTTTCCTTCAAAGGAAAAGTTCTCGTCATCATTCCACAGACGTTGTACCACCTCTACGAACTCAGCAGCCAGTTCATAGCGATGATCATGCTCTATGCGGTTCCAACCAAACATCTCATGTTCCACAGCTCGATGTCCCGTCACAATATTGATACCCCAACGACCCCCTGATATATGGTCTAACGTCGCACCATATTTGGCTAAATGTAACGGGTGAATCGGCCCATACAACACATGAATAGTAGAAATTAGCATGATTTTTTGGGTGATGCTTGTCAGGGCAGCTGTTGTGATAAACGAGTCTAGGGCTTCTCCGTTAAAAACACCTCCATAGCCACCTTTGGGAAGCCACTGTGACAGCGCAAATATCAAATCAAAGCCTAATGCCTCAGCCTTCAGTACCAGTGCTTTGTTATATTCAAACTGCCAGTCAGTAGTGCGCGGTAATTTAGATGCACTCCAACCTCCTGCCTGAATAGGTAAAAATAAACCCAGCAATACAGGTTGTGTCAATGCTTGGGAAAGAGGGCTAATACCAAGTCTAAATGAGCGTGCATAGAACTGTAGAATAAAGAACATGGAAGAAAAAGACTCATGAGGAAGCAATGGCACGCCCTTTCAATCTAGAAGTTCAAGAAAGTGCTGAGTATTTGTCAAAA
>NZ_JACJSD010000004.1 GCF_014697615.1 Nostoc sp. FACHB-280 | reverse complement strand
GAGATATTCAGAAATTAATCGAATCTGCTGGTGCTAAGTTAATTTATTTACCCCCATATTCTCCTGATTTTTCTCCTATCGAAAATTGTTGGTCAAAAATTAAAAACATACTACGTTCTATTAGAGCCAGAACTTATTCTGATTTAGCGAAAGCGATTGAAAATGCTTTTAGCCAAGTCTCATTAAATGACATTTATAATTGGTTTACACATTCTTGTTACTGCACCTCACCAGAGTAGAAAACGCTATATATCTCTTCTTTCTTTGTGTCCTACCCTTCGGGAAGCCGCTATCGCGTCTATGCGCCCTACCCTGCGGGAAGCCGCTACCGCGTCTATGTGGTTCGTTCTTTAATTCAGTGCATCTTCATACAGAATTGGTATAACATAACTCTAAAATTCAGGTAGTCCTCAAGACTGATGTATTCATGCAGAAATGTTTGGAAATATAGCAGCAACCAATCCAAACAATCTGGAATTAAAAGTATATGCAATCTCCGGCAAATTCAACTAATAAAACGGCAAATAACCATCTGTCAGTCGAAACAACACCTAATTATATTCATTCTCAAAATAACAGCAAATCTGAGCCTGTAACTCAAATACAGAAAGATAGTGTGATCACTCGGCAAGATTTACCAGATAAGCGAGTACGTTATGCTTTTACTCTAGTTATCTTGAGTGCTTTCTTATTTGTAATTGCCATTTACTACGGCATCATTAACCCTTAATTCGTTGTGGATTATGACCAGTCTACAGTTACTCATACCAAATCGATATGAAGTTGCACATATCTTGATCCCCCTAAATCCCCCTTAAAAAGGGGGACTTTGATAGATTTTTTCTGGTTCCCCCCTTTTTTCAAGGGGGGTTAGGGGGGATCGAATTCTATGCAGCCTTATAAAGAATTGGTATCAATCCTGATTGTGTTAAAGACGACAAACTCATTTAATCATGAACATTCATAATCCATCTTAAGTTAGATGGAAGTTCTAGTAATTAATTTATTTATTAATTTAAGAGAAAGAGATTGAACTGCATTATCATGCCTACAAGTAGCAGTGGATTTGATTTGGATAATTGCTCGATTGACTATTAGCAATTAACCGCAAAAACCAAAATTTTGGAATATTTTGTTATTTAAATTAACGTCCTGGTGGTGAGACAAAATCCAAAATTGTTTGACTTTTATTTGAAGGCTGAAAAGATGTTGATTCAATTGTAAACATTTGCTGGTTCTGTTAAACCAGCAATTTAGATTAGCTTTTTAGGAGGATATGACTAAAATACATGGCTACAAAATATCCTAAATTTAGCCAGGATCTTGCTCAAGATCCAACGACGCGTAGAATATGGTACGCGATCGCCACAGGAAATGATTTTGAAAGTCATGATGGGATGACTGAAGAAAATCTCTACCAAAAGATTTTCGCTACTCATTTCGGTCATGTCGCAATTATTTTCTTGTGGACATCCAGTCTTTTATTCCACGTAGCTTGGCAAGGCAACTTTGAACAGTGGATTAAAGATCCGTTACATATTCGCCCCATCGCCCATGCAATTTGGGATCCCCACTTTGGGAAACCAGCTATAGATGCCTTTACCCAAGGTGGTGCTAACTATCCAGTGAACATTGCCTACTCTGGCGTTTACCATTGGTGGTACACAATCGGGATGCGGACGAATAATGACCTTTATCAAGGTTCAGTATTTTTGTTGTTGTTGGCAGCATTATTTTTATTTGCTGGCTGGCTACACTTGCAACCTAAATACCGTCCTAGCTTGACTTGGTTCAAAAGTGCTGAACCTCGTTTAAATCACCACCTGGCAGGTTTGTTTGGTGTGAGTTCTTTAGCTTGGGCTGGTCACTTAGTTCACGTTGCTATCCCAGAATCGCGTGGGGTGCATGTGGGCTGGAGAAACTTTCTCACAACTTTGCCTCACCCAGCAGGTTTAACACCATTTTGGATGGGAAACTGGGGTGTATACGCCCAAAATCCAGATACAGCTAACCATGTGTTTGGCTCATCCCAAGGTGCAGGTACAGCTATTTTGACTTTTTTAGGTGGTTTCCATCCGCAAACAGAGTCATTGTGGCTGACTGATATGGCGCATCACCATCTGGCGATCGCAGTCATCTTTATTATCGCCGGTCACATGTACCGCACTAACTTCGGAATTGGTCACAGCATCAAAGAAATGCTCAACGCCAGACAATTCTTTGGTATCCAAACTGAAGGTCAGTTCAACTTACCCCATCAAGGTTTATACGACACCTATAACAATTCCCTGCACTTTCAGTTATCTATACACTTGGCTGCACTGGGTACAGCTGCTTCGTTAGTGGCGCAACACATGTACTCACTACCGCCTTACGCCTTCATGGCCAAGGACTACACCACCCAGGCAGCACTGTACACTCATCATCAATATATTGCTGGGTTCTTGATGATTGGTGCCTTTGCCCACGCGGGAATTTTCTGGATACGAGACTATGACCCAGAACAAAACAAAGGTAATGTCCTTGATCGGGTACTGAAGCACAAAGAAGCGATTATCTCTCACTTAAGTTGGGTGTCACTTTTTTTAGGCTTCCATACTCTAGGGCTATATGTTCATAACGATGTTGTAGTTGCCTTTGGGACTCCAGAAAAACAACTCTTGATTGAGCCTGTGTTTGCTCAATTCGTGCAATCGGCTCACGGCAAACTACTGTATGGCATGAATACCTTGCTATCTAACTCAGATAGCATTGCTTACACAGCTTGGCCAAACCAAGGTAACGTTTGGCTACCCAATTGGCTAGATGCGATTAACTCTGGTACTAACTCTCTGTTCTTGACCATTGGGCCAGGAGATTTCTTAGTACACCATGCGATCGCACTTGGTCTGCACACAACCACTTTAATTTGTGTTAAAGGTGCGTTAGATGCCCGTGGTACCAAGCTGATGCCTGATAAGAAAGACTTTGGCTTCACCTTCCCCTGTGACGGCCCTGGTCGTGGTGGTACTTGCCAGACTTCTTCTTGGGAACAGTCTTTCTATCTCGCTATGTTCTGGATGTTGAACCTCCTGGGCTGGGTAACTTTTTACTGGCATTGGAAGCATCTAGGCATTTGGCAAGGTAATGTTGCTCAGTTCAACGAAAACTCTACATATCTCATGGGCTGGTTCCGTGATTATCTCTGGGCGAACTCTGCTCAGTTAATTAACGGTTACAACCCCTACGGCACAAGTAACTTATCTGTTTGGGCTTGGATGTTCCTCTTTGGACACCTCGTTTGGGCAACTGGTTTTATGTTCTTGATTAGCTGGCGTGGTTACTGGCAAGAGTTAATTGAAACTCTTGTTTGGGCGCACGAACGCACTCCACTAGCTAACTTAGTTCGTTGGAAGGATAAGCCTGTTGCTCTATCCATTGTCCAAGGCTGGTTGGTTGGTTTGGCTCACTTCACTGTAGGTTACATCCTCACTTATGCAGCCTTCCTCATCGCCTCCACCGCAGGTAAATTTGGTTAAACAAGTTTGATATCCTCTGACCTTAGCTATTTCCCCCTTGATACCGTCAGGTGACAGGGGGATTTTTGTTATCAGGAGTGACGGAGCAAGTCTGTTGAGAATGGGTGAAAGGGTGAAGGGGTGTAGGTGAGTTTTCCTTTCACTACCTAAGTCTTAAAAATGAATGACGAAGAATATCAATTTCTGTATCGTGGGGCTTGTCACTGCAATATATTACAATTATAATACAAAATATAATACCACTCTCATAGTGACTATTTGTCGCTTGCACAAAAAGGAAATGTTATGATTCCCCGAACACGCGTCCGCAATATTGGTATTTCTGCTCACATCGACTCTGGTAAAACTACGCTGTCAGAGCGAATTCTCTTCTACACGGGCAGAATCCATGCTATTGAGGAGGTGAAGGGAGGCGGCAAGGGTGCAACGATGGATTTTATGCCGGAGGAAAAGCTGCATGGAATTACCATTACCTCCGCAGCCACAACTTGTCAGTGGCGTGATACCCAAATTAATTTAATTGATACTCCAGGGCATGTGGATTTCACCATAGAAGTAGAGCGTGCCTTGCGGGTGCTGGATGGGGCGGTGATGGTCTTGTGTGCCGTGGCGGGTGTGCAGTCCCAATCCATCACAGTGGATCGGCAGATGAAACGCTACCGTGTGCCGCGTCTAGCATTCATCAACAAAATGGATCGAATGGGTGCAGATCCGTTTCGTGTAGTCCAGGCTATCCGCGATCGCTTGCAATTAAATGCGGTGTTGCTGCAATATCCCATCGGTAGCGAAGACAACTTCCAAGGTGTGATTGACCTAGTATCGATGCAAGCACACTACTTTGAAGGCGAAAACGGCGAAAATTGGGTTAAACAAGCAATTCCTGAAAGTCTTGTAGCAGCAGCACAACAAGCACGGGAAAAATTGCTAGATAGCTTGTCTTTGTTCTCAGAAGAGATGACTGAGATGCTGTTGGCAGATCAAGAGATTCCCCAAGAACTGATTTGGCAAGTTATCCGCCAAGCAACCTTGCGGCTGGAACTCACACCTGTACTGCTGGGTTCTGCGTTCAAAAACAAAGGTGTGCAGAATCTATTAGATGCGATCGCCCTTTATTTGCCATCTCCCATCGATAGGGAAGTAGTCAAAACCGCAGAATCAGCCAGTGTTTACCCTGAGCCTGATGCTGCTTTGGTGGCGTTGGCATTTAAACTCACTCTCGAATCTTTCGGTCAACTAACCTACACCCGCATTTACTCCGGCACATTAAAACCGGGTGATCTTGTGTATAACTCCCGTACCGAAAAACGAGTGCAAATTGGTCGCTTGGTGCGAATGCACGCCAACAAGCGCGAAGAGTTGCCAGTGGCTGTGGCTGGAGATATTGTGGCTTTGTTGGGTGTTGATTGTGCTTCGGGCGATACATTATACACGGGAGACACACCAGTGTTTCTCGAAAGAATGTTTGTCCCGGAACCAGTGATTACACTGGCAGTTACACCCAAAAAACAAGAAGATAGCGATCGCCTAGCCAAAGCCCTCAACCGCTTTCAACGGGAAGATCCGACATTTCGGGTAAGTATCGACCCCGAATCAAAAGCAACTTTGATTTCTGGTATGGGTGAACTGCATCTGGAAATTTACTTAGAACGGATTCAACGGGAATATAATGCTGAGGTTTATGTCGGTACTCCCGCAGTGGCGTATCGGGAAACCATTAGCCAAAAAACTCAATTTGACTATCGCCTCAAGAAACAATCTGGTGGTACTGGTTTATACGCCCATGTAACTGGGTGGATTGAACCAAGCGATGAACCATTTGTATTTGAGAATCGGGTAGTTGGTGGTGCAGTTCCTAAAGAATATATCCCAGCTTGTGAAAAAGGCTTCCGCGAGGCGATGACAACCGGAAAACTGTCAGGCTATCCGGTAACTGGGGTGAAAGTTGTTCTGGATGGAGGTTCCTATCATCCAGTTGATTCTTCGGAATTGGCGTTTCGTTCTGCGGCTCATCAAGCACTGGAAAATGCGATCGCCCAAGCCAAACCCTATATCCTCGAACCAATTATGCTCGTCGAAGTGGAAACACCAAACGAGTTCATAGGTAGAGTCCAGGGTGACATATCATCCCGTCGCGGCTTGCTGTTGAGTTCCGAGACAATGCAAGGATACTCTGTGATTCGCGCCGAAGTACCATTAGTGCAGATGTTTGGTTATTCTACAGAATTGCGATCGCTCACTGCTGGTATGGCGACTTTTTCAATGGAATTTGCCTGTTATCGCCAGTCTTAAATCCACATCTGTAACTAGCATCTTGAATTAGTTATTTAGGGACACAATTATTCTGTGTCCCTTCTATTTTTGTATGAATTTTATCAAACAAGAATTTGATGGCTCACGCAGAGGCGCAAAGACGCAAAGAGTTATGGGAAATTCACTGGTTTAGTAGGCAGAGGTCTATTCTCTAAACAGTCAATAATTCTGTATAGAAGAAACTTTGTATAAAAAAGTTAAAACAGATTCTGTACAGGGAATATTAAGGGAGGAGACATAAATCTAGTTGTTACTTGGTTAAAACTGTCTCTCTGAATTGGTGTAACGTTCTAACCACATTTTTGCTATGCAAATCTCAATCAAGTCTCCTGTATCTTTGCTTGACAAAATTCTGCAATCGTATTTTCAAGCAATCTTGCTAGTTTGCTTATTTATATGGACTGTTTTACTAGTAATTAATACTTTACAAGTACAACACTCTTGTAATCCTATGATTCATTGGTCTGGTGAGCTTCCAACAAAATGCCTAAAGCAGGACATTTTAACCCCATCTTCCCAGATAAAGCAAGACAAGGTTATTCCAGTGCAACTAGACAATGAGCATAAATATGAAACTCCAAATCCTCCCACAGATACTAGTAAAAATCCATCCGATATAATAATTAGCAAATTAGAAAAACATCCTGATGTTACTGCTGGCGCTATTGCTATAGGTGTTGCAACAAGTGTTGCTTTAATTGCAAGCTCACCAATCGCCGTTGTTCTTGGCTCTGGATTTGTTACTTGGTTAGCCATTAGAACAGTTTTGTCTATGGGAGCAAATTAAACCACTAATTCGGAATGTTAAAGAATTTTTTTAGGAGAAATCGGTGATGCAATCTCTTCCTCAGAATAACAATAGTTCGGCAAATAATACACAACAATTATCAAATTCTCCTGTCAATCAGGTGACGACTCCAGCTTCAGGTAATCAACTTGGAAATAATACATCTGTATCTTTAGGAAATGTACAGCCTGTGAATAGAAGCTCAATTTTTTCAGGCTTATCAAGTGATGTAACTAAAATGATTTTACTTGGGCTTTTCATTATTGGAATAGTTGCTACATTCTTTCTCGTTACTAGGGGAAATGAATTGTGTATCTTCAGCTTTTGTTCGGATGTGGGTAGACATTCTTCTACATTAACTAGTGATTTTTGGGCTTTTGCAGGAGGAACCGCGACAGTTGTAGTTTTAACGTCATTCTTAGGAGTTTCATTACTACCTGCTGTTGGTATAGCTTCTGCTGTTTGGTTCTTTATATATTCTTCGCTGCATTTATCTTAGTTGTTAGAGAGAAATTGAGTATGAACCTCATTGAAGTCAGCCAAGTTTGTAAGACCCTTTATAAAGGGTTTCAAAAAAAACGTGTTCTCAATAAGATAGATTTTTGTGTTGAGAAAGGAGAATTTGTAGTATTGCTAGGAGAAAATGGTGCAGGTAAGACTACCTTACTGAATTTAATTTTAGGAATTCTCCAACCGAGTGAAGGAGAAGTCAAACTCATGGGGCTTTCTCCTCAAAAATCATCCGCAAGAACATCCGTAGGTGCGGTTTTACAAAAAACAAACGTTCCACCAAATTTGAAAGTTAAAGAACTAGTTCAGCTTGTATGTAGTTACTATCCTAATTCACAGACAGTTGTGGATATTTTAAAAAAGGTTGGTCTTGAAGATCAATCTGAAGCATGGGCTAGTCAATTATGTGGTGGGGAAACACAGCGTTTATTTTTTGCTCTGGCTTTAGTAGGTAATCCAGATCTGCTCATACTTGATGAACCTACGAAACACTTAGATGCTAAAGGCGATGAACTTTTTTGGCAAGAAATAAGACGTTACCGAGAGCAAGGTGTAACCATTTTAATGATTACACACAGTCAGTCAGACTTGAAGGAGCTTAGTCAACTAGCAACTCGTTATGTAACTCTTCATAAATTTAATGAAGCACTCACCGAAGGACAACTTACTCAAGCCGAGAGTATCAAGAGTCAAGAAGACATATTAGTTAAATATGAAAATCAAGAGAAGCCACAAAAAGAAATTGTAATTCATCCACAAAATGTTGTATTCATATTTCTACAGCAAATTTGGGTAGAAATAATTCAGTTATTGCGTACACCTTTGTTTTTATTAGGTATTATTCTGTTTGCGTGCTGTATTACTGTAATTCCATTTCAGGGTGAAGTTGCAAAGCAAGCACTGTTATCATTTAGTGTGTTGATTTTATTGACTATTGCAATTGAGAGATTAGGTAAGAGAGTGTCAGTTGAGCGTGCTGAAGGTTGGTTAAAATTGCTGCGTGTAACTCCATTACCACCAATTGTATATATAGCTGCAAAACTTGTCACAACACTCCTAATATCTGCCATCACTATTACATTAATTATGATATTGGGAGTCTGGCGATTAAAAATAGACACTGATATCGAACAAGTATTACTTATTTTCTTCAGTTTAGTTTTAGGAGTAATACCTTTTGCAGTTTTTGGCCTAGCTTTGAGCTACTTGACACAACCTAAAAGTTACGACTCTATTGCTGGTTTATCAATTCCTCTCGGCTTGGCCAGTTGTGGTGCTTTACCACTAACTCATCCACATTTTTTAGAGTATGTAGTCGCTTTTTCACCGTTTTATCACTATCGAGAACTAACACTGTGGGCAGCAGGTCTAAGTTATGATCAACATCTCTCGCTACATTTACTATGGCTTTTATGGGCTGGAGGGGTGTTTGGATTTATGGCTGTATGGGCATATAAACGTGATTCTGTGATTCAATAGCGTTTGCTCTTCAATATTTAGGAGAGTTGTTGTCTTCTAAAATGGCAATTAAATTAATTATATTATAATGAATCAGCAAAACATATTTTGCTGATTCACTACTTCTATTAAATAGGGATATTAAACCCGCGATTATCTCAACTTTATCTATTTAATACTTCAGACTAAAATTACTATATTTACCGATAATTACGGTTGAATAAATATAAATTAAATCGCAATATTAATACTATTGATAGTAGCTTTTAAAATATGGGTTTATCTACTCAAGACTCCAATAACAGCAACGCTATTAACCAGCTTTTAGATTGGATAATTAATGTTGGTATCAATGGCTGTGAAGTTCTACCTTCGGCAAAAAATGTTGCACAAGAGCATCTATCTTCATGCGGAAATGATAAGGAAAAAGCTATAGATTCAATCATTGCGTGGAGAACTGCTTATGCTGCTGGTACAGGATTTGTGACTGGATTAGGTGGATTAACAACTTTACCTATCACTATCCCTGCAAGTTTAGCTTCATCTTATGCTTTAGCCGCAAATACTGCGGCTGCCATAGCAGTAGTAAGAGGATATAATATTGAATCTGATCAAGTTCGTACTTTTGTCATACTAGCATTGTTGGGTGACTCAACCTTAGAAGTTCTTAAAACTGTAGGTGGCAATTTGGGAACCAAAGTTACAAAGTCACTTATTAGTCAAATCCCTGGCAAAGTTCTAATAGAAATCAATAAAAAAGTAGGTTTTCGATTAATTACGAAAGCTGGAGAGAAAGGAGTTGTTAACTTAATGAAATTAGTTCCAATTGTAGGAGGTGTAGTAGGAGCAGGTTTTGATAGCACATTTGTTAATAAATGTGGTCAATCGGCAAAAAATTTGTTTACATAAAATTAATAATTTTTGGTGTAAGAAGTTCTGACGATTCATCAATACTAAATACCTAAGTTAAATGCCATAATTTCTTCCCGTTCAAGTTGTGAAAATGGTTGCACTTCTATTTCCATATCAAAACAATCTTGTGCAGCAGCAATCAAAGCTGTGATGATTTGTTCGTGACTGTAAGGGAAATGAAGGTTATTGAATGACTCTGTACCAAATACCTCTGCAAACAGTTCCGCATCTGGTTGCAAGCGAATAGAACCATGTTGCAAAATTACGTTACCGCGTTTGAGTTGGGCGCTACCGATGAGTTTTGCGCCATTGGGTAAAATTAAATCTGCACCTGTCGCTGTTCCAAAGCAATTGGGGTTATGGATGTAACCTCGCCCAGATGTACCGTAGCTTAATTCCACACCAAGCGATCGCCATCCTTGAATTAAAAATTCACAAATTTTTGTATATGCTTGTAAACGGTTTCCAGTTAAACCCGATGTAATCACAGCGTAGGTTAAATCGCCTTGGTGTAATACTGCTCTTCCACCAGTGGGACGGCGGACTAAATCGAGTTTTTTACCTTGCCAAGTTAAATTTTCCCATGCTTGGGGATATTGCCGTTGATGATAACCGAGAGAAATAGCAGCTGGCGACCAAGTATAAAAGCGCAGAGTTGGAGGGTGCTTTCTCAAATGGTGTTGTTCTAATAACCATTTATCGATCGCCATCTGTAAATTACCAGAGGCTTCTAAGAAAGGAATCAGTCGCCATACCTGCTTATTAGACATTAATGATTACTTAAGCAATACCAAACTCAGATTGTAAAGCTTCATCGTTGTTATCGGCGATCGTAGCAACAATTGTAATTAACCGCGAGACTTCCCCTGGAGACAATTCCGCTAGGGTACGTGTTGAGATGACAACTACTTTGTCCTCGATGATGCCAAAACGCGCTTCAAAAGTACTAGAGCAATTCAACTCTAAAAGTTGACGCATTAATTTGGGTTCATCTTTGGCGGGTAACTTTAAGACAACAGACCAAACCGTGAGGGTGTCTTCGTCGCTTTTACCCGTGAGTTGCACAAACACTTCCACACTACCGTACTTAAACTTCCAGAGATAACCACCTTCTGGACTCTGGCTAACCATTGCGCTGTCATCTTGTTCTAGAGAGTCGATGACGTTTTCAATAATTTCTAGATGGTCGATGGTATTTGTTTCCTGGATTAGTTCGTTAAGAAATTCTTCAGTTAGGGTTTCTTGAGAGATTGCCATAAGGATTTTTGGTTCAATATGTTTACTGGTGTATCGGTAGAGAATTCAGGACGAAGCGAAAAGGATTAACCTGGATTTGTCTCTTGTGAGAAATCCAGGGGTATGGGAGGGGTGGGAGGTGTGGGAGGATGGTGAAGAAATCTTTCCCCCCACACTCCCCACACTCCCCACACCCCTACCCATACGTGAGAAATTCGGGATTAAGAACCTCCACATCGGTGAATTCTGCTGTAACTACACATACTTTATAGCTTGTCAGCAAAATTAGTTTTAGTTCCCTAAGTGATAATCTGGTAATCAGTGACAAAACTAACGCAAAAAAAGGATGCGCTAAATTATGTCATCTCTCTCTCAAGCTGTGCAAACTTCTGATGTGCGTCAATTGGGGATTAACCCTAATCATTGGTATGTAGTTGCACGGAGTACTGAGGTAACTAATAAACCTGTGGGAGTGATATTATGGCATCAAGCGATCGCACTTTACCGCGACAGTACAGGTAAAATCCACGCCTTAGAAGACCGTTGTCCCCATCGTCAAGTTAAACTGAGCCACGGACAAGCGATCGCTAATGAATTAGAATGCGCTTATCATGGTTGGCGCTTCAATACATCGGGTGAATGTACAGCAGTTCCTTATTTAGCTGCAAATCAAAAATTACCAAACTGTCAAATTCGTCGTTACCCAGTCAAAGAACAAGATGGTTTTATTTGGCTATTTCCTGGTGATGCAGAATTAGCTGTTGAACCAATGGGTTTACCAGAATGGGAACATTTGAATTATATTGCTTCAGTTGCAGTCATTAACTGTCAAGCCCATTATTCATATTTAATTGAAAACTTGATGGATATGTATCACGGGCATTTACATCAAGATTTACAAGCTTGGGCGGCAGCATCTTTAAAAGATATTGACGAAGATAATCACCGTGTAGATGCTCATTATACTGCCCAAAGTTATTATAAAATCGATAAAATTTGGTCAATCTCTCAGTTATTTTTTCCCGCATTAAGAAAGCTCCATCCAGAACCACTGGATGTCAGTTATATCTATCCCCATTGGCAATCAACTTTAGGCAAAGATTTTAAAATTTATTGTTTATTGTGTCCTATAAGTGAAACTCAAACCAAAGCTTATTTAATTCACTTCACTTCGCTCAATGCCTTTTGGCGATTACATAAATTACCTGTATGGTTCCGCCGATTTATTAAAGATAGTTTATTTAACGCCGCCAAAAAATTGCTTGAAGGTTTAGTAGTGCAGGATGTAGAAATGATTGAAGAAGAACAACAGGCATATTTACAAAATCCGCAACGACGCAATTATGAGTTAAATCGAGCTTTAGTTAGTGTGCAGAAATTGATGCGGAGTCAAGTTGAAAGATTAGGCTGAGATAGCAGTAAATTATCTACAGCAATCCTATCTGAGTTGTGAAAACATATTATTTTAAACGAACCGCAAAGGGCGCATAGACGCGATAGCGGCTTCCCGAAAGGTAGGACACAAAGAAAGAGAAGGAGGAAAAGAAAGAGAATTTCACAAATGATTTAGTATTGCTGCTAAAGGCCATATTCACCTCCTGAAGAATTGCTTTACCTTAGCTGTATTTTCCAGTTTGCAACAATAATTGTAATGAAGGGCGATCGCCAAGTATCTTAGAAATAGGTTTGATAGTTGTGGAGTGGCGATCGTGAATACTCAGGAATTCCTGCGATTGATCGATAAACAGGTCTCATGTCCGCAAACCCTACCAAAAGCACTACAAGCTCTGTGGTATGACAAAAAAGGCAATTGGAACCAAGCTCATGAAATAGTCCAAAATGCCAATGATGTTGATAGTGCTTGGGTTCACGCTTACTTACATCGTCAAGAAGGTGATTTGCATAATGCGCGTTATTGGTATCATCGCAGCAGTCAGGCAGAGTTTGTTGGCGAGCTAAACCAGGAATGGGAACAAATTACGTCTCTATTACTGAAAAAGGTCAACACTACTCATGGATGCTGAACAACTCAAGCGCAGTTACGATGCAGGGGAAAGATATTTTCCGGCTGCAAATTTAAGTCGAGCTAGGTTAATTTCCGCTCACTTACCAGGAATTAATTTGTGGGGAGCAGACTTGAGCCAAGCGAACCTAGCCAAAGCTAAACTCTGGGGAGCAGACTTAAGTCAAGCTAATTTGGCTCAGGCGAATTTGACAAGAGCTAATTTATGCGGTGTCAAATTAAAAGAAGCAAATCTCCGGGGTGCGAAACTCAACTTTACTAAGTTGTATGGTGCAGATTTAAGTGGTGCTTATTATGATGACAGCACCCGCTTTTCTAGAGGATTTGACCCTGTAAAGAACAATATGCGAAAGTTTTAATTTTGGCAGGGTTGAGATAGCGAATACCTACTATCAAAACTTGGCAAAATTTATATAGCTGAAACTGTTCCCTATCCTCACAGATCACTTTTTCTGCCAACCCTACTTAAATACAAATTTGAAAAATGAGTGTGAAAGATGGGTTGGCAGAATCCAAACTTAGATAACAATTCCATATCCAAAATCTAAAATAGTATGAGTTGTCAGTGTGTGAATAAAAGCTATCGACATCATGTATATTGGTACGCAGTACAGACACGCATAAATCTGATAAACAAACAGCACTGGAGTTCCCGATGATTCGACCTAGTACGCCCGATGACTCAGAGGCATTAATCGCGATCGCTGTAGCAGCAGAGCTATTCGCCGCGAACGAAACCGAAGAACTAAGCAAAGTGCTGGCGAGTTACTTCAGTGGTAACATCGGCGAGGGTCATGTGTGGCTCACCGATGAGGAGGATGGGGAACCTTGTGGGGTCGCCTACTACGCACCTGCCCCTTTTACGGATGGGACGTGGGACTTGTTAATGATCGTTGTGCATCCCAACTACCAGAGGCAAGGGCGAGGAAAAGCTCTGGTGGAGTATGTGGAAAATGCCCTAAGAGCAAGTGGTCAGAGAATTTTGTTGGTCGAGACTTCGGGGCTGCCCAGCTATGAGCGAGCGCGGGCTTTCTACAAAAAGTGCGGTTTCGACGAGGAGGCGCGTATTCGTGACTTCTACAAGGCAGGGGAAGATAAGGTGGTGTTCCGCAAGGCTTTGAATGCGGAATAGATCACACACTAAATTACAATTCTTCTGCGGCTGGTAAGGGAAAGATTTCACCAGCTAAGTAAGCATCAAAATTCTTCTGGAAGTATAGCCAAGAAGTCATATCTTCCCCATCGGAAAATGCTTTGGGAGCTTGTTTATATAAGGGAACGCGATGATTAATTTCATCTTGTAGTAGTTGGGGTAATTCTGCTAAACCGCCAACTTTAGAACCAAAAGCACTATAGATGAGATTACCAGAGCGATCGCCCATTTTCATCCACGGTAGCCATTGCCCAATCCTATCCCAACTCAGCTTTAGTTGAGACACAGAATTGAGTTCTGAATTGAATAAATCTGCTGTTGGAACAGATAATTTAAATAATTCTGCGGCTTGATAAGTTTCATAAGGACTATATTCGGCAAATTTTGGATCTTCTGCCAAAGGATTGGGATAAGTTGGAAAAATATCAAATACAAAAGTGGCTGTATCTCCCTCGACGTGGGCTGGAAATTTACCTTTAAAATGTCCCTGCACAGGATTATTCGCAACGTGTAACACAGGCACAGTTTCACCAGTCCAAGGATTTTCCCATTTGGGTAAAATCTCTTCTGTTTCTGGGTTTAAGTAATAAGTCAGTTCACGAGAAGTAAAATCCCAACTATCTTCTCCTGTAGAAATACATCTACTTACACTCACACCCAAGATTTTAAATAAGAGTTTTCTTTTCTCTCCAGGAATAAAACTATAAATCTTGCCTTGCCAAACTAAAAATGTCGATTCATTAGCATCAAGAGAAGAGCGAGTTTTGACCCATTGTTGTGCATCAAATTCTTTTATTGTTGCGACCATTTTGCGTTTCCTCTTTAATAGAATAAACAAAGGGTAGTCTTAAAAAAGGCAAAAGTAAAAAATCAAAAGGTAAAAGCATCAAAATAAACCCGCCCCTACTTCGCCGTACACTCTTGTTCTGACTCCTGAATTATTCTTCCAGATTATTCATCTACTACATCAGTTGCTAATTCGTGGTGGAGCAAGTTTTTACCCCTTTTTTTTGCACCGTACATTAAATTATCGGCTCTTTCAAGCATTTCTGTGACTGAAGCTGGTGGTTTAATAAAGGTAATTGCGCCAATACTCAAGGTGACAGGCCAATTTTCTGCCTGCATCACAGATGATAGAGTTCTGTGTAATCTCTGTAATACTATTTCGGATGCGTCATAACCAGTACGTGGTAATAAAATTGCAAATTCATCACCCCCAAGTCTAGCAATGACATCAATTTTACGGAGATTATTTTTAGCGTTTTCTGCAACTAAACATAGCAGGCGATCGCCAACAGAATGACCAAACTGATCATTAATAAATTTAAAGTTATCAACATCAAAATATGCAATAGTTATTGGCTCTTGATGTCTTAAAGATTTATGAATTTCCAGATTCACTAATTCTAAAAAAAAAGACCTGTTATGCAGCCCTGTTAAAGCATCTGTTCTCGCTAGTCTTTGTAAATTTTTTAATGTGAGTTTTTGTTGCGACAAAAGATAGTTTGTAAATAAGAAAAATACTAAAACTACAACGGTATTCCAATAAGGTACTAATGGATGTAAATAGTGAAAATTTGGTTTTTGGTTGACTACTAAATTTGTAACTGCACTAATCAATGAGATTAAAATACCACTGCAATTATCAGCAAACCAAGTCGCAATGCCAATAGGAATTAAGTAAAAGATAGCTATTAATATTTCTGGTGGGATTTGGTAGTCTAACCAACCTATCAAGCTTGTAAGAAAAACACTGAGGGAGATTACGCACCATTTAGGTTGATTATCTAGGATTTTCATTAAATTCATGTTCCTTCAGCTTAACTGCAACATCTTTTGCAGTTCCTTATGAGTTATCTGCTTCACCCTTATTTTTCACCCAATCATATATTTTCTATTTTGTCAATGTTCATGAAATAAATTCTACCAAGGCAATAATTAATTATGAATGATAATCAAGAAAACCAATAATTCAGGCTTAAATATGCTGAATAATTCAATGAGCAAGTTATTTTAGTTCAGCAAATAAATTGAATATAACTGGAAAAATTCTCCTATTTGAGATTTAGATTGATAATTGCTGTATAAACAAACTTTCTGTGCATCTATACCGTCATCATTGTTCAAATTGATATCCATAGCTTTGATGAAATAAAAATTCTCAATTAAGAGAAAATATCTTCATTGGCTCTCTGGATATTAGAGAATTTCTTTGATTATTGTCTATATCTCCGGATAAGTAAAAAAATACCTGAATAATAATTCACATAATTTTTCTACAGCACAACTTATGGAACTGCCTCAACGCGTGTCAATTCGCTACAAAGACACTTCCTACAATATGAGTGAGATCCGTCTAAAAACTGTTCAACTAGCATTCAAAATTTGGGAAGAACAAAGTAAACCTCGCAAAACCGAGTTGTATGATTTTATCTTGACTTGTCTCAAACAATTTGACCGTCAAGACCGTTTTATTGTTTCCTATCTATTCTTAGAGTTAACAGATATGATACGTAATTCTTCCTTAGAAAGAACGATGAGAGAGGTGTTAATTAAAACGGCTTTTAGAGAGTTTGCTTGTGCGTTGACAGATTTTGAAAATGCGGAGAAATAGAATTAAGACAGGAGGCAGAAGGCAGAAAGCAGGAGGTAAAGGTTTTATTATCCAAACAGAATTCAGGATTCAGGAGCCAGAATTCATTCTGAGTTTTGTGCAACACTTTGGCAAGTTCAGCGCATTGCTGGCGGATGAAAAAGTGGGTTTAATACCCCCGCTAAATTCAAAATTTAGCGGTCTACGATTAGTGGTGGATTTGAATCTGCCACTAATTGGTTCTGACTTCTGAATTCTTATTCAAGGTGATGTTTTAGCAGGTTTCAAATTTCTGGCTTTATAGAAGGTTTCTAGACTTTGGCGATCGCCCACAAAACGCCAATGCCAAGGTTCATAACTCACACCTTGCACATTATCTTGAGGAAAAGACAACTCAAAACCAAAGCGGGCGGCGTTTGCTTGTAGCCAGCTAAAAGCTTTGGTTTGATCAAAGTTAGCCTGAAGATTAGTAGCGGGTGCAGAGCCATCTCCGATATCTGCTGCATAACCTGTATGATGCTCACTATGGCCTGGCGGCGCACTGAGGGCGGCTCTTTGGGACGGGGTTTGATTGCGTTGCGCCCCGACTTCAAAAAATAATTGCTCTTGTTCTTTCACAGAGCGAAAGCCAGAAATAGGCACTAAAATTACCCCCGCACTCCGCGCGGCTTGGGTCATGGCGCGAAACTTTTCGGCCGCAGTTTTTCGCATTCTGATGCGGCGATCGCTTGTAATTGGTACTAACTCTGACTCTGGTGCTTCTGGGTAAGCTAAATGTCCCAACACCACATTATTATCTTGGGGATTTGCTGAGTTAGTCGCGCCGGGAGTGGTGAGAGTCGGGGAATCTGCTGGTGAAGATGAAGAATCGGTGATTTTTTTCGGTGTAGTGAGAGAAAAGAAAAAACCACTAACTACAGCCAGCAAGATAAATCCCGCGACTCCCCCAATAATCAGCACTAAAGGTTGTAAGGGTGTTTTGGCTGAGACATCAGGAGTATCGCGTAAAGCTACTGGAATGTCATCACCAGAATCACCGGACGAATTTGGGGCTTTTCCAGAAAACCCAGCTTTATTCAAGGGTTAACTCCTGCTTTTGTTCAAAATTCATAACAGACTGTAGACTGGACAGAGATTAGCATATTCGGTAGATTTTACATCTGTCTTTATTAGTGAAATTTTGGCAAACCTCCTAGAACTATACGTCAAACTGGCAGGCTTAATTTTAATCGGATTTTTCCTGGGACGGAAACTGCCTGCCGCAGTTCCACAGCGTTTGGGTCAGTTCCTTTTTTGGGTGGGAGTACCTGTAAGCATTGTTGCTTTTTTACGTCAAGCTGATCTATCGGCACAGATTTGGATTGCACCTGCGATCGCTCATTTAGCAATTTTATTGGGTGCATTTTTGGCTTGGTTAGCAATCAAAGGACAAGCTTATCTGACAAACACAACTTTTCAACACCCAACTCAGGGAAGTTTTATCTTAGCCGCAATGGTCGGCAATACAGGTTATATCGGCTTTCCTGTGACTTTAGCAATGGTCGGGCAAGATTATTTTGCCTGGGCTTTATTTTACGATTTATTGGGGTCACTGTTTGGTGCTTATGGTTTGGGTGTCGCCATAGCATCTCGTTATGGCTATGGTGGCACAAACTACTGGCAAATGGCTCAGGCCATCTTGATTAACCCAGCCTTGTGGAGTTTTGGGTTGGGTTTATGGTTTCGCCAAATTAGTATTTCTCCGACGGTAGAATTTTATTTGGAAAAATCGGGTTGGATTGCAGTCGCCTTATCTTTAGTATTAATTGGAATGCGCCTTTCCCTGCTGACTTCTTGGCGCAGGTTTCCCCAAGCCGCCATCAGTTTGGCTATCAAAATGCTTTTAGTTCCTCTGCTGCTAGGCAGTATCTTATCTTTATTTGGTGTGACTGGTTTTGCCGCCAAGGTAATTGTTTTACAAATGGCAATGCCGCCAGCATTTGCGACAATGGTGCTGGCTGAAACTTTCAATCTTGACCGTGACCTCGCTGTGACTTCCCTAGCGTTGGGAGTCATGCTGTTGTTGGTGACTTTACCTGTGTGGCTGTGGTTGTTTTGAATTAGTCAATAAACCTGTTGCAAAGTTCATAACTCTAGCTTCTTTACTTTGCGCCTTTGCGTGAGACAAAAAAAGAGTCTAATATTTATGATTCTTCCCTCAGCATAATTGACTTAACTTTGCTGCCAAATCTGCGGGACTGGTATGTTCGTAATGTTCAAAGGGTTGGTGAATCCAAGGATTATCCGGTAAGTAATCGACGTAATAATCAGGTTTAATGACTGAACAGGCTTTATACCAAACGACGGCGCTGCGAATTTCCGCAATTGAGGAATCGACATTTTCCCGTAACCAAGGAATTGTCTGTTGAAGAGTAATCCCAGAGTCTACCAAGTCGTCAATTAATAGAATATGGGAACCTAACTTTTCTGTGGTCATAGTCAAGTGATGGGAAAAAGTGAGATCACCTCGTGCTTGTTTGCCGGGGCCGCTGTAAGATGATGTCGCTAAAATGGCCAATGGCTTTTGATAAATCCGAGAAATAATATCTCCAACTCGCAGTCCGCCTCTGGCTAGGCAAACAATTTGGTTGAATTCCCAACCAGATTGATATACCTGAACCGCCAGTTGTTCAATCTTGTAGTGATATTCTGACCAAGAAACGTAAAGGTCTGGCATAAAAAAAGTAATTTTGAGGTAATACTGATAGCGATCGCAAACTTTTTATTTTAATACGAGCCTCAGATATTATGAACGATTCTGCCGATAATTCCGCCCAAAATCCAGCTTTGAGTTCAAAAATGGATTTTAAAACCAAGTTAGCTTATGGTGCGGGTGATTTAGGCCCAGCAATTACGGCTAATATTTCGATATTTTTCTTGTTAGTTTTCTTTACAAATGTCGCTGGGATTCCCGCCGGTTTAGCTGGGAGTGTATTGTTGATTGGCAAAATCTGGGACGCTGTTAATGATCCATTTGTCGGATTATTAACAGATAAAACCAAATCTCGGCGCTGGGGTCGTCGGCTACCGTGGATGTTTTATGGTGCAATTCCTTTTGGAATTTTCTTTTTCTTGCAGTGGATTGTACCGCAATTTAGTAGCGATCGCAGTACAAATATTGGGTTTTTATTTTGGTATTACGTCGTAATTGGGTTGATATCTCAGGTCTTTTACACCGTGGTAAATTTGCCTTACACAGCGATGACTCCTGAACTCACCCAAGATTATGATGAACGCACCAGTCTAAACAGTTTTCGCTTTACTTTTTCAATTGGTGGCAGTATTTTATCGTTGATTTTAGCGCAAATAGTATTTTCGCAAATTCCTGACCGTCAACAACAATATTTTGTCTTAGCGGTGATTTGTACCGTAATTTCTGTAGTTTCGCTATATTGGTGCGTTTTTGGAGTCCGCGATCGCATTTTAGCTTTTGAAGCCAAACGCATCCAACTAGAAGAACCTCCATCACTGCCCTTTTTTGAACAGTTAAAAATTGTTTTTACCAATCGCCCTTTTTTATTTGTAATTGGTATATATCTATTTTCTTGGTTAGCTGTGCAAATTACAGCCAGTATCATTCCTTACTTTGTCATCAACTGTATGAAGCTGAAAGAAGCAGATGTTCCGACAGTGATGATTGCTGTCCAAGGCACTGCTTTAATTATGTTATTTGTGTGGAGTAATTTAAGTAAAAAAATTGGCAAAAAACTCGTTTATTTTATGGGAATGAGTTTGTGGATTATCGCCGCCGCCGGACTATTTTTTTTACAATCTGACCAATTAGTTTTAATGTATGTCATGGCTGTGATGGCTGGTGTAGGAGTATCTACAGCTTATTTAGTTCCTTGGTCGATGATTCCCGATGTGATTGAATTAGATGAACTGCAAACCGGACAACGCCGCGAAGGTATATTTTATGGTTTCATGGTTTTGTTACAGAAATTTGGGTTAGCATTCGGGTTATTTCTTGTCGGTAATGCCTTACAATCTGCTGGTTTTAAAGAAGCTGTAGCGGGACAAAGCACTTTACCAATTCAACCAGAATCCGCACTCACAGCCATTCGCTTTGCTGTTGGCCCTATACCCACTGTTTGTTTAATTTGTGGTTTAGTTTTAACGTATTTTTACCCCATTACTAGGGAAATGCACTCGGAAATATTGTTAAAACTCAGAGAACGTCAGACAAACAAGTCATAAATAATTTTTGGCACTATTTGAACTGAAACTATCTACAAATATGTTTTTAATAGTATAGAACTACAAGATTCACGATTTTTTCCACAAGTCAGGAATCTGGAAGTCTGACAATTTTCTCAAATCAAACATCCTCAAACTGATAGTTACTAATTATGTGCCAGCTGCTAGGGATGAACTGCAATGTACCCACAGATATTTGCTTTTCCTTTGAAGGTTTTTCTGCACGAGGAGGCAAAACAGATGATCATAGCGATGGTTGGGGGATTGCATTTTTTGAGGGAAAAGGATGTCGGGTATTGTTAGATGACAAACCTTCTGTGACATCTCCAATAGCAGATTTAGTCAGGCGCTATCCCATCCACTCTACTCATGTAATTGCCCATATCCGTAAAGCAACTCAGGGAGAAGTAGCCTTAAGAAACTGTCATCCCTTCCAACGAGAACTGTGGGGTAGGTATTGGGTATTTGCTCACAATGGTAATCTACCAGATTATCATCCCCGGAATATGGGCTTTTACGAACCAGTGGGTGATACCGACAGCGAAAAAGCCTTCTGCATTATGTTAGAAACTCTCCGGGAGGCTTTTCCTGACGGTAAGCCGCCTTTAGAAAAACTTAATGTTGTGCTGCGTCAAATTACGGCGGAAATCGCTCAAGTAGGTGTTTTTAACTATTTGTTGTCGGATGGAGAACATTTTTTTGCCCACTGTTCGACAAAACTCTCCTACATTGTTCGTCAAGCCCCCTTCGCCGCTGCCCACTTGATTGATCAAGATATGACGGTAGACTTTCGGGAGTTGACTTCCCCACACGATCGCGTCGCCGTTATCGCCACTACCCCCCTCACCGATAACGAAGTCTGGACAACCATCCAACCAGGAGAATTACTAGTCTTTCAAGACGGCTTACCCCAGAAATAACCCCAGAGTGTATGGCAATTTATTTTTGATTCATTATCAATAACATTAGTATTTTTACAGTCTCCCATAAGGGAAAATTTGTTACTTATCGCCCTTACCATATTTGTCTGCTATCAAAAAGTAAATAGTACACAAATATAAATATTGCTATGCCTATGTATATATCTTGGGTGGTGACTGTAAAGAGTATGTAAAGATGCTTTTGGTGAGAATAGACACCTCAGTAAATATACAGTACAATTGCAATAAATTATTTAAATAATAATAGCTGCTAAAGCTAAATAATCATAAGTAACAACCCATAATGTAAATGTGGGAGTAGCTTTCTGTGTCTGATACATCTTTAAGCTTGATTTTTTGATATTGATTAGCGATCGCTAATGATCAAAGGATGGTTGAAATAAAGCCTAAATATGAGTGCTTTTATGGAAATTCATAAAGGCATAGAGAATGCAGAGATAGATAACAGCTAAACATATCACCCCGAAACGATTGACAGGAATAATACAGCAATTAGATAGCTAAAAGCCATATTTACGCTAAGAATATGGTCTAAAGTTTGATGAATTTTCCTGGCTAAAGATTAATATTCTGGCAAGATGGGAAAAATTAAGATTTTCTCGTCTTAAATGCTATGAGATTGGCTAAATATTGAAACAGCTTATCGATTATCAATAAAGATAAAGATATTCTTGTTAGTAGAAAACTGTTCATAAACTTTTCAGAAGCACATTACATATTAATTAATAATCAGCTTTCACAAAGCCTCTGCTATATCTATGTGTTTCTGGAGAATTAATAGAAAAAACTTTATAAAAAATTACTATGTTATGTAATCTAAATATGCTTTAGTTAAATATGTTTCTACTTAGTTAATGCGACAGCAAAAGCCAACATTATGTTGCGAAACGTGCCTTTAAAATTAAACCGAATTGTATTGCTTCTATACTCACGAAAAAAATGCTGAAAGCATCGGCTATCGGCATATTTTTTGTTGTTTCAAATAGCAAAATCTGTAATTTGCAAAATTTCAACTGACTGAAACAATCAATTTATTTTAGGTAAAAGTTATGGCAATTAATGGCACTAATGGCGATGATAATCTCATCGGCACAGCTGGTGATGATATTATTAAAGGCTTTGCCGGAAATGACAATATATCAGGTAATGGCGGCAACGATATTCTAGAGGGTGGCGCTGGAGATGATACTATTTCTAGTTTTGCTACCTCTGGTAATAGCATTCTTGATGGTGGATTAGGCGACGATGTATTGGATGTGGATCAGTCAAGCGGTGATAATCTGCTTGATGGTGGTGCGGGTGATGATTATCTGTCCGCTGTAGGTTCCTCTGGGGTTAACGTTCTCAATGGTGGTGGTGGGGAAGATATCTTAAATGCGGATCAGTCCACAGGCAATAACCTGCTGAATGGTGGTGCTAATGATGATTATCTGTCAGCGATCGCATCTGAAGGCAATAACGTCCTAGATGGTGGCGGCGGTAACGACACCCTTAATATCAATCAGTCCGACGGCGATAACCTACTCGAAGGTCGTGCTGGAGATGATGAACTGTCGGCTGTTGGTGCTTTTGGTAATAACATCCTCAATGGTGGCGCAGGCAACGATATATTAAATGCTGACGATTCCACAGGCAATAACATCCTCAATGGTGATGGGGGTGCTGACTATATTACTGCTGTGGGTTCATCAGGGAATAACACCCTCAACGGCGGTGCAGGTGCTGATACCTTAGATATCACCGATTCCACAGGAAATAACCAGCTGAATGGGAATGGTGGTGACGATACCTTGACAGCTTATCGTTCATCAGGTGATAACACCCTCAATGGTGGTGCAGGCGCGGATACCTTAGATGTTGATCAGTCCAGTGGCGATAACACATTGGATGGTGGTATTGGTGATGATTCTCTATCCGCCATCAATTCCTCTGGAGACAATACTCTCTATGGTGGAGAGGGAGCGGATATCTTAAACGCAGATCAATCCACTGGTGCTAATTCTCTCTATGGTGGTGCAGGTGATGATTATCTGACTGCCGTTGGTTCCGAAGGTGATAACACCCTCAGTGGCGAAGGTGGTAACGACAGATTATTTGTCGATCAGTCCACAGGCAATAATGTACTTGAAGGTGGTACTGGGAATGACGAACTGTCTGCTGTCGGTGCTTTTGGTAATAATATCCTCAATGGTGGGAATGGTCAGGATACATTAAATGCAGACAATTCCACAGGTGATAACCTGCTTGATGGTGGTGATGGTACTGATTATCTATCTGCCGTTGGTTCCTCTGGCGATAACACCCTCAATGGTGGTGCAGGTGCAGATACCTTAGATGTGAGTGATTCTACAGGTGATAACATCCTCAATGGCGAGAACGGTAACGATACCCTAACAGCTTATCGTTCATCCGGTTATAACTTTCTCAACGGTGGCGCAGGCAGCGATACCTTAGATGTAGATCAGTCAAGTGGCAACAACTATCTCTATGGTGGTGGTGGTGACGATTATCTGTCAGCAATCAATTCCACTGGAGATAATAATCTCTACGGTGATGATGGAGAGGACATCTTAACCGCAGATCAATCAAGTGGCGATAACTATCTCTATGGTGGTACTGATGATGACTATCTGTCTGCCGTTGGTTCCGAAGGTAATAACCTCCTGGATGCTGGAAATGGCAACGATATCTTAATTATTGATCAGTCTACAGGCGATAACACCCTGGAAGGTGGGGCTGGTAATGATGAACTGTCTGCTGCTGGTTCATTTGGCAATAATACCCTCAATGGTGGCGCAGGCAACGATACATTAAATGCAGACAATTCCACAGGTAATAACGTCCTCAATGGTGATGGGGGTGCCGATTATATTACCGCTGTGGGTTCGTCTGGTAAAAACTTCCTCAATGGTGGCGTAGGCGACGATACTTTAGATGTGACGGATTCCACAGGTGATAACGTCCTCAACGGCCAGAACGGTAACGATACCCTGAGAGCTTATCGTTCCACAGGTGATAACATCCTTGATGGTGGCGTAGGCGCGGATACCTTAGATGTAGATCAGTCAAGTGGCGACAATTATCTTGATGGTGGTATCGGTGATGATTTCTTGTCGGCAATCAATTCCACTGGAGATAATACTCTCTATGGTGATGATGGAGCGGACATCTTAGACGTAGATCAATCTACTGGTGCTAATTCTCTCTATGGTGGTGCTGATGATGATTATCTGTCTGCCGTTGGTTCCGAAGGTAATAACCTCCTCTATGGTGAAGATGGCAACGACATCTTAATTGTTGATCAGTCCACAGGCGCTAACACCCTGGAAGGTGGTGCTGGTAATGATGAACTATTGGCTGCTGGTTCATTTGGCAATAACACCCTCAATGGTGGCGCAGGCAACGACACATTAAATGTTGACGATTCCACAGGTAATAACGTCCTCAATGGCGGTGCGGGAGATGACGAATTGTCTGCTCTGGGTGCATCTGGAAATAACAGCCTCAACGGTGGCGAAGGTGATGACGCAATCTATGTTAGTACTGCCTTACAACAGTCAACCACTTTGGTAGTACAAACAGTTGATGGTGGCGCAGACTACGATTACCTTTTTGTTGATTACAGCAACGCTACAGCTGGCATTACCTCCACGTATAACTCTTCAACCAATAGCGGGAGAATCACCGCAGGCACAAATCGAGTTAACTACAGCAACATCGAAAGTCTAGAGTTGATTGGTACAGCCTACAGTGACAATATTATAGGCACCAACGGCAACGACAGACTTTTTGGTGGCAGTGGTGGCGATGATATTATCAACGGCGGCGCTGGTGATGATTATATTTCAGCGATTGGTTCCGCTGGAAATAACAGCCTCAACGGTGGCGAAGGCGACGACAGGTTAACCGTTGACGATTCTACTGGGGATAACCTGCTGAATGGTTATAACGGTAACGATACTCTGTCTGCTTATCGTTCCGAGGGTGATAACACTCTGATTGGTAATGCGGGTGACGACACATTAGATGCGGATGAGTCGATTGGTAATAACACCCTCAATGGTGGTAGTGGTGATGATCATCTTTCGGCTATTGGTTCAGCTGGTAATAACATCCTCAACGGTGGCGCTGGAAGTAATATCTTAAATGTGAGTCAGTCCAGTGGTAATAACACCCTCAATGGTGATAATGGTGATGATGTGTTGTTGGCAGATGCTTCTGTGGGCAATAACACCCTGATTGCCAGAGGTGGTAATGACAGATTAAGTGTGGAATATTCGGAAGGGAATAACCTACTTGATGGCGGTGTGGGCAATGATGAATTGTCTGCCGTTGGTTCTTTTGGCATTAACACTCTCTACGGTGGTAATGGTAGCGATGTATTGACTGTTAACTATTCCAGCGGCAATAACCTACTTAATGGTGACAGTGGTAATGATACTCTGTCGGCTGTAGAAGCTACTGGGAATAACACCCTAGATGGCGGTAGTGGAAACGATACATTGATTGGTGGTAATGGCAATGATATTCTCATTGGTGGCACAGGTAATGACCTGATCACAGGTGGTAGCGGTGCAGATACCTTTGTCTTTAATCGTTTTAATGAAGGTACTGATACGATTACTGACTTCAGTATCAGTAATGACATTATTCAGATATCTGCTGCTGGTTTCGGTGGTGGTTTATTGGCTGGGGCGCTATCGATTAGTCAGTTTACCTTGGGGACATCGGCAACCACAGCTGATCAAAGATTCATCTATAACAACACCACTGGTGCGTTGTACTTTGACCAAGATGGTAATGCTGGTGGATTTAGACAAGTACAACTAGCGCAACTGTCTGGTGCGCCTGCATTGAGTGTTAGCAATTTTGTGATTGTTTAAAGACTGTCGCAAAACTAATTATTAAATTGCAATAGTACAGAAAACAAAGGTTACGCCATCAGCGTAACCTTTTTTCTATTTATTAATTATTTGTGGGAGCGATCGCCAATCATAGCCAAATATTTTACCAGTTGTAAAAAGTAGATAACCAATGAAGAATAAAGCTGAAGTTGCGATTAACAATAACAAGTTAACTGAGGCAAAAATCCGACCAGTAAATATAATGATGAGGATTCCGATAGCAATCAAAACCCAGCCTAAATGACGATTGATCCGTTGTTGACACAACACAAAAATTCCAGCAAAACAAAGCGCAATGCTAGGTAAACCAAAAAATATACCGATTCTCACGTTGGCAGTTAACAGTACAATACTGGCAACTATTAAACTTAAACCTATCAGCTTAGTTGTTTTATCTACCACGATTGGTTGCTTATGCTGAACTGGTGGGGGTACAACTTGTGTGCTATGAACTACTGTCGCTAAAGCTGGGGAATTTTGCCAAATAAAAGTGATGGCATCACCTTGACCAAAGTTAATGCGATCGCCTACTTTTAACTGATATCTGGTTCCCGCTTCCAATTTGACATCGTTGAGAAATGTACCATTGGAACTACCTAAGTCTTCAATCAAGTAATTGCCATTCTCTACAATAATTTGAGCATGAGCGCGAGAAACAACTTCCGCATTTGGCAAACTGGAAACATCAATATCTGGGGGATTTTGGTCATTTGGCTTACCCAGTCGGATTACTGTCAGATTTGCTGGTAAGTCAAAAGCGGTGTTGGTTTGAACATGGAATAGCTGTAAACTTAGCCCGGTAGTGCTGAATTGATTGAGATTTTGCATGGCTTACCGTTGTATCGCTAATCCTATGTTAAATAGTTTAGGCGATCACTGACACCTTTGCGTATTTTCCCAGAGACAGGGTAAAGCAGAATTCAGGTGTTGGAAGTGATCACAGTTTGATGATGCTTTTTAAGCGATACTTCCGCGTTTCCTAGCTTCTTTGTAAGAAGTACCAACATTTTTTAAGCCAGCTTTAATCATTTGCTTTTCTAAAAGGGCGAAGAAACGCGCTTTATCTCCACCTCTAACCACAGCTTGATTATGTGCTTCTGCGATCGCTACTGGGTAGCCATATCCTTTTTGAACTTGCGCCAGCATCAATCCCAAGGCTTCATCAAACATAGCTGTATTTTCCACAACCCAAGCTGGGACTTCTATACGGGCAATTTCCGTACCTACGTGAACGTAACAAAAATAAATGTTTTGACCTTCATAAAACTCTAAAATTCGGGCGTTACTCCGCCATAAAGGGCCGCGTTGTCCTGGCTGGAGTTGAGTTGACCACAAAGACGTATCTCGTAAAGGTTCAAATACTTTGCAAGGAACTTTTTCTAACTGGTTGGGACAATAACTTACACAGTCGGGAACCGGATGGGGACAAGCCATCAACCGTAAAAAGTTAATTCCTTCAACATTTCGAGAGGCGCTGAGATAACCCATTAATGGGATTCCGGCATCACGTAGCTGCTGCCAAGCTTGCAAAATCGGCGGTAAAATGCGATCGCGTGCTTCTAGCGGTAACTGTTCTAAAAACCAATAAACTAACGAACCATCCACCATTGCTAAGGTTGGTATTCGGTCTTGGGAGGGTGAGGGAGAGAGGGGAGACAAGAGAGAGGGGGTAGACAAGGAAGAAGAAACATAGTTTCCCCCTTGTCTCCCTTGTCCACCTTGTCCCCTTCGTCCCTCCCGTCCCTCCCGTCCCTCCATCACTCCACAAGCTAATTCAGCCAGTACAGTTGCTTCACTTGCAGTCCGACAAAAACTCATCCATTCTTCCGTCCTAATACCCCACTGTCGAGATGTATATAAATCTTCGGGGCGGTAAAATACCTCTGGCAAGCTATCAAGTAGTGGATGACGATTTTGACCGTAGTGTAAAACTACTCTGCCAATATTTAAGAGATAACAATAAGCTATTTCGTGGTGGCTAGGGGCAATTTGTGAACCGTCGGTAGCGATGACAGTATGTACTTTCGGTGGAACAGGAATATCAATACGAGTTTCTAATGGCTCAATGGGGGTAGCATTAGCGAATAAAATGCGATCGCGCCATTTTTCTTGACGTTCAATTAAATCCTGCTGACATTCGTAAGCATTTATTAAATGTTGTTGCGCTAATTCTAAACGCTGACGACCAGCAACAGCTTCTTGGGAAAGATGCTGGCTTAAACCTTGCATTTGTCGCGCTAATTTTGTCAGGTCAAGCATATATTTTTAACTGAAGCCATTAATTAATTCAGCATAAAATATAATTCTAGACGTGGCTTATTGGTGAAATGACCACAAAATGTTACCTATAATCCAGAAAATATTTGATGAGATAGAGACGTAAAATTTACGTCTCTACAAATTTATGACAACCAATCAGAGAAGTTCTTGGTAAACTGTGACAGCGATATTAACTGAATTCGCTCGTCATCTTGCGCGGCTTTTCTTTCTGGTTGGGTATTATAGCCCCAATCAGCCAGAAAAAGTTGCACATCCTCTAGGTCAGCTTGTTGTTGAACTAACTGCAACGTTTTGATCCGGTCTTCAACAAACCATAAACTAACTGGCTGTTGATTCGCTGTTTGTATCAATTCTCGCAGAATTTCATATTTCGGACGCTTCACTTCTTTACCAAAAATTGCAGCGGGAGGTAAACTCACACCTTCTTGTTGCAACAATTGTTGTACAAAACGTCCCTCTTTCGTTGTCACAATGAATAACTGCACATGACTATCCAGAGTCAGTTTGATTTTTTCAATCACACCCGGATAAAATCTGTGCAGACTCAGCCAGCCGTCTAAATCTGTTGCAATCCATTCATCCCGCAGGTGATCTAGTTTTGCACCGATTTCTCTAGCCTGCAAGTTATCTTTTAATAAAATTTGTGGCGTAATTGTTGTCCATTCCTGAAGAATCTCTTCATCGGACATTCCCGCCAACAAAGCTTTAATTAAAACAGGCATTTCCCAACCTGTTTCAATCACTGGTCTGAGACGATAAAATCTCAATGCCAAGTCATCGGGCGGTGTATCATTATCTGGCAACCAAAGTTTACAGTAGGTTAGCCATGCGACCTCAAAATATTCAATTAGTCCGTCGCAAATTACTCCGTCAAAGTCTAAGGCCAAAATTGTAGGACTACTTGCGGTCATTGTTTTGAGGATGAAAACTGCTTTTGTCAGCTTACATGAAAAATTAAAAATTGGTAGTAATTTTTGCTAGTTTTTTGCAATTGATATTTTTTTCAAAATAGCTTCATCTACTTTTAATTATTTATTTTTAACTCGCTTAAAAGAAAATTTCTCTAGACTTTTGTTATTGATTAATAAAGTTAATATTTTATCTAAACTAATCTAGATATTCTATAAGTATTTTTTATTGGATAGATTGCTAGAAGCTGCTGACGCGGTTACATTCGCATTAATTATTCATTTTATTAACTTTTTTATTCATTTTGAATATCTCTAAACAAAGAAATTAAAAAAATCTGATTTAATTTTTTATTTGCGTTTTGGCGCTCTTATGTGATGTAAATTAATACACGGATTCAGCACAGTACAAAACCAACAAGCGCGAGATATAACTATTAAATTGGAAACAAAATCATGATTACCCAATCTGAGAAAATAACCTCACCCAAGCTGCTGATGGGAAATCCGGCTCCTGTTTTGGAAGTTAAAACTTTAAATGGAACCATCTGGAAACTAGCTGACCACACTCCGAAAAACTACACAATGGTTGTATTTTATCGAGGGTTACATTGTCCCATTTGTCAACAGTATATTACTGATTTAGAGCAGAAACTCGATGATTTCCAAAAACTAGGTGTAGAAGCGATCGCTATCAGTGGTGATTCTCTAGAAAAAGCACAACAATTTCAACAACAAGCTAACATCCAAAATAGCACCATTGGCTATGACTTCACCCCCGATGAAATGCGTCGTTGGGGACTGTATCTCACCAAAGGTCATTTTGAAAGTGAACCTGCCTTATTCAGCGAACCTGCTGTATTTTTAATCAAGCCCGATAGTCGTTTATATTTTGCCAACATTGGTACTCATCCCTTCTCCCGCGTCGATTTTGCTTTCCTACTCCAAGGGCTAGAGTACATCATTCCCAGAAACTACCCCTTCCGGGGAACAGAGTGGTAAGACATAACAGTCGGCTTCCAGATATCACTAAGCGTGCTTAAATATTGACTGATTGGTTAAAGCCAAAGGAGCCAAGCAAGCAATTTTGGCCAATCTAATGTAAATTAAGAATGTACACAGCAATGCCCTCTTCAGTGGGTAGTACAAACTCAACAGGCTGGAGTTTAGCAAAATTTCGCTTTGGTGTGATGTCTAACGACAAGACGTTCTGCGTCTACGCTCCTCAAGCACCAAGTAAATTTTCTAAACCCGGCTTTCCCGAAATATTACGTAGGTGATTACACAACGCTTCTGGAGGTCACTGAGATTATTTGACGAAAAAGCAATCTAACATAAACTAGGAATTTCGCAGGTGAGATTCACGTTACATCCTCAGATTTGCCTGCTTCCTAAGTTTTCTCGCTTTGTGCCTATCCAAAGTTTAATTTGTGTTGCGTTTGGGTAAAAAACAAGAAGTTAATTGTTTTTTTCTAAAGTATTGTTACCAGATCGTGATATGATTCAGCTGACTGAATGTGCAGTCATAATAAGTTAGCTGTACTGGTTTCAAGTCCCGTGAGCTTGTCAGAAGAACCAATTGCGCCCCCTCCGACAACACAACAAGATGCTCCATCTGGTTTTGAGGACACAGAACCAGTCAACACTTCTATGCAGGAGTTCTATCAACTCTATCAGAAGTTGTTGGTAATCACACTTGTTTTGACGGGGATTATATTTATCTCTGTGTGGATTTTTTATTCACTAAACATTGCCCTGAATTATTTAATTGGGGCGTGTACAGGTGTGGTTTACTTAAAGATGCTGGCTAACGACGTTGAGCGATTGGGTGCTGAGAAAAATCGTCTAAGCAAAAATCGTTTTGCTTTATTTATTGGGTTGATTATACTAGCAACTCAATGGAACGATCTACACGTAATGCCCATTTTTTTGGGATTTCTTACATACAAGGCCACGCTCCTCGTCTATACGGTGCAAACTGCGTTCCTTCCTGATTCTTAACAAAATCAGGCTCACTAAAGACAATACACCCATCCTCGCTCGTTGGGGAAAATGCTTGAAGAATGCAAATGCTTAGTGTTTTAAACGCCTTTAATTCTTTTCCCCTCGCCGAATTAGAAGTAGGTCATCATTTCTACTGGCAATTAGGCAACCTAAAAATTCATGGGCAGGTTTTTCTCACCTCATGGTTCGTGATTGGCATTCTGGTAATAGCTTCATTAGCTGCTACTCGGAATATACAAAAAGTTCCCAGAGGTATCCAAAACTTAATGGAATACGCTCTGGAATTTATTCGTGATCTAGCAAAAAACCAACTTGGTGAGAAAGAGTACCGCCCTTGGGTACCATTTATTGGTACATTGTTCTTGTTTATCTTCGTATCGAACTGGTCAGGTGCTTTAATTCCCTGGAAGCTCATCAAGCTGCCATCTGGTGAATTAGCGGCTCCCACCAATGACATCAATACGACGGTAGCATTGGCACTGCTGACTTCTCTTGCTTACTTTTATGCGGGTTTCAGCAAACGTGGTTTGGGCTACTTCAAGAAGTATATAGAGCCAACACCCGTATTGTTGCCGATCGCCATTCTCGAAGATTTCACTAAGCCCCTCTCCCTAAGCTTCCGTCTTTTCGGTAACATCTTGGCGGATGAATTAGTTGTGGCGGTATTAGTGCTGCTCGTGCCTTTATTTGTACCTCTGCCTGTAATGGCCTTGGGTTTATTTACCAGTGCCATTCAAGCCCTAGTGTTTGCTACCCTAGCAGGGGCATACATTCATGAGGCAATGGAAGGACACGGCGGCGAAGAGCATGAGGAGCATCATTAAAGCCCTCAGTTGTTAGCACAGTTCCGACGAGCATCAAAGCTCAAAACGTCGCAAACTGCGATTTGCGAGAACTCGGTGCAGCGTGAAAAAACACGTCTTTACTAGTTAATTTACTTTTGTAGTTCTGTACTTAAAGCAAGGAAAATCAAAATGGATCCATTAGTTTCTGCTGCTTCAGTTCTGGCTGCTGCTTTAGCAATTGGTTTGGCTGCTATTGGCCCTGGTATTGGACAAGGTAACGCTGCTGGTCAGGCAGTAGAAGGTATTGCTCGTCAACCAGAAGCAGAAGGTAAAATTCGCGGTACTCTGCTATTAACCTTGGCGTTCATGGAATCTTTGACCATCTACGGTCTAGTAATCGCGCTAGTACTATTGTTCGCTAACCCATTTTCCTAGAACCTAAAAGTTTTGTGAGTGTAGAGACGTGAATTCTCACGTCTCTACACAACAAATATTTTGGGGATTAATTGGTTCTGATGTAGGCTGACCCTCGTGGCTATGGGTCTCTAAAATACGAAAGGTTGGATAACGTTGCTAGCCATGAAAACTGCTACTCCAGCCAAAGAGGAGAGAAATGTTTGATTTCGATGCTACTTTGCCCTTTATGGCATTGCAGTTCCTGCTGTTGGCAGCCTTGTTGAATGTAATTTTCTATAAGCCACTGACCAAGGTACTGGATGAGCGCGATAATTACATCCGCACCAATACCCTTGAAGCCAAGGAACGTTTAGCCAAAGCCGAACGCCTAACTCAAGAATATGAGCAACAACTAGCAGAAGCTCGCAGACAATCGCAAGCTACTTTAGAAGCTGCTCAGGTTGAGGCTAAGAATATTACTGCCCAGAAAATTGCTGAGGCGCAACAAGAAGCTCAAGCTCAACGAGAAAAAGCTTCTGCTGAAATAGAGCAACAAAAGCAGGAAGCTATGCGTTCCTTGGAACAACAAGTTGATGCTCTCAGCAGGCAGATCCTAGAAAAACTATTAGGGCCGAGTTTAGCTAGATAAGCTAAAAATGATTGGTCTGACAAAACCTACGCGCAACTGGGCATTTGTCCCAGAGCGCCTAATTTAAGTGTCAAAACAGGCACTTTTTTCCTACGGGAAGACAAAACTTAATTAGCAAGCGAGCAGCGCACCTGTAAATGGCTATCATGGGCATTTTCTTCTTACTTGCCACAGAAGCTCAAGCTGTTCACTCTGAATTGGCAGAAGGCGCAGCAGAAGGTGGTTTCGGTCTAAACCTAGACATTTTAGAAACCAATCTCATAAACCTAGTGATTCTGATTGGCATACTATTCTACTTTGGACGTAAAGTTTTAAGCAATATCCTGAACGAGCGCAGCTCCAATATCGCAACTGCCATTCAGGAAGCAGAACAACGCTTAAAAGAAGCACAAGCTTCTCTTTCACAAGCACAAGAACAGTTGACCCAGGCTCAAGCTGAGGCACAGCGCATTCGCCAAGCAGCCACAGAAAGCGCCCAGGCAACCAAGCAAGCTCTGTTAGATAAAGCCGCACAAGACGTAGAACGCTTGAAACAAACAGCAGCAGCAGACTTGAACACCGAAAGAGAACGGGCGCTAACCGAATTGCGGCAGCGAGTAGCCGCTTTGGCACTACAGCAAGTTGAATCACAGCTGCGCTCTGGTGTGAGTGACGATGTTCAACAGGCGCTAATTGACCGTAGCATCGCTCAGGTGGGAGGACGGTAATGAAAAGTAATGTAGAAACAGCCGAAATCGCCCAGCCTTACGCACAGGCACTGATGTCAGTAGCACAGTCCAAAAATCTGACAGAAGAGTTCGGTAACGATGCGCGTGCTTTACTAGACTTGTTGCAAAATTCTCAACAACTGCGGAACTTTATCGATAACCCCTTCATTGTACCTGACACCAAAAAAGCGGTGATCAGCCAAGTAACGGGTGAAGGTGGTAATCCTTATTTACGCAACTTTTTGCTACTTTTAGTAGACAAACGACGCATCTTCTTCTTAGACCAGATTTTAAAACAGTACTTGGCATTGCTACGGCAGCTGAATCAAACTGTGTTAGCAGAAGTAACTTCTGCTGTTGCGCTCTCACCAGAGCAAGAAGAAGCCATTAAACAGAAAGTCATTGCTATCACCAATGCGCGTCAAGTAGAACTTGAAACTAGAGTAGACAGCGAATTGATTGGTGGTGTGATCATCAAAGTCGGCTCACAGGTAATCGACGCTAGTTTACGTGGTCAACTACGTCGCTTGTCTTTGCGTTTGACAAATGGCTAGGAAGAGGCAGGGGAGCAGGGAGCAGGGAGCAGGGGAGAAAAATTTTACTCAGCACTCAGCACTTTCAACTCAGCACTTTTCGATATTGATTACTATTTCTTCCGTGTTGCAAAAGAAAAACATACACCATGAGCATATCAATTAGACCTGACGAAATTAGCAGCATTATTCAACAGCAGATCGAGCAATACGACCAAGAAGTCAAAGTTGCTAACGTTGGTACCGTTCTGCAAGTAGGTGACGGTATTGCCCGGATTTATGGTCTGGAAAAGGCTATGGCTGGGGAACTTTTAGAATTTGAAGATGGCACCGTTGGTATCGCCCAAAACTTAGAAGAAGATAACGTGGGTGCGGTACTTATGGGTACAGGTAATAGTATCCAAGAAGGTAGTTCTGTGAGAGCTACTGGTAGAATTGCCCAAATTGGTGTCGGTGAAGCCTTAATTGGACGGGTTGTTGACGCTTTAGGTCGTCCCATCGACGGCAAAGGCGACATCAAATCCAGCGAAAGCCGCTTGATTGAATCGCCCGCACCCGGTATCATTGCTCGTCGTTCTGTACACGAACCAATGCAAACCGGGATTACCGCTATTGACTCCATGATTCCCATCGGTCGGGGTCAACGCGAGTTAATTATCGGCGACCGTCAAACAGGTAAAACTGCGATCGCAATTGACACCATCATTAACCAAAAAGGTGAAGATGTTGTTTGCGTATACGTCGCCGTTGGTCAAAAAGCTTCCACCGTAGCTAACGTAGTTCAAACCTTACAAGAAAAAGGCGCACTCGACTACACCGTAGTTGTTGCAGCTAACGCCAGTGACCCAGCTACCTTACAATTCTTGGCTCCTTACACCGGAGCTACCATTGCTGAGTACTTCATGTACAAAGGCAAAGCTACCCTCGTAATCTACGACGACCTTTCCAAGCAAGCACAAGCTTATCGCCAAATGTCCTTGCTACTGCGTCGTCCACCCGGACGGGAAGCTTACCCCGGAGACGTATTCTACATTCACTCTCGCTTGTTGGAAAGAGCCGCTAAACTCAGTGATGAGTTGGGCGCTGGTAGCATGACTGCGCTACCCATCATCGAAACCCAAGCTGGTGACGTATCCGCTTACATCCCCACCAACGTAATTTCCATCACCGACGGTCAGATTTTCTTATCTTCTGACTTGTTCAACGCTGGTATCCGTCCAGCTGTAAACCCTGGTATTTCCGTATCCCGTGTGGGTTCTGCGGCACAAACCAAGGCAATGAAGAAAGTTGCTGGTAAGATTAAGCTCGAACTGGCACAGTTTGATGACCTCCAAGCCTTCGCGCAATTTGCTTCTGACTTAGATAAAGCTACCCAAGACCAATTGGCACGGGGTCAACGTCTGCGGGAACTGCTCAAGCAGTCTCAAAATGAGCCTTTGTCTGTAGCTGAACAAGTGGCAATTCTTTACGCTGGTATTAACGGTTACTTAGATGATATCCCTGTAGATAAAGTAACCACCTTCACCAAAGGTTTCCGTGACTACCTGAAAACTGGTAAGTCTGCTTATTACGGAGCAGTACAAAGCAAGAAAGTACTAGGTGATGATGAAGAAGCCGCATTGAAGGCTGCTTTAGACGATTACAAAAAGACCTTCAAAGCTTCAGTGTAATTAGTCATTAGTCATTAGTCATTGGTAAGTAGCTAATGACTAATGACATAAGGACAAATGACTAAGGACAAAGGACAAAAATATGCCTAATCTTAAATCAATACGCGATCGCATTCAGTCGGTCAAAAACACCAAAAAAATCACCGAAGCTATGCGGCTAGTAGCAGCAGCGCGGGTACGTCGGGCGCAAGAACAAGTGCTGGCAACTCGTCCCTTCGCTGACAGACTAGCGCAAGTTTTATATGGTTTACAAACCCGCCTGCGGTTTGAAGATGCAAACCTACCTCTACTGAGAAAACGCGAAGTTAAATCAGTAGGTTTGTTAGTAATTTCTGGCGACAGAGGTTTGTGCGGTGGTTACAACACAAACGTCATCCGTCGTGCAGAGAACCGTACCAAGGAACTCAAAGCAGAAGGTATCGACTACACATTTGTATTGGTTGGTCGTAAAGCTACCCAATACTTCCAACGTCGCAACCAACCTATCGATGCTACCTACAGTGGCTTAGAACAAATACCCACCGCCGAAGAAGCAAATAGAATTGCTGACGAGTTGCTGTCTTTGTTCCTCTCGGAAAAAGTAGACCGCATCGAATTAATCTACACTCGTTTCGTTTCCTTGGTGAGTTCTCGTCCTGTAGTTCAAACCTTGTTACCTCTGGATACCCAAGGTTTAGAAGCAGCAGACGACGAAATCTTCCGGTTGACTACTCGTGGTGGTCAATTTGAAGTTGAACGGCAAAAAGTCACTTCTCAAGTTCAACCTTTAGCCAGCGATATGATTTTTGAGCAAGACCCAGTGCAAATTCTGGATGCCTTGCTACCCCTGTATTTGGGCAACCAACTACTACGGGCATTACAAGAATCTGCTGCCAGTGAACTAGCAGCACGGATGACAGCTATGAGTAACGCCAGTGATAACGCTGGTGAATTGATTAAAAGCCTATCGTTGTCTTACAACAAAGCCCGACAAGCCGCAATTACTCAAGAACTTCTAGAGGTTGTTGGTGGTGCAGAAGCACTGAGTTAGGGACAAGTTAATTGGTAACTATAATAAATAGCTAATTGCTGGTAATTTCAAACTGGCGATTAGCTATTTTTGCTTTCACAATAATTTGGGGACTTTGCAGCATTGCTTTACTACGAGTTAATTTTTTAGGTTAAAACCTATCCGTCCCTCTACTTCAAAAAGCTCCGCATCTGTAAAACCTTCACTTTCTAGAAACTTAATAAGTTCTTCATTGCTACGATTTTTAACAGCATCTAGATGAATATATGCCTTGGGATGAATAGTATAGATATATTTACCTTTTGTAACAGAGTTTGTAGTAAGAACTATTGCAGGTTTATATTCAAGAATTTTGGTGGAAGAAAGAAAGCAAATCAAATCCAGAGTATTACTACTGTACTGTTGCGTCATAAAGAAACCTTATAGTATTTGCAAGTAAGCTATCATTAGTCAACAAAAAATCAATTTGCATCTTATATTAATCAGTACAAAAGTACTAAATAAATTAAAAGATAAGATATCGTGATCTATGAGAAAAAGTCAAGTACTTTTTGAGTAAAATAGTCAAAATTCCATTACATTTGATTGCAGATTGGAAGTGTAACAGATTTCTTATCCCTTTTGCAGTAAAGAGTAGATGACATCACGACTGAAATATGATTTGGAAAGGAAGTACGCTCGCTATTTTCTGTAGGTTGGGTGGAACACAGTGGAACCCAACATTATTTTGTAGTTAATTTACCATCTTCAAACTTCTATACAAGAATTTCTTGTTTACTAAAATCATTGATGTTGGGTTACGACGCAAAATAGAACTGTCTGTTTAGTATCCAGATTTTTCGTGCGTCTAACCCAACCTACACAATAATTAAAAAACTTTATGAAATAATTCAGAGCGTTCGTTCAGTCGAGCTACAACCGTATGCAAATCAGGATTAACTTGACTCATTTTTATGATCTAAATCCATCTGTAAAAATTCTAAAGCCGGGATTATTTCTGGCGGCTGTCTGCCGACAGGTGGAATAAAAAGCCTGTACGCTTCAATCCCATTTCGAGAATAATAGCCATATAGAAACGAGTAGTATTCTGGTGGATATCCAGGATTGAATTCTACAAATTGCTCATAGGACAACCGTGTATTTAATCCAATATTCTGAATATATTCAGGATAATGAAACTCTGCTACGAGCGGAGGACATCTATAATAGGAAATGAATTCATCAAAAGATAATGGCTCTTCAGTATCATTGCCCATGTTTCTTTCCATTGCTTCTTAATGTCTCTTGTAAATAATCCTCTTGGGCTGCTTATTGATAGCTGTATTAATAATATCAACTATTTCTGTATTTGAGAAATGATCACCAAGTCAAAACAGCAATCATAGGAAAAAGTATGTGCATAACGACGATAATTTTCAAAAAGTTTTATTGTGATCGCCAGTCTACACAGCATAATAGGTACGATCGCTATCTTCTGTAGTTTGGCTGGAACGCAGTGTAAACCAATATTATTTTGTAGTTAATTTACCATTCTTAAACTTCTATACAAGAACTTATTGTTTACTAAAATCATTAATGTTGGGTTAGGACGCAAAATAGAATTGTATGTTTAGTCTCAAGATTTTTCGTGCGTCTAACCCAACCTACACAAGAATTAAAAAATTCCTGATTCTCTCTGCGCCTTTGCGTCTCTGCGTGAGAAAATTCATCCCGTATTTATGCAATATTTTACATAAAATCGGCGATCGCCAATCTACACAGCCTAATAATAGATTGAATGGAGCGATCGCCCACCCAACTTACAAGCATACTGATTTAATGTTGGGTTTTATTGTGAATCTTACTCTGATGTTCAACGTAAGTTCGTAATACTGCATTCATTAAGGACTGATAGCCCTTACCTTGATTTTTAAACCATTGCAATACATCACTATCAATTCTTAATGAGATTGCTTGTTTAGTGATAGGTTGAACAAGTTTAGCATTTTCCCAAAAATGAGCATCTAATTCAGGAATATCAGAAGTATCAATATCTTCATCAGGAATATTCTGAATTTCTTCAAGTCGTTTGGCTGAGATATTCATAGTATGCTTTTAATTTCCAAAAAACGAACGGCAAACAAGTATCATTGCGATCGCCTGCGTAAAAGCATAATAGTGAATTGGATGCGATCGCACCACACAACAGTTAAAAGCAAACTACAGTAGTAGAAGCAGAAGTACGATTTTCTGGTTTAGGTTTGACTCTAATTTCTACATCATTACCCAAAATATTCAAAAATTTTATTAATCTTTCAACTGAAAAGTCTTTTAGTTTACCTCTAGTTAAAGCAGAAACTTTTGGTTGATCTATACCTAAAATTTCCGCAGCTTGCACCTGAGTTAGTTTTTGAGTAGTAATAATTTCACTAATTTTTATCGCCAGTTCAGCTTTAACTAAACGTTCTTCAGGATTAGACAACCCTAAATCAGCAAATACATTCCCACTACCACTAGTAACTTTATTTTGGTTGTCCATCTTTATTACCATCGCTTTTGTGAGTCTCTTGTAAATAATCTTCTTTAGCTGCTTTTAATCTTTTTTCTACTAATTCAATATCTTGTTTTGGTGTAGCAATACCATGTTTTGATTTCTTTTGAAAAGCGTGTAATAAATACACAACACCTTCAAACTTAACAGTGTATATTGCTCTATAAGTATCCCCATCAAAATCATCTACAATTTCTAAAACACCCGCGCCTGAAAACCCGCGTAAAGGTTTTGCGTCTGGATGTTTTTTACCGCGCTGTGCCAACTCAAGAGCATATCCCATTACATCCTGTACATCTTCGGGGAACTCTTTTAAATCATCAAGTGCGCTGGCTATGGATTTAAACTTTTTTAGCTGTGGTTTTTCTTGTTCTGTATCCATACACTATAAATTATGCTGAAATTAGCATATTGTGTCAATAAGTAACTTTGGCATAATTTTTTATGCGTCTAACGCCAGCCACACAATAGTTAAAAAACTCTTGATTCTCTCTGCGTCTTTGCGTCTGTGCGTGAGAAAATATTTTACAGAAAATCGGCGATCGCCAGCTTCCACAGCATAATATTAGGCTGAGTGCGATCGCGTTAGAATATTTTTCTCGCCTCATAGTAGAAAGCAGGAATAGCTATTAATATCCTGCTTTCTACTATGAGTTTGCTTGAGCATTTAAAGCATATTGCTTAAATCTTTCTAAATCAGCTTGAATTGTTGATTCTACAACCCTACCTAAAAACAAGTTATCCATGATTTTGCCAATAATGCCAGGGATAGCATAGGACACAGTTAGCTTGACAATACTACTAGTGTGGCGATCGTAAAACCGAATCGCCCCCTGATTTGGCAAACCATCAATTGATTTCCACTGGATAATTTGGTTAGGGATAATTTTGAGAATCTGCGATTTCCAAGTAAATTCCAAACCCCCAGTGTTGAGTTTCCAAATAGATATATCTGGATCATCGGGTGGAATTTTGACCGAATCAATCCATTTCATCCATCGGGGCATTTGTTCTAAATCAGACCACAGACTCCACACTAAATCAATGGGAGCCTCTACTTCTACCTGTACACTATGCTCTAGCCAATCTGACATTCTTTGTTGTTCCTCTGGGGTGCGCTACTGCTTGATTGTCTCTAAAATCGCTTTTGCTGCCCTTCTTCCAGAAATTGTTGCTCCTTCCATACTATCGATATAATCTTGCTGAGTATAGCTACCTGCGAGGAAGAAGTTAGGAATGGGAGTTTTTTGGTTGGGGCGGTATAAATCCATCCCTGGGGCTTCTCGATAGAGAGATTGGGCAAGTTTTACAACACCATACCAAGTCATGTTAAGTTCCCGCGATGAGGGGAAAAGTTCATGTACTTGCTTGAGGACGTGCTGGGCGATCGCTTCGTTACTTTCCTTAATGAATGGATCTCCTGGTGTGAGTACTAGTTGCAGTAGGGAACCTTGTCCTGGGCGATAGTAATCACTAGGACTAGTCAACGCCAAGTCAGCAAAACAAGAAAAGTCTGCGTCAGCAGTATACAGTAAGTTATCTATACCTGCGGCATGGTTGAGTTGTTTGCGTTTTTCTGCATCTTGCAGTTCTGTCACCCAACCATCAAAACGCAACTGGACTGTAGCTACTGGTACTGCATCTAATTTATAAATCTTGTCAAATTCTGACCATTTCCGCCAATCTTGGGGCAGTATTCGCTGAATACCTGGAATATCACAGGCGCAGACATAGGCATCTGCGGTAATAGTTTCTGTGGTATCACCTTGAGCTACTACTATCCCAGTAACTCTTGTTTGTCCATCTGCTTCGGCAAATTGAATTTCTCGTACTTGCCGACGAGTATAAATTTGCGTGCCTCTGGCTGCCAAATATTCCAGAATTGGTTTATGTAAGTACCCTTCTGGGGAACCTTCCAACATCCGCAACACAGAAGCTTCACTTCTGACTGCGAAAAACTGGAAGATGGTTAACATACAACGGGCAGAAATATTTTCACAGTCAATGAATCCCAACGCATAAGCGATGGGATTCCACATCCGTTTAATGCTACCTTCACTACCACCGTGGCGACGAAACCAATCGGCAAAACTAATTTTATCTAGGTTGCGAATGGTGTTCATCGCCCCGTCAAAGTCTACTAATCCTCTGACAATGGGACTGGTACCAAGAGCGATCGCATTTTGTAACTTATCTTGTAAAGATAGTTGGGAAGTCGTGAAAAATGCTTTCAAGCCATTAAAAGGCGCACCTGTGAAAAAACGAAAATCTAATGCACCGGTGCGTCCGCCTTTATTAATAAAAGTATGGGTGTGTTCTTTCAGGCGTAAATGTGACAACGCACCCACTTTTTCCATTAACTCAAACAATTGATAGTAGCAGCCAAAAAAGACGTGCAAACCCATTTCTACATGGTTGCCATCGCCATCTACCCAACTGCCAACTTTACCACCAACAAACGGACGGGACTCAAAAATTTGGACTTCACAGCCAGCATCGGCTAAATCTACAGCGGTTGCTAGTCCAGCCAATCCCGCACCTACGATTGCAACACGCATTCCGTCCTACCTCTTCAGTTTCTTTACAAATTGTAACTGGGTTGGTGTCGGAATTTGCTACTAGCATCAAGCCGATTTGCGAGGTTTTACACTCGCTGAGTCAGAAATTGAGTTGTCAGAGATTGATCAAGAGTCCACCAGTATGTAGATGCACGACGGGGTTCAACCCAGAAGTAATAAAAGCTATTTTATTACTTGATTTCATTCCTGATTGCTAAATATACTTCCTGCAAAACGCTTGTGTTGAGTTCCACAAACAGAAGTAAAGGTGGACGGAAAAAGCTTAATCGGTATTTCTAGTCAAACCAGTGACTATTCTAAGATGCTTTTTCTTTTCTATTTTGCTTCTTTATTGTCATCAGATACTGGTAATCCTCGAATCAGTTCTCGAATTACATCTGTTGCAGGTCTACCTGTCTGCTGACAATATTTTTCTAGCTTCTCTGCTTCCTGTGTCGCTAAATTCACAGTAATACGTTTAACGGCCCATTTTTTATTAGTCATTATCATGCTATCTGCTGTATGTTAACACCATCAAAACAACAAAAGACTCCAGATAAGGAGGTATAAGATTATCAGAGTTTGTGTCAAGAAACAAGCAATGCTACAGACACAAAAATCATCATTTTGTCAAATTATTCATCATTTTTGTGGAAGATAATCAGAACGGGATCACTATTGTGGCAGGAAAAGTCCTTAGTGTACATTCATGAGTTGTAACAATTGCACTAATGAAGTTCTCAAGAAAACCTGACATTAAATTCCACCAACTAATTTGAGATACCTAAGTTTCACTCAATTGAGATTACCAATATTTTTATTCAGAAAAAGTATTTTAACTTTTCTGCTTCATCAGCTCAGATTAATCTGTTGGAGAGACAATTTTGTCAACAACTTCAGACCCTAATACATCTACTAGTTATTAGGTGTGTATATTTGACTGGTAATTACCCAATAGTACGCAGCTACAAGGGTTCACTCTCGTCTTCAACATTTTTTACCTGAATCTAGAAATGATTTTTTGGTACTCATTGGGGGAAGATATCAACAAATTATGGTTGAGTATTTAAGTAATCATGGGCTAACTCCTCTATTTCAATTGGGTAAATTTGAGATTTTATAAATAACTACTAAAAGTAGTAATACAGTGATGTTTGATTTGATTACGAATTCTGTACAAAAGTTTTCGTAAATCCTGCAAAATTTTGTTTTTGCATACATCACTATTTTCGTTTCATGAGATTATCAATTCCGATAAACATCTAATTAATGAAACGAATTTTAGTTAGCCTTTGTGACAAGCTTAGACATAAGTCTCAGTTTTCTTGGGAGAAAGTCTCAAGAGCTTTTCAGTTTTCCTCCTCGTAAATTTAAGTCAAAAATTATTTAGTAAGCACTCAAATCATAAGGGAATATTTGCTTGATTTTTAGTGTTAAGGCTATTATAACCATGATTTTTTGGCTTTAAATAATCTTCATTTAATACTTAATTAGTGGCTTTGTAGAACTTTATAAAAAAAATATAAAGCAGAAAATGGATGAAATAAAGTTTTCAGTAATTACTGAGAAAAGTAACCTGGATGATTATCAAGAAGAATTAGAATTTCAAAATTTTAGGATAAAGTTCAAGGGGTTATTTGATTTCCCCATTCAGATGTTCAAAAAATTATCACTGGGATGGATATCATAATTTAGTGAAAAAATTACTGAAAAATTCCAACATATCTATGCTTCATGAACTTTGCATAAAGTAATTTGGTGGGCAAAAGCATCTAAAAACACAAGCACATCTGCTTTATACTTGTCTTCATTAGCCAGCTAAACAAATCCTGAATTTTTTGGATTTTGGAGGAAGAGAACTGAATATTGTGTCCGGTAAAAGACTGATCATCAAGACCACAGGGGTCAGGGATCAGAGCAGAGGGAGAGTTTTGTCTTTCTGTACAGATGTGCAGAAAGACAAAACTGATTTGCCGGACATGATATGAAAAGAGGTAACAGGGAACGGGAAACAGGATTAGTAAAAATAGAAAAATCAGCTTTTCTGAACTGTATTGCTATATGCCGAATGCAGGTAAATTAAGCATGGAAAAACACCAAACAACCGGGGTTTGGGAATATGGTGAATATGGTGATGGAATTAAAGTTGTGGCATCAGTTGTAAAGTGCCAAGACCCAAATCTTTAGGTGAAAGCGATCGCGCTTCAAACAAAGCCACCATATCGCGTAGTTGAGGATTACCACGAGCTGATCCTGTTAATCCTTTAGCAATAATCAAACCGCAATAACCTTTGGTGTTCTTACACCGTTGATTCCATTTTTTGCGAGCTTCCACATGGATGGGATCATCATCTAAAAATTCGCCAAATAAAAATAATTCACCATTTTGAGTCTGCAATAAGCCTAAATCGTAGCGATCGCCATCAAACGGATCAGCGCCAGGATTAAAACAAATTGCTTTGAGTCCACCAGCAACTTCGATACTTTCAATTACCGTCTTAGCTTTAGGACGGGAAGTTTGAATCAAAATTACAGGTAATCCGTCACCTACCTGTTTAATTTCCCCTGCTGGATGATAAGTTACACCTTTGCGAAGATATTCCAACATTTCCCAAGACACCACACCCAAGCTGAGAAAAGAATCTTCGGGAATTAAATCATCGCGTAAAGACCGGAAAATCGGGGAATCTGATGTTTCCGTCTCCAATTCATCTGCACCAAAGCCAGCCATCTCCTCTAACTCAGCGGCCAATTTTGGCATAGAAGCAACCGTCACCGAGACAGATTTAGTTGCGCCCTCGGCTTCTGGAAGAGAAATTCGATAACGATGGCTGAGTTCCGGGAAAGTGTCATCAGATAACTGACGACGATGGTCACGAATAAAACGACATAAACTTTCTAAAGCAACATATACTACTAGCGCCTCTTCGTCATATAAAACAGAACGCAGTCCTTCTAAGGGGTGAATGTTGCCAAAAGTTGGGGCGATTTCTGATAACTCCATCTCTGCTAAATCGTCCATTTCATCCTCATCTTCGTCGTCAGCATCAAGACTTTCAAAAGTGAGGAATAGACAATCTTGCTTGAGAAAAGCTTCTTCTAAGCGCCCTTGGGAATCTTCATGTTGCAAAACTGCGGCTCGAAAACGTTGCAGGGATTCTTCCGAGCGATAAAACAAAATCCCGTACTCCATCCCCAACATCCCCATAACTGAGGCGTAAAGTTTCCCGACATCCCATTTATTAATTTCAATCGAGATAATTTGCTGTTCTTCCAAAAATTCCCAAGGGGCTGCTTGCCAAAGGGCAAATGCTTTTTCTTGCAAAGCTTGGGCATACTGTGGTGGTAAATCTGGAATTTGGCTATCAACAATTTCTGCAAAACCGCGAAATAATTCATCAATTAAGGGTAAGTCTGGGGCGTAGTCAATCACAATATCTAAATCTTGCAGTACGCCACGCAAATAAAATTGAATTTCTCGGTCTTTGACCACAATTTTCTGGGGTCTGGCAGGTTTAGCCGGACTGTGGGGATGCTCCATTGCTCGCATCAGGGTACGAACAATTGCTTCTGGGCCTGTTTCGGGAGGTACTACATCCATGCCACGAACAACACCTTGTGAGCCATCAACCCAAAGAATACAATCACCATTGGCCGATGAGTCGGAATGCGGGATTGGTGACGATGACAACGGACGGCGATCGCCCTCCCATACAGAAGGAATTTGGGGTAATTTATGCAACCGACGATTGGTAGAGCGATTAAAACTTGTCATAGAGTCAGTTCATCAAAGGAAGCAATTTGCATATCAACTGTTGGGGATGGCTAACCTGGAAAGAAATTTTCCTGGCTGTACCTGAAGAGGAATGGCGACTCAGGTTGCCACAAGGCTGAAATTCTGAAAATACCGAATGTTTAAATACACCGAGTCTCTCAATTCTAGAATAAAAAGCTTTGGCTGCTTTTGACGGAGTGTTTACAATTGGCAATTTCTGGCCTCAATGTCGCTAGAATATATACACAAATTACCCATCAACCCAGCAGCAATTACAAGTTTCTATAAAGTTACTAGTTATTAAGGAGTTAACAAAATATGACACAAGCAACGCAGCCTCAACAACGTGGCATTCTATTAAGCGAAGCAGCCTTGCGCCAAGTAAAACTCCTGCAAGCACAACAAGGTCAAGATTTATGCCTGCGGGTAGGAGTGCGCCAAGGTGGATGCTCCGGGATGTCTTATATGATGGACTTTGAAGACAAGAGCAAGATCACCCCCCAGGATGAAGTTTTTGACTATGACGGCTTTCAAATTGTTTGCGATCGCAAAAGCTTGTTGTACTTATATGGCTTGATGCTGGACTATAGCAATGCAATGATTGGTGGCGGTTTTCAGTTCACTAACCCCAACGCTAGTCAAACCTGTGGTTGTGGTAAGTCATTTGGGGTGTAGTAAGATTGTCATTTGTCATTCGTTCTTTGTGTTGACTCTTGACCAATGACTAATGACTCTTGACCAATGACTAATGACTCTTGACTAATGACTAACACTGTTGAATCCTTGTTTGATACAGGTTTGGAACGTTATAAAGCTGGCGAATCAGTGGATTCTTTGATCCCTGTATTTAAGGAGGTATGCGATCGCTCTCCGAAAACTGCCGCTGCTTGGATTTGTCTAGCATGGTTATATATGTTAGACAATAAGTCCAACTTAGCTTATAAGGCTGCACAAAAAGCAGTCAAGTTAAGCCCACAAGACCCACAAGCTAGAGTCAATTTGGCTGTAGCAATGCTAGAGACTGGTCAAAAAGGGTTACGCCAACATATTGATGTTGTACAACAGTTATTCTTGGTGAACCCAGAATGGCGCGATGAAATTAACAGTAGTATTGAAGACGGTCTGAGTCGGAAACCAGACTGGGAAAGTCTCAAAAAAGTTAAGAAGTGGTTGTTTGAAGAGTAGGGGTGAGAGGTGAGAGGATAGAGGTGAGAGGCTAGGGGCTAGAGGTGAGAGTAACATCCCTGATGATTGTCACTTTGTCATAGCTAATTTCTATTGCTTAATTCTTATATTCCTAGCCCCTAGCCCCTAGTCCTAGTCTCAAATTGTCGATATGAAAGATAAACTATTAAATTGGCTGAACTTGATTTTGGTAGCCGATGTTTTCTTGGTTTTATTTGGCTTTGGTTGGTTTGCGATCGCAGTTTTTGGTGATGCTGCGGGCATAAATTTGGGTCTTGATTTATGGCACAAGCTTTGGCAACCATTATTTAACCCCGCTATTGGCATTCTCATGGGGGGTGCCATTCTGAGCGGAATTATCAGTTGGGTGTCTCGGAAGTTTCTCACTGATTAGTTATTTGTCAATAGTCAATAGTCCAACTTTTTGACTATTGACTATTGACTTTTATTATAAAATTTGCTTCAAAGCTGGTTGTAAATTTGGATATTGATAGGTGAAACCAGATTCTAAAGTGCGCTTTGGCAGAACCTGTTGACCTTCTAAAACAACAATTGCGCCGTCTCCAAGTAAAGCTTCAATGGCAAAAGCCGGAACAGGCAACCAAGAAGGACGATTTAAGACTGTTCCTACACTTTGAGCCAGATCGTTCATTCGGACAGGATTTGGAGCAGTGGCATTATACACTCCTTCCATATCTGACTTGTTTAAAGCTTGCAAAATTAAATTAACTACATCGTCAATATGAATCCACGAAAACCATTGGCGACCACTGCCAATTGGCCCTCCAGCAAAAAGCTGAAAAGGTGGAATCATTTTGGCTAAAGCTCCACCCTTACCAAGAACAATCCCAAAACGCAGAATTACCAGTCGCACACCCGCATCTTTAACCTTTGTGGCTTCTGCTTCCCAGGCTTGGCAGACTTGAGCCAAAAAATCATTACCCGATGCACTGGCTTCATCAAAAGTAGCGGTTTCACTTGTACCGTAGTAACCAATAGCAGAAGTGTTAACTAATACTCTAGGTTTGGGGTTAGCTTTAGCTATGGCTTCAACTATTTTCTGCGTGCCTAGCTGACGACTATTGAGGATTTCTTGCTTACGTTCTGCCGTCCAGCGTCCCTCACCAATAGGTTCGCCTGCAAGATTAACTACAGCTTCGCAACCGCTAATGGCATCTTGCCAACCACCTGATGTTGTTGGGGTGTATGTCACAATTTCCACACTAGGAAAATTGGCTGCTGGAAACACCTTTTGAGCCAAGCCAGCATTACGTGTTAATACCAATACTTGATGACCTTCTGTTTGCAGTCGTTCTACTAAACGACTCCCGACTAACCCTGTTGCACCCGTAATTGCTACTTTCATTCTGCATCTCCCCAAAGCCTTATACAATTTTGGATTTTAGATGGAACATTGTTGTTTTAATCTATGTTCTGTCAATCCATTTCCCGCCATTCTTTGGCAAATTGGCCTTATTTTAAAGTTTTTTATCAAATTTTCAAGTTGTGTTTCTCTGGTATGTTAGTGGAAAGCACTGAATTTAAGCCAATTTGCCAGTACCTTTATGTAATCAATCTGTAATGAAGTACCTTTTGGCGGCTTTGGTATTATACGATGGACGGAGTGTTGCAATGCTTGGGGCTATTATGGCTCGCTATACCTGTTCATTTACAATTGGTCTTTCGATTGACCGTCTTCAGCCATTACTGTTAGAACTTCTCCAAGGCTGCGATTTGGAAATTCAGTACTACAAGTCAGATTACATTTTGGCTCGTGAAATTCCTGGTAATGTTTCATTTTCCAAATCGGTCAAGGTTGAAGTATTCATTGACAGATCAAGCGCCACTGAAACAGAATCTCGGATGAATGTCATTGTTAAAAATGAAGAATTGCCAATTCACCTGGAGAATCACTGTCGCAAAATGTTTGAATTTGTTAAAGAGGAAATTGAACACAGTCGTCATTGGCATTTAATTGAAAGCCTCGCTGGTTAATTACAGCAGATTTCCATTGGGTGAATAAAGCTAAGTAGATAGCCTATTTTCATTCTGAATTCTGCTGTAAGTGGAATGCTGGTAGGCTAACTTTAGGCAAAGCTAACTGTGACAAATTGAACTAGTGTAAGATAAACAAGCTATCCGAGACTTAGCTGATGTTTACGCTTCCATCTCTTCTGGATCGTCCGTCATCCCAGGGTTGATTAGAGTGATATCGTACTCACTAGAATCGGTTTGTCCTGAACGTTGAGTATTTCTCAAGAGATAATAGATGGCACGTACTTGAGGGCCAAAAACGATTTCATCTTCATTTTTTAAATCGTGAGCCGGGATTTTGCGCCCATTAATCATCAATCCATTGGCACTAGGTTTACCTTTAGCATCACCATCAACAATTCGATAGTAATAGCTGTGAGTGTTTTGTCCTCTTGGCAATCTGACTAAGGTAGCATGACGACGAGAGACAAATTGCGAGAATAAACGGATGTTGCAGTCACGGTCTCGACCAATAGAGTAAACGGAATTTTCGAGAGCAAATTCCTTACGACCTTGATCATCTTCAAGAATCAGTAGATGGCTTTCATGAGTTTCTGGTGCCATTGATATATCGTGATCATTATCAACAGAATTTTGATTAATTAATGTTGGTCTATTATTGTTTCCTACCATTCTTGCTTACTACAGTCTGTGGTGATAACTCTGACAAACTTGAAAGCTATTCTGACTGAGAAGAGTAGAACGTCAATGTTCTACTCTGTGAGATGTATTACATCTAACTATCGATTTAGTTTAACCTGAGTTAGTAAAAACTGGCATTCAGTTTGCATTCTCACATTTAATAACCGTATTTATTGCCTGTGAGCTAGTCTTCGCAAGAATATGGAGTTAGTTACAACACTGACTGAACTAAAGGCCATAAGTGCAGCAGCGTGTGATGGGCTGAGGACGAAACCCATACTAGGTAATAAAGCACCAGCTGCTAAAGGAATCCCCAAGGTATTGTATGCAAAAGCCCAAAATAAATTTTGGCGGATTTTGTTGAATGTGGCACGACTGAGGCTAATGGATTCTACAACGTCACTTAAGCGATCGCGCATCAAGATAATTTCCGCAGTTTCCATTGCTACATCTGTACCTGAGTGTAAGGCAATCCCCACATCTGCTTGAGATAAGGCGGGTGCATCATTAATGCCATCTCCCACCATTGCTACAATTGAGTGCTTTACACTGAGCGAACTTGAAGTGTGGGTTTCAGTTTGTAGAGATTTAATCAGTTCAGCCTTTTTACTGGGTGGCACTCCAGCGATGATATCAGCATGATCTAATCCTAGTTGTTTACCGATCGCATTGGCAGCTTCTTGGCGATCGCCACTCAGTAGCATTACCCTTAAACCCTTGTGCTGCAATTTTTCAACGGTGGTTTTGGCATCAGGGCGCAAGGTATCTTGAATGGCGATGAGTCCTGCTAAAGTACCAGCAACAGCCACACATACAACTGTTTTGCCTGCTTTTGCCAGTCTTTGAATTTCTTGTTGGGCGATTTCATTAACCACAACTCCATGCCAACTTAACCAATCTTGATTGCCTAATAGTACTGTTGTTTCTGCTACTACCGCAGACACTCCTAGCCCTGGTTCGGTATGAAAATCAACGGCGTTGGGAATTGATAATTGCAGGCGTTGTACTTCTTGTTGAATGGCTTTCGCCAGGGGGTGATATGTACCACTTTCCACTGCGGCGGCTAGTTGGATGAGAGATTGACTACCAGATGATGTTTTTTCTAATCCCTCCAAGACAATGCAATCAGTCACGGTGGGATTACCAGTAGTGAGTGTGCCTGTTTTATCAAAAACGACTGTATTTAGTTTGTGGACTTTTTCTAAAACGTCACCGCCTTTGATTAATAAACCGCGTTCTGCGCCTATACCAGTACCGACGAGAATGGCTGTGGGTGTGGCTAAACCTAAAGCACAGGGACAAGCAACTACCATCACGGCGATCGCTAGTTTTAAGCTGGTTAAGAGTGCTGAGTGCTGAGTGCTGAGTGCTGAGTTTGTATTGTGGGCGGTGTGACTCATCATTTCCATACCACTGGAGATGATGATATCAGGCCAAATGTTTGTGCCAAAAAAGTACCAAAAGACAAAGGTGAATACAGAAGCGGTTAACACGCCGTAGGTGAAGTATCCAGCGACTTTATCGGCTAATTTTTGTACAGGTGCTTTGCGGGTTTGGGCGGCTTCTACTAAGGCGACAATTTGCGCCAAGGTGGTATCGTTGCCTGTACGGGTTGCTTGAATTGCGATCGCACCTGATTGGTTGATTGTGCCGGCAGTAACTAGATCACCTGCTTGTTTACTTACAGGTACAGCTTCGCCTGTTAACATCGACTCATCTATGGTTGTCTGCCCAAAGCACACTTCACCATCTACAGGAATTTTATCTCCAGGTAATACCTGCAACCATTCACCAACCCGCACTTGTTCGGCGGGGATATCGATACTGTTAGCCGCAATTCCTAATTTTTCTGGGTCTGGGTTGGGAATTAACCTGGCTACCTGTGGTTGGAGTGCGAGTAATTGCCGAAAGGCGTTAGCCGCCCTACCTCTGGCTTGTCGTTCTAAGGTTCTACCCAAAAGGATAAAGCCTAACATCATCACTGGTTCATCAAAGAAGCACTCCCAACCCATTTGGGGGAACAACAACGCCACTAAACTCGCAGTGTAAGCGGTGATTGTTCCCAAACCAATTAAGGTGTTCATGTTGGGAGAATTGCGCCGCCAACCCAGCCAGCCATCAACAATAATAGGACGACCGGGAAATAATAGTGCGACTGTTGCTAGTCCACAATGAAACCAAATGTTGTCTAATATTGGCCAAGTTACACCAATGAAACTGCTCAGATGTCCAATTCCCGACAACACCAGTAATATAGCAGCGATCGCTAATTGTCGGAATGCTGCACGCATTTCTTGGCGCTGTCTGTTGGCGGAATCTTCTAAAGCGGCTTGGTGACTAGATTGACGAGGTTGAGTTGGGAATCCAGCGGTAGTTAATCGCTTTGCCAGTGCATCTGCATCTACCACCCCAACTTCTGACTCTACGACTGCAACTTCTGTCGCCAAATTGACGCAGGCAGTTTTGACCCCCGGATATTGAGTTAGCTGACGTTCTACAGCACTTACGCACCCAGCACACTTCATCCCTCCCACATCCAGAATAATTGTCTCGGAAGTGGGGGCTAGTTCTGGGTCAAGGTTCGTTTTCGGCACAAGTTGCATGGCAAGTTTTTGGATTCACTACGAACATTCAACGCCTGACTATAAGCGTCTCTATTTCGAGCGTAGGCGAAATTTGGAACTATGACTGAATATCAATAACATTAATTTTTTTGTTTAACACCTGACCTAAGCCTCAGTTGCGCTTCCAGCGTAGATAAGTGACATAAACAATCGCCGCCAACTGCACTGGCAGTAAAAAAATTACACTCTTTAAATAAGAATTAATCTCGAAATTAGACATGGTACTAAAATATCCGCAGCCTAATAGCAATAAGCAAAACCAAATGAGATGTTTACGTTTGAGCATTGGCATAGCAGTAAAACTCAGACTGTTTTTTCCTGTTCTAATTTTATATATGAACAAAAAAGACAAGGGTGACAAGGTAGACAAGGAAAAGAGATGTTTGTAAATCATTGAGGCTTGCTATAGCCATTCCAGACTTACTGAAACAGCAATTGCCCTAAAGGAGATTGACTAAAAGCAATATACAATTCTCCTGTTTGTGAAATGTGATACAGCCGGAAAGTATGATAAATTAACACTGTGAATAAGAATATTATTTGTACCTTTTTTAGACTTAATAGTTGACAATATAAAGTTGTAATTTGCTGCCTAGTTAACAATTCTAAAGTAACGTGAACTATGGCAATTACAAAACTAGCAAATAAAATGGGGCCAAATAAATTCTCAGTAAATGCTTGGTTTAAGTTTCCTCGCCCAATAGCCATAAATGAACGCGTCATACCACAGGTAGGACAGGGAATTCCTGTAAAGTGTCTAATAGGACAGACTAAAAAACCAAGGCGATAATTTTGGTTGTAAAAATATGTACCAAATAGTGGGGTATAAGAAAATCCTAATATACCCCAACGCACTAGCTTACCGTGTCCCGATAGAGGAGTAGAAGATAATTTCAACACAGATGTCCTCTGAAATTACAACGGCAAATCACATCAAAAGTAAAACTTAAAACCAGCCTTTCTTATTGACAATATAAGCCTCAACAAATTCCTCGTCAGTTTTGGTTAAGTAAATAACTCCTTCTACTAAACCAATAATGCCCATAATTGCTCCACCAAAACCACAGGTGAGGATGCTAACGAGCAACATAATCAAGCCTTCGGTTGTGTAACCAAGAATAAACTTGTGAATTCCTAAAGCTCCTAACAAGATTGCACAAATTCCAGCCGCTAGTTTTTTATTACTGATCTCACTGGGACTGTTATTAGACATTGGTTAGAAATGCCCCTCAATTATAAATAACACTCCAATTTTATAGTAACTATATTTACTTGGCATCTACATATTTACAACAGATACAATTTGTTATAGCAGGGGACAGGTAATAGGTGACAGGTGAAAGGGTTAAAAGCTTTATGGTGTCTAAGTCTCATGATTTATCAATGTCCTAACCAACTTGGCTACTGCTATATCTAGTGAACATTGAGTTACGCCTTGCTCGGACATTTAAGCATCTAGCGTATGAAATCAGAGTTAGCATTAAATATAGTTAAGTATTGTATTTAAAATATCAAGATAAGTTACACTATATTTATTAAAAATAAACACTTTGAGATACCCAATTTTCTGAAGAAAGTCGGGTATCTTGTTGTTCTTGTGGGAGATAAGCTTTAGAACCAGCCTTGTTTATTGGCAAAATAGATGTTGGCAAATTCTTCTGAGGATTTGTTTAAATAAATCATGCCTTCAATCAAACCAATTAGCTGCATTACTATTAAGGCGACTCCATAAGTAAAAGTACCTGCAACTATGGATATAGCCAACATAATAAAGCCTTCCGCAGCATATCCTAAAATAAATTTATGAACGCCAAACCCGCCAAAAATGATGCCGCAGTAACCAGCCAAAAGTTGTTTATTAGGATGACTAGTAGGGTTGAGATTTGCCATAGTATTCTTACTCCTCAAAGATCAGTGGAAAACTAAATTTTGCTTTTGATGAAGAACAATTGAGCTCAATTCATAATTTGTAATTAATGTTTTTGAAGCTCAATATAGAAATGCAGAAATAACCAAGAAAAACAGTATTTTTTCTTAGTCGCACATGAATAGTCAGCTAGGAAAAACTATTTATGAAACTGGTTTTTTGTTAGTATACGCCTAACGTTTACCTAAATAAAGATGTCAACACTTTAAAGGAAACACTACAAAATATAAGTAATAGGAACAAGTATTTTGTAGCTGCAAACTAGCAAGCTACTTGATTTACAGCAGAATCCGAGCATCAAAAGTCTAAATTAGATTAGTTCTCTACCTAGCTTAGAAAACTAAATTGTGTACTTTATTTACTTGAAATCTGCTGTATGTATTTAATTGTGATTATGACATCAAAAACAGCGTTTTTGCAGATTCGTAAGTATGATTTCTCTGGAGGAGGATAAATACTCATAATCAGCAAAAAACGGTGATACCATACCATTTCTTTCAAGTCCATTAATGTTATTTCCGGACTTTTTTGATATGGCTGCAAGGAGGAGATTTTAAGTTAGCTGTAAAGGGATAAATTCAATACAGATGGCATATATTCCACAACTAGAAAATTATGCCATCTTGGTATTAGTGATTTTAAGTTACACTGAATACCTTATTTAGTTGTTTTGCGTCACTCCTATGGTTAAGGGCTATGATTCAATATTGCCTGCCAAATATTACACAGAGAGGCAATCAACATCTGAAAAATAGCTTTCACTATCTAGATAGTACTAGAGGCTTATCCAGAAGTTTTGTAGTCTATTTGACAGTAATGTTGGAATTTTTTGGCTGTCAATATGATTAAATTTCAGCCAAATTTCAGAGAATACTTGCTTTAGTAATCACCTGCTAAAAATCATGACCTACGCAGATGTAACCAGATATTTTTTGCTACGGCAACCGTATTAAATATGTTTTATTAGTTACTACTGCCTAACAGAAAAAGACTCAGTAGTGTGCCACTATTCCAGAGGCTGTGGAGTAGCATCGGAGCAAAGAGATTGCGCGATCGCGTGTACACTACTCCCAGGACGATCCCCAATGCTGTCAAAGGTAAAACTTCTGACAAGCTAAGGTGAGCGATCGCAAACAACAAGCTACTAGCCAAAATTGCGCCCCACACAGGTAAATAACGGGTGAGGGAGGGTAGCAAAAAGCCCCTAAATAAAATTTCTTCAAATATAGGAGCAGCGATCGCAGCTGTGGAGAAAAATATTCCTAATGCGATAGAATCTTGACTTTCTAGCGCCAGTTGCAATAACGGATTACTACCACCCTGTCCTTGCCAGAGTTTTTGATTAATCAACGATACCACCACAACCACAGGTAAAGCGGTGCAGTAACCGCCTAATCCCCACAGCCACCAACTATCTTGGAGTTGGAATTTAAACCACAATCTTGGTAAAGGGAAAAACCGTTTGATGGAAAAATACATCACCGACAGCGCCCCAGCCGCCACCAACAAGTAACTAACCAACACGGAAAAAGCCTGTAAGCGTACACCGACAATCGGGCGGGGAATTGGCAGTATAGATAATAAAATAGGAACAAAAACTTGTCCCATAAAGAAAAATCCCACCACAAAAACCTGGAGTACGGTTTCGCCATCCCAGGGTGTTGTCCAGACTAAATCATCATTTTGTGCCAATAACGCCTCTTTTCCTTTCAGCAAGCGTTGTGTCAATAAGAAAATCAGCAGAATTGTGCCGATTAATGCTGCTAAGGCGGGGATCGTACCGATGAGGGTGAGTTTAAATACTGCTTGGGCTGCGGCTTCTTGCTGTGCAGCTTTAACTGTGGCTAAAGGTTCCTGACGCTGCTGGAGTTGGTATAGCTGAATCAAAGCCGTATTCCGAAACCAACCATCTAAATTCTTTTTAATTAGCTGCTGGGCGTTGGGTAAAATTCGCGGCGGATTACTCCAGAGTCCACTTAAGATAGTCGCGGTATCTGCAAAATCGCTGTTGAGTGCTGGTTGTTGTAATTCCGCCCAAGTTTTCAAGGCTGTGTCTTGTTGTCCTTGTTGTACTTGTAAAATTCCCAGACGTAAATCTAACTCGGCGAGTAATTTTTGCTGTTGGTAAAGAGATTGCTGTAATTGTTTCTTGGTGACTTCTGGAGATGCACTAGTATCAACAGTGTCTTTTGGTAGGGGTTTAGCTGGAGAACTTAGCTGTGTAAGTTGGTTATTAAGCTGATCTAAATTAGTTTGTACAGATTTTTTTGCTTCTTGATATTGCTGTGTTGCATTTTCTAGGGGCTGATCTTCGAGGATGGCTTGGCGAATTACCTGAAAATTATCACCATTACTATCTTCTGGCTGCCAAGCTTGGGCTTGCAGCGCAATATTGGTTTGATAAAGTTCCAGACGACTTTGGAACTGTGGTTTCTGCCAACTACTGACTAGCGATAAAGTTGCTAATACAACTGCTATCACAGTCGAAATGATTAAAACCAATCGTTTGAGAGTCATCTATCCCCCTTGGACGAACCAGAATATGCCCCTTGGGAATTATCGCAAGAAAAAGCAGGAGGTGGATAGATATGGTCAAGATTGTGAGTCTACTTTACAAGGCGATCGCCCACCACACCACAGAATGTTAAATTACAACTCATTAACCCTCTAGCTGACTTCTTACCCAAGCACGAAATAATTTGAGTAAAGCAATTTCACCCATAGTTTTACTTCGTTCAATAAATCGGCTCATATCATGCACTGATACTATCGGAAAGGCAATGCTAAACTCACACTCAATATATTGCCCTTCTAATAATTGATAAAATTTTAAATTCTGACCATTATATCCCCATAGTTCAGAAACACCTAATGCGGCATAAATATTAAACTTATTAACTGAACTACTAGTAATATCAACTTCTATTGCTAAATCAGGTGGTGGATCAGTTTCTAAGTCTAAAGTTTCCTTACCTCGCATCAATAATTCATTTTGGATATAATAACAAGCATCTGGTTCTATACCTTTTTTAACTAACTTCTGCTTCAACGTTGTAGAACCAGCACTTCTGATTTCAATATCTAATTCTTCAGCTAACGCAACAATAAAGTTTCCTAAATTACTTTTAGGGTTTTCATGTTCAAATAGTGGTGTCATAATTTCTAAAGTACCGCAGTCATACGCAAACCGAGAACCTCTCTCTTCACCTGTATCTCTTAGCAAAGCTTCAAAGGTTTCCCAGCTAACGTTGTGCAGAACTATTCTTTGTTCAGCAGGCGTTGACTTGGCAAGCATACGAAAACGTTGATTTTATCAGATTACTAGATAAACAAATTTTATCCTGTATATCTAAAAATTTATAGACTCAGATCCCCGACTTCTCAAAGAAGTCGGGGATCTTGTTGTTCACAAATGATTTAGGACTGCTATATACAGTATATGGTTACAAAAGCTTTTGGTTATTTGGCATCAGATTTGACTGAGGAGAAATTCAAAGTATATCCAGCAAATCTATTACCTTGATTATTGTTAAATCTAAATACAATTTTTCCGACAGGCTTACGAAGATTTGAGTTTTTAAGCTGACATCGATTTTCTCATCAGCTTCGCCAGCTTTTTCGACAATCGGCTTAGTATACTAAGTTGCCAGTACCGCGTAATTGTCGCAAGGAATTGATGCAATAAGGACAGTCGCACTTAAAGATTCTAATTGCGGCATCACTTTCTTCATCTGTAAAATTCAATTCTGCAATGTCGACGTTAGATGGTGTGGATGAAACCACCATAGATTTAGGTGCGGGAGGTGCTTTGGGGTCTCTTTCTGAATCTCGAATACAGACAAAATCCTTCAAACCGTGGGGATTAGTAATGCAAGTACGTCCATCGTTGGTGTGCATTAATTTTTGAGTGAGGTTCACAGAGGCGTGTGCTGGAATGACTGCCAATGTAGACATCAGGGAGGTAAAGATTGCGGAACTAGAAAGCAAATTCAGTACTAACTTCTTGTTCATATTTTTCCTGATAGAACATCTCTGATTGCCAAGCCTATCCTATTAGTTGTCATTGGTCAAGATGATGTTGACAATAAATTATGAAAGATTACTCATATATTTACTTAACTACCCATCTTTAGCTATCAAAGCAAGTAAATTAATTGACTATTAAAATTCGTCACTAAAAAGCAATATAAAAGACAAACCAAGTTCATACACTTAATAAGTATCGTCAAAATTTTAAGTCTATCTTCAAACATGAATACACACAGTTACACGGTGGTATAATTTGAGTTATTATGCTATTTGCTTAAGAATCGGTTTTAAATAAATAGCTATTTTTAGAGATTGTGGAAAACTTTAGTTCAAACCTCAAAGGTGACAACTGTAAAGCGGATAAAACTACTTTTAGCTATCATTTTGACCGATGCGTTAAATTGTATCTACTCATTCGAGGTATTTGATGACTACTCAAACTCATCCTTCAGTTTTACAAAAAACCGCAAGTGTGACTTTATCGACACCAGTACAAGCCACGCTGTATGTTTCTTTGTGTGCTTTGACTCTTTGGACAGTTTATTTTACAACTAACCCAGCCATTCACGATCGCGTCCACTCGTTACGTCACCACACTTTGCTGGTAGGTTGTCATTAGTAGCATTTTGTGATCAATTGATGGGTAGAGAGATAAGAAATTTAAACTCTTCTACCCATCATTGAGAAAATCCATCAAAATGATTGCGATCGCTAGGGCTAGAAAAGCTAGTCTAGCCGCTTCTGGATATATGCTGAAAATCAAAAAATTTAAGGTTTATCTACTCGTTAGTAGCGCGGTTGGGTTGATGAGTGTTGGTTTTCATCACTCTGCGGGTTTGTCTCAGTCGCCCCAAGCAAGGGTGCAATTAACTACGGAACCGCCTATTAGTCAAATCATACCGTTTGAGGCTGAAGCTAGTAAACCGCAATTGCCAGTTAAACTAACACTGCAAGCTGTAGATGCAGCAGGTAAACCATTAACAAATGCCAGTATTAATTTAAAAATCTTTACTCCTACGAGAAATCCTTGGTTGACTACAGATTTCCCCATTGTAGAAGGCACTAAATTATTAGATATACAAGCGATCGCTCCTCAAGGAAAACTGCAAGTTCAGCAAATTTTACCAATTCGGGGTAATTACCAGCTACAAGTAAATGTTACCCCCATCACGCCTAATGCGTTCACGCCAATTCAACAAAATCTGAATTTATCAGTTCCTGAAAATGGGGTGAAGTATCGCAACTTTGCCATTCTTGCTATCATTTTATTGCTGGTTGGTTTAGGTGGCGGTTGGGTAATTGGAGGAAGGCAAGAAATTCAACCAGGAGAAATAGCTCCCCAACGGGTAAGATTATTGTTGAGTGGTGCAACTGTGGTGGCTATTATTGCTTTGTTGGGTGTTAACCTGAGTTCAGAAATCGCACAATCGCAGACATCTCATGGAGAACATCATCACCATGAGGCGACAGCAGATAATCACCACGCATCTGCGGCTGAACCAGAAACTGATAATTATGACATTGTGAAACAACAAGGTTTAGAAGTGCAACTGTTGGGTGATGGGAGTGCGACAGTTGGCAAAACTGATAAATTACAAGTGCAAGTTGTTGATGAAAAAACCAAGCAGCCTGTTTCTGATGTGTTGGTAAACATCAAAACAAAGTCACTGGAAGATGGCTGGGTTCCCTTCGCTTACCAAGGTATCCCAGATGCAAACGGGAGACTATCTTGGGAACAGCAATTTTTTGATGGCGCACCCCATAATATTCAAGTAGAAGTTTCGCCTCAGCCAAGTGCGTCACGTCAGTTTTCCCCACTGCGAGTACAAAAAGATATAGATGTGGAAGGGGTTGCGCCACCTGTGTCAATTCGCTTAGTTGTGCTGGCTTATCTCACCGGGATCATCATTATTGGTTTGTTAGTGGGAATGCAACTCAGACGCAAATTGACACTGCAACACTAGAACACCAATTCAGTAATCTTGAAAGAACCTCTCCCCCTACGCTACGGTGTATACACAAATCCTCTGATCCCACTAAATCCCCCTTAAAAAGGGGGACTTGAAGAAAGAAAATTCCCCCCTTAAAAAGGAGATTAGGTGTTTAATTGCTGAATCGATGCTCTAGTACAGCTTGGCGTAAATAAACAGACCATAAGAAATTGCTAAAACGCTTGTGGTATTAATGTTCTTTCTGGCTTTGCTGATTAATGGGATGATTTTTGTTTCGCGCAAAGACGCAAAGGGGCGAAGCATCAATATTTCATTTTTGTTAAACATCTGAATTCATCCCGCATTTATGCAACGCCTTCTTTCTTTTTCCTTTTGCCTTTTTACTTTTGCCTTATTGAACTAACGTTGTACCTGTTGAATTAAGTTTTGTGTTTGTTGATAGCTTGCGGTATCGCCTTGCTGGCGGAAAAGTGTTGCGGCTTGCTGTAAATCCGCGATCGCGTTACGCTGATCTCCTAAAGCATATTTAGCCAGTCCGCGATTACCGTAAGCATCTGCTAAATTTGGATTCAAGCTAATTGCTTGATTAAAGTCAGAAATTGCAGCTTGGGGATTTTGTTGTTTAAAGTAAGCCAATCCCCGATTATAGTAAGCATCTACAGATTGCGGATCAATTTTGATTGTACTGTTAAAGTCGGCAATTGCTTTTTGTAAATTTCCCATTTGGGCATAAACTGTTCCCCGACTATTATAAGCGTCTATGTGATTGGGATTGAGTTTGAGTGCTTGGTTAAAGTCAGCAATTGCGGCGCTTAAGTCTCCAATTTGCGATTTAGCTAAACCCCGCAGACAAAAACCTTCATAAAATTTGGGATTTTGCTGTACTACTTTATCAAAATTTGCTATTGCTTCCCGAAAATTGCCTTGTTCTAACTTCTGTACGCCTTGTTGATAAGATTCCTGAAAATTTATTTGATTATTTGGTGTATTTGCATAAACAAGTGTAGGTGTTGCACCAAACAAAATTGTCATTCCCAAAACTGCAACTTTTTGCTGGATATACTTCATAAATTTCACCCCTTCACATTTGCAGTATTTTCCTTCTTTGATTATTTTAACCAAATAACCAACCAGAAATAGTTTGCAGTAATAACCAAGCATTTAAAATAATGATGGCGATCGCTACTAACCATGATAAGGTTTTTAACCACCAAGGATTAACAAATTCACCCATCAAGCGGCGATTACTGGTAAACATGACTAACGGCACTACGGCAAATGATAGTTGCAAACTTAAAATTACTTGACTAAAAATCAATAAATTACTTGTACTTTTTTCGCCAAAATAAATAATAGAAATCAAAGCAGGCACAATTGCAATTATTCTGGTTAAAAATCGGCGGAACCAAGGTTTCAGGCGTAAATTTAAAAAGCCTTCCATGACAATTTGTCCGGCTAAAGTTGCGGTGAGGGTTGAACTTTGTCCAGAAGCTAATAAGGCTAAACCAAAAATTGCACTAGCCGCATTTACACCCAACAAGGGAGAAAGCAATTGATAAGCATCTTGAATTTCCGCAACATCCTGATGTCCAGAAAAGTGAAATGTTGCTGCTGCCACAATTAATATTGCCGAATTAATTAAGAGTGCAAAACACAAAGCAAATGTCGAGTCAATTGTACCAAATTTAATTGCTTCCCATCGCTTTTCTGTAGTTGGTTGCCAAGCGCGTGTCTGCACAATTGAAGAGTGCAAATATAAATTATGGGGCATGACTGTAGCTCCCAAAATGCCAATAGCAATATATAGCATTCCTGGATTTTGTAAAATTTCTACTTTGGGAGTATAACCTAATAAAATTCCGCCCCAATCAGGACGGGAAAACATCATTTCAATAGCAAAACATATACTGACAGTTCCTACTAACATAATTACTAAGGCTTCTGTATAACGAAAGCCTTTGTTTTGTAGTAATAACAATACAAATACATCTAATGCTGTAATGCACACGCCCCAACTCAGGGGAATACCAAAAAGTAATTGTAGCGCGATCGCACTTCCTAAAACTTCTGCTAAATCACAAGCTGCGATCGCAATTTCACACAACAACCATAAACCAAAGCTCACACGCGGACTAAAATAATCTCGACAAGCTTGTGCTAAATCTTTTCCAGTCGCTACCCCTAACCGCACACACAGCGATTGCATTAAAATCGCCATCAAGTTAGAAAGCATAATCACAGTTAGCAGTGCATAGCCAAATTTAGCCCCACCAGCTAAATCAGTCGCCCAGTTTCCCGGATCAATATATCCTACAGAAACTAAATATCCTGGCCCTGCATACGCCAAAATTTTTCGCCAAAAACTTTTAGTCTGAGGGACTTTTATACTGCGGTAAACTTCGGGTAAGCTTGGCTTTTTCGCCGTATTCTCCCAAAAAGGCATTTGTGTAAACTCTAATTTTCATAATCCTCTCATAATCTTACGAAAATTTGACATACTGGCATCTTTCCCCAGGGGAATTTATCAATATTCACATTGACTGAAACTTTCTCACATCATTTCATCCAGTCATTCAACTAGTGATTGATAAAGATTCTCTTTCTTAAAAAATTCAACTTGCATAAAATAGTAATTTCTCATAAATTTGAATATATGCTCATATATTAAACAAACTGGAATTTTGCCAAAATGCAACATAAAATACATTCAGAACATTCCGATTGTTGTGGTCACAATCATCATGAGAATCATAACCATAACCATGAGCATCATCACGATGATAATCATCACCATGACCACGACGGAGAATTTAGTTTCAAAAATGAGATATATTCTCTAATTGTGATTGGTGTTTTGTATGTATCTGGGATTATTTTTGAACAACAATTACACAACACACCTTATGCAATTGGTGAATATTTAATTTTTATTCCTGCCTATCTTCTGAGTGGTTGGACTGTGTTAAAAACCGCCGGACGTAATATCCTTAAAGGCAGAATTTTTGATGAAACATTTTTAATGACAATTGCCACACTAGGTGCTTTAGCAATTCATAAGTTACCTGAGGCTGTGGGTGTGATGTTGTTTTACAAAATAGGCGAATTATTTCAGGATGTGGCTGTAAGTCGTTCGCGTAACTCCATTAAAGCTTTATTAGAAGTACGCCCAGATTATGCCAACCTGGAAACAGCAGGCAATATTCAAAAAGTATCTCCAGAAGCCGTAAAAATTGGAGACATCGTAGTTATTAAACCAGGAGAAAAAATTCCTTTAGATGGAGAAATTATTACGGGGAACTCACAAGTGGATACATCAGCTTTGACAGGAGAATCTGTACCACAAACCGTTAGGGTTGGCGATACAGTATTAGCTGGTTCAATCAATCAAGTTGGATTGCTCAAAATGCAAGTCACAAAACTATTTAATGAATCTTCTATCGCTAAGATTTTAGACTTGGTACAAAATGCCAGAAGTAAAAAAGCAGAAACTGAAAAATTCATTACCAAATTTGCTCGTTATTACACGCCGATAGTTGTTTTTATCTCTCTAGCAGTCGCCATATTACCACCATTATTAATTCCTGGGGCGACATCTGCTGAATGGGTTTATCGCGCTTTGATATTATTAGTAATTTCTTGCCCTTGTGGATTGGTGATTAGTATACCACTGGGTTATTTTGGTGGAATTGGTGGTGCAGCCAAACGCGGTATTTTGATTAAAGGTTCGATGTTTTTGGATACCTTGACTACAGTCAAAACAGTAGTGTTTGACAAAACAGGAACTTTAACAAAAGGGGTATTTAAAGTAGTAGAGATTGTACCGTACAATGATTATAGCAAAAAAGAAATACTAGAATTAGCTGCCAAAGTAGAAGCGCATTCCAATCACCCAATTGCCCAATCAATTCGAGCCGCATACTCTGAAGATTTTGATATTTCCGAAGTGTCGAATTATGAAGAAATAGCAGGGCAGGGAATTAAGGCAAATGTAGGTAATAAACTAGTATTAGCAGGAAGCGATCGCCTACTTCATCAACAGCATATAACCCATCATACCTGCGACGTAGAAGGCACAGTTGTACATCTAGCAGTAGATAATATTTATGCTGGATATATTATTATTGCAGATGAGTTAAAAGCCGATGCGAAAACTGCGATACAAGCACTTAAAAAAATCGGCGTAGAAAGAACTGTCATGTTAACAGGAGATAATCAGGCGATCGCGGCTAGGATTGCTCAACAAATTGGCATAGACTCTTATATTGCCGAGTTATTACCAGAAGAAAAAGTTTCGGCAATGGAAAAGTTAATTAGCACGAATCCTAAACATGATAAAGTCGCTTTTATCGGTGATGGCATTAACGATGCACCTGTGATTGCTAGAGCCGATGTTGGTATGGCAATGGGTGGTTTAGGCTCAGATGTAGCCATTGAAACTGCCGATATCGTCATCATGACCGATGCACCTTCTAAAGTAGCAACAGCAATTCAAATTGCCAGAAAAACCCGCCAAATAGTTTGGCAAAATATTATTTTTGCCTTAGCAATTAAAATTGCATTTATTGGTTTAGGAATTTTAGGTGTCGCCACAATGTGGGAAGCTGTATTTGCTGATGTTGGTGTGGCTTTGCTGGCAATTTTTAACGCTACCAGAATTATGAAGTAGTCAGGGAACTGTCTGCTATAGGAGTCGTCAGTTTAACTCCTACTACTTAATAGAGAAATCAAGTGCATCTACCAATCAAAAACATCTCAACTGCTGCGTTGGCTTTATTAATTAGCTACTCGGCAAACCCAGCAATTGCATTACCACAACCTAACACTCATCATCTGATAATTGCTCAATCACAACTGGTAAAAGATACTTTAATTGTGCCTGGTGAAAGAGTCGGGCCGATTACTCGCAAAACTACCAAAAAAGATTTAGTCAAGCTATTTGGTACATCGCGCTTAACTGATAAAACCATTTATGGCCCCGAAGGAATCGGTCGTTTTGCTGCTACTCAGGTAAACTTAGGCCGAGAGCGATCGCTTTTGGTAGTCTGGAGTGATAACACTCGCACTAAACCCCTAGATGTGCGTAACTTAGGTACAGCGTGGAAAACCCGTGAAGGTATTGGTGTTGGTACGCCGTGGCGCGAGTTACGCCAAAAATTAGGCAACTTTAAACTTTATGGACTGGCTTGGGACTATGGCGGTACCATTTTGCTAGACAGCAGTAAACTATCCCGCTATCAAGGTAAACTCATCCTCCGCGTGGACTCTGCACCTAATACTGACCAAAAATACCCCCAAGACTATCAAGCCGTTCTCGGTGACAGCACTTTTTCTTCTAGTAATTCTCACTGGAAACCTCTAGGAATGAGAGTTTCTGAGATGATTGTCATACTTAACCCCAGTCAGTATTAAGGTATTTCATTATTTACAGACAAGGTGGATAAGGGGGACAAGGGAGATATAAGTCTTGTTGAGTCAGAACATTGAATGATTTATTTTTTGGAGTTTCGCTGGCACATTAGTAGGAATGAAAATTTTATTGCTTACCGACAGAAAAAACGGAAGCTCAAGTTAATTAGTGTCTATTTATACCATTTTTGATTCTGGGAATCGCTATACTTATCTTTAGGTTCTACCTGGGAATGATGAAGTGGCTCTGCCACTTCTTTTTATTTGAGCCATATCCCAATATAAAAGTCAAAAGTCTGATTTAACTTTTCACTTTTTCGCATTACCTAATCATTAGTCAAATCATCGCGCCATTTATTGAGATTTTCTGGAGGTTCACCCTCACGTACTCTCGCTAATTGCCAAGTTCCCCACATCAATGGCTTTTGTCTTTCAACATGGTTAATAAACTGCACAATAGATTGATCGGCTTTGATGGGTGTTTTTAAGTCAAAGCGAATAGTTTGGAAAATCTTACTATCGCCTTTAACAAAATGTGTACCCACCAGCTTGGCTAACAACAACGCGAATTTATTAAACAACCTGCCCAAAATTCCCCGACGTTTTTTCATCATAAAAATAGTTCGCCCTTCCGTTTTTCCCTCTGCTAAAAGGCGTAGAGCAAACATAATATGAAATCCTAAAAAATCAGGGCCAAGGGTGACTATATTAGTACTGCCATACCAATAACAAATACTATAGGTAATGGGATGTTTTACAAAAGCACGAATCAGTTTAGTGAAGTTAGAATCTCTCCTTGGGTCTGTAATATTTGTGAAAATGATGGCATTATGATGATATTCATGTTTGTCAAAAATAATGTCTAATCCTAGTTCATGAATTGTATTGAAGTGTTGAGCATCAATAGCATTCAACATTACCACATTCGGATGACAGTTTTTCACAAAATGAAACCCAAAAGCCACATCAAATTCATAAGCTGCTAAATCTGGAATATATGGTAATCTGTGTTGTGGTGTTTCTCCAGTCCAAATCCAAATCATGCCATATTCTTCATCTGTCGGCCAGGTTTTTAACTTAATGGGTAATGGCTCATCTAAACAAGGAATTTCTACGCAAATGCCTTGTTCATTAAATTTCCAATGATGGAAAAAACAGCGTAATTCATTACCTTCAACTCTACCTTCTGCAAGATGAGCGCCCATGTGAGGGCAGTAAGCATCACAAATAACTACTCTGTTATCTTGACCACGATAAACAACTAAATTTCTTCCTAAAATAGTAACAGGCTTTACCTCGCCTATTCGCAGATTTTGAGATGGCATTACCCAATACCAGCCCTCAATAAAACGCTCTGGATGATTAAAAATTTTAGGTTTACGCATCGAAATGTTATTCTGCGAGTTAACAGTTATTTGTCAACTTCACTAGAGGTGAAGCGGTTCTTATAGAAATATCATTTCAATTACTAAAAAACAGTTATTTTGAGTACGAGCAAAAATATTATGAAAAATAGTCGAGCATTTTTTAGGATATTCAAAGTAAGAAATTGTTAAATTTATAGCCAGCTAATCTAAGTTGGTATTTGCCAAAATATATTAATTATCAATAGTTGTAAAACTAAAACTAAGTGAAAACCGAAATAATTTTGAAATATACTAGATTTTATCTGTAATTTATAACTAAAATTGAGCTTTATTATTGCTTGTTCTGCATATATAATGTAGTTTTAATTTCCCTTGATTGTGGTGATGCGTAAGTAATTTAGGAATATGATTTAATTTCTAAAATGTACATAGGATATTTATCCAGCAAGGCTTAAATTATAGTTAATCTAACCTACCCAAAAATCTGTTACTCGACTGCTAATCCTGATGTAGCTGTAAAATAACATACTTAATATTTACTTTAGAAATAGACTCTTAGATGTTGGATAAATTACTATAAAATTTCTACAGACTTGACTTAATTCGTCATTAGTGGAACTGTGCAAATTCATTCTCACTCCGAATTTGACCCTAGATCAAACCAATTTGTTGAGCAGGGGTTACGAAGAGTTTTAGAGCGCCTTGTCAAAACAATGCAGCGCGATGCTTTGATTCGGCAAACAACTCATGAATTGAGAGAATCACTTCAGGCCGATCGCGTAGTCTTATATTACTTTTATTGGCAATGGCATGGCCAAGTTACATTTGAATCCTTAAGTTCAGATAAATATTCGATTTTGGGTTCCACAGGGGCAGATAATTGTTTTACTAATGAATATGCAGATTTGTATTTAGCTGGGAGAGTAAGAGCGATCGCAGATACGAACCTTGAACCTTTACCAGCTTGTCACCGTGAATTTCTCCACAGCATTCAGGTATGTGCCAATTTAGTAGTGCCGATTTTAGTTCCCAAAGGCTTGTGGGGGTTGCTAGTCGCTCATCAATGTCAAACACCCCGCATTTGGTCGCCAGCAGATATTAACTTAGTGCAAACAGCCGCGAAAACCCTCGCCACCGACGCAAATATTTTAGGAAGTTAAATTAAGTAGGTCGTCGTGAATATTTATCGTCAGGATAAGGCAGAGGAATGTTTTTCAGCACTCATACTTCGACTGCGCTCAGTGTACAATACTCAGCACTATAATTGGGCTTTCCAGTTAGCTAAATCTGCCAAAGAGCGATCGCGGTAACGTCCATAACGCTCTGGCTTACTTTTAATTTTCACACCTAAATCTGGCAAAATTCCAAAGTTAGGCGGCATTGGTTGAAAATGTTTCGGTGAAGCTGAACTAATAAACTCTAATAACGCCCCCAACATGGTTGTAGGCGGTAAAGCCAACGGTTCTTTACCCAAAGCCAACCGGGCTGCATTGGTTCCTGCTAACCAACCACCAGCCGCCGCCGCCGTGTAACCTTCCGTCCCAATTAACTGTCCAGCCGCTAGTAACGTGGGACGTTGTTTAAATTGCAAAGTTGGCTGCATCAGTTGGGGTGCATTAATAAAAGTGTTGCGGTGCATGACTCCCAACCGCACGAATTCTGCCTTTTCCAAACCCGGAATTAGTTGAAAAACTCGCTTTTGTTCACCCCAACGCAGATTAGTTTGGAAACCTACCATATTCCACAGTTGCCCAGCTTTATCTTCTTGGCGTAACTGCACCACAGCATAGGGACGTTCCTCAGTCCGGCTATCAGATAACCCGACTGGTTTTAAGGGGCCGTAACGCATTGTATCTTCGCCCCGTTGTGCTAATTCTTCAATTGGTAAACAAGCTTCAAAAAACTTGGCTGTTTCCCGTTCAAAATCTTTCAATTCTGTTTGTTCTGCTTGACACAAAGCTTGCCAAAACTGCAAATACTGTTCTTTATTCATCGGGCAGTTGAGATAGGCGGCTTCACCTTTGTCATAGCGCGATGCCATAAAGGCAACATCACGGTTAATCGACTCACCAACAATAATGGGACTAGCCGCATCAAAAAAGCTCATGTACTCCATTCCCGTGAAGCGGTGCAAGTCTTCTGCCAATTCAGGACTAGTCAACGGCCCGGTTGCTAACACCACAATACCTTCGGGAATAGCCTTGACTTCACCGCGCCGAAATTCTACTAAAGGATGGTTCGATAAAGTTGCGGTTAAATCTTGACTAAATTGGCCTCTGTCTACAGCCAACGCCCCACCCGCCGGGACTGCATGTTCATCAGCTTTAGATATGACAATAGAATTTAATTGTCGCAGTTCTTCGTGCAGCAATCCCGCCGCGCGATCGCTCGCCATCGCCCCAAAAGAATTACTACAAACTAACTCTGCCAAATGTTCTGTGTGATGGGCAGGACTGAAGCGTTGAGGGCGCATTTCATGAAAAATGACAGGTACTCCAGCTTGAGCAATTTGCCATGCTGCTTCTGTTCCAGCTAGTCCACCTCCAATTACTTGTATCGGTTGTTGTTCCATAATCATCTGCGTCCGTCTGCGTTTATCTGCGGTTAATTACCACTGTAATGTATTAGTTCATCACATAGAGTTCAGGATGGGTTATTGGTAATTCCCAAGACGCAGGGATAGTGTATGTCCCAGCCGGATAAGGCGACACCCAGGAATTAGGGTGATGTCCGGGTAAGACAATTTTGACTTTACTCTCCGATACCCACAACACATTGTAAATATAACCACGGAAGTAGATTTGCTTACCGCTAATCAAATCATCCTTGCTTGCTTGCTTCATTACCATCTTGTCCGTACTGTTCCCACTGCTGGATTCAGGAATTACGCAAAAATCGCCCACAAGCTTAATTTATCGTAGACGCGAATTCCATTCGCTGGGGCTAGGTGCAAGATGAGAGTCAAGGGAAATCACATATACCAGATTTAACTAAAAAGCGATCGCACCCAACTTATGCGATCGCCATCACAAAAATACATAAATTTTATTTACCCTTTAAAAACCACCTGAATTATTAAGGTAAAGTCGGTTCCGAAAAGCTGAGGGGGTTGTTGACTTCAGCTTTGGGTGATTCATCAACTACGCTGGTGGTTTGTTTATCGCATTTTGCCGTGCTGTCATCGGTTTCACTAAACTTCCCAGGACGGAGGGCGACTAATGCAGTTTTGACAATCACAGCCGTAGGTACAGCGACAATTACACCCAACAATCCGCCAATTCTGGCACCAGTCAAGACAGAAATTAGTATCCACACTGGATTTAAGCCAGTAAAACTGCCCAAGATGCGGGGCGCAATTAAATTTTCTAAAATTTGCTGCACAATTACAGCTGCGAGTAAAACTCTGGTTCCCATCCAAAAATCTTGCAACGCCACTAATGAAGTTGTGAGAATAATCCCTACAGAACCGCCAAAGGGGACAAGCGCCATAATCCCAATTGTCAAGCCAAATAACAACCCAAATGGCACCTTGAGCCATAAAAAGGCAGGAATTAAGGCGGATGCCATACAGGTAGATAAAATTAGCTGGGTGATAAAAAAGTTTTGGAAACTGAGGCGGACTGTTTGGGAGAAAGGTTCCCGAAATCTGCTGGGTAGCCATTCTACTAAACTTTGCCAGAGTTCATCACCGTGCTGCAAAAGATAAAAAGTCAAAACCATTGTCAGCAGAAAATCGAGCAAGCTGGTGAAGGTGACAACAGCCAAGTTGAGGACTTGTCCGGCGATCGCTTGTAACTGCCCCTTGACGCGATCGTTGATTTGGACTACAAGTGCATCAAGGTTAATTGGTAAGCCGAGGAGTTCTGCTTTTTCGTTTAACATCATCAACTGCGATCGCCCAGAGTCAATTAACTCTGGTATCCGCGCCACCAGTTGTTGCGCTTGGGTCAAGGCTAGGGGAAACAGAGTCACGCCCAATGCTAACAAAATTGATAATGCTAGTAAAAACACCAGCACAGCAACTTGCTCTCGCTTTGCCCCCTGGCGTTCCATCCAGCTAACAGGGTAGTTGAGGAGAAATGCCAGTACTGAGGCTCCGACTAAAATAACTATTAGAGAATGGAAATAATCAAAAATTGCGGAAATCGCCCACCCATTGAGGACTAGCACTGGTGCGAATAGAGCGATCGCTCCGATTCGCGCTATTGGTGTTAGGGTCTGCCACCAGTCGATTAGCTTGCGTGTCTGCATCTTTAGCCGCTTGCGAGATAAAACTAAATAAAATCTTTCTCTAAAGCCTATTATCTCTAACTACATTACAGTCTTTCATCCCTCTAGTTTAGGATTAGACTCAGCCAAATGGAAAATTTTGAACCAATTCATGATTCTTTCGGGAGAGAGGAAAGGGATAACTCTACCTCACCTGAGATTTTTAGTCAAAACTCCCGCTCTAATCAAATAAATTTGCTGATTTATCTCATCCCAGTGATTGGGGTTCTGCCATCTCTGTGGACTCTCTACCGTCGTCAAGGAAGTCGGGAACAACTAATAGTTAGCCGTCAGTCTGTTACTATGACATTTGCTTGGCTATTAGCTTATCTCTTATTAGCAACTGGATCAGCATCTTCAGAATTTTTTGCCTTGCGTTTATTAATACTCAATACCTTTGTGACATCTGGTTATTTTTTAGTGAGTATTTGGCTAATTATTCGGATTATTCGCGGTCAATCTAGTCGTTTACCAGGGTTGAGCTACTTAGCAGAGCGGGTCTTGGGCAAGTATTTATCGTGATGCTGTTGTGTCAATCTCTGGACGGTATTTTTACTGAATTTTTATCTAATTACAAATTATTTCCTAGCGGATCTAGTCAAAGTGACTTATTGTTGTCATACTTCAATAAAACATATCAGGATTTACCCCAAAAAAGAAAAATCCTGCTATAAGTGTTGTGGTTGACATAATAGCGAAAAGTCAACATGGTTAATTAAGAGTTAACTACTATGAGTTGATTATTTGCATATTGATAATCTGCAAATTTACCGAATTTAATCAGCAAGTGTGAGGAAGTCTGTGACCATTCAAAGAACTTCGGCGGAAGAAAACCACTCAAAAACCCCCAAGATGAAGGGCAGAAAGTCAATAAACCCTAAATCGGGACGTTGGTTGTGGTTCTGGGTGGGGATGAGCGGCATTGCAATGGTGTCAGCAATGGCTGGTGCTTTGTTGGCGGTTTCTTTAACTAGCACGCCGTTACAGCAAGCCGATCTTAGTCCCCAAGAAGAAGCCGTCTTTGACAGCGATGCGATCGCTGGGGGTGGATTACGCTTTTCTGAATTAACTCGTCCGGTGAATCTTTTAGTCATGGGGATGAGCGTACTACCCCCTGATGTTCAAAATCCTCCCGAAGAAACCAAAAACCTCCGCTACTTGCCCCAAGTCAACTCTTTTGATGGTCTTTCGGATGTGATGCTGCTGGTCAAATTTGACCCACAGACAAAAAAAATAGTCATGCTTTCGATTCCCAGAGATACTCGCACAGAAATCGAAGGGCATGGAATGAGAAAAATTAATGCTGCTAATGTGGAAGGTGGCCCCGCCTTAACAGCAAAAACCATCAGCAATCTCTTGGGCGGTGTTGGTATTGACCGCTATATTCGGATTAATGTCTTGGGAGTTGCTAAACTCATTGATGCTTTGGGTGGCGTTACAGTCTATGTTCCCAAAGACATGAAATACCAAGATGATTCTCAGCATTTATATATTAATTTAAAAGCAGGCAAGCAACATCTCAACGGCGAGCAAGCACTACAATTACTGCGTTTTCGTCATGATGAACTAGGTGATATCGGTCGGATTCAACGCCAGCAAATGGTCATCCGTGCCTTGACTGACCAAAGCCTCAACCCTGCTACCTTAGCGCAATTACCCAAAATTCTAAATGTTGTCAAAGAACACATTGATACTAACTTGACGGTAGAAGAATTAGTCGCCTTATTAGGTTTTGGTGTGCGGACTAATCGCTCCAATATGGAGATGTTAATGTTGCCAGGACGCTTTAGCGAAAAAGGCGAGTATGATGCCAGCTATTGGTTGCCCAGTAAAGATGGGATTGCCAAACTTATGGCTAAACAATTTGGCTTAGAATCAAATGCGGAAAATACTGAGCCACAAGCAAGTGATCCTAGTTCTGTGCGAGTCGCCATTCAAGATAGTACAGGAAGCGATCGCGCCGCCCTACGGCCTTTAATTCGCGCTTTAGAAAGGGCTGGTTATCGGAATGTTTATATCGCCAAGCCTTGGACTGAACCATTAGAAGTCACTCACATTGTTGCTCAACAAGGAGACGGCAGTAGTGCGGAATCAATTCGGGATCTTTTGGGAATTGGTGAAGTTCGCGTTGAAAGCACTGGTAGTCTCAATTCTGATGTCAGCATTCAAGTAGGCAAAGATTGGCTACAACACCAAATGCCTTTGAATGATTCGACTCAATCTTATTAGCGATTAATTAAATCACAGACTTCTTCAGCAGCAGGGGAAAAGGAATTCACCTTTCTCCTGCTGTTTCTTATTCAATACCCATTTCTATTTATTTCAGGAACGTGAAGGAGTTCATCACCTGTTGATATGCTCGTCTGTAAATAGCATCATTGTTACCGTAACCAGTTTTGGATAATGACACAACAATAATTCGGGAGTCTTTAGGACTAATAAAAGCAACGTGTTCGTTTTCGTATAACCCACTAGAATAAAATTTTACGCCCGTTTGTCCGGCAATTTTCGCAGATTTAAAGTCGCGGGTTGCAGAAAATTGGCTACTCTGTTTTATCCAATTTTGCAAAGAGAATTTGCGGGGATTATTGTATACAGCAACTTGGACATTAGCAGGATATTCTGTACCACCTTCATAAGCGCCAGCGCGGATTTTTTGGGCGTGTTGTTTAGTCCAGATATCAATAGCCGCGAGAGACCCATCAACATTATTTCTAGGAGTTGATAGTTTGCTATCTATAACAAAATCTTGAGTGGAGTAACTAAACCGAAAACGAAAGCGATCGCTGCGGTAAACTCCTGATGCTTGTGCTAATGTAACTACTGGTTTTGCGGCTTGCTTAGTTACAGAAGAATGAACTGGAGATTGGCAAGCAATTGTTCCAACTGCAACTAAACTCATCAAAATTGGTGACAAAATCCATTGCTGAATTTGCTTGTTGTGAATTTGCATAATTCACTCCTGGGAATTTGATCTTTGAAACTATTCAGAGATAATAGCTCCAAGTTTTCCACAGCAATTTCCGCAATTTATAGCAGGTTACAGGTTACAGGCGATAGGTAACAGAGTTCAAAATGTCTTGGTTACTGCTTCAAAACAACTTCAAGCGCCCAGGCTGTATCAGTCTGGGCGCTTGAATAATAGGTTGCAGAGAAACTTCTGCGAAGTAGTTAAATTAAGCAGGCATCATTTGCATAGAACGGCAGGTTTCAGCGCACTTACGGCAAGCTGCGGCACATTCCATCATCTTGGCATCATCGCTCATTTGTTCACAAGTCATTGCACAGCGATCGCACATTTCAGCACACAACATACAAGTGCGTCCCATAAATTCGGAACCACCCATCATCATATTCATACACATCATGCACATTTCAGAGCAATCACGCATCATCCCCATCATGGTCATATCCATGTACATACCGCCTTTACTCATGCAGTAAGTCATAGTTTCCATGCACATTTTCTGACATTCCATGCAAGCGTTCATACAGGTTTGCATTTCCGCAGTCATGGATTCAGTCATCATCATCATCATAAGAAAAATCTCCTGATTTTTTGATGCTTTTATCACGTCCTTTGCCGGACTTACCTATAACATTAATCTGATATTTTTCAGGGGTCAATAGATTTTTTTGTCATTTTTTAAGCCATTAATTCCGATAAATTTACCGGAATTACTCAACCATAACCCACAAAATAGTGATGTTTATTAGCGAATGATTAATCTACTGAGCTTTTAAACTCCGGTATTAAAGTAGAGATTATCTTTTACAGTCAAGCCATAGCTGTAAAGTATGTCTGGAGCTATGTTATGGGTTTGAATAATGTTATATTTCTTTAACAAGCCATTAAAAACTACTTTAAACTTAATACGAAAATTTAGCGGATTTTCATTTGTCCAAAGATAGATTTTTTGCACCTGCTATGTGTCTAAACTTTTGTTCCTAAATAAATGCTAATTACTCTTTTTGATAAATTAAAAATTTGTTATGGTCGGATTTAACTTCCCAAGTATAGCAACCCTATATAAATTAAAGCATTCAGAATTTCAGCTCCTAAACTTAATGTTTCCCCTGGGAAGAATTCAGGAGTCAGAATGTTGAAGAATTTATTCAAATACTTGTCCGTCAATAGATTAATTAGGCTGCATTGCTTTTAAATACTGAATTCTGACTCCTGAGTACGGAATTGTTAATCACCTTGTCTTTCTTGTACCTAGTTTAATTGACAGTCACTAAGGGGTAGAAACTCATTTTCAGTATTGCCCAACTAAGTATCATTGCCATTGAGCAATTTGTCCAAGATTGATTTAGACTCAAGAAATTGTAAAAATTGATAAAATTACAGTATTACAGGGAACTACCATCTTTCCAAAAATTAGGGCTGTTAGTTTAGCCAAAACTTTGGGAATTATCAAAATACTAGTCTCATAGATATTGTTTGCCAGATCAATCACAGCTGACGGAATTTAGTCTCATCCACCAAGATTCCGAATCACAGCTAACTTTTCGCTATCGTATCTTCAGCAAAGAACATGGCCAGAAAAAGAACTATATTTGTTTACGCCCAACTGCCATCAAACCGAGGATTGGCAAAGACAGGGGTAAAGCAGGATGACGCTTGCTCAACAAGCGATTAAACTGTGGGTAATGTCAATCCTTGTATAGCTTTGAGCTATACATAAATAAAATTAATGACATTGTTAATTATTCCTAAAGTCTAATTCTTGCTATAAAAAACTACTTATGACAGTGCATCAACGTGGTGTTGGGGAGACCGCTGATTTAATTATTGGTGTTCACAACCAAGAAAATCAACAATTACAACCCAATTCAGCTCCTGTGGGTGCTCTTGCCAGAAGAAAAGGAACTATTTCTACTTTTCTTGCTCCCTTGACTCAGGACACTTTTAAACAAGTGGTGACTGAGGTTGAGCATAAGCTACAGATTGTACATCAAACCCTGTCAATGTTGGATTCTCATGGGTTTGAGACAATCCTGCAAGAAATGTTGCAGTCGATTACCTTAAAAACTGGGGAATTATTAGGAGCAGACCGTACGACTATATTTTTGTTAGATGAAGAAAAACAGGAATTATGGTCAATTGTAGCTGCGGGAGAAGGCGATCGCTCCTTAGAAATTCGCATCCCAGCCGATAAAGGAATTGCGGGTGAAGTCGCCACCCTCAAACAAGTAGTTAATATTCCGTTTGATTTTTATAACGACCCCCGGTCAATATTTGCCCAAGCACAAGAAAAAGTTACTGGCTACCGTACCTATACAATGCTGGCCTTGCCACTGTTAAATGAACAAGGGCAGTTAGTAGCAGTAGTGCAGTTACTGAATAAATTAAAGTCCATCCACGATATCAACGCTCCCTTAGCAGAGCGAATTGATTCAAAAGGTTTTACAAGTAGTGACGAACAGTTATTTCAAGAATTTGCGCCTTCAATTCGCCTAATTTTAGAATCTTCGCGCTCTTTTTATATGGCGACGCAAAAACAAAGAGCGGCGGCGGCGTTGATGAAAGCAATCAAGTCTTTGAGCCAAAGCAGTCTAGATTTAGAAGATACCCTGAAGCGGGTAATGGACGAAGCCAAAGAACTGATGAATGCCGATCGCAGTACCTTGTGGTTAATTGATCGCGATCGCCATGAATTATGGACGAAAATTACTCAAGATGATGGGACAAAAAGAGAATTGCGTGTACCCATTGGTAAAGGTTTTGCGGGGATAGTGGCTGCATCTGGCAAAACCCTAAATATTCCTTTTGATTTGTACGACAATCCCGACTCAGAAACAGCCAAACAACTTGACCAACAAAATGGCTACCGTACCTGTAGCTTATTGTGTATGCCAGTGTTTAACGCCGATCAACAATTGATTGGTGTTACACAGTTGGTAAATAAAAAGAAATCGGGTGATTTTCCGCTTTATAATCCAGCCACATGGCCAAAAGCCCCAGAATGCTTCCAAGCCAGCTTTGACCGCAATGACGAAGATTTCATGGAAGCTTTTAATATTCAAGCTGGGGTGGCGCTGCAAAATGCTCAGTTGTTTGCCACAGTTAAGCAACAAGAACAAATGCAGCGAGATATTTTGCGGAGTCTTTCTAATGGTGTCATTTCTACCGATAAATCAGGTTGTATTATTGCTGCCAATGAAAGTGCGAAACGCTTGCTAGGTGTAGAAGCTGAAGAACGTCTAGAAGGGAAATTAATTGATGAAGCGATCGCCATTAAAGAAGGCGACTTTAGCAAATGGTTTCAAGACGCTTTACACGGAGATGATATCAAACGCCGTCAGCAATATTATCCTGACCGCACACTCATCAGCACTGGTACAGAACAAGAACAACACAGTATTAATTTATCGATTAATTCCATAGCCGATGTTAACGACCAACAGCAAGTCCGGGGTGCGCTGGTGGTTATGGAAGATATTAGCGATGAGAAACGCCTCAAGAGTACTATGTACCGCTACATGACTCAGGAATTAGCGGAAGAATTACTCAAGTTAGATGATGCCAAATTAGGAGGCGATCGCAAAGAAGTTTCCATTTTGTTCTCGGATATTCGCGGTTACACCACTTTGACAGAAAATCTGGAAGCAGAAGAAGTGGTGAGTATGCTAAATGAATATTTTGAATCAATGGTAGAAGCCGTATTTAAACATAAAGGTACTCTCGATAAATACATTGGTGATGCCATTATGGCTGTGTTTGGTTCACCTCTACCTTTAGAAGAACACGCTTGGATGGCGGTACAAACATCTATAGAAATGCGTCATCGGTTGCATGAATTTAACCAACGTCGTTACGCTGCGAATAAACCAAGAATTAATATTGGCATTGGCATTAATTCCGATACAGTTATTAGTGGTAATATCGGTTCAAGTAAGCGGATGGAATTTACCGCCATTGGTGATGGTGTTAACCTGGGTTCTCGCTTAGAAAGTGTCAGTAAACAATATGGTTGCGATATTATTTTGAGTGACAATACATTTAAACCCTGCCAAGAATATATTTGGGCGAGAGAATTAGATTACATTCGCGTCAAAGGTAGAAATGAACCAGTATCTATCTATGAATTAGTGGGTTTACGTTCTGACCCAATTCCCAGTGAAAAATTGCAAGTTATTGAACACTATCACAAAGGACGTGAATATTATCTCAAGCGTCAGTTCACTTATGCTAGGGCTGAATTTGCCAAGGTCTTAGCATTTGACAACCAAGATAAAGCCGCAATGTTACACCTTTTGCGTTGTCAGCATTGGCTACAATCACCCCCAACTGATTTCGATTGGGATGACGGCGTTTGGACATTTAATGAAAAGTAAAATTATCTGTGTAATATGAGTAGAGACGTTGTATAAAACGTCTCTAAAATCAAGCATTAATTACACTTCATCAAGCAATAATATTAAAAATTTTGTCATTAATTTATTCTATCTTACTGTTGATTTAACCAAGCTTCTAAGTCTGCCACTGTGGCAAAATCTAACAATGCTTCCCCTAGCGATTCTGATTGTTCAATAGATAATCTTTGAATCTGCTCGATTAAAGCCATATCGATTTCTCCCAACCGCCGATTTAACTGGCGCAGAATTAGCTGTTGTTCTCCCTGTTGTACGCCTTGTTGTAAACCTTGCTGTATTCCTTCCTGTCTAGCGCGTTCTCTATCTTCCTGATACAGTGGTGCTAATCTCATCACTAACTCCCGATCATCTGTTTCGATATTTTGGTTAATTCGCAAATTTTGTTGCAGGCTATAAAGTAATTCTAGCGTCACTCTCTGAAAGGGGTGATTTGCTGGTAGTGCTGTTAATTCATCAATCGCTCGTTGCTGTACTTTACCACGTCCTAGTATTCTCAGCCACAAGGTTTCGGGAGTTGATGGTAACTGATGAATTACGACTATGGCTGTTCGCAAATATTCAGGTAAAAAGTACACTCCCTCCACCCAATCTGATTTGAGAACTGCACCAAAACCAGCAAGGATTGTTTCTGATGCTGTGGGCGTTAGTATCCATTGTTGGGGAATTTCTGAGTCTGAGATTTTGTTTTTGCTGCGATTTGCTTCTCGCTGAATTGCCTTGTTTACTTCTAATGATTTTGAGAGACAATCTTTAATTTCTTCGATGGATACTGGGTTGCGGAATGGTTCAAAGATGGCTGGTGTTGTCGCCATTCTGCCTAATATTCCCAAAGTGTTTAAGTTAGCTGTTTGGGCGGGAATTGGTGTGAATAATACGTCTATTTCTTTGACTTCGGCTGCGACTCGACTTGGTGCTTGGACTGTTCCGAATGGTTTGAGGAGTTCTTCTAGGTAGTCTTTGGAGAATTGGTCATGGATGAATCTGGTCATTCCTTATGGCATCAGCAATGATGATTTATCATATTTTACCAAAGCGATCGCCTGCCAAATCAGTAGATAAAATGAGCGATCGCTTAAGTTTTTTGATATGAAGTAACTAATTAGATGCTATTAGGTGAATAGGAAATTAGCTCCAAACAAATTCACGTTTACATCACTACTAATAAAGCCAGATGTACCTGATATGGTGGCTAATAGTTGACCTGTACCAAAGCCTGTATTACCAGCAAGACCATCACCGATTCTTAGTTGTGTACTTGTTCCTGATTTCACGACATCAATGTTAGCAATGCCTGTGAATTGCAATTTATCACCACCGACACCACGCACAAACTGATAAATAGTATCTGTTCCATCACCGGAGGCATATTTAACGGTATCTACTGCATTATCATTTAAACCTAAATAAAGGCTATCATTACCAGCCTCGCCACTGAGGATATCTAATCCAGCACCGCCATAAATGGTATCATTGCCAGCACCACCCCAGGCTTTGTCATTACCGAAGCCTGTATCAATATAGTCATTTCCTGTGCCACCAAAAATTTCATCATTGCCACCTTCTGTTGGATTCCGCCCAGGAAAATCTTTATCATCTCCGTAAAGCTTGTCATCACCATCCTGTCCATCAATGATGTCGTCGCCAAAACTGCCATAGATGGTGTCATTACCTGCACCTCCTTTAAGGGCGGCATATTCTCCGTTGGAATCGACAACTTTGTCATTGCCAGCACCGCCGTCAATGAAGTCATTACCTGCATCACCGTTGAGGCGGTCTACTCCAGCAGCACCATAAATGACATCATTGCCATCTTGTCCCCAGGCTAAATCATCGCCATAGCCTGTATCAATATAGTCATCCCCAGCACCACCAGAGATAACATCGTTACCACCCTGAGTTTGATTGAGCAGGTCTTGATATTGCTCATCTCCGTAAAGTCTGTCATCACCAGCACCACCATCAATGATGTCATCACCAAAACCACCATAGATGGTGTCATAACCTCCGCCACCTTTTAAGGCAGCATAATCTCCGTTGGGGTCGAGAACTTTGTCATTTCCAGCACCGCCAAAGATAATGTCATCACCTTCATCGCCAAAGATAATATCAACATCAGCTTGTCCATCAATGATGTCGTCTCCATAGCCGCCATAAATCAAATCATTGCCTGCTCCGCCTCTCAGTCCAGCAGTGAAGTCTGGGCGGCGATCGTCTCCATCCCCTCCGTAAATAATGTCATTGCCGTTATCGCCTTGGAGTTGATCTCGTCCTGCGCCACCGTCAAGAGTGTCATTACCATCACCACCCAAGATTACGTCATTGCCACTAGTGCCGATGTATGTATCGTTGCCTGTACCAGCACTGGGAATATAGTTAATGGTTTCGTCTGGTCTTCCGCCTCTGGGCAAGGCGTTAAATAGATTTAGAACATCATTGCCAGATATATTGCCTAATTGCTCAATAAAGCCTACACCAGCTTTAGCTCCCGTGGCTGTGGGGTCAAAAAAGAAATTGATAATTAAGTCATCAGAAGCTGTGGCATAACCATCTTTATTGAGGTCGATTAATAGATTGTTATCATCTCTTCTGTACAGTCCAACTTTTCCACTCTGGAGTAGAGATAGAGAAATAATCGCATCTTTGAGATTGAGGGCATCATATCCGCCATCATCTTGAATGATAGTTCTAAACCCATCGGCTGCTGAGACGAGATATAAATCATCTCCTGTACCGCCGTAGAGTTCATCCTTTCCACCTTTGGCTACGAGAATGTCATTACCTGCATAGCCATAAATCTGATCTTTTCCTGTCTGTCCACCTAGATAGTCATTGCCTGTAGTACCTTTGATTGCAGTTTGATCGCGATCGTCTCCTGTAGTACCAGTTTTAGGACTGTTACCAACTAAACTTAAAAAACTGGTACTATCCAAACCAGCGATGTATTCAATAAAGCCAGTACCTTTGGTATTGCCTGTGCCAAAGAAATTGAGGAGAGTGACATCTTGAGCAAAGATGAATTTGTTGTCTTTGTTGAGGTCAATCACTAACGCAGTACCAACCCTGGCAAGGTTAGATAGACTGAGTGAAAAGTTAGTTAGCGTTAAAGTATCTGTGCCAGATTCATCTTGAATGATGCTTCCAGAATCATTGACTACTGGATTGTTAGGATCGAGATAAGCCAAGTAATAGAGGTCATCGCCTGTTCCTCCTAACAGGGTGTTAACACCACCACCACCTGTCAAGAGGTCATTACCTGTTCCTCCTAACAAAAGATCATTGCCTTTATCACCATAGATGGTATCGTTCCCTGCGTCACCATTGAGAGTGTCATCACCCCTACCACCAGACAGAAAATTAGTAGCACTATTACCGATAATTGTGTCGTTACCATCGCCAGTAAAGGCTTTTTCGATGGTAGTTCCTGCACTGATAGTTAAGGCATACCCATTCAAATTACTTGTAGAACCTGGATTGAGGTTGAGGTATGCGTAATTAACAGCCGCAGCGTTAATAGTATCAATACCTGAAGTATCAGTCAGTGTATTGAAGCTATCAATACCATACTCATTAGTATAAAAATAAGTGTCATCAGCTGTATCAACATCCCCGTATATATTTAACTTCCAACTGTTGAAAAGCCCAGTATTTGTAAGCTGTGAATCCCGTATTCTGAGTATCCAATCGCCAGCACTATTTTCTCCCCGAAATTGTGAACTTGAAAACCTAAAATTGATATTATCTCCAGCATCTGGATATCTAACTAAAGTGCTTGTAATCTTTTTACTGGGGGAGATAAGTTCAACAATTAAATCGCCTCGATGGGGATGAGTTATATTGAGTTCTACTTCCACCCAATCAATATCTAAACTAGCAGCTAGGATAGCAGTATAACTAATCTCACTATTATCTGTAATGGGCAAGCCTACATTGCCTGAAGTATAAGAATAAGACTGTTCGTTGTTAAATCGGCTCTGTTTTTGCCAAGTTTCTGCTAAACGGACGGCAGCATGAGCATCTACTAAGCCAAATCCATAGTCATCACTGACGTGTAAACCTTTATTATTCCAGTTCTTAGCTCCATTATTTTTGTAACTGGAGCTAGAACCTGTTTTACGGGCAGAATAGGCAAGAATTTCTTGAATATCTCGATAGCCTAAATTGGGATTTGCTTCCAACATTAAAGCCACTACCCCAGATACCATCGGAGCAGCAGCTGAAGTGCCATTAAACGTGTATGTATAGTCTCCCGAATTATTATAGCCAGCATTTCCTGTGCGATCAGTCGTTACGATAGTGCCAGGTATACCACTACCAAAAGCAGAAACGAGAATAGAAGCCCCTGGAGTACTGTAGTCAGATACAGAACCATCACGGTTAAGTGCCGCTACAGTAATGACGTGCCGGGAGTTTTGAAAGTTGTGATAGTTGGTATTATCTCCTGTGTTACGGCTATTTCCAGCTGCAAAAACAATAGCTGTTCCTCGTCCATTACGTCCATTGGCAACAGCATTTTGGATAGCTTGTCCTGCTTGGGGAAAAGTATAAAAATTATCGTAAAAGCGGTTATGGGCAGAGCTTAATCCTCCAAATCCCCAACTATTATTGACAACATCGACATTAACGGAGTTCTGCAAAGCATTAGTAACCGCACTAATTAATTGATTAGCGGCACTGTCAGAATCAACACTAATAGCAATAGCGCGAAAACCTGTAATCTTTGCACCATAAGCGACTCCCACAACACCAACACCGTTCTTTTCAGCAGAAATGATACCTGCTACAGCCGTACCATGTGCGTTGCTAGAAGTTCCGAAGGGATTTGAATTGTTAGCGTTATAATCGTAGTCGATATTTGAATCGTAATTATCATTGAGATCGGGGTGTAAATAATCAAATCCATCATCAATCACACCGACAACAACACCACGTCCTGTATAGTCATCCCAAACATTAACCACGTTGAGATCAAGACCTCGAATACCAGTGGATTGATCGTAATTGTATAGATACCATTGATTCTGAAATAATGGGTCGGAAGGAAAAGTAGCCATAAGGTTATTTATTGGTTTTGAAATTAACGTTTTATGCAATCCAATAGGGTGTTTGAAAACTGATAATGAAGTTAGTAATAGTTCAACCTATCAATCAGCTAAATTGCTTATTACAAGGAGCGATCGCCCAAACAAATGCTTGCTTATTGCTAAGAGCGATTGCATCTTCATTCGTTAAGAGTTACTAATTATCTCAGTGAACCAAAAAGGTCAGATAAGTCTTTATCAATCTCTTGCTTATAGGTTGGTTCATCCATATTTAAACATTTGCTTACTAGGCTAGAATGATCTTCATGGCGACCTTCAAATAATCTGAAACGTGTATTTTTTAAATAAGCATAAGCTTGACAGGAATTATCACTACTAGCAGATGAAAAATAACCTTGAGAAACTTGGATTTGTTGTAGCATTGCATCTTTAACTTCACGAGTATTATGGCTATTAGCCCAATTTATTGCTTGCTGTGAGTCTACAGGAGATTCGCCTCTAATGACTCGACTTGCATTAACCAAGTAAGCGAATGATTCTGCAATCGCTGTACGAGTTTGGGCTTGCGCTGGTGCAGAAGAAATTACAAAACAGGTGAACATTAAAGCACTAATAACATTGAACTTACGCATGATTAACTCCTAAGTGGTTGTAAATTGCTTGGCAAAATTCAACAAATATTTGCTTATTTCAATGGAGCGATCGCATGATAAAATCCGGCTGATTCATTCAGCGCGATCGCACATATATTGATGTATTTCATGCAGGCGATCGCATGATAAAATCAAGCTGATTCACCAAAGCGAATTGCACAGACGTTTGTATTTAGATATGTGGCAAATTCAGTAAGTCGCTAACTCACTCTTAGAACGATTCTTTTGGGAACATCAAATCTTATATTGCTTATAACGTCACAATTTTTTGTGACTCAAAATGTTTAATCACAAAATTGACATAATTAACTCGTGGCTGTCAATCTGCAATTGCTAAATGTAATCCAAACACACAAGTCTAAGTACATTGAAATACTTTTAACTAAAGTAAAACAAATTTAAACTTCCATAACCTCAACACAGATCAATACTGGTAAAGTTGCAAAAGAACAAGCATCTAGTGTCAGCCAGGAGGAAAGTATTGTGAAAGCCGTCTTAATGACAGCAGCTGGTAGTCCCGAAGTACTGCAATTACAGGAAGTACTAACCCCTAGTGTGCCTTTGGATAATACGCAACTTTTAGTCCGTTTGGTAGCGGCTGGGGTGAACCCGATTGATACGAAACTGCGTAAACGCGGCACTTTTTACCCTGATCAAATGCCGGCAATTTTAGGATGTGATGGCGCAGGTGTGGTGGAGGCTGTGGGTGCTGGTGTACAAAAGTTTCGTCCGGGGGATGCGGTGTTTTTTTGCTATGGTGGCTTGGGTGGACACCAAGGTAATTATGCAGAATATACGGTTGTGGATGAGCGATTTGTGGCGCGTAAACCTGCATCTGTGTCTTTTGCGGAAGCAGCAGCCGCACCGTTAGTATTGATTACGGCTTGGGAAGCTTTATATGAACGTGGAAGATTGGAACCAGGGGAACGGGTGCTAATTCATGCTGGTGCTGGTGGTGTTGGACATGTAGCAATACAACTGGCAAAACTCAAGGGTGCGGCTGTTGCTACAACGGTGAGTACTCAGGAAAAGGCGAATTTTGTGCAGCAACTTGGCGCAGATTACCCAATATTTTACAAACAAACAGATTTTGTTCAAGCCACTTTAGATTGGACTGGTGGTGGAGGTGTAGATTTAGCTTTTGATACTGTTGGTGGCGAGACTTTTCACAAAACCTTTCCGGCAGTGCGGGTGTATGGTGATATTGTGACGATTCTGGAACCTGATGCGAATACGGTGTGGAAAATTGCCAGAAATCGCAATCTCCGCATTGGGTTGGAATTGATGCTAACACCGATGTTGTTGGGACTGGATGAAAGTTTGCAGCATCATGGGGAAATTTTGTCACAGTGCGCGACTTGGATGGAACAAGGAAAGCTGAAAATCCAGGTTAATCATCAGTTTCCGTTAAAAGATGCAGCAAAAGCCCATGAATTAATTGAAACTGGTGCGATCGCGGGTAAAATTGTGCTGCTGATTAGTGATGAATGATTGACATTTGAGTAATTTATTTCTTCCAGTCCAAAATACGCTGAGAAAAGCGCAGAGGTTCGCTCATAATCTGATGTTTGTGTTCCTCTGCGGTTTATTTTTGAGTTTTTCACTACCTGCGTCTGCTGTCGCCGCACAAACACAAGTAGAACGCACACCTCTAACACTGGAAATTTTACAAGAAAGAATAGGTAAACCAATACTCCGCGAAGGTAATTTAACTGTTGATTTGCGGCAGATGGTGATTGATTTGCGTCCAGAGAATAGCAGTTTTCGAGATGCTTTTTATCAGTTGCTGCGGAAAGAATTGCAAAAGGCGGGTGCGAAACCTTTGGGTTTAGACTTGAGTTATTCTGTAATTCAAGGCGATTTTATTGGTAGTGATTTGGGTTTACGTACACCTTTATATGCTCAGGCGATCGCACCAATTTTCACCGCTACTGAACAAGCACAATTAGAAAGTTTACGTCTGATTTGTCTACAATCACTAGCCATTGCTTTACCTAACTCTAAAGATTGTCGTTCACTGTTGGCAACTGATACCAATACCTCTGGCGAAATTAATGTTTTTCGTGGCACTTTAACGCTGGTAAATACTCGCTTTAATGGACAAGTAAATTTTCTGAATACTTTCTTTCTTCAGGCTGTAGATGCTCAAAATGCCACCTTCTTGCAATCAGCAAACTGGAGTGAAACTAGATTTAGTCGTCTGGTTAGTTTCATGAATGCAACTTTCCGCCAAGCAACTAATTTTCAAGGTGGGATTTTTTTTGATAACGTTAATTTTAAACAAGCTCAATTTCAAGAACTAGCTGATTTTCGTAGTAGTTTTTTTGTTCAATCTGCTAACTTTAATCAAGCTTTGTTTAAGCAGTTGGCTAAATTTAACAAAGTACAATGGCAAGGTAATATTAATTTTGCTGATGTTCGCTTTGCTGGTCAAGTTCAATTTACCAAAGCCAACTTTAATCAATTTCTGTTATTGACAGAAGCGACTTTTGAACAAGCCGTAAGTTTTCGGGAAACTCAATTTAATCAGCCTGTGAATTTACGTGGCGCTAGTATTCTCAATTTAGCAGATTTTAGTGATGCAATTTTTGCGAAAACTGCTTTTTTAAATGTACCAGGATTGAGTTTTAATTCTAACCAAGCCAAAATCTTAGGAAATCTTGGTCAAATTGGTAAGAGGTTTTGTGTACCAAGTTTACAAGGTAATCAAAATGTTTTGCGGAATTTAAGTCAGAATTTTCGCCAACAACAACAAATTGCTGATGCCAATCAATTGGAATATCTCAAACAGCGACTCAGATTAATTGAGTTAAGTCAACGGTTGTTGAAAACAAATATTAATAGTGCTTCTAGCACACGATTGATGAATTTGGGTTTTTCAGCAACTCAAGTAGAAGAAATAATTAACCGTCGTCAGTTCAGAATATTTCAAAACAATGCTGAGTTATTAACTTTAGCAGATATTAATTTAGAAACATATCATCAACTGAGAGAACACCTGAGTTTTGGTGAACCTTTAGCTTTAGGTGGATGGATATTACAAGCTTGGAGTTGGTTAGCATTAAGTTTACTGCTATTACTAAGTGGTTATGGCACAAATTTTTGGTTAGCTTTTGGTGTGGGTGGTGTAGCGATCGCTTATTTTGGGTTACTCTTTTGGTTAGTAGACCGTTGTCGCCGTCTTCATCCTCTACCAATAGTTCCCACTTACTACGAAACTGTGGCGATATTGTTAGGTTTTAGTTGTATAGAATTTTTCAGTTTATTAGCTATATTCCGCAATGCCGAACAGCCTTGGCTAACATTGGGCTGTTTATTTATAATTATTATTCCAGTGCCAATCACTTTAATAATTCGATTATATCAACAAGGACGCTATCATGATTTAATGGATGTTTCTTACTTCACTGAAGATGGAACATTCCGCCAATTAAGATTATTAATTGGACGTTTACCAGTAATTCCCCGCAATCAAACATTTCGGGAAAGATATATGCCATTATTGAGCGATCGCCGTTGGAATTGGTTGAATTATTATGACTTTAGCCTAAATAATTTAGTGCGATTAGGATTTAATGATATTCGGTTGCGTGACCAACATTTACCAGGAATTATTGCTACTCTTGCTTGGTATCAATGGAGCTTGGGTGTACTTTATATTACCCTCATTTTGTGGACACTTTCACGGACAATTCCTGGCTTAAATTTACTGATTTATCTGAAATAAAGGATCAATATATAATCTCAGCAACGGAGTTTTTTGTGGCTATTTTAAGAACCTTGGAACCTGGTGATGAAGCATTTCTAGAAAACTTTTTGTTGCAACACGCTGATACTTCGATGTTTTTGCGCTCAAATTGGCGTGAAGCAGGGTTACTTGACCAAGGTGCAAGGTTTCAGGGAACATATATAGCTGCGATCGCTAATGAAATTATAGTTGCAGTCGCCGCACATTATTGGAATGGGATGCTCATAGTCCAAGCACCAGTGCATCTGGCGGAAGTGGTACAAGCAGTAGTCAACCAGTCTCATCGCCCGATTTTGGGCATTGCAGGCCCCGCAGTGCAAGTTGCAGCCACGAAGCAAGTCTTGGGACTAGTTGAACAACCAACTCAACTTGATGACAGCGAAATATTATTGTCTTTGGCATTGCCAAATTTACAAGTACCTCCAGCTTTAGCATCAGGAGAAGTTGAATGTCGTTTACCTTACCCAGAAGAATTTGATTTACTTAGCCATTGGTGTGCTGACTATAATGTCGAAGCTTTGGGACACCTCCACACCCCCGATTTAGTCGTGAATTGTCGCCGTGAGTTAGAAGCACGCCAAGTCAGAGCAAGACATTGGATTTTAGTCGCCGAAGATACTCCCATTGCTTATACAACTTTTAATGCTTGGCTACCCGATATTGTGCAGATTGGTGGCGTATGGACACCACCAGCTTTAAGGGGTAGAGGATACGCCAAATGTGTAGTAGCTGGCTCATTATTAGAAGCGCGATCGCACGGAGTTGAACGTGCTATCTTATTCACCAATCGAGAAAATTATCCAGCCCTAGCAGCATACCAGGCGATCGGTTTTCGTCCTACTGGCGAAGAATTTGGTTTGGTGATGTTTCAGTCAACATAAAGGGAATAGGGAACAGGGAACAGAGACTGTTTGTGATGAGGGATTTAAGGCAATATGGTTTAGATAAGCAAACTAAATTACAACACAACTAGCCAATAACTCAACAAGAAACGAAAAAATGATTTTGGAGGGGGTTTGGGGGACGCAACCGTCCCCCAATCGGGGGTTTGGGGGAGAATCCCCCAAGTCTGGCTCACGCGCTGGTTCCCCTAAATACGCAGTGATAGTATATCTTTGTTAGTTGGAACTCCCTAATTTTAGCCAGCCGCAGACAGCCATTCCCAATCCAAAATCTAAAATCCCAAATCCAAAATTTTTATGAGAGGTACAAGCCCAATTGTTGCATCTGAGCAACTGGCAACTCAGCAACTCTCAACCGTCAGGCGATTTTTACAATACCTGCGACCATATCGCAAAGAAATTCCCATTGCCTTGACATTAGTACTCATTGGTGCATCAACTCAGGCGATCGCTCCTTTTTTACTTGGTTGGTCAGTTGACCATCTAATTGCCCAAGGTAATTTATCTGGTTTGTTGCTGCTGTTAGGACTATTAGCATTACTCTACGTACTTGGTATTTCGGCAACCCGTGGTCAAATTGTGCGTGTCGGCTGGATTATGCAGCGATTATTGGCACAACTGCGCCAAGATATTTTTCTGAAAATTCAGAGTTTGCCACTTAGCTTTTTTGACCGCAGTGAAGCAGGCGATTTGATGAGTCGCTTACTAAATGATGTCAATACCGTCAATCAAGCATTCGGACAAACCGTCGCTCAAATGTTGGGTAACGTTTTTAGTTTGATTGGTATTGTCATTGCGATGTTGGCAATTAATTTACAACTCGGTTTGTTGAGTAACCTAGTTGTGCCACTGATGATTTTTACTACTAGCTTATTTGCTCGTTGGGCAAGAGCGAGATTCCGCGTCACCCGGCAAACCATTGGCGACCTTTCCGCCAAATTAGAAGAAGATATTAGTAGTGTGCGCGAAGCCCAAGCATTTAACCGCGTACAAACCAACATTCAAGAATTCGACCTGCTCAACGCAGCTAACCGGGATGCCAATGTCGAAGCGGTGGCTATTACTGCGGCCTTTTTACCTTCAATTGATTTTCTCAACACCCTCGCCACCGCAGGCGTACTCGCATTCGGTGGTTATCTTGCCGTTACTGGAGCCGCAACTGTGGGTGTGGTGACATCCTTTTTACTCTACGTCCAACAATTTTTTCGCCCGATTCAAATTCTCAGTCAGTTTTACACCCAAGCCCAATCAGCCTTTGCCGGACTAGAGCGAATTTTCCTGCTGTTAGATGAACCAGCCCAACTCAAAGATGCGCCGGATGCCCAAGAAATGCCAGCCATTCAAGGCGAGGTGAGATTTGAGAATGTCACCTTTGGCTATAATCCAGAACAACTGGTTCTCAAAGGCGTGAATTTACACGCCAGTCCTGGACAAATGATTGCACTGGTAGGGCCGACAGGTTCAGGTAAAACGACAATCATTAATTTGATATTGCGTTTTTATGATGTATCTGGTGGGGCAGTCAAAATAGATGACATTGATGTGCGGAGTGTCACCCAAGCAAGTTTGCGCCGTCAGATTGGGATTGTTTTGCAAGATAATATTTTGTTCAGTGGCACTGTAGCCGAAAATATTGCCTTTGGCGCTCCTTACGCCAGCCAAGCCGAAATTGAAAGTGCGGCTCAAGTGGCAAATGTGCATGAGTTTATTACTTCCCTACCACAAGGTTACGCCACCCAATTAGGTGAACGAGGTGCGCCCCTCAGTCAAGGACAGCGACAACTGATTAGTATTGCCCGTGCGGTGTTGATTAATCCCCGAATTTTGATTTTAGATGAAGCAACTAGTAGTATTGACACTCGTACAGAAGCATTAGTGCAGAGTGCGATCGCACGTTTGTTACAAGGTCGTACCAGCTTTGTCATTGCTCACCGCCTCAGCACCGTCACCCAAGCAGATCAGGTATTAGTCATTCAACAAGGACAAATTGTCGAACAAGGCACTCATACACAACTCATAGAGCAACAAGGAGTATATGCCAATCTTTATAGTCTTCAACTAGGCGCAAATAATTCATAGACCCTTACACCCTTGCCCTAGTCCTGCTAGATTTACTCAGGCTGATGATGATTTGATGGTCACAGGTTCATATCCAGCCTCGTAAGGTGTCACCACAGAGATGAATATAAACGGTTCATCACTATGATTAAAAACACCGTGAACACATTTGACTGGTGCTACAACTACATCTCCGGCGGTAATTATTTTGCGAGAACCATCTATATCTAAATAATATTCGCCACTGCCGGATAATATTGTCCAAGTATCCTGACCAGTAGGATGAATGTGCGCTCCAATTTCTTGTCCGGGTTTGACATACCAAGCAACTACAACTGCATCTGGTGATTCCGTCACAATTGAGCGAATTGGTTCACCATCTGTAGGTTGGAAAAAATCAGTACTCTTGAAAATTCTCTCTATACTCATTTTCTGACTAATCTATAGTTGAACAACATACAGCAGAATTCAGAATCGACTTTTTACTAGCCTTGAGAACTAAATTGTATATAGCGGTTCTCGGTTGAACACAGCACATTTTTGACCTCTCTCTTACCAGAAGAGAGGCTTTGAATTGTACTCCCCTTTCCATGTAAAGAAAGAGCAGGTGATTAGGTTTGTATTAGTCTCAACTGCAAACAGCTATAATTCACTCACTGGAAATCTGCTGTATAACATAGACTGACTAATAACAGAATTTATAATACGATTAAACAGATTTTTTGAGCGAGATATATCGGTAAATATTCTATAAGTTATCTGGTAAATAAATATTATTTTATATTGATAAATATGGCGATATTTAATTTTAAATTAGTTTTAATTTATTCTTAATTTTATGTTTTTGTAGATTTTATGTAATCATATTTTGAAATTTAATCGAGTTGATTAGCGCAAATCTATGGTTGTAATGACATACCAAAACCAAAAAATAAAGAGTCAGAATATCAGCTTCTGACTCTGGAATGATAAATTATTCTGACTCAAACTTTGCTAGTAACCGCAGTTGCTACGCTAACTTTCAAACGTTTGAACATAGCTTCTCGTGCTTGGATTGCAAGGTCATCTTCTAGTGGCTTGAGTGTAATAGGTTGTTGATACTTTAGCCGCAATGCAGTTTGAATTAACCAGTCAGCGACAAAGGGATTTTTGGGTAACAGGGGGCCGTGAGAATAAGTAGCGATCGCATTCTGATAAAATGCACCTTCTGTACCATCTTCGCCATTATTGCCTAAACCATACACCACCCGTCCCAAGGCTTCTACTTTACCTAACTTGGTGCGTCCGCCATGATTTTCAAACCCGACAAGATAAGGTTTGCTACCAGTCATCTCTTCTAAATCTTTGGCGAGGCGGGAGGCTGTAACTTCAATTACCAAGTTACCAATGCAACGTTTGGTATTTTCCCCAGGATGAATGGATACTAAATCAAGAATTCCTAACCCTTCAATTCGTTGTCCAAATCCTGGTTCATAATAATGTCCTAGCAGTTGGGGTGAACCGCAAGTAAAAACTCCTGGTGTACCATTGGCGATTTTTTCGCGCATTGCTTCAGCTTTCGACCCTTGCAAATCACGCATTACAATTTCTTGCTGACGGTCTTGTGCGCCACCACCCACAATCACATCTACAGATTTAATATCTTCGGCGGTGGAATTTTGGTCTAGAGGTAATACTTTAACGCTGTATCCCCGCCATTGAGCGCGGCGTTCTATAGTGATAACATTACCGCGATCGCCATAGGTACTCATTAAGGTGGGATACAACCAACCAATTGTTAATTCTAATTTTTCAGAAGTCATAATTCTTTACTCATAACTGGTAATTTATAACTTTTTTCTTTCTAGGATTGCAGAATCCGTAAAAGACTTTTTACTCTGTTCTCTGTCCCCTGCTATATTTTTGCATGGACGTATAGCAATTTTCATCAGATTTCAGTATTTTAGGTCACAGTTTTGTAATTGTCAGACAGCCATAATCTCCACAGGTAACTGTAAATTTACTCAATCTTGGGTAAACAGTTACACTGTTTTTGTGCAATTTTCCCAAAAAGTTAACTTTGTTTAACTAATTGAAAAACTTTTCATATCTCAATGGAGATTATATGCAAGCGATTGAAGCTCCCAATTTGACGGTAATTGCGTATGAAAATGCAGTTTCTGTGTCTCAACTACCTTCTATATGGCAAGATATTGCTAACGGATTGGCAGATGTAGGCATCCCTGAACCCCAAAGTTATGTTGAGATGGCACAGTTATTTCAATATAAGTTAGAACAGGGTGATGTTGACTTATTTAACGAACGTCCAGAACTAGAATATCTCAAATCGTCATTCTCCCAACTATTTGGAAAATTAGCTTGGGAAACCCTAGAATTTTACGGTTATGACTTTATAAAAACTAGCTATCCTGATTTTAATACACTGCTGCAAGATTTAGAATCTAAGGGCGAAGAGTTTGTCAATGAATTAAAAGTAGCGCGGATAGGAATAGAACTTTTTCAAGAATTTGGCTATGAACTACCAGCAAGTTTTTATCATGTGCATTTAGCACCAATTTACCGCGATCATGTATTTGAAGAACGCGCCTTAAGGTTTGATAAGCGAGATATCAAACATAAGCGTTCTTGGGATGCGATATTACACGCAGGTAAGGTTTTTGCGATGCAAATGAAGGTGCAGAGTATCGCCTCTAAATATGGATTTACCTATCAACATGGTTGTGGTTGTAATTCTCACCTATCTTCGATTGATACATCTAATGGAGTATTTGAATATGAATTTACTCCCGAAAAGCGTCAACGGTGGTTGAGAAGTTTTATCTGGACGGCTTGGTATGAATATGCTTTCTTTCCGATTGTTCCGAATACCAGTTATTTAGTTTAGGGAAAAATTTAGAACTAGGGCGAATGGAATTCGCTACTACACAAACGAAGTCCACCTACGTGGACTTAATAAAATAACCCGCGCAGGCGGGTTTTGTCTGTATAGCCGCGATTTATAATCGCCAGGGCTGAATAAAATGTGACTTTTAGTTTTGAGGACAAATCTACGTGTTTTCTCATAAATCAATTTGGATTGCTATATGAGAAAGATGCGGGAGATGAGAAAAATTATAAAAAAGCTTCTTAATTCCCCATTCTCTAAAGAATTTTTCTGCCGGTGAGAACTTCGCGCACTTCTAACATGGCGGAATATGTAGGGAGAATATGCAGGGTTTCGTTGTCTGGTGTATGCTTGAGGGCAGTTGCGATCGCTTGCTTCAAGTCTTCCTCGACAATTAAGTTTAAATTACTCTCCACAGAATTTTCGCTATAACGCAGACGTAACGCCATATCATAAACGCGATCGCCACTCACCACAATAGTTCCGCCACGTTCGACTAATTTTTCTGTATCCACATCCCAAATCCAGGATACATCAGTACCATCGGGGGTGCGATCGTTTAAAACCATGAGTGTAGTTTTATCAGTACTTTGATTCACTACTCGAATAGTCTCATTTGTCCCTACAGGATTTTTTGATAATAAAATTCTCACCTTTTTCCCATCAATAATTAAATCTTCCGCCCTACCGAAAGCAGCTTGGAAATTATTAATAGTATCTCTAATTGTGGTTTCATCAACACCCAATTCAATAGCCGCAGTGGCAGCAGCTAAAGTATTGTATTTGTTATACAAACCAACCAGAATTTGTCCCCATTCGCTACTTTCGAGAGTTGGTTTACTCTTGCTAAAACCACAACTCGGACAAGTAAAATCTCCCAAATGAGACAAGTACACACCTTGATAATCTAAAGAATGTCCACAATTAGGGCAATAAATAGAATCTACGGCGTGTTGAATTGATTCTAGATATTGTTCTGGTTCATTCAAGCCAAAGAATAACACCCGTTGCGGTAACTGCTGACCAAGATGCGATAAAGTCGGGTCATCAGCATTGGGAATTACTACTGTTTCTTTGGGAAGTGTAGAAATTACCTTTGTCCAACGTTTACTGATGGTGTCTACTTCGCCGTACCTGTCGAGTTGGTCACGGAACAAGTTTAAACACAGAATAATACGCGGCTGGAGTGGTGTTAATACCTTGGGGACGATATTTTCATCTACTTCCAAAATGGCGTAGTCAGCATCCAGCGTCCCCACCAAGTTAGTGTTTTCTAGTAAAGCTGTCATCAAGCCATTTTCCAGGTTTGCACCTGTGGAGTTATGGGCGATGTGGTAGCCTTTACGTTCCAAAATGGTTTTTAACAGCAGCGACGTAGTTGTTTTACCATTCGTCCCCGCGATGAGAATTACGCCATTTTTTACCTGCTGACTCAACAATTGCAACAGTCGAGGTTCAATCCGCCGTGCAATCGACCCTGGTAATACACTAGCAGCACCCAGGCGCAGCGATCGCACCGCAAATGTTACAGTTTTCGCCACCGATACCGCCAAACCGAGGCGCAGTCTATCTATGAGTTTAATTTTCTTGCCCACTTCTTTACCTTAATCTTGCTAATTAATCTATCTAGTTGCAAATTTAATCCTGTGAGTTTAGCGAATCCTGGCTCAAAAAGCCAGCACTTAGAAAGTATGAAGTGTGAAAAAGAAATTTCAGACTTCATACTTCATACTTCATCCGTAAGACGTTATCTTAAAAAATAGTGCGCGGGTGTAATTACTTATCCAGCCCAGGTTGCCGAATTCAGCACAAACTTACGACAAATCGTAGCTTGCAAGGTTCCTTTTGATGAATATTACAAAGTTGTTTTTTTTACAAGAACGTATGGCTGACTGGCGACGCTTGATATCGAAATGCCTGTTATTGCTTGTGTGTTTACTGATGTTCAGTATTCAACCGGCTTATGCTGGTATTAATGATGATAATTATGATGGCAATATGTTTGTCGTTTATGCTGGCAATGGTTCCTTAGTTCCACCCAGACAGACACTCGCACAGACTTTAACAGAACATAAACCTGCATTTTTAGCATTTTATGTGGATGACAGTAGCGATTGCAAAAAATATGCCATTGTAATTTCTCGTGTCCAAGAGTTTTACGGACGAGTAGCAGAGATCATCCCGATTGATGTTGATACAATTCCAGTCAAAGAAAAATATGATCCCACAGAACCAGGATATTACTATTCTGGGGGTGTGCCTCAAGTTGTGGTGTTTAACCAATCAGGGCAAGTATTGTTAAATAAAAAAGGTCAAGTACCCTTTGAGGAAATAGACGATAAATTCCGAGAAGTGTTTGATTTATTACCGCGCTCTGAATCAGTAGAATTAAAGCGCCGTTCCTTTAATGAATTTAGCAGTGAGTTAGCCAAATAACTGCCAGGGTAGACTGAGATGGTCTACCCTAATTTTTAGTACTGTGGGCTACTGCATCACCAATCAAGCAAAGGATAATGTTGAAATAACCAATTTTCACACATACGGAAATTCATAGTTCAAAACTATTGACTATTGACCCTTGACTAAATAACTAATGTCAAAAGTTTACACTACCGAAGAGCTAATCCAAATTTTGGCAGCCGAACGCCAAGCTTGTCTAAAAGGAGAGCGTCTGAAGTTAGAAGTAACAGTCTCTGGCAATCCTGTAATAGACCAGTTTATCAGAACCGAGGGGTTCCAAAAGTTTACTGCCTATCAAGATTTTAAAGCGGCTATTCACAACTATCAAAGAGAACATCATGTTTCCGGTATTGTCTGGCGCGAAATGACAGTCAAAGGCAAAACTTTGCGCTATCCAGAAGTAGATACCGAATTAGTAGGGTTGACTAGTGATATCGCCATATTACAATCTGCCAAAGATGCGATATTGAAGTTTTGGTATGAAGTAACCAGTGATATGGATTTATATTTAAGTTTTAATAACAGTAAGCAATATCAACAAATTACTACAGATGATATCCAAAGAATTGCTCACAGAACTGAGTGGGCAAGTTTATGGAAGTGGGAAAATCCTAACTTTTTAGAGATGATTTTACAGCTAGGATGGGGTAATCCTGAAGAAGCCAGATATAAACGTGGTAGACCACATTCTGGTAGTGAATATATTCACGCAGTTAACCCAGGCAATTTACCTATTGGTTAAGTACAAGACCCCCGACTTCTTTAAGAAGTCGGGGGTCTAAAACTCTGGAATTTCAAGAAACTACTCACTAAACTTTTTTAAGATATAGGCGATCGCTACAGGTCGATACTGGTAAATTTAAAATTAACACCTATCCCTTCAACGCTTTTCTAAAATTGCGGCGATAGGATTGATTAGCGATAAATAAAACAGGCCATAACAAAGATAAAGCAACCCGATTGAGTAAGGATGGTGTAAAGTTAGTCCTGGTAAATCCCTTCCAAAACTTCCAACCTAAACCGACATAACCTACTAGCAAAACAAAGACGATTAATTTGCTCATTTTCAGGAACTCCATTCAGTACTGGCTGATTTTAAGTTAAGATTTATCAAAATCTCTCAACAATTATTAATTTATACTAACAAGCGAGAATTTAGTATTGATTTTCTGACCTGTTGAGGATGCGATCGCATCTTCTCTGATTCCAGTGTAAATTAACATCCAACATTGTTGCTATTTAACCAGGAAGCTAAATTATAAAAATAAAAAGAATATACTATTCTAGATTTTTATGTTCTTTTTTCTACTTTCTTGCTACCGCAACAGTATAGGAAACTGGCATAATAAATAAACTCGATTTTTAGAAACATTTCTTTATTTTTCTAGACAGGCTAATGTGTTGAGTAAATATGCTTAACACTTCGTAGATGTCTCTTGTGGAAGTTCCTAAACTCAGAACATCTATAAGACACTAAAAATAAAACCGAAATATTTTCATAGGTTTACAAGCAGTTAAGGCTGCAAATAATCTTAGGAGGATTTATGCGTGCAGTACTGATGGCAGGCGGTTCCGGAACAAGGCTTCGTCCTTTAACTTGTGATTTACCTAAACCAATGGTGCCGATTCTCAATCGACCCATTGCTGAACATATTATCAATCTGCTCAAAAGACATCAAATCACCGAAGTCATTGCCACATTACATTATTTACCCGATGTCTTGCGTGACTACTTTCAAGATGGTAGCGATTTTGGCGTACAAATGACCTACGCTGTGGAAGAAGATCAGCCGTTGGGGACTGCGGGCTGCGTGAAAAATATTGCCGAACTACTAGATGAAACTTTTTTAGTAATTAGTGGCGATAGCATCACAGATTTTGATTTAACAGCAGCAATTGAATTTCATAAACAAAAACAATCAAAAGCCACTTTGATTTTAACTAGGGTTCCTAACCCCATTGAATTTGGGGTCGTCATTACCGACGAAGAAGGTAAAATTAAACGATTTTTAGAAAAACCATCTACAAGCGAAATTTTTTCCGATACAGTCAACACCGGGACATACATTCTTGAACCCGAAGTTTTAGATTATTTACCAGCTAATACCGAAACAGATTTCTCTAAAGATTTGTTTCCATTACTTTTAGCCAAAAATGAGCCGATGTATGGCTATATCGCCCAAGGTTACTGGTGCGATGTCGGCCATTTAGATGCTTATCGGGAAGCACAATATGATGCTTTAGACCGGAAGGTAAAACTCGAATTTGCTTATGAAGAAGTTTCGCCTGGTGTTTGGGTAGGACAGAATACTTTTATCGATGCAACAGCCCATATTGAAACTCCTGCCATGATTGGCGATAATTGCCGCATTGGGGCGAGAGTTCAAATTGAAGCTGGAACAGTCATTGGTGATAACGTCACTCTTGGGGCTGATGCTAACCTGAAGCGTCCAATTGTGTGGAATGGGGCGTTTATTGGTGAAGAAGCCCAATTAAGTGCCTGTGTGATTTCCCGTGGTAGCCGTGTAGACCGTCGCGCCCATGTATTAGAAGCTGCGGTAGTGGGTTCGTTATCTACGGTGGGAGAAGAAGCGCAAATTAGTACTAGTGTGCGTGTTTGGCCGAGTAAGAAAATAGAGTCTGGTGCAATTTTAAACATCAACTTGATTTGGGGGAATACTGCCCAACGCAACTTGTTTGGTCAACGTGGCGTACAAGGTTTGGCAAATATCGACATTACCCCAGAATTTGCGGTGCGCTTAGGTTCGGCTTATGGTTCGATTTTAAAACCAGGTTCCAAAGTTACAGTATCGAGAGACCAACGGAACATTTCGCGGATGGTGACGCGATCGCTAATTGCCGGTTTAATGTCTGTAGGGGTTGATATTCAAAACCTTGATGCTACCGCTATCCCCATCGCCCGGACGGTTATTCCGATGATGTCGGTGGCTGGCGGTATCCATGTCAGAGTCCATCCCGATCGCCCCGACTACATCTTAATAGAATTCATGGATGGCAAAGGGATTAATATTTCCAAAGCCCAAGAAAAGAAAATTGAAGGGGCATATTTTAAAGAAGATATGCGTCGGGCGTTGATTCATGAAGTTGGCGATGTCGCTTATCCCAGTCAAGTTATTGACAGTTACTGCACCGCCTTTGAAAAACTTCTCCACGTTTCTACCCTCACCAACAGTCGTGCCAAAATCGTCATTGACTATGTTTATGCTGTCTCTGGGGCAGTTTTACCCCAAATGCTGGATAAATTCGGTGCGGATGCAGTGGTACTCAACGCCAGCTTAAATAAACACGCTGTTACTACGGCTGACCGCGAAGCCTTATTAACCCAGTTAGGTCATGTGGTGGAAGCCCTGAAAGCTAACTTTGGTGTGCAAGTCTCAGCCAATGGCGAACAGCTAATTTTAGTTGATGAATCAGGCTTTCCCATTCGTGGGGAAATGTTAACCGCCTTAATGGTGGATATGATATTGACATCTAATCCCAGAGGTACAGTAGTTGTCCCAGTTCACGCCTCTAGTGCGGTGGAACAAGTCGCCCGTCGCCATGATGGGAGAGTGATTCGGACGAAGGCTAACCCAACCGCTTTAATGGAAGCTTGCCAAAAAAATTCTAATGTAGTTCTGGGTGGTAGTGGTGATACTGGTTTTATTTTCCCGCAACTGCATCCGGGGTTTGATTCTATGTTCTGCATCGCCAAAATAATAGAAATGTTAACAATTCAAGAGCGATCGCTGGCTACTGCACGTTCCGAATTACCCCGCGTCATTCACAGAACCCAAACAATTCGCTGTCCTTGGACTGCTAAGGGTGCATTGATGCGCTACTTAGTAGAAACCCACCCAGCCCAAAACCTCGAACTCATCGATGGCGTGAAAATTGGTCAACCATTCGATGACAATTGGCTGTTAGTTTTACCCGATGCCAGTGAGCCATTAGTACATTTATACGCCAATAGTAGCGATCGCGATTGGGTAGACGACACCATCCGCAACTACCGCCACCGCGTCCAAACTTTTGTGGAAAGACAGCAAGAATATCACCCCGCAGAAGTTTGAAAATTTCTTTGCTTTGCAAGGGTAGATAGCAGACAAAAGATCCCCGACTTCTTAAAGAAGTCGGGGATCTGAAGCTCTATTTCATACTTTAGACTTCATACTTCAGATTTTTTCCCACTTTTTAGGAAGATGTCAGCATCAAGGGTAATCATCTAGCTTGAGGAAGTCAGGTAATTTAAGAACTACCCATGATTGATATTCAAGCTATTTCAATTCCCGACCCCCAAATTCCGACACCGCAACCAAACCCCCTACCAACGCCTGAACCAAAAATTCCTCAACCAGCGCCAGAACCCGTACCTGCACCCATTCCCCAACCAATACCGGGGCCTGTACCAGAAACTGTACCTGCACCAATTCCGCAAACTGTTCCTGGGCCAATTCCCCAAACCATACCTGAACCTGTTTGAATTATCTTAGTAGTTTGAGCCAAAATCTAAAATCTAAAATCCAAAATGCTAAGAGCCGGAATTGTCGGACTTCCCAACGTCGGAAAATCTACTTTGTTTAATGCCTTAGTAGCCAATGCTAAAGCGGAGGCTGCTAACTTTCCCTTCTGCACGATTGAACCGAATGTCGGCGTTGTCTCAGTACCGGATGAGCGGTTAAACGTGCTTTCGCAAATTGCTGGTTCGGTACAAATTATCCCAGCCCGTGTTGAGTTTGTGGATATTGCCGGTTTAGTCAAAGGTGCGAGTCAAGGTGAAGGGTTGGGGAACCAATTTTTATCCCACATTCGAGAAGTTGATGCGATCGTTCATGTGGTACGTTGTTTTGAGAATGATGATATTATCCACGTTGCTGGTTCTGTTGATCCAGCGCGGGATATTGAAATTATCAATTTAGAACTCGGTTTATCCGACTTAGCCCAAATTGAACGCCGCATTGAACGTACCCGCAAACAAGCCCGCACCAGCAAAGACGCTCAGTTTGAAATTACAGTTCTCGAAAAATTAGTAGCAGCCTTAAACGAAGGTAAATCTGTCCGTCAAGTCAGTTTAAATGAAGAAGAAGCAGCCATTATTCAAGGGCTAGGACTGCTCACCAGTAAACCGATTATTTACGCTGCCAATGTTTCAGAAGATGACTTAGCTACAGGTAATGAATTTGTCGAAAAAGTCCGACAAATTGCCTCACAAGAAAATGCTCAAGTCGTCATCGTTTCTGCTCAAGTAGAAGCAGAATTAGTGGAATTAGCTGAAGAAGACAAAGCAGATTTCTTAGAATCTTTAGGTGTGAAAGAAGGCGGGTTAAAATCTTTGATTCGCGCGACTTATACCTTGTTAGGTTTGCGGACTTATTTCACTAGCGGCCCCAAAGAAAGCCGTGCTTGGACAATTAACGCTGGTATGTCTGCACCCCAAGCCGCAGGTGTGATTCACTCTGATTTTGAACGTGGATTTATTCGCGCTGAAACTGTTGCGTATGATGATTTGGTAGCAAGTGGTTCGATGAAAAGTGCCAAAGAAAAAGGCTTAGTTAGAAGTGAAGGCAAAGAGTACATCGTACAAGAAGGAGATGTGATGTTATTCCTATTTAATGTGTAGGTTAATGAGGGTGTAAGGGTGAATGGGTGTAAGGGTATAAAAGACCTTCACCCTTATACCATTACATCCGCCAAAGTTTGCCTTAATTACTTCCGCCTACCATATACACATAGGAACCAAAATTTTCATCATCAGTACCCACAATTAATCCACCTGCAATACCGGGTACTAGTTCCATACCTTCAATTTTGTGATAATCACTGCGATGGAGTGGAACTAATTGTGAACTTTGCCGCCAAACTAATTTATTACCACTCCATCCCACGTAACCTGCAACATATACTGCTGATTGAAATGGGCCATCATCTCCTGCATCACTGGCTGAAGTGACATAGACAATTCCAGCAGAGTCTATTTTTAAATCAGAAATATGCCGCACATTTCCTAAAGGAAAGGGAACTGTAAAATTAGCAGAACCAAGAGTAGTTATTTGATATTTTTGTAAATCTAATTTTCCCCAATAAATAATTGCTGGTTGTTCTGCTTCACCACGATGCGCCCAAACAGCAACTAATTTGTTATCGATATCTTGCAGTGCAAAGGCTTCAAAGTTACTTTCTGGAGGAATATTTGAAAGACTAAATTCTTTAATTACAGAAATAGTTTTACTATTAGGCTGGAATTTTAAATGATAGGCTTTTCCTGAACTAGCAAAAGCAATAAAATCATTACTGTTTTTGGGAACAGAGGTTAAAGCTTCTAAATCTATTGGTAACGCTAGATTATTTTGCCAATTTAAAGGTAAATACTCAGGGGCATTTTTACTTTGAATCTTAATAGTTGCTAGGCGACCTTGATTTTTTTGTTTGTTATCATGGACAATCAAAAATTCTAGAGAATTATTTTGTTGTCCTAACAAAGCTATACCACTAATACCAAAGGGAATGCCACCACGTACAGGTTGCCATTCTTGCGCCCAGACTTGTTGGCATAAGATTAGCAATGCTCCCAAACATACTATATTGATGATTAACTTGAAAAATCTTGGCATATTGCTGGAACGAAATTATATTTACGTCGCTGAATATACGCAGTAATCAGCATCCGTCATAAAGAGTTTGTTAGTTGATGCTCAATCACATCTAATCCCGACGATCGCTCTTTTGTTTCATCAAAGATGTCATGTAGCGATCGCAACGTCAACGCCAATTAGCTAAGTAATATTTTTGAGTTTCGTCAAACTAGGCTTGTACTAGCTGATCTGTATCTTATTTCCCACTCCCTAAAGATTGTGTCATAATAAGCCGACGCATATTTTAGTCAGTCATCCACCGTGCAAGATACCGACGCTATTAATGACCTTGCTGCTGCCCTACAACAGCCTACTGATCTTAGTTTTGAACTACCAGACCCAGAAGATGAGCAAATTCCTGAGTCTGATTTTTTACAGCAGTTAGATATAGCTTGGCAAGTATGCGATCGCTTTGATCTGCAAACAGAAATTTGGCGGGGACGAATTTTAAGGGCTGTGCGCGACAGAGAAAAAAAAGGCGGCGATGGACGGGGTACTGGCTTTCTCAAATGGCTAAAAGAAAGAGAAATTAGCAAGAGCCAAGCTTATTCTTGGATTCAACTAGCCAACAGTGCCGATACCCTTTTAGAAGAAGGTAGGCTAGAACCAGCCGCAGTCAATAACTTTAGCAAACGCGCCTTTGTCGAAACGGCGAAATCTGCCCCAGAAGTACAGCAAATGGTGAGTGAAGCCGCCCAAAAAGGCGATCGCATCACCCGGCGCGAAGTCCGCCAACTCACCGATGAATGGATGGCGATGTCTTCCGATTTAATCCCGGAACCAGTCAAGGTAAAAGCCGCAGATAATTCCTTACCACCCCGCTACATTGCGCCATTGGTAAAGGAAATGGAAAAGTTACCAGAACAGCACCAAAAATTTATTCAAAAAGAAATTATTGCCAACCCTGACGTAGACACCATCAAGCAAGTAACTACAGAAGCGCGTCAGTTAGCCAAATATCTCAAATCTGCGGCACAAGTCCAAGCACTAGTTAAAGAAGATGTAGACATAGAAACCGCCTTAGAAGAAGCGCACAGAGTCGGCTGTTTAAGCGTTGCAGCTGATTTAGTCAATCAAGCATCGCAAATGGAACAAATGATTGGCAAGTTATACATGACATGGAAACGCATCAGCAGTTTAGCCGATAGATTGTATGTCGATACAGGTGCAAGTACGCCAAACCTGCGCTCTCTTCTCAGTTCCATTGAACCCCTCGGTACAGAAATTATGGAACTGCAACTGAGTGGAACAACTGATCACACTATCCGCCTACAAATTCAAGAAACAAATTGAAAATAATAGTATTATGGACACTTAATTAAATGAGTATGTGTCACAAATCAGTTACAAATGTATGATTCATACTAACTAAGAGGATGTTTTAAAACATCCTCTTAAGTGCAATCAAGAATTACAATTCCCATATTATTTTGAGCAGCATTAATATAGTAAGCAACAAATTCGTTGATAAAATATTCAGAGAAATCTTCAATGTTCTCTACAGACTGTTCCAAGTTCCTAAAGTTTGGTTGTAACTTCTCCAAACTACCAATTATTTTACGACGTTCTGCACTAGCGAATAGATTTAAAGCATCCCAACGTGATGCTAAATCTTCTTGAGCAATTTTAGACAAAGCTTGAGCAACTTCCTGAACCTGTTCAACTGTTAAACAAGTTGCTATCAGTCCATGAGAACGTAATGATTTTAAACATCTTCCGCCAGCTAAAGCATCAACCAACAAAACATTTTCATAGTTCGGTATTGATATTTCTTGGACTAATAATTTAGAATCACTGAACCATGCTGCTGATATGTCAGTTGAACCAGTCAGCAGAAAATATAATACCTCTGGAAAACCGTTATTAACTTCAAAAGAATCATCAGTTCCTCCATCATAATTCTCAGCCCATTGAATTAAGAATGATTCAATGTCATGGAGTGTATTGTAATTAACTTTTAACAGTCTCAGTTCAATAGACATACAAATCATCAATTATTCCAGGATTGTATTTCAGCCACAGACTCCGAAATTGTTGATCATCCCATTCTAGTTGTCCCATGAGTATTAAGTAATGAGTAATAAGTAAAGTTATGACTCATTACTCATTACTTCCCTCAATATACAAGGTTGAATTGCGCTGTGCTTCACCCAACCTACATTTATAAATACTTTTGTAACAATAGATGTAATTTTTCTTTGGTGGCTGTTGGTGCTTTATCTAACTGAGTCAAAATTGCATATTTCAAGGCTGAGTGTGCGTCGCTGGGTGGGGGATTTTTACTCAAACGGCGGACAGTTTCTTGTATTACTTTTTGGGCGTTGACGGCGTTGCGTTGCAAGTTACCAATTACCATCTCGACTGTGACGCTATCATGATCTGGATGCCAACAATCGTAATCGGTGACTAGTGCTAAGGTTGCGTAGGCAATTTCGGCTTCTCTGGCTAATTTGGCTTCGGGTAAGTTGGTCATCCCAATTACTGTTGCGCCCCAACTGCGGTACAGGTTAGATTCGGCTTTGGTGGAAAATGCTGGCCCTTCCATACAGATATATGTGCCGCCGCGATGTAGGGTAACATCTGGTAAATTGAGAGATGCGATCGCCTCTGCTAAAACTCCAGCTAAATTGTGACAAATCGGATCACCAAAGGCAATATGCGCCACAATTCCTTCCCCAAAAAAGGTGGAAATGCGATTTTTTGTGCGATCGATAAACTGGTCTGGTATTACCATATCTAATGGTTTGGCTTCGGCTTTTAAAGAACCCACCGCACTAGCCGAAATTAAATACTCTACACCCAATTTTTTCATTGCATAGATGTTGGCACGAAAAGGTAATTCGGAAGGTAATAAGGTATGATTGCGCCCATGACGTGCCAAAAAAGCTACCTGCGTTCCTTCTAGTGTTCCTACAATTACAGCATCGGAAGGGGAACCGAAGGGGGTTTCGATTTGCACTTCTTCGACATTCTGCAAGGCGGCCATTTTATATAGTCCACTACCGCCAATAATGCCAATCTTAGGGTTAACCATATTTTTTGATACCTGTTGCTGATCTGCCTAGTTATTTTACACAGGTGTAGGACTGAGGCTGAAAAAAATTAGTTTAGTGAAGATGTGTATAATTTTACGTTTACAGGACTTACGCAAAAGTATGAAGAAACGTAGACGCGCAAGCGGCTTCCCGCAGGGTACCGCAAAGGACGCAAAGGACACGAAGTTATAAGAGTTGGAGAGAGTGTTTGCGTAAGTCCTAGTTTATTCAACATCAGCAAAGTATATTTATACGATCGCACCCGCACCTCATCTACTAATCTAACTGTTCGCTTTTGATACTCTCATAAATACTGGATAGTAATTTCTCAAACACAACTGCTTTAAACTCTTCACTATTCATCACTTGCATGAAGATTTTTTCGTTACCATCCATGCGTTCGATAAATAGATTTTCCAGATGCTTGTCTAGAACCGGGGCAAAGTTTTCTTTTGTATTGACTTGAGCCGCTTGTTTAATGGAATCATTAGCGATCGCAGTTTCGGTAATCTGCTCAAAAAATAGCTGGTCTGCTACAGTAAAGTTAGTACCAAAGCGTTCGTTAAGGGTGTCAATTAGCTGGGATAGCGGGACTTCTTTATCTGGCTGACGAGTTCCGACGGCGATCGCACCGCGTAATGGTTCGGCTTGTCCTGCGGTTAAATCTATTTTCCCTTCGCTGATTTTTTCCAGGCGATAAAATTTAAGTTCAATATCCCCAGATAAATCTATTTTAGGAGCTTGGAGACTGCGGGGTAATTTCTTGAGGAGAAATCGCCCGTAAGCATAAAGCTTTTCTAGTTCAGAATCTTGATAAGGAATAATTTGAGCAAGGAATAGGTAGAGATTGCGGAAGCTGCTAAGTTGTGTTTTAAATAGTTCTTTCTCTGCGTCTGGGAGAGCTTTATAATTTTCAATAATTGGGTCTAGTAATGTATTTAATTTTTTGTGTTCGCTTCCGGTAAGAGAAGTTTTCGGACGAAACCAAATTTCACACCACTGGTTTACATCGTCGTGGCTAAAAAGTTGCCATTCGTAAAGCTGGTAAGACAAATCATTTAATTGTTGCGGGTCGGCGCTTTCGCCAACGGGAGTTTCTTCGTAGTAGGGTTTAAAAGCTTTGTAGATATCATCGGGTTTGTTGACAAAATCTAAGACGAAAGTATCTTCTTTCCCTGTAGTGGTACGGTTGAGGCGAGATAAAGTCTGGACAGCTTGCACGCCATCAAGTCGTTTATCCACAAACATTGTATGCAGCAAAGGCTGGTCAAATCCGGTTTGAAATTTGTTAGCGACAAGCAGCACTTGATAAGCATCACTAGCAAATTTATCAGGAATTTCTGAAGTTTTGATGCCACCATTCATGTTGACTTCAGTAAATGTTTGTCCAGGTAATTCATCAAGGATAATAGAACCGGAGAAAGCCACAAGGGATTTAATATCGCTATAGCCTTTGTCTTGAATATATCTATCAAAAGCCCGTTTATATTTAACCGCTTGTTCGCGGGAACTGGTGACAACCATTGCTTTCGCCCTACCGCCAATTTTATGGCGGGTATGGTTGCGGAAATGTTCAATGATAATTTCTACTTTTTGAGCGATATTGTGGGGATGAAGTTCAACAAATCGGGCAACAGCCTTTGCTGCTTGGCGACGTGGTAAATTAGGGTCATCCTGTGCAGTGTGGACAAGTTCGTAATAGCGATCGTAGCAGGTGTAATTCGCTAAAACGTCCTTAATATAGCCTTCCTCAATCGCTTGGCGCATGGTGTAGAGATGAAAGGGAACTTGGCCGTTTTCCCCTGGTTCGTCGAAGACAAGTTGGGTTTTGTGTTTGGGAGTGGCGGTAAAAGCGAAGTAACTGAGGTTGGGTTGCTTGGTGCGGGTGAGTTGTTCTTTAAGGAGTTGTTGTTTGGCTGCATCGCTGAGATCATCTTCCTCTAATTCATCTTCCAGCAATTGGGCGGCGATCGCAGATTCAATACCATCTTTATTTAAAATTTTGCGGAGTTCGGCGGCGGTTTCTCCGGTTTGGGAACCATGCGCCTCATCAACGATGACCGCAAAGCGTTTATTTTTAGTAGTAATGTCTATGGTTTTACCTTTTTTCGCTAAAGTCTCAATGGCTTTAGTAATGAAAGGAAATTTCTGAATTGTCGAAATAATAATCGGTACACCGTCGCTGAGGGCTGTGGCGAGTTGTTGGGTGTTTTCGTCAATTTTCTGGACAACTCCGGCTTTATGCTCAAATTGATAGATAGTGTTTTGCAGTTGTTGATCTAATACGGTGCGATCCGTGATGACGACAACAGTATGAAAGATTTTTTCGTCTTGGTTGTCGTGGAGGTTAGCGAGGCGATGGGCTAACCAAGCGATAGAATTTGATTTTCCTGAACCTGCTGAATGTTGAATTAAATAATTATGCCCAGCTTTATTTTGTTTGGCGTGGGTGATGAGTTTACGCACTACATCAAGTTGATGGTAGCGGGGGAAAATAAGGGTTTCTTTTTTCTGGTAATTAACCCCAGTGGCGGTAGGAATTTTAGTTTCTTTGATTTCGATATGTAAAAACCGGGCTAAGATATCCAAAAGGCTATCTTTTTGTAAAACTTCTAACCAAAAATAACTAGTGCGATACTCTTCATTATCCCCAGGGGGATTACCCGCACCGTGATGATTACCTTTATTTAAGGGTAAAAAATAAGTACTTTCCCCAGCCAACTTAGTAGTCATCCAAACTTCTTCTGTATCTACAGCGAAATGAACTAAGCACCGTTGTTTAAACGCAAATAGCGGGTCTTTGGGGTCTCTCTCCGTTCTATATTGATGAATAGCATTTTGGTAAGTTGTCCCGGTGAAGGGGTTTTTCAGTTCGATAGTTGCAATAGGTAAACCGTTGATGCTGAGGAGAATATCGGGAATGCGTCCGGTTTTGATAGTAACTTGGCGGGTGATGGTGAGGCGATTTTTTTCATAAAGTGCCAAGGTTTCCGGGTTCATCCCTGTGTTGGGCTGGAAGTAAGCAACTCGCAGGGTTTTACCATAGCATTTGAAGCCATTTCGCAGAACATCCAGCATTCCTCGGCTTTTGAGTTCTTTGGTGAGGCTATCTATAATAATTTTCTCAGCATCACTGGTGCTGGCTAGGCGTTCCCATTGTTTAGGTTGGGTGGTTTGGATAAAGTTGATGATTTCGCTGGGGAAAAGGGCTGTATCTGCGTCGTATTCGTTTGCTTTACCTTGGTGATAGCCACTAATTTGCAGGAGTTCTCGTTCAATAATGTCCTCAAATTTATCTTCCGTGTGCATGAGGTATGAAGTATAAACATAATCAAGTATAAGCATAAACTCAGAGCGAAAACTCTGCGTTTAAAAGTATATGTAGTATATATATGTAGTGGCGTGGCAAGGCTAAAATAGAGCATAAAAATGACTCTTGTGGTGTGGGCATCCTGCCCGCACCGGACGGGCTAGAAGCCCATCCCACAAGAAATTTATAATGCAACATTTAAGGCTTGTCACGCCACTACAATAATTTTATTTTTTCTTGATAAATAACCTCTTAGTTTATGATTCAATAAATATTTCATCAATTTTGTTGGTCTAACCAATTTATCAAATCTTCTACAGATTGGAAATCAAAAATTGCATCTGCTAGGTTTTCTATTTGCTCTACAGATAAAGAATCAATCCGGCTTTCTAAGCTAGAATCAATATTATTAAAGCGTCGTTTTAGTTGTCTTTTAACAATTTTTTGTTCCCCTTGTTCAATTCCCCTTTCAATTCCCCTTTCAATTCCTCTTTCAATTCCCTTTTCCATCCAACTGGTGACAATTTCCATGATTCCTTCCTCTTCTACTAAGTTAGCTTGTTTTAATTCGGTATCAAGTGCTTGTTCTTCTGTAGCGTTTAATCGGAGATAGGTGTCAATAAAGCCGGAAATTAGTTCCATTTTAGCAGGGTTTAACTGCAAGGTTACTAACATCCTTAAGCATTCTAGTTTAACTCGGACTCTTTCTTCTGGTTTAAAGTCCATTTTTGCCATTAATGCAGCCGCAACGGGGTTTGGCTGGTTTAAAAAGTTGCGCCAGTTGAGGTTATTTAGTTGAATAGCGATGTAATTAAATTCCAGGATTTTTCTGTTAGGAAAGTTAACTGTATATTGACTTTTTTCTGGGCGTTTGGGTTCGTCGTAGGAAAAGATAACTATGGGGAAGATTGGTAATAAATATTTGGCATCTAAACGAGCGAAGTAATGAAACATCCGCCGTTCAAATTCTTTTTGATTATATGCTTGATTTTCGAGATGAATTAGAAAATATGTATCTTGTTTTCTAAATTTGACTTGGGCTAATAAGTCGATTTTTCTTTTGTCTCCAGAGGTGACATCTGTAAAGATTTCTTCTGGTAAAAATATGAGGCTGTCTTTATTTACGTAGTCTAATACTTCTGGTAGAAATAGTTCTATAAATTCCCAAAAGAAGGTTTGAATTAATTCTTTAAATAATCTATCGTGGTCTATCATTGATGGTGTTTGAAGATAACAAGTATAAATAATGCGATGTGAACTGATTTTTATAACCCCTCTCCAAACCTCTCCCCGAAACGGAGATAGGCTTTGAATTTTGCTCCCCTTCCCTTGTAGGGAAGGGGTTGGGGGTTAGGTCTAAGATACAATTGCACACGGCGTTATTAATAACTAATTTTTACAACTCAATATCATCTAAGAGGACGTTTGAAAAGTCCTCTCGTTAGTAGCAAAACACTTTAGATCCCCCTAAATCCCCCTTCAAAAGGGGGACTTTGATTCTTGTTCCCCCCTTTTTTAAGGGGGGTTAGGGGGGATCAGAATGTACTTAAAGTCACAGCCAAAAACTTTTCAAACATCCTCTAAGGGTAATAATCCTTCATCTACATCGGGAAACTCTTCATCCAATGGTTCAAGGGTAGAAAAGGTTTCTAAAAGGGATTTTTTCTTTATGGGGGATATGATGGCTAAGGGAACACCATTTTGGATGATGGTGAGGGGTTCGCCTGTTTTTTGCGCTTGGTTAATTAGGTTTTGGACGGTTTCGGGAAGTTCTGCAAGGGTGATTTGTGTCATGGTGGTTTCTGGGGTTAGGGGATGGGGACTTGGCGCACGTCTATTTTACCTGTGACGGCGTTGGTAATGAGGGCAGTGCGATATTCTTTTAATAGTTCAATGGCTTGTTGAATCTTGGCTTTTTGTTGCTTTATTTCGGCTGTTTTATGATCTAAGTAAGTGACTATTGCTTGTTGCTCTTTTTTGGGTGGTCTTGGTAGTCTATATAGCTTTAATTTCTCCACGGTCAAATGGGTAATTGTATTGGGATTTCCTTCAGCAACAAAAACACCAAGCTTGACTAAATAATAGAATGTATAGAATAAAAACCTAGGAATTTCTTCTGTTCCAATCACCCTAAGACGATGTATTGCTTTTTGAAAGCCTAAAATGCCATCAACACCTTGAACAATAGCTGACCTTCCTGACTCTCCTCCCTCACATACCAATAAGTCACCATTTTTTACTAAGTACCTTTCATACTCGTTCGGATTAATATCCATTTCTGGCAAGTCATTTTGATTAATAAAATCCCATTGCACATCAACATTTCTTAAATATTTAACTAGATAATCTCCTGATATTCTTCGTTGATCTAGCATTTTTCCTAGTTCAATTAGATATCTTAGTCGCAATAATATTAAACTCCAATGCTCAGGAATTTCACCTAGCCACTCAACCCCAGAATCTTTCATCGGGACGGTTGGATCTAGTCCTTTGGTGACAGCGTGACTGATGAGGGCGGTGCGTTTTTCGTCGAGTTTTGCAATGAGGGCTTCTTTCTTGGCGATGAGGTCGTCTATTTGTTTGGTTTTATAGTCGAGAAAGCGGGCGATCGCCTTCTGCTCATCCGGTGGCGGATAAATAACTTTTAAATTGTTAAGTTCGTTTAGATTAAAAGTGTTATTTACACCTGCTTTTGAAACCATAAAAAATCCAGTTATTCTCAATCCATTTAACATATATTGAAAATATTTGGAATCAGATTCGATAGCATTAAATCTAAGTCTTAATAGGAATGAAACATGAGTCCATTCCCCATCTAAATCAAAATAAGCTGTTTTTCCTAAATGTGATGAACTTCCATTTCTCCAATTAAATAAGAGGTCGCCTTTTTGCAATAAAACTTTTTCCTTTTCTTGTTCGTTTAATTCACAAAATCCAAAATCATCAATTATTAAAACTCCATCTTGAGTGACATTAGGTAATGAAAGTAGGTTTACACCATCTGTTAAACCCTTATCAATTTCTCCGCCAACACCATAAGAAACATTCGCCACTCTTTTAATATGACAAACTTCCCAATGCTCAGGAATCTCCCCCAACCACTCAACCCCAGAATCTTTATACTTTCCATAACCCTGATACTTACCCATTACATAACTTCCCAATCTTCAATCTGTAACCCGTTAACTCTGCTAAATTCCCTAACATTATGAGTAACTAAAATTAAATTATTCGCCAAAGCAATAGAAGCTATTTGTAAATCATTTAAACTAATTGGAGTTCCTTTATTGGCTAAATCTGCCCGAACAGTGCCATAAATTTCCGCACAATGATCATCAAATGGTAGAGATACAAACTGCTGCAAAAATGATTTTTGAACTTTTAAATTTTTTTGAGTATTGTTACTCCTCAAAGAGCCATAAAATAACTCAGCTTTCACCACAGAACAGACTGCAATTTTATTAATCTCTAAAGTATCTATGTGATTTTTGATACTAGACGATCTACCATTCAAATACCTAATACAAACATTCGTATCTATTAAATAGATCGCAGCATTTTTATTCATCAAAATCTCCAGTCAAATCATCCATATCATCAGAAATCCCTAGATCGTCATCTACCAAATCAAGATCAGGACAAGCACCATATAAATTAAGTATGCCTCCAGAATGAAGCATATTATTTTGTCTTAAAAAATCATTCAATTCCGCATCAGAAAAGAAATTGAGCATATCTTTTAATTCATCAAAATCAATCAAGCCTTCTCGGAAAGCATCTAATACAAGGCTTGCAATTATCTTTTGTTGTAAATTACCCAATTGCTCTTGTATCTTCTCTGTTAATTTATCTGGTAAATTAATTGTGATTTGCATAATTTGTAAATCTCCTAAGCCTACATTTTTATTTTATCCTTAAACCACTACTAGGCTCAGATCCCCGACTTCTTTAAGAAGTCGGGGATCTTTTGATTCTTAAACCACTTCCCCCAACATCGCCATAATATCCGCTTCTAAAGACTTAATATCACTCTCAATTTCATCCAAAGGACGAGGCGGCTGATATACATAAAAATGACGATTTAACGGAATCTCATACCCTACCTTAGTCTTATCAAAATCAATCCAAGCATCCGGTACATGGGGCAATATTTCCGCTTTCAAATATGCCTCACAATGCTCCTTTACCAACTTAACCAATTCATTTACACTTGCATCCTTGTCATACCCCAACGGTAACGGCAAGGTAATATCATCCGGTAAAGCTACAATTTCCGTATCTCGTAAATTACTATCCGGTTCAGGATTCCCCTTCGCATCAAAGCAGATTTCCGCTTCTGTATCTGTCTCTCCCAAAGCTGCTAAAATCGCCTTTTTGACAGGAGCTTTTAAACTTAACCCTGCATTTTTTAACACCCGATTTAGGTCTTTTTCAAACTCACTACGCGACAGATAAAGTTTACCCCCATCCAATTTCTGCAACGCATCGATAATTTGAGTTTGCAGATTTTCACCCATCTCAATTTCTAACTGTTGTACCTTCGCATCTTTACGCTTCTTACTCGTTGCTAAATCCTGAAATGCTTTTTGTTCAGATAACCTAGCCAAACGTTCCTCACTCGCCTGAAAGTTTAACCGCAACGGACGTTCTACCGTAATTTTAAGAAATCCAAACTTATGATTATCAAAAATCTTCGAGCAAACCCGCTTTTCTATCTGTCCGTCTGACTCTACTTCACTAATATCATTATGCTCAAAATCCCCATACAACCGCACCAGTTCCGCAATATGTTCTGGGGATAATTCATTGCGCTTATTACCCAAACTCTTTTTCATTTTCTGGAAATGGCGCGTACCATCAATTAACTGCACCTTTCCCCGACGATGAGCAGCTTTTTTATTTGTTACCAACCAAATATAAGTAAAAATTCCGGTATTATAAAACATCTGATCGGGTAGCGCCACCACTGCATCTAACCAGTCGTTTTCAATAATCCAACGGCGAATATTACTTTCTCCACTCCCCGCATCCCCGGTAAATAAAGGCGAACCATTAAACACAATGGCAATCCGCGAACCATCGCCCCCTACTTCTGGCGATAAGTGCATTTTCGATATCATGTGTTGTAAAAACAACAATGAGCCATCATTAATGCGCGGTAAACCAGCCCCAAAACGCCCATTAAACCCTAAATTTTCATACTCATCTTTAACAAAATCTTCTTCTGGTTTCCATTCCACCCCAAAAGGCGGATTAGCAAACATATAGTGAAACTGTTTATCAGGATGACCATCATAAGGTAAAAAATTATTACTTTTGGTTTTGGCGTTTTTTACTCCCAAGGTATCGCCATAAACAAGATTGTTAATCGGCTCATCTTTAATCAGTAAATCAGAACAGCAAATCGCATAAGATTCAGGATTATATTCTTGCCCAAATAACCCTAAATTCGCTGCTGAATTTTGCTTTTTAATATATTCCTCTGCCACAGATAACATTCCCCCTGTTCCGGCTGTGGGGTCGTAAACTGTGCGATAAATCCCTTGTTTAAAGATATCTTGTTCGTCACAAAAAACCAGATTCACCATCAGCCGAATGACTTCACGGGGGGTAAAGTGGTCTCCGGCTTCTTCGTTGGCTTGTTCGTTAAATTTCCTGACTAATTCTTCAAATAGATAACCCATTTGTAAATTAGAAAGTTTCGCCGGTGATAAATCAATATCAGGCTTACAAAACTCTTTAATAATTAGATATAGCCGATTACTCTCATCGAGCTTTTGAATTTCACTATCAAAATCAAATTTCTCGAAAATATCCCTAGCTCTGGGTGAGAAACTGTTAATATAAGCCCTTAAATTACTAGCAATGCCATCAGGATCGCCTAATAATTTTTGAAAGGTAAACTCACTGAGATTATACAACGGTTGTTGACGATCGCCCCCAATGGCAACTTTTGCGATCGCCTTCTCAAAAGCCTCACCCTCCAAACCCATCGCCGCATATTTCGCCTTAGCCTCTAACACCGCTTGCTTCGTCGGTTCCAAAACCGCATCCAACCGCCGCAACACAATCAAAGGTAACATCACCCGGCGGTACTGGGGTGGACGATAAGGGCCACGCAGTTTGTCTGCAATACTCCAAATAAAACCAACTAACTCTTGATTAGTAGAACTTTCTATACTTGCAATCATAGATATTTTACGGGATAAAGTTAAGCACCTAGTCCCAAGCATGGAAGTCGCTGGGTGCAAAATGTGAAGTAAAGAATATTCAGTAGGACTTACGCATCAAAACGAAAAATCAATGGTTTTGGTGAGGGTTTAGGGGTATAGGGGTGTACTTATTCAAAATCCTTACACCCCAAACCCTTTCACCCTTACACCCAATCTCCACAGATAATCTTTGTGCGTAAGTCCTGTTCAGTTTACCCCGTTCTTTGCCCAAACTATATTTGTAGTTTGATCACCCAACCCCAACGAATGAAATTCGCCTAGTGCAAGATATGAGATAAGTTATTATTCATACCGTGATTGCATCTCAACAACCAATGGTAAACTCCACCCTCGTGGCGACTCTCTATGTCAACCCTGTAACGGGGAAAGATACTAATGATGGTTCAAGGTTGAACCCGTTTAGAAGCCTCACCCGTGCTTTAAGAACCACAACACCGATAATTATTCAGCTGTCACCAGGTACCTACAGCGCGGCTAACGGTGAACAGTTTCCCTTGGTGTTAACTGCGGGGGTAACAGTCATTGGTAATGAACTGAATAAAGGTGCAGGAATTATCATTTCTGGCGGGGGTGAATATCAAAGCCCGACTTTTAGCGTCCAGAATATCACGTTGTTATTGCTGGGTGATGCCAGTTTGATGGGTGTGAGTGTGACAAATCCCAATGCTAAGGGTACTGGGGTATGGATAGAGTCATCAACTCCTTATTTGGCTAACAATACCTTTACTGGTTGTGGAAGAGAAGGAATATTTATTACCGGCAATGCCAAACCCGCCATTTTAGATAATGTGTTTGTCCAAAATGCCGCCAGTGGGTTGTTTATGGCGCGGAATAGTAAAGGGGAGATATTACGCAACACTTTTCAAAAAAATCCATTGGGGATAGCGATTACAGACTCAGCCGCACCATTAATTGCCAATAATAAGTTATCAGAGAATCGGACTGCGATCGCTCTTTCTCGTGATGCCCGTCCGGTATTGCGGCAAAATTCCATCAGTAAAAATGCCCAAGGTGGCTTGTTGGTTAATGCTAATGCTGTCCCAGATTTGGGTAATAGCCAAGATGCTGGCGCGAATATCTTTCAAGATAATGGCGAGTTTGATTTACAAAATGCAGCCGCCCAACCTTTAGTTTCTGCGGGTAATCAATTAAACCCCACCTTCGTCAAAGGGCAAGTCAATTTCGTCGCCGCCACTGATGATAGTCCAAGAATAGTTACCGGAAGTAGCAGTTTTCCTGATTTGGCGGGACATTGGGCGGCGGTGTTTGTGGAAGCCTTAGTTAGCCGAGGGGCAATTAGCGGTTTTCCTGATGGCACATTTAGGCCGAATGCACCCATTACCCGCGCCCAATATGCGGCGGTGTTGGCGAAAACTTTTCAGTTACCCAGCAGTAGTCAAGCTAGTAAATTTACCGATATCAAACCTGATTTTTGGGCAGCACCAGCTATTTTTAGTGCAGCGACAGCAGGATTTATTAGCGGTTTTCCTGATGGCACATTTCGCCCTGGAAATAATCTCACAAGGGTACAGGCGATTGTATCAATTGTTAATGGTTTAAAATTTACAGGAGGTAATTCTAATGTGTTGAGTGTCTACCGCGATCGCGCCCAAATTCCCAGTTATGCTACTAATGCTGTCGCCGCCGCCACGCAAAAATTAATCATTGTTAATTATCCCCAATCGGATTTGTTAGAACCACTGCGGGAGATTACACGCGGCGAGATTGCCGCCTTACTATATCAGGCGTTGGTTGCTAATAGCAAAGAAAAAGCGATCGCCTCGCCTTATATTGTCAGTCCTGATGCCGAAGTGCCGACATTTACCGACTTAGTGGGACACTGGGCAGAACCATTCATTCGCACCTTAGCCAGCCTGAATTTAACTCAAGGTTTTGCTGATGGTAGCTACCAACCAGATAAACCCATGACTCGCGCCCAATATGCAGCTTTGGTGGCGGCAGCATTTAACCCGACTCCAAAACGCCCAGCCATTGAATTTATTGATGTTCCCCAGAATTTTTGGGCTTACAAAGCTTTACAAATTGCCGCCAGTGGTGGTTTTGTGAGTGGATTTAGCGATCGCACTTTCCGCCCCGATCAAAATGTCCAAAGGCTACAGGTAATTGTTTCCCTCGTAAATGGCCTCGGCTTACCCGCCGCCCAAAGCAATCTATTACTTCCTTACACCGACAGTAATACTATTCCTGAATATGCCCAAAAAGCAGTGGCAACTGCTACACAACAACGCATCGTTGTCAACTACCCCAAGCCTAACTTACTCGCCCCCACGCGTGAAGCCACAAGGGCGGAGGTTGCCGCAATGGTTTATCAAGCTTTAGTAGCTATTAACCGCACAGAAATTATTAATTCGCCCTATATTGTTTCGACAGCCAAGGGCTGACCAAGTAAAATGAAAAACATTGCTGATTAACTTGGAAACCTTGGTGACCAACCCTATAGCTAAAAACACACTAGGCTATAGGCGATGGGTCGAAAATTTACACCTATTGCCTCAAGCCAATAGTCCCATGTTTACCAAAACGCCAGAAACAGCTGCTGAATTAGCAGCCGCCCTCCTAATTCATTACAGTTTTGACCTCAGTGGCCATAGTGCTGCTGAGTTAGTTTGCCGTTGGCAAAATCAATATCCCCTTGATTGGCTGCATTTAGCAGTGATTGAAGCTTTGTATCAAGGTCGTTATAAAGCGATTTCTGTCCAGCAAATCCTGGCATTTTGGCAACGACGACAACAGGCAATTTATCATTTCAATATGGAATTTGAACGCCTGATTTGCAGTAAATTCCCAGAAATCTTAACTGCCCTAAATACGCCAGCTTTACCGCCTGCTCAAGAAGATGATAGTTCAGAAAATGTAGCGAATGTTGCCAATTTGGCAGTAAATAATTCTGCATACTCGGTTGAGGCTGAATTTGAACCCAGCTACAAACAAACAGAAACAGCCTCTAGCCGTGGCGAGAGTGAACGTGTCAAACATATTTTGGTATCATCAACTTTAACTCTCCCTCCCACAGAAACTAAATCTAGAGTGACTTCATCACCAGTCCTACCCCATAATTTCTCAGCAAACTCTGACAATCAGCCCAAATTACTGCCATCTAACGTTAATCATCCCCCAATTGACCGCTTTACTCCCGAAACAAGCGATCGTTCCGAGTCTTTTACCTCTAAACTCAAAGCTATTTCTAACGAAAAGCCGCAAAGAGTGTATTGAAGTCGGGAGTATGTTGTTGACGTTCTGCCCTAAACACAGTGTGATCCCCTCAGCCGAAGACAAGGAAGATAGAAAACCATTAAGCCTCGCCATTACCTCACTTTCAGGCATAGGGTGAATGATTAACGAAGACGGCAGAATTTGCGATCGCTATCATTTTCTGGATATTGCCAAGAATAGGCAAAATGACTAACACCTGCTAGTTGCGGCGCATATTTGCGTAGGGCTTGCATTTGGGCTTCTAGAGATGGACGAGTGCTGGTTGATTGTCCCCATGCACCGGCTAAGGCGGGAATAATTTTTGTCCCTGGTTTAGCAGCACTAATCACCCGTTGCACTTGCGCGGTAATACAGCTAACATCACTACAAGTTGCATAAGCCATTGCGTGCCATTGCAAGTTACTGGGAAATCTATCCCAAGGTTGCAAGCGGGAATCATAGCCTTGTCCCACCATTTGGTTGCCATCGGGGAAAAACACGACTCCGGCGGGAATGCCTAATTGTTGTGCTGGGTAACTGGCTAAAGCCACAAAATCTAAGATACCTTGCATAGCATGGGCAACCATTAACTGCCAGAGTTCAACTTGCAAAGTCGGTTGTCTGTCGGTTGCGGGTAACAGGGCTTTTTCCTGTGGGGGCGGAATGCGCCCTTGCCACATCGGTTCCCCTTCTTGGGGATACAGTTTATCTACTTCATCAATATCGCCTGCGGTGACATATCCTTTAGTCAAAAACCGCCGCATCAAATCCAATCCTTTAGTATTCAAAGCCCGCTTAAATAAAGCTTCTTGAGTAGCTGGGGTAAATAGCCATAAATCAGTGACTTTTGTGGCAATGGAATCAGTGCCGGCTTGCCTGGGATAACGCACATAATCAAATAGCAAACCATCGGGGCGACGGCGTAGCACTTGCTGTACCATCTGGAAGTAATCACGCTTGGCTTGCATATTGTAGGGGTCGATAAATACTTGCGAACCGTTATCGACAACATATAAACTAGTTTGCCCTTTGCCATTACGGGCGATCGCAGGTTCTCGATCTGGTCTTTTGGCGTATGTATAGCCAAAATTAGTGGTAAACATCCAGGAATAAACCTTCAGACCCCGTTCTCGCCCTTTTTGAATCGCTAACGCCAGTAAATCAATCTTTTCCGTCCCTGGAGTTCGTATGACAGAAGGCCAAGCTGTGGGATTATCGGCGGCTGGTAATAATACCTGCCCATCATAAAATGTTTCTATATAGATTTGGTTATAGCCCCGGTTGACCATCCGATCCATAATTTGGTCAATTATCCCTGGTTGAATATCACAGGGATATAAACGTAACCAAACGGCTTGAATTTTGGGCCAAGTCCGATTGCGGCATTCTTGTACATCTTGGGCATGTTGGCGTAGTAGCTTTTTGTACTGGCTTTGGGCATCGCGATCGCCTTTCAGCGCCAACAAACGTAATTTTTCCTTTGTTTGGGCAGCTGTGTTGGATAACTGACAATCTTGGTTAACTTGTGCTTGTGCTGGTTGGCTAATCAAGTTAGGCAGCAAAATACTACTAATAAAAACCACAGTCCACAAGCGTTGCCAGAATAATTTTGCTGTGAAAAATTTTGCGGAATGGTTAGATATACCAGCAAGGTAGATGTACAAATTCACGGGCATTGACGATTAAGGTGTATCAATTGTTATAGCAAGAGGTATAGGGTGAAAGTATTGGTATTTCTAGGGTTGACACTCGGAAAATCCTCTTTCATTTAAATACAGCTATTGCATCTAGGAATTACGCAATTACACAAAAAATTAAAAGTTTGGAGGTATGGGGATTTAAGGGTGTAAGTTTTCAAAACCCTTACACCCCATACCCCTACACCCATTCTTCACAAACAATCTTTGTGCGTAAGCCCTAACAGATATACCTTTGTCAAAATAAATAAATCAAGAGTCCAAAGTCATAACTCTGAACTCTTGAATCTGAAAAAATATTACTAGAGGAATAGTTAAGCACCACGCTTCAGTGCAGACTCTACTTGCTGAAACTCCTGTTCTAGACGATTTTTCAATTTTTGCGGAACTGGACGGTTTGGGTAAGAACTGTAGTGTCCCGCTAGAGAGTTAAGGGCGGTACGCATGGTTGTAAATGAACTTAAACCAGAAGTTGAACCAGCGCGTTGGTAGCGGGCTGAGAAATCGTTAATTTTTTGCCGCGCTTCTGCTTGAAGTGCTGCTTTGTCTGGTGAATCCTCAGTTATTTCTAGGGCTTTTCTCAGGGTACTCACTACATTCAATGTGTCTTGGCGATAATCCCCCGTTAAGCTATCAGGGCTGGAACAACCGATTAAGCCAATTGCTAAAACTAAAACCAAAGCAAGCAGACGTGACCAATAGCGTTTCATAAGCATTATTTGAAACTACACATAAATCATCGTCCATCCTATCTTGGAATGGTATCTAGGGGATCAGGAGAAGCATGAAGGACAAAATCAGCAACAAATTTTATACTTTTTGATACAAAGTATCTCGTTGTTGATAAGGTCTTCCCAAAGATGCGATCGCAGTTTGTAAGGTGTCCACTTCCATACAAGTACCGCCCACAGCACCAGCCATTGTGGTGATATGTTCTTCCATCAATGTGCCACCAATATCGTTACAACCCCAAACTAAGGCTTCTGTCGCCCCAGCCAACCCCAACTTTACCCAACTAGGCTGATGGTTAGGAATCCAATTACCCAAGTAAATTCGGGCGACTGCGCCTAAAAGTAAAGCATCTGCTAAAACTGGTTGATCACGCCCTACCCGACGGCGTAAAGATTTTGGCGCTTCTTGACCCACAAAGGGTAATAAGATAAATTCTGTAATGCGTGCTGGATAGCCGTGATTGATGGCTGTTTGTTGGAGCGATCGCAATTTTTCTAAATGCCCAATTTGTTGTTCTGGGGTTTCGATATGCCCCGATAACATGGTACTGGTAGTAGGTAAACCCAATTTATGGGCTGTGGAGATAATTTCTAGCCAAGTTGCTGTGTTAATTTTCTCTGGGCATAATATTTTTCTCACTTCATCATCCAACACCTCAGCCGCCGTTCCTGGCATCGAACCAACGCCAGCATCCCGCAAAGCTGCAATTACCGTTGCATAATCCAGCCCGTCAACTCTGGCGATAAACTGCACCTCTTGGGGAGAGAAGGCGTGTAAATGAATTTGCGGAAATTCCTGTTTAATCGTTTCAACTAACTTGATGTAATAAGGTAAAGATTGACCATTTATTTGGGCTTCGGGGTTTAATCCGCCCTGCATACAAATTTCTGTCGCCCCCTGCTTAACCGCATCTTGGGACTTTTCTAAAATTTGCCCCCAATCTAACCAATAAGCACCTACATCATCAGCATCTCGGCGGAAAGCACAAAAACTACAATGCTGTTCACAAATGTTAGTAAAATTAATATTACGGTTAATTACGTAAGTAATGGTATCGCCTACCTGATTGTAGCGGAGTTGATCGGCTGTGTGACGAATTGCCGCGATCGCTTCAGGCTCCGTTTGCTTTAACAACAATACTCCTTCTTGAGGAGATAAATCGTACCCCATTAAGGCACGCTCAAGAATGTTTGTAACAGAAGTGTTTATCACAATTAATCACTAAAACTGTACTGTTTTTAGTCAACGCTGGCTATTAGTTCGATCCTATAACTTTTATCAAAACAGAATTCAGGAGTCATAGCATTTCACTTAAAAAATGATGCGGATGGGTAAGCAGAGGAGGTAGAGGAAGCAGAGGACGTTATTTGTATCAGTAATTTCGTGAATTGCTATCAGGAATCAGAATTCAGATGAATATTCGGTACAACATTTCAGTAGACTCAGTGCATCGCCCCTGAATGCTGAGTTCTGAATTCTTCTTCAATGCGCTTATTTAGCAAAAATACAGGGCTTTGTACAGAGATTTTCTTTCATACATCAAAAATCTAAGATTTATTACTTAAGAAAATTTGCTATTCGTAAAAATACTTGTCAGAAGATATCTAATGATTTTTAATAGAAAATTCAGTATTTTTACGGAAACAATTTATTCATGATTCAGATAAACTCTATTAGCTCCTGAGTTATTACCTACTTATTTTTACATAGTAGTACTAATTCTGTAATTACCTAATTATTGCACCTACTTGTTAGGTGCATTTGTTTTATAGGTGATCTGACTTATGTGATGTTCAGGAGTAGAAAGCAGGGGGATCAAGTAGACAAGGGAGACAAAGTAGATAAAAGTCTTGTTGAGTCAACAAATTGGATAATTGATGATTGGGCATACCCTAAACGCAAAATCAAAAGTCGAAACCAGAATCTCATAAGAGCCTGTCAAGAAACAACTTTTATAATTCGCTATCTAGAAAGATTACTAAATAAGGATTTTTAACTTAATTAAAAGAAGCAAGGTTGTTAACTCACAACCCCTAAGTAGTTGTACACATCTGATCTCTTTGTCGTCCTTGTCCCATTTCCCCATCCGCAAGATAAACTATGTGCTAATCTAGCGACTTGAGCAAATTTATGATTATAAGTAAACTTGGGGAACAAGAAACTATGTAAAGAAATATAAAATAGGTTAGCATTCTGATTTTCTCTTCCCCACCGTAATTTAGCTCTATGAGAAACAGCCCAAGCAATACATTATTATCAGTGCCATCTGGCGGTTTGCAGATTTCAGAATTTCCACCTCATCATCTAACGACTGATCAAACAAATATTTATTTTTCGCTGATCATTCCTACTTATAAAGAACGTGACAACATCGTTAGGCTCATCAAAGTACTGAGTGAACTGCTAGAGGAAGTTATCCCAGATGATTATGAGTTAATTGTGGTAGATGATGATAGTCCAGACCACACTTGGGAAGTCGCGCAATCGATGATGGCAGAATACCCCAATTTGCGGGTGATGCGTCGCCAACAAGAACGGGGATTATCTTCAGCAGTTATCCGGGGCTGGCAAGTTGCGAGGGGAAGTGTATTGGGCGTAATTGATGGGGATTTACAACATCCGCCAGAAGTATTGGCACAGTTATTACGTAGTATTGAACAAGGTGCAGACTTGGCTGTTGCGAGTCGTCATATAGAAGGTGGTGGGGTAAGCCGTTGGAGTGCAGTGAGGCGTTTTTTATCTCGTGGCGCTCAAGTTTTGGGTTTGATCTTCTTACCAGGGGTATTAGGGAGAGTTTCTGACCCGATGAGTGGTTATTTTATGGTGCGTCGCCGTTGTATTGCAGGGGTACAACTGAATCCCGTAGGCTACAAAATTCTCTTAGAGGTCATTGGTAGGGGAAATGTCGCAGAAATCGCCGAGGTGGGTTATGTATTCTGTGAGCGCAAACAAGGTGAAAGCAAAGTAACCTGGAAACACTATGTCGAATACTTACATCACTTATTGCGCTTACGGCTAACGACACAACAAGTGGGACAAAAATCTACTTTTCCTATTGGTCGATTTCTCCGCTTTGGCTTAGTAGGGTTAAGTGGTGTATTTGTGGATATGGCAATACTTTATTTATTGAGTGACCCATCAACTTTAGCTTTACCTTTAACACGCAGCAAAATTATTGCGGGTGAAATTGCCATTTTCAACAACTTTTTGTGGAATGATGCTTGGACATTTGCTGATGTGGCGATGCACCAGCAAGAATGGCATCATCGTGCAAAGCGGTTTTTGAAATTCAATCTGGTGTGCTTGGCGGGATTGTTAATCAATGTTTTGGTGTTAAACTTGGTGTTTAATTTTGTAATTCCCAATCGTTATATTGCTAACTTGATTGCGATCGCAGTTGCGACTATCTGGAATTTTTGGGTGAACTTAAAACTGAGTTGGCGCGTAACTGATGTGAAATGAGGGATTTTGTTGGGAAGGGAGACAAGGTAGACAAGGGAGACAAGGGAGAAATCTAAATGAACTTAAATTTACAAATCAAGTCAAAATAGCAAAGAGTTGACTTGTAAATGGCGCGGCTATGAAAGTTTTGTTTTGGAGTGCATCGAAGTTTTACAAAAATGCGATCCTGTTGTTATCTACCTTTGCTAACCGCCGCGTTACCCCACAAACCATGTCGGGACATTGGCATTTTGTGACTAATAGTCGCTGGTTTCATCCTTTGCTGTTACTGCTGTGGTTTTTGATTGGTCTGGGTTTGCGGTTAACTAATTTAACAGCTAAACCGCCTTGGACTGATGAATTTTCGACTTTAGTGTTTAGCTTGGGGAATAGTTTTTTACCAGTACCCTTAGACCAAGCGATCGCACCTGATATTTTATTACAACCATTACAACCCCAAGCAAGTGATACTATCCAAGATGTTTGGATGCACTTGAGCCACGAAACTAATCATCCGCCACTATATTTTTTCTTGGCTCATTGGTGGATGCAGTTATTTCCGACACAACAAGGTCTAGTTTCATTATGGGGGGCGCGATCGCTCGCTGCAATCTTTGGTGCGATATCTATTCCCGCTATTTATGGTTTAGGATGGCTAACTTTTCGTTCTCGCTTGATTGCACATATCGCTGCTGCCATAATGGCGGTATCACCTTACGCAATTTTTTTAGCCCAAGAAGCACGTCATTACACTTTAGCAATTTTGTGGGTAATTGCATCTTTGGCTTGCTTCATTATCGCTACACGCCACATTCAAAATCGCACACCGTTACCCATCACCACAGCACTAGCTTGGGTAGTAATTAACGCTTTCGGAATTGCGACACATTACTTTTTTGTTCTTACTCTTGGTAGTGAAGCTTTAGTATTACTTTTCCTCGGCTGGCGACAACGTAATTTTATCTCTCCACCTTGGCGGCGAATTTATGCGGTTGCTGCTGGTACTGCTGTTTCTGGGATAGTTTGGGTACCCATATTTTTACAGAATAATTATGGCGATAAATTAACCGATTGGATACAACAACCGCGCCAAGGTTTTGAGTGGTTAAACCCATTTTTTCAAGCCTTTGCTGCTTGGGTGACAATGCTGTTTTTACTGCCAATTGAATCACCAAAACTAGCAATTATTTTAATTTCTGGTTTAGTAATGTTGGTTTTCTTTATTTGGTTTTTACCAATATTGATTCGGGGAATCAAAGTACAATTACAACAACCAGAAACTCAGGTGATTTGGGGGATTATTTTAGCTGCGATCGCTTTATTTTTTGTCTTTACTTATTTCCTGGGAATTGATTTAACCAGAGGCGCACGTTATAACTTTGTTTATTTTCCGGCTGTCATTCTTTTACTCGGCGCAAGTTTAGCAGTTCGTTGGCAAACTCAGCAAAATAATTATAAAATTACAGGTCAACAAGCCCTAGCTATAATTTGGCTGATGGGGTTTTGTAGTGCTGTAACTGTAATTTGTAATTTAGGCTATCAAAAATACTATCGCCCTGATTTATTTTTACAACTTATCAGGCAAACATCCCAAGTTCCGGTGGTAATTGCTACTACTCAAATTACTCATGTGCAGATTGGTGAAATGATGGGTGTTGCCAGAGAATGGAAAATTCAAAACCAACCCTCACCATCAATACAATTTATTCTTGCTCATCAAGACCAAGACCCAAATAAATCTACAAACACTCTCAATAATATTTTAAAAACTCTACCAAAACCTTTTGATTTGTGGTTAGTAAATTTTCATGCACCCATAGCAGCAGAAACCGAAAAATGTATTGCTGAAACTAAATCTTTACCAGCAGTTAACGGCTATGAATACAAGATTTATCATTGTGAATAGTCATTTGTTATTCTCCCCACATACCTTAGCGTTCCTCTGCGTTAAAAAACTCCGGTATACCCACAGGTGATAAACCTGCGATCGCTCGCAAATTTTGACAACGAATTAACTCGGTAAAATCTAACCCAGAACGTTTTTCTATTTTGGCTACGGCTTCAATTGCAGAGAGTAAAAATTGTGCTGCTTCTGTTTCCGAATAACCCCGGCGTTGGGCTATTTTAATGGCTGCTTTATCTGCATTTAACTCTGACTCTGATGATTTATTGCTGCGCCAAATGCGGAAAGCTGCGATCGCACTTAATCCCACAGCCACACCCACACCCACAGCATCTGACTGTGACGATTCAATTAATCCCGCCAACAACCCCAGCAGCACAACACCTTGATAAATATCCGGTTTAAACCATCTCACCCCACTCAACCAACTCACCTTCTGCAACAGCAATAAATCCCGTTGTGGCTTAGTTAAACGTCCCCACAAATCAAAATTAATACATATCGGTCTATACTGTTGCCAAGGTAGAGGAAAAGTAGCATCAATTACTTGTGCCTGCTCTGGTTTACTGACGATTTTAAGTGTCATTCTCCCCGAAGCCGGCATGACATCTAACAACCGACGAATTTCAGCATTTTGTTCCATCTTTATGTTATTTGCGACTGTTGTGGTTAGTTTTGATGAAAAATTGAGATGTTCAGATCCCCGACTTCTCAAAGAAGTCGGGGATCTTGACCTTTAGCGAAATTAAGAGTTGTAAAAAAACAGACGAATTTAGCAAAATACCAGATAAACAGATATATATTAATTCGGGCTGATATGCTGCCTACTGAGATTAAATTTTAAATTACATGGACGCTTTTGCTCCCATCCCACCTGAATGGACATCCGAGGCAGTTCACGCCTATGAATTTTGCTGTCCAACTTGCCGTTCTAGTAGTTTAGAAGCATTACAGGTTTGGATCAATCGGCGATCGCCTGTATTCTCAGAAGAACATCGCCGCAAATGGCAAGAGTTTTATCACTGCCATTGTGGTTGTGCGTGGTGGGCTTGGAGTAGCGACAGACCGCCATCAGATTTAGTCAAACCAGAAGATAACTTGAATTTGTGAAAATCGAGAGACATCAGATCCCCGACTTCTCAAAGAAGTCGGGGATCTGTTCTTCACGAATGCTCTTAATAAATAAAACCCCACCTTTAAGCGGGGTTTTATTCATCTCATCCAAAACTGAAATCTAGAAAGTGAAAGTTGTGCGGAGTGTACCTACGTAGATAGTATCGTTGTTGTCGTTATGTTCTGGGTTGAAGATTACTAACAAGCCAGGAGTGACTAAGATGTTATCGCTGACTTTGATTTTATAAAGACCTTCTAAATGGTAAGAAGTGTCTCTGTCAGTATTTGCTCTAGTACCAAAATTCAGGTCAGTAACTTTGGGTGGTTGACCAAAAATGATACCCAAAGTGTTGCCTTCTCTACCCAGGTCTTTGATAGATAAATTAGCAGCCCAGTACCAAATATCTGCACTACCGGAGGTTGTACCCTGTTCAACCTGTGCATCCGTGTAGCCTACCCAACCACCAACGCCAATCTTATCGGTGGGGCGGAAGTTAGCCATGAAACTGTAGTTATTAGCAGAGGTAGCAATATTACCAAAAGGTCTGTTGGAAAGAGAACTACCTTGGCTACCAAAAAGGTTTACATCAATACCGTCTACAGTGGGACTATCATTTTGATAGGTATGAGAGTATGCAAAACCAACGTTGATCTGTTTGCTGGGTTTGAAGTCTATTTGACCAAAGTAGGCATTAGATCCGTTGAACAGACCATTACCTTGGCTGGGGTCACTAGCGTTAGGTGCAAGATAGGCACCTGTTAAGCTGATAGGCCCTTTGGGGTTGACTGTGACTGTCAAACCAGCACCACCAGGAGATGATGCACGATAAATTGGGCTGAAACGTCCGTAGCGGGATAAAGCACCTGTACCGCTACTTCTAAAGTCTGGGTTGAATACGTTAATGTTGTTCCAAAGTTCCGCACCAAACGCATCAACCTTGACTCGCACTGCATCACTCACCAGGTTGAATTCATAGTTGAGTTTATCAATTTCAACCTCGTTTCCGTTGTCACCATCATGGCCTAAGCGAGTCATGTTGGTTCCTGTAACAGCAGTACCAAATGGCGTGAGATTTCGAGCTTGCAAACGAGTTTGCAATCTGTCTGAACCTGTGAAGCTGGTGTACAAGTTCAACCGCACCCGGTCAGCAAAAATAATGTTGCTATCTAAATCACGGTTGTTGTTGCGATTAGTGTCTGTATCAGCGCGGTCATCCCCGAAAGGTGCTGCTATGGTAAAAATAGCTTCCCCAACTAGCTTGGTAGTAGTAGAAAATTGATTTGCTTCTAACTCAGCAGTGCGGGCTTCCAGTGCATCTACCCGACCGCGCAGAGTTGCCAATTCCGCAGAAAATTCTTCTTGTAAACGCTGTAATGTGGCTAAATCTTCTTTAGTAACTAAATCGGCTGTGGCTGTAGCAATTAGTTCATTAACTCTGTCTAAACAAGCATTCAAACCAGCCGCAAACTCATAACGAGTTAAAGCACGATTCCCACGATATGTACCGTTGGGATAACCTGCAATACATCCGTAACGCTCTACTAAGGACTGTAATGCTTGGAATGCCCAATCTGTTGGTTGTACATCCGAAAACTGTGATACGGATGTCACTTGACCCATGCTGTCGTTTTGTTGGGTTAATTGTGCAACAGTTGTGATTTGTTCATTAGCTTCTCCTGCTAAAGCACTGTTAGCCGCTAGTAAAGACGCAGCCAAAACTGCTGGACTAACTCGCAGTACATTCCAGAAAGAATTTTTCATGATTTTGTTTGCTTTCACTCACACCATACCGTCAAAATTTATGGGTACATCCCTTATTATTTTTTAAGGGAAAATACCCATAAACTTTGTTTTTATTATATCACGTAAGTGTGATTTTAGAAAGTGAAAGTTGTGCGGAGTGTACCTACGTAGATAGTATCGTTGTTGTCGTTATTTTCAGGGTTGAAAATCACCAACAAGCCAGGAGTTACTTGAATATTGTTGTTAACTTTGATTTTGTAGAGACCCTCCAAATGATAAGCAGTATCTCCATCTCTACGATTAGCAACAGGTGTATCTGTAACTGTTGGCTGCTGACCGAATACTAGACCCAGTACGTTACCTTCTTTCCCAAAGTCTCTGAGTGCTAAGGTTCCAGCCCAGTAGACAATATCTGCATTTTGTCCTCTTCTGATGGTAGCTGTACTATCTTCAGCTATAGCATTGGAGTAACCAGCCCAACCACCAATTGTCAACTTATCATTAGGTTTAAAGCTGGCTTGGATACCGTAGTGATTACCTGTGGTAGCAACACCAGTACCAAAGGGGCTAATTGCAAATGCACTACCAGTATTGCCGATGAAGTTGACAGCGTTGCTTGCAGTACCAGCAGGTGAAGTTCTAGCACCGTCGTAAGTATGGGCGTAGGCAAAACCAATGTTAAAGGCTTTGCTAGGCTTAAATTCTAGTTGTCCAAAAGCCGCATAGTCACCGTTGAACAAGCCAAAACCTGCATCGGGAGTACTAGCTTTAGATGCTAAATAAGCTCCGGTGAAGGTAATAGCACCTTTAGGGTTAAGAGTAACCGTTAAGCCAGCGCCGCCAGAACCTACACGATAAATTGGGCTGAAACGTCCGTAACGTGAAATTGAACCTGTACCACTGCTTCTAAAATCTGGGTTGAAGACATTGACGTTTTCCCATAACTCCCCAGTGTTAGCATCAACTTTCACCCGAATATAATCGCTCAAATTGAAAGCGTAGTTAATTTTATCAACTTGAACTTGGTTGTCAGTGGGGTCAGCAAAGGATAAGCGGGTTTGACTTGTACCAGTTACACCTCTGTTGTTGGCGATATTACCAGCTTGTAACCGGACTTGCAGTTGATCTGTACCTGTGAAGCTGCTTAATAGATTTAAACGCGCCCGGTAGTCAAAAGTAGTGTTGGAGGTTAAATCCCTTGTTGGTGTTTGAGGATTCGATACAGCTTGGTTATCACCAAATGCTTGAGATACGTCAAAAATTGCTTCCCCAACTAACTTGGTGGTAGTAGAGAATTGGTTTGCTTCTAACTCAGAAGTGCGGGCTTCTAGTGCATCTACCCGACCACGCAAAGTTGCCAATTCCGCAGAAAATTCTTCTTGTAAACGTTGTAATGTGGCTAAATCTTCTTTGGTGACTAAATCGGCTGTTGCTGTCGCAATCAGTTCGTTAACCCTGTCTAAACAAGCATTCAAACCAGCCGCAAACTCATAACGAGTTAAAGCACGATTCCCACGATATGTACCGTTGGGATAACCTGCAATACATCCATAACGTTCTACCAAAGACTGTAATGCTTGGAATGCCCAATCTGTTGGTTGTACATCCGAAAACTGTGATACGGATGTTACTTGTGCCATGCTATCTGATTGTTCAGACAACTGAGCTACAGTTGTGATTTGTTCGTTAGCTTCTCCTGCTAAGGCACTATTAGCTGCTAATAAAGAAGCAGCTAAAATTGCTGGACTAATTTTCAGTACATTCCAAAAAAGTTTGTTCATTATCTTTACTCTCACTCACACCCACCAGTGCAATATATGGATGTATTTCAGCTACAATTGATGCTTGTTTTATGGGTATACACACATAATTCCAGGTATCAATATAACAGATGTGATGTAATTAACACAAGTTAATAAACATTGTTTTTAACTATAGTTTGGGTAGTGAATTTATTGGGTAAACGCAAAATAATCCGCCGCTTGTATCTTAACAAGACCCCTTCTTCTTCAAATTGTTGTAATAGTCTGGTAATTGTCACCCTAGTTGTGTTTAAAACTTCGGCAATTTCTTGATGGGTGATGTTGATGTCGATAACTCTATCTTGTTCGACATTACGTCCAAATTTATCACTCAGCCAAACCAAAAATTTCCATAACCGCAAGGAAATTGGTTTGAGATGGACGATGCTTAAAAGCTCTTCTGACTGTTGAATATGGGCAAATAAACCTGCCATATCTTGGTGCCAGAGATAAGATGGTACAATACTTACCTCTACGCTGGTAAGGCACTCAATTTGGTAGGGTTTCACTTTCGATAAGGGAGAGCCAATCAAATCTCCAGGCCCCCAATAACCTAAAGTGATGAAGGTTCCATCTTCTGCCCAAGTTAGGGTACGAACTGCGCCACGTTCTATTCTCCAGATTACCTCATTTCGCAGGGGAATAATTTCTTTACGGGCAAAGATTTTTAGTGATAATTGTTCACTAATGGATGCGGTCGAGAATGTTGGTGTCAGACTAGTAGATGTCATTATAAATTTTATGGGATCTAGTGAAAGTTTTGATTTTTTCTCAAGGCGATCGCAGCAAAATTATTGAGGCTAATTCCTAACAGCTATTTGCTTGATAAACTCAGAATAATTTTTAGCTAAATAATAGATTGCTGATTATGTGGCTAATTGAGGATTTTGATATGTTTTGTTAGTAGATATTGCCGCTTTTGTGATAGCGATAACCGCTGGTTTTGGTGGTGCATTTGGTGTTTTATCAGGCCAATTAGAACCAATGGGAACTTGGCGAGTTTGCAAAAATTCTTCGCCTGTGGTAGAGGTAATCACAAATTGTCTAGTTTCTATTGCTTGGTTTTTTCTTGTGCCATTTGTTTCACCTGGATGTTGTATAGATAAGAACATAGTTGTTTGATCATTTGTGAAACAAGGGCCTGTAGTTTCACATTCCATTGGCCCCATTGCAAATAAAAAGGCTTTCCCTGCATCTGCGCCACTGGTAGGAATAAACCACATTGAGTTATTGCCAAACAAACCAGACAAACTAGCGTTGCGGTTATTCACAGCGTTATTGAGTTTGGTGGTGGAAATATCAGTTACCATCCAGACATGACCTTGACGGTCGAGTAATAAATTATCGGGATTGGCAAAACCCATTCCGCCTGCGGTGGGTTCTCCGCCTGTGGCTAACATTTGCCAACGAAAACTCATGGCGGCGGGGTCGTTGTTATCTTCGGTTAAACGCATCACCCAGCCGTATTCATAGCCTGTTTCACCTTGAAGACTTTTAAACACTCGCACATCCGAACCACCTTGTTTGTCCGGCGCACCAGAAGTAAAACTGATGTATAAATCGCCGTTGGGGGCAACTTCTGTATCTTCTGGACGGGCTGTGCAGGTAGCGCCAGCAGCATTAGCAGCGTAATGTGCATCAATTAAAATTGCGCCTTGCTTTTCTTCGGTGTTGCCTGTGTAAAGGTCTGCGAGTTTTTGATACTTTTGTTTGTACTGGGCGATCGCTTCATCTTTTGTGACTGCAAAATAACCCGCAGTTGGGTCTGTTGTTTCAGCTTTGGTTCCCAGGGGCAACAAAATGATATTACCAGCTATCTGACTCGGCACATCTGGATTCACCAGTGTCTCGGCTTTCAGAGGTATCCAGCTACCAGTCCCATCGGCGTTGAATTTGGCGGCGTACAACATTCCCTGTTGTAATAACCGCGAATTGCCTTTGTCTTGGGGATTTTTTACCTGATCACGACTAACAAACTTATATATATGTCCGCCACGGCGATCGCATCCTGAATAAAAGGCCAGTGGTTTACCTGCTTCTACTCGCACACCGACGGCTTCATGGCGATAACGTCCTAACCAAGTGTGTTTTGTCCCGTAGTCTTGGGGGTTAGCGGGGTCGATTTCCACAATCCAACCATATTTATTCCCAGCTAAACCAAATACATTTCCTTGGCCAAATAATTCTTCATCACCCAAAGCAAAGGGCAATGTCTCAGGGTTAAAAGCTGTACCATCAGCATAAACTGGTTCCGGGACTTGGGCTTGAAAGTTTTCTTCTGCACTCAAAACTGTACCCCACGGTGTTGTTCCCCCCGCACAGTTGCCAAAAGTGCCGATAATGCGATCGCCCAGTTTATCTATATACCCCTGACCTGTTTGCTTGCGGAATATTGCCACGGATGGGCCTGTGGCTTTTAAATAACGATTATCCTTTAAGCCCGAAATTCCACTAATGCGTCTATCTGCTGGGGAATTAGTTCTTTCCCACTTGCCATTAGCTGTTTTTTGCAGGGAAATTACACCTAAACCTTGGTCTATTAAGGCTGCTTGACAAATTTCGGCAATTTGAGCTTTTACTGGGTCATTATCTGGCAAAGCATAAGCATTAATGGCATTTTTACCAGTATTTGTGCTGTCTAAAGCTGCTTTCACCTCAGCAAACGGTAATGACTGACCAATGACTTGCTGATAGGTTTCCATCCAAGGAATTGCACTGATATACTCAAAATTCACAGCCAGATAACCAGCATTTTCTGTGGTGGAGATAAACGATAAATAATCGTTGTTGTAACCAAACCGCGAATCTCCGACTTGATCACCCCAAGCCGCAATGACTTGATATCCAAACCCTTCTGGTAGCACCAAGTCATCTACAACTTCATAACTACTATATTGGACTTGTTGTTGTTCTCGATTAAAGCCTGCTGTTTCTAAGGGAATCGGCCCTTTGATGGGTTTAAACGAAAATGTCGATTCTCCTACAGATGATGTGTTTCTTTGCGTCGTTGTTTTTTGACCGCAACCTGTGAGATTAGCCAGTGCCAATGCACTTGCGCTACCTCCCATTAATAGCAATAAATCCCGACGCTTGATACTCATTTATATCAGTAAAGCGATAGTTCCTGTGATTTCCGATACTCTAATCAGCTAAGGTTAAGAATAGGTAAAAATTCAGTGAAATCTAACTCAGTTAAGCAAGTTTTAACTTTTTGGTAGTTCAAAATACTAGTCAGTTCAGATCCCCGACTTCTTAAAGAAGTCGGGGATCTTTTGATTCCTCAGCTAAAAAAATAGAGAATTGGAACTTTATATATCCCAATTCTCTATTTTTTTATGTTGTATTTAGTAACAAAAGATTTGCTAAATTATCAATTCAGTAATTGGGAAAAATCTCTCATCAATTATTGTTAACCGCGTTGACCAGTGACAATATATGCTACTCTCTGACCAATATTAGTAGCGTGATCTGCCATCCGTTCCAAACAACGAATTGCTAATGCCAACAAAATAATTGGCTCCACAACTCCCGGAATATCCCGTTGTTGAGCTAAAGTTTGATAAAGGCGATCGTAAGCATTATCTACCGCATCATCTAAGTGCTTAATTCCCCGTCCGCCAGCTTCATCTAAATCAGCCAAAGCTACCAAGCTAGTTGCTAACATTGCCTGGGCATGGTGTGACATGATTTCAATTTCTGGTAAAGATGTATGAGGTGGATAAGGGAAAAGTTTAACTGCTATTTTGCCTAAATCTTTAGCATAATCTCCTATCCGTTCTAAATCTCGGACTAATTGCATGAAAGCACTCAAACAGCGCAAATCTTGGGCTGTTGGTGCTTGAGTCATGATGGCTGTACAGTCTGATTCTATTTGTCTATAAAAACGGTCAATTTTTTTATCTAATTGGGGGAGTTCTTCAGCAGCCGTAAGGTTACGAGCAAATAACGCTTGGTGGCTGAGGCGAAATGATTGTTCTACCAAAGCTCCCATACGTAAAACATCTCGTTCTAAGCGCCTGATGGCACGCGCCAACTGAGAACTGTCCGGGTTGGAATTGTAAACGACAGCTTCCACACTTGTATTCTCAAAAGTGAAGATACTATTAACTATAATCTTGGCTTTGAGAGTTCGCCACCACTTCGGGGAGGGTTAGTTGCATCCAAGCCCCTCCTGTTTGGGGATGGTTCATGGCTTTAATGGAACCACCATGTGCTAAGAGAATTTGCCGGACGATCGCTAAACCCAAACCATTACCGACAATAGAACCAATGGAATTGTCTTGTAAGGGCGAGTGTGTTCTGGCTTTATCTCCCCGATAAAATCGCTCAAAAATATGCGGTAAATCTGCTTCGGAAAAACCTGTACCGGAATCAATTAAATTTACTTCTAAGAAGGGGGGTATAGAATTATTTTGATGATTATCTACTGAAAATTTAATCTTGGCTTCTACTTGAATGTTGGTGCTAGGAGAACTGTATTTAATACTATTGTCAAGCAAATTGAGAAAAACTTGATAAATTCTGGCTTGATCAGCTTTTACCCAAATATCTTCCGGCCCAGAATAGTGAAGTGACAGGTGTTGTCTTTGTGCTAAGGGTTCTAAGGTTTCCCAAACTGATGTAATCAGCGATCGCACTTCCACTGGTTCTAAATGCAGTTGTATAGTTGGGTTAGCTTCGATTTGCGTTAGTTCTAACCAGCCTTGGACTAAGCTAATCAATCGGTCAACTTCTTGCATCAAGCGGTCAACCCAACGGTTTAAGGGTGGTTCTAGGCGATGTTGTAAGGTTTCTGCAACCAGGCGAATGGAAGTTAAGGGTGTTCTGAGTTCATGGGCTAAATCAGAAAATGAGCGATCGCGTTCTTGATTTACGTCTAAAAGTGGTTGACGATTTTCTAAAAATACGCCTACTTGACCGTTGGGTAAGGGCAAGCCAGAGGCGCGTAAGGTCATAGACTTGATTGTAGGTAGTTCGGCTGGATTGTCGGATGAGGGATGAAATAACCACTCTTTGGTTTGGGGTTTTTGGCGATCGCGTGTTTGTTCCACCAACCGATCTAATTCATACGACCGTACCAACTCTAACAACAAGCGCACTTGCCCCGGTTGCCATCTTTGCAGATATAAAATTTCTCGTGCTTGTTCGTTGCACCACAGCAATTGATTTTCTTCATCTACTTGCAAATATCCTATCGGTGCAAAATCCAATAGGTCTTGATAAGTTTGTAGAGATTGCTGTAAATCTTGGCGCTGCTGTTGTAATGTCTTGATTTCCTGACGCAAACGAGGTAATAGCGGTAGAGCTACATCCGTCGAACTAGAGTAGGGTTGAAGAACTCTCCCCAGGTAACGGTTTAATTGAATCTGTTGCCAAATCCAAAACCCAATACCTACCGCCAAACCTAGAATTAATCCCAATAAGAACATTGTGAGTCCCAGTTGCTAGTTGCGTCGTGATTAATAAAAACTAACAACTATCTTCACCAATTATCCGAAACGATAGCCAAATCCTCTTACAGTCACAATATATTCGGGGTGGCTAGGGTCTAACTCTAACTTCTCCCGCAACCAGCGAATGTGAACATCTACAGTCTTGCTATCGCCAACGAAATCTGGCCCCCAAACCTGATCTAACAACTGTTCCCGCGACCAAACTCGCCGCGCATAACTCATAAACAATTCCAACAACCGAAATTCTTTGGGGGAAAGATTGACTTCTTGACCCCGGACTAATACTCGACATTCTTGGGGGTTTAAGGTCACGTCTTTGTATTTCAGAACTGGTAATTGCGGTAAAGTGCTTAAACGTTGACGACGCAGCAAGGCGCGACAACGAGCCACTAATTCCCGCATACTAAATGGTTTGGTGAGATAGTCATCTGCGCCAACTTCTAAACCCAACACGCGATCGGTTTCACTTCCCTTGGCACTCAGCATCAAAATCGGTACTGGATTGCCTTGATGGCGCAGCAAGCGACAAATATCTAAACCATTGATTTGCGGCAACATCAAGTCAAGAATCACCAAATCAAAGGGGAACTCACCGGAGTTGGGTTCAACACTTTTGAGATACTCGATCGCAACCCTTCCATCTGGCGCTGTTACGACCCCGTAACCTTCCTCTTCCAATGCTACAGATAGCATCTCTTGGATTAATTCTTCATCTTCTACCACTAGAATCTGACTTGTGTGTCCGATATCTGCTCTGGCAGAATACTTGGTCGATTCACTGGTGTACATTGATATCACAAAAGTCTGCCCTGTGCTTGTATCAATATTGAGAAACGAGTCAATTATCTAATCTTTCGGTGCATTCACTGTCGCACCTGAGCAAATTACTTTGCAAAAAGTAACATATATAACAGTCATGTCTACAAAACATTATAAAGCAAGTTTGTTGCATATTAGCAAAAAACTCGTTGTCAAACTTCACACTCAAGTGTTATGGAGTTTGCTGTTATCTGCTACTAGTTGCAGACTAGGTGATTCTACACTGCTACATTGCCGAAAAACAAGCTTTTCACGTCAGCCATCACTCTCTCTTGACAAGGGCAAGAGAGTTTGAGTATACTTATTAGTACAAATTTACTATATACAAGCGATCGCAGTATTAGGTGAAAACATCTAAAAAGCACGAATGCTAGGCAAAGTAAGACTTTTGCCTTCTGCCTCCTGCCTATTGCTAATAGAAGCCATACCAACAAAAAAACAGTACGGTTAATTGATATCGTACTTGATTTTCTGCATTTCTTCATTCCAGTATTTGTACTGAACAAAAATCATGGTTTTAAAGGTTACTCTGATGTCTGCATAGGGTAGCTATTGGTATGGTTTGCTACCCAATCAATTCATTGCTAATTAAGGGAGTTTGAGTATGACTTCAGTTGCAGTTAAAGACAGTAAACAGCAACTCATGCAAGCATTTCAACAAATTTTAGCTGAACAAAAAAAATTAGAATCAAAAATTGCCACTAAACAAGAAGAAGCTGAAAAAATCAAAAACCAAGAAATTTTAACTGCGGCTTCTACATATACAGTTGATAGTATTGTTAAAGGTTTAGCCGATTTACAACTAGAATTTGGTAGTATTGTCACCTCTCTCTCCGAAAAACTGGCGAAAGAAAATTCCAAATTAGATGAACTAAACCGAGCGATAGAAATTGCCACTCAAAACCTTCAAGAACTACAAAGAATTAGAATTGTTGCAGATACATTAGATATTCTCACTCAAGAACATCAAGAAAAGTTAAAAACTTTAGAACAAGATACCGCCAGTAAAAAAGAATCTATTGAAAAAGAAATTGCTCTCAAACGTAAAGAATGGCAAAAAGAACAGTCAGAGTATGAAGAAGCAGTCACCACATACAATGATTCTACTAATAAAGAACGTCAACAAGAACAAGAAGAATATCAATATAAATTAGAAACTACTCGTAAACTCAACACTGATGCTTACGAAGCCAAGAAACGCAACTCAGAAAGAGATATCCAAGAAAAGACACAGGAAAAAGAAAAAGACTGGACTGAACGGGAGAAAGTTCTATCTAATAATCAAGCTTTATTCAAAGAATATCAGCAAAAAGTCGCAGCTTTCCCCACTGAGTTGGAAGAAGCAGTGAAAAAGGCGCGAGAAGAAGCAATTAAAGGAACTAGTCAAAAAGCCAAAATTGAAGCTGATTTGTTTGAGAAAGAATGGGAATCTACCAAGCAAAGCTATGAACTCAAAATCCAAGGCTTAGAACAGACAATTACTAAGCAAACTGAGCAAATCGAAAGTATTTCTACCCAATTACAAGCAACTCTGAAGCAAGCGCAAGATTTAGCTATGAGAGCTTTTGGTAATTCTGCTGCTAAATAGATAATTCTTATCTGAGTAATTTAGAATCATTGGAGGTTAAATATGGCTAGTAAAAAACTCACAGATAAGAATACTAAAGCGGAAATTTTGCAAGCTTATGAAGAGTTGTCCAAAGAAACATCAGGGTTAAAAACTCAACTAAATCAGGCTTTAAAAGCAAATCAAAATACCAACGTAGAAAAGCCAAAAGTAGAACAAAATACAATTATAACTATGACTCAGCCTGCAACTATCCAACAAAAGATGAATTATACAATTGAAAGTTTAGCTAAAATTCAATTGGGTTTTGGTAGTGCGGCAAATGAGTTATCAGAACAGTTAACAACACAAGCTTCTAAATTAGGGGAAATTAGACAATCTGTAGAAACAGAAACTACCGCATTAAAACAATTACATAATTTAGAAGTTGGCGAAGATACTTTAGATACTCTGATTACAGCTTATGAAGATAATTCTAAGGCATATCAGGAAGAATATAATCAGCGTTATGAAATATTATCCCAAGAAATACTTGAGCAACGCATTGCTTGGCAAAAAGAACAGGATGAATATAAGCAATCAATCAAAGAACGCAATGATAATTTAAATAAAACCCGACAGCGAGATACAGCCGAGTACAAATATGATTTGGAACTGCAACGCAAGCTAGAATCTGATGAATATGAACAAGCTCAAAAAACTTTATATAAACAATTAGAAGAATTTCAGCAAGAAACAGAAAAGCAATGGGCTGAAAAGGAAAAACAAATCTCAGAACGCGAAAAGCAATTTGAAGAAGCGAAAGCAAAGGTAGAAGCATTTCCGAAAGAGAAAGAAGCAGCCATCAAAAAAGCTACAGAAGAAGGTAAAGGAATTGCTCATTACCAAGCTAAAGTAAAAGCTGATTTATATGCAAAAGAAGTCGAAGGGCAAAAGCGTTTCTATGAGCAAAGATTACAATCTCTAGAACAAACCATCACTAATCAAGAAACACGCATTCAAAATCTATCTAAACAATTAGACTCTGCACTGAAACAAGTTCAAGATTTGGCAGTTAAGGCGATTGAAGGAACTGCAAATGTCAATTCTTACCAAGCAATTAAAGAGATTGCATTAGAACAAGCAAAAAGTCAGGTGAAGAATAAATAGACATTAATTTAGAGACGTAATTAGTGATTACGTCTCTACTTTTTAGGCATAATTTGTAATAAATGATTATTGATAATCAGGGTTCGGTTTTATTGGGTTTACCATTGTTCAGAGGTTTCTTACGAGGAGTTGCGCTTTCATTAGATTTTTTGTTGGGTTGGGGGTTGGTGTTTGATTTTTGGTTAGACATAATACTGTGGAATTAACTCTATATTGACATACAACAAGAATATTACTGAATCCAGAAATTAGTTAAAAAATTTACATATAAAAATAAAAAAGAGACGCGATTATACTTGCGCCTCTAGACAGAGAAGAAACCCAATATTGTAGAAAATTAAAAGTTTTAGTAAATGTGCTTGTTATAACTTATTGAAGTTTTATAAAAAACTATTCTGGTTTATTAATTTCGTTCGAGTTCTGTTGATTGATTTTGTCAATTTTGCCAATAAACCGAGTAGCACCAGGTTCTGTTTTACTTGGCTTACCGTTATTACGGGGTTTTTGACGAGGCATAAGATCACACTGATTGTTCGTAAAATCTTTACTACTTTAACTCCAACAGTGTAAATAGCAATTCCGGAAATTAGAGACGTTGTACACAACGTCTCTACTTGTTGGAACTATTGAAAGCAACTTAGTATGAGTTTGTTTAGCCGCGATTTTGCATCGAAGCTATTGTTAAGCAAAGGAAGAAAAGCCAAGATTGGGTGGTATATCTTGAATGCGTCCTGGGCCGATCGCTCGTAGTGCTTCTTTGAGTAAAATATCGCCAGTATACAAAGCACGTCCCACAATTGCACCTGTGACACCTAGTGGTTCTAAGGCTAATAAACTCAACAAATCAGTTACCGAACTCACACCGCCAGAAGCAATTACTGGGATGGAAATCGCATTGGCGAGTTCGCGTAATGCTTCAATGTTGGGGCCACTAAGAGTACCATCACGGTGAATATCTGTGTAGATAATGGCTGCTGCACCTAATTCTTGCATTCGCACAGCTAGTTGGGTGGCTAAAACTTCCGAAGTTTCTAACCAACCACGGGTGGCTACTTTCCCATTCCGCGCATCAATACCAATGATAATTTTTTGGGGAAATTCTTGGCAGAGTTCTTGGACTAGCTGTGGTTGTTCGACGGCGACAGTCCCCAGAATTGCCCATTGTACACCCAAGTTAAACACTTGCTGCACACTAGAGTGATCGCGCAATCCACCACCGATTTCAATTGGTACTGATATTGCTTGAGCGATCGCTGCGATCGCTTTCAAGTTTACTACTTTACCCGCTTTTGCACCATCTAAATCAACCAAGTGCAAGCGAGTTGCACCTTGATCTACCCATTGTTTAGCCACATCAACAGGATTTTCACTAAAAACTTGGGATTTTTCATAATCTCCCTGATACAGTCGCACACAACGACCTTCAAGTAAATCAATTGCTGGTATTACATCCATTTATCTTATCCTTGGTTAATTTTCAAAAAGAGGGAGTGGGGAATTAATGGGGGTAAGGGTGTGAGGGTGTAGGAAAAATAAAAATTATTTAGGACTTACGCAAAATCATGAAAAAACGAACCGCAAAGGGCGCAAAGGACACGAAGTTAAGAGGATTTGAGAGGGTTCTTGCGTAAGTCCTATTATTCTTTCACTGCCTTCTAACTCCTGCCTTCTGCCTCCTGCCTTCTGCCTTTTAATTCCTTCACAGCTTGGCGAAAACCAATCACCAGCAAGATGTTAGATAGGGTTAAAAAGACTTCCGCACCCCCATGTAACCAATCGACATTTGCCAAAGCTTCGCCATAATGCACTTTGGCGTAGATACCTGCGGGGATGGTAATACCGACAAATACAAGTGTGCCGTAAAATCCATACAGTGCTAAACGGGGTACTTGTTGACTGCGGCTAAGAAACCACAAGAAACCCAAATAGGGAAACAAGGAAAGGGCAAACAGGGTTTCTTTTGAGATCATGGTTTTGATTTAATAGATGAGACTGCAACATTATCTGTGACACTTTTGGCAGACTTGCTGGAACGCCAAATCCATACCGCAGCTGCCCACAGTGTAAAATTACCAACTAAAGTCATGGTAGCTTGCAAAGTTACCAGCCATTCTAGAGATTCTGCATTGTCAAAATAATGCCAAGTGCAAGCACACATGGCACTCACCAAAGCTGGTAACATGGCCAGGGACAATCCCCACCAACTACGATTACCAGTGAGTTCGCCGTAAGTCCAGATTAACCAAATCGCGGCAATCCACTCAATAACGCTAGAAATGTGAATAATCCAAGTGGGAATTGATAAGGCGTGCATAAATAAGTCAAAAGTCAAAAGTCAAAAGTCAAGAGTCAAAAGTTAATCTTCCTCTGATTCTTTCTTCTGTTCTTCAATCTTCCCACAAGGAAATTCCTCTTTGATTGACAAGATGGCTGACATACTATGAACTGTTGAGAAAAAGTTGATATTCTAAAATCCAAATTCTAAAGATGGGAACTATGCGGGCGTTATTGTCTGGTTATTATGGCAAAGGTAACGGTGGTGATGAAGCTTTACTGGCGACGCTTTTACAAATGTTGCCATCTCATGTTACACCTGTGGTGCTTTCTGGCAATCCCGAAGAAACGCGCGATCGCTACAATGTAGAAACTTACAATCGTATGGCTATACTACCTGTACTGCAAGCTTTACGTTCTTGTGATGCTTTGATTTGGGGCGGCGGTAGTTTAATTCAAGATGTCACCAGTACCATTAGCCCTCTGTATTATGGGGGATTGATGACATTGGCGCAAACAATGAATTTGAAAACCATTGCTTGGGCGCAAGGTATCGGCCCTTTATTGCGTCCGCAAACGCGCTGGTTAGCCAGACGCAATTTTGCTGATTGTACCAAAGTTAGTGTCCGCGATCGCGCCAGTGCGGCTTTATTATCAAATTGGCAAATTCCCCACATCATCGCACCTGATCCTGTTTGGGCGCTACAAGGAAAACCAGTCGCCGAACTTGCCGATTTACCTGCGCCGAGAGTTGCTGTAACATTGCGATCGCACCCTCAACTCACCCCAACCCGCCTAGCTAACCTCACCAAAGCATTAGTCGATTTTCAAAAAGCTACCCAAGCATTTATTTTATTGCTGCCATTTCAAAAAAGTGAAGATTTAGGTATAGCCCAAGCCATTCAACCCCAGCTTGCTGATGTTAGCCAAATATTGTGTCTGGAAGATCCACAACTATTAAAAGGTGTATATCGTGGTGTGGAAATGGCAATTGGAATGCGGTTACACAGTTTAATTATGGCTGCGGCTGAAGGTTGTCGCTGTTTTGCCTTGAGTTATGATCCCAAAGTAAATCGTTTAATGGAAGATTTAGCCATACCTGGCTGGGATTTAGAAAATTTACCAGATGAAGCAAATATCATTAGTAAAACTTGGCTGGAATATTATGCTAAGGGTGAACCACTTCTGCCAGAAAAAATCCAATCTTTAGTCGATAGAGCCTTAATGCACCGCGAATTATTGAGTGAAGCCTTGAGTTAAATTTTTGGATATTTATTAAGGGAAAACCCAGATAAAAATTATTACAAATAAAATAGGAGCCAGCAAGGCGATCGCAGCTAAATCTATAATAGAAAAATGCTATCAAATTCTCCTAATTTATTAAGACTATCCCAAGGACAACTCAACTTATTAGAACGTTGTCCCCGTCAGTTTCAGCATACGTATTTAGAGCAACTCAATTCTCCCGCAAATCCAGAACACGAAGAAAGACAAACTTTGGGTAGTCGGTTTCACTTGCTCATGCAGCAGAGAGAAATCGGTTTACCAATTGATAGTTTATTACAAGCCGATTCTCAACTACAAAAATGGATGTCTGCATTTGCTAATGCTGCTCCCGAAATTGTAACGCCTACAATCAATAATCAAATTTTCCGGGAAAGCGAACACTATCGTACTCTACAAGTTCAAAATTATTTACTAACTGTTATTTATGATTTATTAATTGCAGATAACCAGCAAGCGCAAATTTTAGATTGGAAGACCTATCCCAAACCGCCAGATAAACGTAAATTAGCCCAAAACTGGCAAACACGCCTTTATATGTACGTATTAGCCGAAACCAGCGAATACTTACCAGAAAATATCTCAATGACCTACTGGTTTGTTCAGTCTGAAGGTAGACCACAAAATATAAAATACACCTATGATAATAAGCAGCATCAGCAAACAGCAAAAGAACTCAACCAGCTATTAAATAATCTAACTAATTGGCTAAAACTTTATCAAAAAAATCATCCATTCCCACAAGTTATCGAGACTAGTAAAGCCTGTAATTACTGCCAATTTGCCGTTCGTTGTCAACGTACATCATCAACTGAAGACACAGTAACATATCCATTAATAAATATTGATAACATTCAAGAAGTCACCCTTTAATTGATATAGCACTTCTTGGTTTAGTGAGGTACACTTTTTTGAGGCTATAGCAGATTTGATTTTTGAAAAAATCTAAGGCGAACGGCCGTTCGCCCCTACCTTTGGGGAACATGAAGTACGATCACCTACCACCCTAGTTCAAAAATCAAATATGATTCCTATGGAAGCTAGAGGGTGTAGCTTCTATAATCGGGAAAAAGTTAAAACATTTACCTGACTAAATCGAGCATTAATGTCAAAAATCAAAAATATTGTGATTATACCTCTGTTTTTAAGCCTTTTAAGCACACCAGTTAAAGGTAACGAAAAATTAACACCACCAGTCGTCTCGCCAGCAATTTATGGTTCGCAAGAATGGTTTGGAACGTATACACAATTAATGTTTTATAGAGATTCTGTCTGTGATATTGAGGGAGTTGATTCAATCCTTTGTGAACGTGCTTTTTCAGAATATTTTCGATGGATGGATTCTACAGAAAGTAGTATAAATTCAAAAAAAGAGTGGATAGTATACCTAACTTTAGTTTGCAATTATGCGGATAAACCATTTTCAGTTACAGCTCCCGTGGACTGTAAAAGAGCTTCTGAAAAATATTTAAATTGGTTGAAAAAATCTCTTTGACGAGCCTTAATTTCCTAGTCTTAATCTTAAAGTTTTGTAAAGTTTTGTGAGGTGTAAATATCACAAATACTCTAGATTAAAAGCTGCAACTATCATGAGAAGCGTTAATACTATAGGACTCATATTTTATTTTTGAAAAAACTTAGGTAGCTGTAAGCTAGTTATTAACTACTATATTTTATGTTGACTAATAATTTTACTGAACATGCCCACACTACGTCTATTTCTGAAGAAAGATGATAGGAAATATGGAGTAGAAAACTGAGAATACATGAGAGGTAAAGTAATAAATAATAAATGACGAACGACAAATGACAAATGACCAAACACAATGGATTTTAGCACCAACTGAACAACCCCCAGATTGGTTTATTGCAGCAGTCAAGCAGTACACACCTGCATCGAGTGGATTATATGCAGCACAATTATTGTGGCAAAGAGGTATTCAAGATTCTCAACAACTAGCCACTTTTGTTAACTATCAAAATTATCAACCTGCTAGTCCCTTTGAATTTGGGGAAGAAATGCACCTAGCAATCACCAGATTACAACAAGCAAGTAAGCTTGGTGAAAAAGTGGCGATTTGGGGAGATTTTGATGCTGATGGTATCACTTCTACTGCGGTGTTATGGGATGGCTTGGGGCAATTTTTTCAGCAACATACACAGTTAACTTATTACATTCCCAATCGCCTTAGAGAATCTCACGGACTGAATAATTCAGGAATCGAGAATTTAGCAAAACAAAATTTTAAATTAATAGTTACTTGTGATACAGGTAGCACAAATATTGATGAAATTATCTATGCTCAACAGTTAGGTATAGATGTCATTGTTACCGACCATCACACCTTACCCGCCCAACGTCCACCAGTTACAGCTATTATTAACCCCCGTTATTTACCAAGTGAACATACATTATTTCATCTTTCTGGGGTAGCAGTTGCTTACAAGTTAGTAGAAGCACTTTATCAAACTCTGCCGAACGTCCCGCAAGATGCACTGGAAAATTTATTAGATTTAGTCGCAGTCGGGTTAATTGCTGACTTAGTACAACTCAAAGGAGATTGTCGGTATTTAGCACAATTGGGAATCCAACGTTTACAAGCAGACTTTAAACAACCACCAACCGCACGACGACGACCAGGTGTAGGGCGATTATTAGAATTGTGCCAAAAAAGTGGCGATCGCCCCACAGATATTTCCTTTGGTTTGGGGCCGCGCATCAACGCAGTTAGTCGCATTCAAGGTGATGCGAGTTTTTGCGTAGAATTACTGACTAGCCGCGATGCCAAACACTGCAATCAATTGGCTGAAGAGACAGAACTTGCCAACACTCGCCGCAAGTCATTACAAAAAGATGTCCAAACCCAGGTAGCCCAAAAACTCACCCAATTAGATTTATCAACCACCAGCGTCATCGTCCTTGAAGATCCCCAATGGCCAGCCGGTGTATTAGGCTTAGTCGCCGGACAAGTAGCCCAAGAAACAGGCCGCCCCACAATTTTGTTAAGCACTGAATTAGCAGAAGAGCATACTTCGACTTCGCTCAGTAACCATACTTCGACTCCGCTCAGTAACCTGGGAAACAGAGGAGCTTTAGAAGAATTAGCTCCTTTATCTTCTAACTCAGCACTCAACACTCAGCACTCAGCACTTGTACTAGCCCGTGGTTCAGCCCGTTCCATCAATTCTGTTGATTTATATCAACTAGTCAAAGACCAAGCACATTTATTACATCGCTTTGGTGGACATCCCTACGCCGCGGGTTTGAGTTTACCAGTCGAGAATATTCCTTTATTTACCCAAGCAATTAATCAGCAGTTGCGGCAATCTTTGGGTAGTACAGAATTGATGCCTACGGTTCAAGCAGATTTAAAAGTTACCGTAGCAGACTTGGGCAAAGAATTATTTTTAGAATTAAAACTCCTAGAACCTTGTGGGATGGGAAACCCAGTCCCAAAACTACTCATTCAAAACTGCTGGTTTGAAAATGCTTGGCATCGCAATCAGCAAGACTGGCAAGGAAAAAAAGTACAGTACATTAAAACCGATTTTAATATTCGGGATGACTCTACTAAAAATCCTTTTCCTGGCGTGTGGTGGGGGCATTATAAAGATGAATTACCTGTAGGCAAATCTGATTGCATCGTCGAATTAGATTACAACAGTTTCAAAAAACGCTATGAAATCAGATTAATCGCCGTCCGTCCTAGCAATAACTCAGAACTCACTCAACAATATTCAACACAAATCCTCGACTGGCGCAACCAGGAATACTCAGCACTCAGCACTCAGCACTCAGCACTCATCCTCGAACAATGCCCCACTAGCTGGGATGAAATACGTATGTGGTGGCAACGCTCACTTTACAATCATCAACAATTAGCCTTAGCTTGGTCTAAACCTCACTTACAACCACCGCAAGAAATTTGGCAGACTCTAGTTGGCATAGCTAAATATCTGAGTCGTACACAGCAGCTAGTTACCCGCACGCAACTACTAGGAAAATTAGGCATAGGCGATCGCAGCTTACTACTAGGAATCAAAGCTTTAAAATATTGCGGATTTATAGCTACCAGACAAGACCGTTATTTACAAATCAGCCAAAATTCCCAAACAATTTCATCCCATCTAGTAGATACAGCCGTTACTCAATTTCTGTCCGCAGTCAGCGAGGAACAGTTTCAGCAACAATATTTTTCTGAAGTGCCTTTATCTACAATTGTGGCGCTTGTTAATCGACCCATAGCATAAAAGTTCCAAGTCCTGAGTCATTACAGGACTCACTTTTTCATATTTGCATACGCAATATATTTTACAAACTATACATGGTGCTTAATTACACCTATATAAATTTTAAATTTTTAAGATAAAATCTAGATTTTATGTTTATCATACTAGCTATTTTTCTATTTATATTACAGAATTATGTATAAAAAAGCACCTAAGCTATGAGGATTTACTGCTTGGAAAAAGTTGTGATTTAGCAAAAATTCTGATACTTTTTGATAGTCCAACAAGGCTCTAGTAATACTCCATCTAATTTGCCAACCTTAACACAACTTTATCTATAGTTCTCAAAGCTAGATTTATCCGAGTTTTTTCCTAATCAAAGCTTCACAGAAATTTCGGTAGATTTAGCAAGCCAAGAACCAAAAACTACGAGTTAGAAATAATGTAGCAATCTTGCGTTTATCCAGTTTGAGAAGATAAATTCCCATGACAACAAAACTATTTCAAACTCTAGCAGCAGCTACCACCTTGGCCGGTATCGTAGCCACCGCAGGCGCAGCAAACGCAGCTTCTCTTTCTTACACCACTCAATACCAATACAAGCCTACAGATGGTACACCAGTGTCAGCTGATGGCTTCTACGCGACAGATATCGAAGATATAATCAGTGTCCAAAAGTTTGACTCAAAATTAGGTACTCTCAAAAGTGTAACTATAGATTTTGTCGGTCAATTAAAGGGAGATGCAGCTTTTGAAAATAGAAGCAACAGAGCTTCTACGGTTTTAGTAAATCTTGCAGGTACTTTGAGATTAGAACTACCAAAAGGTGTAGAGCAATTTAACATTGAACCAACACAGTCTTATAGTTACAACGTCGCCAGATATGATGGAAATACTGATTACGCTGGTGCTTCTGGCAGAACACTGAATGGGCTGACGGCTACTTTGACACAAACAAGAACATTCACTAGTAGTGATGGACTTTTTACTAATTTCCTTGGCAAAGGAACAGCAGACTTTAATTTCTATGCAGATGCAACTTCCAGCATTCAAGGTTCAGGCAACATTAGCTCTTTGATTAATACTTATGCTGCCGCAGGTTTGACTGTCACCTACGAATACGACCCAGCATCTGTACCCGAACCTTCTGCTGCAATTGGTCTTGGCTTAGTGGCAGGAATCGGTTTAATGTCCCAACGCAGAAAAAATTGGCTCAAAGCGTCTAACTAATTGGTAGAAATAGGTGAGTCTTCTCACCTGATTCAATCTACTAATACCAATTAACAACCAAAAAGCACATTGCATTATTTACAAAGGTGTGCATCTGTTAGACACAGTTCATGTCGATTATTATTGTCAGAATCATCTTTTATTTAACAGTGAAAAACCTAGACTTTTAGTCTGGGTTTTTTATTTTGGTTGATATGTTGTGGTGTGTTTAAGGAATTTAGTTGTGTTTTAGCTAAATTATTTTGCCTGAATCAGATTGTGCCAATGCCTGTTAACCTCATACTGGGAGTTCACAGTTTAAAAATTTATGTATATGGCATCGCCTGAAAATCAAGCTCTACCTACACAAGACATTAAGTTACTAGTTTTAGATATCGATGGTACGATCGCAGGTAAATCCAATTCTGTAAGCAAACCTGTCAAACAAGCGATCGCAGCAGCCCAAGCTAAAGGCATTCATGTTGCAATTGCTACTGGGCGTATGTATCGTTCTGCTTTACGCTTTCATCAAGAAATTCGCTCTAACCTGCCATTAGCAGCTTATCAGGGAGCCTGGATACAAGACCCAACTAACCAGAAAATCCACTATCACTTACCTGTAGCCAGAGAAATCGCATACCAACTACTAGACTATTTTGAACAACCCCAGTGGCGATCGCTGCTTTCTATTCACTTTTACATTAATGATCAACTGTATGTGCGGGAGTTAACGAGAGAAACTAAAATTTACGCACAACGTTCAGGAATTACCCCCATTGCTGTGGGTGATTTACGCAAAATTTTAATTGAATATGAACCGACAAAAATTCTAGCTTTGTGTGATGACACAGAAGCAATTAGCCAATTATTAGGAAATTTGCGTCGCCAATATACACCCGCAGAACTTTATCTCACAACTTCTGTTGCTACTTTTTTTGAAGCCACAAATCCTGCTGTTAATAAAGGTGCGGCTGTACGTTATTTTGCTGAAGAACTTCTCGGTTTGCAAAGAAATAACGTTATGACTATTGGTGATAACTTTAATGATTTAGAAATGTTGGAATATGCTGGTGTTGGTGTAGCAATGGGCGATGCACCCACAGAAGTGCAAGCGATCGCTCAGTGGACAGCTCCCAGTGTAGAAAAAGATGGAGTTGCGATCGCCATCGAAAAATTTTTACTTTCTTAAAGCAAACTGTTTAAACTTTTTTACATTATGAAATCAGAAAGAGCGCCGACGACTGGCCGTGTTTCGTCTCGGCGCTCTTGCTGGTTCGCTCCTCACACAACAGCAAGTATAGTCGAACTACTTTTCCGAGTCAATAGCTATGATAAAAACCGTCATATTTTCCTCAGAAACAATACTGATGAACAGCACGCTCGTTTCTCGCAAAATTGCGTAGCTGTTTCTTAAAATTACAACTTTATAACGTCCATAAATTCTAGGAATCCGGTTTGATTTCCGAATCTAGTTGTGTAGATAGCGAATGGGTAGAGGCGGGTTTACTCAATGAATCTGTGGGTAAACAAAATTCTTCATTAACCCGCCGTACAGGAGTAGGAAAGAAGTCTGATCCAGTATATTGATTTTTTCATCAATTCAATATTCAGCCTCCTGCCTTCTTTGTTGCAGCTTCCTTACAAAACTACAGTTTCATAGCTCCCACAAAGCAGCAACTCCTAGTTTTTCTACTAGTAAATATCTCAGTAAATGTTGGGTTACTATTACCAAACCCAAACGAGCTTGAGCTAATTCCGGTGAATTAATTTTTACATCACCCCAAATACGACACTGACACCACAATTTTTCAAAAGCCTGGCTCAACTTCAAAGCGGTTTTTTGCCAGTGAATTGCATCATCAATCTCAGAACATACCAAGTCGTCCACTACCTGCACTAACTGAGCGAGTAAATTCTTCTCTGTGGAGTGATACAGCCAAAGTTGGTTGTCTTGGTTTAACCAAGGTATTGGTTGTTGAGATACTGGTTGCCACAACGTTGTGCTTGTATCTGGTAAAGGTTCCCGTAGTTTTATTAATCTTTCACGATGACCAAGCAAGAGTAACGAACAACATCTTGCATAAGCGTATTGAATAGCAAATATCTGGGATGGGTTGTGATTGTTAAATTTGGGAGTTGTGTTTTCTGTTCCCATCTTTCCAAGTTTTTCTCTGCTTCCCATAACCCAGCTTTGTAGCCAACTTGCCAAATAAGTTGGTTTCAATTCAAAATAAATCCAACCAGGTGGAACAATTTTAACTATAAAAACGTCGCCACTGGTCGCCAATAATTTAGGGACAAGAGTATTAGCTATATCCATAGCAGTGCAATTATGAGATTTTGCCAACTGCTGTGCCACTCCTGAGATATACAAGATTTTTTTATTATCTCTATCTTTATATAGATGATTTTTTTTTAATTCTTTGAATTGTATATTTTCTGCACTAGCAATATCACTGAGTGCCTCCCGTAACAAAGCATTTGTTAGCTGCTTAATTGATGAGTAACTGCTTGCTATAAGCCTATAATCCACTTAATCTGATAAGAACGGCTTTTAATTATTTCTTTAACAATGGCTTGTCATCTTCCTTTAGATATAAGTTTTATCTATATAAAGAAAAATGAGAAGACCATAAAATTTAATAAATATTCTATGAATAGTAAGTAAACTTTACTACCATCATTGTACAGTAAGAAGTATAACAAAAGAGTAGGCGCTAAATTGCTCTCTACTCTTTGGATGGCTGGCGCTGTTAGGCGTTAAGCCTACCCGTCAACACAAAGACACTCCTTGCACCTTGTTTTATGACGTCTTTGTCTTCAGCCGAACGCTCTTTGTTACCTATGCAATCTCCATCCTCCTTTTCTGAGGCATCACGCCCCTTTTTGACTTGGCAACGTATTCTTGATTGGGCTCAAGAACACTATCGTTGCCGCACCTTTAGCAAAGATGAGCGCATTCCAGCTAGACCTGGTTTGCTGTATTTGGTGCAAAGAGGTGCGATCCGTATGGTGGGTACCGCTCAAGTGAGTGCTACTGCCAGTCAGTTAACATCTCGACGCATTAACAGAACTCCAGAAGAAGCCTTCTTGGGTTTTGTGGGAGCAGGACAACCATTTGAAATTGTGGCTCAGTCACCATTCACTCTCCAGGCATACGCTCATGTTGACCAAACTGCGGTGCTGTGGATGTACTGGCATGATTTAGATAACTGGCCTCACTTCCGGCGCGAGGTTATGGATGCCTTTAGGTATCAGCATCAGCGTAAATTGTTGTGGCTGAGTGCCTTGGGTCAGCGGCGCACAATTGACCGCCTACTAGGATTCCTCACCTTGTTAATTGAGGAATATGGCGAACCCGCTATGAGCGAAACTGATCCCGATGTGATTCGTGGCTATTGTTTGCCTTTCCCTCTTACTCATGCCCAAATTGGTAGTGCGATCGGCTCTACCCGTGTAACTGTGACCCGCTTAATGGGTAAATTGCGTCAAAGAGGTTTAATCCTCACTCAAGGAGATAATCTCATTTGCTTGCCAGCAGAGTCGATTAATAGAGCAAGCTAAGACGCTATTAGAGTTCCTGTAATGGCATCTATCAGAACTTGATCCCGATCAGTCATCAGTAAGTTGGCGCAGCAACACCTCCTTACTGTTGTGTTTGACCAATCTGTTTGACCACCACAAACAGATTGTGCGTAATCGGGTGTTTTCTGGATAAAAAGACCTTTGTGAGAAGTTTTTTCTTAGACAGGATATTCACAAAGGAAAAATAACAGTTCTTGGTAGAGAACTAATTTATGATTTTTTTTGCCTGCCAATCACAGGAACTAAGTTAAACAGTCAAGATAATCCTTGTTTAAGGCAAAAGTGTAGTAGATTCCAGTCATAAATATCAGCCAACTTTCAATGAAGTTTGGGTGGTCTAAAAAACTCACAATTAGAGTCGAAAGTATTGATTACCCTAGACTAGTTCAGTGCTATTGTCTGCCTTGTTGTTATCAGTGGTGCAGTGAAAATACGGTTAATTAATTCACAGAATTGGAGCCTAACCCTAGGCTCCAATTGCCATTTTTATGCCATTTTTACCTTACACAGTAGACCTCTTGCACGAATGTTATAAAACACGAATTTTAGGTCTCACGCAAAGGCGCAAAGGCGCAAAGAGTTACAGAAAATTCGCTTGTTTAGTAGGCATAATCTGATTTATGCAAGAGGTCTAGTGAGATGGTTTGGGAAAGAGTATAGGGGTATATATGTTCAAAACCCTTCACACCATACCCTTTTACACCTATATCCAGTCTTCACAGACCAGTAGGTGGTCATGATTAGCGCAGTCTCACAAATCCAGCTTTAGCAATTAATTCTTGTCCTTGATCTGTCAGTAACAAGTTGGCGTAAGCTTCACCTGCTTGCTGATCTGTTTGTCCATTTTGTTTGACAATGACAAATAAACGTCGGGTGATGGGATATTCGCCAGTTTGAAATGCCTCTGTATTCAGTTGATTACGCTGTTGCGGACATTTATCTAAGGGAATATAAGGTTTTTTGTAAGGTTCTACAAATTTGTCTGGCTGTTTACCTAGAGGTAAGGCTTTGATACTGCATTGTCCAATTACCTCTGGTGCGGAAGCATAGTAAATTGCACCAGGATTTTTGGCTACTTCTTTTAAGGCGTTAGTTGTAGTGTCGATAAATTGGACGTTGGTAGCAAATTTTTCTCCACCTAGGACGTTTTCATCAAAAAACTCAATGGTGCCACTATCTTCTGGACGGCGAGAATATGGGGTTATGGGTAATTTTGGCCCGCCTAACTGTTCCCAATTATTAACTTTACCTGTGTAGATGTCTTTTAGCTGGGTGAGGGTTAAGCCAGGAAGGTTGAGGTTCGGATGAACTGCGATCGCAATTCCATCAATTGCTACAGGTATTTCTTTGAGGGCAAACCCTAGTTTTTTTGCCTGTTCATTTTCTTCTGGCTTCACAGCACGGGAAGACTGAGCAAATGCTAACTGATTACCCAGCAGCATCTTAATTCCAGTTCCAGAACCGGGTGCAGCTTCTATCGGCTCGGTGTAACGTAGTTGAAATTTGGGCCAGACAATAGCTACGGCTGAGTCTACCTGCTGGCGAATTGGAGCCCAAGTTGTACTACCCCCATAACTAAATAACCCCGTGGGTACATCGGGTATTTGCGAGAAGGTATCAGTATTTGGCGTTTCTACCCTGGCTCTAGTGAGATAACTGCCTTTGATGCCATAGCTGTGAGAAAACCACCACAACAAACCACCTACTAGTCCCAAGGTGATTGCTAGTGTTAGAACCAAAACTTTAGTTTCGTTAGTTCTATGTTGTTGTGTCATAGTTGGTGGCGTAGTTTTCTTACCCTGAAAGTAATTTCTCATTTTATGGGTAACTCTAGGTTAAAGTTTGATTAAACTCTAATTTCCTAGTTGCAATTTTATTAGTACGAAATATGATACACAGTACTGAAATTAGATTCCTGAAATTACTGGTTGAGACAAAAATATAGCATTTTATGATGTTTTATTTAAAACATCATAGATAATAATTTATATATAAGTTTAAATAGTGCTGTTACGGCAATAGCTACTAAACTGCCAGCAATTCCTAATATTACTATTTGTTGAATATCCATTCCTGCCTGCAAGGAAGGAACAAAAAGAACGATCGCAAAGGTAATTGTTGCCACAATCAATAAATTTGTGGTTTTAATCCAGCGTCGAGTTTGAGCAAAAATTATCACACTCAAAATCACGATGGTAATAATGAAAGCGATCATGGGTGATATCAAACTAGATAGAGCGATCGCTATCAATGCACCTTCAAAACCGCTCACAGCAGCTCCTGATAATAAATCTGTGGTAGAAAAACTAGCAGGTGGCTGTATAACTGGCGGTTGAGTTGGTGTGTTTGTGAGTGTAGTTGGAGGGATGAACTGCGGAAACAGTTCTTTCAGTACTTCTTCGGCTGATTGAAAACGTTGACTGACCGCAGGCAACAGCATTTTATCTAAAGTATTAGCAAGGTGGGGGTCAATGTCCACATGCGATCGCCAAGTCCACTGATTAATTAGCGGATCGAATAACTGGGGGGCTGGTTGACCGGTGAGTAAAGTCACAGCAGTCACCGCTAAAGCATATAAATCTGTACAGGGAAATACTTGATTTCCTGTCATTTGTTCTGGGGGGGCAAATCCGGCGGAATAAATTCCCGTTGATGAGGCGACTGTTCCTGATGCCACATTGGTAACTTGCTTGACTGCGCCAAAATCTAAGAGAAATAATTTCCCATCTTGGCGGCGCATAATATTTGATGGCTTGATATCTCGATGAATAATACTTTTATCATGAACAAACTTGAGGATTTTGAGAATTTCCTGCAACATATATAAAATTTCGGCTTCCGAAAATTTCCCTTTTTGGGTTAATTCTTCCTCAAGATTCAGACCATCAATATATTCTTGGACTAAGTAAAAAAACTGTTCTTCTTGATTGGGTTGGGTAAAACTAGGAACAGTAATTTGGAAAAAAGCGTAGAGTTCTGGGATTTGTTCGTGTTCTCGGCCAATTTCGGCTAAGACATCTGCTTCTCTTTCAAATAATTGCTGGGCGATGCGTAGTTGATTAGCACTAATGTCTCCCGCGGGTTGGAACTGTTTGACTACACAGGCACGAATCCCTGGAATGCGGCGATCGCGTGCGAGAAAGGCAGAGGCAAATCCTCCCCGACCCAGTAGTTTGGTAGACATATATCTCCCATCAAGAATGAGTGGCATACCACAGGTAGCGCAATATTTTTGCTGCGCTGTTTTGAGGGTTGACACATCATCTAAGTCGGCAAAGTAGTTTTTCGGGCGGGGGCAGCGTGGACGAGTGCAGTAAGCTTCCATGTTAGTTTTTAGTCAATAGTCCACAGTTAATAGTCAATAGCCTGTAGCCCTTAACTAATGACTATTGACTATTGACAAGTATCAGCCCTCGTCAGAGGAACTGGGTGTTGCTACATCGAATGTATTTACGACTAGTTTTTTTTGTGACAATTTTATCAGGTCTTGGTTCCATCCTGGAGTAGCAAACTGGGGTAAGATTTCCTGGCTGAATGCCTCTGCGGCTTTGGATCTATATCGGTTGGGATTAAAAATCAGCCAGAGTGTGCGTTTGACGATTACACCTTCAATTGGGGCGCAGTGAAGTACACCCATTTGGAGTTCTTTGGCGATCGCGGATGTCGAGACGAAAGCCGCTCCTAAGCCTGATTGCACGGCATTTTTGATGGCTTCGATGGAATTGAGTTCCATTTCGATTTTGAAACGTCTGGTATCAATCTCGCAGCGTGCTAGGACTTGATCGATGACTTTGCGAATAGTTGATTGGGAATCTAGGGCGATGAATTGTAATTTATATAGGTCGTCTTTTTGAATTGTGTCCAGTTTAGCAAAAGGATGGAAAACTGGCAGAATCAGGGCCAGTTCATCTTCAGCGTAAGGAATAATTTCCAAAGATTCGGCTAATTCGCCAGGAATTTCCCCGCCAATGATGGCTAAATCAACTTGGCCATTGGCGACACTCCAAGCAGTCCGGCGAGTTGAGTGGACATGCAGTTGCACTGCCACATCGGGATATTTTTGGCGAAACATCCCAATCATCCGTGGTAATAAATAAGTCCCGGTGGTTTGGGAAGCACCGACAATTAAAGTACCACCTTGGAGATTTTGTAAATCCTCAATAGCGCGGCAAGTTTCTTGACACAGACTGAGGATTTTTTCGCCGTAACTTAAAAGTAGATGTCCAGCTTCGGTTAATTGGGCGCGACGGCCACCACGGTCAAATAAAGGGACATCTAGTTGCCGTTCCAGGTTCTGCACTTGCAAACTCACGGCAGGTTGGGAGACATAAAGACTATCAGCGGCACGCTTGAAGCTCCCTTCTTGTGCGATCGCTTTCAGGATACGTAACTGATCTAAAGTGAAAGGAAGGTCAGACATAAGGTTCAACCCACAAACTTTGAAAGGAGCAGCTTTGGCAATACATCGGCTTTGATCACCAAAAAGTAAGAAATGATTTATTGCATCTTCAAATCGGAAGACTTGACTCGAAAAAAACAGTACTACTGCATCTTCGCGCAAGTCCCCTGTTGAATACTTTGTGTTATTGGTTGTACTGTATTAACTTTTGTTTAAATAACTTCACCCATGTCTACGATGCCTAATCCTTTGTTTACTCCCAGTCATTTTGTCATGTTGGGGTTACAATTTGCTTTTGCGATCGCCCACAGTGGCGGGGCTGCTCTACGTCCATTGGCTGAGAAGCGCATAGGAGCAAGGCTTTATCGCATTTTGTTTGCATTAGTTAGTTTACCGTTGGCTGTCATCCTAATTATTTACTTTTTTAACCACCGTTATGATGGCTGGCAAATCTGGCAGGTACAAGGAGTACCAGGAATACAAGCTGTAGTTTGGGTGTTGTCAGCAATTTCGTTTTTGTTTTTGTATCCTGCCACCTTCAATCTACTAGAAATTGCTGCTATTCAAAAGCCCCAAGTTCATCTGTATGAAACTGGGATTATCCGTATTACCCGTCATCCCCAGATGGTAGGGCAAATTATTTGGTGTGTCGCCCATACTCTGTGGTTAGGGACAAGCTTTACCTTAGTCACATCTTTGGGATTAGTATTACATCACTTATTTGGAGTTTGGCATGGCGATCGCCGCTTATCCCAACGCTACGGCGAAGCTTTTGAACTTGTCAAACAAAGAACTTCCATCATCCCCTTCCAAGCTATTATTGATGGTCGTCAATCTCTCAAATGGCAAGAATTTATTCGCCCTGCTTATTTAGGAGTAGCAATTTTTGTTGCTCTACTGTGGTGGTTACATCCACTGTTGATCGTAGCAACTAGTCAAATAGAATGGTGATTTTTACTGATCCCAACTATCAACAAAAAATTATGTAAATGCCAATTTCGGCTTATCAATTGCTGCCAAATCAATGTAGGATCAAATCAAATAGTTGTCAGTGGGGGTAAACTTAACCAGTTTGATCTTCAATACAGTGGTAAGTCGCTGGTCAAATATCTTGGTTGAGATTTGCGTGGCACAGTCTTCTCAACACCCTCGATGACAGCGGCAATCAGGAGTTAAAAAAAACTAAAAGCCACCGTGAAAGTCGCGCTGGCTTTTTTATCAGAGTTAAAATCAAAGCGGCAGTAATTTTTTAATCATCTTAAATCCTGAATGCTGATTCATAGATAGGTGCTGACTAAGTTGCCAATTCTTCCTGCTGATAGCTAGTTTGATATTAAAACCCTATAATTTTCGAGGCATCATGGTGTTGTCGGTTAGTGAGCGGACATTTACTCAAGAAGTTTTAGAATCTCCAGTACCTGTTTTAGTTAATTTTGAAGCACCTTGGTGCGGCTTATGCCGTATCATCCACCCTTTGTTATTGCAATTTAAATCTCAATGCGGGGAGCAAATTAAATTGGTTGGAGTGAATGCAGATGAAAACTTCAAACTATCCAATACTTATCGTCTCAAGTCACTACCCACTTTACTTTTAGTAGAAAACGGGATTATCCGACATCGCCTAGAAGGTTTTCGTGGCAGAGACGATTTACGTCTGGCTCTAGAAGAAATTAAGCTCACCTATACCAATCGTTCTAAAACATACAATCACTCCCAAACAGCAGATTTAGAATGCCGAACTGCATAATACAAGTCATTGGTCAATGGTCAATAGTTGATGATCATTAGTGAAAGATGCTATTGACTCTATCCAAATCTAAAACCATGCTTAATTACCCCGCCCAATTACTCTTGGGTGGGGTATTTTATCATCAGGGGTGTGTGTCACAATTATTAACAGTTCCGACCAGGACAGTTGCCTGCGGAAGACAGCCGCCGCAAAACTGTCCTAAGCTAGTCAAGAATTCTCAAATTACGCGTCAGTGATGGAAGCAATCTATGAATATGCCTGGCTGATTCCGGTGTTACCTCTTCTGGGGGCAATGCTGGTCGGTTTGGGATTAATTTCGATCAATCAGGTGACGAACCGCCTGCGGCAACTCAACGCTGCGTTGATTATCTCCTTGATGGGAGCAGCGATGGGTTTGTCGTTTGCCTTGCTGTGGAGTCAAATTCAAGGACACCCGACTTATCTGCGGACTTTGGAATGGGCAGCAGCAGGGAATTTTCACCTGAGCATGGGCTATACAATTGACCACCTGACAGCCCTTATGCTGGTAATTGTGACAACCGTAGCCTTTTTAGTCATGGTCTATACCGATGGCTATATGGCACATGATCCAGGATATGTAAGGTTTTACGCTTATCTGAGCTTATTCGGCTCCTCAATGTTGGGTCTGGTGGTCAGCCCCAACTTAGTGCAAATTTATATCTTCTGGGAACTGGTAGGGATGTGTTCCTACTTGCTGGTCGGCTTTTGGTACGATCGCAAGTCAGCAGCCGATGCCTGTCAAAAAGCATTTGTCACCAACCGCGTTGGTGACTTTGGCTTATTATTGGGGATTTTAGGTCTGTTTTGGGCAACCGGTAGCTTTGATTTTCATATCATGGGCGATCGCCTCGCCCAACTGGTGCAATCAGGAACAATCAGCAATTTCCTCGCCGTGCTGTTTGCGATTTTGGTGTTCCTCGGCCCTGTTGCCAAATCAGCCCAGTTCCCCCTCCACGTCTGGCTTCCAGATGCGATGGAAGGCCCGACACCAATTTCCGCCTTAATCCACGCCGCCACAATGGTGGCAGCAGGTGTATTTCTGGTAGCCCGGATGTACCCTGTGTTTGAACATGTCCCCGCCGCGATGAACGTAATTGCCTTTACTGGGGCATTTACAGCATTTTTAGGGGCGACAATTGCGATTACGCAAAACGACATCAAAAAAGGCTTGGCTTACTCCACCATCTCCCAATTAGGTTACATGGTGATGGCGATGGGCGTAGGTGCTTACAGTGCTGGCTTATTTCACCTAATGACTCACGCTTACTTCAAGGCGATGCTGTTCTTAGGTTCCGGTTCTGTAATTCACGGGATGGAAGGAGTCGTTGGCCATGACCCCGCTTTAGCCCAAGATATGCGACTTATGGGCAAACTGCGGAAATATATGCCCGTTACAGCCATTACCTTTTTGATTGGCTGCTTGGCAATTTCCGGGATGCCTCCGTTTGCGGGTTTTTGGTCAAAAGATGAAATTCTCGGTAAGGCTTTTGCTGCTAATCCATTTTTGTGGATCATTGGCTGGCTAACGGCGGGAATCACTGCTTTTTATATGTTCAGAATGTATTTCATGACATTTGAAGGCAAATTCCGGGGTACTGACGAGAAAATCAAAGCCAAACTTAAGAAAGCTGCTACAATCATCCTCGAATTAGAAGCTGAAGAACCAGCCCCGAATTTTGGCCCTGGGGCGATGAAACATGGTGAACTAGCTGCAACAGGAGACCATCATGGTTCTGGTGGTCATCACAGCGATTCTCCCCATGAATCACCGTGGACAATGACCTTGCCATTATTAGTGTTGGCTGTACCTTCGATTTTGATTGGTTTGGTGGGAACTCCCTTTGCTAATTATTTCGAGGAATTTATTTACTCCCCTAACGAAACTCTCGCTGAAGTTTTAGAAAAAGCCGCCGAATTTGAGCCGACGGAATTTTATATTATGGCGGGGGCTTCTGTGGGAATTTCCTTGATTGGGATTACCTTGGCTTCCTTGATGTACTTGCAACGGAAAATTGATCCTGCTGCGATCGCAGCCAAAATCAAACCTTTGTACGAGCTATCCCTCAACAAGTGGTACTTTGATGACATTTACCATCGTGTCTTTGTCCTCGGCTTGCGTCGCCTAGCTAGACAAGTCATGGAAGTTGACTTCCGCGTTGTTGATGGTGCTGTTAACCTCACAGGCTTTTTCACCCTAGTCAGTGGTGAAGGGTTGAAATATTTAGAAAATGGTCGCGTTCAATTCTATGCCTTGATTGTGTTTGGCGCAGTTTTGGGCTTGGTGATCGTTTTTGGGATTACCTGATTCTTTAGGGGTGGGCTAGTTGTCTGCCCTTCAGTTTTTCATTTTTGAGAGTCTCATTGTAGACTCTTTTTTTTGTTTATATAGCAGTACTTACGCGCCAAGCTTGTCTACTCAGAATGGGTATAAGGGTTTTGAATAAGTATACCTCTACACCGTTTGGCTGAAGCCTTTATACCTTTCTGTTTCCCCTACACTCTACTTAGGCAGTGATTGTGTATCTTTTTAGTTGGCAGTCCCTGAGATAAATCTCTTCCTCTGCTCCCTCTGCTTGTCCTGGTATCAGACTGAAGTCTGGAGCTATCAAACTAAACTCAATCAATAGTCTTCGCCACACAAGTAAATTACCCAGACTTATTTGGGCAATATTAATACTAAGAACATCAAAAACTTATTTGTTTTCCCTCTTTTAACTAGGCTGGAGATTAACCACTATGTTCCTTGAATCTGAGTATCCAGAGCTACCGACTTGTTGCCAGCAGCGAGATCATCTAATAGGAGATTTAGAGAATACACGAAAATCACTTCAAGACACTCAGCAAAAATTCTTTTCTTTGGTTGAATATCATCCTTTAGGAATCATTCAGTGGAATATAGACTTTGAGGTTTTAGACTGGAATCCGGCGGCTGAGAGGATCTTTGGCTACAGTAAACAAGAGGTACTGAAACTTCATATTGCAGAAATTCTATTACCTAGTATTTCTAAAGAAGATGCCAATCAGTTAATGACTGCATTACTCAAGCAAAATGGGGGAAATTACTGTACCAATGAGAATTTTACTAAAGATGGCAAAATAATTATTTGTGAATGGCATCACACTCTTATATTTGATTTTCAAGAAAATGTGACTGGTGTTTTGTCCATTGTTGAAGATATTACAAATCGTAAAAATACCTATATTACTGCTTACCACAAAGCAGAAACTAATCTCAAAAAATCTCTTAAGGAATTAGCAGATATAAAATTTGCTTTAGACCAATCATCTATTGTTGCTGTAACTACTAATAAAGGCATGATTGAATATGTGAATGATAAGTTTTGTCAAATCTCCCAATACCAACCAGAAGAACTAATTGGTAAAACCCACAGAATTATCAATTCTGGCTATCACTCCCAAGAGTTTTTTCAAGAAATGTGGTTAACTATTAGCCAGGGAAAAGTATGGAAAGGCGAAGTTAAAAATTTGGCAAAAGATGGCACATATTATTGGGTAGACACAACAATTGTGCCTGTTTTAGATGAGCAAGATAAACCCCAGCAATATGTAGCTATTCGTAATGATATTACTGCGCGTAAACAAACTGAAATCACTCTTAAAAAATCCCTTAAAGAAGTAGCAGATATAAAATTTGCTTTAGACCAATCATCTATTGTTGCTGTAACTAACAATAAAGGCATGATTGAATATGTGAATGATAAGTTTTGTCAAATCTCCCAATACCAACCAGAAGAACTAATTGGTAAAACCCACAGAATTATCAATTCTGGCTATCACTCCCAAGAGTTTTTTCAAGAAATGTGGTTAACTATTAGCCAGGGAAAAGTATGGAAAGGCGAAGTTAAAAATTTGGCAAAAGATGGCACATATTATTGGGTAGACACGACAATTGTGCCTTTATTTGATGAGCAAGGCAAGCCTCAACAATATGTGGCTATTCGTAATGATATTACTGCGCGTAAACAAGCAGAAGCAGAACTCAATCAAAAAGCCAAAGAACTAGAACAAGCTTTACAAGAATTGCAACATACACAATTGCAGCTGATTCAAACTGAAAAAATGTCTTCTTTGGGGCAACTAGTTGCGGGAGTGGCTCATGAAATCAATAATCCAGTTAATTTTATTTTTGGCAATCTTAAACATGCCTATCAATATACTCAAAATATTATCAAAATCCTGAAACTTTACCAATATCATTATCCAAAACCAGACGTAGAAATTCAAGCGGAGACGGAGAATTGTGACTTGGAATTTTTAATTGATGATTTGCCAAAGCTTTACTCTTCAATGACAGTTGGAGCAACTCGAATTAGTGATATTGTCACTTCTCTACGTACCTTTTCTCGTCTAGATGAATCTGATTTAAAAGTTGCGGATATACATGAGGGTCTAGATAGTACTTTAATGATTTTAGAGCATCGTTTAGCATCTAAAATAGATAGACCTAATATTTTAGTGATTAAAGAATATAGCAATTTACCTTTAGTTAAATGTTATGCTGGGCAGCTCAACCAAGTATTTATGAATATTTTGCTGAATGCGATTGATGCGTTAGAAGAAAATTGCCAACAGCTAACACCAACTATTTGCATCCGTACAGTTATGCCAAACCCCAAACAAGTCAAAATCAGCATTATTGATAATGGGGTGGGGATGTCGGATGAAGTCAGACAAAAAATATTTGACCCCTTTTTTACAAGTAAACCTGTAGGTAAAGGAACGGGGATGGGTTTGTCTATTAGTTACCAAATTATTACTAACAGACATCAAGGGTCTTTAGAATGTATTTCTTCTCCAGGAAAGGGTGCGGAATTTATTATTACAATTCCCATTCACTTAGAGCTAGAGAGTTGAATTTGCCAACTGTCTTAATTACGAATTGTGAATTACGAATTACGAATTTTTCTGAGATGGTGCGATCGCAGTCCTAAAATTTTAGCTAAATGTCTGGCGCAAAGGGGGTATTCTCACCGATACTGAGTCACCGCTAAAGTTAAAAGATACTACCAAAACCACAAATGGGGATTGTCCACTTAATTAAATCAACCTAACAAGGAATGCCAAATCCCCAAAAAGCTGCTACTTAATAGCTAGGGCTTCCTTGATAAACATGATTTTGATTGTAGACAAATTGTGATGAATACAGCTAATTTCCCGTGGCTGACGACAATTATCCTCTTCCCGATTGCGGCATCACTCTTGATTCCGATTATCCCGGATAAAGATGGTAAAACAGTGCGTTGGTATTCCCTGATTGTCGGGTTGATAGACTTCGCGCTGATTGTCTACGCCTTTTATACCGGGTACGACTTCTCCAACCCAGATTTGCAGCTAGTTGAAAGTTATGCCTGGGTTCCACAACTAGATTTGAAGTGGTCAGTAGGGGCAGATGGCTTATCTATGCCCCTCATTATTTTGACCGGATTTATTACTACCCTAGCGACTTTAGCAGCGTGGCCTGTGACCCTCAAGCCCAGGCTGTTTTACTTTTTAATCCTGGCGATGTATGGCGGACAAATTGCCGTCTTCGCTGTCCAGGATATGTTGCTGTTTTTCTTGGTGTGGGAACTGGAATTGATTCCGGTTTACCTGCTGTTGGCAATTTGGGGTGGTAAAAAGCGGCAATACGCAGCGACTAAGTTTATTTTGTACACTGCTGGCGGTTCGCTGTTTATTTTGGTTGGCGCGTTGACGATGGCCTTTTATGGCGATACAGTCACCTTTGATATGCACTCCCTCGGCCTCAAAGATTACGCACTCAATTTCCAACTGTTACTCTATGCTGGCTTTTTGATTGCCTACGCCGTCAAATTACCCATCATTCCCCTACATACCTGGCTACCAGATGCCCACGGTGAAGCTACAGCACCTGTACACATGTTACTGGCAGGTATTCTCTTGAAAATGGGCGGGTACGCCTTGATTCGGATGAATGCCCAAATGCTGCCCGATGCCCATGCGTATTTTGCCCCGGTTCTCATAATTTTAGGGGTAGTTAACATCATCTACGCCGCCCTAACATCATTTGCCCAACGTAACCTTAAGCGCAAAATTGCCTACTCCTCAATTTCCCATATGGGCTTTGTGACTATCGGTATCGCCTCCTTCACCGATTTGGGCTTGAGTGGCGCGGTTTTACAAATGGTGTCTCATGGCTTAATTGGGGCGAGTTTGTTCTTTTTGGTTGGTGCAACTTACGATCGCACACACACCCTCATGTTGGATGAAATGGGTGGTGTTGGTAAGCGGATGCAGAAAATTTTCGCTATGTTTACTACTTGTTCAATGGCTTCTTTAGCATTGCCAGGAATGAGCGGTTTCGTAGCAGAATTAATGGTATTTGTGGGCTTTGCCACTAGCGATGCTTATAGCTCTACCTTCAAGGTTATCGTGGTATTTTTGATGGCAGTGGGTGTAATTTTAACGCCAATTTATTTGCTATCAATGTTGCGGGAAATCTTCTACGGCAAAGAAAACGAAGAATTGGTTTCACACCAAAAACTTATCGATGCTGAACCCCGCGAAGTCTTTATCATTGCTTGTTTGCTAGTACCAATTATTGGTATCGGGTTCTATCCTAAATTGCTGACTCAAATTTACGACTCTACAACCGTACAATTGACAGCAAGATTGCGCGATTCTGTGCCAACGTTAGCGCAGAAAAAAGAAGAAGCACCAAAGCTTTCATTGAATGCGCCAACAATTGGTAATTAGTCAGCAATTGATCAATAAAATTATTTTTTCAGGCGGGTTTTATACTCGCCTTTTTTATATACAGCTAATTATGAGACTCGATAAAGCTTTTAATAATGCCTAAAATCTTGCCTACATCGCTTAAGAAATATTCATTTAAATCAATTTCTACTATTTGACCAGTGAGGCGCATAAATTTCCAGTTAGTTCCTGTTGTTACGCTACCATAGACACTTTCAATGACATTACCTTTTTGTTGATTAAATAATTGTGCGGCTACCATTTCAGCGATACACTGCCCTAATCCAGATTGGATGTTATCATTTTTTGCTTCCACTAAGGCAACTACAGGTGCTTTAATAATTATTTGTTCTGGAGATTTACTAATAAGAAAATCACAAAAACCACTTAAACCTTTTTCGGGACTAACGTTAAATTCTCTACCTGAAAACAAGCTAATTTGATTTTGCAATTGTTCTTTTAGTTCTACAAGTATTGGTGTCAAGATTAATTCTGAACGCGATTTTTCAGTGGCGATCGCTAAAGCCAATGGTATATATTTTTTAAGTGCTTGTGCTAAAAAATCGCTATATTCTATGGCAGGTATGTCAGCAAAGATACCCACAGATTCCCTGATGGTAATGCCAAAAGTGGTTTCGACAGTTTCTATAGTAAATTGACTGTATGACACTTGACAAAAATTATCTCATCTATATTTAGATGTTACTCAGTTTGATTATAACTAAACAACACTTACGGGAAAGTATGAAAAAACGAACCGCAAAGGACGCAAAGGACACAAAGTTATAAGAGTTTGAGAGAGTTATTGCGTAAGCCTTACTAAAACTACAGTATTAATTTAGAGAGTAAAACTTTGTGATATCTACATATATCAAAATTCCATTATTTTCTAAAATCTTTCTAGAAATCGCATCTACTCAGACCACTCATGTTAAACTACAACCCGTTACACTGTTTACCATCTTCCGAAGAGCTACCAGACTCAGAGGATACACCTGTGGATAATGAACTACAAGATTTAATTCCCAGCTTGCTAAAATCGACACTCGCCTTTGTGTGGTCTGAGCGTTGGGATTGGTTTTTTGGCGTGAAGATGGGAATTTATTACGACCCTAAAAAAGCCGCGATCGCGCCTGATGCTTTTCTGAGTGTGGGGGTTAAACGCTTTATTGATGGTGACTTACGCCTGAGTTATGTGATGTGGGAAGAAAAACAACCACCAGTTTTAGCACTAGAGGTCGTTTCTCAAATCAGTCATGGTGAATACAGTACCAGAAAAGAATTTTACGCTAAAGAATTGGGTGTTTTATATTACGTTATCTACAAACCTCTGCGAAAGAAAAAGCCCCCTCTGGAAGTTTATCAATTACAAGATGGGGAATATTTCTTAATACCAGGAAATCCGGTTTGGCTACCAGAAATTGGTTTAGGAATTGGTCTAGAACGGGGCATATATCAAGGTCTTGCACGAGAATGGTTGTATTGGTATAACGAGGAAGGACAAAAGTTACCCACCCCCGAAGAACGCATTTACGAAATCGAAGAACAATTAAATTTTGAGCGTCAGCTACGTATCCAAACAGAACAAAAAATGCAATTGCTGGCTGAACAATTAAGAGCTTTAGGTGTAGAACCTGAAAGTTTAGCCTGAAGACCATTATTAAATCTCTCGCTATTACAAGCCACGTTTCTCAAGGACAGGATTGAGAAACGTGGCTTGTGATATTTGGCTCTGTTTTTTATGCAAGGTTGTTAATCAACTAACTGACTAGGGAATTATAAAGCTAATTGCTTGTTGACAATTTAGTTACATAAGTATTCGGCTCTCCTAGACTAGCTATAGCAAATTAATACTTAATATCAGGTTAAATCCTTACATAGTCTGGGATTCAGGAGTAATAAAGTAAATTTTTATTAAATCATTGTTTTTATATTAGCGAAACCTTGTTATATCAATCATTTGAGCCATTTTTTAGTGTTAATTTATCAACCCAAGTCTGGGAGAGCCAAGTATTCTCCTGGAATATGGATATTAAATTAGGGTTCGGCTCTATCCCAAAACCTCAGTATGTATTTGTGAGTAAAGAAAGTGATCATTGTTGGTATATGCTCTCTGATGATGCTAAACAAATACCTATTTATGACAGAGCATTAACGGGAGTGATTACGGAAATAGAAGTTAACAAAATAATAGAAACTTCTCAGGGAAAAAGTGAAAAAACAGATTTGCATATTTTGGCGGATAAGCCCTATATTGTTCGTTCAGGTAGCGAATCTTATTTTTCTAAAAGTTTACTCCTTTCATTAGATGCCTTAAGCTATGAACAATTGCTTCAGCCATTAACTATTGCAGTGAGTCCAGGGGAAAAAGCCATAGTATTTTGTACAATTTACCATCCCATGACTTATCGCTCTGTGGGGGTAAGTTGGGACGGACATAAAGAAATAGACTGGCAAGTTTTAGGAAAACGAGTGAGTCTGAAAATTAACGGTAAAAAAACTGTAACTTCAGACACAAGAAAAATACTGAATAATGAAATTAACGCAGAAATTCGTGCTGATTTTATTTCTAAAACAGACGCATATTTATCACAGTTAAATTGGACTCCTCAGCAGGGTAGAGAGTATTTACAGCAAAAATATGGCAAAAAATCACGTTACCATCTCTCAGAGACAGAACTTGTAGATTTTGTTGACTACCTGAAGTTACAACTGGCTCTGAGCTATTAAAGCATTGAATATATTGAAAGAGCGATCGCCTAATTTCCCGAATTTTATCAACTGGTGGAGGGCGATCGCACTTTTATAATATTCTGAACAAGGGAGATAAGGGAGATATGGTAGACAAAGTAGACAAAATCTCGAAAATGCTAATTCTGCTAAATCTTGTTATAACAGTTTTACTGTTTGGTACTCACAACAGCAAACAGCCAGAATAAAATGCTGTAGCTATCAGTTATCAAGTTGGTCAAGTTTGTATGCACTCAGAATTGCCAATTATTACTAGCGATCGCTTATTATTACGCATTGCTATCAAGGAAGATATTCCCCAAATCTTAAAATATTTTTTAGACAACAAATCTTATCTGACTCCTTTTTATCCGAAATGGGGGGATGGTTTTTTTACAGAAGAGTATTGGCAATATCAACTAGAAAATACGTTTTTAGAATTTATTCATGACCAATCTTTAAAATTATTTATATTTTCTCGCAAAAATCCTAAGATTATCGTTGGCACAATTAATTTTAATAATTTTATTAGGGGAGCCGCCCATTTTTGTTATGTAGGTTATAGCCTAGCCGAAAATCAACAAGGTAAAGGCTACATGACCGAAGGATTAAAAGCAGCAATTCAATATGTATTTGATGATTTAAATTTTCATCGCATTATGGCAAATTATATGCCACATAATCAACGTAGTGGTAATGTCCTCAAACGTTTGGGATTTGTGGTTGAAGGATATGCTAGAGACTATTTATTAATTAACGGCAAGTGGCAAGACCATATTCTTACCAGTCTCACTAATCCTGATTGGCAACCAGAGAAATATTAAATTCAGAATTCAGGATTCAGGAGTTATATATGAGATTGAAATTATATTTATTTGCTGAGAATATTGTAAATATAGATGCTGTTTTATACTTCTATCCGTAAACCAAAGTAAGTCAAAACTAATTCCGTTACGCCATTGTTAATTACTTCGTGAACTTCTCCAGCTTCGATGGCGATGCAGTTTCCGGGTAGTAGGGGATATTCTTGATTATTTACGCGAATTACCCCAGAACCAGCTTCCACAAAAAATACTTCACACATATCTTGATGTGCGTGTGCTGCGGCTGTCTGTCCAGGGGCAAAGCGGGCTTGAGAAAAGTTGGTGAGGTGAGGTAAATCGCCAAAGCGCAACATCACCTTTTTTTTAATTTCGGGGTTGTGAGAAACAGATTCTTCGGGCAAGTTATTCAGGGAAGTGGTAATCATTGTGGCCTTAAGTCGTTAGATAGTTCTACAATACCCCTAGAGCCATCAATTCTGACCCGTTGACCATCTTGCAACAACCAAGTTGCGCCTCTGACATCCATCACCGCCGGGATACCATATTCACGGGCGACAATTGCGCCATGAGATAATCTACCACCAGCTTCAGCAATCAGTCCGCCAGCCCGCACTAATAAAGGAGCCCAACCAGAATCGGTATAAGGAACCACTAAAATAGTATCGCGGTCAATTTGGGGCAAATCTTGTAAGTTTCGTACTACCTTAACTCGACCTTCGGCTTGTCCGTGGCTGGCGGGAATACCTTGTAATGTTTGGTCAGAGTAAATAGGAGAAGGTGCTAGGGGATGGGGTGGTGTATGGCCGTAAATCAAAATCGGGACTTGGGGAATTTTGCTATCTTCGAGAAATTGCGATCGCCGATATTCGATAATTTCTGGTAAGCGTTCTCGCAATGGCGTATCAGCTTCGGCAATTAGCTGTCTAATTTCTGCCATTTCGAGGAAAAAGATATCGCCCACCTCTTTGAGTAACCCAGATTTTAACCAAGTTTTCTCAATAGCAACAAATCGCCAGCGCAATTCTGCCAACAGTCGGGAATAAACCTCTGTCACTCTGCCTTTAATATCTACACGTTCTTGGACAAAGCCACGTTTGCGTTTGCCAGATAAAGCCCGATTAATGGGGTCAACATCACCTGTTTCTGGTTGATTACCTTGAATTAGTTGCACAAATAACTGCTGCACTGGTCGGGGGTCTTCTTTCCAGGTAGGAATAGCAATGTTAGTTCCGACATCACTTAAATAACCGTAATCTTCCAGCAGTTCGTTAAATTCGTAAAGAACTTTTTGACCTTCGGGTGTTTGTTCTAACTGTTCAAATACTTGGTCTGGTTCCAACTCTGTTAATATTTGTCTGGCATCGGCAGCTAAAGCACTGAGCGATCGCAAAGCAGCCACTTCTGGTGTCACACTATTATCAATCTGCCCATCTTTCACCCGAAAGATGCCTTGTCTAATGGCGGCACTCAAAGGCGCTAAAATGCTGTAATAAGTGCCACGCCGCAGTAATTCTAAGTTAAAATCAATTCTCTCTAAGATTTGCTCTGGTTCCATCTCCTCAATTGATTCATGGGCTAATTGCGATAACCCAGGAATAAATAACTGGCGGTAGTCTTGCTTAAAGTCTTTGTCTAAATTCAATTCCTGTTTCAACAACTGCATTAATCCGGGGAGATTCTGCATTGTGGACTGCAAAGGCGGTTTACTCATTTTTGTGCCTCTGGTGAGAAATTCTAAACTTTCCGGCGGTAAACCCATCCGCAGAAAAATATCTCCTAAGAGGGAGGCATTAAAATAAGCTCTAGAGTAGTGCAGGGTAGCAGTTTCCGTAAAATCTAACCCAGAAGCGCGATCGCCTAACACAATTGTGAAAATATCTCCCCACACGCCACAAGTTAAGGGGCGATTAATTGACCAAGTTAAAGGATGAATCACCCCCGGAATCACTTCGGCGGCGATTTTCCTTGTCCAGATTGGTAACAGTGTAGTAATTGGTCGGGCTTGCAACACCCACAGAGTTTGACCGTCATAACACCACTCAATATCTTGGGGTATGCCGTGGTAACGTTTTTCGATACGGTAGGCGAGGTAAGCCACTTGTTTGATGATGGCTTGGGGGACTTGTCCTGTCCCTTCGATGTGAATTGAGGAAATATTATCGGTTTCGACAACAAAGGCGCGATATTGTTCGGGCGTAACTTGTCCAGAGACGACTTGAATCGGACTACCGGGTAAGGCTTCAATGACGATCGCATCCCCTTGCTGGGTTATGGGATCACGGGTAAAGGCCACTCCCGAATAAACGCTTTGGACTTGCTGCTGCACCAACACTGTCATCGCTGTTTCTGGTAAACCGCGATCAATCCTGTACTGTACCGCACTGGGATGATTGTAGGAATCTCTCACTTGGGCGATCGCAGTTTGCAATTGTTCTTTACTAGCGACACTCACCACCGTTTCATACTGTCCGGCGGCGGAAGCTTGTTCGGAATCTTCCCCAATGGCTGAGGAACGTACAATTAACGGCGATAAATCGGAAGGTTTGAGGATGGTGATTAATTTTTCGGGATCTGCACCGGGAACAATTACCCACCCTTTAGGGACAGGATAACCCCAACGCTTAATTTGAGATAGGGTAGCGGCTTTTTGTCCGACTATCGCCCCATCTAGTTCATCATCTAAAGTCAAAATTGGGCGATCGCTTTGCAAGGTTGCTAAGGTTGCTTGGGTATTGGTCTGGGCTGCTTCTACTGGTAAATCTAAATCATCCGGCATTTGCCGATAAATCCACCCCAGTAACACAGCTAAAGCGATCGCAGCCAGAATTCTAAACAAATCATCAGAATGCAAAACGATGACCAGTAAAGGAAACAGCATTAATACTCCATACTTCACTGGTCGTTTGGCACGAAATACTAAAAATGTGGTGATTGCTAAAAAACTGACAAATACCGCCACCAATGGATCATGAATTAAAAATCCCCAAGCAGCATTTGTGGTTCCCGCCCCTTTACCTAGCCAAAATCGCCCTAAGACTAAAGCAATGATGGCGATTATTTCCCAAGGCGAACCATCTGGGAAAAACATACGAGTCAGAAAAACGGCGGCGATTCCCTTTAAGGCTTCTGAGACTACCGCCAAAAGCCCTACCAATGTGCCGCCATGATAAAAAGCGGCTGAAACGCTGATGTTTTTTGTGCCTATCTGTGACAATTGCCTACCTGTCAACCCGTTGGTAATCCAGGCGATTAGCGGTAAGCCGCCTAATAAGGGGCAGGCAATTAAAATAACTAAGGCACCCCAAAGTTCAAGCATTGTTGATGTTGGATTTTAGATTTATATTGCATCTAAAATCTCAAATCGCAAAATCTAAAATTTTTTGGAAGTTTTTTTCCGATTTTTCGGACACTTTATTAATATGTCTCAAATGGACATTGGGCAGCAGTGCAAACCTAGGTTTTGCTGACATTCTGCCCATATCCAAATCAACACTAATTTTTCAGCACTGGTCACTTAATTTAAGGCATAAGCCGCTTGCAGCGCCCAAATAATTAGGCCAGCAATCGAACCCAAGAGCAAAACTGTAGAAACAGTCACTACTTTGGGGGAGTCTGCACCCTCAAATTTCATAATTCCTCTATTTAAGTCGGACATCGCGTTTAATCCTCCTTCGTTAGAGTCCTAATTTGTCCGTTTTGATTGTAGTCCTTCTGTTAGCAAAACTAGTTAAGGTTCTGCTTTTATTTTGTTTAAGCTTTGCAACGAATACATCCCTAAATTTACTTACGTCGCAGGTGGTAGTAGTTCAGTTTATATACATAAAACAGGAGTTAGTGGTTCGGCTACGCGGTAATCGAGCGAAGCGATGCACTGAGCTTGTCGTTCGCGTAGCGTCTCCGGTAGGAGAAGTGTCGAGATTCACCAACCAGAGATAGGAGAAGCAAAGGCTGTTTTTCTCCTGTTTATAGTTGAGAATTACTGGGTAAGAATTAATCAGATTAGTTGTTAGTTAGCAATATTTTTCAGTAAATCTACGAGTTGATATATTTATCTTTTTTTAAAGAATCACGGAAAAAATCGAGTATAGTTAATTACTTTAATAAGGCAAATAAAAATTATTTATAGGTGAGGATTCAGCAGTGAAAGTAGTCATATTCATGATTTTGGTAGTGATAGTGCTACTGGTAATTATTGAGATTGGGTTGCGATCGCTTTTTGGTTTTGGTAATCCCTTAATTTACATTGGCGACCCCCAGATAGGTTACTTGTTAGCACCAAATCAAAGCACGCGCCGATTTGGAAATTGCATTGAAATTAATGAATTTTCGATGCGTAGCAGTTCCATCGCTAAAATCCCTGCACCAAAAACTTTGCGCGTCCTGTTGTTAGGAGATTCTATTGCTAATGGTGGCTGGTGGACTGATCAAAAAAACACCATCTCCAGCTTAATCATGAATTCCCTCAAATCAGAGATTGCTGACAAATATCAGCAGGTGGAAGTTTTGAATGCTTCGGCTAACTCTTGGGGGCCAAGAAACGAATTAGCTTATTTGCAGCGATTTGGCAATTTTTCAGCCCAGATAATAATTTTATTAATTAATACAGATGATTTGTTTGCCCATTCTCCCACAGCTTTACCAGTAGGACGCGATCGCAACTATCCAGCGACGAAACCGCCGTTAGGATTAGTAGAAGTATGGCAACGTTATGCAACTAAACAACAGCCAATTCCCGAATTGCAAGCACTCCAAGCCGAACCAGGCGATCGCGTCGGTGTGAATCTGGAAGCAATTAAACAAATTCAAGCGATCGCCAGTCAAAACCAAAGTCAATTTCTCTTAGCCATGACTCCCTTACGGCGGGAACTCGGTAAACCCGGCCCCTTAGATTACGAAATTACTGCACGTAAAAGATTGAGTGCGTTTACTCAAACCCAACAAATTCCCTATATAGATTTTCTGCCGCTATTTAATCAAACAGACAACCCACAAGCTTTATATCATGACACCATTCACATGAATTTGCAGGGTAATCAATTTGTGAGTGGAGTGATGGAGCGATCGCTTTTAGAAATTTTGGCACAAGCAAGTGAATTAGGACTGACGCAGTGAGACGAAAAATCAAGGGTTTAGGAAAGGGTGTAGGTGTTCAAAACCCTTACAACCTCAACCCCTATAACCCTCTCCACCAAATATAAAAAGCGCCAGTTAAAGCGGAATCAAACTGGCGCGATCGTGTTATCGGTTTGTTAGCGTGTTATAAACAAAGTGAATTAAACAGAAAACAAAGTTTGATTTCTTAAGACATGACTTGCTTTCCGTTATCAGTCTACCTAAAACAAACTAGCTAAGAAAAACCGTAGTTTTTCTAACATTTTCCTTTAGGTACAAATTATTGACAGGATAGCATAAGAATCAGAAAACATGAGAAACTTTCTTAGTATTTCTTAATGTATTATCTAGACAGTAATTTAATTTACAAAACAGATTTATATAGACCAGTTTTACAAACATCTCTCTCCCTTGTCTCCCGTGTCTACCTTGTCTCTCTAGAATTTTTAGTTCATATCTTAATTAAGATAAATTTATTTATGGGTATCTTCTCCTGCTTCCTGCCTACTTAAAAAATAACCTCCGGGGTCAAATAACCACTGGAGGAGATGAGCAAAGACATTTTGTGGACTAGTCTAGATATCAATTTAGCTCTATTATTCAATCAATGCACTCCATCTTAAGAACAATTAAAGGTTAAGTTGATAAGTGATTTTGATAACAGTTTGTTCAACTGCTTATTTAACTGGTTATTCAGGAGGTAAACTATTAAACAGCAAATATTCGCAAATATAACTGTAATTGTTTTAACGATTAATTTTAAATAATTATGAACTCCATAATTTTAAATATATATTTGCCAGAAATTCTGCACATATTTGCCTAATAAATCAAAGCTTTGGCATTTTTGATATATATGGATATCTATACACAAAGCTGGAGGTGATTGTGGGATTTTGCCATTCAGTTGTACAATAAGTTATAGATGCGATCGCTCTTCACTATTCACCTTACAGCAAACTGCCTTTGAGCAATTGTTAGCATCCTGTGGTAAGTTGAGATGCAGAGGGAATAGATAAAGAGCCTTATATTTATAGGCAAAGGGAATATCTCGTAAAACTCGCTCTGATCAGAGTTAACAACTCTAGAGAGTTTACCTTTGGGATCTGCAAAATTAACACAATTTCTGTGTATCAAGCTCATCCAACTAAGTATTAATTCATTAGTCATTTTGCTGGTCATTCTCATCAATATTCATGACTAATGACATCACACAAACTCTGCAAGCCAATGTGCAACTTAGATAGATAACAGCTTCAGCACAAATAATGCCACATCCTTTGTTGCTAGGTAAATTAACTAGCACAAATCCTATCTTGCTAATTTCTCCACAATCTTCACAAATTTAAAATTTCCGAGGAGTCAATGACTTTCACTAATTTTACCAAAGCCAACAACGTATATAAACACCTGGAATCAGAATCGCCCTCATCACCAAAGATGGTCTTGAAAAATCCTGCCAAAAGTGAACATTATCACAATCGAGAACCGAGAACCAACAGCTCAACAATTAACGGATTAAACCGTGGGCGAGTGGCTATTTTTATTGATGGTGTCAATCTATTTCATGCAGCTTTGCAACTAGGAATTGAAATCGACTATCTCAAATTACTTTGTCGTTTAACCTCTGGTTCGCGGCTATTGCGGGCTTTCTTTTACACAATAGTGGACGTTAATCGCCCTACTCCCGCACGTCCACGGGCGAATGACAAACAACAAGGCTTTTTGTTTTGGATGCGGCGCAATGGTTATCGAGTAGTGACTAAAGAAGCACAACCGACAGACAATTCTAAAAAACCTAATTTGAATGTAGAAATTGCTGTCGATATGATCACTTTAGCCCCCTATTACGATACAGCTATTTTGGTTAGCGGTGATGGCGCGTTAGCTTATGCAGTGGAAGCAGTGACTAGCAAAGGTGGTCGAGTTGAAGTTGTGAGTTTGCGACCTATGACTAGTGATAGCTTGATTGATGTAGCTGACTACTTCCTTGATCTGGATAGCATTAAACAGGAAATTCAAAAAGACTCCCATTTAGGTTACAACTATCGATCGCTTTCTAATTCTCACCTGTAAAATCTGTTACTCATTACCTATCACAGGTTTTTAGAGTACAATGCAAGCCAGGAAATAACTCTGCGTATTCCGTTGAATTTTGAATAGCGATGGATATTTTAATTGTTGAGGATGAAGCTGAAATTGCTCAGTTAATCCAACTGGCTTTAGAAAAAGAAGGATTTTCTTGTCGTGTTAGCCGCGATGGTGTAAACGCCTTGCGGATGTTTCAGGAACAACCACCTGATTTAATTATTCTCGACTTAATGATTCCTGGGTTGGATGGCTTGGAAGTTTGCGCCAGAATTCGCCAAAAACCTGGAAGTAAAGACCCTTATATTTTAATGTTGACAGCCAAAAGCGAAGAAATCGATCGCGTCATTGGTTTATCTACTGGTGCTGATGACTATATGGTTAAACCCTTCAGCCCTAGAGAATTAGTGGCCAGAGTCCGGGCGTTATTGCGGCGGAGTCTGCGTCAAGGCGGACAACATCAAGTTACCCGGACGCAAAACTTTATTGTAGATATTGAACAACGCACCGCTTCGCGCCAGTTAAATTCCCAAGAAGCAGAAACTTTAGACTTAACCAACCTAGAATTTAATTTATTAAGCACCTTTGTCAGTAACCCTGGGCGAGTTTGGAACCGCACTCAACTAATTGATAAACTTTGGGGCGATGATTTTTTCGGTGACGAGCGAGTTGTTGACACCCATGTAGCAAGGTTGCGGAAAAAAATTGAGCCAGATCCTGCTAACCCCTCGTTTATTAAAACTGTTGTTGGGGTAGGTTATAAATTTGAAGACTCTCCTGTAATGTGAGCGTGATGAAAAAACTTCGACTGCTCCCTTCAACGCTCCCTTCGACTTCGCTCAGGGAGCGTTGAAGGGAGCGTTTGCATTGTTTGGTAGAGAGAAGATTCCTTGAACTTTGCGCCAAAACTGTTCCCTGAGCGAAGTCGAAGGGAACAATCTGGGTAACGACAGAGCAGCGTAAGTCAACATCATGGCTGACACGCCCTGAGCGTTTGCGTTGTTTGGTAGAGAGAAGATTCCTTGAACTTTGCGCCAAAACTGTTCCCTGAGCGAAGTCGAAGGGAACAATCTGGGTAACGACAGAGCAGCGTAAGTCAACATCATGGCTGACACGCCCTGAGCGTTTGCGTTGTTCGGTAGAGAGAAGATTCCTTGAACTTTGCGCCAAAACTGTTCCCTGAGCGAAGTCGAAGGGAACAATCTGGGTAACAACAGAGCGTCGCAAGTCAATTATTATGGCTTACATGTACATTCTTGAATGTGTTGATGGTAGTTATTATACGGGTAGTACAAAGAATCTTGAGCGGCGGTTGTGGCAACATCAGCAAGGTGAAGGTGCAAACTACACAGCAAAACGCTTGCCTGTAAAATTGGTTTTCTGTGAGTATTATCAGTCTGTGATGGATGCTTTTGAGCATGAAAAGCAAGTGCAAGGTTGGAGTCGGAAGAAGAAGCAAGCTCTGATTTTAGGGGATACAAATTTGTTGCATAAGTTAGCTGAATGTCAAAATGAAACTCATTACAGCAGGTTGGCTGGTTTTGACGATTTGATATGATTAATGCTCTTATATAAGGATGCTCCCTTCGACTTCGCTCAGGGAGCGTCGAAGGATTACAAATTGAGATAAAGCTACTTTTACTTTTTAAAATGAGTTGGCGTTGGACAAAATCCTTGCCTTTGGCATCACGTTTATTTGTTTCCCACTTGGTAGTGATGATTGTGGGGGTAGTCAGCTTTGTGATTATCAGCAAAGTTTCGTCACCACGTTTTTTTGTGCTGCACCTAGAACGACTACAAAGCCAGGGGTTAGATTTAATTAATGTTCGTACCGAACTAGTAGAAGGCTTTGAAACAGCTTGGCGACGCAGCACAATTTGGTCGGTGATTGTTGGGACTACGGCGGCGGGAGGATTGAGTTATTGGGTTTCTAAAAGAATTATGCAGCGGTTAACAGAAATGGAACAAATTACCCAAAAGTTTGCCGTTGGTGAATTAGATGCACGATTACCTCTGTCTGATATTCCTGAACTAAATCGCCTGGGTACTAGTTTTAACCGTATGGCTGCAAGTTTAGAGGGTGTAGAAGCACGACGGCGGGAACTCATTGGTGATATGACTCATGAATTGCGAACACCGCTAACAGTTGTGCGTGGTTATTTAGAAGAATTAGCAGATGGTGTAATAGAACCTTCGCCGGAAGTTTATCGACGTTTAGCCAAAGAAACTAGGCGCTTAGAAAGATTAGTCAATGATTTGCAAGAACTTTCTAAGGCAGAAGCCGGTTATTTACCAATTAAAATACAGGCAATAAATCTGCGCCCTTTGTTGGAGTCTTTAGTAGAAAGATTTAGCGAACAATTATTAGAAGATGGGCCTGTGCTGCATTTGGATTTTCCTACTCAATTACCAATGGTATTGGCGGATGTCGATCGCACTGAACAGGTGTTAGTCAACTTACTCGGCAATGCCATCCGCTACACAGCTAAAGGTAAAATTACTCTGCAAGCTTGGCCAGAAGCCTCGAAACTTTGGATTGCTGTCATTGATACAGGTATTGGCATTTCCCCTGAAGATTTACCCCATGTGTTTGAACGCTTTTGGCGGGCTGATCAATCACGCGATCGCCATTCGGGAGGAACTGGTATTGGGTTAACTATTTCTCGGCATTTAGTTGAATTACAAGGCGGAGAAATTCAAGTAGAAAGCGAATTAGAAATTGGTAGTACATTTAGTTTTTGCCTACCTTTGGCTTAATGGCTGTTGCAAAGTTTTCAAATAACTCGCTCTATACTCAGCACTCACATTTCGGCTACTTCGGCTGCGCTCAGTACAAGTCCGCTCAGTGTACAGCACTCAGCACTTTATTTGTACAAAGAATTGACACAAGCTAGTCGCATGACTGTCATACTCAATTGATAGCTTGAAGATATGCAAAATAAAGTTTTAATTCATTTTTAAAATGACTACTCTTGTTCTAGCTTCTTGCTTAGTGAGTTTACTAACTATTTCAGGGTGGGCTGCGATCGCCTATTTATTTCCACCAAATCATTCCCAAGATCCATAGTTGGGATAATCAGCTACCGTCCTCTTCCCAATTTTCGCTACCTAATAAGTCAATAATTCTATCTCTGAGCAGAAATTCGTTTTTCTCTAACTCCAGTTCAAACACACCCCATTCACGTTCAGGGATATACTTACACAACGCGTAAATTGGTCGCTGACGGCTAATAAGTCCCTTTTTAACCAATTGACGTGCTTCTTCTTTAATCAGTTCAATGTCGTATTTAACAGCAGTATCCATAATTAGTTCCTTTGTTTATGTTCAAGGAAATAAATGAAATGCCAAGATAAACAATACTTGGTCTTTATCTTAAAATTATCAAAAGAAGTTGAGAAAATTGTGAAGAAATAAATCAATCAAGCCAACTAAAGCTATGTAATTGATGAGATTATTTTAAATTCATAAACATATATAATTAATTTTGATTTTCATCAAGTCACACGTAAATATATTCTGAATATCCACACTTTGCCCAGAATGACATATTTACATAAGCTTGTGATCAGCCTCTAGGTAGAGCAGATTTAGAAAAGTTTATGTAGATTGATTAAATTTATACAATGATAAGTTATTCTTCTTGCTCTAAGGCGAACTTTGCTTGTAGAAGATGTTGTTGAGCTTCTTCACTGACAGTAGGGTACTTTAACTTGAGTGACTCTAATTTAGAACAGATAATATCAGCGACTACCATCCGCATAAACCATTTGCGATCGGCAGGGATGATATACCAAGGAGCGTATGTAGTACTAGTATGATGAAAAACCTCTTCATAAGCATTCATATATTCTGACCAAAATGCTCTTTCTTGCACATCATTAATTGAGAATTTCCAATTTTTTTCAGGAGAGTCAATTCTTGCTAAAAATCTTTTTTTCTGTTCTGCCTTTGAGACATTCAGAAAAAATTTGAGAATTACAATGCCATTATCTACTAAATATTTTTCAAAATTATTGATTTCGGTAAAACGCTGTTGCCAAATTTTATTGCCTTTTGGTAGGTGAGGAAGTTGCTGTTTTTGCAAAATTTCTGGATGAACGCGCACTACTAATACTTCTTCGTAATAAGAACGATTGAAAATGCCAATTCTGCCTCTTTCCGGCAAAGCTTTCATTGATCGCCATAGGTAATCATGGTCTAATTCTTCATGACTGGGAGATTTGAAGCTAAAAACTTGACAACCTTGGGGATTAATCCCAGACATTACATGTTTAATTGTGCTGTCTTTTCCAGCCGCATCCATCGCTTGAAAGATAATTAGCAAGGCATAGCTGTTTTGTGCATACAGGATATCTTGATACTTGGCTAATCGTTCAATGTCTGAGCGTAATTTTAGTGTTGCATCATTGCGGTCATGGTAATTAGCTGTATACGCAGGGTCATAATCTTTTTGCAAAGAGACCTTAGCACCTGGCGGCACAATAAAAGCATCGTGATTCATGATTAATAAAGTATGAAGTGTGAAGTCTGAGGTGCGATCGCCTATATATTGAGAAGTTGCGCTCTATAAATTCTGTAGAGACGTTGTATACAACGTCTCTACTTAAAATTTTTTCTTGGCTTTTTTAGCTTGATGGTTGGTCGCATCGTTTCTCGACCAATCATAAACATTCCTGCTATCCCGAAGCAGACAAACCAAACATATTGATACCAATATTGGTGAATCTGTCCCACTGTACTGAGTTCAGGATGCAGCGTATTCAAGTACAGCAGCAACACTAAAATCATCAATGCGCCAAAACCCACAAAGCATAAACCCACACGTAGCCGCACGGGTTGTAATTCCCAGTCAGTAATTTTTTCTAGGTCAATTTCTGCCAATTCTTGCAAAGATGTTTCCGCAACAGTTGAGACTTCTTGCATTCTGTTACTCAACTTTGGGGGCAGAATCGGCACTAATGTTGCTACAGCAGGGCGACGTAGTAAAGCCTCAGTATCTCGTAACAATTCTAGCGGTTTACGTGCCGTTACTGATTGAGCAAATTCTGTGTTACTTGGAGCAGTTGTGGTGGTAGCTTTGCCTTCAAAATCCATAGCAGGCTATAGAAGTAAGAGGATACAAATAGCCTAGCGAATCAGTTGGAGTCACGCAAATATCTTGAGTATCTATGTCTTGATGGCGAAATTGAACCATCAAGACAGATATACAAAATTTACGAAGCTGAAGATTGTAATTGTTCTAATCTGGCTAGTACTTCTTGACTGTGAACCGATGGATTAACTTTGACAAAAGTCTCGCGCAAGATACCTTCTGGGTCAATGATAAAACTGTGGCGCATCGAGACAAAACCAATCCAAGAACCATAAGCTTTGCTCACTGCACCAGTGGTATCAGCTAATAAGGGAAATTTTAATCCTTCAGAATCGCAAAATTCAGCATGAGAATCGACATCATCAGCACTCACGCCAATTATTTGTGTATTTTTTGCTAAATATTTGGGTAAGTCTTGCTGAAAACGCCGTGCTTCGATGGTGCAACCAGAGGTAAAGTCTTTGGGATAAAAGTACAGTACTACCCACTGACCACGCAAATCAGTCAGAGAGATTTTGCCGTCACCTGTATTTGTCGGCAATGTAAACTCTGGTGCAGGTTGATTTACTGCTGGTAGTTTACCACCCAGGGCGTTAGCCGCAGGTGAAAAGTTGAACCAACTGATGAGGGCAAAGCAGCTGACAAATAATATACTCAAAAAATTGCGCCGTGAAATCATGGTGTAGACCAAAATTACAACTTTACATAAGTTTACAATTCTTGGTCACTATTATCACTTGATTCGGATTCACCAGGGATATCTGTACTTTCGATGTATTGGCTATCAAGAAGAAAAGCTCCTCTGGTAAAGCGGATACCCCAATAACCTCCCGGACGGCGATCAAGGACTATACCTTCTTCACCAAGAGTTATCACGTCTGGGGGACGTAACATGGGCATCGGGTCGGCGGTTTTGACGTAGGGTGGTAGCGCCACAACTTTGACTTTGCTACCAATAGCGAATTCTTTGGTCATATAAAAAAAGCTAGAAGTTTGAATTAACTCCTAACTTTATCCTAAAGGGGTTGCCAATTTTGTTATTAGTTGGGAAGGAAATTAAGGAATGCGAAAGGAGATGGAACTTCTCCCCTCTCGCCATCTTCTGCAAGGAAGCTTGAGTAAGTAAAAAGTCAAAAATCAAAAGTTAAAAGTTTATTTGTTGACGGAAAATATTGCTTGTATTTCAGTTAGGGGTAAGTGCCAAACTAATTCCGGTTGCCAAGTATCGGGGTCAAAGTTGGAGTGACGACCGCGCTGATATGCTTGCCATAATCTTTGCCAAGCAAATGCTTGACGAGAATCAAGATTTTTATAAATAACTCTTAAGAGTCCTAACCCTAATAGAACATTAAATAAGCCGAATTTTGCGCCTAATAAAAATGCTTGTACTTCTGCTTCACCTATGGGGTCTGCACCGTAACCAGTGAGGACGTGAACGCCATCATGAAGTTGTTTGCGGCGAAGACCTGTAGTAAAAGGTTTGAGGTTGTGTGCATCAAGAAAATCAACCCAAGCTTGACCAAAACTATCAACAGGTAGCGATCGCAATTTTTCTACATAAACAATTTGTGGCACATTTTTGCCGCGTGCTTCGGTAATGCGATCGAGTTTGTCTAAAAATTGTTGGATGGGAGGAGTTGATTTGGAGGAAGCAAGATCAGTTTGCATAATTCTGAGATGAAAGTATTAATGGGGGTGGGGAAATAACACCCACCCTGGCTAAATAACTAGTACAGTGCGGCGGAAGTAAACAGACTATCAGGAATTGCAAAAAGGCTTTTGGTATGGCTATTCTTTCTTTTGCCTTTTGCTTTTTTCCTTTTGCCTTGTTGTACTAGTCGTGCTTATCGCGGTAGATGGTACGAGAGAGACGATTTTGGCGGCGGTTGAGTTGTCTTCTTTCTTGAGGAGTTAGGTGTCCGTCACTACGAATATCCCGTCTTCTGGCAGCTTCTAGGGATGCTTCTCGCCGTTCTAATTGCCGTAATTCTGCTCTGTTGATTGAGCCATTTTTAACACCGTGATAGATGCGCTGCTGCTGATGAACTTCCCGCGCATGAATTTCGCCAGCAGATGCTACGGTAGGCAAGAAAACAGCAACAGCACATATAACAGCATAGGTAAAGCGGTTCATAAAATAACCTTGTAAGTAGTTATTGTTGTGGCTCTCAATTTCAAGGCTGATTTGCCAGAATTAGCTATTGGGTTGACGGCGTTGTTGACGACGTTCTTTACCTTCTTGGCGTAATTGCTGAAGTTTTGTTCTTTGTTCGGGAGTTAAAACTGCTTCAATTTGTTGTTTAGAAGATTCACGTATTTGCCGGATTTGGGTTTTTTGCGCTTCGGTTAAGTTCAAATCAGCAAAATCCTTACCACCTCTGCGGCCAGCACGCTGTCCTGGTTGACCTTGGTTTGCTTGTCTTTCGGCGCGGCGTGCTTCTATTGCTGCTTTGATTTTTGCCTTTTGTTCTGGGGTGAAAACGTTTTCAATTTGAGTGCGGGTGTTGCGTTGAATTTGCTCAATTTGGCTCTTTTGTGCGTCAGTTAAACCTAATTCTGCCCAAGGGCCTTTTTTACCTTGCCAACGGCCTTGTCCTTCTGCTTGGGCTACTAACAGAGGAGAATGGGAGAAGGCTTGAGCTTTTACAGCTAAGGAAGTTGTGGTCAGAGTTAGAGCGATCGCACCAGCAATGAATGATAATGATTTGAGTTTCATTTTGTAGCTTGTTTTCTGTTCCGTTTGAGGATGCCATCATCATAGGAATTTACTCTTGCTAATCACATGAGGAGAAAGTCATGGTTACACCCATGACTTTAGTCATGCTTTATTTTTCTGTGATTTGAGTAACAATAACTAGTAATTTCAAGTGACAACAACAGGCGGGATTAAGTATAATCTCGCCCTTTTCTACTAACGCTATAAATCTGATATTGCTATGAATGAACCTATTCAAATTCACAATCATCCCTTTCGGTTTTTACTGTATTTAGAATGGATATTGCTTACTCTTGCTATTTCATCATCTACCTTTCCTGACCCTTCACCACGCTTTGCTAATTATGCCAATCAATTTCCTGAACTGACTATTGGTTGTTTAATTATCTTTGGTGTGATGGGTTTAAGAATACCCACAGATAAACCGATAAATAAAATAATTTACACGAGTATTGAAATTTTATTGTTATTTATTACGGGGATGTTTGGTGGTAGAGTGGCGCGGTTGTTTCCATTTATTTATTTAATTTTAGTCACCCGTAGTTGTTTAATTTTTCAATTACCAGGGCGTTTAGTTGTAACGGGTTTATCTTTTAGCTTATTTTTAATTACCTTAAATTCTCGTTTACCCAAGTCTTTACCGCCACAAGCCCAAGAGAGATTTCGTTTTATTACATTCAACACAGCATTATTATTTGGTTTAAGTTTGGTTTTCGTTTTATTATTAATGAATACAGTTTTAGCTGAACGGCAGAGTCGAGAAAAACTAGCGATCGCTAATGATAAACTCCGCCAATATGCTTTGCGAATTGAAAATCAAGCCACTTTAGAAGAACGCACCCGCATCGCGCGAGAAATTCATGATTCTTTAGGACATTCTTTAACTGCTTTAAATTTACAATTAGAAACAGCTTTAAAATTATGGAATGCTAACCCAGAAAAAGCCCAAACATTTTTAGCTAGAGCCAAAGAATTAGGTTCTAAAGCTTTAAAAGATGTGCGTCAGTCAGTTTCGACGATGCGGGCTAATCCTTTGCAAGAAAAAACTTTAGAACAGGCAATATCTGTACTTTTAGAAGATTTTCACCGTGCTAATAATATCAGTCCACGTTGTTTTATTAATTTAGATTATCCTCCGCCATCAGATATTAATATTGCCTTGTATCGGATTATTCAAGAATCATTGACCAATATTTCTAAACATGCACAAGCAACAGAAGTCATCATCGCCCTCACTAGTAATAAAAATAGTTTACGGTTGATGGTGCAAGATAATGGCAGAGGGTTTGATATTCAGCAAAATACCACTGGTTTTGGCTTACAAAGTATGCGCGATCGCACTTTAGCATTAGGAGGGGAATTTAATATTCATACTAGTCCTAATTTTGGCTGTCAAATTACCGTTGATATTCCTTTATTGAGTTTAATGCCATGATTAAAGTATTATTAGTAGATGACCAAAACTTAATCCGCCAAGGGCTAAAAGAATTATTGAAATTGGAAGCAGATTTAGAAATTGTTGGCGAAGCGGAAAATGGTAAAATCGCTGTGGAATTAGCCGCAAAATTGCAACCAGATGTGGTATTAATGGATATTAGAATGCCCATTATGGATGGAGTTGCAGCTACCAAAGAAATTCATCAACATTATGAAAATATCAAAATTTTAGTACTGACAACTTTTGATAATGATGAATATGTTTCGGCTGCATTACAATATGGTGCAATGGGTTATTTACTCAAAGATACACCCTCAGAAGAATTAGCAGTGGCAATTCGCGCTGTTTACAAAGGTTATACTCAATTGGGGCCAGGAATTGTGCAGAAACTCTTAAATCAGTTTCCGCATGGTATCTCAACACCATCAGAACCTATTCCACCGAGTTTAACTGAACTCACGCCCAGAGAAAAAGAGGTTTTAAAGTTAATTGCGACAGGTGCGAGTAACCGCGAAATTGCCCAAGAATTATATATTTCGGAAGGGACGGTAAAAAATCACGTCACGAATATTTTAAATCGCTTGAGTTTGCGCGATCGCACTCAGGCTGCTATCATCGCTAATACCTTTCTATCTTATTTAAATGAGTCTGATTAACATATCAATTCATCTCAAAATCATGGTTGTCGTAACGCCGACATTACTTGTGGCGTGACATCTTTACCACCTCGAAAATTTGTCAACAGAGATTGAATTGTATAGATAATACCCCAAGGTATACCCCACCAGCCGAAAAATAGAGAAATTAAAGTGAATTTTAAGCTTTTTTTCAGAGTCTTATCATCAGATTTAATAAAATAGATATTAGAACTACGTTTAAAAGTCAAAATGACTATCGAAAAGCAATAAAGAAAAACAATAAACTTAGCACCATTGGCTAACTCTTGATTGACTTCTGCTACCGTTAATCCGTCTAAACCAATTATTTTCGACATTTAGCACCTGACACTATTAAAATAATTAATTTTGTATAAATAAAGCCAAACATTCATCTTTTAAAACACCTTTTGTCACCTTGATATTTCTAAAGGACTTGGCTATGATTTCTTCGCAAAAAATATGAATCTGTGACTGGTTTATCGAGATTAAATCTTGAATCGAAACACCATAGATAATTTCTGATATACCTGTCCACACACAAGCTGTTGCACACATCGGACAAGGTTCACAAGTTGTATATATGCTGTAACCTTCTAAAGAAGGTTTTTTGAGTTTAGTTGTTAATTTGCGAATCACATTTATTTCTGCATGTGCAGATGGGTCACTATCTGTTTGCACCGTATTATATGCTACCGCAGCAACTTCGTCATCCTTGACAATTACCGCACCATAAGGCCAATCACCTTTTTTGGCAGCTTCCAGAGCTAAACGCATAAAATATTCTTGGTTCATTGTTGTTATTAATAGTCAAAAATCAGACTCAATCATATTCCACAGAGATTAAAATTCAGTGAAATTTTTAAAGGTCGAAAAAATATGTTAATAAGTAGAGAAAAAACAGAATTTTACTTAACAGACTTGGAAACACCTACTGGAAAATTGATTAATCTGACAATTGCAGCTTTAGTGCTAATTTCGTCAGGCATTTTTGTTGCCCAAACTTATAATATTCCTTATAATATTAGATTACAGCTTGATTTTATTGATACTGCTATTTTGGTAATTTTTGCAGTAGAGTATATAATTCGCCTCTGGAGTGCCGAAAACAAGCTGAAATATATTTTTAGTTTTTATGCAATTTTAGATTTAATGGCGATATTGCCATTTTTTCTTGGTGCAGTAGATATCAGTTTTATTCGCCTGCTGAGATGGTTTCGGATTTTAAGATTAATTAGGTTTATTGATCAGAAATTTTTGTTTGCCAGTGTCAGCAGCGAAGATAGTTTAATCTTCGTGCGGATATTGTTTACATTATTTGCAATTATTTTTATTTATTCTGGGTTAATTTATCAAGTTGAACATCCAGTCAATCCGCAAGTTTACACTACATTTTTGGATGCGTTTTATTTTTCTGTTGTCACGATGACGACTGTCGGGTTTGGGGATGTCACACCAATTTCGGAAGCAGGAAGGTTGTTGACAGTCTTGATGATTTTAACAGGTGTCACCTTAATTCCTTGGCAAGTGGGAGATTTAATTAAGCGGTTGGTAAAAAATGCTAATCAGGTAGAAACGGTATGTTCCGGTTGTGGGTTAGCTTTTCATGATTTAGATGCGACTTTTTGTAAAAGATGTGGGACAAAATTGAGAATTAAAAGTGGCGAGTAAAAATTAAACTTTTCTAAAATTTTACGTAAAAAGCTTGTCGGAAATTGTAGCGGTTGCTGAATAGACTCAATTCTGAAAGTATCAGGAGTTGAATTTTAGCAATGGATAAGTTATTACTGGCAATTATAGCGATGTTGCTGATAGTGACCGTTCCTAACCCATTGAGTAACCCCATTGCGAATATGTATGGGCCGAACTTTTTGGTGTTGTATGGTTGTCTCATTGCTGTAACTATGTTTGCCGCCTATTGGAGTGTACAAAGCGACACAACAGCAAAGTTACCTTTACCATTAATTCCCACTCATCCAGATCCTTATAAGATTGCATATTTACGTGGTGGAGAAAATGAAGTTATAAGCTTGGCTATATTTAACTTGCTTCAGGATGGTTACTTGCAAATTGAACGCGGTACGATAGAGCGATCGCCTACTCAACCTAACTCTGATAATTTATCTACAATTGAGCGTGAAGTATTTGAGCATTTTTCAGTTCCCCAAACAGCTAGTCAAATCTTGCTTTCCTCTCTTCCAACTAAAATTAGTTACTACTGCAAAGTCTACGAACAATCACTACTTAACGAGCAACTTCTATCACCCCCAACACTAATCGAAACCGCAGGAAGAATCAATAAACTAGGGAGTTTAATTATTGTCGGTTTAGGTGGTTATAAACTTGGCGTAGCTTTGTTTAAAGGATATACCAATGTTGGGTTTCTCTTCATGATGGGAATAATCTCATTCGTCATCATTCAATTTATCTGTTATCCACCACGCCTAACTCAACTTGGAACAGCTTATATAAACCAACTCCAGCAAAGTTTTACACAACTCAAAAGCAAAATTTCTCAACCTGTATCAGATTATCCTGATGGTACAGAATTTAATATATTGTTGCCTGTGGCTATTTTTGGTACAGGCGTTTTATATGGAACTGAATACGCTAATTTTGCTCAGTATTTCACTTCATCATCGGGACAATATACCAGCACAAGCATAGATAGTAGTGGCGGTGGAAGTTCTTGCGGTGGCGGAAGTTCTTGCGGTGGCGGAAGTTCTTGCAGTAGTGGGAGTTCTTGTGGTGGCGGAAGTTCTTGTGGTGGCGGAAGTTCCTGTGGCGGCGGAAGTTCTTGCGGTGGGGGGAGTTCTTGCAGTAGTGGAAGTTCCTGTGGTGGCGGAAGTTCTTGCAGTAGTGGAAGTTCCTGTGGTGGCGGAAGTTCCTGTGGCGGTGGAAGTTCTTGCGGTGGTGGCGGTGGCTGCGGTGGTGGCTAAAACTGAGTATGATATAATACTGTGCAGAGTTGAAAAAGCGAGATGAATTAAACAACCGCTACCAAAATTTTGACAATTAATTGTTCCTAACAAGGAGTAAAAGTAATGGATACATTACTGCACAATTTCGTTGCAGATATGTATGGGCCGAACTTTCTGCTATTGTATGGTGTTGTTATCATCGCAACTTTGTTATTGTGTGAGCGTTTAGTCCAAGATCCAACAAAAAATCAGCCTTTACCCTTAATTCCGGCTGAACCAGATCCTTACAAAATCGCTTACTTGCGTTCTCAAGCAACCGGAATTGCCCATTTAGTATTATTCAACTTGATTCAGCAGGGTTATTTGCAAGTTAGTGAACAGACTCTCAGTAAAACATCAGATCATCCTGACATATCAAATTTACAACCAGTCGAACGGCAAGTTTTTGAGAAAATTTCTGAACCTGCTACAGCTAAAACATCTCTGTGGTTAGCTACCGAGTGTGTACAACCATTCTGCATTGCTTATCAAGAACAGTTGGATGATGAGAAATTACTGTATGCAGGTAAATGGCAAATACGTAACGTTCAATTTGGCTTAATGGGGGCAATGCTGATTTTCAGTTTCGGTTGCTATAAGCTGCTGATAGCCTTGGGTAAGGGACGCTACAACGTTGGTTTTTTGATAATTATGGGCGTATTATCCATTATTTATCTGCTGTGGTTTGTGAGTCAGCCCCATCCGCCCCTAAGTCATCTCGGAACAAGGTATCTGCAACAACTTCAAACCACTTTCAACAAACTGCGCGAAACTTCTATCGTCAATAACAACTTACTGGTATTAGCACTATTTGGTGTTGAGTCTTTGGCGGGAACTGCTTACGATGCTTACTATAAAGCGTTTTTTCCGCCGGCTTATTCTACGACAAGTAGCCGCAGTAGTTCGTCTAGTAGTTCATGTAGTAGTGGTTCTGGCGGTAGTTCTTGTAGTAGTAGTTCATGCAGTAGTGGGAGTTCCTGCGGTAGTTCTTGTGGTGGTGGTGGTTGCGGCGGCTGTGGTGGCGGTTGTGGCGGTTAGAGAGAATGTCATACAACAGGCTGTCTGAAAAATTGAGATGTAGAGAATGTTAACTAAACCTGTACCCAGCACAGTTATAAAATCGCTCATACTCAAGTTACTGATTATCTTACTGGTAATGTGTTTGGTGGTGGCGATCTCAAAAATCATCACAGACATGAATAACGTTGATTTTCTGCGGTTTTATGGTGCTATTGTCATCATCACGGCGTTAGTTGGTCGCTGGTTTATGCAAGATCCTACGAGAAATCAACCTTTACCTCTTATTCCCTCTGAACCAGATCCTTACGAAATTGCTTACTTGCGTTCTGAAGAAATGGGAGTAGCAAAGGTAGCAGTGATGGACTTGTCACAACGCGGTTATTTACAAATCACGGAAGAATCTATCCAGCAAGCAAAAAATCATCCTGATGTATCTCTGCTAACAACCATACAACGTGAGGCATTTGATTGGTTTGCTACACCGACAACACCAAGAACATCTGGATGGTTATTAGCCAAACAATTACAGCCACACTGCACAGTTTATCAACAACAATTACAAAATAAACAACTGCTAACTTCTGAACAAATGCAAGTCCGAAAAGAGTTAGTTAGCTTTATCGGGATTTCTATCATTCTGATGTTAGGTGGCTTTAAATTGGTAGTAGCGTTATTAGATGACTCCCATAATGTCGCTTATCTCATCATTGTGGGAATATTTTCGGTTTATTTTCTCCACAGTCTCTCTCAAATACCTCGTCTTAGCACTTTGGGGAAAAATTATCTCAAACAACTCGAAGTCACATTTGGACAATTAAAACCGAAAATTCAAGCTGATATCCCCGAAACAACCTTCGCGCAGTTAAAACAAAAAGTAGAAATTGGCATTCCGTCGGAGTTGGAATACAAATTGGCTGTCGCACTTTATGGCTTTGAATTACTCACCGGAAGCCGCTACGACAGATATCAAAATATTTTTGTACCTGTGATAAATACCGCCTATGGGCAAAATAGTAGTTCTGGTGGCTGTGGCGGTGGTGGCTGTAGTGGCGGTTGTAGCGGTTCCTGCGGCGGTGGTTGTGGTGGTTGTGGCGGTTGTGGTGGAGACTAAAAAATGATGTTATCTCAACTTCCTAGTTTGGGTGTCGGGTTGGGTTTTCGAGAACCATTCAAAAGTGATTTATTTCTCAACCGTCAGCAAGTGGACTTTCTGGAAATTGTGGCAGAACATTATCTTGATGCACCAGTACAAAAACAACAAGAGTTGGAAATACTGGCTGCACATTTCCCGATAGTTCCCCACGCCATTAATTTGTCGCTGGGTAGTGCAGAAGGTTTAGACACAAATTATTTACGCAAACTTGCAACATTAATTAAACAACTTAACCCGCCTTGGTGGAGTGAACATATTTGTTTTACCAAAGCTGGCGGTGTGGATATTGGGCATTTGTCACCCTTACCTTACACCAAAGAGGCGGTAGATATACTCTGTCGCAATATTGCCGAAGTGCGACGCTTTGTTGATGTGCCGTTAATTCTGGAAAATATTACCTATATGGTAAAACTTCCTGGTGCAGAGATGAGCGAAGCGCAGTTTTTGACAGAAGTGGTAGAACGTGCTGACTGTGGGTTGCTGTTGGATGTGACCAATTTACATACTAATGCGGTGAATTATGGTTATGATATCCAAGATTTTCTCAATGATTTGCCTTGGGAACGTGTTGTACAGTTGCATTTCGTCGGCGGACATTGGCACGATGGTGTATTAATTGATAGTCATTCCCAGTCAACCCCTGCGGAAGTTTGGCAAATAATGGCGGAAGTTGTCGCCCACATTTCCGTGAAAGGGATAGTGTTAGAACGGGATGAAAATTTACCTCCGTTTACAGAAATAGCCCAAGAATTGCAGACAGCACGAAAGATTATGAACACACATATCTTGCACTAGCCCCGACGAATGGAATTCGCGGCTATAAGAACGAAGTCCGCCTACGCGGACTAAAGGAAAATCAAGGGTTTTGAACCCGCGCAGGTGGTCACTGAGCTTGTCGAAGTGCGGGTTTTGTTCATGTAGCCGCGACTTCAGTCGCTTGGTGCAAGAAAGATATGAATTTAACAGCTTAGGAGTTATCAAAGATGGGGTTAGCACAAACCCAGCAAGTTTTAGCCCAGCTTTACACCAATACTGAATTTCGAGGGCGTTTTTTTGCCAACCCGCAAGCGGTGGGTGTGGAGTTTGGTTTGAGTGATGATGAAGTGCAGCAGTTAGCGGAAGTGTCATCACAGGAAGTCAATATATTTGCCAATTCTCTCAAGTGGAAGCGGTTAGGGGAAATACGGGAACTGTTACCCCGCACTGCTAAGGCGTTAGGGAAAGATTTTAATACTTTGTTTTGGCGATATGCGGAAACCTATTTACCCACGGGAATTAAAAAACATCGGGATGATGCGATCGCTTTTGCTAACTTTATGATTAAGGTGGCGCAAAATGAAAACTTAGAACCTGCTTGGATAGGTGATTTAGTGAGGTATGAACAAACTTGGCTGTTAACTTATGAACCTGGAGTTTATTTAAAATTTTGTTGGTTGCGTTACGCTATCCATCGTGATTTTACTGCAAAACCAACATTGGCAATCTGGTGGCGTTGGTCGGGGCGATCGCACTTACGTCATATAATATTATCTCACGCAGAGACGCGGAGGCGCGGAGAGTATCAGGAGTTGTAGATTAGTTTACTCATGAACAAAATAGACCGCCAGAGAGAACATCAAGCCAATGAAAGAACTTTTCTCGCTTGGTTGAGAACTTCTATTGCTTTGATTGGTTTTGGTTTTGCTATTGCCAGGTTTGGTCTATTTTTACGCCAATTAAATACAGCAATTACCCAACAAGAACCCGTGGTTCATCCTTTATTTAACTCGGAAAATTTAGGAGTTGCTTTAGTAATTGTGGGAGTAAGTGCGATCGCCCTAGCCGCGTGGCGATATAATCAGGTTTTCTGGCAAATTGAACGGGGAGATTATCAACCCAATCGTTTACCTGTGTGGATACTCACCGCAGTGGTGATGATTTTAGGTTTACTGAGTATTCCTTTATTGTTTTTACGCAATCATCAGACACCACGCCCATCTTCAATACCACCCCAGCCCCAAACTAAAAATATTAACCCAAAATAATTCATGATTTATTTATGACCATAGACATATTTAAATTATGACTATTGGCATATTTTTCAAATTAAATTTGTGCTTTTAAATATCAGCCGCTAAAATTTTAGAATATATTAATCAGGCAAATAAAACTGTTTTGAAAACTCAAATCAGTTCCCGCACCTCTACCCCCACAAATCAAAAGCATCTATTCAAAAGTCTTGAAGAGAGATTGTTTCTGCCCTTGAGTACATCGTTAATAGATATTATTAAATAAAGTATTTCGGATGAGATACTAAGAGCATACAATCACTATTTAGAGTCAACTCCAAAGCCCGCAAGTGGTCAATCAAATATTATCCTAACCAGGGATAATCCTACCTACACATATTGGATTTTCCAGTTGGATGCAGCTAACACCAACCACCAACTTCCAGGCTTTAACTATTTCTAATTAGTACCACAACGCTGTCTGATAGTGCCGTTTAAAGGCTAGGACTACAATTATGAGTCAAACCTTTGCAACCATCGACGGGAATGAAGCTGTTGCCCGTGTTGCTTACAAATTAAATGAAGTAATTGCTATTTATCCTATTACTCCCTCTTCCGCGATGGGTGAATGGGCGGATGCTTGGTCAGCAGAAGGTCGTCCCAATCTTTGGGGTACGGTTCCCAGCGTTGTGCAGATGCAAAGTGAAGGTGGTGCGGCTGGTGCAGTTCATGGGGCATTGCAAACAGGTTCTCTGAGTACCACATTTACGGCATCTCAAGGGCTATTGTTAATGATTCCTAACCTCTACAAAATTGCGGGGGAACTCACTAGCACAGTTGTTCATGTGGCTGCACGCTCATTGGCTACTCATGCTTTATCCATTTTCGGCGATCATAGTGATGTGATGGCGGCGCGGGCGACTGGCTTTGCCTTGTTGTGTTCCGCTTCAGTGCAAGAAAGTCACGACTTAGCCCTCATCGCCCATGCAGCTACTCTCAAATCAAGAGTTTCGTTTATGCACTTTTTTGATGGGTTCCGCACCTCTCATGAAGTGCAGAAGGTGAAATTATTGGCGGATGACGATATTAAATCGCTCATTCCTGACGAATTAATTTTAGAACACCGCGCCCGTGCTTTAACCCCAGACCGCCCTGTGTTGCGGGGTACTGCCCAAAACCCTGATGTTTACTTCCAGTCGCGGGAAGGCGCAAATCCTTACTACAACGCCTGTCCAGAGATTGTCCAAGATATCATGGATCAATTTGGCGATCGCACAGGTAGATATTACCGCATTTTTGAATATCACGGTGCTGAAGATGCGGAACGGGTAATTGTCATCATGGGTTCTGGTTGTGAAACTGTCCATGAAACAGTTGATTATCTCAACGCCCGTGGGGAAAAAGTCGGCGTGGTGAAAGTACGCCTCTACCGTCCCTTTGATATCCAAAGGTTTGTGCAAATGTTACCAGAAACTGTACAAGCGATCGCGGTTTTAGACCGCACAAAAGAAGCAGGTAGCACCGGCGAACCACTATATCTCGATGTGGTCGCAGCTATCCACGAAATCTATGCTGAACGCGGTAGTGGTAGAGACAAAGTTCCCTCGGAAATTGTCGCTGCCCGTGGTAGTGGCAGAGACAAAGTTCCCTCAGAAATTGTCGCTGCCCGTGGTAGTGGTCGAGATCAAGTCCCACCGATGATTATCTGTGGTCGTTACGGCCTTTCCTCCAAGGAATTTACTCCCGCAATGGTGAAGGCCGTCTTCGACAACTTATCTCAACCAAGACCAAAAAATCATTTCACTGTGGGTATTCACGATGATGTGACCCACACTTCCCTTTCCTTTGACCCCAACTTTTCCATCGAACCCGATAGCGTTGTCCGGGCAATGTTCTACGGCTTGGGTTCCGATGGGACGGTGGGGGCGAATAAAAACTCCATCAAAATTATTGGTGAGGGAACCGATAACTACGCCCAAGGTTACTTTGTCTACGACTCGAAAAAATCCGGTTCCATGACCGTATCTCACCTGCGGTTTGGACCGCAACCGATACGGTCTACCTACCTGATAGACAAAGCTAACTTTATTGGCTGTCACCACTGGGTATTTCTAGAAAAGGTCGATGTACTGCAAGGGGCGGCAACTGGCGCGACAATTTTGTTAAACAGTCCTTTTGATAAAGAGACAGTTTGGCAAAATCTCCCTGTGAAAGTCCGACAGCAAATTTTAGATAAACAGCTGAAATTGTATGTCATCAATGCCAATCAAGTCGCCCGAGAAAGTGGCATGGGGGGACGCATCAATACAATTATGCAGGTGTGCTTCTTTGCCTTAGCTGGGGTATTGCCACAAGAGGATGCGATCGCCAAAATTAAACAGGCGATCGAAAAGACATACAGTAAAAAAGGTGCAGATATCGTCCGCATGAATATGCAAGCGGTTGATATGACCTTAGATAATCTGCATCAAGTCAATATCCCCACCGCCGAACAAGGTAAATGGCTAGATGAGGAATTATTCTCGACCAATTCCTTACCTGTGAGTGCGCCCGAATTTATCCAAGAAGTCCTCGGTAAAATCATGGTTTGGCAAGGCGATGATTTACCTGTCAGCGCCTTACCAGCAGACGGAACCTTCCCCACAGGTACAGCCAAATGGGAAAAACGCAACGTCGCCCAAGAAATCCCCGTTTGGGAACCGGATGTCTGCGTACAATGCAGTAAATGTGTGATGGTTTGTCCGCACAGTGCCATCCGTGGCAAAGTATATCAAGAAAGTGAATTAGCTAATGCACCGTCCGCCTTTAAGTCGGTGAATGCCAAAGATAAGGATTTTAATCATCAAAAATTTACTATTCAAGTTGCTCCCGAAGATTGTACAGGTTGCGCTATTTGTGTAAATATTTGTCCGGCGAAAAGTAAATCTGAACCGACGAAAAAAGCCATTAATATGGCGCAGCAACTACCTTTAAGAGAACAAGAAAGAGAAAACTGGAATTTCTTTTTAAACTTACCCAACCCCGACCGGAGAAATTTAAAATTAAACCAAATTCGTCAACAACAATTACAAGAACCCTTATTTGAATTTTCTGGTGCTTGCGCTGGTTGTGGTGAGACACCCTATTTAAAATTATTAACCCAATTGTTTGGCGATCGCTCAGTTATTGCCAACGCTACCGGCTGTTCCTCCATCTACGGCGGCAATTTACCCACCACACCTTGGACAACCAACGCCGACGGACGCGGCCCCGCTTGGTCGAATAGTTTATTTGAAGATAACGCCGAGTTTGGTTTTGGTTATCGCCTATCTATAGATAAACAAGCCGAATTTGCCGCCGAATTATTACAACAAATCAGCAGTGAAGTAGGCGACAATCTTGTTCAATCTATCCTCAATGCTGAACAAAAAAACGAAGCCGACATTTGGGAACAACGAGAAAGAGTTTCATTATTAAAAGACAAATTAGATCACATTTTAACTTCTGCGATCGACGCGAATTTAAAATCTAAAATTATCAATTTAAAATCTATTGCAGATTACCTCGTCAAAAAAAGCGTCTGGATTATCGGCGGTGATGGTTGGGCGTATGATATAGACTTTGGCGGTATTGACCATGTGTTAGCCAGTGGTCGCAATGTCAATATTTTGGTGATGGATACAGAAGTATATTCTAATACTGGCGGTCAATCTTCCAAAGCCACCCCCAAAGCAGCCGTAGCCAAATTTGCCGCCAGTGGTAAGCCTGCACCCAAAAAAGACTTAGGCTTAATGGCGATGAACTACGGTAATGTCTACGTAGCGAGTGTAGCTTTAGGTGCAAAGGATGACCACACCCTCAAAGCCTTCTTAGAAGCAGAAGCATACGACGGCCCATCATTAATTATTGCCTACAGCCATTGCATCGCCCACGGCATCAACATGACCACGGGAATGAATCACCAAAAAGCTTTGATAGAATCAGGACGTTGGTTATTGTATCGCCACAATCCCCTATTAAAAGAACAAGGTAAGAACCCCTTGCAATTAGATATGCGCCCTCCGACGCAATCTGTAGAAGCATCAATGTATCAAGAAAATCGCTTCAAAATGCTCACCAAGAGTAAACCAGAAATTGCCAAGCAATTGTTAGAACAAGCACAAGCCGAAGTCGATGCGCGTTGGCAAATGTATCAATATTTAGCAGAACGCAATATCTAAAACTATATGTAGGGTGAGCATTTTCAGCTTTTGTTTATTTTGGAAATGCCCGATGAGTTAAATTCCAAGTATCATCTGGCGTAGCTGTAAATTTTAAACGAAGGTTGCGATCAGAAAACTGACGTAAAATTTCACCACCAACGAATTGGGTATTCATCAAAAAGTTTCCAATATCTAAGCGTGATAAGTTTTTGGCTTCATACCGACTCTCAACATAGTCTGGAAGCTGTTTAACGACAAATAGTACGGTTTCTCGGTCAAAATTAGGCAACTGTTGGGCAGTTTTATCTACCAATTTCTCAAGGTCATGTCCGTAACCCTTTTGCTTGCTTGCTAGAGTCTTTTCGTCGATTCCTTTAGCAATCAGCGTTCCTTTCAATAGCAGTTCTGTCGAAATGCAACAATTCTGAATTACAGCATATTTGTTGAATGAACCTAATACTGTTGCTGCTGCTGCCTCCAGTTGCTGTTTTGCTAGACACCAATATTCCACCGTTTTATTAGGTACTTGTCCTATTTTTTCAAGATCATCAAGTCCATACACAAAATCCATTAGGTCAATAACTTGATCAAAAAAAGCCAAGCCAGATTGTTGGTCTGTCAACAACCATCGTTTTTGTATGTCAGGTACATCAATGAGAAAATCAACTGGGTTGATTACTGGTGAGCCAAAAATTAGTGGAATTCGTAGAGGAAAGAACACGTCTCGGAACATGAATGCTCCTATATGCATAGGCGGCATATGAATATCTGATGGACGGTATAACTCGCCATATATATAATTAACTGCGTTAAAAAGTGGATCGCTTTCAAGAATACAACTGCTACCTGGTTTCAGACGCTGTGCAATTCTCATATAAGCAGCTAAAGGACGTTGAAAGGGTTCTACACTTTCTTTGATTAGTTCATCATCTACTTCAATAACAAGCTTCATCAAATCAATTTCTTCTGCCACTGCTGCACTTAAACCAAAAATTTATATTGCTATTGTTATATTATACTACAAATTACACTACATTTATTACAGTTTGGTAGAATTACATAATAATATTAAGAAATCTTTGTAGTTAGATGTACGCTCACTCAGTAATTTTGAGTATTGAATTATGCAATCAAGCCAAACTTATCTATTGGCTAAAGTTATTTCATATAGTGCCATTGATGCCAAGATTCAAGCTGCAATTATGCGAAAAATGCAAGCTGTAGATAATGACGATAAAGCGAAAGCTTAATCTTACCGAATGAATAGCTTAGTTTGTATTAATTAAATGTAATGCACCTGTTTTGTTTTTCAGCTATCATTTGTTATCCATTATCATTATTATCTTTTGTGCAATGGATACCCGACTAAAATACCAAAGCATTATTAAGTCTGTCCTCCAAAACCATGCAGACTATCGTGCTACTCTGCCTGATAGTTACACCTGTCAAGTTGTATTTGATGATGAACGAGGGCAGTATTTAGCTCTAGACATGGGTTGGAATGGTGATAAATATCTCCATGCAACTCCCATTCATATTAGTTTGATTGGTAATAAAGTCTGGATTCAACATGATGACACAGAAGAAGGTGTTGCAACTGATTTAATGGCAGAAGGTATATCTAGAGAAGATATCGTACTTGGTTTTCGCCATCCAAAAATCCGGCAACATACAGGTTTTGCCGTGGCTTGATAGACAAGTGTGGTTGTGAAATTGTCCAATTAGGATAACAAGGTAATCACTAGAATCCTTCAAAAAACACTAACGCCAGCGTCTCATTCATCCAAAAAATATGTCAGAATACAGGTCTTTACTATGAAAATTTATTTAGTAATTGCAATTTTTCTTAACAATTAAATTTCTTAAGTGTCTTAACTGTCCTTGTATTCCTGTTAGAAAAGTCAGAATATGTAGTAACCAGTTATTATAAAAAAACAAAAAAAGAAAACACTTATGACTATAGATAGGGAGACTGAAGATACAACAATTTACAAAGTTGTAGTTAATCATGAAGAACAATATTCTATTTGGCCAGCTGATAGAGAAAATCCTTTAGGCTGGAGAGATGCGGGTAAAACAGGTCTTAAGGCAGAGTGTTTGGAATACATTAAAGAGGTATGGGTAGACATGAGACCTTTGAGCTTGCGTAAGAAAATGGAAGAAATGGGCTACCAGTGAGTCCAGTAGAGTGCTTTACATTTCATTAACGCACCTGATTTCTATGGGTTCCTATAAAGGTAACTGAATAATAAACTCAGTACCTTCGCCTAGCTGAGAATTTACATCAATCAATCCTCCATGTTTTTCCACAACAATTTGTCTTACTATAGCTAATCCTAAGCCTGTACCCTTACCTACAGCTTTAGTAGTAAATAAATGGTCAAAAATCTTTTGTTTGACAGCTTCATTTATTCCTTTACCATTATCAGCAATTGAGATGTTTACATATTGATCTACAGTTGATGTTGTAATAGTAATTTGGTTAGGATTAGCTTGAATTTCGGCAAAACCCCGCCCGGAGTTTGATTCATCTAAAGCATCAATGGCATTAGCCAGGATATTCATAAATACTTGATTTAATTGCCCAGGAAAACAAGAAATTTGTGGCAAATTGCCATAGTTAGTAGTAACTTCAATTGCGGGACGTTGTTCATTTGCTTTCAGGCGATGTTTGAGAATTAAAATCGTACTATCAATTCCTTCATGCAGATTAAACTTGACTTTGTAATCTTGATCAGCGCGGGAGAAGGTGCGAAGACTGGTACTGATATTTTTCAATCTATCGCACGCTAACACCATTGCATCTATCATTTTTGGTAAGTCTTCTAAAAGAAAATCCAAGTCAATTTCCTCAGCATGATTTTGGATTTCATTACCAGGATTATCGATAATTTCTTGATAAAGTTCTAAATGTTCTTTTACATCAGCAAAGTTTGGTTTAGCTTGTTGTAGAGTCGCAGAAATAAAACCCAAAGGATTATTCATTTCATGACCTATCCCAGCTACTAAGTTACCTAATGCAGACATTTTTTCACTTTGGATAATTTGTAATTGCGCCTGTTGTAAATCTTGTAATGCTTGTTGAGATTGCTGATATAGTCTGGCATTTTCTAATGCGATCGCAGCTTGGGAAGAAAGTAAATTAATCACTTGTAGCCGTTCGTTAGTAAATACGCTACTTGTGAGTTTATTTTCTAAATATAAAATCCCAATTAAATTGCCTTGATTAATAATTGGTGTACATAATATACTTTTTGGTTGATGATCTAGCAGATATTGATCCATCACTCCCGGAATATCTGTTTGGCAGTTATTAATCACAACAGTTTCGTGAGTATTTTTGACATAATTGATAATTCGTTTAGGTATAGTTTTACAAACAGCAATTGACTGTGATTCAAGGATAGTCTGTATTTGATTTTGAGAATGATTTTTCTGATCAATAAAAGTGATTGCTCGAACTTTTAAAGTATCTGATTCCGCAAGTATTAATACAGATTTTTTAGCACCAGAGTTTTCTAGGATAATTTGGGTAAGGCTGGCAATAAGTTCATCTAACTGAATACTGCTAGAAATATTTTGAGCAGCTTTAAGAACAGAGGTAAAATCTAGAGCGTCAGAGATATTTGTGCTACCTGTTGTAGAAGTATGAATAGATGCAGAAGTCCCGCGGGATGTGATTGTTTCTAAGGGGTTGAAGGAAAGTTTTTGTTGTTGCAGAATGGGTTGTAGTAGGTGAGGATAACATATTTCTAAGTCATCGATTTTGGCTTTTGCACCCCAACGAGCATAACAATAATATGCTTCCTGCATATAAAAGGTGGCGAATTTTTCTTTCTCCCATTCTAAGAAAAATTTAGCAGCCAACTCGTTAGCTAAAGCTTCTTCTTGAATGTATGTGTTGGCTTTAGCTCTAGAAATAGCACAATCATATAGCTCCATTGCGGCAATTTTTTCGCCCAAAACTCGATTTAATTCTGCTTCTACTAAATAACATTTGTGAGCGTAATTCATGGGTGCGCTCTCTGCCCATTTTTGGAGATGTTGATGATTTTCTCTAACGCGCTCAATGATGATTTCTTGTTCTGGTAAAGAGTAATGACGATGCAAAGATAAGTAAATTAAAGATTCATAAAAATAAAAAGTTGGTACTATGACTAATCCCGTAACACTTGCCAAATATTCCTTAACAACTGCTGCATTATCTAACGCTTGATGATGATCATTAAAAAAATAACACAAAATCATTTTACAAAAGTGAAGCTGACAAATCATACTGATTTGATTGGCAGCCCGATGCAGAGGTAACATTTTTACCTCATCATAAATTTCACCAATTAAACAACAAGGATTATCTGCCAGTCCTAATAAGTTTAAAACAGATTGATAATATATACTATTAAAGTTTAAATAAGTAGTCTGTTTGAACTGGTGCATAACTGAGCCATAATTTCCCATAGCATCAGCTAATTCTTTTAACTCATGACCACTTAAATAGGCATATCTGCCAAACACATAGGCAGACATAGCCGCATATTCAATATCACCAGTTTCTAAACCACTTGTATAGGCTTGCAATAATGGATTTAAAGTATCTTTTACAGGTGCTTTCCAATGTCGAATAAAACAATTAACTGCAAATAAAGTTTTAGATTTCAGTTTAGAGGCATTGAGACGTTCTACTAACTGTAATGCTATCTCGCCAAACTCATAGCCAGCATCAATTTGCTTCAAGACACCGCAGAGTAGGAGTCCATAACTAGCATAAGCATAGGTAGATTCTGGTGCATTGCCATAAAGCAGTGATAACTGAACTTGTTTTAAAACAATCACTCTAAATAATGGTGGTGATGCTTGATAAGCCGTTGACATAATACTAGATAAAATTTGCATTGCTGCCAAGATATTTGCATCTGTCATTTCTGGCAAATCAAGCAAATCGATCGCAACTTTATCTTTTAATAGCAATTGTGTTTGTTCTAGTTCATAATCAATATCTGTTTGGTTAACTTGTTGAGGCAGTTTTACTCCTATAGAGTGGAGAACAGCTAAGGCAATTTGCAAGGCATTTTGATGTTGTGCCTGTGCCATACAGGCTTGAATTTTAGTATTATGAATGGGTATTTGTTCCAGGACTGTTTCTGCTTGTTGTAAAACAACTGCTGCATAACCTTCCATTTTCTCAAATTCACCACAAAGACAAAGTGCTTCGGTGAGAGATTGATGTAGTGCTAATGTGAGTTCATAATCTTGTTGCCAACTACAATCTGATAATAAATTTAAACCTGTAGTGAAATATTCACTGGCAGATAGATAAGCAGTGGCATTTTTAGCTTTTGTACCTGCTTGAAAATTTAATCTAGCTAGTTGTTGACTTTCGTTGATATTGGTAATGAGTGACGAACCAATATTTAATTGATTCACTACATCAAAAATTTTCTCTTCTAATTCAATGTCAGATATATTTTTTAGTAGAAGCTGCCCGATTGTTAGATGGGTTACTTGTTTTTGTTCATTAGGAATTAGAGAATAGGCAGCTTGCTGAACTCGATCATGCAGAAATTTGTATGTGGGTAATTGTTGATGATTAATTGTGAAATTGCATTCTACTTCGATATCTTGATAAAACTTATAAACTTCACTTTGGGGTAAAACTAGTCCTTCTTGTAAAGCACTCCACAGTGAAACTGCGGTTTCTATTTCTGTTTGTTGGGAAATAATTGCTAAGGTTGCTAAGTCAAATTGGTTGCCAATACAAGCTGCAAGTTGTAATACTGTTTGTGTTGCTGGTGCAAGTTTCTGCAACTGCATTGCTAGAAATTCAACTACATCATCTGTCAATGCTAATTCCCGTACTTGGGTAATGTTACATTGCCAATAACCAGCTTGCAGATTGAAGGTAATTAAATTTTCCTGATGCAATACTTTGAGAAATTGGGTGCTAAAAAAGGGATTACCATAAGTTTTTTGATACACTAATGCTGTCAAAGGTTGCGCTAAGGCGATCGCACAAGCAAGAGTATCCGCCACTAACTGATTTAAACTGAGTATAGATAAAGGCTGTAAAGTTATAGTATTGACTGTGGCTTTGGCTTTGCTCACTTCATCCAGTGACAACATCAATGGGTGAGCTGGAGACACTTCATTATCCCGGTAAGCACCAATCAAAAGTAAATATCCTTGCTGGGATTCTTCCATGAGCAATTGCATCAACTTTAATGATGTTGAATCTGCCCACTGCAAATCATCCAAAAATATTACCAAGGGATGCTCTGGTGTGGTGAAAACTTGTAAGAATTTCTGAAATAATAAATTAAAGCGATTTTTTGCGGCTGTTCCCGATAGCTCTGGTACAGGAGATTGCTTACCTATGAGGTATTCTAGTTCGGGTATTACATCAATAATAACCTGGGCATTTTCTCCTAATACTTCTATAATTTTTGTTTTCCATGCTTGTAATTGAGCATCTGATTCACAAAGTAACTGCCTCATTAAATCTCGGAATGCTTGTACGAAAGCAAAGAAAGGAATATTGCGGTTAAATTGATCAAATTTGCCTTTGATGAAATAGCCTCGTTGTCGCACAATAGGTTTATGAACTTCATTGACAACGGCAGTCTTCCCAATACCAGAAAAGCCCGCTACTAAGATAATTTCTGTAGCACCAAGGCTGACTCTTTCAAATGCTTGTAGGAGAATTTCTACTTCGCTTTCTCGTCCATATAGTTTATCAGGAATAATAAATCTATCACAGACATCCCTTTGGGCAATGGCGAAACTTTTAATTTCTCCTGTTTTTTTGAGTTGATGTAAACATTGTGTTAAATCATGCTTGAGACCCCATGCACTTTGATAGCGGTCTTCGGCATTTTTAGCCATTAGTTTGTTAACAATTTCTGCAATAACCAAGGGTATGTTTGGATTAATTTCATGGACAGAAGGTGCTGTTTTGGCAATATGACAGTGTACCAATTCCATTGGTACACCTGATTTAAAAGGTAATTCTCCTGTAAGTAATTCGTAAAAAGTTACACCCAAAGAATAGAAATCTGTGCGATAATCTAAACCTCGATTCATCCGCCCAGTTTCTTCGGGAGAAATATAAGCTAATGTTCCTTCAACAACATTTGGACTGACTATATTTTGAGTTTCCCGTGGGAGCAAAGAGGCAATACTAAAGTCAATTAATTTAACTTGTTTTGTTATAGGATTTATCAGAATATTAGCTGGTTTAATATCTTTGTGAATAATGCGATCGCGGTACAGTATCTCTAAGGCATTACACAAAGCGATCGCTATTTCTAAAAATTCTTCTAAACATCCAAAATAATGATGATTGACAAAATAATCATATAGAGAAATTCCCCCAAAGTCTTCCATCACTAACACATAGCCATTTTTGTAAAGTTCTAGGCTATAGGTTTGAATGATTTCGGGATAGTTGAGATTTTTGGTAATCGTGTATTGATTGCGAAATTGTACTAGTTCGCTAAAGCTGGGATAAGGATTTTTAAGTAATTTGATGACTACGGATATGGAGTCAACCTCTCGGATAGCTCGGTAAACTATAGTTCTCGAACCATGATAAATTTCTTCATTTAGCTGATATCCGGGAATACTCAACATAACACCCAACCTTGAAATAACAAGTTTAGTATTCCCAAAGATACGAAATATTTCACGAGGAAATAAAAAAAGACTCACACTAATTTAGTTTAATCACTTAGTTAGTTTGCTGTGAACGCGATCGCTCGATAACTTAGGCTTACTCAACAGAAACCACCAGATTTCTAAACCCATTAATGCCAAACCACCTGCGGTAACTGCACCTTTCATTAACAGTGGTTGCTCAATGCGGCGAAACTGAGTGTTTGGTGATTCTTTTGGGTTGGGGATTTGAGTTTTCGCTACACCACCCGCCAAACTCAACATCAATCCGCAACTGGCAATACTACCAATAATTGCTTTACTATTCCACATACTTACTTCCCCTTGAAGTAATGCAAATATCTTCCTTGTCTCCTTCATCCCTGAAGAATGGCATACTTGTTGAATAGAAAGTACCTTAGCCAATCACTTTGGCTCGAAAGTTACGCAAACGTAGCGCATTAGTGACTACAGAAACTGAACTAAAAGCCATTGCTGCACCTGCAATGATTGGGTTGAGCAACCACCCAAATATCGGGAACAGAATTCCAGCCGCGATGGGAATACCAGCAACGTTGTAGATAAACGCAAAAAATAAATTTTGGCGAATATTACGCATTGTGGCGCGGCTGAGTTGAATTGCTGTGACTATACCTTGCAAATCACCAGAGATTAGGGTGATATCACTAGCTGCGATCGCTACATCTGTACCTGTACCAATCGCAATTCCCACATCCGCTTGCGCCAAAGCCGGTGCATCATTAATCCCATCACCAACCATCGCTACAATTGAGTGCTGAGTTTTGAGTGCTGAGTGCTGAGTGCCGTACACTGAGCGAACTTGTACTGAGCGCAGCCGAAGTAGTCGAAGTGTGAGTGCTGAGTAATTCTCCCTTGTCTTCCTTGTCCCCCTCGTCTCCCTTCTACCCTCTCCTTGCAACAACTTAATTGCTTCTACCTTCTGCTCAGGACGCACTTCAGCTAATACTCTGGTAATCCCAACTTCACGCGCAATACTTTCGGCGGTGTGGCGATTATCACCTGTGAGCATCACAACTTCTAAACCCATTTTTTGCAAAGCTCGCACAGCTTGGGGAGAAGTCGGTTTAATCGCATCAGCAATTCCCATCAATCCTTGGATTTCACCATCTACTGCTAACAAAACCGCCGTTTTACCTAAGTATTCTAAGCGTTCTTGATTTGGTTGCAAGTCTGCGGTGTTAATATCTAACTCTTCCATCCAGCGTTGTGTACCGATTTGCACCAGACGATTTGCAACTATACCCTGCACACCACTACCAGCGATCGCGGCAAAATCTCGAACATCTATGAGGCTGACATCCTGAGATTGAGCATATCTCACCACTGCTTCGGCTAATGGGTGTTCAGAATTGCGTTCTACAGAGGCGGCTAGTTGTATTAACTGAATTTCGTTACCATTAGCCGTACCGTTAACTGTGACAAAATCTGTAACTGTAGGCTTACCTTGGGTAATAGTGCCAGTTTTATCTAAGACAATTGTTTGAATTTGGTGGGCGAGTTCTAAACTTTCTGCACCTTTAATTAAAATGCCGTTTTCTGCACCTTTCCCTGTACCCACCATAACTGAGGTTGGTGTAGCTAAACCCAAGGCGCAAGGACAAGCAATAATTAACACTCCGACTGTGGTAATCAACGCCAAGGAGATATTACCAGTGATGTTGAACCAGATAATAAAAGTGAGGATGGCGATCGCAATTACCGCAGGTACAAACCAGCCTGTAACTTGGTCTGCTAACCTTTGAATGGGTGCTTTTGAGCCTTGCGCCTGTTGTACTAATTGGACAATTTGCGCCAATACCGTATCTTTTCCTACTCTTGTCGCCCGAAATTGGAAACTACCAGTTTTATTGATGGTTGCGCCAATAACTTCATCTCCTGGTTGCTTTTTCACAGGAATACTTTCGCCAGTCACCATCGCTTCATCAACTGTGGATGTCCCATCAATTACTTCGCCATCAACCGGAATTTTCTCTCCAGGACGCACCAGCACCACATCACCAATTTGTACTTGTGCGATCGGTACATCTATTTCTCGTCCGTTGCGGATCAACCGCGCAGTTTTCGCCTGTAAACCTATCAACTTACGGATGGCTTCGGAAGTTTGCCCTTTGGCGCGATTTTCAAACAGCCGCCCTAATAAAATTAAGGTAATCACAATCGCCGCAGTTTCGTAATATACATCTGCCATCAATCCCTGAGCTATGAAAAAGCCGGGAAATATTGTAGCGAATAGAGAATAAAAATATGCTGCACTCGTACCCAACACAATTAAAGTATCCATTGTGGCAGTATGACGCTTGAACGCTTTCCCAGCATTTACATAAAAACTTTTACCGCACCAAAACTGTACAGGAGTGGTGAGGACTAATTGCAGCCAAGGATTATGCAACCATCCAGGAATAAAAGGTAAGTGCAATCCTGTCATCATCGGCAATGAGCCAAGCACCAGTAAACTGCTAATTATTCCCCCCACTATCACCTTTTGCTGCAAATCACGGGATGCTTGCTGGCGATGTCTTTTTTCTTCGTCGTCTTCACCCACCAGCAAATTCTCTTCTTGCAAAGGATAGGCAGAATAACCAGCTGCATCCACCGCATTTTGGATGGCTAGTAAATTTGTTTTTCTGGAATCATAATTAACTGTTGCCTGTTCTGCCCCAAAATTCACACTACATTCATTCACACCAGGAACAGCACTAATAGCATCTTCAATATTTTTGGCACAGGAGGCGCAACTCATACCGCGCAGCTTCAATGTGGCATTTTCCATTTGACTCACCCCAATAGCTAACGACTATCTTCATCTTGAAGTATCTAGTCAACTGGAGAGTCAAGGGGTTATTGGCAGAATTTTTATGAGTGCGGGGTGATGTTATCCACAGATGGATGCACCTACCCATACTTTATCAAGTAAGGCAGCAGGTAGGAGTTCCGCTTTGTTGAGTGCGGGTTTGTTTGACAAACTTACTTTTATAAGTAATTAGGCTGCGATATTTAAGCAAGTTCTGAAAGATGGCGATTGGGTTAGTGGTTAGGTTGACTTACCACTTTGATATTCTGCCATTTGCTGACGGATAGCCGCTTGAATTTTGCTGTCAAAGTCTGGGTCGTTGATTGTTGTGATCACAGGACGTGAACGTTCTCTACGCCTTGCCAAATAAGCTTGGAACGCAGCATCGTCATCTCGATGAGTCAGAAAATAACGCCTTAATTCTTGATAGGACATCGCTGCATAATCAACTGAACTCATCACAGCACCTCCCCATTCGGAGTAACTTCAAACTCGATTTCTTCGTTTTGCCCTGCCAAGACATACAAATTCTGGGTTCGACCATCGATACAAACCAGATGAATCGGCTGCAACATTCTATATGTTAAATGGTAACAAATTCGATACAGGCACTCCAACTGACTGTTAGTAGGCATCACACCCAACTAGGTACATAATTTTTCTTGATAATACTTCTTTGCGGAAACCATACGAGAATTTTCGGCAAGGAAACGGCAGGTGTCATCATAACCGTGACAGTTAATGAACTTACTCGGCAATTGGTACGCCAAAGACTAATTCCAATCTTGTTCTTCTTTCTTACCGCGACTTTTGTAAATCCCCCCTACGTCGTGGATTTGGCGGGTTTTAGCGAAAAGTTCTGATTCGGTTAACCCCCACTGTTGCAAAACTTTATCTAGGTCTTTTTGAATGTCCCGTGCGCCAGGGAAGCCTTGATAACGGATGCGTAAACGGGCTAATTCTGCCAAATGGTAGTCTGTTGCTTCTTGAGCGAGTAAAATATCAATAAGGGGGCGATCGCGGTTGTAAAGTGGATGTTGTTGGTCTTTACTTCCGTGCTGTTCTGCCATAGTTTATACCTTTAGTCAGATTCTTAATTCATTCTGAGTCTAGAGTTGAGATTCCACCCAACGCCAGATAATAAAAGATGAGGGCAAACACACCTTTACGCTTACGGCTCTCACCACTGCCAGTCAATCATAAATAAAGATACATTGTCTTTAAGAAAATACTAAAAGTTTTAACGAGGGTGAACCTCAAATCACCCCCAGTCCAAGCAGCAAGGGAGCAAGAACCCGCTATGTTTGAACACTTCACTTCCGAAGCCATTAAAGTCATTATGTTAGCTCAGGAGGAAGCACGTCGTCTGGGACACAACTTCGTAGGAACTGAACAAATTCTCCTGGGTTTAATCGGAGAAGGAACGGGAGTTGCTGCCAAAGTGCTGAGTGAGTTGGGCGTTACCCTCAAAGAAGCACGACGGGAAGTTGAAAAAATTATTGGTAGAGGTTCTGGCTTTGTACCGCCAGAAATTCCTTTTACACCAAAAGTCAAAAACCTCTTCGAGCAATCGTTTAAAGAAGCTCATAGTCTAGGACATAACTACATCAACACTGAACACTTACTTTTGGGTTTAACAGAAGCTGGTGAAGGTGTGGCGGCGAAAGTATTGCAAAATCTGGGGGTTGAACTCAGACTCATCCGCACTACTGTCTTACGTCGTTTGGGTGAAGACCCCAATGTGGCTGTAGGTGGTAGTAGTCCCCGCCGCAACCAACAAGCACTCACCTTAGAAGAGTTCGGCAGAAATCTCAGCAAACTCGCCCAAGAAGGCAAGCTAGACCCTGTAGTTGGTCGGGAAAAAGAAATTGAGCGTGCCATTCAAATTCTCGGTCGCCGCACGAAAAATAATCCTGTGTTGATTGGTGAACCAGGAGTTGGCAAAACTGCGATCGCAGAAGGTTTAGCACAACGTATTGTTAACCAAGATGTTCCTGATTTGTTGTTGAATAAACAAGTCATTAGCCTTGATATGGGCTTATTGGTCGCAGGAACTCGCTTCCGTGGTGATTTTGAAGAACGCCTGAAGAAAATCATGGACGAAATCCGCTCTGTCGGTAACATCGTCCTAGTAATTGATGAAATTCATACCCTTGTGGGTGCTGGTGGCACAGAAGGCGGCTTAGATGCAGCCAACATTCTCAAACCAGCTTTAGCACGCGGTGAACTCCAATGTATCGGCGCAACCACCCTGGATGAATATCGCAAGCACATCGAACGCGATGCCGCTTTAGAACGCCGTTTCCAACCGATTTTGGTCGGTGAACCTTCTGTGGAAGAAACCATCCAAATTCTTTACGGTTTGCGCGGTGCTTACGAACAACATCACAAAGTCGAAATTTCCGATGCGGCTGTGTTAGCAGCAGCGCAGTTGTCAGATCGTTATATTAGCGATCGCTTCTTGCCCGATAAAGCCATAGACTTAATTGACGAAGCTGGTTCCCGTGTCCGGTTACGGAACTCCCAAATTTCCGCCAACAAAGAACTCAAGCGTCAACTAACCAGTGTCACCAAAGCAAAACATGAAGCCGTCAGAGTTCAAGACTTTGACAAAGCCGGCGAACTGCGCGACCAAGAATTAGAACTGGAAGCGCAAATTCACCAAGAACAAAATATTCCTCAGCCCATTGTTGACGAAGAAGACATTGCTCAAATCGTCGCCTCTTGGACTGGTGTCCCAGTTAACAAACTCACCGAATCTGAGTCAGAATTGCTGTTACACCTGGAAGACACCCTGCATCAACGCTTAATCGGTCAAGAACAAGCAGTTACCTCTGTATCTCGCGCTATCCGTCGGGCTAGAGTCGGGTTAAAAAATCCCAACCGTCCCATTGCCAGCTTTATCTTCTCCGGCCCCACAGGCGTTGGTAAAACAGAATTAGCCAAAGCCTTAGCATCGTACTTCTTCGGTGCAGAAGAAGCAATGATTCGCTTAGATATGTCCGAATTTATGGAAAGCCATACCGTATCTAAGCTAATTGGTTCGCCTCCAGGTTACGTCGGCTACGATGAAGGTGGACAACTGACCGAAGCTGTGCGGCGCAAACCTTACACAGTGCTGCTGTTTGACGAAATCGAAAAAGCGCACCCCGATGTCTTCAACATGCTGCTGCAAATCTTAGATGACGGTCATCTAACTGATGCCAAAGGTCGGAAAGTTGACTTCAAGAACACTTTGATCATTCTGACTTCTAACATCGGTTCTAAGGTGATTGAAAAAGGTGGCGGTGGTTTAGGTTTTGAATTTGATAATCAAGCCGAAGCCAGCTATCACCGCATTCGTAACTTAGTCAATGAGGAACTCAAAACTTACTTCCGTCCAGAATTCCTCAACCGAGTTGATGAAATTATTGTCTTCACTCAACTGGGTAAAGATGAAGTCAAGCAAATTGCTGAGATTATGCTGCGCGAAGTTGCTAATCGCTTGACAGAAAAAGGTATCACTTTGCAAGTGACAGAAGCATTTAAAGAATTGGTTGTTAATGAAGGTTATAACCCCAGCTATGGTGCTAGACCTTTACGCAGGGCAATTATGCGCCTGTTAGAAGATTCTTTGGCTGAAGCACTACTAGCTGGCGAAATCAGTAATGGCGACACAGCGATTGTCGATGTTGATGATGACGGCCAAGTGAAAGTCCGTAAATCAGATACACGGGAGTTACTTTTGGCAAACGCTCGCTAATATTCCTCATCTAATAATTTGACACTCAAAAATCCCTTGGGAATCAACCAGGGGATTTTTGCTATTGATACTAACTGAGTCAGAATTAAAAGTAATACTCCAGATTCTCGTAGTGAGTATTGCCATAGTATATGCTAAGATACAGCCGAAATTACGTTTAATTTACCTAGTTGTGTGTATAACATCATTCCGCATAAACCATAGCTTTTGAATTGTGTTTTGATACATTCAGAATAATTTGCCACTATTTTTAGCTCAGGGCGTTTTATTCAATATCATAAAACTGGCATATTCTGAGATTCTCAAGCCAAGATTTTGTGTATAAATTGAAATTATAACATTCGTAAGAATTCAGGATTCAGAATCCAGGAGTCAGTCAGAATGTTGCCAGATTAAGTAAAATTATTCTAGGCCAATCGATGAATCATTCTGAATTACGTTTAAATTGTGACTCCTGAGTGCTGACTTTTTAGTACCATTCTTTTTTAAAAAGCTAAAAATATCAAGGATACGTGATAGTTAATACAGTTTTAATACATGGTTTTACAGAATTGGAGACGTAAGCGTGGTGTTGCACTTACTACTAGAGGTTTACAAAAACTTCAGGAGGCAAAACGTAAGTCAGAAGCACAAGAAAATTTTGGCAATAGCTATACATTAGAAGATATCAGCGCACTTTCAGGTTTGCATCCTAGTACGATATCCAAAGTACTAAATCGAGAAGGTGGAGTTGATAAAAAAACTCTGGAAAAGCTATTTTTAGTTTTTAATATCAAAATCAATGAAAGTGATTATTTAAGCTCCAATACTCGGTTAGATTGGGGAGATGCGAGTTTTTTACCAGTTTTTTATGGGCGGAAAGAAGAACTGGCGGCCTTAGAACAATGGATTTTAGATGAACATTGCCAATTTATCGCCTTGTTAGGTATGGGTGGTATTGGTAAAACGGCGCTGGCTGTAAAATTAGCGCAACAGATTCAGGAAGATTTTGAATATGTAATTTGGCGATCGCTCCGTGAAGCTCCACCTGTAAAAGCTATCATCAATCAATTACTGCAATTTTTATCGGATGAGCAAGAAACAGAAGCGAATTTACCAGAAAGTTTAAGCGATCGCATTTCCAGATTAATTGATTATCTGCGAAATCATCGCTGTCTAGTAATTCTGGACAATGCCGAATCAATATTACGTTATGGGAGCCGAGCCGGCAAATATCGAGAAGGATATGAAGGTTATGGTGAGTTGTTTAAACGTTTAGGAGAAGCTACTCACCAAAGTTGTTTAATCTTAACCAGTCGGGAAAAACCCCAAGAAATCGCATTATTAGAAGGTGAAGCCTTACCAGTCCGTTCCTTACAACTTAGTGGTTTGAAGGTAGTTGAAGGACAGGAAATTTTAAAAGTCAAAGGGTTATCGGCCGCCGAAGAAGAATGGAAAGCCATGATTGAATCCTATGGTGGTAATCCCTTGGCTTTGAAAATAGTCGCTACAACCATTGAAGATGTGTTTGCTGGTAATATCAGCGAGTTTTTACAACAAAATACAGTGGTTTTTGGCGATATTCGAGATATTTTAGACCAGCAATTTGATCGGTTGTCAGATTTAGAAAAAGAGATTATGTACTGGTTAGCAATTAATCGTGAACCAGTGACACTCTCAGACTTGCGAGAAGATATTGTCTCACCAGTGCCACCACAAAAATTGCTAGAGGCTGTAGAATCCTTGGTGAGGCGATCGCTAGTAGAAAAAAGCACAGCCACTTTTACCTTACAACCTGTGGTTATGGAATATGTGACTCAGGTGTTAATAGAACAAGTTTGCGAAGAAATTGTCACTGATCATATTCAACTTTTGAGATGCCATGCTTTAATCAAAGCCAGTGCAAAAGACTACATCCGAGAAACTCAAATTCGCCTGGTTCTCAAACCAGTCATTGATGCTTTACTGACGGCATTAAGAAGCAAAAAAAGTATTGAAAACCAATTAACTCAAATTTTAGCCAGACTCCGAGAAGAATCACCACAGGAACCAGGTTATACAGGTGGAAACATTCTCAATTTGCTGTGTAAATTACAGACAGATTTAACTGGTTTTGATTTCTCTCAATTAACGCTCTGGCAAGCAGACTTGCGGAATGTAAAACTACATAATGTCAATTTTCAAAACGCTGATTTAAAGAAGTCTGTTTTTGCTGAAACCTTTGGTGGCGTTTTATCCATCGCTTTTAGCCCCAATGGCAAACTTTTAGCAATGGGTGATACCAATGGTGAAATCCGCCTATACCAAGTTACAGATTGCAATCAAGTTCTCACCTTTCAAGGTCACACTAACTGGGTACCATCACTAGCTTTTAGTCCTGATGGCAGCATCTTAGCCAGCAGTAGTAGTGATCACACAGTAAAGTTGTGGAATGCTAATACTGGTCAATGCTTGAAAACTTTACAAGAACATGAACACGAAGTTTGGGCAGTTACTTTTAGCCCAGATGGGAAAACACTAGTAACTGGTAGTAATGATCGCACTATCAAACTGTGGAATGTGAGTACTGGTGAATGTCGGCAAACATTTCATGGACATACAAGTTGGATCATTTGTGTAATTTTTACTCTGGATGGACAGAAACTTGTGAGTGGTAGTGATGACGACACAATTCGGTTGTGGGATGTCAACACTGGTGAATGTATCAAGATTTTGCGGGGACATCGTGATGGTATACGTTCTCTGACTCTCAGTCCTAATGGACAGACAATTGCCAGTAGCAGTGATGACCAGACAGTGAAGTTATGGGACATTAATACTGGTGAATGTATTAAAACCTTACAAGGGCATCATGCTGCCGTCTGGTCAGTAGCCATTCATCCCCAAGGCAATCTTATCGCTAGTGGTAGCCTTGATCACACAGTCAGATTATGGGATTTTCATACTGGTCAATGCCTGAAAATTCTCCAAGGACATTCAACTTTAGTATTTTCTGTGGTCTTTAGTCCCCAAGGCGACCTTTTGGCTAGTGGTAGTGATGACCAAATGATGAAGCTATGGGACGTTAGCACTGCTCAATGTCTGAAAACTCTCAGTGGATACACCAGTCAAGTTCTGTCAGTTGCTTACAGTCCGGACGGTCAAATGTTGGCTAGTGGCAGTGATGACCAAATGGTGAGGTTGTGGGATGTCAATACTGGTCAAGCGTTGCAAACTCTTCAGGGACATCATGCTGTCGTTCGCTCAGTGGCTTTTTGTCCCAGTGGTCAGACTTTGGCTAGTGGCAGCGATGATCACACAGTTAAGTTGTGGGATGTTAATACCTGTCAAGTTCTGCAAACTCTTTTGGGACACCCTGCTGTAGTTTGGTCAATAGCTTTTAGTCCAGATGGTCAAATGTTAGCCAGTGGCAGTAATGACCAAACCGTGAGGTTGTGGGATGTAAATACTGGACAGGCTTTACAAACTTTCGTGGGGCATCGTGCTGCTGTTCAATCAGTTGCCTTCAGTCCTCAAGGTAATCTACTAGCTAGTGGTGCTTGGGATCAGACAGTTAAGTTATGGGATGTTAACACAGGTGAGTGCAAACAAACATTAGAAGGTCATACAAATTGGGTTTGGTCGATCGCCTTCAGTCCGAATGGCGAACTGCTGGCCAGTGCTGGTTATGATGGAACAGTCCGACTGTGGAAGGTTCGTACAGGTACTTGTTTGCACACCTTCATGGTTTGTGAAAATGGTCTAGTGAAGGCAGTTATTTTTAGTCGAGATGGCAAGATTTTAGCTAGTAGCAGTCCCAATTACACAATTAAATTATGGGATGTTGACACGGGTGAATGTCAAACAACATTACATGGACATTCAGCTTGGATTTGGTCTCTCGCTTTTAGTCCAAATAATAGAATTCTTGCCAGTAGTGGTGCTGATGAAACAATTCGCCTGTGGGACATCAATACAAGCGATTGTGTAAAAACTTTGAAAGCTAAAAAATTTTATGAGGGAATGAATATTAGAGGAATTACAGGTTTAACGGCTGCGACGATTGCTACTCTAAAAAGATTAGGGGCAGTTGTGTAGCTCAAACAACTAAAACTCACGTAACTAAAATATTTAATCAAGGCTATGGTTGTCAAAAATCAGCATTTTGTGAATTATTAACTATTGACAACCTCAACTCACAATTCCACACACTACCAATCAGCCATAGGAATATCGCTGGGCAAACCATGTGCGAATTCTTCAAACATGATTTTTTCTAATTCCATGTCTGTGTCATCTAATATTCCTAAATTATTTTCGTTGATATTAATATTAGAATTTTTAATATTTAAAGTTTGGTGCTGGAGTAGTGAATCATCTTGGGTAGAAGATGGTTGTTTGAGAGTTTTGATTGGGGATGTTGCCGTTTTCATGGTCTTCTCCTTGGTAATTGCACCGAATTCTATGTTGTTAAAAATTGCTGACGAAATTTCAGTTTTGCTTTTTAAGAAGTTAGCAGTTGATTACTCAGATTGACCTGTGCTTATTTACAGTTTTAGTGGCTTTAAGACATTTTCAATCTCCTCATCTGTTATGTAAGCTTCTGGCGGTGGGCTAAAACGCAATAATGCAGCTTGATAACAAGCTTGTGCCACAAGATCGCGTTCTTGATGAGTTAGCCCTGCAATCATCGCCACCGTTTCCTTAACGTGCTGTACCTCTGTGGTGCTAATGGCACTATGTACACGTAAACAACGTGTGGCTTTGATACCTGGTGGTAGTAATGCTTCTACTTTCTGGATGTAAGCTTCTCCTATACATGTACCCAGGCGTTCGGCTGTATAGGAATAGCCTACACAATCAATTGGATCTGAATCCTCGGCGCTTTGAGCAAAGTAATCCATCAATGCTTTAGCCGCAGGCGGATAAAAGGCTTTTACAACAGCTTCAGCTTGATACCCCATTGAGCGAATATCTCGCAGTGCAAGTATGTCGTGACCTGCTTCTTCTCTGGCTTTTTGTTCTGCCCACTGTGCCAAACTCTGGCGATTGGTTGTTGCAAAACGCGATCGCGCTTTTTCCATGATTTCTGGTGTTGAATGACACAAATGGTAAAAGCCCGCAAGTCGCCATACCCAACGTGTAGGAGTTAAAGCAGGTGGTCGTCGCTCTGACTTGACGGCGTGCCAAGCAGATACTATTGCACGATCTAAAAGCTTTTGGGTTTGATTTAAGGTATCTGCATCAATTATTTCTGGAGTGAAGGAATCACTACTACCCATCGATGGCTGTTGCTCTACCAAATTAATGTCGTCTGTCTTAATCTCTACTTTATCAGGCTCAATAAATGCCAATTCCGAATCACTTAGAAATTTATTAGGCATGGTTCGTTGTATAATCTCCTATCTACCAGTATCTTGACGGCTACTTATGCTACTGCGAAAGATGTGGATTGCTTGACTATGACAAGACTTTAACGCCCCAATGATGAGACTTTTGAGGATATGTGGTTTTAACTCACTGATCAAAGTGGGTTATCAAAAAGGCTGATTTCTTCAGTTCTAAAGTCAATTTCTTAAAAATTAAGATAAGTCAAAGCTTAACTTTAAGCTCAAAATCTTGATTTTCACTGGTCAAGATGTTTCAGTCTTGGCAATATCTTAATTAGCCTTCATACACATTAAAAAATAATGGATAGAACAGCTGCGCTTGGATTTTCTAGTTTTCCAACTCCCAGTAAAAAACAAGTAGTCAAGCAAATAACTGTGGACTTGACTCCAGACGAAGCTCAAACGCTAGAGAAATATTGTGGGCAGACAGGCCAAGCAATCTCGAATGTGATTGAGGAACTCATTCGAGGCTTACCAGTGAGCTAAGTGTTTCATTACAACTCTAGAAAGTTAGAGTTGAAAAAATTATCAATACAATGGTTTTAAACACAGACCAAGCTTGAATCCTACTCAGACCGCGTAGTAGCTAATCCGCGAATCAGTTCTCTGATGACATCTGTTGCTGGTCTTCCTGTCTGGTCACAATACTTTTCCAAGTTCTTCGCTTCGTTTAATGCCAGGTTGATGGTTATTCGCTTGACCGCCCATTTTTTATTCATGCTATCAGTCTGGTTGTATTAGATAAAACTACGAAAATTTTCATTTATTTAGAACATTCTCTTGTCTTGACTATGCGTTTCGGCGTAATTAGACAGAGATTTTTTATCTGTTTGAAAGTAGTTAAGAAAAGCTTTTGTCCGCTTTCATTAGCTATCTTCAGAAAAGATAAACAAGCTTATTTGCATTGCTATGAGTCTTAGTGTATAACCTGCTCATAACTTTTTTGTTTTCCTGGTATTGAGGCCAAGTAATAAATTTCTTATTGAGAATATTACCATCCAAGTCAACTATCAGCCAAATATGATGTCATCACAAGTTATTTAGTAATTCAGCAAAAAAATACACCCTCTTCTGGCTGTGTTGTAAATTTAAAATGGCAAAATCAGCCATAAATAAAGATATAATTGCAAAATTAAGGTTTGAAAGAGCAAAATTATTTACTGATGAGTCTTTAATCCCTCAGAATATCTGATACGTCTATTTATGTTTCGGTAGGGAGTTAGGCATTAAATAACTTAGTTAAGTTTTTTCAATGGAAAATAAATATTATATTAAATAATTTGATAAAATATCCCTGGTACAAATACCAGGGATATTTTTAATCATTAATTAATACAAACAGAACAAGCGTTGCGTAAAGATTAAGCTTCCAGATCGATAAGCGAAGATAAATTTGTTACATTTGCATCTAAAAAAATCCCAAATAATACTAAGATAACCAGCAGAAAGAACTTGGGAATGTTTTGGATGATGTTTGAGTAATGCTTAATTGTTGCTTTTTAAAACTCCTATTTCCTGTTGCATTGGTAAAACATCCAAAATATCAGTTTGGGAGCAATATTTCAGGTCTTCATGACATTCAAGGCGTAATAATCGTTTGCCGTGACTAGCATGATGAAATAATCCCAACAAGTTATCTTGCCACTGAGTATAAAGAGCGATCGCACCAATCAATTCATCATTACCGGCTAATTGATCTGGAGACACCTGAGTTTTTTCGAGAATGCTATGAGCGATCGCGCCTGCACAAACTGTATCTTCTAAAGCAAAACTTCCTTCCCAACCCGAACCAACAATCCAGACTGTTTCGGGCTGTTTTTCTAACAGAAAATCTACTATAGCAGCGCGGTTAATTAAAGCGGCTGCTAGTACAGATGGAGAGTTTTGGATTCGTTGTAAAGCACGAGTACCGTTAGTAGTACTGATAAACAAGCGGCGACCATGCACTAGCTCTGGTGTGCAGTCTAGGGGAGAGTTACCGAGTTCAAAGCCAGTGACTTTAGCTCCGCCACGTTCTCCGGCTCTTAAGCGTTTCTCTACTGGCCATTGTTCGCTAACTTCAATGAGCTTTTCTAAATCACTAAAGACTTGTACTGCTTCACCGCCAGCCGCTAAGACTGTGGCAATTGTACTAGTGGCTCGCAAGACATCAACTGCGATCGCGCAGTCTGGAATTTCATCTTTAGGAGTTAATTCCGGAGTGTGGTATAAGAATAACTTCACGCGCTGGATACACCTGCTCTAAATATTATTATCGACATACATTCTAATTTGTGTTAACAGCCATAATGACAATTTAAGCAATAGGAATTTTTCGGGGTTATGGCAAGACATTGGCCAATGAGGGCAAATATCCTTGACTTTAACTGTTATTTAACTGTTGTTTAAGATGGCGAATAGCCGCACTAGTGTTACGTTGATAAGCAATTTGTACACACTGAGCAATCACACTGTGCATATCCAACCCTGGAAAATAGCGACTCTGGGTTTGCAGTTGGTAAATACTTCCCTGTAATTGGTAAATTAATAACTGCTGTTTTTTAAATAGCCAAATTTCTGGCACACGATAAGGCAGATAATCTTCCACATCGGAATAACTAGTGACATCAATTTCAATTACCAAATCAGGCGGGGGATCTTGTCGCCAGTCAATTCGTTTTTTACCGGAAACAGCTTGCCAATTATCAATGTAAAAACAATAGTCAGGCTCAATACCGCTTTCTTCGGGTAGCGTCATTGTCACAGGGGTAAACGCATCATATTCCCTGCCATCATGATCTAAAAGTGTGACAACAATATTGGCAATCAAATGAGCATCTCGTCCATGTACAGGCAAAGGTGACATTAGTAATACTTCTCCATCACGATATTTAATGCGGGGAATTGAGCCATCTCCCCGTTGTTCACAAAGGCGCTGATACTCTTGCCAAGTAGCAGGTAGGCGCACCACAGAACCAGCAGGTAATTGAATTTTGTCAATTGAGACGAGGGCATACATAATTGCAGATCCTTTGAGTGGTATTGAAGGACAATGATTATGAAGATTTGCGATGGTATTTTCAGAGGTGCGATCGCTTGATTGATTTAATGGAATCAGGTATCTAAAAAACAAGGGATTTATAATAACTCTACCTTGGTCAATCAAGAGGGGAATTTTGCATCAAATCTGCCAATGTAAACTCTAGGATCTAAAATCGACATGGCACCTTTACCCGATTACCGTCCAAAACAACTGTCTGTAGGCCCTTTGGAAGCAGAAATTTTAAATATTGTCTGGGAACTTGGTTCCGCGACAGTTAAAGATGTACACGATCGCATTTTGGCTGATCCTAACCGAGAATTGGCTTATACTTCTGTCACCACAGTGCTGCGTCGGCTCACCGAAAAAGGCTGGCTGGCCTGCGATAAACAAGGAAGAGCTTTTTATTGGCGACCATTGCTGAGTAAACAACAGGCGCAGGTGATTAAAGCTCATGATCAACTACAACGCTTTCTCGCAGTGGGTAATCCCGATGTGATTGCGGCCTTTGCTGATAGTCTGGATGAAACAGCCCAAGCACAGATAGAAGCAATAGCCAAGCGGATTCAAGCTGCACGCCAAGCCAGGGAGGAACAATAATGCACCTAATCATGATTTTGACGGCTGTAGCAGTTTCTTGGATATTAAGATGTTCTTGGGTGAATAGTCCGGGTAATTGGAATCTACGCTGGCGGAAAGCTTTATTTATCTTTTTGTTTCCGCCTTTGTTGATATTTATGACTGCGATCGCCCTGCTGTGTATGGGGCCGCAAGGTAAAATGGGCGGAGTCTACACAGGCTGGTTGAGCTACGATTTAGCGTTTGTCATTCTCGGCTATTTTGCTTTTTTGTGCATAAAACTCACTATCCAAGGTTGGCAATCTGTAGAATCTGCCCGTCATGCTCCCTTGATTAATCTTGATGGTAAATCAGCTAGGCTAATCAATACACCAACATTGTTTGCTGGTCAAATTGGTTTTTGGCAACCAGAACTAGTAGTTAGCCAAGGATTACTCCAGAATCTTTCACCTGCTCATGTCGAAAGTGTCTTAGCCCATGAGCAAGGACATCATTATTACCGCGATACATTTTGGTTTTTCTGGCTGGGGTGGGTGCGTGCTTGCACCACTTGGCTACCGAATACAGATGCGTTGTGGCAAGAATTATTAGTGTTGCGCGAACTACGTGCGGATAGTTACGCTGCTTCCCAAGTTGATCCACTGCTGTTAGCAGAATCGTTAGTGTTAGTTGTCAGCCAAACTTCTGTGTTACCGGAATCTGCGGTGTGCTGTGCGGCTTTGGGTAGTAGTTTAGGCGATCGCTTGGAACAAAGAATTGATGCTTTACTTGCACCACCAGAACCCAAATTAGCGATGAACTGGCAGTCTTGGCAAGGCTTTATCTTAGCGTTTATCCCGTTATTTACTGTCTTATTTCATACATAAAGCATAAAGTTGCTTTCAGAAATAATTTTCCTATTCTCAACCCCAGTAGAGACGTTGTATACAACGTCTCTACAAATTTGAATATAAAGCGTTTAACACTGTCACCTGTCACCTGTTACCTCTCACCTGTCCTCTGCTATATATACAGAATTTTTTATCGATAATTTTTTGTAACCCTTACACTGTGAAGGTTTTACGTCTTCTGTATCTGCTGAAAGACCCACTATTTCAAACTTGGGGAGGATGTAAGTGATACTCTAGTTTTATAGTGTCTTAAGTAGTGTTGCGTAAAAAAGGAACATATACTCATGCTTATATTAATGCAGGCAGCAGATTCAGTAGCAACAGGCGGAGGTCATTTCCCCTTTGCTTTTACATTGGTTTATGTAGTTGGGTTTATTGCTGCTGTCACCATTGGTTCTATTGCTTGGTACAACTCTAAACGCCCAGTTGGTTGGGAAAGTAAAGAACGCCCCGACTTTGTACCCAAAGTAGAAAAAGAAGAAACTCCCGGTATTGGTGAACCAAAAGCATAATTGGTCAATAGTCAACAGTCAATGGTCAATGATCAAAGTTTTAGATTGCAAAATCTGGACTTTTGACTTTTGCCTTTGGACTCTTGACTATAGACATTACACCATTAATTCTGTACCTCGACCCAACGACGATAAAGCGTTTGAATTTGTTTAAGCAACGCATTATGAACTGGTTGTTGGTTAGAATCTTGTTCAGCTAAGTCCTGAATTTGTGTCAGGAGTCGGGCTTCTTCGGTTGCGACTTCGCCATCGCTATAAATTAAGCCGCTAATAGCTTCAATCAAACTTTCGCAATCTTCCAAGCTTGGGCGATCGCCTAAATATTCTTTCACCCAAGCGTAACATTCTTTGGGTTGCACGGGTACTAATTCGTACAACCAAGGCTTAATTTCTGGATCGGTAGCCAAACCTTTAGCTTGAGCAATTTCGCGGAGATACTGTCGTTCCTCTGGTTGAATTATCCCATCAATCCAAGCTGCTCCAATCAAGATTTTAACTAAGTTCTTTACATTGGAATCAGTAACCATTGCTGCCTCCTGTGGGAGATTGGGGCTTCCATCAAATGGTACAATCCCTGGCAGTAATCACCCTGAATCATTAGTTTTTCTTAAGCGCACCATAAAAAAGCCGTCCATATCCCAACGGTGCGGCCAGACTTTCAGCCAGCCTTGGGGTGTGGAATAAATAGAGTAGGGTGAACTGGGTGCGAGAGGCTCAATTTGCCATTGCGGATTTTCTGCTAAAAATTCCGAAATTACCGCTTCATTTTCGGCTGGATGCAGTGTACAAGTTGCATAAACCAGCACGCCACCGTTTTTGACAAAATTTGATGTGTGGGACAGTAATTGCTTTTGTAGCTGTGAAAGTTCTTGGATAGATTCTGGTGTTTGTCGCCAACGTGCATCGGCGTGGCGGTGTAAAGTTCCTAAACCAGAACATGGGGCATCTAACAACAGGCGATCGCCAATATTATAAAATTGCGGCAAGTTACGACTGTCGCCAGTACAAATTTCAATTGATTGCAAATTGAGCCGCCGCGCATTTTCTTGGAGTTTTCGCAATCGGGAATCAGTGCGATCGCAAGCCCAAATTTTACCTTGATCCTGCATCAACTCTGCAATGTGAGTTGTTTTCCCTCCAGGGGCGGCACAAGTATCAATTACCACCTCATCCGGTTGAGGGTCAAGTAAATGGCTCACCAGTTGGGCGCTTGCATCCTGCACAACCCACCAACCTTCAGTAAACCCTGGTAAATTTTGTATCGCCCCGGTACTGCTAATTAACCTTAAAGCTTGGGGTAAATTGGGGATTTTTTGAGCTAAAACTCCCGCCGATTCTAAGGCTGTGGCTACTTGTTCTAAATTAGTGCGGAGTGGGTTGATGCGTAAATCGATTGTCGGTGTTTGGTTCATCCATTCACAGAGTTTTTCGGTTTCTGCAACACCAATTTGGTCTAACCAAACTTGAATTATCCAGTCGGGTAAACTATGCAAAATCCCCAAACGTTCTACGGGGTTATCTGGTAACTGCAAAGGTTCGGGGGATTTTTCGGCAAGACGGATGTACTGGCGTAACAAACCATTCACAAAACCCGTGAGTCCCGAAAAACCATTTTCCTTAGCAAGTTCCACCGTTGTATTTACTGCTGCTGAAGGAGGAATGCGTTCTTGGTAGCGGAGTTGATAAAAACCAAGATGCAGAATGGTACGCAGTTCTGGTGGTTGTTGATGAGCTTTTTTCGTGGCGAGTTGGTCAATTAAAGCATCAAGAGTGCGTAATCTGCGGACACTGCCATAAACTAATTCTGTCGCTAGACGGCGATCGCTATCTGGCAATTTAAATTTTCGCAACACTCTATCTAAGGCAACATCAGCATAAGCCCCTTTGTGAACATCTCGCAAAGCCACAAAAGCTATTTGGCGGGGGTTAGTCATAAGTTTTCATCTACCCCCGTTGACTTGGCAGGGCTGTATTATTCTATCAGCATGGTACACACAAGTAGAATTACCCTTCTTGATCCCGGATTTCTCGCAAGTGAGAAATCCGGGAATAAACCAATTAGTTCCGCAAACATAGCCTTAAACCAAAAGCCCAGTCGGTATGACTGGGCTTTTGATGGGGTAATTTTCCCCTAGTTATTTATAGAAGTTATTTATAAGTTGCTTGACTAATAAGGACTACACCGCCTAAATTACGAATTCCAGAAAACAGTAGACTCATAAAGTTTAACTACCCTGCTTTCTTTGTGGCTTCGGGCGTATAGTAAAGTTATGCTGCAAATTAAGAATAAAATCATCATCCCCGATAGCGAACTCGAAATTAGCGCGATTCGTTCTCAAGGAGCCGGGGGTCAAAACGTCAACAAAGTTGCTACAGCCATTCATTTACGCTTTGACATTGAAGCTTCATCACTACCCGCTTTCTATAAACAGCAACTTCTCAAGCTCAACGACCGACGCATCACCCAGGATGGGGTTATTGTCATCAAAGCTCAAGAACACCGTAGCCAAGAACAAAATCGGGAAGAAGCTTTGCAACGACTCAAGCAACTCATACTCAGCGCAGTTGTACTACCCGAAATCCGCAAACCCACCAAACCAACTCGTAGTTCTCAAAAAAAACGTCTTGACAGTAAAACTAAGCGTAGTCAAATTAAGTCAATGAGAAGGCAGGTAATTGATTAAAATCTGATGCTACCAGAGAAAAGTGCTGAAGGCGATCGCTCCTTTTTCCTCTAAGAAATTGCAGATATCCAGCGATCGCAGCCCAGCTACATAACTGCTGTAGATAATAACCCCGACATCTTCAACACTCGTTCTGACCAAGTAGCCGCAGCCGCAGCCAAGGATGCAGTTTTGGTGGGATTATCGTAAATATTTACCCAATTTTGCTGCCAGTCTTCTAGCAAGTTTTGGAGTTGGGTTAATTCAGTATGATTGCTCTGGCTTTTTTGTTGTAACAAATTCACGTATAGTAAGTTTTCCGAAAGTAACACTGGCACTAATTCACGGCTGGCATTCTTTTGACACCAGGATTTGAGACGTGCCAAAGAAGCTGCCAGTTCTCCCAACTGCTGTGGATGGGGTTGATTTAAAAAACTTGCTTCAATTGCGCTCCAGTTCGGTATCATAATCCTCCTAGTAATCGCAGGGTAATCTGAGTAACTCGCTCTCTAATATCAGGGGATTCAATGATCATAGTACGATTGTTTTGGCTGGGGCGAATGTTAATAATCGATTCAAACACCATTTCTTGGGTGAAAGGACACCAATCTGCACCCCAAAGATTTTTTTTGTTTACTACCATCTTTCAACAATTCTTGCTCACATTCATAGTGACGCTCTGCACCACCAGCCAAAATTTCACGCTCGATATCCACTACTATTTTGATAAATACTCCCCAGGTTTTGAGCATTTCGTCAATCTGCTGTTTCGTAGCACGTTCACGTATCACTTGAATCAATGTACTAGCACCCTATCATTGATTTTAAGTATTATTCATTACCTATAACCCAAGGTTGATTTTGTTGAATCAACTGGTTAATTACTTCTGGTTTTATCGGACTGTAATAGCAGTAGATGACAGCACTATGCACTGGTGCAGTTTCACACGAGGGCATATTTCCATTACCAACTAAAACCATTTTTTGAGGTACAAACACCTCATAGCTAACCAGTTTCCATTCGTGTTCAGGATTGTTTTTGTAACCAGCAGTCCACACAATAGTCTCAATCTCAGCAATTGCATCATCGACTCCACCACAAATTTCCATTCCACCCGTAAGTTCATATCCTGGTGCATTAAAACTAGGAAAAGTCAGAATGGATGTTAAAAGCGTGTCGCCTCTCAACTCGTTAAACTGTTCTAATTCTTGTAAATTCATCTGTTGTCTCCAAAACTTGTTTGTTCTCCAGGAAAAATACACCAGTATCCACCACCAACGGCTGGGTGTTGTCTTTTTAGTGTTTTACCTATCTTTTTGGCAATCTTATAACAGTCAGTAACAGTATTAGCCCAGTGAGCATCTCCTAGTTTTGCTGCCTCAATCCCAGATATAGCTCTACTCTGCAAAGGTTTGGCTGTACCAACTAATCTTTCAGAATTGTTGATCTTTCCATTTGCGTCTGCTGCATAATGCTTCCCATCCCTAGAACGCCAGATATAGTAAGCACTGCCACCTACAATAGCAACTCCAACCAGTACACATCCTACCCCAGCCGTGCCTGCACAAAAAGCGGCGGGTGCAAGTACCGCAGGATTCGCGTTAACTGGGCGATTGGGTAAAGCAGTCCCACACAGAACCAAACTTGTTTCTATGGCAATAATTTTTGACTTGAATTTAAGCATATTTTAATGGCTTTGGTTCATCAACTGAAGCCGCTTTTTATGTACTTTTGCATCCTATCAAATGTGGGCGTAATTGTGACGTATTTGGGTCAATTTTGGGAAAATTAATTTAGTCATCCTTTTTTGTGCCAACTCTGGGGCAAATCTGGAACAATAGAATCGCTTAGGTAGCAATATGAATGCAGTAGAATCAAACCCCAGAAAGGATGAAATGCCCAGAAAGGATGAAAGGTTAGCGATTCCGGCGCTTGGTGAGTATTACAATGATTTACTCACTGTCGATTCATGGGTAAATGGTCGAACTAAGGTTGCCCAGGCACAATCTCTTTTATGTGCCAAACTTCAGGAGCGAGACAAGTTAATTCGAGAAAGGGTGGAATATTTAGCGAAAAAGCGGGGTATCACCTTTGATGAAATGTGGGCAGAAATCCTGAATGGCACTGCTCAAAAAATAGTTCCCGGTGAAGGTGAAGGGCTAGAGTAAGCTTTTTGGGAATTTTTGCGTGAGTCCTGATAAAAACAGAATATATAGCTCAGTCGCCAGAATTCAGAATTGAATGCTGACGACTGAATTCTTTGTTACTCAATATCAGGAGCTAAGAGGATCTACACTGAGAATTTCAAACTCACATGCTCTTGATACTAAATCTGGTGGTAACTTATCGAAACTTACTAGCGGTAAATGAGAAGCATCTTTAACTAATTCTTTTGCTAATAAGAAACCTGCAATTGTCCAGGTTTGGTACTTTCTCGCTTGTTTTCCAATTAATCGGCCTTTTTTACCATCGTAGTATTCTGGCCATTCATCTTCACCAATGCGGGCTTCTGCAATGGCGATCGCTTTTTTTGCCAAACTGGTTCTATTAGTTTTCATGGCTGCTGCTGTTAACATCCACATCAACACAGGCCAGCTACCAGCATTATGATAAGACCAAGGTATGTTTTTCGGGTCACATCCAGTTACAATTCTGTACTCTTCATCTTCTATCGCTGGGAAACAGATTTTCATCGGCATATCGCCTACTAAATCGTCCCATCTTTCATCAATCAAAGTCATAATTGCTTGTGACTGTTCTTCTGTGGCTAAGTCAGAAATAATCGCCATCAAGTTACCCAAAGTGAAAAAGCGTGTATCTAACTGAGATGGCCCGACATTCCCAGCCAGATAACCACCTTTTTTGGGTAGCCATTTATCTAATTCGTAATAGGGAATCGAGTCTACATAAATGTTAAATAGATTCACCGCTGCTTTGCCATATTCTTCACTTTTGAAGCGATAAATGGCATTTAAGCGATTAATATCTATCCAATAATGCTGACGAATATGTCCGCATAAAAGTGGTAAACGATTATCAATTGCCATCACAATATCTTGATTACCTTGGCAAATTAATAACTCCCGCGCTGCTCTGAGTGCTGTGTAGAATAAAACTTGTATTTCGAGAGGATGTCCATATATACCCATCCGACGGTCAATCATACAAGCACCGTCTGGAACTAATAGTGTTGGGTACATATCAAAACGATTAGCCAAACAAATTTCCATAATCAACCGAATGCCATTTTGGAATTCTGGCTGATAAGCTATAGAAAAATCTTTGGTCGCTACAACATAAGCGCGTAACAAAATAATCCACCACAGACAAGAATCAACAGGTGTGACTCTGGCGATCGCATGTTCCCCAAAATCTGCTTCTAAATATTCTTCGCCATTCTCGACCACAACTTTAAAGCTGGCTGGAATTAATCCTCTCCCTGGCTTATAAGCATCTAATTGCCTTTCTTTTGGTTGTAACTTTAAAGTTTCTTCTAAAAAGTTACGCACAATATCTGTTCTACCTTTAGCGAGAAAAATTAATGCTGAAGAGACAAAATCTCGAATAAAACACTGGTCATAATTGAGTGCTTCTACAGAATTATCATAAGCTGCGACTGTACCAATCGGTCGCCCTCGATAATAGAGAATAGATTTTTCTAGTGCTTCCCATGCTGCTTTTTCTGTAATTTCATCTGTTACTAAATTCTCTATTTGCATTGTCAAAGAAACTCCATACATGGTGTGTTTTGGTGGTAAATGCTCCTGAATTGCTGAATTTCTGCCATCATCATAACAAAGAGCCTTTAAGAAACGACAGAAATGTTATCTTCTTAAAGTTGATTTTTGCTGATTATAATTAACAGTTTTGTAGGAATTTAAATGCTGATTAATTTACAGCAATTCAATGATAATTTTTATGAATTGCTTGGGAAAATACTCCTGAAAATCTGGAGACAAGATATAGTCTGAGATTAATTACGTTCTTTTTCTATGTAGAACCAGTTATATCAATCAAAATATATCTTGTAAGCTATTTAAAGCTTCAATTATTTTCAGTATAATTACGTATGATAATTGGGTTTTGGAAATTACAATTTTGAGTTTCCCCTACAAATTAATAATTTATAACCTTTTTTAAGAATCTGCAAGATAAATTGCTATAAAAATTAAGATGTCAATACCTCAAAAGAGGTATAAACACCTGACTATAGTTAGATTTATTAACTAAATAAGTACAAGAAATTGAGAAAAAATACTCAATTTTCTGCAAAATTTATATCATTAGTAGAGAACAGGTTTGAAAGCTATTGATATTTTTTAGATGAGTTTATATCCTCTAACTGCTGCAATCCTGTTCTCTATTTGCTGTTATAGCCAATATTTATAAGCGGCATAGGCCATAGTTACCACACCTGTGACAATCGCCGACTCATCGATTTCAAATTCGGGATGGTGTAATGGGTAATTGATGATTCTATCTTTGAAACCGACACCCAAGCGAAACATGGAACCAGGGGCGTGTTCTAAATAAACAGAAAAATCTTCTGCGCCAAGAGAAGGTTCGGGTAAAACTTGGACGCGATCGCTACTCCAAGCTTCTTCTGCGGCTGATTGTAACAACTGGGTTAAAGAATAATCATTTTGGACGCTGGGGACACCTTGACGATAATTAACTTGATATTTTGCGCCGTAAGCATCACAAATATTCGCCACAATATTTTCAATCCAATGGGGTAGATGGGCGCGGGTTTCGGGATGGAGCGATCGCACCGTTCCCCACAACTGCACTTGATCAGCAATCACATTGGGCGCTCTACCACCCTGAATTTTCCCTATACTCAACACTACAGGGCGCAAAGGATTCTGAGTCCGGCTGATGGCTTGTTGCAAAGCTGTAATCACTTGTGAAGCAATCCAAATCGCGTCAGTTGCTTCATGGGGACGTGCGCCGTGTCCAGACTCACCAATAATCGTAATTTCTAAATCATCAGCTGCGGCTGTCAATGCTCCATAACGTATCCCAATCGAACCTGCGGGGATAGAAGGAAAAACATGAACGCCTAAAATAGCGGAAACATCCTGCATCGCCTGATCTTGCACCATCCAGTTCGCACCCTGGGCAATTTCCTCGGCGGCTTGAAATAAAAATCGCACCTTCCCGCCCAATTCATCAGCGATTTGGGACAATATCATTGCCGTACCTAACCCGACAGTCGTATGCACATCGTGACCACAAGCGTGCATCACCCCATCTGTACGAGAAGCATAATCTAAACCTGTACGTTCCTGGATAGGTAAAGCATCCATATCAGTCCGAATCGCCAATAAACGCTCATCGGTTCCTGTACTCCGCACTTCTCCAATCACACCTGTTTTTCCCACACCTTCTTGGACATGCAGCCCACTAGAAGACAGAACCCCAGCTACAAAAGCAGCTGTTTGATACTCTTGACCACTGAGTTCTGGATGGGAGTGAAGATGACGGCGAATTTCAACTAAACGGGGTGCTAGTTTTGTGGCTATGTCTTTAATACGGGTTAGCATCAATCAATTTTAGTTACGAGCTTTGTTCCCATGATAAAGAAGTGCTACTGAACAAAATGTTCTTTATCAAAGGGAACAGGGAACAGGAAACAGTTGACGAGAGTTTAAACCCTCCCTACTCCCAACTCCCGGTTGGTGAGCGAACTTGTACTGAGCGACTTGCCTTGAGCGTTCGCGCAGCGTCTCCGTCAGGAGAAGTCGAAAGGAGTCGAAGTAGCCGAACCATCACTTTTTATTTCTTACTTTCCACTTCCTCAGACTGGGTATAACAAGTTGTACCTTGTGTCGTGCCTGCTTTAAATTTATTACATTGCTTGGGAATGACACGCTCTGATGACCACCAGTAAGGTTTATCAGAAGTTACATTACCCACAGGTAAAGTAGTCAGTCGAAAGTTCGCTCCGCGAAAATTTGTAAAGTATAATTTAGAACCTAACAAGTTTGCTGCTGTTAAATTAGCACCCAGAAAACCTGTAAAAGACAAATCGGCACTTTCTAAAGATGCTGAAGTTAAATTAGCACCTGTAAAAGATGCTCCTGTGAGATTGGCAGATTTCAGAACTGCACCTTCGAGATTTGCATCGGTTAAATCTGCATTTGCGAGATTCGCTTGCGATAAATTTGCTCCCTTTAAAATAGCCCCACGCAAGTTGACACCAGCCAAATTAGCTTGATTCAGATCAGCACCACTCAAATCGCAACGAGGACAAGCACCCGATTTTCTGAACTGTTCTAGGTCTTGTTGATTCAGCCCCAAGGCTTTTTCGGTTAACCCCGTGCAAACTATTAGAGCAACAAAGCCAGCAATCTGGAGTTTCATAAGTTTTACGGATATTTGTATGGGTGATAAGTTCAACGTAGAGTTACTGTCATACTTAACATATACACATATACCGTTAACTCAGCAAATCCTAGCAATGAAGTGGTGATGAAGAAGCTATAAAAATAGTATAAATTCTGATTTTGGGACTACACAAAACCAAATTTAGGCTTTAAGATTGATTCGTAAGGAACTATACAGAACTCTCTATAGACTATCACATATTCGATCCCCCCAGCTAGAAGAACAGTAGCTGGGGGGATATTAATTTGAGCATTTATACTGTGTTGAGTCACTTAGTGATAATTCGGTATATCTATGTAGGTCTTACGCACAAAGGTTGTCGGTGAAGAATGGGTGTGAGAGAGAAGTTAAAAGTCAAAAGTTAAAAGTCAAAAATTGTCTGAGGTTTAACTTCTGACTTGATGTTGCCTGTTCCCTATGATGCACTGAGCTTGCCGTTCGCGTAGTGTCTCCGGTAGGAGAAGTGTTCCCTTTCCGGCAGGGACGTTAACTTAGCGCCATCCCAAAAAACGCAGTCCGGGAACAATGAGATAGTGACTGACTCCTAGCCAAAAGCTTGTAAAAATGGCGACTAAAACAAACAATGCCAAGGGTAGACCTAATTCTGACCAAAGTGGCTGGGGTGAAAAGTGAAAGACTGTGGCGGGGAAGCCTAAAATAAATAAGCCAGAAAATATCACTGCTGTGCCTAAAGCGGCCACTAAGGCATAAACTATGTGATGACTGCGAAACCCAAAACTCAGGGATAGTAAAAATATTGAGACAGCAATCATCACGACCAAACCATCACTGCTTTGTTTGGGAGAAATGAGTTCCCAAAATAACCAACCAAATCCATAGCTGATCATACCCATGAGTGATGCGACTAAAAACCGCCGTCGTTGACCAAAACACCCAGATAGGGTGAGTCCCCAGGCGGTTCCCAAGCCAGCACTCACAAAGACTAGAATATCTGCGCCAAAGTTGGTTTGAGAATTGGGAATGAGTTCTGGTAGCTGACCTACGATTAATTGCACAATGCGATCGCCTAAAATTGTGCGGTAAGCTACAAAAAAACCGATAATTGTGCCGAAACAAGCTCCTAAACTAGATAGCACCATTGCCCAAATAATCGCTACACAAGCTTGAATCATTTTCAGCAAGGCTTTGGCGAGAAACAAAGCTGTTTTACCAATTGCTTGCAGAAAATCGGTAAAAGCTCGTTCAATGGTTTGAATGAGCCTTGTTAAGTTGTTACTAGCTGAATTTGAGTTTGGTGGCTGGGAGAATGACGCTGGTTTGACAGATTTGTTAATTTTTGCTAACCGTTTGAGAATAATGGCTGCATTAGATGGACGCGATCGCACATCTTCCTTTACCATCTCATCCAGTAAATCAGCAAACTGTGAGCTAATATTCACTCGATTCCGCCAGCGCAATTCCCCAGTCTGCAAATCTTCCATCTCTGGCGGATACTTACCTGTGAGTAATTCAATCATTGTCCGGCCGAGAGCATAAAAATCAGCCGCAGGCCCCACATTTCCCCCAGTCACTTGTTCTGGTGGACTGTAACCAGAAGAAAATAACCGCGTTGAACTCGACTCTCGACGCTGCATAGCAGCGTTAATTTGCTTAACACCACCAAAATCAATTAATACTAATTCTTCCCACCCTGTTCTGGGTTGAGTTGGCGGTGCGGTTGAGGCTGGTATCCGCAACATTAAGTTAGAAGGTTTAATATCGCGGTGAATAATTTGGCATTTGTGTAGTTCTTGTAAAATTTTCACAGCTTGGGTGAACCAGTTGAGTACCAAATTCTCTGGACATCCTTGAGGATAGTTATTCATAATTTCATCCAGAGTCGGCCCGTTGATTTTTTCCATCACCAAACAAGCTAACTGGCGCGGTTTTGGACTGCTGATATTTACCTGAAAAAAACCATCAGCTTCCACCTTTGGAACACCAGGATGCTGCAAACTAATCAAAACTGCTGCTTCTTGTGTAAATAATTCTTGGGCTTTTGGTGAATCTTCCACCAAAACTTTTAGCACCTTTTCAGTTTGGGTTTTTTCATCCCAAACTGTATAAATTTGGGCAAACCCACCCGAACCCAGTGGTTGAATAGGCACATAGCGGTCTAGCAGCTGTAGCAATGCGCCACAGCTGTTACAAAATTTGTTTCCCCAAGGTTGGGGGTAAGGACGTTGACAATCAGGATTTATGCAGTGAACCGCCCTTTGAGGGATATGGGACACAACCGCTACAATACAAACGCTGAGTTGATTTTAACCTATGTTAAGGAGGCAGTGGTTCGACTTCGCTCACCAACCGGGCAGGAGGCAGAAGGGAATCCCTATCAATAAATTTAGGGGATTTAACCAGGACAACACTTCACCCGAATTTCTCACGTATGGGTGGGGAGTGTGGGGTGAGAGGGGCGAAAGATTTCTTCACCATCCTCCTCCCACCCTTCCCACACCTCCCACACCCCTAGAGGTTCACACTTCCTAACTGTACCCATCCCAAGCAGCGGGGAATGTGTAATCAGAAAAGAGGGGAAAATTTTGATTTTCGCTGCGGGTTTCTTCATCCAATACATTCACAACTTTGTTATAAATATCTTCTGCTTGTTGGGGAGAATCGCCAATGCTGGTTAATCCTAATTTGCCAAATTGAGAGAGACACCCCATCAAATGAAAAACTGTACCTGTTTCTGTACCGCTATCAAAATGTAATCGGTGATGGGCAATAATATCCATTAAGTCGTTGGGTAATAATCCCCGATAGCGGTCTTTTTGTAAGTTATCAGTTGCAATGTAATATTTAGGACGACCTTGCTGACTATAAAACAATCCTGTGGACAAATCATAGCGACCATTTGTTAATAGTTTTAAAGTCATAAAAGGATGGGTTGTACCACCTTTGCGTAAGTTAATTTCAATTGCCTGAATATCCCAATTTTTATCGCCTTGGTCAACGGTGATAAAATCAACACCAAATCTTTCTAAGGCTCCTTTTTCTGCCAGCTTTCTGCCAACTTTTAAGCCTAGTTGTTGCAGTTGTAGACGATAGCTTTCATCGGCGGGAAAGCGACATCCAAGATAAATTTGACCGTCTGGGCCACCAAGAATTTGGTCGTGGGTGGAGAGGATTTCGACTTCGCCTGTGGGTGTGATGCGTCCTTGGACACTGGGAGAACGCTTGATTTCTCCTTCGATAAATGCCTCAACAATTGCACCTAACTCTGTTATGCGTCCTGAAAAATTTGCCCAAGTTTCTTGTTTAGCTTGAAAGCGCAGGGTAGAAAAGCTGCTGCTAATGGCTGCTATTCTTTGTTCACTGGTAGCTTGCCCTGGTGCTACATTCATAATTGGTCTTAAATCTAGTAGGGCGTTACCTTCTCCAGAAATGCCTTCGTTGAGTTTGACTACCATCCTTTTTAATGTTGGTTGGCGTTCCCATAAATCGCTGGCTGCTATTGCTAATTCTTGAGTATTCCAAACTCTTTGACTACCATCTGGATGGGGAACTTGACTTTCAGCAAAAATTTGCCGACTGCCACTTTTTGTCCCCCAAATTTGTAAATCTGGTGCGGCTGCATATAAAGGTACATTTAATTTTAAAGATAATTCTGCTTCTAAATCTGTGGCGTTGTAGCAAATCATAAATGATTTTTCTAGCCTTAAAGCTTGCCGAATCCTATCTAATAAGCGGGGACGTTCTAAAATTTTTTGACTGAGAGGTTGCGGAGAAGAGTCATAAGTAGAAAGTAAAAGTAAGCGATTGCGTGCATGAGAAAATGGAATGCCAGGTAACAGTTGCAAATAGTAATCAATAATACTCGGATGCAGTGGCATTGAAGTAATATAAATTAGCCTTGTACGAGGATTTCGCAACCGCATTAAAGAAAATAACAATCTCTCTTCATAATGTTCACAACCTTCTACTTTTTGCAGTTCTCTCTGATCGAGACTGAGGGAAGGAACAACCACGATATCTGCTTCACTATTATCGAATAGCTCAATGGTTTTCCAGCGATCGCGCAAAGTTGACTGCAAGCGGCGAAATTGATCAACCTGATCCAACTTTGAAACATTTAAAGTTACCATAATCCCTGCCCTGTAATGATCCCCAACACTACCGTCTTTCTTCGGTATACCGCACAGCCAGCTAGATGTGACTAAGCCTTAATACTTCTTGACTGCAAATATTAATTCTTTACTCTGTCATCGTAGAGATTTTTGTAATTGCTTGCCTATGCACCCAAGGTAGGAAAAATTAAGTATTCAGACAGGCAGGTAACAGGTAACAAGAAAAATAAAGTAGAAGTGTACCTAGTTTTTTCCAAAATCAAATATGAGTCCCTAATATTTAACTTGATTTGTATCAACTTATTTACATAATTATCTTGGCAATAAACAATGACATAGATATCTTTATGTATAGAGATGTTGCAGACAAGACCTTGAAACCAGCTAGGCGCTAATTTCCTTCTAAACTAGAACAACGGTGTCTGCAAAATTTATTACTAATTGTTCGTGTCGGGGGTGGGTATGAACCGTCCAATAATTCTTGGGATTGTGGGTGATAGTGCTGCGGGAAAAACAACACTAACTAAAGGTATCGCTCAGGTACTAGGGCCAGAAAATGTCACGCTGATTTGTACAGATGATTACCACCGTTACGATCGCAAACAACGTGCTGAAATTGGCATTACAGCCTTACACCCAGACTGCAACCATTTAGATATTATGCAGCAGCACCTGTCCTTACTCCGCACAGGACAGCCAATTCTCAAACCTGTTTATAGCCACAAAACAGGTACTTTTGAGGCTCCCCTATACATTAAGCCCAATAAATTTGTAATTATAGAAGGCTTACTTGGCTATTCTACCCGTGCTGCCCGTGACTGTTATGATGTCAAAGTTTACCTTGCGCCTCCCGAACCGATACGCGCCAAGTGGAAAGTTAAACGAGATACCCTAAAACGCGGCTACACTCCCGAACAAGTATTAGCAGAATTAGAAAAACGCGAACCAGACTCAGAACAATTTATTCGTCCTCAACGCCAATGGTCTGATATAGTGGTGAGTTTTTATCCACCTAACGGTGATGAGGATGAAAGCAATGGTCATCTGAATGTGCGGTTAGTGCTGCGTCCCACAATTCCCCATCCTGATTTCACCCCCATTATTAATTTGACCAGTGGTGATGCTGGTTCAGCGATTCGTTTGGGACTAGACCGCGATATGAATAAACCAGTGGATGTCTTGGAAGTAGATGGTCACGCAAATTTAGAGCAGGTGAATAAACTCGAACATATTATCTGTTCGGATATGCCCCATTTACGTAGTGTATGCGATCGCGAAAGTAATCCCGAACTTGGCAAAATTGCTGGTACCACAGGCGAAACCTTACAAAGCTATCCCTTGGCACTAACTCAGTTAATTATTACCTACCACATGCTGAAGGCAACGCAAATGTATCAATAGTAAGATTTCCGCACCAAGATTATCTGTGAAGAATGGGTGTAGGGGTGTAAGGGTATGGGGTGTAAAGGTTCTGTATATATACACCCCTCTAACCCTACACCCTTGCACCCTTTTAGCTTGATACGCAGTTCAGTTAAGAGAATAGTAGTCTTGAGAATTTTGGGTTCCGTTCCTACACCTGTTAACTGCCTTCTGCCTCCTGCCTTCTGCCTCCTGCCTTACCCATTTCTAATCCCCGTCAAGATTGATATTTATTTTTTTCTGGAATTCTACTTGCGAGTGAAGTATCTATTACTTAGTTAGTGCATCAATTGTAGGTGTAAGACCTAGTTCTTTACTGGTTGTAGTACCTACTATTGTGGCTGAGATACTTATTGCTAAGTAATCAAAAGCACATTATAAATAAAATCGGGTCAAAACTACCACCATAGATAAAACTCTAAATTAATTTCTAAGTACGAGCATCTGAGGCGGGTAAACTATGAATGGTCACTCATTTCTAACTTCTGGCGATCAGCAAAATAACAGTTGTCAATATGTTGTAAATAATACATTTGGTTTGCCAAGTCATGAGGCTAATGGTAGTGGACAATCTGCTGTTAAAGAAAGTTATTTACGCGCTTGTGCTTTGAAATCAGCGAAACAAGGAAATTATCATCAAGCGATCACTTTATTAAATGAATTAATTTGTCGTTACCCCCACAACGCTGCTGATTACAACAATCGTGGGTTAATTTATTTTCAAAGTGGTGAAAAGCAAAAGGCTTTTTGTGATTACAACACAGCTTTAGATTTAAATCCCAATTTGGCTAGTGCTTACAATAATCGTGCCAATTACTATGCAGCTTGTGGAGAATTAGCCGCAGCTTTGGCTGATTACGACCAAGCAATTGATTTGAATCCCCGTTATGTGCGAGCTTGGATTAACCGGGGTATTACCTTCCGCGACTTGGGACAATATGAAGAAGCAATTGAGAATTTGGAGATTGCATTACTGTTTGGTCAGTTAGAAGCGCATATTTGGGCAGAACGCGGTCGGACTTATCATCTGTGGGGTGATTGGAACTGTGCGATCGCTGATTATCGTCGTGCGATAGCGCAACTATCTACAAGCCAGAATAGCGTTGATGTTTCAGGTTATCGTTTGCGCTTACAAATCGAAACTTGGTTAAATGAACTACTGTCGCAACAGTAGAAGTAGAAAGAGTATTTTTTAGCTGACTGTGATTTTCAGCAATCAAATATTTAGGATGACGACCCTGTATTGCTAATAGCTAATAGATATTCACTTAATCAATTTGCCAAAATTAGCTATTAGCAGTCTAGATATTTTTGATGTTATACATCTATATAGGCAAATATTGATAAAACTAATGGCAAAAGTCACACCATTTTGGATTAAAAAAGAGTTTACTGGTAAGCTTTTAGGCAATCCATTGGTCACACTCGTGCTTTAACTTAGTGTCAGAATTCAGAATCTAGATAGAAATTTTCATAGTCTAATAGTGCTAGTTATCAAACTCTCTGGGAATTTTGACTTCTGGATTCTGAATACTTCCAAAGAACGGCAATCATCCCAATTCCTCAAATCCAGCAAAATTTTGCTTAGGGTAAAGAATGGATGACATCAATTTCTTTGCCGTCTTGATTCATCAACACAATTGGACGCTGATTAGGTGCAAATCTATATCCTTGTTGTTCAGCGATCGCTTTAGTTTGGCGGGGATCAAAGTTGCGGACAAATTCTGCCTGTAAAGTACTCACTCGTCCTTCCATAATTTTGACTTCAGTGCGAACTTCACGTAATCTTTCTTGCTGTGACCAATGATAAGGCAGAAGTTGAGTTATGGCGGATGCAGTGGCTCCCAAAATTGCCAAATTCACCCCGATCTTGACTGTGGTTTCAATCGCCATGATTTGATGAGAACGTTGACGAAGATGCCGTTTTGGTCGAGGAATAGTTCGAGGCTGCTGTATAGGTTGTAACGGCTGTCTTGATGGTTGGAAGGCGTTCATAATACTAAAAATAACTTTACTTGGAACAAGTTGATCAACAGTCTACTGCGGCTAGTTACAGCCTAAGTTAGCTGTCATATTACTTCATTTTCCTGAGATTGCTACACGTATGTTTTTTGTTAAAAAACAATCTTACATACGTAAGTAATGAACGGTAAACAGTTTGCTGTACTCAGCTATCACTCTGAAAAACTGCACCTTGTATCCCAGGATTATTCATCGTTTGTGATTTTATGTCAATTCCTAGACAAGATGTTAATGGTTATTACCCCATACAGCTAATCCAGCAGAATTCAGGAGCCAGAATTCAAAATAACAGTTTACTTCACGCTGCCGGGAATTGGTTGCAATTGTAAAGACTTTCAAAAATTAAATTATTCAATGAACAAACGCCTTTTGTAATCTGACACCCCTTTGTGTCTTTGACGCATTCTTCAGCTACCAGTAGCCTCATCGTTATGAAATCCGTTTCTCTCGCGCTTGAGACTTTCTTCTAAAGCTTGAATTTGTTCGCGGCGGGCTTCCAATTCTAGAGAACGACGTGCCAAATCTTGATTTTGCAAAGTCAGAGATTGTCGCCACTGTTCAGCGCGTTCTGCTTCTTGTTGTAATAATTCTGGAGTAATGCCAGTGGTGAGATAAGACTCGACTAAATTCATTACCCAATTACTAGCTTCTTCTAATTTTTCAATTTCACCCGTGGCAGAAAGTTCAACTAAAACCAGTAAGCCTTCACTCATAGTTTTACCTTTCCCCAACAGAATAAAGGCTTCTTCAGGAATAATTACCCAGAGTTTATCAGTATCTTGACGTGCTAACAAACGCAACTGGTACTGGTCTAAAAATTCGTTTTTATGTACCTGAGCTAGATATAGCATGATCGTCTTTTTGCTCCAGCTTACAATTAAAAATTAAAAAATAAGTACAAAAATTTATATGAAACACCAAAATTAAAATACTGAATTTGTATGGAAAATTATCATTGGGCAATGGGTCAAAAGAAGCAGGGGAGCAGGGAGTAGGGAGCAGGGGAGATAGTATGAGACGGAACTTGTACTCTGCCCCAAATGAACGCCCTAGTAGTTTACCAACCCAATGTTGCTGTGTAGGCCTAGCTCTTGTTGCAGGGGACAGGGGGAATTGGGGAAATATTTTCCCCCTTGCTCCCCGCTCCCTGCTCCTTGTCCTCTTCGGTGATGACTCTGCTATTACCCATTGTCACAATGCTAGACAATCCAGGCTATGTTTACTGTAATGCCTGGAGGCGATCGCGCAAAATTTCGGCTTGTTTCTCAGCTTCAGCTAAGGCATCTTTTGCCCCTTGTACCACGTCGGCTGGAGCTTTATCCACAAACTTCGGATTGCTTAATCTACCTCTGAGAGACTGGGCTTCAGCTTCGATTTTGCTGAGGTTTTTCTCTAATTTGGCACGTACAGTTTCAATATCAACAACACCAGTCAGAGGAATGACCACTTGAACTGTACCAACTACCCCAGCAATAGTTTGTTCTGAGGTTGGTGCGGGTTCTGCAACTGCTGTGGGCTTTTGTGAGACAGTATTCACTGGTTTAGGTTTGGCAAATAATATACTGCGGGCAATAAACCACATACTATAACCTAAACCCACAAGTTGAAAGAAAGTACCAGCTAAGGGAATGCGATTAACTGTGTCGGCTACAGCCAAACCAACTCGCAGAAAAATCAGCCCCACAAATATTAAGCCAATTGTTTTCCAACTCCAACGAGATTTTGCGGGTGCGACAGTTTGGCTTTTTTGTTCGGCGGCAATGCTTAAGGTTTCCACCTTGGCTAAATCTTGAATATAAGCTTGCCCAGCTACGAGAATTTGTTGTTCTTGCAAATTGCCTGTTTGCAAATTCACCTTGACTTTTGCCCCTGGCTTAACATCCGCCTCCGCCCGTAAATTGCGAATTGTGCGGATAGTGCCGATTAGCAGGTCAAACTGTGCTTCTAAAGCAGTATCAATCAAGTCGGCATTTACTTGGGGATAAGCTTGTAAAGCCAAAGTTTGTGGAGAATCTGGGTTTTGTTGGGTGAGGGTTTGCCAAATTTCCTCGGTGATGTGGGGCATAAAGGGATGCAGTAGTTTTAAAATCCCTTCCAGCACGTAGGCGAGGATTTGTTGGGCGGCGCGGCGGGATGTGGGATCTGCACCTGGTTGTAGCCTGGATTTCACTAACTCAATATACCAGTCGCAAAAATCGCCCCAAATAAATTCGTAAATTCCCTTGGCGGCTTCCCCTAAACCGTAATTGTTGATGTAACTGGTAGTTTGATTAATAACTTGATGATAGCGAGAAAGAATCCAGCGATCGCTTAGTTCACTCGCAACGGGTTGTCCCAATTGTGCCGGGGTTTGTCCATCCAAATTCATCATCACAAACCGCGCCGCATTCCACAACTTATTCGCAAAGTTACGCGCAGCCTCCACCGATGCGGACTCATCAGTTTTGCGGTTGTATTCTAAGCGAATATCTTGACCTGCACCCGCTACTTCCTTAACTAAGGTGTAGCGCAGGGCATCTGTGCCGTATTTATCAATCAAAATCAACGGGTCAATGCCATTATTCGCCGTTTTCGACATTTTCTTATTGTTTTCATCCCTTACCAAACCGTGGATGTAAACTGTCTGGAACGGCATTTTCCCCGTAAAATGACCAGCCATCATCGTCATTCTGGCTACCCAGAAAAAGATAATGTCAAAGCCTGTAACTAAGGTAGTCGTGGGGTAGTACTTAGCTAAATCGGCGGTTTGTTCCGGCCAGCCCAAAGTCGAAAACGGCCACAGTCCCGAAGAAAACCAAGTATCTAGTACATCTGGGTCTTGTTGTAGCTGGACATTGTCGCCAAATTGGGCTTTGGCTTTCTCCCATGCTTCATCAGCCGATTTCGCCACCACAAACGGCGTAGTATCGGTAATTTGTCCCTCTGTTTCACTCACCGCATACCAAGCGGGAATTTGGTGTCCCCACCACAATTGTCGGGAAATACACCAATCTCTGAGACTTACCAACCAATCACGATAAACCTTTGTCCAGCGTTGGGGAACAAACTCAGGAGAATCTTTTTGGTCGAGGAATTGTAGGGCGTTGTCTGCTAGTGGGCGAATTTTGACAAACCATTGAGTCGAGAGAAGGGGTTCAATGGGGACTTTACCGCGATCGCTATAAGGAACGGTATGCTTATAATCTTCTACCTTCACCAAAACCCCATCCGTTTCTAAACGAGAAACCACATTCTTTCTCGCCACAAAACGGTCTTGTCCTTGAAACTCCCCAGCATTAGCGTTGAGAGTACCGTCCTTATTCAAAATATTAATAAACGGCAGATTGTGACGCTTACCCATTTCAAAATCATTGGGATCATGGGCTGGTGTCACCTTCACACAACCAGTACCAAAAGTGGGATCAACCAACTCATCGCCAATAATTGGAATTTCCCTCTGCATAATTGGCAGAGTTAAAGTTTTACCAATCAAATGCTTATATCTATCATCATTGGGATTCACCGCCACCCCAGTATCGCCCAGCATCGTTTCTGGTCGAGTCGTCGCCACTTCCACATAACCAGAACCATCTGTTAGCGGATAGCGGAAATGCCAGAGATTACCATCAACCTCCTTAGATTCCACCTCCACATCCGACACCGCCGACTGAGTAGCCGGACACCAATTCACCAAATATTCGCCACGATAAATTAATTTTTCATTGTAAAGACTTACAAAAGCTTCCACCACAGCTTTCGATAAGCCTTCATCCATTGTGAACCTTTCCCGCGACCAGTCCACCGACACACCCAAGCGGCGCAACTGATTCACAATTGTTCCCCCAGACTCCGCCTTCCACTGCCAAGCGCGGTTCAAAAATTCCTCACGCCCCAACTCAGCGCGAGTTTTACCCTCTTTTTTGAGTTGTCTTTCTAATATTGTGTGGACAGCAATACTAGCGTGGTCAGTACCAGGTAGCCACAAGGTATTGCGTCCTTGCATCCGGTGATAGCGTACCAGAACATCAATTAGCGCACTTTCAAAAGCGTGACCCATGTGCAGACTGCCAGTGACATTTGGTGGCGGAATCACAACACAATAAGGTTCACCGCCATGATTAGGGTCAGCTTTGTAAACTTGGTTTTCTTCCCAGAATTTTTGCCACTTAGCTTCAGTGGTAAAGGGATCGTAGAGACTGGGAAGATTCGAGATAGTTGCGGTCATGCTGGGAAAATTAACTGTGGAAGAACTTTAATAAATTTTGCCACAGGGTTGGAGAGGGTTTGATGGAAACGAACCGCCAAGATGCCAAGAACGCCAAGAGAAGAGAACCAAGTCAAGAGTTAGATAAACTAGCTTATGCTGTGATTGGAGCAGCGATAGAGGTGCATCAGATTTTGGGGCCAGGGTTTTTAGAGGAGGTGTATCAGGAGGCACTAATTATAGAATTTTTAAGGAGAGGAATAGCTCATGAGTTTGAAAAGAGCGTAACAGTTTATTACAAAGGCCATGAAGTAGGTAAAGGTAGATTAGATTTTTTGGTTGCCAATTCTCTAATTGTGGAATTAAAAGCAGTCCAAAACCTAGCCCCCATTCACGAGGCACAAGTCCTTTCTTACCTAAAAATGACCAAATATCGTCTAGGTCTCCTCATAAATTTTAATGTTCCTCTTCTCAAAGACGGCATCAAACGCATTATCCTTTCTTCTTAATCTCTGTCTTGGCGTTCTTTGCGTCTTGGCGGTTCGTTTAAAAAAATTATCCTATGTCACGCTCCCCCTGGCTTTACATCCCCACCTTATATTTCGCCTCCGGTGTACCTTACATCATCATCAACACCGTCTCCGTCATCTTTTACAAAAAACTCGGCGTAGACAACACCCAAATAGCCGTATGGACAAGCCTTCTTTATCTCCCTTGGGTCATTAAAATGTTCTGGGGGCCAATTGTTGATACTTACTCCAGCAAACGCAACTGGATACTCTACACCCAACTCGCAATGTTCTGTTGCTTGGGTTTCGTCGCCTTTTGCTTACAACTGCCTAATTTCTTTTTTATCTCCCTCGCAGCCTTAACAGTGGGAGCATTTATTTCTGCAACTTATGATATTGCTACAGATGGCTTTTATCTATTAGCTTTAAGCCCCGAACAGCAAGCTTTTTTTGTAGGCATTCGCTCATTATTTTATCGAATGGCGGTGATTTTTGGTTCAGGATTGTTAGTTGTTGTAGCGGGACAACTTGAAGGCTATCTCAAGAATATTCCCTTAAGTTGGACTGTAGCTATTGGTTTTTCGGCGGGAGTTTTAGCCATACTTTCTTTGTTTCACCGTTTCAGTTTACCCTTACCAGATTCTGATCAACCACGGCAAATACAAGCCACAGATAAAATCCCATTTTGGACAATTATTAGTTCCTATTTTGCCCAAGAAAAAATTCTGTTCATTCTAGCATTTATCTTACTTTACAGATTTGGCGAGGCAATGCTTGTCAAGTTTGCTTCTTTATTTTTGTTAGATAAACCAGAGGCAGGAGGATTAGGTTTATCGACATCTGAGGTGGGTTTAGTATACGGCACATTTGGCGTAATTTCACTCATTGCTGGCGGTATTTTGGGTGGATTGGTCATTGCCAAATATGGCTTAAAAAAATGTTTATTCCCGATGGCTTTAGCCTTAAATTTGCCAGATATATTTTATGTATATATGGCTTATACTAAACCTTCTATTAGCTTGGTTTATCCATTGGTTTCATTAGAGCAGTTTGGTTATGGTTTTGGATTTACAGCTTTTAGTGTTTACTTAATGTATGTTTCCCAAGGGGAATATAAAACATCCCATTTTGCTATATCTACTGGCATCATGGCTTTAGGTATGATGCTACCCGGAATAGTGAGTGGTTATTTACAACCGTTATTAGGATATCCATTATTCTTTAGCTTGGTGTGTTTGCTGACAATTCCGGGAATGATTGTTTTATTTTTCATCCCCTTAAAAGCAGAAGCACAAAAAAGAGCGATCGCACATTAACACCATGACTTATGTTATCGGAATAGATGGTGGGGGTAGCAAAACCTTATGTATTTTGATGGATGATAAATATCAAGTACTAGGTAGAGGTATAGCAGGCGCATCTAATTATCAAAGCATAGGCGTTTCAGCCGCAATCCAATCAATTCATTCTGCTATTCAAACAGCAGCAAATGAAGCCTTAAAGTTCACAAATACAATCCAAATTTCAGCCATCTGCTTAGGTTTAGCTGGTGTTGGACGTGCTGGAGATATTGCAGTAGTTAAAAGTATGGTGCAGGAATTACAAAACAGTCAATTCCTACCGATTACTTGGGATTTACAACCAGATAATATTGTAATTTGTCATGATGCGTTAATTGCTTTAGTTGGCGGAGTCGGTCATGATGTAGGAATTGTGGTAGCTGCGGGTACTGGTTCCATAGTTTTTGGTCGAAATCACCAAGGAGAAACGAAAAGAGTAGGCGGTTGGGGATACATTTTGGGTGATGAAGGTAGCGCCTATAAAATTGCTGTTGCTGGTATGCAAGCAGCCTTAAAATCTTATGATGGGCGGGAAATATCAACAAGTTTAATCCCCGCTTTTCAACAGCATCTTAGCTTGCAGAATATAGCAGAATTAATCGAAATAATATATCGGCGCGGATGGGGTGTGAAAGAAATCGCATCGTTAGCACCCATTGTAGATTTAGCAGCAGCTTCTGGTGATGAATTAGCGAATAATATAATTGATGATTCTGTTCACGAGTTAGTAAAGGCTACATCTACAGTTATTAATGCAATTTTTAGTCCTAACGTAGCTTTTGAAATTGTGACAACAGGTAGTGTATGGCGGGGTAAATCTCAAATACATGAAAGATTTACCACAGCTATAGTTAATCAGTTTCCCCAGGTAAATGTAATTTTTCCTCTATATGAACCTGCTTATGGTGCTGGGTTATTAGCTTTACAGAGTTTATCTATATCCCATTAAAAATTGAATTCAGCTATATGAATGGCAAAAAATTAAGTAAAGCTCAATACTATACTTACGAAGCCAGAAATAAAGATATTAGATGGTTGCATCGCACGATTGAGTTATTACATCAAAATCCAGAACGAGGAAGATATGAGGAATTTGGGGAATTATTTACTAATGAGACAATAGAAGTAGCTAAAAAATTACTCGAACTTATAGAAACAGCACAACCAAATTCAGAAGATATTCAAAATTTATATAATTTATTGAAATTTTATAAAGGTGTGCGTAATTCTGATTGGGATAACCTTTGCCGTTATATTGAGAATTGGTATTGGGTTGCTAATATTTGGGATAATTTTGATGGCAGACTGGAATTAAATTTATGGGATAAAGGAGAATATAAGCTTTATTCTATTGCTGAACCATTAATAGGAGAAGGTAAATTTGTGCGCCAGTCTTCTAGTATTGACAGTTATGGTCATGTATGGTTAAAAATTGAGCCTATAATTGCTAACTCACACATTGAGATTGTCTGGCAAATTGATGATGAAGAAATTATTCCTTTTGAGTGGATACCAGCAATTTTTGAGGGAATTATCGATGGTATCTTCGATTATTTTCATCAAACTAATTTTGCTCTTACTTCTATGAAAATTGTTGTTAATAATGGTAGTTATCATCCAGTTGATTCTAAAGAGATGGATTACCGCATAGCTGCTAAAATAGCTTGGCGGAATGCTATAGCAAAAGCTGAACTTGTTAGTGGTAATTGAAAATTTATGACTCAAATGAAATGGTACAATGAACCATCCATCTGGAATCAACAAGTAGAATTTATTTCTGTAAATGCAGGAGCAAAAACAGATTTCTGGCAAAAGACTCACTATGATTTCATCCGTGATAATGGCAACTTTTACTATCAGGAAGTCAAGGGGAATTTTACAGTTGAGGTCAAAATGATCGGAGATTATCAGGCTTTGTATGACCAAGCCGGATTGATGATTCGAGAAAACGAAAATACTTGGCTTAAATGCGGAATTGAGTATGTTGAAGGTGTGCAGAATGTCAGTGCTGTAGTTACCAGAGATTATTCAGATTGGTCGGTAGTTCCTTTGTCAAAACAATTAGTTGCTTTATGGTTGCGGGTACAGCGGCGCTCAGAAATATTAGAAGTGCAATATTCTCTAGATGGGGAGAATTATCAAATGCTGCGGCTGGCATATCTTACCCATACTGAAACACTACAAGTGGGAATAATGTGTGCTTCCCCACAGGGAGAAGGTTTTTCAGTTGTCTTTGAAAATTTCAAAATTACTCAACCATAGCAGCATTACCAGAAATGTTGAATCATGACATAAAACTTTACATAAATAATTACACGGATTCTAAAAAGCCGAAAAATGTCAACATAACATCATCTCTTCAAACCAATGAACATAACTGATTTTCTGACACATACAA
>NZ_JACJSD010000039.1 GCF_014697615.1 Nostoc sp. FACHB-280 | reverse complement strand
TTGTATGTGTCAGAAAATCAGTTATGTTCATTGGTTTGAAGAGATGATGTTATGTTGACATTTTTCGGCTTTTTAGAATCCGTGTAATTATTTATGTAAAGTTTTATGTCATGATTCAACATTTCTGAGCCTTGAGTTACGATAACACCTGCAAATATTTAGCCGAAACCTATCCCGCCGAGTTTGTTAAATGGTTACTTGCATCTGACACAACAGATATTCAAGTACTCAAAACCGAACTCACCCTTGAACCAATTCGCGCCGATTCAGTCACATTTTTACAAATCGCCAACCAAATTCTACATATAGAGTTTCAAACTACATCCCAATCCACACCACCACTAGATTTTAGAATGCTGGATTATTACACCAGATTAAAACGTCAATAGTTCTGGTGTGAAATTCATCAAGTGTTAATTTTCCTACAACCGACATCATCCGATATTGTGTATAAAACCCAGTACACAGACAGCAACACCATACACAAATATCGTGTAATTCGTTTATGGGAAGAAGAACCAGCCACACTATTAGCTAATCCTGCACTTTTACCACTGGCGACATTAGCCAAAACCAACTCACCCCAAGGATTGTTAACCCAAGTCGCGGCGGCTGTAGATATGATTGAAGAAACAGATGAGCGACAAAATATTTCCGCTTGTGTGCAGATGTTAGCCGGTTTGCGGTTTGAGAAAAACTTAATTACACAAATTTTCAGCGAGGAAATCATGCAAGAATCTGTCATTTATCAAGACATTTTGCAAAAAGGAGAAGAAAGAGGAAAGAGAAAAGAGGCGTTGGGATTGATATTGCGTCTGTTAACACGCCGCTTTGGTGCAGTTGAAGCACAGACAGAAGAACAAATCCGCAGTTTATCCATCACTCAACTAGAAGATTTAGCTGAGGCGTTGTTAGATTTTACTAGTCACAGTGACTTAGTGAATTATTTAGGAAATCTCTCTGTTTCTAGTTAAAAAAATTACGCGATCGCTAGAAACGTGTAAAGTAAACGAATAGTGATCGCTCAAAAAATGTCGAGAATCTTTGTTTATATATTTGGTGGTAATTCTAGAGGAATTGTCCCTAATAAACCCTTACGATAATCAGTGAAAAGTTGTCTCGCCGCACGTTCAACATCACCGTTGTAACGATTTTCCGCCAAAGCTTCTAGGTATGATTCGCCTGTATAAGTTGACGAGTCGAGTTCGTAGCGTAACTTAAACGGTGACTCTGGTAATAAATGATTCGCTGTTATATGAATTTCATTTAGAAAATCTACGAATGCTGATGCGACGAGTTGATTATCATAAGATGCTTGTCCAATATCGTCACAAATTGCTAACTTCAAAGCTGCGGCTTGATTTTCTAAACGAGAAGGAATTACCCCAGGCGCATCAAGTAATTCTAATTGATCAGATATACGTACCCAGCGTAAGTTACGTGTAACACCTGGACGTGCCGCACTTTCAACTACACGTCGTCCCAACAGTCTATTAATTAAAGCTGATTTACCAACGTTAGGAAAACCAATCACCACAGCCCTTACAGGACGAGGTAACATACCGCGATCGCGTCTTCGTTGATTCAGTTCTACACCCGCAGCTTGGGCGGCTTTAGCTACAGCCGTCACACCTTGACCGTGTTGGGCATTGGTAAAATAAGGCACTTGTCCTTGACTCTTAAACCAATCTGTCCATAGCGATCGCACTTGGGGCGTAATCATATCTAAACGGTTCAATACCAAAATCCGTGTTTTGCTTCCCACCCATTCACCGATTTGCGGGTGGTGCGTCGCTAAAGGAATCCTCGCATCGCGGACTTCTAACACCACATCTACCAGCTTTAGCTGTTCTTTGAGATTCTTTTCCGCCTTGGCAATATGACCCGGATACCATTGGATCAGGTTTAATTTGTAGTTGTTTGTGAGAGACATATTTTTGTAGGGAATGGGGGAGACAAGGGAGACAGGGAAGACACGGGAGATAAAAAACTAATGACTAATGACTCCCTTAGCTTCATGCAGAATTAGGCGATTACCTTCAGGATCGTAAGCATAGATTTCTCGTCCGTGGGAAGCGATGGAGATTTCGCCGGGTGGAGGATAGCCTAAATTGGTGAGATGAGCGATCGCAGTTTCTAAATTACTCACCTCGAAGCACAAACTTATTTTACTTTTAGTTGAGTTGGCAAATTCTGACTCATGACTCTGTTTCGGTTGAAAAATTCCCAAACGTAAACTTGTTAGTTGAAACTCTGCATAAACATTGGGAATTAAAGTACTCGGTTTTTCACTGAACAATTGGGTATAGAAATCTACTAATTTTTCTAAATTCACTGTGGCGATCGCCACGAACACTTCAGTATATCGCAAAACCATCACTATTATATTTCTCAAACTGTGGTTAATTCATACCACTTCTATCAGATGTTGCACTCTATAAATGCTGTAGAGACGTTGTATACAACGTCTCTACTATTTTCTGCGGGATTAGTTCAAAATTTAAAACATTGCAGACTTAGCTTGAGTAATAGCATTTAGCCAGGGCTTGATATCATTACCATCCGTGTGCATATTCCATCGCTTACCACTGCGTTTAAAGGGATAAACATTGTTTTCTACAGCCCAAATTAAATCATCTAAATGTTTAATAAAATTTTCACCATGTTCTACAGGATGAATTGCCCAAGTCCCAGCAGTCATTGACCAACGTTCAAAACCTTTGACTTTAAAAGTATGTGTAATAGAATTTTCTAATGGCTCTTTGATATCCTTTTGGACTAGTGGTAAAACTTGCTGTTCTAATCGCTGGCGATCTAAGAGAAAATATCTTGTAGAAACATTACCCGCTTTATTCCACAACTTTTTAGGTTTAGATTTTGTCGGACGACCAGTTAATTTTTCGAGAAAACTTTTGGCTTGTGGTGGGCCGCCTTCGCAAGTAGCAATCACAACTGATGGATTTGCTTGCAACATTTCAATGCCTTCATCTATCCAAGATTTTCTGGTGGCATCTCGGTAAAATAACACATCAGAATCAACATGCAGAATATAGTCACCAGTACACTGTTCTAAGGCAAACAGATATTGATAAATTGGCGCTCCATCAAAATCTTTAACATCTATGTCATCACGCCCAAAGTACTTTTTTAAGACTGACTTTTGCAGTTCTTCATCCCAAGGTATTTCATCTACTCGATCAATAATTCCCTCAGTTTGCAGTTGCACTAATTTCGTTCTTAATTCTTCTATTTGTCCTGTCTGACGTTCTAGGTATTTACCAGATGGCTTACCAGGATCTAACGCCACCAGTCTTTCGGAGAATGGATAATCTAGAGAACGCATCATACTCCGAAGTATTTTATCGATGAATGGGGTATCAACAATGCACGCATTTACAGTAAAGCTAACTTTAGGCTTTTGACCAAGCGTGTTCATATTTAAATATCCTAGGTTTTGATGACAGAATTACGTAAAAATCAAGTAAAAATTGTGATTTTTTAGAGCATATCATGTTGTAATTATTCTCTGGCATCCGGTATAAACATTAAACCTATTTCCCCGTAAAAATCCTACTAAAGTAATACCAAATTCTTCGGCAACAGACACCGCCAAACTGCTAGGTGCAGAAACAGAACAAACAATTGGAATTCCTGCAACTACAGATTTTTGCAAAATCTCAAAACTAGAACGTCCACTCACCATAACAATATGACGATTAAAAGCTAAAGCACCACTCAGTAAGGCGTTACCAATCAATTTATCTAAAGCATTGTGACGACCAATATCTTCTTGTAAGTTCCCAATTTTGCCTTCAGCATCAAATACTGCTGCTGCGTGTAACCCTCCAGTTGCCGAGAAAATACCCTGATGCGATCGCAACTGATCAGATAAGCTGTAAATAACCTCAGACTTGACTGTTAAATCAGAAGTAATTTTTGCGTAACCGCGCAAACGTAAAGCTTCAATACTCGCTTTACCACAAACTCCACAGGCACTATTTGTATAAAAGTGACGTTCTAAAGGCTGTAAATCTGGATTTAACCCTGGCTTTAACTGCACATTAATAATGTTATAACGTTGCTCACCATCTACAGATTCATCTGTGCAGTAACTCATCCTATCAATATCTTGTTTACTGTTAATTACACCTTCACTAAACAGAAACCCAGCAGCTAATTCAAAATCTGCGCCTGGAGTTCGCATAGTGATAGCTACTGTACGTGATGGAGATGTCAACCGAATTTCTAAAGGTTCTTCTGTGGTGAGTTGGTCTTGTCGCAGGCGTTTTTTACCATTTTCGACCACCCAAACTTGCGTTCTCGTTTTGCTTTTAGTCGGGGTTTTCATTGATTAGGATAATAATCACACTTATTTAGTCCTATCATTAATTAATCAAGGGTGCGATCGCTCAATATAATCAATAATTTTATAGAACATCGGGATCAATATTTAACTCCCGCAACTTAGCGGCTAGACGTTCTGCACGTTGTTTTTCTTCATCTGCACGCTGTTTTTCCTGCTGTGCCAATTCTTCTGGTGTCAGTAATAACTCCCCTTGTGGCGTAAAATAGCGTAATTGATTGTTCTGGACACCTAAATATAATTCTAACTGCTGACTCCATAACCAACCTTGGGGATTCGGTTCTATTGGTTGGTATTGAGCATAAACTAACTTAAACCCTGTAAATTCTAAATTATCCGGGTCAAACCAAAAATATTCCGGGGTGCGAAAAGTATCTTGGTAGATTTGTTTTTTTAAGCCTTTATCTGTGGCTTTTGTAGAAAATGAAAGTAACTCGACAATGATATTAGGATATTTACCATCTTCTTGCCAAATTACCCAACTTTTGCGAGGTCTTTTTTCGCATCCCTGCACTACAAAAAAATCAGGGCCACGAAATTCTTCTGATTTGAGTTGACGTTGACTATAATATATTGTCAGATTTCCAGCAGCATAAAAGTCATTGCGGTTTTGCCACCACAATTCTAAACACTGTAGTAACAAAATAATTTGGCGTAGATGTAAATCGCTTTCCAATGGTGGTTCGTCACTATATATATCTCCTGGTGGAAATATTATATCTGTGGCTGGTGGCAAATCTTGGGCAACGGACATGACTTTTTTGGGGCTAGAGTTGAGTCAACTGGGTATAGATTACAGATATCATTACTATCATAATCTGGTTGAATCTTGAAAATACTGAGGAGCGATCGCATTTTAACCCCCAACACTACCAGCGCGATCGCACACTTGCAACTGTGATAAATTCTTTAAAATGCCAAGCTAACCCGATATCTGCCATATTATTTTTTTAAACTAGTATTAGTAATACTATAAAAATCTGATTGATTCACAAATGCAATTACAAGAGATACAGCAGATTTCCAGTTAGTTAAGTACACAATTTAGTGATCAACGCTAGGCTGAAAGTCTATTCTGACTCCTGAATTCTGCTGTAAGTATTTATCTCTAAATTGCCTACGAGGTAATCTTAAAATGCCCAAATGGAAAGTAGTAACGGAATTTTCTTTTAACAGCGCCCACTACATCAAAGATTATGATGGCCCTTGTGGTCGGATGCACGGGCATAATTACCAAGTCCGCATCGAAGCTATATCAACACAATTACATTCTTCACAATATTGTCCTCATCCAGTTATGGTAGCGGATTTTAGAACTTTACGTTGGGCAAAACAAGATGTCACTAAAGGAGGTCTTGACCACTGCATTTTAAATGAAGTTATGCCTCCTGAATATGAGACTACAGCTGAAATGATTGCTAAGTATATTTACGATGAAACCAAGAAGCGAGTACCGCCAAATGTACAATTAAAAGTTCATGTTTCGGAAACCCCTAATAGTTGGGTGGAATATGAAGAATAATTTTATTCAGTAGATTGTTACACATCTTTATCATTGGGCGAAGTTAGTCCCCATCAAACAAGTTTCATCATGCTGCATAAAAGAGGGACTAATTTCTTTTTTTTCGTCTTTAGTCCCTTTTTTATCCTCTTTTCGGCACGCAACTTTAGTAGCAATGATGTATTGTTTCTTAAATATTTTTGTTAATTAAATACATTCTTAAACCTAAAGAATTAAGATATTTCTTTAGGTAGATGCCATTTACAAATTATCATTAGAGTACCAGAATAGTATTAATAAACTTTTATGAACCAATCGATGTAATAGCGCCTTTCTGAAAGTTCATAAAGTTATAAATCACATTATTAATTTTTTAATAATACTTGTCTCAGCTTGTACATTCATGCCATAAGTCACTGCCGAAATTGTGTAATCTAAAAAAAGCTAGGCTAATCTTCAATGAGGTCTGATGACTCCCAATATTCTGCGTCAGCTTTGGTCTGTGGTTGAAACTGCCCAAACCATGACCCTCCTACAGCTGGATGATGCTAGCTTGGTGCAATGGTTGGTAAAACAAACCACCACACAAGTTTTCTTAGATTCCCACGAGATTGACTCTCTTGGTGACTATATTCAATCCCGGCTAAGTCTGATACGAGATATCGCTTATGAGCGACATTATTAATTAAGTCAATGGTCAATAGTCCAGAGTCAAAACCATTGATCATTGACTTTTGATGATTGACTATTGAGGTAAATAACCTTCCACTAAGCAATCGGAACCAACCACACGCCAACGCACATTTTCTAAGGGCAATGCTTCGGTCATGTTAGTAAAACCTAAGTCACCCACTGGTGTAGGCGCATGACTACCACCAATAATTTTAGGAGCAATAAAAGCCATAACTTTTTGTACCGCTCCTTGAGCGATCGCACTTGCAGCTAAATTACCGCCACACTCCCACAAGACACTGCAAAAACCCCGTTCATATAAGTGCATCATTGCTTGTGCAGGTGCCAGTGCTGGTAATTCCACAACTTCCACGCCAAGTTTAAGTAAGATTTTTTGGAGATCAGGGTTGGCTCCCACTTCAGTTAACACCAAAGTCGGTGCTTCTTGGGTTTCCCATAAACGGGCGGTTTCTGGCAAGTTGAGTTGACGACTCATCACCACTCGTAAGGGATTATGCGCCTCTACTTGATGGCTAGTTAAAAAAGGATTGTCTTGTCGGACTGTATTACCACCAACAATGATGGCATCGCAAGCCGCCCGTAGTTGATGTACTTCACTGCGGGCGGCTTGATTTGTTACCCAAGCACTATGACCGACAGTCGTAGCAATTTTGCCATCTAAAGTCATGGCATATTTCAAAATGCCAAAAGGTTTTTTATAGAGAATGCGATGTACAAAAGCTTCATTTAGCTGCTGACAAGCCTCAGTTTCTACACCAACTAACACCTCGACACCAGCAGCACGTAAACGCGCAATCCCGCCCCCAGCCACCAAAGGGTTAGGATCAACCATCCCCACCACTACCTTAGCCACACCCGCCTTAATCAATCCTTCCGAACAAGGAGGAGTGCGCCCATAATGATTGCAAGGTTCTAGGTTGACATAAACTGTAGCACCATGAGCGCGATCGCCCGCCGCCCTCAACGCAAAAACTTCAGCATGAGGTTCACCAGCACGGGGATGAAACCCTTCACCCACAATCTCGCCATCTTTGACTACAACCGCCCCCACCAAAGGATTAGGCGAAGTGCGCCCTAAAGCACGGCGGGCAAGTTCCAAGCATCGCTGCATCATTCGGGAGTCAAAGTCAGCTTCACTGCTCATACTGTTCTGCTTTGGGGAATCAAATACCACTGGCGTTGGCGCAGCCTCTCCAGAGGAGAATCGCAATCTCAAGCCATCTTCTTGAGTGTAATTTAGCGATGTATCTACTTGAGTAACAACTGGGGAATTATCCATAAATTTTGAGCAATAATTTCAAGATTCTGCACGTTACCAATTTGGATCTTCATACCTCAACAGTAATATTTCCAAGTTACTGTTCGCTGTCGGCGTGCTTACTTAAACAGAACTTATACACAAAGATTGTCTGTGAACAATGGGTGTAATACCCTTTCACTTTAAAAATGATACAGATAGACAAGCAGAGGAGGCAGCACCTCGACTTCGCTCGGCGGACGGGAGCAGAGGGGCAGAGGAAGAGATTTGTATCAGTAATTTCGTGAATTGGTATAAGAGTTAGGACGATTTGAAAGCTTGAATGCTAGGAATAGTAAGACTTTTCCTCCTGCCTTCTGCCTCCTGCCTCCTGCTATCAATCAAAAAGAGTGAGGATTTAGGCTCTGAACCCATGATTCCTCACTCCCAAATTTACAGTCAAGATATTTCCTCTGTAATTATTGTTCGATCGCTTTGCGCTTTTGCCACCACAAATTGAGGGGATAATAAACGACAGGAGCCCAAAGACTACTGAGGATAGCTGATGCTAGGGCAACTCTTTGGTAATAAGCCCAGATGTATTCTACTTTGCGATCGCCAGTCAAACTCAATTGCAACCCAAAAATTGACTCCGACAAAATTGCCATGATAAAGACAATTAAAGCGATGGAAATAAAGTCTTCCTGGATAAATCGCTGCTTCTGTACTAATCCTGTGAGTAATCCTACCAAACCCAAGGTGACGGCGTGAGTTGGATCTGGTGAAGTTAGGGCATCTTGCAGTAGTCCTAAAACTATACCTGCGATCGCTCCTTCCCAAACCGGACGTTTGACACTCCAAGCCACTACCCAAATTAACAGCCAATTTGGCCCTAGTCCCAGCAATTCTGTACCAGGAAAGCGAGTTGGCAGTAACAGCAAGCATAACAGCACAGATCCAACTGTCACCGACAAATCTAACAGTTGCACTACACGCGGATGCCAACGGGCAAGGGGTTTGCGATAAGCTTTAGATTTTGATTTTCGTTCCGCAGCTTTCGGCTTTTTCGATTTACGACCATTAAATGAAGGTATCTTCATTGTTGATTTGCCTGTTCTTGTTCCTGGGACTGTGGCTTTTCCTGTGGTTGGTTTGTTGGTTTAGGATACACAGCTACCCAATCTAAAGACCTAATTGGTGGGAAAAGTTCAACTTTCGCTACTGATGCTGGCAGTTTCTTTAAATCTAAAGATTTGATTTTGCCTACTGCCAAGCCAGAGGGAAATTTTTGACTGTAAGTGGAAGTCGAAACTAAATCTCCCACTTTGACATTCGGTACTTTTTCATAAAATTCCAGCACCGCTTCTGCGGAAGAATCGCCCCGCAACACTCCTTTAGCAGAAGTGCGACTAACCGTCACACCCACTTGACTTTTTAAGTCACTAATCAACAACACACGGCTAGTATTAGGAGTGACACTATCTACCAAGCCTACTAATCCACCTTCAGCCTTGACAATATACCCTTCTTGAATGCCAGAATTTGAGCCACGATTCAGGGTTACTTGTTGCCACCAATGATCTGCACTCCGCCCTACTACCCGCGCTGGTACTGGACGTGATGCGGCTGGCTCAGGTTGGACATAACCTAATAAATTCTGTAACTGTTGATTTTGGCTTTCCAGTTCTTGAATACGGGTTTGCATCTCCATAAACTGGGCATCTTTGAGGCGTTCTTCCAAACGTTCTTCAGGAGTTTGCCCAGATTGCAAAAGCTGTAGAGGACGTGTCGCTACTTGATAAACTTCTAGTAGCATTGCCCCTTGAGTCTGTCGTAATATCCAAGCACCACCTACTACAAGGGCCAGCGAAGCAACCTGTAACCCTTTGCGACCCCACCAACGACGTACAGTAACCATGTATAACCTGTTTCTATATTTTGATAGATATCGGATTCTATTTATATGAAACCCAAATCCAAGCCAAATAGAACCCAATATCTCATATTTTTTCCTACATATTTTTAGAACGGCCGCTAAATACCCTTTCTAGCTGTTTAAAGTTCTCTAAGACACGGCCTGTTCCCAGTACAACACAGCTAAGTGGATCAGCCGCAATGTGAGTCACAATCCCTGTCTCATGACTGATTAGGGTATCAATGCCTTTGAGTAGCGCCCCACCACCAGCCAGCATAATACCACGGTCGATGATGTCAGATGCTAGTTCTGGTGGGGTTCTTTCTAATGTCCTTTTGACCGCTTCCACAATGATGGATAACGGTTCCAACATACTTTCGCGGATTTCAGGACTTTTGATGGTAACAGTACGAGGTAAACCAGATAGTAAATGTAAACCTCTGACTTCCATCATGGTTTCATTATCTTCGTTGGTGGGATAGGCTGAACCCAGACGAATTTTGATTTCTTCCGCAGTCCGTTCACCAATTACCAAGTTATGCACTTTTTTCATATATTGGACGATGGATTCAGTCAGTTCATCCCCGGCAATGCGTACTGATTCACTCAACACTGTGCCTTGAAGACTCAACACCGCAACTTCTGTTGTGCCACCACCAATATCGATAATCATGTTACCAGTCGGTTCGGCAACTGGGAGACCTGCGCCAATTGCGGCGGCAACTGGCTCATCGATTAAATATACTTCCCTTGCCCCAGCTTGAACTGCGGCATCCATTACAGCCCGTCTTTCTACCCCGGTGACACCACTGGGAATCCCAATTACAATTCGCGGTAGAATCAGCGATCGCCCTTCATTAACTCGCTGAATAAAACTTTTGAGCATTAACTCGGCTGTATCAAAATCAGCGATTACACCATCACGCAAGGGACGCAAGGCAATCACGTTTTCCGGTGTGCGACCGAGCATTTTTTTGGCATCTTCTCCTACTGCCAGCGCCACCTTTTCGATTTGGTCGATCGCCACTACAGAAGGTTCTTGCAGTACAATACCTTTACCAGATACATAAACTAGGGTATTGGCAGTACCGAGGTCGATACCCATATCCCATGATGAGCGAAAGTTCCTAAACAGCCCCACGCGTCTCTACGCCCCCTATTCGCAATACTTTTTGACTATAAAAAAATGTTAGATGGAATCGTGCTGGATTCTATTACGTTTTTGATCATCAGTCTAGTAAAGTTGGTCATTTTTTGATTTAGTTTTGACCATACTGACTAAATTTGTGACATCCACGTTTTCGATATTCCTTGCCCAACTCAGTATATCCGTAAGGTTTTATTAGTTTTCCCTAAGTGATAGCTCAAATTAATATAGCTTGCAAGGTTGTTAAGTTTGTAACACATTTTTAATCATCAGGTGCCAGAATTCAGAATTCAAAATTTCCTACGCTGGAAATCAGTGGTTTGGGCTAAAAAGGAATTTGTACTTCTTCATGCACAATGAAAATCCTCTTTATCCAGTCACCCTCAAAGGTTTATTCTGAATTCTGTTTTATTCAGTTCATAATTGGCTATTATGGAAAAAAAAGATAAATCAGTACGTCAGTACTAAAAGGTAAGACACATGACTATTAATATAGTCCACCTCATTGGTCGTGTAGGTGGCGACCCAGAAATGAGATATTTTGATTCCGGTAAAACTAAATGTAGATTAACCCTGGCAGTCAACAGAAGAACACGCAACAGTGACGAGCCTGACTGGTTCGAGTTGGAATTGTGGGGCAAGACTGCTGAAGTGGCAGGTAATTATGTCCGCAAAGGTAAGCAAATTGCCGTTAAAGGTTCCTTAAAGTTTGACTCCTGGAACGATCGCCAAACTGGAGTTAGTCGTTCTAAACCTGTGATTGTTGTAGACCAGTTGGATTTATTAGGTTCTAAAAATGAAGGAGACAGCAGTATGAGCGATATGTCTCCAGATAATTTTTAGTTGGTCATTTGTCCTTAGTCCTCTCTTACAAAGTTCTGAGCGGAGGCTTCCTCCGCTCAGACTTTGCGCTTTGTCCTTTGTACTGACAAATGACCAATGACAAGTGACAATTAATAACTAATTTGCAACGTCACCGATGCTTCTACTTCTTGTTCACCACCAACTACGGGTGTAGAAACATCTTCCGCGACTTTTGCCGCCTGGGCGCGTAAAAATACAGGTGGTGGCGGGGCGCTGGCATTATTAACTTGAATGCTGACGATTTCTTTCGATTTGAGTCCTAACGAGCTTAATACAGCATCAGCTTGTTTTTGGGCATCCTGAGTAGCTTCTTTGAGTGCGACTTCGCGGGCGGTGGCGATCGCATCATCACTAGCAATAAAACTAACACCGTTAATTTGTGTTGCTCCTGCTTTCACAGCATCATCCAGTAATGTGCCGGCTTTCTCGGTGGGAATGCGAAAACTCACATTATTCACAGCAGCATAGCCAGTAATACGCTGCACATTATTGGTGTAACTGTAAACAGGATTGAGACGGATACCTGTAGTTTCTAACTTCTCTACATTACGACTTTTAAGTAAAGCGACCACAGCCGATGACCGCTTGGCAGCTTCTTGCTGGACTTCTTGAGCAGTTTTACCTTGAATCTCCACCCCTAAATTCACCAACGACAAAGTAGTAGGAATTGATTCCGTTCCTCTTCCACTCACAGTCAAAGTCCGCCATAACTTTTCTTTTTCTTGGGCTGATGCAGGTAAAGCCACCGTGACAAATAACAGCAAAGCTAATGGTAGAGATTTCCAAAACTTCCCAACACAAAACTGAGAACCAGACAAAGCAGTTCTAGACATAAGCTTGCACTCCTCTAAACAATATATACAGATGCTAATAAGTAAACTGCATCGAACTATCATTCGTTAACTGTCAAGCATTAATAGTTAACAGTCAATTTGCTCGATACCATTTCTATGTTTCTACTGTGACACTGCTCTAGTCAAAAACAGGTATGGTTACATTTTTGGAAACTAAAAAATCACAATAAAACTTTTGTTACATCTGACCATAGGACTAACGTTTTCCAGCCTGTGAAGGCAGGCTTTGATCCTGTAGCCACGACTTCAGTCGCAGGCATACCAGATTTGAGCTTTGAGTATTTAGGCGTAGGAATTACGAAGAAAAGATAAAGATTTAAGTATATATACTGTTCTTCTCTGGTTTAGCCAAGCTGCATAATAAGCCCAACTATAAATACAAAATTTTTAGCCAGATTTTTTACTACATCATCTGCTTAACTGGCTCTAGATTCGGCATTCACAAAATATTATTTAGTGGAATAGATCCATGCTCTTGAGCATAGCTGAACGTCAGATGCACTGGGTGCGCTGTCTGTTAACTTTCGCATGGCTCCTAATTATTGCTTCCCTATTGTACGACCCTTGGACTCCGGCTCTGAGTCACTTAAATCATACTTCTACCCCACAGGAATTTGCTGTTAGTTGTATTCATGTGCAAGGTAAATGTTTACCAGAAAGAGCATATCCTTTGGGAACAACTGTGATGTGGGGAGTAATTGTACCTGCATCCATTTTTATTTTGCTAGTGTTTGGCCATCAACTGTGGCGACGCATTTGTCCGCTTTCGTTTCTGTCACAAATTCCCCGCGCGTTGGGTTGGCAACGTCATTCTCAACACCAGCAATCTCGATTAAGAAATACAGCCTACAAATTAGCCAAAGTCCATCCCAAATCTTGGTTGGGCAAAAATTATGCTTACCTCCAGTTTGGTTGGTTGTTTTTGGGGTTATGTGGTCGGATTTTATTTTTTGATGCTGATCGCCTAGTTTTGGCATCATGGTTGTTATTTACAATTGTCTTTGCAATTACTGTTGGCTACTTTTATAGCGGCAAGACATGGTGTAATTATTTCTGTCCGATGGCACCAGTAGAAAAGATTTATAGTCAACCCAGTGGGTTATTCAGCAGCAAGGTTGATAGGAAGAATCAGCCAATCAGCCAATCAATGTGCCGCATTGTTTTGCCAGAAGGTCAAGAACAGAGTGATTGTGTTGGCTGTCAAAATGCTTGTATTGATATAGATGGGGAACGGGCTTATTGGCAAGACCTAAAAAAACCGTCAGAATCCTTTGTGCGCTATGGCTACAGTGGTTTAGTCGTTGGTTACTTTATTTATTACTACCTGTATGCAGGCAATTGGGAATATTACTTTTCTGGGGCTTGGGCGCGGCAAACTAACCAACTGGCAACTCTCTGGAGTCCAGGACTTTATTTATTTGAACGGCAAATTAATATACCCAAACTCATAACTGTGCCAATCATCTTGGGAGGATGTACAGCGATCGCTTATATTTTAGGACGCTGGGCAGAAACACAAGCAAAAGCCTATAGTCGTCGGCGTAACCTTTATCTGTCTCCTTACATCATTCGCCATCGGATTTTTACAATTTATACCTTTGGCATCTTTAATTTCTTTTTTATTTTTGCCGGCCGTCCTCTCATTTTATTACTGCCATCTTGGATACAGTGGATTTACAATTTACTTCTAGCTTTAGCAAGTACACTGTGGTTCTATAAAAATTTTCCCCGCAGTCCGCATCTTTAATTTATACGGAAGTACTGCCCATCATTTCTGAACTTCCTTACAAGCCTTCATCTTAAACAGGTAAAAATAAAGAGAAGGATTTTCGCGGAAACCATGCAGTTTTTAGATGTCATCAACTTTTCTTTTCCTCTGCTGGCCAGCACACCAGAAGCAGCAGACAGTTCTATGGTATTGGCGGCTGTGCTGCTGAGTTTAGTAGTAATTTACTTCGCCAGCAAAGTTGGTGGGGAGTTATCCAACCGCATTGGTTTACCACCTGTGTTGGGCGAACTTGTCGGTGGTGTAGTTGTGGGTGTTTCTGTACTGCATCTGTTGGTTTTTCCTGAAGGTGGTGCAGACAGTTCTAGCTCTTTAATTATGGTGTTTCTCCAAACTACTGCCGGTTTGACCCCAGAAGCCACACCCCAGGTATTTGCCGCCCAATCAGAAGTGATTTCTGTGTTATCAGAATTGGGTGTAATTATTTTGTTATTTGAAATTGGCTTGGAGTCGAACTTAAAAGACTTAATGGCTGTTGGTATCCAAGCAACCATTGTGGCAGTAGTGGGAGTAGCCGTCCCCTTTGCGGCTGGAACGGTGGGTTTAATGACTTTGTTTGGTATTAGTGCTGTACCTGCAATTTTTGCAGGTGCGGCTTTAACAGCGACAAGTATTGGCATTACCTCTAAAGTTTTGGCAGAAATTGGTAAGCTCAATTCCAAAGAAGGGCAAATTATTCTCGGTGCAGCTGTGATTGATGATGTACTCGGAATTATTGTCTTAGCGGTAGTTGCCAGTCTTGCTAAAGATGGTGCAGTGGATGTAGGCAAAGTAATTTACTTAATTATCAGTGCTACAGCATTTTTATTGGGTGCGATTGTTTTGGGTAATGTGTTCAATAAAACATTTGTGGCGATCGCAAATCAACTCAAAACCCGTGGTGAGTTAGTCATTCCTGCCTTTATTTTTGCCTTTGTCATGGCATATCTGGCTGCCATCATTCAATTAGAAGCGATTTTGGGGGCTTTTGCTGCTGGTTTAGTCTTGGAAGAAACCGATAAACGTAAAGAACTGCAAAAGCAAGTTATTCCTGTAGCCGATTTGATGGTGCCAATCTTCTTTGTCACCGTTGGTGCAAAAACTGATTTAGGAGTGCTAAACCCTGCCATTCCCAGCAACCGCGAAGGTTTAATTATGGCGATTTTCCTGATTACAGTAGCCATTATTGGTAAAGTGATTACAGGTTTGAGCGTATTTGGTCAACCCCAAATCAATCGTTTAGCGATCGGTGTAGGGATGATTCCACGAGGAGAAGTTGGATTAGTATTTGCTGGTGTCGGCGCTGCTAGTGGCGTTCTCTCAAAATCATTGGGGGCGGCAATTATTATGATGGTTATCCTCACAACTTTTTTAGCTCCGCCTTTGTTACGTTTCGTATTTCCCGATTCCCAAAAAGTGGCAACTGACTCCGAACAATTAATTCAAGATGAAAGCTGAGTAACTGGAGACTAGGAAACAGAAAGGTGGCAATAAAATTATCTACTTCCTCCTTTCTGATTTCCTCATCCCTAAGTTCATGACAGGGTAAGAATTCAGGAGTCAGAATCCAGGAGCCAGAAGGGTTAAAGAATAGGAGAAATATTTTGATGGATTAACTTACTAATCTACTAGATACCGCTAAATTCTGACTTCTGACTCTTGGGTACTGAATACTGACATTACAGGAAACTTCTGTGTTTAAATCTGCGTCCTCTGATATCGTTGTTTCTCTGTTCTTCTGACTATTGATTCTTAACTTTGAGAACTTAATTTGTTACCAAACTTACCTGATTAATCATCTTCATCTCAATGTGTTCATAGTGACTAAAAACTAGTAATTACCAATATTGCAACATTCCTGAAAACGAGTTGAAATTTGTTAATCCTAAAATTGCTGGCTGATCCAAAAAAACACAAAATTAACAAGAATTGACCGAAACCAGAATTATCTGGTTATATTTGTGTTGCCTCTCATACTAGTTGTCTGGGAATAGCCAAGGTGGTTAGGAATCCACAGAGCAGAAAATTTAGGCACTAAAAAACTTTGAACTCTGCCACCTGTCCCCTACTATATGTCTGGATAGTACAGCAAAATCAAAATTCAAGATTATGTAAGCAGTTGAGAATTTACACTATTAATTGTTTTTTTAACCCAAAAAAAGCTCAGGTCAAATCTCAAAATTATTTCGTAACTGGCGCACAATTTACGCCAATTTTTGAGATATTGACTTCCATGAATGTGAATCAGGAGAAAGGATTGTGAAATTACACTGGTTACTACCCGGTACGGTTGGGATGATCTGCTTACTTTCTTCGCCAGTGTTGGCAGCCAGACTGGAGTCTTGGCGGTTTGATGCTAAGCAAAATCGTCTGGAGTTTAATACTTCTGGGGGTGTCCAACCCAAAGCACAACTCATTTTCAATCCCACACGCCTGGTTATTGATTTACCAGACACAACCTTTGCCAGACCGCAGTTAACACAACCTGTAGGTGGGGCAGTTCGAGCTATTCGTGTTGGTCAGTTTGAACCCCAAACAGCCCGTATTGTGGTTGAACTTGCTCCTGGTTACACACTTGACCCCCAAGGCATAAAATTTGTGGGGATAACGCCCAGCCGTTGGACGGTACAATTACCCAGACCCAGACTAGAGCCTGTAAATTCTTCCGCAGATAATGTTTACAACGTAGTCACTAGCCTGGACTCAGATACAAGACCAGAGTTGCCAAGGGTTAGCAGTAATATCCAAAGTTCAACTCAAATCGACAGCTTACAAGTGACAGGGGACGGTTTTTTTATTCGGACTAGTGGTGGCAATCCCCAAATTAGAGTAAATCGCAGCCGCGATCGCTCTACTATTTTTATGGATATTTCTGGTGCCACTTTATCCACAAATTTGGCACAACGCGACCTCAGTGTTAACAGGCATGGTGTGAGTCGTGTAGAATTTACCCAACTCCAAACCAGTCCCCCAGCAGTTCGGATGACTTTGCGAGTAGATAAAAATAGCCCAGACTGGCGAGCAGCTAGAAGCGGTGCAACTGGTTTAATTGTTTTACCCAACCGATTTGCCCGACTACCAGGAAATAACTCTTCTGATAATCAACCCGAATATTCTCCCCCCACTCGCCGCATTGTCAGTGACCAACCAGCCACAATTGAAGCTATCGAACTGTCTGATGATAATAAGCAACTTTTAATTCGAGCCGACCAAACCATCACTGCTAGGGGTGGATGGGATAGAACTTCTGGGTTATATCGCATCACTATCAATGATGCTAAATTAGCACCCCGGATTAAAGGCCCCACTTTTAATGCCAACAGTCCCATTTTGCGAGTGCGCCTGCAAACACCAGACTCGAACACGGTGGTTATCTTAGTTCAACCTGCGGCGGGAATACGATTTGGGCAAATTAACCAAAATAATGACGAAGTAGCACTGCAATTACAAGGTTCACGCAGTTTTGTCACAGTTCCTGGCACACTACCTTTTCCTTCAGAGCGCGGCCAATTACCAGATCCTAATGAAAATTCCACTTCTCGACCTCCAGTTGGCTCACGTCCTATCCCCAGAGGCCGAGTAATTGTCGTTATTGATCCCGGACACGGCGGTAAAGATTCTGGAGCCATTGGTATTGGAAGTGTTCGAGAAAAGGATATTATTTTGCCTATCGGTAGAAGGGTGGCAGAAATCCTACAGCAAAATGGTGTACAAGCAGTTTTAACGCGGGACTCTGACTACTTTGTGACACTTCCAGGAAGAGTAGAACTCACCAAGAGAATCAACGCTACTTTGTTTGTGAGTATCCACGCTAATTCCGCAGGTGCGAGTCGTCCAGACGTGAGTGGTTTAGAAACTTATTATTATGATAGTGGTTTGGGTCTAGCTAGGGTTGTCCACAGTACCATTCTACAAAGTCTGAATGTCAGAGATCGGGGTGTGCGCCGAGCCAGATTTTATGTTCTGAGAAAGAATTCCATACCTTCTATTTTGGTCGAAACTGGTTATTTAACTGGAAGGGAAGACATTGCGAAGTTACGGACTTCAGCTTATCAAAATCAAATGGCAGAAGCGATCGCCCGTGGTGTACTCCAGTACCTCAAACGGAGATAAATCATATAGTTAGCAAATTTTAGTAAAAATACTTAACTAATCTGATGAATAACTCCTAGTTTTGTCTGCTTCATCGTCGTCTTGCTGATACCAAGCAAGAGTTAACTGTAATATCACTGATAAAAATTTCTTGTTCTCACTTTTTGGGTGAGAACAAATTTTTTAGTATTACGTAGATACATTTACATATCATTTTCTGCTCAAAATGCTAAATTAAATGTCACCAGATTTCCCGTAGTTAGTTGATAGTAGCAATAACTTTTTGGGTACATTGATAATCAGCCATCAAACAACTCAAAACTAATTTCTACTGATTTTACGTATATTGACTGAAAGTATTTATTGTCTTGAGTGCCAGCGCATAATTACTGGCTGTTACAGAAGTTCTGATGAGCAATGTCCACCATACAGACTTCTAGAATTAAAACTAGGTTTGGCGGTGACGGTGTGAGGATTTACCAATAGATACGTGGACATATTGACTGCTTCTATGAACGCAATTTAGGAGAAATGACTGTGAAACTACACTGGTTACTAACCGGTACTATTGGAACAATCTTTTTACTATCGTCACCCGCTTTGGCAGCAAAGCTGGAGTCTTGGCGCTTTGATGCTAGGCAAAACCGCTTAGAATTTAATACTTTGGGATCTGTGCAACCCAAAGCTCAACTTATCTTCAATCCCACTCGGTTGGTAATTGATTTACCAGATACAGATTTTGGCAGACCACAATTAACACAACCTGTAGGTGGCGCAGTCAGATCAATTCGGGTGGGACAATTTGACCCCCAAACAGCCAGAATTGTTGTTGAACTAGCTCCTGGTTATACTATTGACCCCCAAGCAATCAAATTTATTCCTACTAATGGTAGCCGTTGGTTAGTACAGTTACCTACACCAACCAGCATACCCGTCACTTCATCAGCAGATATTTCACTCCAGTCAGAACCCCAGCCTTTAGAAACAACGCCTAATTCCAACTTTCCTTCCAGAAATATCTATTCTGTTATCAAACCCGGCCCAGTAACATCAAACACCAGACCCCTGGGTAACACTCTCGCCGCCGTAACTCAACTGGAAAGTTTGCGAGTCACTGGGGATGGTTTTTTTGTTCGGACTAATGGCGGTAATCCCCAGATTCAGGTAAATCGCAGTTCTGACAAACGCGCAGTACATATCGATATTGCTGGTGCGTCTTTGTCTTCTGCTTTATCATCACAAGATTTATCGGTAAATCGTTATGGTGTGAGTCGGATTCAATTTTCTCAGTTGCAAACCCGACAGCCAACAGCCCGCATCACTTTGTATGTAGAACCCAATAGTCCCGACTGGCGAGCCAGTAATAGTAGCGTTGGTGGGTTTATAATTATACCGAATCGGCTAGGTAAGTTACCAGGAAATAGCGATAACAATGTCATTTCCCAGGCGAATGACTCACCCGCCATTATTCAAGCGGTGGAGTTAGCCGAGAACGGTACACAACTGTTAATTCGCTCTAACAGACCTGTATCTGCTAGGGGTGGCTGGGATCGATCCTCTGGTTTATTTCGGATTGCGATCGCCAATTCTCAATTAGCTCCCAGAGTTATCGGCCCTGCTTTAAGTGCCAATAGTCCCATTTTGCGGGTACGCTTGCAACCCCAAGACGATTCCGTCAATATTTTGATTCAACCAGCTGCGGGAGTCCAAATTGGGGAAGTCAACCAAGTTAGTAATCAGTTGTTGGCTGTCCAGTTACAACGCACTCGCGCAGTTACACCACCAATAGGTTTTCCGCCTCTACCTCCAATCAATGATCAACTTGGCAACACTCAACCAGTAAAACCCCCAGTCCCCAACGGCAAACTGATAGTCGTGATTGACCCTGGACATGGTGGTAAAGATTCTGGCGCTCCTGGTTTGGGTGGATTATTAGAAAAAGATGTGATTTTACCCATAGGCAAACGAGTCGCTGCAATTCTAGAGCGCAATGGTGTACAAGCAGTCCTCACCAGAGATGCTGACTTTTTTGTTGAACTTCAAGGACGGGTAGATATTGCTGAACGCGCCAATGCAACTTTATTTGTGAGTATCCATGCTAATTCTGTAGATAGTCGCCCTGATGTGAATGGCTTAGAAGTATATTACTACGATAGTGGTTATGCTTTAGCTGAAGTAGTTCGTAAAACTATTCTGGAAGATATTGGCACAATTAAAGACCGAGGCACACGTAAAGCGCGATTTTATGTCTTGCGAAAAAGTTCTATGCCCTCGATTTTAGTAGAAACAGGTTATATGACTGGTCGAGAAGATAATCCCCGCTTAGGTTCTCCAGAATATCAAAATCGGATGGCTGAAGCGATCGCTCGTGGTATTCTCAAGTACTTACGCCAAAGGTAAGAATACAGCCAGTCTCAAAATATAGTACAAGTTTTTAATTAATGAGGTGATATTTGCAAAAGTTCAGCAGTCAGAATTAATCAGTAGAGGTCTTAAACCCGCTATTTGTAGAGAAATCTTTCACTTATTCTGACTTCTGACTCCTGACTTCTATTTGCTAAACTAGTCAGTTCACAAATTGTCTGCTAAATTCTGTATTTTAATTGCTAAAACCTAAATCAATATCTGCCTGTGTATTCATCTTCCATTTTTGAAGGTAATCTTTACGATTTTTCTGATAAAGAACCTCAACGCGCCCCTATCGGGGTTTTTGACAGTGGTGTGGGTGGGTTAACGGTACTGAGACAAATTTACCGCCAACTACCAAACGAATCGATTATTTACTTTGGTGATACCGCCAGACTACCTTACGGGATTCGTTCTCAAGCCGAAATTCTTCAGTTTGTGCGCGAAATTCTCTCCTGGATGGAGCAGCAAAAAGTCAAAATGGTAGTGATGGCTTGTAACACCAGTTCCGCCCTCGCTTTAGACATTGTTCGTCAAGAATTTAATCTACCAATTTTGGGCGTAATTCTCCCTGGCGCGAAGGCGGCGGTACAACAAGGTAAGCGCATTGGTGTAATTGCTACCCCAGCTACAGCTAAAAGTAATGCTTATAAGCAAGCAATTCTCGAAATTGACCCCGAAGTACAAGTTTGGCAAGTTGGTTGTCCAGAGTTTGTCCCACTAATTGAGCAGAATCGCATCAATGACCCTTACACTACTGAGGTAGCCCGTTCTTATTTAGAGCCTTTACTTCAGCAAGAAATTGATACTTTAGTCTACGGCTGTACTCATTATCCTCATTTAGCGCCAGTACTGCGATCGCTACTTCCCAGCTATGTCAAATTAGTTGACCCGGCTGTTCACGTTGTCGGTGCTTGTTCTCAAGATTTAGAGTTGCTGGGCTTAACTAATACTCATCCGCCATTACCAACTCGCTTTGTTGTTAGCGGCTGTCCCCAACAATTTGCTCAGTCAGCAGTCCAATGGCTAGGTCATACCCCATTGGTCGAAGTCGTAGATTTAAATAACACAGTTTTTTCCCAACTCTCATAAACCAAAATGAAGTATGAAACTTCAGCAATTTCATACTTCATCATAGGACTCATATTTGATTCCAGATAAGACTTCTTTCCTACTCCCCACTCTCTACTCCCTACTCCCTGTTTACACAAGTAGATTTGGGAATCAAACCTTATTCCCATAATTCATGTGACTATTGACTCGTGACTATTCACCGCCTCAGTTACTTGTGAGGTTACAGATATCTCCTGCTGATGTTTCTCATAATTCTTGGATTTTGAGAAAGAATTCTGAGCAACAGATTTTTGACTACTGCGCTTTGCTAGTGCTAATAATAGGTAAACCGTGAATAAATACCCAGCAGCTAAAATAAAAATCATCATAGGCATATTAGCGTAAATCATTGTTCTACCAACTTTTTCCCCAAAAAATATCAAATTTTATGCCATACGTAGAACTTAAACCATGCAAGATCGTTCTTGATGGTTGCAGTTTTCTATGCTAAATCTGCCGTAGAGCTTTATAGCTCTACGGTCAACCAACTTAACTATTTAATTGAAGTTATTTGCAGACAACAAATACCACAACAGTCAATTTGCCAAATGGCATAATTAACCGCGCTCCTCAGCAGTTTACTTAGTCTGCATTATTGCTTTTAATCCCTCTGTGGTAGGATATACCATGACTTCTAGCGCAAGCTGTAAGCCGAAAACGAAATCCTGTCAGGACATCGCTTAACTCCATCCCAAGAAGTTTATCTGCCACTACAGAATTACAAGAAATAACTTTCTTGGTTTTATGCTGTTGGCAATTAGCTATTCTGGATTCAAAACAACAATCAGGTAACACCACCCAAAAGTGCTTTACCTTCACGCTGTCAATACCTGAAAAATTTAAAATCCCTACATTTTAGCGTAACACAATGAACCTGACTTTTAAGGCAAACTTGAGGCTAAATTTTGAATTTTTTAGCAGGCTAAATTCACGGATGCCACAAATTTTTCTTTGATTAAAAATATTCTTTTTGTTTTATTTGAGCATAGATCATCAAAACCCAACACCCTGTTAATGTAGTTATTATTACTCACGTTTAGGGAGGTGAAATATAAATTTATAGTAAAAATCAAAGATATTCCTCAAGAATAATGCTTACTGAATTAGCCAGCTTAATTATTTACGTTTCTTATACTTGTATATATACTTAGCATACTGAAAAAAACAGAAAATTCTGAGTCTAGAAAACATAAACTACTCATAGGGAATCGTCGCTAGAACCATTGATAAAAATTATGATTATCCCAAAGTGACTTGTTATATTTATTTACATCATATGTTTGCAGCAGCAGATAATTTTACGCTTAATAATTATTAAGTATAAATTTGTATGTTTAAAACTGCTGTGTAGGAACCATACTGTGGTGCAGTTCTCAGATTTCTTTGGGAACTACAAAAATTTTTTTCATCAAGTTTAAGACCGCTAAAACAGCCTGTTTGCCTTGACAGTAGGGCAATAGCTGTGATTGTCATTTAACGAGAAAGCAAGTATTCTCTCAGCAAAACTTTGCGCTGGCACATGGTTATCTTAAAATGAGTATAGGATATGTAAACTTTCGTAACCTAAGCCAGAGTCCGGCCATCCATGACCCCAGCTACCTCCCTGTTTACCCCTGTGGAAGCAGATTTGCAAATACTAGCCGATAACCTAAAGCAGCTAGTTGGCAATCGCCATCCCATTCTTTTTGCCGCCGCCGAACATTTATTCGGAGCTGGGGGAAAGCGCATCCGACCAGCGATCGTCCTGCTGATATCGCGGGCGACAATGTTAGAAAAAGAAATCACCCAGCGTCACCGCCGTCTAGCCGAAATCACAGAAATGATTCACACGGCCAGCTTAGTCCATGACGATGTGGTAGATGAGTCACAGATGCGCCGTGGCGTAGCGACTGTTCACAGTTTGTTTGGCAATCGCATTGCTGTCCTCGCAGGAGACTTTCTTTTTGCTCAATCGTCTTGGTATTTGGCAAACCTGAATAATTTAGAGGTAGTCAAACTCCTCTCCGAAGTAATTATGGATTTGGCGACTGGAGAAATCCAGCAAGGAATGAACCGCTTTGATAGCGGCTTGGCAATAGAAACTTACCTGCAAAAGAGCTATTACAAAACTGCCTCATTAATTGCTAACAGTGCCAAAGCCGCAGGATTACTGAGTGATGTTAGCCCAGAAATTGCCCAGCACTTGTATAACTATGGGCGGAATGTGGGTTTAGCATTTCAGATAGTGGATGACATCTTAGATTTCACCAGTACTACAGACACTCTAGGTAAACCAGCAGGTTCTGATTTAAAAAGTGGTAACTTGACCGCACCTGTTTTATTCGCCCTAGAGGAAAAACCATATTTAGAAGTGCTGATTGAACGCCAGTTTGCCCAATCACAAGATTTAGAGCAAGCACTGGCATTAATTCAAGATAGTCAAGGCATACAGCAAGCGCGGGAATTAGCCGCACATCACGCCAAATTGGCAGCTGAAGACATTGGGATTCTGCCCCCATCAGAATCACGCCAAGCCTTAATTGACATCACTGAATATGTCTTGAGTCGGCTTTATTAAAAATTTTTAATCATAAAGTTTTGATGTTGGAGTTGGGATTCAAAAAATTGGAGATGTATCCAAGAATTCCCGACTCCAAATTTTTTTAAGCAATATCTGGTGGTATTTTTCTGGAAGTTTTTTTGGGTTTGAGGCTTTGTTTTAGTTGTTTTTGAATGGTTTTTTCCAACTGAGAACGTTGGACTTCAACAGTATGAGCTAATGTTCCAGGTGTTTCTAAAAAAACTATGCTATCTACGGGTTCGAGGGCGATTAATTGGAACAAAATATGGGTGACAGCAATGGGTGTGGCCACCACTTGAGGGTCTCGCCCAGCAGATGAAATTAGGGAAACATCCTGTATGGTAGAAAAAGCGTAAATCACCTGCTTCTCCAAACTTGGATCTGTACGGTGGCTCAATGTAGTTAAGACCCAGCTTCCCTCCTTTTGGAGAATATAGTACTGGGAGTGGCGTAATTGTTGAGCGATCGCACGAAAAGCAGGAACAATTGCTGTAACAAGATGAGGTGAAATACCATCGCGGGGTGCATTGTCGATCAGCAATTGAATTTGTGTTTCTAAATCCATCATGACTTGTCAACGGCTTTTGGGTAATGGCAATCACAGCAGGTTAAAGTGTGAACAATTCCCGCCAACTTGGGAATAATAAAATCAGCTATATCCTGAATGCAGGATAGACCTGCGTTTAGCTTCAAGGCAAAACGCAAAAAGCCAATACCTACAGTCGTACAGGTTGTTTCTATATATGTTAGGGTCTTTTAAACACCGAGACTATGAATTCAGCCGCAACCGCAACTATTCCAACCGCAACTTTTCTGGGAGAACATACTATCGGCGTGGAGGTGATCTTTCAACTCCTGTACAAGGAGTTTCGGCAATCAACCAAAGCCTCAGAACAGAATTGCCATGACGTGGCAACACGTATTACTACCGAAGTATACAGAATTTGCAGCGAAAGTAAACGCATCCAAGCTTCCGGTTCAGTAGAAAGCTCCGCCATGACCTTAGCCAGACATCGGCTGCAACAATGTCTGAGATATTATCAGTTGGGTTCTAATAGAGGCAGAGTTGAATTACACAGTACTCTGAGTGCCATTATTTATCGTTACATTAATCCTCCCCAGAAGCAATTAAGCTATCAAGGGCGGCTGACTATCATAGAAGATTTTCTACAAAGTTTTTATTTAGAAGCATTAAACGCTTTCCGACGAGAGAATCAATTGGGTACTACCTATCGTCCCCAAACTCTTTTGGAATTAGCAGAATATATGGCCTTTACCGAACGCTATGGTAAACGGCGCATTCCCTTACCTGGTCGTCAGCAACAATTAATTATTTTGCGGGCGCAGACTTTCTCCCAACAACAACCTCCCGAAACCAGCGTTGATATCGAACAAGCGGCGGAAGGTAGTTCTGGTGATGGCGATGGTTCTTGGGAAGAACCCGCAGTCCAGCAATTACGTTCTACAATGGCCACACAAGCAGAACCAGAACCCGAAGAAGACACTTTGCGTTCGGTTGTGATTACCGAGTTAATGAGTTATTTGGAGCAGAAACAACAATCTGACTGTGCTGATTATTTCTCTCTCAGACTTAAAGATTTATCCACACAAGAAATTGAGGCAATTTTAAATCTCACTCCTCGTCAGAGAGATTACTTACAACAACGCTTCAAGTATCATTTAATTAGGTTCGCTTTATTACACCGTTGGGAACTAGTACACGAATGGTTAGAAGCTTCTTTACACACAAATTTGGGGTTGACTCCCCAGCAATGGGAAGCCTACACCTCGCAGCTAGACGAGAAACAACGGTCTTTACTCGACCTAAAACAGCAAGGACAACCCGACGATAAAATTGCAAAAACTCTAGGGTTATCAATGGCACAACTGCAAAAACGCTGGTTTAAGGTTCTGGAACAAGCTTGGGAAATTCGTAACTCATTAGTGTCCGGATCAGGTGCATCTACTCATGAATAGTGACTCAGAATCCTTAAAAAACCAATTACTCACTTGGCTGTTAGCAGATGATGTTAACACCAGTGAGTCTAACCTGGTCGAGTTTAAGGAAATAGACGGGGTAGAAAACTCTCTTCAACAAGCAGCCACTTTCGCCAGTGGCGATCTAGAGTTGGGAGGGATACCCCAAAACTTTAAACTGGGAGATATTCCTACTGTGCAAGACCGTTTCCAAGCCGTACTCAAGCGTCGTTTACAAACCGAAATCGAAAACCAGCCTCCTTTGTTTCCTTGGGAAACACAATTGATGGAATATCCTGAGCGTTTGGAAGAGCGATCGCTCAGTTTAGTTCCTGCCTGGGGCTGGAAAGCACAACAATCTAAGCTGAATCTGCCAATTAATTTGCCAGAAACAGTTTTCCGCGAATTACTAGAAAAGTGCCAAACACTGTTAACTGCTTCACTGCCTTTGGGAGCTAAATTAGTTCAGGCAGTGGAAGACTTCTTCCCACAAGAATCTTCTTATGCACTGAATGATATCGCTGGTTTGGTACTCAGAAGTACTTATCGGTCTGCGGATGTTCTCGATCAAAAACTCAACATCGAGAGCGATTACCCAGATTTACAACCGCGTCAACAAATGGCATTGTCTTTAATGGCTGCCAAACAACTGCTAGAAAATTTAAGTCTGCCAGTGACACCAAACAGTCCAGTGGTAGAAAGACAATGGTTGACAAGTGAAGGTTTGTTGACTTTGCGGGTTGAATACCAATCTCGTAGCAAACACACTCAATTACGAGTTGAGGCTGATTTACCCACCAAAGGAATTGTGACATTGCGAGCTGATGGTACTTTGGCAATGGCTCAGTCTTCTAGTGCGGGCTGCTTGAATGTTGAGTTATCCTGTCAGGAATTTAACCCAACTTATACTTTAGAAGTTGAGTTTCCCGACATCGATCAACAGCCTTTGCTGTTTGTAATTAATCCTACAATCTAGTCCAGATCAAAGACATCTGAGAGATTAAAAAAATTATTGTGGTTTTGGAGCTTATCTTTTTTAATAAGCGATCATTAGGGCTTCTACGTTTTTTTAAACGATCATTAGGGCTAAAACTAAGAGACTCCCAAAGAATGCTGAGGGGAGTTACTGCTATCTGAACCAGAATTTCGGCAGGTTATAGTAGAAGGCAGTGGTTCGGCTCCTTTCGACTGCGCTCAAGGCAAGTCGCTCACCAACCAGAGCTAAAAGCTTTGCTATGCCTAGTATTCGTGCTTTTTAAATTGCCTCACTTATACTTCGACTGCTATATAAGTTACAACTAGGTAGATAGTTTAACTTAGCCAGTTTGAAATTTGCAATTTTAAGTTGGTTATTGAACCGTCCAAAATCCAAAATTGTTTGACTGCATCTACACCTGACCTTGTAAATGTTTAACTTATCTAGGATTGATTGGTCTTCGCGTCTACCTATAGTTAATAGTTGGCGACAACATATCCAGACTGCACCTGTAATGGTAGTGGAAGATTCTGTTTCGCTGCGAGTGCTAGTTTTTGGATTAATCATCATGGGAATTGTGGCGGTTGATATTGCCGCCGATACCAAATTTAGTTTTTGGGCAGTACCTTTCAGTGTTGTCGGGGGAATTTGGAGTTACCGCTATCGCCGCAGCCAAAATATTCCAGTGAAGTTCTGCATCGCTATCGGAATGTTGGTGGCTTTAGGTGCTTTCTTTGGGCGAGTGTTGGGAGAATTAAATGATACGCGGCTGGCTTTAGCAGAGTTATTAATTCAACTGCAAATACTCCATAGTTTTGATATGCCCAGACGCAAAGATTTGGGCTATTCAATTGTGATTGGTTTAATTTTGTTGGGTGTAGCAGCAACGCTGAGTCAAACTTTAGCTTTTGCACCTGTATTATTGTTGTTTTTAGCGATCGCCTTACCCACTTTAGTCTTAAATTATCGTTCCCAAATTGGGTTAGGTAAGTCAGAAGTTAAAAGGGAAAAGGCAAAAGAATCACAATTAAAATCATATTTACTTTTTTACTTTTTGCTTTTTACTTTAATTGTGGGGCTAGGGTTAGGAATTTTTGCGGTTCTACCCCGGTTCCCTGGTTATCAATTACGGACATTTCCCGTTAGTTCGCCCATAGAAGTTAAGGGCAGTTTTACCGGACGCAGTATTATTAATCCTGGTTATGTGCGTCAAGGCAATGCTGAAAATCAAGGCAATGGCACAGAACAAAGCCAAAATGGTCAACCAGGAAAATTAAACGATAGCTTTTATTATGGCTTTAATAGCCAAATGAATCAAAACTTGCGAGGAAGCATGACATCCAAGGTAGTGATGCGGGTGCGATCGCAGGTGGAAGGTTTTTGGCGGGTACTAGCATTTGATCGCTACACAGGTAAAGGCTGGGAAATTTCCCGCAATGATAATGTTACTACCCTCAAGCGATCGCCTTGGTCTTATCAAATTTATCTGTCTCCACCTCCAACCACCGCTAAAACCAGAGAAGTCGTACAAACTTATACAGTGGTAGCAGATTTGCCAAATTTGATTCCGGCAATGTCTTACGCCAAAGAAATTTACTTCCCCACCCCGATTATTGCTGTTGATCAGGAAGATGGACTGCGATCGCCAGTTGCTTTAGCGGAAGACTTGACTTACACAGTGATTTCCGAAGTACCTTACCGCGATCGGACTTTGTTAGGTAAGGCTACTACTAACTATCCAAAAAACATTACAAAATACTATTTGCAAATTCCACCAGAAATTTCACCCAAAGTCCGCAAATTAACTGAAGAAATTCTGGCGAATTACCATCGCAATAATGTATCTAAGGTCTCAAAAACTTTAGATGCAACTTATGAAAAGGTACTTTACCTAGCCCAATACCTCAAGCAAAATTATTCGATTCCCCAAAATCCCTTGGAATTTCCTTATTTGGGAGACAAAGAAGATTTAGTGGAAGCTTTCTTATTTAAATCTAAAGGCGGCTATCCAGACCATTTTTCAACTGTCTTAACAGTCATGCTGCGCTCGATTGGGATTCCCGCGCGGTTAGTGGCGGGGTTTGGTGCCGGCGAATTTAATCCTTTTACAGGAATGTATGTCGTCCGTAACACCGATGCTTACGCGATGACAGAAGTTTACTTTCCTAAATATGGTTGGTTTACCTTTGACCCCATTCCCAATCATCCCTTAATTCCCCCTTCTGTTGAAGACTCCCAAACCTTTAGCGTTTTGCGGCAATTCTGGAATTGGGTGGCTGGGTGGCTACCTTCCCCTGTGACGGGCTTTTTGAACACGTTCTTTGGGAAACTCTTGGGTTGGATATTTAAAGCGATCGCTTGGTTTTTTGCTTTATTCGCTCAAGGTTGGCTGGGTGTGTTAACTGGCTTAATTTTGGGAACTACTATCGCTTTCTTTGGCTGGCTAGGTTGGGTACAGTGGCGGAAGTGGTTAAAGAGTCGGTGGTTGAGTAAATTACCACCAATGGAAAGGCTTTATCAACAAATGCTCCAATGGACGGCCACCAAAGGTCTAGGTAAGCATCCGTCACAAACACCTCTAGAATATGCCCAAGTGTCATATCAACACCATCCACCAGCCACAGCTCAAGTTATCGATGAAATTAGTCAAGCTTACGTGACTTGGCGCTATGGTGGACAGACTCCCAACTTGCAACAATTACGCCAAAAATGGCAAGAAATCAAAAAAGGTCACAAGAGGTAGGGGTGCATGGTGCAGGGTGCAGAGGGGAGAATCTTCCCCAATTCCCCCTTGTCCCCCTTGTCCCCCTTGTCCTCACACTCCCCACACTCCCCACACCTCCCACACCCCCCCAACGGCCATAGATTAATTTTTCACAATTACGCATGTGTCTATGGGATGATTTTCAGTATATTTGGCAGATAAACAGCTAAAAAAAGCATTGGCTGTCTAAAAACTAAAGCAAGCTAGATGTGATGCGTTGTAACTCCAGTTTTTTAGGGATAACATGGAAATAAAATCCCTACTGGATTCTCGTACCACATTTAGTCTCAGTTATTTTATGGACATTCAATTAATAAATATCGGTTTCGGCAATATTGTGTCGGCTAACAAAGTAGTTGCGATCGTCAGCCCAGAATCTGCGCCAATTAAGCGGATTATCACCGATGCGCGGGAAAAAAACCAGCTGATTGATGCAACTTATGGTCGTCGGACAAGGGCTGTAATTATCACCGATTCTAACCATGTCATCCTTTCCGCAATTCAGCCCGAAACGGTAGCAAACCGATTCGTGATTTCCCGCGATCACCATACTGTAGATAATTAACCAAGGATAGTTGACAAAGGACTATTTTATTTGCACCATATCGGCAGTACCATGTGAATTAGACTGGTTTTCTGTCACCAGTGCTACAAATTCGTTAGTCGAGGTCAGCCTGACAACGAACCCAATTCAAAAATCATGATTGTTGATTAATTCACAGGTTGAACGGATGATGCAAGTTTTACCCATCCAGATTAGTGCTACTACCACAGAATGCCAGCCTACAGGCAAGTTAATTGTTTTAACTGGCCCTAGTGGAGTTGGCAAAGGCACCTTAATGCGATCGCTGTTGCAGCGTCATCCGCAACTGTATTATTCTGTATCCGTGACAACTCGTTCTCCTCGCCCTGGAGAAATTGATGGCAAAAATTATTACTTTATTAACCGTAGTAAGTTTGAACAACTGGTTGCTCAAGGTGAATTTTTAGAGTGGGCGGAATTTGCGGGGAATTATTACGGTACTCCGCGAGAAACTGTAGTCAATCAAATTCAGTCTGGTAAGTTAGTAGTGCTGGAAATTGAATTAGAAGGGGCAAGACAAATTCGCGCTTCCTTTCCTAATGCTCTCAGCATTTTCATTTTGCCGCCTTCTTTTGATGAATTAGAAAAACGGATACGTGGCCGTGGACAAGACTCTGAAGAATCAATTTCCCGTCGCCTAGTCCGCGCCAAGGCAGAAGTTGCAGCTGCTGATGAATTTGATATTCAAATTGTCAATGACGATTTTGAAACCGCCCTTGCAGCGGTTGAAGCAGCGATATTTTAATAAGCACAACCAAGCATTTTTAACACCAAATAATTAAGGACACATAGAATTATGTGTCCTTAAAATTTTTTGATAAATAACCATTTTTTTGATAATGTGACTTCTAAAACAACTAGCCTCTAGACCCTACACTCTCATCCCTCATATGTTGGCAAGTGGTAATCAGTAATTAGAAAGTTATGATCTCAAGTTATTTAATTTAATTAACAACTTGATGATGAAAAACTTTAACTAATCACTAATTACCAATTACCAAAAACCAATTAGCCGATTAAGCCTTGAATGAGTGCAATATTGCTAGTTAAGAAGTAAGCAACTACTGCACCACCAATGCCACCGATTAAGAAAGCACTAGCAAAGTTATTCCAGCCTTCTTTAGATAGGAAAGCATCTGGGGCTGAAGCGCCAGTTACACTGTTCAGGGCTTTAGGGGGATTGCTATTGGCATATAAAGACAAGCCACCTGTCAGAAAAATTACTAGGGCGATCGCACCTAATAAGCCTGCTAGGTTAGCGTTTTCTGCACTACGCAGTGGGCCATATTTAGCGAAGGGGCCAAATATCCAGTAGCCATGTGCCATACCAACTTCTAGCCCACGTCTGAAAGGAGTTAAACCTGGACGATAAGCTGGCAGATTATTGATGAACCACTTGATTGCGGGAGAAGAATTCACAGGGGTTTCGAGATTACCCAACTGAGGATCACCGCCTGCGGGAAACACGACTTCTCTGTTTCTCACATCGCTGGGTGAATTTTTAGATGCGTCTACTGCTTGCGCCATAATTCGATGTTCGCCTCTCAATTACACATGCAACAGTTTAAAATCCCAATGCTTTGGTTATGGCAGTGGGTGGAACAGTAGGTCGGGGAAAAAGCGGTTAAACTCAATCAAAATGCCTGCTGTAATTGTCAGCCAGATTGTAGCTGCCACTGGTGCTGTGGAAATAAATTTAATCAAATAGGATGATTGATCGCCTTTTTCAGCCATGTATTTAATCTCCAAAAAATGAATCAGTTAAGCAAAACCTAACGAGGAGAAACGGGGATCTCAGAATCTTTAGCAGTTAATTCGCCAGAAAGGAATTCTTTCAAAGCTGCTGCTGGCCAAGCAAAACCTGTGGCAATTATGGGTAGTGCCAAAGCCAAATCGATTTGGATTTCTTTTTGTTCGGTGTCAGATTCTTTTCTCACTGCGATTAGGTAAGCACGGCCTACCCAACCAATCCAGCCAGCAATATAGAGAAATAGAATGCTGGGAATCAAAAAGTCACCAGCGCGGTCTAGACGGCCATCAACAATCAAGTGAGGATAGCCTTCAGGGCCACAGAGTGCTTGAGAGTAACGCTCAAATCTCTTTTGACCAGATTGGGGATCGGCAGTTGTATTTCGGGCGTTTTTAGCTAGTGCTTGAAATGCGGGGTTGTCTTGGCAGGGTGTAAGATTAGCCCCTAGAGCTTTCGCTGGGGGAGCAAAATTGAACCAAAGACAAATCGCTAAAATCAAAGCAAACAATCGTCGCATGGAGTTGTTTCCTTTTATTACAAAAGAAAAAGTTTTTTGTACAAAACGAAGCGGCTTGTACATTCTTTATTTGGCTAACTAGCAAGTCATCATACTCTTGCCTGGGAACCGAGTAAAGTTTAAGTAAATAAAAGTTAAAGCTTCTCAAACAAATCGTTATTTTGTAGAACCCTCAGATGGCAACCGTTTTAGCAATCGAAACCAGTTGTGATGAAACTGCCGTCGCAATTGTTAACAATCGTCAAGTTCGCAGTAGTATTATCGCCTCCCAAATTCCAGTTCATCAGCAATATGGTGGAGTTGTCCCAGAGGTGGCATCACGCCAGCATTTAGAGACGATCAACGAAGCGATCGCCCAAGCTCTGGAACAGGCACAATTAGACTGGTCAAAAATCGATGGCATCGCTGCCACTTGCGCCCCTGGTTTAGTGGGAGCGTTATTGGTGGGGTTAACTGCTGCCAAAACTTTAGCGATCGTACACAATAAACCATTTTTGGGAGTCCATCACCTCGAAGGCCACATTTTTGCGACTTACTTGAGTGAGCCAACTTTAGATCCCCCTTTTCTTAGCTTACTGGTTTCAGGCGGACATACAAGCTTGATTTATGTTAAAGACTGTGGTAGCTACGAAACCCTGGGTGAAACCCGTGATGATGCGGCAGGGGAAGCCTTTGATAAGGTAGCACGCTTGTTAAATCTAGGTTATCCAGGAGGCCCTGTAATTGACAAGTTAGCACAGCAGGGTGATCCCCAAGCTTTTGCCTTACCAGAGGGCAAAGTTTCCCTACCGGGTGGCGGTTTTCATCGCTATGATGGCAGTTTTAGCGGCTTAAAGACAGCAGTACTCAGGCTAGTGCAGCAATTTGACAAAAATGGTGGGACAGTGCCTGTGGCAGACGTAGCCGCCAGTTTTCAGGCAACAGTAGCCAAGGCACTCACCAAAAGAGCGATCGCTTGCGCCCTGGACTATAGACTTAATACCATTGCTGTCGGTGGTGGAGTAGCAGCAAATAGCGGCTTGAGACAGCACTTGCAAGCCGCCGCCAGTCAACATAACCTGCGTGTTTTATTCCCACCCTTGAAATTTTGTACCGATAACGCCGCTATGATTGCCTGCGCCGCGTCTGACCACTTATCTCGCGGTCATATTTCACCCTTGACTTTGGGTGTGGAATCGCGGTTATCTCTGGGTCAGGTGATGAAGTTGTATGACAGGTGAGAGGTGAGAGGTGATAGGTTACAGGGTTGATGGTCATTTGTTCTTTATCCAAAACTCTTGACCATTGACTACTGACTACTGACAATTGCCCGAATATGGCTGGCAACGGCATCTGGTTGTTCTAACATAGCTAAATGCCCACAATTAGGAATTTCAATCACATTGTCACCACAGTATTGAAAAAGCCGATGAAAGCTGGCTAAATGGCGAACATATTTGGGTTCCATGACCTTATCATCGGCACCAGCCAAAAAATATACAGGCTGTTTTAATTGTGAGACCAACTGGGGTAAGCGATTTACTTCTTCTTCGGTTGTGGAATCTAATAAAGCTCCCAAAGCCGCTTCGGGGTCAGCAACCACAAAATCTATCACCCGTTGACGCGCCCAATAACGGTCTAAAGGGCGGGCTACACTGGCTCTAGTAAATAGCAAATCAATCAAAGGTAATTGGGATAGCCAGCGCGGACGAACTTGTAAAAATCGCTGACCTGCTGAACGAAATTGTTCAAAAGCTTCCTTGAGATAAATCCCACCACCAGCGTTGATACAGATTACACCTTGAACCAGATCAGGTAGTAAAGCAGCTGCCCAAAGTGCGATCGTCCCGCCCAACGAATGCCCAATTAACCAAGCACTGGTAATATTTAGCTCTTTTAATAAAGCTGCTAAATCTTGAGCGTAAGCAGTTGGTGTATACAGAGAATCAAATTGGGAATTAGAACTATCCAGTAATTGGGATGTCAAACCAACACTACTTTGTAAACGATTTACATCAGTTTCTGCGCTGGATTGGGACTCCCCAAAACCGCGTAAATCATAAGATAAACACTGTAAATCTACGGACAGACGGGAAATCACAGGTTGCCAGTACCCACGACTATTTAGCCAACCGTGGATGAATACCAAAGTATGGGGGCAAGCAGTGGGAGCCGTTAACTCGTATGCGTGTGGAACGCCTAAGATTTCTATGGTTGCCATATTTATATCGTACCCCCAAGGATGGGTACGACTAAATACAGAGTAGAAAATGTATGCAGGGGCTAGGGATTAGAGACTAGGGCAATTGTTATGTAAAACACTTGCCTGATTTAAGACGTTAAATTACAGAAATAATTCATAACCAGTCATGAAAAACAATTTCCCCACTTTTGTACAGGTGATTTGACGAGGAATTTTGCCCACCTAGAGATTCATTTCCCCATAAAAAATCTCGTCTCTAGCCCCTAGCCTCTAGTCTCTAAACTCTAATTTTAAGAACTTCACACTTGGTCACTATTTCCCCAACAACCGCTGTCGCACTCCCTCCGCAATTTTGTGTCCGAGATATTCAGGAATCAAGCTTTCATTTGGCCCCAACAAATAAAGAATCAGCCGGGTGCGTCCTCGCCAAACCAATAAATTCGCGTTAACCACTAGCAAATCTTCTTGCCAGATAGCGTACATAACTTTGTAAAACAATCCTGGTTGGTTATCTGCTTCAATTACCAAAGCTGGCAGATGAAATACTGGATCGACATAAAACTCAGTTTGTACTTGTTCTAAGCCAGCATCTAAATTAAATTCTACTGCCAGCATTTCTTCTACTTCAAAGCGGCCTCCTAAAGCCTCTCGAATTGCCCGACAGACATTTTCTGCGGTTTTTTCTGTCAAAGCTTTGCTACCGCGAGAGACTAAAAGTTTGATGAAAACTAACATTGGTGGTCGAATTTGACCATACAGACTAAGACCGTGGATAGTCAAGCCATAAGCTGCCAGAACACCAAAAATATCACTGAGGAGAAAGGACTGGTTACGGTAAGCAAAGTGTAAAGCACTTTTGCTACCTTCCGGCTTCAACTCGATAACGGCACGTCTGGTTTTATAAAGACGGTAAGCTAACCGGAGATTTTGCAGTTGAATTTCACTGCTGACAAATTGCTCATAAAACTGGGGAAACGCTCGATTAAAGCGTTTTAGGAGTTCCAGTGTCGAAGATTTTAAACCAGAAGCCATTTTTGGGGTAAGACTCGCTTGCTGTTTTCACCTGGGGGCTGCGGACTGGGGACTGGGTGCTAGTAAACATTATTCCCAACACCAGTACTTAATATCCAATATTCATATATACACATTGATTCTCAAAACTTTGCCTTTTGGGGAATTTCTCCTAGCCTTTACAACAAAATGCTAAAGTTGAAGATGATTGGTACAAAACACGCGATTAAAAGCTGTTGCCCTTGCTGATCCCAACAACATCTGAAAACAATCAGGGTGTAGGATAGAAGATGGCATTGGCTGGATAAAACGTGTATCATCTCTTTAAAAGAGTGGTAGCCAATTCAGTTATACTACCCGAACCACGTTGGCATGGGTTTTTGGAAAACTTGGTTTAGTACTCCTGAATCTGTAACGGCAAATAGAGCAACTTCCTTTGAAGAACATACAGGAGAAAATGGCAACTCTAGTGTTAATGGTGATGCGGCGCGAAATGCGGAACGCATTGTTTTCAGCACAGAGAGAGACATTGACTTGTATGAGTTAGAAGAACTGTGTGATGCAGTTGGTTGGTCACGTCGTCCTTTGCGAAAAGTAAAAAAAGCCATAGAGCATAGTTTTCTCGTTGCCTCAATGTGGCAAGTACGAGGAAACCAACGTCGGCTTATTGGTTTTGCTCGCGCTACCTCAGATCATGCTTTTAATGCCACGATTTGGGATGTAGTAGTTCATCCAGACTTTCAAGGGAAAGGGCTGGGTAAAGCTTTAATGAAATACGTACTCAAAAAACTCAGAAGTGAAGAAATCAGTAATGTCACTCTCTTTGCTGATCCCCATGTAGTTGATTTCTATAGGGGTATGGGTTTTATGGCAGACCCTGAAGGCATTAAGGGAATGTTTTGGTATCCTCACTAAAATATTGTGACTAGAGGCTAGGAGCAGAAGAATTTTAAGATTTTGGATTGCCGTTAGCACAGCTTTAGCAAGTCAGCGAGCGTCTTTTAGATTGAAATATGCTCCTAATCTAAAATCCAATTAGCATTTTTTCAGAATGCCTGAATATATGCTTTTGACCATAAATTTAGAGAAATTGTTGGCAAATATATGTTAGGCTTGCTATACTAGTAAAGGTTGTATGTTAAGTTGATTTTTTGGTAATACTTAAAGAAGTTACAAAAAAGCAAAATCATTAATAATCAACCAAAATATCCGGGATGTAGCGCAGCTTGGTAGCGCGCCTGCTTTGGGAGCAGGATGCCGCAGGTTCAAATCCTGTCATCCCGATTCAAATACAATGTTTTGCGAAGTATCCTATCTGTTAATTATTTATAGATAGGATATTTCTTTATATTTTTAAGTTGCGATTAGAATTTACTATCGTTGAAATTGAAAATCTATCGAGAATGAAACTGGTGTACTAAGTTTGACAATTACCTTGTAGATACTACAGAAAAGAGTAATTTGATTTTTTCGGGTTGTGTCAAAGTTTGAGAAACTATATATCGAATAATTGAATCAGGCTGAATGAGGTCTAGGTCTTGATTTAAGGAGTTATCAAGACAATCAATAACTGGAACGAATTATTTTGCGATCGCGTCACTAGTTTTTGAGAAAGACAATAAAATGGCATTAATCATCTCAACGGTCAGCAAAAGTTTTCATTTTTTGAGAGCAGTCTATAATAGGCATCTATAATTCTTGTGCAGGAATCAGGCAAAGCCAAATAACAAAATCAGGTTGCAGCACAATTGACTGCGACAAAAATAGCGTAGGAGTTCTCAAGAATTTAGAAATCTCCCATTTTGCGAGTTGATTGTGACCATTTAACAGCCATTATGGCGTTTTTACATCTCCAATGGATTGCTATATAACTAAAACAAGTTAGTGCTGTGCAAATCCAACCAATTAGTCTGACTTTAATTAAAAACCATTGACGCGAGGAGTAGTCATGAAAGCATTAGTTCGCTGGGGCGCAACATTGGGTTTAATCGGGAGTACTCTGTTAGGCTCAGTTTTTGTCGGTAATGTCCCAGTGCTGGCATTGTCAGAACAACAAATCAAAGAAAAACTAGACTCAGTACCAGTGTATCTAATTACCAATGATAAAGGATTACCGTTGAGTCGTCCTTTACCAGAAAATCAAGATGGTAAAAAACTAGGTGGTTCAGTCACTGGTGTTTATCTCAGCCGTCAAGAGGCTCAGGCTTTTATTAATCAACTGCGGACTACCAACGCTAACGATCCCAAAATGGCAGAAATTGTCAAGAGTCTCCAGGTGACAGCTGTACCGTTGGGAATTATTTATCAGCAGTTGCAACAAACTAAAAACCAACCTAACCGTTTAGTATTTGCTTTTAAACCAGTAGATCAGGATGTCAAAGGCGCATTGGAATTACTCAACCAAAGCGGTCAGAAAGTAGATCAGTTTCGGAGTGTGCCGATTTTTGCAGTTCGCTTTGCACCTGATCAAGGTTATGTACCCATTAAATTGACAAACGACAAAGAACAAGTCGTACCGTTGTTTGTGAGTAAGCAAGATGCTCAAGGTTTGTTAAACCAAGTCAAACCAAAATATCCCAAGGCGGATATTCAGGTTATAGACATAGATGGCGTAATCAAGACTTTACAAGATAAGAACGAGGATTGGCTCAAGCAAGTGGTGTTAGTGCCTTCTCAAGAATCCAGAGAGTATATTCGGACTTTACCAAAAAATTCTGGCAATAGCGGGAATAATAATTCCCAACCTGCAAAGCCAAAACGTTAAAGTATGGCAGATCAACAGCCACAGGTAGTTTCTGGGCTACAACTTTGGCAGTGGCGTAACCAAGCAATTCAAGCTGCGATCGCTGCTGCTGTACCCCCATTAGAAGTTGATTGGCTGCTGCAAGAAATTGCTGGTTTAGACCGTTTGTCCCTGCGTTTAGAATCTTTTAAAGATTGGGTGGAAGTCCCCATTACAATCTCTTTAAGAGATTTAGAACAACTTTGGCAGAAACGATTGCGCGATCGCTTACCAGTGCAGTACATCGCGGGTGTAACACCTTGGCGAAATTTTAAACTGGCGGTGTCGAGTGCGGTGTTAATTCCTCGACCAGAGACAGAGTGCATCATTGATTTAGCAGTAGCGGCGATCGCTCAAAATCAGGTTGCCCAGTCATTAGATCAAGGGCATTGGGTAGACTTGGGGACTGGGAGTGGTGCGATCGCTATTGGGTTGGCGGATGGGTTGCCAAACGCTACTATTCATGCTGTTGATTACAGCAACGCCGCCTTAGAAATTGCCCAAACCAACGCCAAAAATCTAGGATTTGCCGACAGGATTCATTTTTATCAAGGTTCTTGGTGGGAACCATTAACCACTCTCAAAGGCCAAATCAGTGGAATGGTTTCTAATCCGCCATATATCCCGACTGAAACTGTGGCTACCCTAGAACCAGAAGTCAAGCAGCATGAACCACATTTGGCATTAGATGGCGGTGCGGATGGCTTAGATGATATTCGTCATTTAATTGAAGTCTCACCCAGTTATTTGCGGCCTGGTGGCGTGTGGCTGATTGAAATGATGGCGGGACAAGCGGGTGCAGTGCGAGAACTTCTGCAAAATCAAGGTAGCTATAGCGATATTCAAATCCACTCTGATTTAGAAGGCGTTGAACGTTTTGCTTTAGCGTATGTAGGGAACAGAGGATAGGTGACAGATAGGGGTGAAAGGTTTTGGATATATACATCCCTACACCTTGACAGGAGTTATGAGTGAAAATACAAAAATTACGTGTTTTCATTCATAACTTCTGACATTGGTAAATATGGCTCAAGTTGCTCTAAAAGATTTGATAGCAGGCGCACAGGCTGGCCGTTTAGTGAGTTTTCCGACTGATACTGTACCAGCACTGGCGACTTTGCCAGAAAAAGCTGCCTTAATTTTTGCCGCCAAGCAGCGCAGTCAGGATAAACCTTTGATTTTGATGGGTGCTAAGGCTGAGGATTTATGGCCTTATGTCAAGGGTGGCGAACATGAATATGAAATTTGGCAACAAGTAGTAAGTAAATATTGGCCGGGGGCGTTAACTTTAGTATTGCCAGCGAGCGATCGCTTGCCTAAAGAAATGAACCCAACTGACCCGACTACGGTTGGTATTCGAGTCCCAAATAATGCGATCGCCCGTTCTATTTTGGCAAAAACAGGCCCTTTAGCAACAACCAGTGCCAACTTTTCTGGACAGCCACCTTTACAAACGATGGCAGAAATTACGAGGCAATTTCCTGATGCGTTAACCTTAGAGACGAAAGGACTTATTGAGGAAATTTCTGGGGTTGGTGTACCTTCTACTGTTGCTAAGTGGACAGAAGAAAACTGGCAAATTTTGCGTCAAGGAAGCATCACACTGGATTAATCAGAATAATAATTGCCATATTTATGAACTGGAGCAACTGGGCATATCTCGGAGTCGGAATCATCTTAGGAATCGGTTTTCGTTGGTTATTTGCCAAGTCAGCAAACACTAGTCCTAACATATCGCCAGTAATATCAGAAGAAAAAGAAACTGTGTCACAACTGCGGCAAGAAATCAAACAAACGCAGTTGGCTTATCAAATGGCGCAGGAGATGAGTCAATTTAAAGCGGGTTTTTTAGCACGTACTACCCATGAATTGCGATCGCCACTCAATAGTGTGATTAGCTTGCATCAATTAATTTTGTCAGACTTATGTGAAAATCCCGAAGAAGAACGAGAATTTATCGCCCAAGCTCACGAAAAGGCTCTGAAATTGCTGCATTTGATGGATGAAATTCTCAGCGTTTCTCGAACCGAATACGGTACAAATAAATTAGATATTCAGCCCCGATGTTTAGACACAGTTTTTCAAGAAGTTAAAGACTTAACTTATATGCTGGCGGCGAATCGGAATTTTTTGTTGCAGATGTCACCCATAGATCCAGAAGTTCATGTGTTGGCAGATCATCGCTGGTTACGCCAAATTTTAGTTAATTTAGTAGACACTGCAATTACCCAAATGCAAGAAGGTAGTATTTGGGTTTCCGCCACAGTTTCAGATAATACTAATATGGCTCATATCTATTTAGATATTCCCGCCCATGCTTTACCTGAAAGTGAGCCGATAGATTTCATGAAACATAATAATGAGCCTTCTCAAACTAAAGATGAGAAGGTCAATCTTTCTCCGGGAATGAAATTATTACTCAATCAAATATTATTAGACGTTATGGGAGCAAAACTAGAAATGCTCCCCCATTTAACAAGTCCAGAATCAACTGATTCACTAACTAGGGTACAAATTACCATTCCTGTAGCTTGAGAAAGTGCTGAGTGCTGAGTGCTAAGTAAAAAGCCTCTAGTACAGATCGGTGGAAATAAAGATCCCATTTCAAGTTAGTGAAAAGCTTGTGTTATAAGCTTTTTGACTTTTGACTTGTGCCTTTTGCCTTGTTGTACTAGCCTCTAACCCCTATTCCTGAAACTGTAGTTCTGCTGCGGAAAGGGAATTTAGCTGTTTGGATTGGTTGTGTAGCACCATAGTTGTGCTGCTATTAGTTGTAAAACCCATTTTTGTATAGAATCCTTGCTGGTGAGTAGTCATTAAATATACTCGCTCTACCCCATTCATGCGGGGATGGTTCAAAACGGTTGTGATTAATTTGCTACCTAGCCCAGCACCTTGGTAGTCTGGGTGAATGACTACATCCCAGATTGTGGCGCGATAGATACCATCAGAAGTTGCTCTAGCAAAACCAACGAGTTTTGTATCATCCCATAAAGAAATTACTGGCTCGCTATTGGTAACAGCGATGTTTAAATCCTCAATACTACGTCCTTTTGCCCAAAAAGCTGCAATATTAAATAATTCTTGGAGTTGGTAAAGGTCGATGTCAGAATGGCGATCGCTAAATTTAATCTGAGGATGGTTCATGTGTAGCAACTCAATTGCACCAATAAGTATGTTTGCTTTTATTTAGTCATATTGTGCAGAAAATTTTTCCATAGGCATAGCGAAATGCAACTATATACAAATTTATTTAACTCTTCTCAGATTTACTGACAAATGAACTTCCATAGAGGATGACTAGGCCCTTGCTGGCGGATGCGACAAACTTGTTTTTCTAGGCGTTCTTTTTCTAGCTGTGGTAGTCCCATTAAAATATTACGGCTTTGCCAAACTAAAACAGAAACAGTCATGGCAATACAAAAACTTAAACCCAGGGTAGACAGGGGATGAGAGATGAGTCCATATCGCACTGCTACCCAGGTAAAGTATTGTTGCCATAGGGCAATTTCTGAGCGTAAATTCCACAGACTCACAGGTGCAATCAACAGCCATAAAAATGCCACAAACAACCATCTGCCATACACTGTCAGCTGATGTAGTTTCTGAACTTGTTTAGCAAAAGATGGGTCATTAATTGATGGTTGTTCTGATTGATCCATAGCAGGAAAAGGTCACGCGGACGTGGATGCAAATAGTGTTAGCAATTTTTGATTTTAAATGCGAGATTTTGGGTAGTTTTTGAATTTGAGTCTTAGTTTGAGAAATGTGGAAGCAGTATAAACAACATTTCAGCAAGTTAATCGAAAATCCCCAATAATTGATTAACTATCTGCTGATGCGTCAAATGCTTCGCTGTTGGTAACTGGATTGGGTTTCTCGGTACGTTCTCGCCACAAAGCTAGGAGAGTACTAGCAATAAAAATACTGGAGTAAGCCCCGGCGATGAAACCAATAATTAAAGCTAAGGCAAAGTTTTTTAGGGTTTCTCCCCCAAACAGAAAGATGGCAAATAAGGTCAATAAGGTAGTTAAGGTGGTGTTAATTGACCTACTTAGGGTTTGATTGACGGCATCATCAACAATTTCGGCAATTGGGCGGTTAGGATTGGTTTTGAGGGTTTCACGAATGCGATCGTAAATTACCACTGTGTCGTTGACTGAAAATCCAGTAATTGTCAGCAAAGCAACGATGAAAAGGCTATCTACTTCTGTTCCCAAAACCAGACCTAAAATTGAGAAGATGCCTACTGTGATCAACACATCGTGAAACAAAGCAATGATCGCAAAGACGGCATAATCTAACTGAAATCGGAAAGCTAGGTAGACGATAATCCCCGCAAAGGACACCACCAAAGCAATTATCCCAGAGGTAAATAATTCTCTTCCCAAGGTTGGCCCAACTGTGTCAATTTGGTTTTTCTGCTCGTCAAAAGCACCAACTTTGGCGCTTAAAGCATTTTGCAACTGGGTACGCTGATCGCGATTTAAATTTTTTGTCCGAATTAGTATACCGTTTTCTTTTTTGGTTTCTTGATCGGCAACAATTTGGATACTACTATCACCTAGCCCTTGTTCTTTGGCGACTTCCCGAACAACGTTGATATCAAGTGGCTGTTCACAGTTTTTCGGTTGACTGCAATCTCGTTCAAACTGTAGTCTCGTACCGCCGATAAAATCTAAACTTGGACGTAGAGGCGCACGAATATTTGGGTTTTGCCAAGAAATCACCATTGAGATGATACCAGCAAGGATCACTGCACAAGAGATAATCCACCAAAGCGATCGCGATTTGTTAATACTCAGTTTCATTGCGCTACCTCAGTCTTATTAGATGCTCCTGATGCTGACAGGTTCGGACAGTAAAATTCTGGTTTTCGCAGTGCAGGAATCGAAATTGCTAAAAACATAAAGGTACGACTACAGGTAATTGCAGTAAACATACTCACTGCTACGCCCAAAGCCAAGGTGAGCGCAAAGCCTTTCACCAAACCAGCACCTAGCCAGAATAACGCTGCACAAGCAATCACTGTTGTGACGTTGCCGTCTAAGATACTCGAAAAAGCGCGGTAAAAGCCAGATTCCACAGAGCGATACAATGACTTACCTGCTTGTAGTTCTTCTCTGGTGCGCTCAAAAATTAGCACGTTAGCATCCACCGCCATACCAATACTCAGAATAAAACCAGCAATACCTGGCAATGTCAGAGTTACACCTAACAAGGCAAAGCAAGCCCAAGTCAGAATAGCGTAGATAATCAGCGCAATATTCGCAATTAATCCTGGTAGTCTATAGTACAAAATCATAAATATTAATACTAAAAGCAGACCACCACTGCCAGCATAGATACTGCTGACAATACTGTCCTTACCCAAGGTTGCGCCAACGGTACGAATTTCAGCAATTTCCACTGGTACAGGTAACGCACCACCACGCAGTTGCACACCTAAATCATTGGCTTGTTGGGCTGTAAAGCGGCCTGTAATAACGGCTGCACCACCAGTAATCCCGGTAGCCGCAAATTCTGGCCCGACTACAGGGGCGCTGATCAGTTCGTTATCTAAGAAAATGCCAATACTACGGCCTGTACCTGCTAAATTTTTGGTAATTTCAGCAAATAATTCACCACCCTTCTGCTCAAAGCGAATCGCAACATTCCAATTATTTTGTTGAGTCGGTTCACCGTAGGCATCTTGCAGGTATTTACCATTGAGTGGAGGATCGGTGCTTTCAAATAATTCCAGGATAGCTTGATTATTTTTTTGTAATTCTTCTTGATTTTTGTTAATTGCGGCTTTATCTGTGCTGTTGCGTAATTCTTGCTGCTTGGCTTTCAGTTCTACTCGTGAAGATTGAAAGGCAAAAAGTTGGGTTTCAGTTCCAGGTTTTTGTTTACGAAATTCTAATTGTGCTGTACCGCCTAGCACTCTTTCTGCTTGTTCGGGATCATTCACCCCTGGTAACTGGACAAGAATTTTATCTGCACCTACGGTTTGGATGACTGGTTCGGAAACACCAAGGCCGTTAATTCTTCCTTCTACGACTTTTTGAACGCCTGCTAATTCGCGTTCGGTGATTTCTTTCATCCCTGGTGCGGGTTTGACTTGAATTGTAAGCTGGGAACCGCCGCGTAAATCCAACCCCAGAGGTATCGGAATTGTGGCAATTACTGCGATCGCAGCGATTACCAAAACTAATATCAAAGCTAATAGTGACTGCTGTCTTTGCATACCATAACTCGCAACTGACAAACGCTATAATAGCGTTCTTTGATGGAGTTACGGAAAGTGTGAAGTATGAACTATGAAAGCTGTAGACGCTTCGCGTCTTGCTGTCAGCCATGTTGAAATTCAAATTTCAGACTTCACACTTCACACTTCAGAATTGTTTACACACGCATTGCGACCATTTTCTGTACAGCTTCGACGATTTGCTCTGGCTGAACGATGGTGAGCCGCTCTAGAGCGCCGTTGTAAGGTGTAGGAATATCTTGGGAAGATAGACGCAGTACTGGTGCATCTAATTCATCAAAGAGGCGATCGTTAATGGAAGCAGTTAGTTCTGCACCGATACCGCCAGTCCGCATACACTCTTCCACGACAATGACGCGGTGGGTTTTGCGTATAGATGCTCCAATGGTATCAAAATCTAGAGGTTTGAGTGATATTAAATCAATGACTTCGGGGTCGTAACCTTGTTTTTCTAAAGCTTTTACGGCTTGCACCACATGATGACGCATCCGGGAGTAAGTCAGAATTGTGACATCTTTGCCTTGACGCACTACCTCTGCTTTATCTAAGGGCAGGAGGTATTCTTCTTCTGGTAAATTTTCTTTTAAGTTATACAAAAGTACGTGTTCAAAGAACAGTACAGGATTATCGTCGCGGATGGCGGATTTTAGTAAACCTTTGGCGTTGTAGGGTGTGGAACAAGCCACAATTTTTAACCCTGGTACGGCTTGAAAGTAAGCTTCGAGGCGTTGGGAGTGTTCTGCGCCTAATTGTCTACCGACACCACCGGGGCCGCGAATTACCATTGGAATTTTAAAGTTACCGCCGGAAGTATAGCGCAGCATCCCGGCGTTATTGGAGATTTGGTTGAAGGCGAGGAGCAGAAAGCCCATGTTCATACCTTCAATAATCGGTCGCAACCCAGTCATGGCCGCCCCGACTGCTATACCAGTAAAGCTATTTTCGGCGATGGGAGTGTCTAAAACCCTCAAGTCACCATACTTTTTGTACAAGTCTTTGGTGACTTTATAGGAACCGCCATAGTGTCCTACGTCTTCACCCAGAACAAATACACTGGAATCACGCGCCATTTCTTCATCAATGGCTTCCCGCAGAGCGTTGAAAAATAATGTTTCTGCCATTTAAACCTTTAGTTACGACGGTTGTTTTAGAATCTTATCGCGCTGCCGTAGCAAATACGGTGAGCGATCGCACTAGTTGGAGATGAGTTTTTGAAATATTAGTAAATCTACTGAATTCAATACTCAATAATGTTTATTTAGTATATACATAACTTGTCACAATTACGGTTGTATCTTGCTGTTATTCAGCATCATCCAGAAAATGAGTAGATTTCGATTTCCGAATTTTTTGACTACTATTCGAGCAATAATTATTGTACTTTGTGGTTTGATGACTTTCTCGATATTAGGCTATGCAGCTTATCGAATTTATCAAGAATTATTTCGAGAACGTCATGTTGGTGACATAGTTAATCTAGAAACTGATTCTGATATTCAAGTGCAATTTAACTTGAGTTCATTTGAAGTGATTAAAGGTACACCGTACCTGATGGCAACGATCAGTTCCCAACAAAATTATCGTCAGTCTTACTATGAAAAAGAAGCTGCCGGCATTCGGAATTTTTTATTTTTTAATACCAGTGATCAATCAGCTTGGAAGTTAATTCCCAATAATAACTCGTTGTTTGTACGCTATCAAACATTAGGCTTATCAACACCTCCTGAAAATGTTATCAAAAAGGTGCAAGGAATTTGGTATGAAGTGGTAACGGCTGACAGCGATGGTGACAAACGTTTGACAGCAAGCGATCGCAAAACAATTGCTGTTTCTGATTTTGCTGGCAAAAATTATACTGAAGTTATCCGCCAAGTAGACCAAGTATTAGGAACCTATCAACCAAATGAATCCACTTTATTAGTTTTTTACACCTCAGATGCAAAAAATTTCGTGACTGAAATCAATATTTTAACGCGAAAAGAGGTGGTAACAAAACCATTACCACCGTTAGAGTAAGAATTCAGTAATCAGGTGTCAGAATTCAGAAGCAATCAGGAGTCTGCTAGGTATAAGTTGATGACTACTGGATTCTGTATTCTGAATTCTTCCAGAATTTAACCACAAACAGTTGCATCTGGGACTTGCGCTACTGAATTGTCAGGAAAACGCTTTGGTCTACCGGGTTTACGTTTATGGCGTTGATTGATGGATTTTTCACTGGCGGAGGCTAATTCTTCTGGTGTACAGCCAAATAGACGTATAGCCTCTAGATATTTTTTGGGTGTCATTGTGGGTTCCGTGCGCCCAGCTTCCCAGTTACGTACACTGGTTTCACTAATTGCAAGCCTGAAGGCCACCTCTGCACGGCTAAGTCCAGCACGTTCTCTCAGGACTTGCATATCCATAGTTTCATGCTCCCCTTAAGAATAATTTTGAATTTATTTATTAAATCGATTGGCGTTTAAGCCAATTGCAAAGAATTTATTAACTATCTTATTTTATAAGCGATCGCCGATCCTCTAGCAAACGAGGTATAACATTCATAATATAAAGAGTTTAAATATACAATGAATGTCAGCTAGGAATTGAAATAGTAGAATTTGCGGTGCGGCGTTTAAAAATAATCATCTCGTTACCGACAATGGGGTTACGCGCGACTAATTTATCTTGAGAATCGAAAATTTCTAAATGACTAAAATTGAGTTCTTGAGAACGCTGTAATATTTCTGATGCCAGTTTGTTTTGTTGAGATTCTTTAAGAGAATACCAATCATCATTGATTTTAATAATGAGATTGCTAGTACGAAAATTCGCTTGAATTGACTGTATCAGACCAGAGGTAAAGCGATCGCTAATTTCTGCTACTTGATTTTCAATCGCTGCAATCAAAATTTGTTCTGGGGTTAATTCTACGGCGGGTGTTGGTTCTGGTATTGGTGTAGGTGTAACTTCCGGTTCCGGTGTAGGTGTAACTTCTGCTTCTGGTGTAGGTGTGGGTGTAGGAATAACTTCGGCTTCCGGTTTCGCTGTTGGCGTGACTTCTGCTTCTGGTACAGGCGTAACTTCTACTGGTTGCTGAGGTTCTGATGTTGTAGACTCTGGCGGAACAATTGGCGTTGGCGTAGGTACAGGAACTTCTTCAACAGGCGGAATGGTAGCAATTTCTGTCGATTTACTCGAAAAAAAGCTAGAAGTTGTCCCAATCACCAAAACTAAAGTAATTCCAGCAATAATTCCTGTCAAAGTCGTGTCTGACAACTTCCTAGAGAAACTTACTGGTAATAAAAAGCGAATTTTTGCTAATAACCCACTCCAGACTAACTGAAACTGCTGCCAAGTTGGATTGGTTGTAGATGACTCAGCCTCTAATTTCACCACGGCTGTTTCTAAAACCCCAATTGTCCCTCGCAACACTCCGATAATAGCCGCCTTCCAAATTGGCGGTTTTCTAGAATAAGGTTCTTGGGGAGAAGGTTGTGAATTTCGGTTGTCTCGTGACATGGAACTTTCACCAAAAGCAGCGAATCAAAGACAAACAATATATAGCAGGTGATAGGTTACAGGTGATAGGTTACAGGCTGGAAAATACTGATGGAGTTCCTACTCAGCACTCAGTACTTAAAACTTTGCTATATAACAATATTGATGCCTGAATAGAGCATTCATACTTCATACTTTATAGATTATGAAACTGAAACGCCGTCAATTTTTATCTTTAAGTGGCTTGGGAGCAGTTGGTACAGGAATTCTTAGTTGGACTTTAGCTCATCACAATAGTTCTTCTGATGATTTTGCCGCCATAGCAGCTAAACCCACTAAAAAAGACTTACTATTGCGTTTTGTGTCTGTGGCAGACACCGGAACTGGTGCCAAAGGACAATATGCTGTAGCTGAAGCAATGAATTTCTATCACAAGCAAAACCCATATAATTTAGTGGTTTTAGCTGGCGATAATATTTATAACAATGGCGAAATCGAAAAAATAAATGCAGTTTTTGAACGTCCTTATCAACCTTTACTCAAAAAAGGTGTTAAGTTTTACGCTTGTTTAGGTAATCACGATATTCGGACAGCTAACGGTGAACCGCAACTTAAATACCCCGGCTTTAATATGCAGGGAAAACGTTACTACACATTTCGCCGGAATCAAGTGCAGTTTTTTGCGTTAGATACTAACAGCAATGCTGATTGGAAAAAACAACTACCTTGGTTAGAACAAGAATTAAGCCGCAGTGATGCACCTTGGAAAGTTGTATTTGGTCATCATCCAGTTTACGCTTCTGGTGTTTATGGTAATAATCCAGGGTTTATTAAAGTTTTTACACCTCTGTTTCAAAAATATGGTGTGCAACTTTATATTAATGGCCATGAACATCACTATGAACGAACAAAATCTATCAATGGCACAACTTATTTAATTACTGGTGGTGGTGCGGGAACTCGCCCTGTTGGTCGTTCTGAATGGACTGAGTATTCTGCTTCTAGCTTGAGTTTTGCGGCTTATGAAGTGTATGCCGATAGAATAGAAGTTAAGGCTATTGGTACTGATAAACGTGTTTTTGATCAGGGTGTTATTCCGATTAAAAGTGCTTAGTTAAGTTAGGAAAATTTGCGCCCAGAGGAGCCAGTGCGTCGGGCGGCTCTGCCAACTAGAAGCAACTAGCGTAGCGCAAAGACGTGAAGATATCAAACTAAAGGTGGGTATTACCCACCAAATTATTTATTGCAAAATTTTTCTATAGGACTCATATTTGATTTCTGAAAAAACTCAGTGTACTCCTAAATCCCTTTTTTACTGTTCCCTGTTCCCTGTTCCCTGTTCCCTCCCTACGCAAACATGTTCATTAATCAAATCGGATTCCTATATTATAGCTATGTGTGATTTAACAAGGTAATAATTTAGCATAATCTTCTTATACCAATTTAATTTAAAGTTGCACATATTTTGATCCCCCTAAATCCCCCTTAAAAAGAGGGACTTTGATATATGTTTTTCCGGTTCCCTCCTTTTGAAGGGGATGCTAAGGGGATCTGATTCTATGCAGCTTCATAAAAAATTGGTATTACCTGTTATTTTTTAAGATGATTAGTTCTGTATATCTTCGTCTTTTGATGAATAAAGGTTAGACATATTTGATTTTAAATATAGTACATTCATTCCTTGGATATTTCTTGGTTTGATTTCAGATTGATCCAAGGAATTTGATTGATTTAAATTATGCGTTTTCACTGGGATGTCCGTCTTCTCACTTGAAGGACTAATATTATTATCTGAATTTAATTTTGCTGCCATATATTGGCTCTGTTCTTTTATTAGACGGCTGTAAGTTCTTTGAGGCATAAAATGAAGTGGATTATAGCCGACAAAACGCAAAATTAATACACAAGCCCAAGAATATCTACCATCACTAATAGCTTCAATTACTTGATCTAATTGTTCAGGGGTAATCAAACTATGACAGTTGTTTTGAGAAGAAGGTACTTGGTAGTTCATGGCTAACCCTGTAGTGGTGCTTAACTTCCTAAAAATCTAGATTCTATATCAGATTTTTGCCTAATGAATAGTTACCTGATACACAGAATACTATTTAAGTCGCGGTAAATTTAGCCAAATTGGCACTTTTTTAGTGAAAGCCCTAAATACTTAGGGTAAGCAGGTCGGTGGAATTAAAGATAACTAGTGAGGGCTGTCATTTGTGATTTGTCGTTGGTCATTTGTAAGTTTTTCCAGGCTATTTATGCTTCGTAATGTAGTTGGGTTTATTTCCACCGACTTACTTAATAATACAGAGACTATGAGCTATGGCAGTTCTATTTGATATGTGAACAATAGAGATAAGAAGGTATTGATTTGAGCATTAAACTTTCTTAATTAATTGAGAAATTAATTACATATATCTTTTGGATGAATTTTTGGAAATTTTGGGAGCGATCGCCTGCTTTTCTCCTAAGTTAATGGCTGAGAAATTAGGTTTGTATAATTCATACCAGAGCTAGAAGGCAGAAGTAAGGTGCGGCTTTAGCATAAAAGAGGTAATAACGGTAATGTACCTCTAACAGCCTATAGAGAAAATTACTACTGTTGAGGAGAAAAAATGAGGTTGTGACCTATTGAAGTGGCGGAATTAGTTATGAATGAACTGCTGCAAGCTGTGTTGAACAGTGATGAAAAAGCTGTTTTACTGCAATTGATATCTTCATTAACTGTATCAGGTAAACAATACTTTCTGAGGAATGAAATTCTGCAAATATTTGCAGAATATTGTCATACTTCCCAAAAGCCTGCTTATTTTTACTACTCTTCTTCTGTTGGCAAACTTATTCACTACACCCATGAAATAGTTTTGTCAGAAGATAATATTTGGTTTGTGGTACGTCCTAAAATTGCTAACCAAGAAGTCTGGCGGTTGAGTGCTGACTTGAGTCAGTGGGAGTTGATGTCACCCCAGGCGTTTTTAGATGTGTGCGATCGCTTGGTGAATCGCTACCAACCCCATATCCTGGAAATTGACCTTGCACCATTTTACGCAGATTCTCCTTCTATTGATGACCCCAGAAATATTGGTCAAGGTTTAGCCTTTCTCAATCATTACCTGTGTAATCAATTGTTGAATGACCCGCAACATTGGTTAGAGGTAGTGTTTCAAGCATTGCGGCGCGTGCAGTGTGATGGTAAACGTTTGTTAATTGGCGATCGCATTCGTTCTGGTAATCAATTCGCTAAACAAATCAAGGAAGCAATCAAGTTTCTTAGTGACAAACCAGCTGACGAACCCTACGAAAAATTTTATTTTCACCTCCAAGACCTTGGTTTAGCACCAGGATGGGGAAATACAGCAGCACGAGTCCGTGAAACTCTGTCATTACTTGATAGGTTACTTGATTCCCCTCAACCTCCCCTATTAGAAGCATTTGTGGCGAGGGTTCCGGCTGTGTTTCGCGTCGTCTTGATTTCCATTCACGGCTGGGTGGGACAACAAGATGTCATAGGACGCGATGAAACCTTGGGTCAAGTCGCTTATGTTCTGGAACAAGCACGCAGTTTAGAAAACAAACTCCGCCAAGAAATCACACTCGCGGGACTGGATGTCTTAGGTATTCAACCCCATATCATCATTCTGACTCGACTTATTCCCAACTGTGAAGGAACATCCTGTGGACTGCGCCTAGAAAAAGTCGAAGATACAGAAAATGCTTGGATTTTGCGTGTTCCCTTTGCTGAATTTAATCCAGATATCACTAATAATTGGATTTCTAAATTTGAGATTTGGCCTTACTTAGAAAGCTTTACTAATGATGCAGAAAAAGAACTCCTGACTTTGTTTAAAGGTCGTCCTAATTTAATTATTGGTAATTATAGTGATGGTAATTTAGTCGCCTCGCTGCTATCTAGTCGGTTCAAAGTTACTCAATGTAATATTGCCCATTCTTTAGAAAAGCCTAAATATCTATTTAGTAATTTATATTGGGATAAATTAGAAGACCAATATCATTTCTCTGCTCAATTCACTGCTGATTTAATCAGTATGAATGCGGCGGATTTTATTATTACTTCTTCCTATCAAGAAATTGTCGGTACACCTGATGGGATGGGACAGTATGAATCTTATAAATTTTTCACGATGCCGCACCTATATCATGTAGTGGATGGGATTGATTTATTCAGCCCAAAATTTAACTTAGTACCGCCAGGAGTTAATCAAAAAATCTTCTTTCCCTATACCCAAAAAACAGACCGTGATTTTCATCAAAGCCAACAAGTTGCAGAGTTAATATTTCATCGCCAAGATTCGCAAATTATAGGCATTTTAGATGAACCTAATAAACGACCTATATTTGCTGTAGCTCCAATATCATCGATTAAAAATCTGACTGGCTTGGCAGAATGCTTTGGTCAAAGTCAAGAATTACAAAAGCGATGTAATTTAATTTTATTAACAAGTAAATTACAGCCCTCAGATGCTCATAATGCCGAAGAAGCGAAAGAAATTCAAAGACTACATGACATTATTGATGAGTATCATCTCCATAATCATATTCGTTGGTTGGGAATGCGTATGACTGGTGGAGATATTGGTGAAGCGTACCGGGTGATTGCCGATCGCCAAGGAATTTATGTACATTTTGCGCGGTTTGAATCTTTTGGCAGAAGCATTTTAGAAGCGATGATTTCGGGATTGCCAACTTTTGCAACTCAGTTTGGAGGTGCTTTAGAAATTATCGAAAATCGAGAAGATGGATTTATTATTAATCCGACTGATTTAGAAGGTACAGCCGATAAAATTTTATCCTTCCTTGATGAGTGTGAAAATCATCCGCACCATTGGCAAGAAGTTTCGGAATGGATGAGTCAGCGAATTATTAATAAATATAATTGGTCATCCCATACCAACCAATTATTATTACTGGCGAAAATGTTTAGTTTCTGGAATTTTGTCGCACCGGAAAATAATGAGGCACGCGATCGCTATATGGAAAGTTTATTTCATCTCATATTTAAACCAAGAGCAGAGAAGATTTTAGAACAACATTTACGTAAATAAAAAATAATATTTTTAACGAACCGCCAAGAACGCCAAGGACGCAAAGGTAAGAAAGAAGAAAAAGATATAGAAATTTTACAAATGTTTTAGGACTGCTATATAGCCCCTAGCCTCTAACCCCTAGCCTCTCACCCCTAACCCCCAGCCTATGGAGACAAAAAGTACTACTAGCAATTTTATCTATACAGACTGGACATTAACAGAAACCCAGTTTGACCCTGAGCAATTGCATTCTAGAGAAACTATTTTCACAATTGGCAACGGCTATTTAGGTACCAGGGGTTGTTTTGAAAGAGAATATCCTGGTGCATTGCCAGCTACATTTATTCACGGTGTTTATGATGATGTACCTGTAGTTTACACAGAACTTGCTAACTGTCCTGACTGGCTACCTCTAGTAGTGATGATTGATGGGGAACGCTTTCGTTTCGACCAAGGGGAAATCATACAGTATGAACGACGGCTAGATGTACGTCACGGAATCCTCAGCCGTTCTGTGCGGTGGCGTAGTCCTAGTGGCAAAACTATCGATATTCACTTTGAACGTTTTGCGAGTCTGGCAGATCAACATATTTTGGCGCAACGCTGTCAATTAACACCACTTGATTTTGATGGCTTGATTGAAGTGCAAGGTAGCATCAATGGCTATCCTGAAAACCAAGGTTTCAATCATTGGGTAGATTTAGACCAAGGTAAAACTGAACAAGGCATTTGGCTGCATAGCCGTACTCGTAGTTCCCGAATTACGATTGGTATGGCAGCCAAGATGAGTGTATCAGGAACGGAAGCATCGATACAGGTTAACATCGCGCCTGGTTATCCTTCCTTAACTGCGACATTTATGGCGAAGTCACAGCAAACAGTGACAGTCGAAAAATTCGTGACAGTATTTACCTCACGGGAAGTTGAGACACCAGTCACCGCAGCACAGCAAAAACTGGCGGAAATTGCCGACTACGAAAGTTTAGTTAAGACTCACAAACAAGCTTGGGACGCAGTTTGGCAACAAAGTGATATTTTGCTGGAAGGTGATAATACGGCGGCTTTTGCGATTCGATACAACCTTTTCCAGTTGTTAATTGCTGCGCCTCGCTATGACGATAAAGTAAGTATTCCCGCCAAAACTCTGTCTGGCTTTGGCTATCGTGGTCATATTTTTTGGGATACAGAAATTTTTATCTTGCCATTTTTTACATTTACTCAACCTGCGATCGCACGCAATCTACTTACTTACCGCTACCACACTTTACCAGGTGCGAGACGCAAAGCTTTGCATTCTGGTTACAAAGGCGCGATGTACTCTTGGGAAAGTGCCGACACTGGTGATGAAGTCACACCACGCTGGTCACTTCCCAATGATTTTTATGGTGAGGATATCAGAATTTGGTGCCGCGATCGCGAAATTCATATTAGTGCAGATATTACCTATGCCGTTTGGTATTACTGGTTAGCTACAGGTGATGATGAGTGGCTGCGTGATTACGGTGCCGAGATTGTTTTGGATACCGCTATTTTTTGGGGTAGCCGAGTTGAGTATAACTTAGAACAACAACGCTACGAGATTCGCGGAGTAATTGGAGCCGATGAATATCACGAATTGGTTCACAACAATACCTTCACTAACAGAATGGTGCAATGGCATTTAGAAAAAGCACTATTGATTGATGATTGGTTGCAGCAAAATTTCCCCGAACGCGTGACGGAATTAGCAGAGAAATTGCAAATTACAGCCGAAGTGCGATCGCATTGGCAAGATATCATTGACAAAATCTGGATTTTCTACGACCCAGAAACCGGATTAATTGAGCAGTTTGAGGGATTTTTTCAACTCCAAGACATTAACTTAGACGACTACGAACCGCGTCAGCGTTCCATCCAAGCAATTTTAGGTATCGAAGAAGGTAACAAGCGACAAGTCCTGAAGCAGCCAGATGTATTGATGCTGCTTTATTTAATGCGGGAATCAGCAGAATTTCCTTACAATTCCAAATCCCTACAAGCAAATTGGGACTACTACGCACCCCGTACAGATATTACCTACGGTTCATCCCTCGGCCCGGCAATTCACGCCATCATCGCCTCTGATGTCGGTGAATCGACAAGAGCCTACAAACGTTTTATGCAAGCCGCAATGGTGGATTTAGAAGATAGTCGCGGGAATACCAACGACGGTATTCACGGCGCGAGTGCTGGTGGTGTGTGGCAAGCCGTAGTTTTTGGATTTGGTGGCATTCAGTTAACAGAAAACGGCCCCGTAGCCAACCCCCATCTACCTTCTCACTGGACGCGACTGAAATTTAAACTTCACTGGCGTGGTGAGTGGTGTGAGTTTGATTTACATCAGGGAGAAGGGGAAGAAGGAAGACAAGGGGGACAAGGAGGACAAGGAAGAATGGTTCAGATTCGTGGTGTAATTTTTGATTTGGATGGTGTGTTAACTGATACGGCTGAGTATCACTATCAAGCTTGGCAGAAATTAGCTGATGAAGAAGGTATTCCCTTTGACCGTCATGCGAATGAAGCTTTACGGGGTGTGTCGCGGCGGGAATCTTTGATGTTGATTATTGGCGATCGCAAGTATTCCGAAGCACAAATCCAAGAAATGATGGAACGTAAAAATAACTACTATGTAGAACTTATCCATCATGTAACACCAAAAGATTTATTACCGGGTGCGATCGCACTTTTGGATGAATTACGGCAAGCTGGAATTAAGACCGCCATTGGTTCAGCCAGTAAAAATGCCTGTACTGTAATTCAACGCTTGGGGATTGCTGATAAAGTAGATGCGATCGCCGATGGTTACAGTGTAGAAAAACCCAAACCAGCACCGGATTTATTTTTATATGCCGCCAAAGAACTAGGACTACAACCAGCACAATGTGTAGTTGTAGAAGATGCCGCCGCCGGCATAGAAGCCGCTTTAGCCGGGGGTATGTGGACAGTAGGACTAGGCCCAGTTGAACGTGTCGGTGCCGCCCATGTAGTCTTACCAAGCCTCGCAGGTGTGAAGTGGGCAGATATTCTACAGAAGTTATCCCAACAAGCGGGACGCAATGAAGCGCAAAATCAGAGTGTAAGAGTGTAAGGGTAGACTGGGGCAAAAATATATTTTCTTCCCCCTGCTCCCTGCTCCCTTCCCCCCTGCCTCTTCCGGTCAAGCTTGCGCCTCAATTTGTCTAACTACGGTTAACGCTGAATAACTCACTCCAGCCGTTCCTTCGCCGGGGTGGGTAGAGTCGCCGACTAACCAGAGAGAATTTATCGGGGTGCGGTTGGCAAAACCAAAGGGGCCAAAGGTGGGTATTCTTTGCCCAATGCCCCCAACTATACCGCGATCGCGCCCAGTGTAATGAGCAAAGGTGCGGGGTGTGGCGGCTTCTTGGTAAATGATGGTTTCTGGTTTGAGGTAAAAATATTTGTTGAGACGAGCGATCGCATCTGCGGTATATTTTTGTTTCAATGCTTGATAATCTGGAGTTTGCCACCATTGCTGATAATCTACAAAAGATGACGCAATAATTGTGGCTTTACCTTCTGGGGCGCGACCATCACCAGGATGACTCACAGAAACAAACAAGGAATTATTCTCGCCAATCGGGCCATTGGCATCGTATAAAAACTGTAAATGGGGCGGACAATCTACAGGAATCGCACTCGCATCCACACCCAAGTACACCACAAAAGCCCCTGATGGTGGCGGCAGTTTTTCAACTCGCTGTTTGTAACCGGATGGTACTTTATCCCCCAAAAGCTGCACTAAGTTTTGGGCTGTCACGTTAGCTACTACATGATCTGCTGATTCTGTCCAGACTTCGCCTGTTTTTTGATTTCTGATCACAACAGCAGTGGCTTGACCGTCTTCTACTTTGATGTGTTCAACAGTGTGGCGCATTAATAAGCGTCCGCCATCTCTTTCTAGGGCAGTAACTAAGCGATCGCTCAACACCTGCATACTACCTTGCAGGTGATACAATCCTTGGGGCAGTTGGGAAACACTCAAAGCCGTGGCTGCATATAGTAAGGCTGTTTCTTCAGCGTTTACCTGAGAATACAATTTTAATTGCATATCTAAAAAAGTTCTCAAACGCTGGTCATGACCCAAACCGCATATTCTTAACGCATCACCTACCGTGAACAATGTAAACGGCGCAGTGACAAATGTACTCGGACGTACCGCCTGTATTAATTGCCACAAATCCCACAAATTACGCGGCGGTAACACTGGGTCACGTCCTTGAAATTCCCAACTAGCATCGAATAAACTCGCCATTAACTTCCAAAAAGGTTCGCTTCCGGGAAACTGCCGTTGTCTTTCTTCCCGCCATTTATCGGGGTCACGCCAAACATTAATCGGTGTGTTTTCCCCTGGTAAAAAGACTGCACAAGCAGGGTCACAAGGGGTAGCCTCTGGTAAATCAATTTCTAGTTCTGCAAAAATGCGCTGGTGAATTCCGCCCGGTTCCAAACCTGCAACTTGGGTTGCACCCACATCAAAAGTGAACCCTTGACGTTTAAATGTCGAAGCACAGCCCCCCGGTACAATTGCTTGGTCAAGGACTAAAACACTGTACCCACGATGGGCTAACAATGCAGCCGCCGTCAGTCCTCCAATTCCCGCACCGATAACAACTACGCGGGGTTTACCTTGGTTAGCAACAATATGTGACATTAAGATTAGCTTTACAAAAATTAATATTACTACTCATAATTTTACAAGCTAATCGTGGTGAAGTTGGGGCGATCGCCTAAGAACAGGTATGAGAATGATGGCTGTATTTGTATATTTATTTTTTCGGATTTACTACTGTTATTAACCTTGTACCAAGAATTTTTCAGGAGGCTGAGTAAATTTAAGTATTTTTTCTCCTGACACTATACAGCTAAGTATGCTTTTTTACTGGTAAAACCTACTCTGAATATTAACGTAGTAATTAGCCTGGGAAGGTGTTTACTGAGTTTTGACTGCGCGGTAATCGAGCGAACCGCGTAGCCGAAGTGCAGGCTTTGTTTGTCTAGCACCAAATTTTCAGTTTCTGAGAAAAAAATACAAGATACAGTCACATGAAATATATCAAGCGTCACGCTAATAAAATTGAGCTTATTGTCGAGATGATTTTTTTATTAGTCTTATTTCTGCTGGGATGTTGGCTGGAGTATGAATACGCTGCTTCCTTATTTTGGCAATATTACATATTTATGGCTGTTTTAGCCTTGATTTTACTTTTGCCAGTGTACTTACCATCTCGGCGGAAACAAGAATTGTGGCTATTTATCGGGTTCAATCTCAGTTTATTAGCTTTGCACTTTGTAGCTCTCTCGCCTGTCAAACCCTTTATGCAGTTTCATTCCGACATTAAACATGGGATGACAATTCCAGAAGTGCAAAGCAGATTGAACCAACGTTTTCCCAAAGGCGGAAGATTTTATCAGCCACAAGGGGACTTCATGGGTGCGAATGAGGATGTGCGGGAAAATATTGGCTCATTTGTATATGACCAGCATCTAAACTATATTCTTGACCCAAACAATGGTGATTACGATGCGGAAGTGGTGAATATTTATTTCAAAAATGGCAAAGTGGTAAAAGCTGAGTATTCGGGTGATTGAGAACAACTCTTAAACCCAGCCTCACAAAATCTTTGTGTGTTCAGTCTGTTTCAGATGCAACAATCAAAGATATTTTGAAGTGACAGATAAGATAAAGAAGTAAGAACCCTGTCCACTCACCACTACTCATGACCTCAACTCTATTAAAGTCTTCTCGTCTCAATTCCCCAACAATACACCGTTTGCCTAATGGCTTGACAATCATTGCCGAACAAATGCCTATTGATGTTGTCAACCTCAACCTCTGGATTAAAGTTGGTTCGGCTGTAGAATCTGATGCGATTAACGGGATGGCTCACTTTTTAGAACACATGATTTTTAAAGGAACTGAGCGATTAGCCAGTGGAGAGTTTGAGCGGCGGATTGAAGAACGGGGTGCTGTGACTAATGCTGCTACCAGTCAAGATTATACTCATTACTATATAACGACTGCGCCCCAAGATTTTGCTGAATTGGCTCCACTGCAAATAGATGTTGTATTTAATCCGAGTATTCCTGATGATGCTTTTGAACGTGAGCGTGCTGTTGTTTTAGAAGAAATCCGCCGTTCTGAAGATAATCCCCACCGCCGGACTTTTCGCCGTGCAATGGAAATGGCATTTGATACTTTACCCTATCGCCGTCCGGTGTTGGGGCCAGAATCGGTCATATCTGGGCTAGAACCCCAACAAATGCGGGATTTTCATGCTCAATGGTATCAACCGCCAATGATTACGGCTGTAGCTGTGGGCAATTTACCTGTAGAACAATTAATTGCCAGCGTTGCGGAAGGATTTACTCAGGTTGGCAAGAATCAAGAGTCAATAATCAAGAGTCAAGAGCCGAATTATACTTTTGAATCGGCATTTACAGAAATTGTGCGGCGAGAGTTTGTTGATAAAAGTCTTCAGCAAGCGCGGTTAGTCATGGTGTGGCGAGTTCCGGGATTAGCGGAGTTAAATCAGACTTATGCTTTAGATGTCTTAGCTGGCATTTTAGGACATGGCAGGACATCAAGATTAGTTAGAGATTTGCGGGAAGAACGAGGATTAGTATCTTCGATCGCAGTTAGTAATATGAGCAATTTATTACAAGGTACATTTTATATTTCTGCTAAATGTGCAGTTGAAAACATCGCCGCCGTTGAAGATGCGATCGCCCAACACATCCGTCGATTACAAACTGAGTTAGTCACAGAAAAAGAAATCGCCCGTGTCCGTAAACGTGTCGCCAACCGATTTATCTTTGGTAACGAAACCCCAAGCGATCGCAGTGGCTTATATGGTTACTATCAATCATTAGTCGGTGATTTAGAACCAGCCTTTAACTACCCCCTCCACATTCAACAACAAGAAGCTAACGATTTACTCCTCGCCGCCAATCAATATCTCTGTCCAGATGCTTATGGTGTAGTGGTCATGAAACCGTTGTAAATTTTAGTCAATAGTCAATAGTCATTTGTCATTGGTCATTTGACTAGTGACTAAACTATGTTTTTCATACTTCATACTTCAGAATGTTTTGGACTGAAATTGATGCCCATATTAGCCGCGTCACTGGCGAAAAATTTCACAATCAACAACGGCGTTCTGTGAGTGGCGGCTGTATTAACCAAGGTTACGCCGTTTCTAACGGAGAAATCACATACTTTGTCAAACTCAACCAAGCATCGCAAGTAGCGATGTTTGAAGCTGAAATGTTGGGTTTAAAGCAAATGTTCGCCACAAATACTATCCGTGTACCCAAGCCCATTTGTTGGGGAACATCAGGCGATTCTGGCTATATCGTTTTGGAATGGTTAGAAATGGGTGGCGGTAATACCCAATCTTGGGCAGAAATGGGGCGCAATTTAGCGGCTATGCACCAAGCAACCAGCCAAAATGGTTTCGGCTGGGATATGAACAATACTATTGGTTCCACTCCCCAAATCAACACTTGGACAGCAGATTGGATTGATTTTTACTGTACACATCGCCTTGGTTATCAATTTCAGTTAGCCAGAAGGCGTGGAGGTAATTTTCCCAAACAAGATAAATTATTAGCCACGATTCCCGAATTGTTAGCCAATCACGAAGTACAACCATCCCTGGTACATGGCGATTTGTGGGGTGGAAATGCTGGCTGTACTGTGTCAGGCGAACCAGTAATTTTTGATCCAGCCACTTATTATGGCGATCGCGAAGTAGATATTGCGATGACAGAACTTTTTGGTGGTTTTCCCGCCGCCTTTTATCAAGGATATAACGCCGCTTTTCCCCTAGATCAAGGCTATGAACGCCGGAAAACTTTGTATAACCTTTATCACATTTTGAATCACTTCAATTTATTTGGTGGTGGCTATGGTTCCCAAGCCAACCGAATGATTGACCAAATTTTGCGATAAAGATTGGGGTAAGAATTTGGGGATGCGATCGCCAGCACAGTTTACTCATCAGCCGATTAATCTCTACACCCACCAATTCGCAAGCAATCCCCCGTTTGATCATCTCTGGAAGCAAGTCGCTGTGGCGATCGCTTCGATGTAGTATAAACACTAGATTTATTTGTGCTAGTAGTAACAATTAAAACATTACTATTGCCGCTTGCTAAACTAGCTTCCGCATTGTACAAATAACCAGTTAATGCTATGAGTCCAATGCAAAATATCCTATACATACCAACCTCAGCAAACAATTTCCGCCTACGTCATTTGGTCAGTTCCACCTTGATGAATCGGACTTTCCAAACAGATAATCGCATATTGACATTGTATCAATTGATGCAATTAACCTAGACGCAGAGACGCAATTTTTAAAATATCAGTTCCATCCTCAGATTTGTGTAGCTTACAGGATGGTCATGACTCATAAGATGGCTTCCCATTAACTTATGCAAGCCTAACTACAAGGAAACAGGAAAAAAATCCGCAATCACAAACAAATTCATTCAGGACTTACGCACCAAAATTGCTGTAGAGATTGGATTTAAAGGTGTATTTCTCCAAAACCCTTACCTGGATTTCTCACAAGAGAGAAATCCAGGAGTATGGGAGGATGGTGAAGAAATCTTTCCCCCACACTACCCACACTCCCCATACCCTTTTACCCTTACACCCTTACACCCATGAGTAATAGAATAGTTAACAAATGTTGCCTAATAGCCTACTCATGACTCCTTCATCTGAAGCCGACACCATTATCAATCCTGAAATCGACCTAGAAGGACAAGGCAACTCTGAGACTGATCCTCTTGATGAGTTGCCTGGTGAAGTCGAAATGTCCCTTTTCGACCACCTAGAAGAGTTAAGACAGCGCATATTCTATTCACTAATAGCTGTAGTCATTTTTGTAATTGGCTGTTTTGTTGCTGTTAAGCCAATTGTGCAATTACTAGAAGCACCAGCCGCCGGAGTGAAATTTCTCCAGCTTGCACCAGGGGAATATTTCTTTGTCTCCATAAAAGTTGCTGGCTACAGTGGTTTAGTTCTTTCTAGCCCGTTTATTCTTTATCAAATTATCCAATTTGTCTTGCCAGGCTTAACTCGCCGCGAACGTCGCCTAGTGGGGCCAATAGTTTTGGGATCGAGTGTGTTATTTGTTGGTGGGTTAGTATTTGCCTATTTTGCGCTGATTCCCGCCGCCTTAAGATTTTTTATTAGCTATGGTGCGGATGTAGTAGAACAAATCTGGTCAATTGATAAGTATTTTGAATTTGTATTGCTATTGTTATTTAGCACTGGTTTAGCATTTCAAATTCCGATTATTCAATTATTGCTAGGTAATTTAGGTATTGTTTCTTCTGAGCGGATGCTTTCTGGCTGGCGATATGTCATTATGGCAGCTGTAATTTTAGGTGCAGTCCTAACACCTTCTACTGACCCTTTAACCCAAGCTTTGTTAGCAGGAGCTGTTTTAGGGCTTTATATGGGGGGAATTGGTTTAGTGAAACTCACAGGTAAGTAATAAAAATAACTTATAGTGATTTTGAAAAAGTAGAAATTTTTGTAGGGAAATTCATCACAGTTACAATTACTAATCAATACATATCAGCAAAAAAAGCAGGATTTTACAGATTTAGCTAGAACAGATGGAAGGCAGAACTATATAGTGAATGAATTAAAATAAACTTTCTTCCCTCCTGCCTTCTGGAGACACTTGCGTGGGCAGGTTTCCCGACTTGAGCAAAGTGTCGTCCTCCTGCCTTTGTTCACACTATCCATTCGGAAGCTCTTTCCCCCAAATCGAGAGGGATGCTGACAGCTTTACCAAGACGGGGGCGATCGCGTGTTTGATTGATAAAATTTTTTACCTGTGCTGTACCATCTAAAGCATTAAGATAATTAGCGATGGTATCAAGATGTTCTTGGTACTCTGCCTCTGTTAAGGGAAAAGAAGCTTGCTCAAGATATTTCCACATCACTTGCAGAAATATCTTGCCTTGAGTACGGCGGAACTGGACATCGTAAGAATGTCCCCACTTATCCAGTAACAGTTGGTGTAATTCCTTTCCTGTCATAGCTTCTCTCAATTAGATTTTACATTTAGTTATGATGTTAAGTTCCGTAACTCAAGTATGATAAGGATATAAAGAAATGTAATGCTAACAGAAAAGCTGCTAAAAGTGTCTTGCAATAAAGAAGTTTAGCATCGTTAGTTAGCATTTCGACCCAGACAAGAGTTGCTCAAGTATTAGTACTCTTGTCAAAATGCTTAGACAAAATATACAAAGAGCGAGCGCGTAGGATATGGCTCAATTTTCGGAATCAGCAGACGTGCCAGATATGGGTCGTCGTCAATTCATGAACCTGCTCACCTTTGGGACTGTCACTGGAGTAGCTCTGGGTGCATTGTATCCCGTTGTTAACTACTTTATTCCTCCTGCTGCTGGTGGGGCAGGTGGCGGTACAACCGCAAAAGACAGCCTAGGCAACGATGTGAGCGTCAGTCAGTTTCTATCCAGCCATAACGTAGGCGATCGCACCCTCGTTCAAGGATTGAAGGGCGACCCCACCTACATTGTGGTCGAAAGCAAAGAAGCAATCACCGATTACGGCATTAACGCTGTTTGCACCCACTTGGGTTGTGTTGTTCCTTGGAACGCTGCGGAAAACAAATTTAAATGCCCTTGCCACGGTTCTCAATACGACGCAACTGGTAAAGTAGTTCGCGGCCCTGCACCCCGTTCTTTGGCTTTAAGCCACGCCAAAGCTGAAAACGACAAGATTGTTCTCACACCCTGGACTGAAACCGACTTCCGCACCGGCGAAGAACCTTGGTGGGCTTAATTTTTGTCATTTGTTCTTCGTCATTTGTCTTTTGAGCAAATGACCAATGACTAATGATTAATGACCAATAACCGACTACTTCATCCAAGAATCGTTGTCCTTATAGAGATGAGAAATGCCTTTACAATAGCGAGTTTGACTCGCAGTGCTAGAGCAATTACCAAAACATTGCTCATAGCGATCGCTACAGTAACATTCTTCTTTACTAGCGATATTGCTTTGCCTCAAAGTGCTGCTGCTTATCCCTTCTGGGCGCAGCAAACCTACCCTGAAACTCCCCGCGAACCTACAGGTAGAATCGTTTGCGCTAACTGTCACCTAGCAGCCAAGCCTACAGAAGTCGAAGTACCTCAATCAGTGCTGCCCGACACAGTATTTAAAGCTGTGGTGAAAATTCCCTACGATACCAGCGTGCAGCAAGTTGGTGCAGATGGTTCTAAAGTTGGCTTAAACGTTGGTGCAGTTTTGATGCTCCCCGAAGGCTTCAAACTTGCTCCTGAAGACCGCATTCCTGAAGAACTGAAAGAAGAAGTTGGTGATACCTACTTCCAAACCTACAAAGAAGGTTCCGACAACGTTGTGATTGTTGGCCCCTTACCTGGCGAACAATATCAGGAAATTGTCTTCCCTGTTCTGTCTCCTAACCCTGCAACTGACAAAAACATCCACTTTGGTAAGTACTCAGTTCACGTAGGTGGCAACAGAGGACGCGGACAAGTTTATCCTACTGGTGAAAAGAGCAACAACTCAGTTTACAACGCTTCCGCTACTGGCACCATTAGCAAGATTGCCAAACAAGATGATGGTGAAGGTAACGTGAAATATTTGGTGAACATCACAACCGAAGCTGGTGATGTGGTCACTGATACAATTCCTCTCGGCCCAGAACTGATTGTTTCTGAAGGACAAACAGTAAAATCTGGTGACGCTTTGACTAATAACCCCAACGTTGGTGGTTTCGGTCAAAAAGATACAGAAATTGTATTGCAAGACTCTAGCAGAGTTGCTTGGCTAATTGCCTTTATCAGTTTGGTAATGTTAGCTCAAGTAATGCTAGTTCTCAAGAAGAAACAGGTTGAGAAAGTTCAAGCTGCTGAAATGAATTTCTAAAATTCTCTGATAAATCCTTTTTTTACAAAAGACAGGCATATTGCCTGTCTTTTTGAGTTTTTGTTGGTACTTAGTAACTAGTGAAATTGAAGATTAAATATATTAAATTTTCCGACAATAATTATTTATAAAATTGTAGCTTAACGCACTAGGAAAGATGGCACTTTAGGTTCAATTCTCACTCTTTTAAGTTCCAAAATCCTTGTATAGCCGTAACACATCCTACTTAATATTTACTTTATCAATAGCTATCATAGAAAAAAATTGTTCAATAAAACAAATTTTCCTCAAACTACTAGTCTGAGGAAACATAAATTTAGCCTATGTTGGCTATTAGATATTTGAGAAGCAAAATAAAGTTTCTCAGATATTTGTATGTAGATTTGCTACAGGTGGAGAAAGTTTGATTGAGACGCGAAACCCCGCGCCTCATGAACTCATTGAAAAATATTTACACAAAACTAAAGCAAAAGAGCGCCTCAAAAGGATTGTATTACCGATTGAGTTTAAGGTGTAGGAGGTGAAACATACTTTTCCAAAGTAGTAGCTAATGTACTTTTAGGTACAGCACCGACAACCATATCAACTTTGGCTCCATCTTTAAAAATCATTAATGTGGGAATGCTGCGAATGCCGTACTGACTGGCGACTTGCGGATTCTCATCAGTATTAACTTTCACAACTTTGAGTTGACCATTGTACTGAGCTGCTATTTCTTCGACAACCGGAGCTACCATCCGGCAAGGGCCACACCAGGGAGCCCAAAAATCAACTAAAACAGGTAGTTCGCTGTCGAGTACTTCTTGCTTAAAAGTAGAATCTGTAACTGCTGCGGCTGCTGACATGCCTAAAAACCTTTGCCAATTAAATTTCTGAGTTTCGTGAAAATTCTACCATAGCAAAAACATCTGCTTTGAAGAGCAAGGATGTACATTTGCTAAGAAGCCCTAGAATTTATTTATATATTCATATACATAAGGAACCGCCCGAACAGTAGTCCGGGCGGAGTGTGGTGTGAGGAGTGAACGGAAACATGCGTCTCCGCTTTCTCTATTGTAGGCGACAGAAGGGATTTTTCCAGTTGAATGTTTGGGAGTCTGGAAAAATTTCCTCAAGAATTTTAACTGAAGTTTGAAGTCTAAAATTTCATCCTCCAGTTTTTAACCTTCATAATTTCTTTATTTGCCCATACCTAATTGTTGAGCTTTTTGGTAAACTTTACCTTCAGTTAATAAAGAAGGAGCAATTACAACTTCAACTTGCTGCATTTCTTTGATATCTTTGGCTCCCAATGTACCCATACTTGTTTTTAAAGCTCCTAACAAGTTGTGAGTACCATCATCTAAGCCTGCGGGGCCAGTGAGAATTTGCTCTAGAGTGCCAGTTGTACCTACTTTGATTCGAGTTCCGCGAGGTAGCACTGGGCTGGGTGTTGCCATTCCCCAATGAAAACCGCGTCCTGGGGCTTCAGCTGCTCTGGCGAAGGGTGAACCAATCATCACACCATCAGCACCACAAGCAATACATTTACAAATGTCTCCACCAGTAATTAGACCACCATCAGCGATTACAGGCACATATTTACCAGTTTGCTGATAATAATCATCGCGGGCGGCGGCACAATCTGCGATCGCTGTTGCTTGGGGTACGCCCACACCCAACACACCACGAGAGGTACAAGCAGCCCCAGGGCCAATACCCACTAATACAGCTGCCGCACCAGCCTTAATTAAATCCAAGGTGACATCGTAGGTAACACAGTTACCCAAGACCACTGGGATGGGCATAGAACGGCAAAATTCTGCCAAATCAAGGGTAACTATCGACTCTGGTGATAAATGGGCTGTAGAGACGACTGTAGCCTGAATAAAGAATAAATCTGCCCCAGCTTTAGCAACAACTTCACCAAATTTACTTGCCCCTGCTGGTGTCGCACTTACAGCCGCAATACCGCCTTGTTCTTTAATTTCGTGAATGCGCTTTTCAATTAATTCTGGCTTGATAGGTTCGGCATAAAGTTCTTGCATTAAGGAGACAAATTCATCCTTGCCTACAGAAGCAATTCGATCAAGGATGGGATTTGGGTCAACATAACGAGTTTGGATACCCTCTAAGTTAAGCACACCTAATGCACCTAACTTTGACAAACGCACAGCCATACCTACATCAACTACACCATCCATTGCACTAGCAATAATTGGTATATTTCGCTCGATATTGCCAATCCGCCAGCTAGTATCTGCCAAACTAGGATCTAATGTTCTTTTACCGGGGACTAGTGCAATTTCATCAATTCCGTAAGCCCTGCGAGCTGTTTTTCCCCGCCCAAGTTGAATGTCCACGCTGTTAACTTTTATCAAAACTGTTCTAGCTAGGGTATCAAATTGTGAGGGGGTTTGCAGCGATTTTTTTTGTAAGTAACTACAAAGATGTTTCAAGTGAGGGGTTAAAGGCTAGAGGTTAGAGGCTAGAGGTTAGAAAACAAGATTTTTGTGATTGATGAGAACTGTTTTGTAAATGGGTGTAGGGGTATAGGAGTATAAGGGTGTAAGGGGAAGGAATTTTCTTTACTTTGGTTGTAAATTCTTTTGCTCAAGTCATTATTTGCCTAATTTTCTTTGCACCTTTGAGCGAAACAAAAAAATAGCAAAAATATGCAAACTTAACCATCTAGCAGGAGGCAGAAGGCAGGATTTGATTACTGCTATAACTTCTGCCTAATTCTGCACAGGATGATCGATGATCTAAGTTGCTAAAAATGAGAGATAGACAAGATTTCTAGTTAATATGATCAAGCTTAAGAAACGTGAGCAATAGTAACACCACTACCACCATCAGCTTGTTCTGCTGGTTCGTAACTGCTGACTCGCGGATGTTGTTGCAAAAAGGCGTGAACACCTTGACGCAATTTCCCTGTGCCATGTCCGTGAATAATCCAAATAGGGCCATTTGCTTCGGAAATGGCTTTGTCTAATTCAATTTCGGCATCGGCTACCCGCTTACCTCGTAAATCTACTGTATTTTTAGAAGTACGAATAGCTGGTGCGGCTTGGGGCGGCGGAGTGGTTGGTGTTGGTGTTGGTTTGGGTTTGACAATCGGTTCGGCTTTTTGCCCATCGAGAGATTCGATGTCTTGCAATTTGACTGTCATTTTCATAATGCCGAAGCGGACGTTTAACTCGCCATCTTCATCAGGGGCGGTTAAAACTTCCGCCGTTTGTCCAAATTGGGAAATACGGATGCGATCGCCCACTTTTGGCATAAACCCAATTTTCGGCTTAGGTGCTGGGGCTGGCTGGTATTTCTGAGTAATTTGATTTAACGCATTGGTGGCTTGCTGGGCATCTTGGGCGGTGGGTGTACCTTGTTGCAAGCGGCGAATGACTTGGGCTATTTCACCTTTGGCTTGAGCGATCGCTTGCTGCACAGCAACTTCTTGGGAAACCCGCAAAGATTTTTCCCGTTCTTGCAAAGCGGCGGCTTTGTCTGATACTTCCTTATATAACCGTTCCGCTTGTTGTAATAACTTTTGGGCTTCGGCTGCTTTGGTTTCTTGGCGGCGACGTTGGGCTTCTAAACCTGCAATTACTTGGTTAACTTCGTCAGATGCTTCGCCGACTTGGGTTTTAGCTTGTTCGATGACTTCCGGCTTTAAGCCCAAACGTAAAGCGATCGCTAAAGCATTAGAACGTCCCGGAATCCCCCATAATAAACGATAGGTAGGTGATAAAGTCGCTTCATCAAATTCTACCGAGGCATTCTCAAACCGTGCATCTTCGTATTTCAGGGCTTTGAGTTCCCCAAAGTGAGTTGTAGCAATTGTTAACTGGGCGTGTTCCGCGAGATATTGTAGGAGGGCGATCGCTAAAGCACTTCCCTCGGCAGGATCTGTACCTGCGCCTACTTCGTCGAGTAATACGAGGGAGTGGGGAGTGGGGAGTTGGGAGTCATTTTCTAAAGCATTTAAAATCCGGCTGATGCGGCGGATATGCCCAGAAAATGTCGATAAACTTTGCTGGAGCGATTGTTCATCACCGATATCTGCTAATATCTGGTCAAACCAAGGCATTTCCACAGGTTCGCGGGCGGGGATGAATAAACCCACTTTCGCCATTAAGGCTGCTAAACCCAGGGTTTTTAAGGTGACAGTTTTACCGCCAGTGTTCGGCCCGGTAATTGTCACAACCTTAATATGAGGACTAACCAGTAAATCTACAGGAATTACGGCGTGTCCTTGTTCGTGCTGTTGTTGCCAAACTAACAAAGGGTGACGCAATTGGCGTAAAGTGATGATTTCTTGTTCGTCGCGGTTAATAAATCTGGGGGGATTTGCTTTTAGCCAGTAACTATAACGCGATCGCGCCGCCGCTAAATCTAAGGTAGTCACAATTGCGAGTAGCCTTTCTAAGTCTGGGGTGACGGCTGCGACTTGCTCTGTTAAAGCACGGCGTATTGCTTCTTCTTCTGCTTGTTCTCGCTTCAGCGTTTGTCGCAACTGATTACCCATCGGCACAATAGAATTGGGTTCCACGTACAGAGTCACGCCACTGGTAGAAGTATCGTGAACAATACCGGGAATCACATCTTTGTGACTGGCTTTGACTGGGATAACATAGCGATCGCCCCGTTGTGTAATTAATTGTTCCTGAACAGCATTGGATTTTGCTTGTAAAATATTATGCAGTTTTTGGTTAATTTGACTACGCAATTTACGCAAATCATCGCGGATTTCACTCAGCTTTTGACTAGCGCGATCAGCTACATTGCCGCGTTCATCAATACAACGGTGAATTTCCTGTTCTAATTCTGGGTAAGTGCGTAAATCGGCGACTAACTCAGTTAATACTGGTATATCTTCTTGGTTATCGATGACACGCCGTAAATTTCTCGCACCAGCAAGGGTAGTTGCGATCGCCAGTAATTCATCCCCAGCCAAAATCCCACGGAGTTCGGCGCGTTCGATAGAATCGCCAATATCTTGAATACCATCAAAAGATAAGCTTGTAGTCAGCCGACTTTCCAGTTGGTAAACTTCTTTAGTCTGTGCTAATAACTGCTCACTGACTGACTGTGATGTCGGAATTTGTAAATTAGTGGATGCGATCGCCCCTAGCTTAGTAGCCGCAAATGTCGCCAAATGCTGGCAGAGGCGATGCCATTCTAGTAGTTCTAAAGTTTCCGCTTGGATCAAGGCTGCAACATCTAAAAAAATCTTATATAAAATTATCGTAACAACAGAGTCGCCTTTACAGCCAACATCAGATGATGCACTTGCTTGGGTGGGATGGGAGAGGCTTTCAAGGGTAGGGAATTAAAAATCAGGCAGTAGAGAGGGTGATTTGAGAAACACGGAGTTGTGGAGTCAGGGTAGGCCAAGGTTCAGGGAAAAAACCACCGATTGGTAAAGGAAGATGTTGGAGA
>NZ_JACJSD010000038.1 GCF_014697615.1 Nostoc sp. FACHB-280 | reverse complement strand
GTGACTATATTCGCAATCTCTCTGAGGTGGCAATGGAACCAGAGGAACTGCAATTAGAAAGTGAAGCGGTACTCAAGTCCATAGAAGCCCAACATGGGCTACTGACAGAACGGGCGCGGGGAATTTTCTCCTTCTCTTATTTGGTGTTTCAAGAATACTTCACGGCGAGAAAAATCGTTGCCAGCCATAACCTACAGGCATTAGAACAAGCTCTGACAGGATTAGTCAGTCACATCACTGACCCTCACTGGCGCGAAATCTTCTTGTTGACAGCTGCCATGCTTCGCAGTGCCGACGGGCTGGTGCAGTTGATGAAGCAACACATTGACGCACTAGTTGCCCAAGACCCTTACCTCCAAGAATTTTTGACTTGGGCAAGCCAAAAATCTCTGACTACCCCGTCGCCACCAAAAGTTGCGAGTACCCGTGCATTTTACCTTGCCCTGGCTCGGCATCCTCACATAGCTTCTCACTTTACCCTAGCCTGCACCCTCGACCAGGGAATGCTTCTGGATGCCGTATTAGATAACTTGCTGCTGGAATGTGCGATCGACCGCAGCCAAGATTTTGCCTATGCTCACGCCTGTGGAGATGCTCTCTCGAACATTCTGAGCATTGTTTTGGATGCTGGACTCCATAAATCCTTGCAACAACTTCAGGAGCAATTGCCGAACCCTAATCAAAACCAAGAAAAATTTCAGGTATGGTGGCACGCACACTCTTCAGCTTGGATTGAACAATTAAAAATGACGATCGTTAATTATCGTAATATTAATCACCATTGGCAATTTAGTCAACAACAACAGCAAGTGCTGCAACGCTACTATGATGCTAATCAGCTATTGCTCGATTGCTTAAATAGCAATTGTGAGGTGACATCTGCGATTAGGCAAGAAATTGAAGCAACTTTATTGCTGCCTCAAAAGGAACTTGAAGATAGGGAATGGCAATAAGCATTGAGATGAAAAATAAATGTCCCTGGGGAAGTTTCCCACAGGGCACAAAAACAGCAAACTTAATGCATATCAATCGAATTAGCTAAAATTTACAAACAGGCGATCGCACAACCAGAGAATAGACTTGTCCGAAAACTCCAAAGCCAGACTGTTCAAAGCTTTGAGACCCAACTTTGATATATGCGTCAAAACGTAATTACAAGAGGTTGAGATAGTTACTGTTAGTTTAGAGGCATAAAAAATGGCTCCCTTTTTTCAGATTTTCCTGACTATTCTTAGTAGCTAAGTTTGCAGAATCAAACTACCAATTCTCAGCCTAACCAACCCAAAAACTGTTAATATAACCTGCTCATAAGTCTCAAGATTTAACCGAAATCTCTCTCGATCAATCCGAAATATTTTGAGCAAACGTATTAAATGCTCAATAAATATCCGATTACTAGACAAAGCTTTGTTTTCATCTTTTTGCTGTTGAGTCAGTTCTCGTTTCGGTTTTCTTTTATGAGGCGTAGTGATTTTTTCGCCACCTTGAAATCCCTTATCACCTGAAAAAGGTTGAGATTTATCAAATTTTTGCTGAGATTGACGAAACAATTTTATATCTGCTGTTGGCCCAGGAACGCCAACTTCTACCTCAACAATATCTTTTCCTTCAGGCATACCAATCATTTGGCTTTTCAAAGTATGTTGTCTTTTCTTACCAGAAAAATATTTTTGTTGTTATTTTTGGTCAGAATGTCTATATATTGGCTGTTCCAGGCTATCGACCAATAGCCTAAAATTAGTTAACACTTCTTGAACAAATAGTAAATCGCTCTCATTCTTTGAGACTTGTTCTAATAAACTGGAGGGTAAGATATCTCTCAGAATTGGTATCCAGTCGTGAAATGTATCATTAGCCTCCGTTTTGGAAACCCCAAACATCATTCCTAATACTTGAAATGTTGGCATTTGTCTTAGATAATATAAGCATAAACAGACTTGCTCACTTATTGACAACTTGGTTGGGCGACCTCCTCCAGAGGCATTGATTCTAATTTTTTGACTCTCTTGTTTCACTTTAATTTCTTGGTATCGCTTTTCGGCACATCTTAACAGTGAATGCAGTTGTTCATAACTAATGCCTAAAATTTGTTTTGTCCGGTGTGGATATTTCTCGATATAATCAAAAACCATAACTAATTCTGAAAAATGGTAGGCGCTCAATTTAACGTTTTACCATTTTTCTTTTCCTAAATTAATATTTCGGACAAGTCTAGTCAATAAAAGAAACATACATCAGTCCTCAGATCAACCTTAATCGTACAAGTACTCATAACTGTAGACAGACGACAGTGGCAAAATACCCAACTAAGGTGAAAGTGTATTCAATGAAATTTTCATGACTTTTAATATGATATTGAGCCGAGATATCACCAATGGTTAAATGAGTGTAGAGTAAAACTGAATACAAAAGTGGAGTTTCTTATGTCACGCGAAGCCACCCCAATTCAATCCGCCGTTCTGGTCACTATTATCGGTGAAACGGTACTCAAAGATAGCATTGTCCAATTACTGAAAAGCCACAATGTCAGTGGTTACACCATCGTTCAAGTGCAGGGTGAAGGTGGTCACGGCAAACGCTTAGGAGACATGGTAGGCTACAACACTAATATTGAAATCAAAACAATTGTGTCGCCAGAAATATCTGATACTATTTTCTTGGCACTCAAAGAGCATCATGGCAAGCACGGCTTAATCGCTTTTCGACAAAAAGTAGAAGCCTTGTATTGATTGTTAAAAGTCAGTTTGAGAAAATTAAAAATCCACCGTGAAAGCTGTCTCCTTGGCATTGAAACTACTGCTAATAAAAAATTCAACATCTAAAAAATTTGTAGCTTAATGGTTCTAATTATCAACCTAGTTTAAATGCTTGGGTAAGGTAATCCGATCGCAACCCAGCAAACTAATACACCTATACCTTAAAGATGATATTCATGCTACATCTTCAGGTTTCACTTCATACCTTTTCGTTTATATATTGGCTGACCTAGCCTGGAGAAAATTTCCAGACGAAGCGAGAATTAGTTTTTTAAGTGCGATCGAGTATTTTATGCTAAGATTGAATTAACGAGAATTATTTTCGGCTACGTGACTAAGCATTAGACACTGTGCCATAGACATCTTTCCGGATCTAAATCTCTACACCCAAGTAGATCTGGGAGGTATTATATGTCAGTTTATGTAGGGAATCTATCTGATGAGGTCAAAGCAGACGATCTCAAGCGGATATTTTTAGAATATGGAATTGTTAAACAAGTTCATGTACCTACGAACCAGAAAACTGGTAATAACAGAGGATTTGCTGTTGTAGAAATGGAAACATGTGACGAAGAAATTTTGGCAATTCAGATGCTCAGAGGCATTGAATGGATGGGGCGTATCCTCATAGCTAATAGAGCTAGAATTGAGTTAGAAAACGCTGTGCCATTTGTAGCAAACTTTAGCTAGAAGCACTTACTTTTTTGATATTTCCAGCTAGAATTTACAAGAATGTAGCAGCGCAGTAAAAAATAGGAGATGCTACTGTTGTGGGCGGTTTCCTATTAACGTGAGGTTAAAATGTCTTTTGTTTTGTTTTAATTCCTCTAGTTGTCTCACCTAGCTTTGCCCGTTTTGTCGCTACAGAATTACGATCGCAGCCACTTGAAAAAAAGACATAGTTAAATGCTTAAAAGCTTTAGGGATTAAAAATCGAGAGATTTTAAACTTGAAGTGCAAAGAAAATCTATGGATTCAACGGTAAATTGCTACGTTTTCCCGTGAAGTTCAGCCGAATTTTAACAAAAAAAGGTTAGAGAAATGCAAGTTTTATTGAATAAGTCTCTTTGATCGCTGGAGCACGATCCAACTGGAAGCAGCCAAGAAAATATAGCCATATATACTAGGTAATCTATCCTGAGTAAGTCTGCTTGCCCTTGTTGCTCATACATTTTGCTCCCTCATATAGATTCGGAAGGAATTTACTAGCGTTGCACTCACTGTTACCAATAAATGCCAGTTTATCAACCGTCACATAGCGAGCGCCATGACCAACCAGCTCAAGACTTGTAAGCAGTGCAACTGGCTTTAGGCTGAGATAATAACCTGTAACAAAATCAATTACAACACAGTTTGACAAGTTGTTAGGAGAAAAAAGATATGGATGCTCAAGAACTTTTAAAACGATACGCAGCAGGAGAACGTGATTTTAGCAACGTGAACCTGGTTCATGCATGTTTAACTAATGCAAATCTGGTTGGGACGCACTTAGATGGAGCGCACTTGATTGAAGCAAACTTAAGGGGGGCAGATTTGACTGCTGCACATCTAAGTCAAGCAAAACTGAATCAGGTGACCCTGGCTGATGCAAACATGATTGAAGTCTGCCTGATGAGTGCAGAATTGATTGATGTCGATTTGAGTGGGGCAAACTTGACTAATGCTAATTTAAGTGGAGCAGACTTAAGCGGTGTCAAACTAGGTGGAGCAAACTTAAATGGGGCAGATTTAAGTCATACAGATTTGAGGGGAGCAGATTTAAGGGGAGCAGATTTGAGCGGAGCTAATTTAAAGGAGGCAAAGCTAGACGGAGCAGATTTAGATGGGGCATATCTAGAGAATGCAGACCTCAGTGGAGCAGACATTGAAGCAGCAAATATGAGGAGAACGGGCTGGGTTGAAGCAAACGAACCTGAGTGCACGCTCGGTTGATTGAATTGATTAACCCTGTTTTGTCACTCTGGGAAAAGAAAAATCAAAGCCAAATTTTGAACTGTAGATAGAACGGGCATTTGAGTTTTTATTTTCTAACACAATGGCTGAAATCATGGTTTTTTGCTAAAAGTCTTATGCTATAAAGATTCCAGATTATTCTCTCCCGAAAGTGATAAAAGAGGGTTAGACCTGCTGTAGTTGTCGTCACGCTAAACAGCCTAAAGTTGTGAAGATAGTGTGTATTGTACTTAACATTCCAATACTTTGTTTGTAGTCCTCTACTTTAGCAGTACAGCTACTTCAAACTCTAGGCGGACACGAGCGGTAAAATACCTGGCTAGGATGAGACACATAAGTAATAAGTAAGGTTTTCATGACGAATATGATTGAAACTGACCGTTCTCACGGTCAGCCACTCGTATTAAATTGGACGAGTATAACGTTTTTTGCAGCGGTGCACGCGCTAGCTTTACTAGCACCCTGGTTTTTCTCCTGGTCGGCTCTAGGAGTAGCAATCTTCCTTCACTGGTTATTTGGCAGTATTGGCATTTGCTTAGGGTATCATCGATTGCTGACCCACCGTAGTTTGCACGTTCCTAAGGGATTGGAATACGCGATCGCCCTAATCGGTTCGCTAGCGTTGCAAGGTGGTCCGATTTTTTGGGTGGCAGGGCATCGCAGACATCATACATACACTGAAGACATTGACAAAGATCCCTACTCTGCAAAACGCGGTTTTTGGTGGAGCCATATGGGTTGGCTACTGTACAAACGCCCAGAGTTTTTTAAGTACGAATCGAACCGGAAGTTTGCACCAGATCTAGCAAAAGATGCATTTTACCGTTGGCTTGATCGCTACTTTCTACTGCTGCAAATCCCCCTCGGAGTTGGGCTATACCTACTTGGTGGTTGGTCATTTGTTATCTATGGATTATTCGTAAGAGCAGTCTTACTCTGGCACAGCACTTGGCTAATCAACTCTGCAAGTCACATCACCGGCTACCGCAGCCATGACTCAGATGATAATTCTCGCAACCTGTGGTGGGCAGCGATTCTCACCTATGGAGAAGGCTGGCACAATAACCATCATGCCTATCCCAACGTGGCAAAAGCGGGCTGGAAATGGTGGGAGATTGATATGACTTGGTGGGCGATTATGAGCCTGAAGCAACTAAGATTAGCGCAAAGAATTGTTCTACCACCAACCGCCTAATAAGTCCATGCCAATTTCCCTTCCTTTCACTTCATCAAACCACCCATCCAGATTTTTGCCGCGGATATTAATGAGGTAGCGATTGAAAAAGCTCGCATCGGTATTTACAAGCTCAGCCAAATCGCAATACCTAAACAAAATTAATTACGCATTCTCTATGCTGTTCCCTGTCCCCTGCCTTCACCCGTAACTTTAATTTTGCCTAACCACTTAGGATTGGGCTTTACGAAGCGCCTGGCGTTGACTGGGGATTCTTCTAACTCCCGAAAAAATGGGCGAACCGGGAGTTATAAATGGGTTACAAACACTTATCAAAAATTAGGAAATTGGTAAATCAATCAGCAGTCTTATTGACTGCTGGTTCATGTTTATAAATACTATTTTTATTGAATACTTTTTCACATTCTTAGTTCCTTCTCTCGCTAAGATAGCTTTGGCGGTAATCACTTTTCTTTAATCTGGAAGCTTGACGTGCAGACCACTGACGCATAGGAGTAACTTTCTCTACATGAAGTAGCTTCTGGCGATAAGTATTATTATCTGTTAGTTGAGCGATCGCACCAGCAATAAATCGAGCGCAGCGTTCTGGCTGAGACGAAACTTGTTCTTCTGCAAACCGGATAACCAGCCAGTTTGCATCGGCAAAACACTTGTTTCTATAATCATCATCGCCAATACAGTGAGTAGGCTTCCCAGTCGCAAATGAGATAGGCTCATCAACCTCCAAGTCTATGTGTAAGCCAGTATTTGGTTCAATGATCAGAAAATCAGCCGTAAATGGTAATCGATGCCCTGGTGGAAACATCACCTGCTGAGGAGAAACAATTTCACCAAAATAATGTTTGAGAACATTTTCAAACATCCCCTCACTTGCCCCGATTGGTGCATCTCCTTGCCCAGACGAAAAAACTAAAGGGGTAAACTGTTTTTTCTCTTGAACTAACTCTGGAATAACAACAATTGGATATTCCGGTGTCTTGGCCATAACTGAAAATCGAAAAACTTGGAAAATCAGAACTCTTGGCAATTATCTAAATTCACAACACCATTACACAATCAACAAAATACTGAAAAGAAACCAACTTTTTTCTATTTTTTTGGATTTAGAAATTAGAAAATTATCAGTTATCGTACAGCATCTCTTCTAGATAAGATTGCTTCTGATTACGCTACAAGCAACTAAGATGAAGTCTAGCTTTGAGTATCTAGAAGACCTGCTTGCGGACAATTATCCAATCATCGCCTGTGAATCCCCCCTCCAAGAACGTCACCGCTTCCTCATTCGTATTACTACTTCCTGTCAGCAAGTAGGTAAAAAAGTCTATATATGGAATTTAAGCGAGGACAGTATTAAAGAATTAGTCGTCAGCACCGAAAGTAATCTTATTTTTCAAGAGTTTCTTGACTATAAACCTTCCATCAAACAAAAGACAGAAGATTATTTTCAAGTACTCAATTTTTGGAGGGTTTATTCTGGCACTGGAGTATTAATCGTTGAGAATATTTTTCCTTGGTTACAAGAAAGCATAACTAAAGATACTGAATTTGTTCTTCTATCAGAATGGATTAAGTCGTCGCTAGTTAATCTAAAATTTCATACAAACAATAGTGATAAGACTACCATTTTACTAGGAGCCAATGCTGATATAGCAAGCGAAATAGCAGCAGAAATACCCCTTTGGAGTCAAGAATTACCAGATACACAGGAAATAATTGCTAGTTTAATTAGCAGTAATTTATTTCCTTTAATTTATACAGAACAAGACTATTTAGAAATTGCTAACGCTAGTGCTGGTTTGTATATTTCTGATATTATTTCTTGCCTAACCGATATTAGAAAAAATCATGACTTAGGAAATTCCAGTGAGATAGCAAAGCTTCTACTAGCAAAAAAAATTCAATTGCTCAATCGCTTGTATGACATCGAATTCTTACCTCCACCAAAAGTCGAACTTGGTGGGTTAGAACTCATGCAGCAGTCATTCAAAAAGTTCAAGCGATTGCTTACGCCGCGTGCCAAACAATACAATCTGCGCGTACCCAAGGGAATTATGCTTGTGGGGCCACCGGGGACGGGAAAATCACACTCAGCAAAAGCCTGTTCCCAGAATATGGGTATTTCCCTCATCATGGTCGATTGGGGCAACTTTAGAAGTTTTGGCAACCAAGCAGAAATGAAACTCAAACGCTTGTTGCGACTGGCAGATAGGCTCAACCAAGTAATTTTGTATTTCGACGACTTTGATAAAGGCTTCGCCGGGGATGATGACCTCGCCAAACGGCTGGCTGGGCAGCTGTTGACGTGGATGCAAGAACGCACGTCAGATGTACTGGTCATCGCATCAGTTAACCGCATGGAATGGCTGCCACCCGAACTCACCCGTGCTGGACGGTTTGACTATTTATTTAAAGTAGACCTGCCCAATAATGGGGAAAGATATAGTATCTTCAAACTGCACGCTGCCCGATTTGACGAACGTTTTCGCAATGGCGGCGACCCCTGGAGTGAAGAACAGTGGCGCAGAATTCTTAAAGCCACCAATCGCTGTGTAGGTGCAGAAATCCAGACAATTGTAGAACGCGCCGCTAGTAGCATATTCTGCGAAACCATAACAGAAGATACCTACTTAGAAAGCCAACTCCCCACACTTGAACTAACAATCGAGGCATTACTAGAAGAACGCCGTCAGATTAACCCGCTTGCCATCCGCGAAGCTGATAGAGTCGAGTCGATGCGTAATAAAGCTGACCAACAAGCTTTACCTAGTAGCCCCCTCGATGAAAGCAAATTTGCTGTTGGCAACATTGATATTTTCAGCTAGCACACCTCATAAATCAATTCAAAGTTTCATCATGTTTGGACGAAAGCAAATGTAACCAAAACATTTCAACAGTTCATAATGCTTGCCATTTCTAACCACTTTACTACCTTATTTAGCTAAAACTATGGAAGTTACAAGACAAACTGCTCAAACCAACATTCAAACTAAACAAGCACAAAATCCAGAAAAAAGCCTATTTTACCAATTCATCAAATTTATCAAATTTGTTGGGCCAATTGCTGGTTTTACTGCTGCCCTCTCACCCCTACCGCTATACTTTTGGACTCGCCAGCCCCAGTATTTACCTATTGGCGCAACCTTTACCAGTAACAATCAAACAGTTCAACTCGAATTAGCTAACGATAGAAAAGAATATGCCCACGGTCTCAAATTTCGTAATTCGATTCCTGAAAATCACGGAATGTTGTTTGTCCTCGACAAACCTGAAAAAGTTAAACTTTGGATGAAAGATACGTATATTCCTTTAGATATGATATTCCTGCGAGATGGAGTTATCAAATCAATCGTAGAAGCAGCTCCCCCTTGCAAAACCAAAACCTGTCCTAAGTACGATTCAGTCTATCCTGTTAACCAGGTGATTGAACTACCTGCTAACAGTACCAAAACCCTCAATCTCAAAGTAGGTAAGAAAATCCAACTCGATTTCAACACAAATATAATGCAGAATTAGTTGACAGAGAGTTTATCCATCACAACAACCTAGCGGTAAACAACCGTAATTACACTACCTCATATATCAATGTTTGACCCCCGATATAAGCTATATCGGGGGTCAAACATTATGAAATAAATCACTGATTTAATTGTTGGAACTTGTCAAGCAAATTTGTCTGAGTTTTCATTGAATGATTTACTGAAAAACATAGTGTCTAAAAATAGAAAATTTTTAGATGATTTCACGGTTATTAATCCCATAAAATAATTTCACAAGTGAGAAGTTGGAGCAGATATTTACTCCAATCAAAACTTAGGTAAAAAGCAGTAATTCAGCCTTAATTACCCCTACAAAGTTTCATCCACTAATTTCTGAAATAATCTTTTTATGAGAACAGACTACGAATCTGATTTTGGCAGCGATAGCGAAGCGCTGCTGCGAAGCGCAGATCGCGTTCCTTCCTACGAAGAATACGGATACCCCGCTTCCACCCGCCGCAAAAAGCGCAACTGGAAAGAAAACGCCAGCATCGCCGGACTAATGGCTGTTGGTACTGGCTTGATGATTGCAGATATTTCACTCCACCACATGGTGATGGCATCACTCGCGTTTGGAACTGGCATCGTAGCGTTACTACCCAAGGAAGCAAACTTGCTACTTTCCAACTTTGAGAAATGGCAGCGCAAGTATGGCATCAATATTTATACTGTCCTGTTTTGCTTGGTAGGTGTAGTATTTATGTTGGACATTGCCACTGCACCTGCAAACGCCCAGTTCATGCAAAACGCAGAGGACTTCTTCACAGAATACTTTACTGGTGTCAATGAAGATATTATTAGGTACGTATTTGCGGTACTGCGCGGTTTGTTCCTAATTTACCTGGGTATTGGTCTTATTAGAGTCGTTCAAGCAGCCAGAAACGACGAAGATTGGCAAACGATCGCCCGTACACCAATTATCGTTGCCCTCACAGTTGTAGTCGGAGACTTGCTTGCAGGACTGGTAACAGGCTGATACGTCACTCGTCAAAAAAGCCACCACGAGTGGCACACTTCCACAAGTGCCACTCATCAAGATTTCAAAAACTGACTTTTGCCTTTGGTAAATAATGGCCAGAGAACGGGAATTTCGTACTGTCAACCGCGTATTAGGAGAACAGCCACGCCTTGGGCCATTCCCCGCCGACCAAATTGTTCCCTGGAGTGCGATCGCTCTCATCTCTTACATGGTAGTCAAGGGTTTTATGCAAGCTTCCTGGCTGGCAACCGGAATGGTAACTGCTTGGGGATGGGCAACTTGGTGGACGGTAAGTTCCAACAAAGCCTTCTTCGGTAAGTTTGTCGGCACGCCCCGCATTACCCGTGGCTATAAACCTTTTGTTTCTCTCGTTAATCCTCTACAACCTCAATCCCAGAAAAAGCACCAGCTGAAAAAACGCAGATAAAGTTCCTCAAGTAAAAAATATCACCGAACGAAACTACAGGCTATGAGTTCGACCGCCTCAACGAAAATAAAGGACAAAATTGGTAAAAAATCCCTCGATACCGAACAATTAGGTGTTGTCAAAAATCTGACACCGTTCGAGGATATTACTCATTTAGCCGGGATTGCAAGTATCTCGCTTGCTGGTCGCAGAGATATCGGCGCACTCATCCTCCAGAAAAAAGAAGATATTCAAATTAAGTTCTGCTTCGACGTACAAGGAGTCCACCCGTCCTTACCAGAAGAACAGATTCTCCCGATTTTTGAAAATATTGAGGGTGGACTCAAAGAACTTCCCGAACGCGAAACCTTAACAATTCATCTTGGTTCGTTCACTGATGATTTCCTCCGGCAGCAGGAACTCAAAAAGATAGAGGATAAATGCGACCTAGAGCAACTAACTTTATTAGTGCGATCGGAACGTCTGCGAGCAAGAGAACTCACTAAAGCGGGAACTCGTAAAAATAAGTTTTTACGTTTCTGGTGTACCTATAGTGTCCTGGCTTCTGAAGACAGTCGCTCAAATGATGCAATTGAAAAAACTATCAAACAATTGCAAAATGCTTGGTTCCAATTTACTGGACAAATTCACGGTGTTCGGCAAGAACGAATCGAAACAATTTTACGGGATAGTTTTACCTCTGGGTTTCAACGGTGGGAACAACTTTTGACAAACTCGATGGGGCTAGCAGTACGAGCAGTCACAAGTGAGGAAGTATGGTCAATTCTTTGGAGCCAATTTAACCGTAGCGATGCACCCAAAGTTCCCAATCCCCTCATATTAGATGAAGAGGGACTTCGAGAAGTTCAAACTAGCGATTTCCACATTCGCCACCTGATGCTGGAGAATGAAAAATCTGTCCCGTTTCTCGATCGCAGCTGGGTAAGACTACAAGACAAGTATATTGGTGTCCTGCAATTTAGCGAAAAGCCCCAGGGCTGGGTAGACGAATACGCCCAGCTTCGATACCTCTGGGAGGTAATATCCAAAGAAAAAATCTCCGACACCGAGATTATCTGCCAGCTATCTAAAGCCAACCAGGGACTTGCCAAAACTGCTCTGCAACGGATTACCAAACAGTCAATTACCTCCAGTGCCATGTCTTCCGAGAAGGGGTCAATTGACGTAAAAGCCAATATGAACATTGAGGAGGCAGTTAAGGCACAAGAAACTATCCTCAGAGGCAGTCTCCCCATCCATACTGCTGTTGTTTTTTGTGTCCATCGTCACAGTCGTCAAAAACTTGATGAAGCTTGTCAATACCTTTCTAGCTGCTTCTTGCGACCTGCTGTAGTTGATCGAGAAATCGAGTATGCCTGGAAAACATGGTTACAATGTGTACCTGTTGTTTGGGAAAATTTACTCACGAGACCCTTTAACCGTCGTCTCCCCTATTTCTCATCAGAAGTTCCCGGACTCATGCCAATAGTCAGAACAGCTACAGGAGATAAATCCGGGTTTGAGCTAATTGCTGAAGAGGGAGGAACCCCAGTACATCTTGACTTGTACAAGCAGCACAAAAATCTTGCCATTTTTGGTACTACTCGTGCGGGTAAATCTGTCTTAGTAGCAGGTTTATTAACACCTGCCTTGGCTCAAAACATTCCCGTAATTGCGCTTGATTATCCTAAACCCGATGGTACTAGCACGTTTACTGACTACACCAAATTTATGGGAGAGGAAGGGGCGTATTTCGATATTAGTAAAGAATCGAATAATCTATTTGAATTACCTGATTTAAGGGGGTATGAACCTGAAGTTATTAAAGAGAGAATGACCGATTTCAAGGAATTCTTGAAATCCACATTAATGATAATGGTACTAGGGACAAATCCTATAGGGGTAAGTCCGACAACAGTATCAAATATTGAAAGTATCATTACAATTACAATTGAAACTTTTTACAACGATGAAGATATCAAACTTCGGTACAAGCTAGCATTAGAAAATGGATTGGGAACACCTGAATGGGCAGATATTCCTACACTTAAAGATTTCTATAATTATTGTTCGCCTGGATTTATCAAACTCGATTCCATCACCAATAATAGTAAAGAAATTCTCGATGCTCTTGACCAAATCAGATTGCGATTAAAGTTTTGGCTAAATTCACGAGTTGGGCAATCAATCGCCAACCCATCTAGCTTTAGAACTGATGCTCGATTGCTTGTATTCGCACTGCGATCGCTTGGGAGTGAAGCCGATGCCGCAGTCCTTGCCCTGAGTGCCTATTCCGCAGCCTTACGTAGAGCTTTATCATCTAAAGTATCAATATTTTTCTTAGATGAAGCACCAATTTTATTCAATTTTGAGAGCATAGCCGAGTTAATTGGTAGACTCTGCGCTAACGGTGCAAAAGCAGGCATACGTGTAATTTTATCTGCCCAAGAACCAGAAAGTATTTTCCAAAGTAAGTCTGCTTCTAAGATATTTGCTAACATCACAACTCGCTTGATTGGTCGGATTCAAACATCGGCAGTTGACCCATTTGTGAACAGGTTTAAATACCCTTATGAAATTATCTCACGCAATAGTACCGAAGCATTCTTCCCAAAACGCGAAAGTATTTATTCACAGTGGTTACTTGATGATAACGGCAAACTTACTTTCTGTAGGTATTATCCTGCTTATTGCTTACTTGCAGCAGTAGCAAATAACCCAAATGAGCAAGAATTACGCACTCTATTTCTCAATAAATATGCCGATAATCCAATGCTGGGTATGGTGAAATTTTCAGAAAGCTACATACAGATGCTTCGGGGAGATGAGTTAAGCCAAGAAGCACAACAATTACTGGATAACAATAACAATCAGCAATTAAAGTCAGCATAAATTATAGAAGTAAAGCTAAGAATAATCTGGATTGATAACAAGAAGAATCAATAACTCATAAACAAGTGGCTTAACTTTAATTGCCACATCGATTATTTTATCCACGAAAAGTATGAAACCAAAATTCAAGTTTACTAAGAAAGGAGTAATAATCGGGTCAATAATTGGTCTGGTTACTTTACTCGGTACAGCACCCAGTTACGCCTTTTCAATTGATGATTTCTTCAAGGTTTTAGGGAAATTCAATAACTATTTTGAGGAAACCAAAAAGGAACTCACTTCAGGAACCAATAAATGGGGTGGGATGAAAGGCGAAGCTAAAACTGCTATTCAGACTGGCAGTATGGATATGCCAGATCCAGTAAACTCAGCCGAAAAGCTCAAAGAGCAACTCAAGAACAAGGGTAACTGGAATGAAAGCAACACAGTTGAAGCTGCGGTCAGTGCAGCTAACGAACTGGAGAGAGAAACCACCCGCGCTACGATCGCCAGCGTATTGGGGGAAGTCGGTCAGGAACGTACCAAAAATGAGATAGAAGCAACTGAACAAACTGTAGCTGAGGCCAAAGAACTCGCAGAATCTGCACAACCAATGGATGCTTCACAAAACATCCTCAAGGTCATTGCTGCCCAAAACTCGCAAATTGTCTCAATGTTGGGTCAATCTCGCATTGACGGACTGCAAACACGGCACGATGCCCAGCAAACTAACCTAATGCTATCTCAACTTGCTGAACAAGGGGCAAGCGATCGCCGCCGTCAAAACCTGATGATGGACGGTATCAGCGCTCAGTATGTCGAAATCAGTGGGTTTAGCAGTCTCAAAACTACCGCAGGTGAATAATTCACCTTAATTAGTTGGTCATCTCTGCAATTGAGATGACCAATTCTCCATCAGGTACATAATACAGACCATGTTAGAACATCTTGTAATTGCAACCGACCCATTCTTTGGGCAAGACATTTTAGAAAATGCGTCAGCTGGAGCGCAATTAGTAGCAGAAGGTTTTAATGAACTTTGGCAGGAAACCCTCAACGGCAATTTGTACGGCTCGATGTGCAAAGTTGGTCAGTTTTTTGCGATCGCTACACTCACCCTTTTTATGGTTGAGTTAGGCAAAAACTGGATAAATCAAGAAGATATGAAAGCTCTCTCCAGTTGGATATGGCCCATTCTGGTGATCGGACTACTAGCTAACAATGGCACTTTACTCAGAAGTGGAACACTCGCCATCCGGGGATACATTAATACTGTTAATAATGACATCCTGGAATTTACTGCTGCCGGAGCCAACCTAGAAGTAGCATTCAACCGCGCAGTCGGCAATATTGCCCTCCAGCAGCAAGTAGGGGCGGCAATGGAAAGATGCCGCTCAATCCCTGGTAACACGCAAGATTCAATCACCTGCTTGCAACAAGCAGAAGCAGAACTTAAAACCTCTGCGCCCGATCTATTTAAAGGAGAAGCCCCCGATAGCGGTAGTTGGGAATTTAACCCACTTCAGGCTTTATCTGATGCTAAAGACGCGCTCGAAAATCTCTCCCCTGGTCAAATCGCCGAAAAGATTGGTAATACTATCACCAGTACAATCGGTTCGATGATTACCGGATTTGTCGCAGTCATCCTCCTCGCCCTCAATAACGCTTACCAGTGGGGTATCGAATTTACGATGCTTTTAACTGCCCTACTTGGCCCGTTGGCAATAGGGGGTTCGCTACTCCCCTTTGGCGCAAAACCTATTTTCGCTTGGCTAACTGGATATTTCACCGTTGGAATGGCGAAACTCTGCTTCAACATGATTATTGGTTTATGCGGACAACTTATCGCTAATTCCGAACAAAATCAACCGATGATATTTCTGCTTTTTGTTGGGTTAGTTTCTCCTATCCTGGCATCTGCATTAGCCGCAGGTGGTGGAATAGCTGTTTGGACAGGATTAGGTAAAACAGTAGCATTTGGCTCTGAAATTGCAGCAGGAATCGCTACAGGTGGAGCAAGTACAACTGCTACGGTTGCTGTCAATGCCACCAAATTTGTTAGTTCCAAAATCAAAGTTAAAAAGTAATTAACAAATAAATATGCTTAAACCTAAGTCTAAATCTCAACCGGCTCGGCTTCTCAGTTATGGTCAATCTACCTCCACACCTATTGCAATGGCGATCGCGGTTACAGCAGGAGGAACTATCTTATCTACCCTATTGCAAATCATAAATATTGGCATGACTGCTAGTACAAATCATCATGTCAAAGGCATGACGATTGTTCAACTCCAAGATGGGTCTATTTCACCTGGTAAATTTGCCGCTCCTAATGAACGCGAAGCCGAAACTATCAAACGCTTTATCTCAGATAGCATGATTAAAATGTTCGGTTGGAACGGAATAATCGAAGCAACAGAGAATGGCGAAAATGTCACTAAACCTGATAGGGGAATAGATATTCAAACAACAAAAAATAGTAGAAAAAAAATTCCGACTAGAGCCTGGGAAGCTGCATTTGCACTATCTGAAAATCAAGATTTCCGGGCAAACTTTCTCAAGAAATTAGCAGAAATCGTTCCAAGTGGTGTATTTAACGGTGAAGTTCAAGTTTCGCTCGTCACCCGCCATATCTCTGAACCCAGAAAAATTAAGGATGGACAGTGGGAAGTTGATTATATCGCTACGCTCGTAAGCTTTAATAGAAACGAAAACCAAGGCAGAGGAATTGCATTTAACAAAACAATCACTGTCGAAGCTATTGATACTCCCAAATTACCAAATAAGCCAACTGAACTCGATAAGAAAATTTATTTAGTAAGAGAACCAGGTTTAGAAATTACTCAAATTATTGATTATAACCTCGGCAAGAAATAAAAATAATTAATCAAGCATAGAACTATGTTACAGCTAGAAAATGAGGCTTCCAATAAACACATATCTTCTGTAAATAGTCTTTTACCAATCGATAGTACAGAAGAAGATGAAGTTGAAAATTCACAATTTGAGGTGGTTGAAGAAGATGAAACTGAAGTAGAAGACCCCGCGTTAATCCAAACTAAACACGACTTTGTTACATCTCCCTGGTCAAGATTAGGAATTATTGGTGGTGCATTTGGTGCTGGGTTTCTAGTTATATTTGTTGTCCTCAACGGCATGATGAATGGGAGTGGTAAAAACGCAAAAAAACCAGAATTAACTACTACTCCAACTCCCACGGTTGCCGCATCTGAGAAAAAAGAAGGCGATGTTTATGCCAAGCTTGCTCTCGCCAAGCAACAGGAAGAACTGGATGCCCTAAATGGTAAAGCTAACACGGAAGACAAAGAGGAGAAAAAAGAAGCTACTGAAGAAGAACAAGCCAAAAACCAAGAGAAAACCCGTTCTATTCGACAACGAAGGGTAGTTGCTCAAGAAACTCCCCCTACTTCCAGAAGACGTGTATACCGGGAAGCAACATCCGAACCTGTTAGACCAACACGTAGAGTAGTCGCCTCACAGCCAATACCACCTCTGCGTCCTAGCGCTCCTCTGCCAAAATTTGCTAAACAATTAGTTGCTAGCAACCAGAGTGTCGCCAAAGACCCAATAGCTGAACTCGAACGCCTGCGTAACCTGGGTTCGGTTGGTCGAGTTGAGTATATGCTAGCCAGTACTACTGTCAGTGAACCTACAAACACAACAGTAGCAGAAGTTACAGCTAAAACTGAAGAAACATTACGCCCAGCAGAACAAAATAGCGATCGCTCCCGTCGTCGTCGTAGCCGACGCAGCGAGAATACCGAAACAGTTACCAATACTCCTAATCAAGTTGAAGAACTGCGCCCGCGTTGGCAACCTATAACCACAAATGATAGTACTCCTGAGTATGGCAATACTAGTGACAAAGATAACAATCAAGCCATGCCAGTGATTTATAGTTTCTCGGTGAAACAGCCACAAATTAGCTTAGAACTTGACAAAAAAAAGACCGTAGAATCCAGTTTTGCTAGTAATAAAGAAAACAACTCTACTCTGCAAGTTGAGCAAGTTGCAAATAACTACCTGCCAGAAGAAGCGCAGATACTCCAAGAAACACAACCGCAGTATCTAGTTGTCGGTTCGTTTGCAAGTGCAACCCTAGTAACTCCACTCGTTATGCCCCAAACCAGTAATAACAGTCGTTCCCAGGAGCAGACAAATACATTACGGTTTGTCGCCCGGTTGGACGAGCCGCTTTATAGCAATACTGGGGAAATAGCCATTCCCGCCGGAACACAGGTAACTATCGCTATGATTTCGGTTGATAGCACATCAGGTGTGCGTGCCGAAGTCGCGGCCATCCTCAAAGACGGCACAGAATATCCTCTATCACCTGGAACGATATCAGTTTTGGGAGAGGCGGGTTCACCCCTAATCGCCAGACCTTACGACGACAAGGGATCTGAAATTGCCAAATATGATGCCACATTAGGGACAATAGCTGGTCTTGCCAAGGTAGGGGAAATTATTAACCAGCCGGATGAAGAAGTCACAGAAGATTTGCCTTTAGGTGGGACAAGAACTCGCAGCCGCAATAACAACCGCAACTTGGGAGCTGCTTTCCTTGAAGGTGCTTTTGGCAAACTTGGCGAAACAATCAGCAAGCGTACAGAACGTGCTACTGACGAAATCAACCGCCGTCCCAATGTTTGGTATGTGCCTAAAGACACCAAAATCACAATCAAAGTCGATAGGTCAATCAAGCTGTGAAACTAAGAGATATAGCCGATTTTAGTTTAAGGATGCCAGAGGCGATCGCCTCTGGCACTGCGCTCCGCGCAATCGCCTTTGGTGGATGCCTCACCATCGCCACCATGCTTGCACCAAACCAACTTGTACTAGCAAATACTATCCGTCAAGTTGCAGCGTCCCAGGTGTCAGGGGAAAATGCCCAATTGCAGACAGTAAAGGTCTGGCCTGGACATGGGGTATCAATATCGTTCTACAACACCAGAGAAATCATCAAGAAAATCTGGCTGGATGACCCATCTAGGTTTGTTTTTGATGTAGACGGATGTCTTGAGGGCTTAGGTAAGTGTTCTGGAAGCAGTACGGGTGCAGGACTAATTCACATTCGCCGCATCGAGACAGTCAAAATCCCCGGTTTACCACCAGCTCCTTACGGGGCGCACATGACGGTGATTACCGAATCTGGCTCAACAAGGAAAAGCTATCACTTCCGAATTGTAGCGGGCAGTGGCACACCAGAGTACAGCCAAATTGAAATTATTGGCGATACTCCCAGCAAACCTGAAGAAGTAAAACCAAAGGTCAGTTACACCGCATTATCTGATAGCAGACATATCGCCAAAGGGATGCAAGTTGCTCTAAAAAACCAGTGGGTTACTACAGACAGCAAGCTCTGGAAGCGTCTGAACCAACTTGTGGAGTTGCGATCGCAAGGAGAAGAACTTGTCGTCGCCGCCAGCACTGCCGGAGTATCAATGCAATTGGTTGAAAAACTCATGCTACTGGGTGGAAAGCGCTTGTTAGAAATACCACCACAGCGTAATAACCCTTTCACAACAAATCCAGGTAAATCAAGTTTTAAATAAATAGTGATGTATACCGAAAATCTGGCCGCTAACAACCAAATTTTAGATACTACACCAGAGGTCACTGCGATTGTACCAGTGAGAGCTGCAAGCCAGGAAACTACTCACAACAAAACCAACCGAGGGCTTGAGTATCGGATGGAAAAATTTAATAAATTACGCTACCTAATGGTTGCAGGACTTATTGCTGGGCTTGCCCTACACGGATTAATCCGATATGGAGGTAGCTATAATATCGGCAGTCTCTTATTCGGCGAAAAAGCGGTAGCTCAAACAGTTCCATCGAAGTATTCAAATTTGAACACTTCGATAGATAAGACAAAACAAACCAAACAGCCACAGCCCGTTGCAACAAAATACGTCAATGGCGCACCTACTCCCGATTGGAGCAGTATCACGTTTAGAAACATGAAATTTGGCGGTGCTGGCAGCGTTGAATTCCCTAATATCAAAAACCCTGGTATGAAGGAAACACGCACCTGGAGTGCCGGACAAAGCCTTGCTGAAGTCATGGAACTGGGCGATTTTGAAGCAACCGAGTTCAAGATTGAAGATTTCACGCTTGGAGATATCGCTGACATCACGGGCGTTCAACTTAAAAATCTCAAACTGTCAGATTTTGAAACACTCAATTGGCAAACACTTGAAGACCTCGCCGAAGCAATTCCTAATTTAGAAGATTCAGAAGTCGGAGCCATCCCCCCGATTCAAGAACTAGTGACCAAAGTAACAGGCAGCACCGCAAGCTACCAAACTGTTAGTGAGGTGCTGGACAATTATCCCCAACTCGGAGAAGTGGAACTTGGTGAGTATGTCAAACTTGATAAATATAAACTCACCAGCATCCCTGGTATTGAGGATGCACAGCTAAAAGACTTTACTAACTGGCAAAACACAACAATTGGTAAGGTTCCGGGATTAGCTGATGTACCGTTCGATCGGTTCCCCAGTGTTCCCATCCCCGATGTTAGCTTTATCGGCAAAGTAGACCTACCCCTCGGTTCGCTTGAAAGCGGACGTTGGAAGTCAATAAGCGGTAGCTATCAAGCTGGGTTTAATGTCCCGTGCGAGAAAACCTGTGGTCACATCGAAGTTTCGGGAAGCGATATTGTGACTGGCGCACAATGGATGTCCGGCAAAGACCAAAACGTTAAAGGCGGATTCGGCATCTTGGGCAGTCTCAACGGTGGCAAAGAACCCACAGGTCGCCATCCTTTTGGGAAATCATTTAAACAAGTCATCTGGGACATTAACGAAGCGGACGGCAGTATCACCACCGCGATGTTCTTCCGTATCTGCAAACGGGGATGGGTTGACTTGGGTTGCTCGCCCTACTTCATTGGCCCAGTTCCCTTCTTCACCTACCGCGAGATAGACCCAATTATCCTTGGTACGCCCCTCACCGTACCTAAAAATTAACAAGTAAAAAGGCAATCATAAAAGAATTTATCCTCTTTAACTTTTGACTTGGAGAGGACACACCAGATAACTAATGAAGAAATATGCAACTTCACTTCACCGCATATTTCTTCGATTTCCTCATGCAATTAATACAGATTAATATGAATAATTATCTATTTGCAACTGCTAAAACTAAGACAGTTAGAGAAGTAAAAGCTGCTCATAAAAATAGCAATACTGACTTTAGTAAGTATACAGATAAGTTCATGTCAACTCAAGGTTTGGCACTGGCCGGGGGAATTGGCTTATTATTGCTTTTACAGCTTTTTAGTAATGGTAAAAAAGGCAAGCTTGCTACTAGCTATTGGGGTGGAGCAAAGGAAACCGCTCAAGCTAAGAAAAAAGCCCTCAAGCAAATCGTCGCTCCTAAGTGCGATAGTGCCAGTTTATATATTGGAGTACACAAATACAAGGGTCAAAAATTACCCAAGGGGGGTGGCGGAGTTCCAGTTTATGTACCCGATGTCCAACGCGGAACTGCTGTAATTGGCGCACCCGGTAGCGGTAAATCATTCTCGGCTATCAACCCGATGATTTACTCAGCAATTGACCAAGGCTTTGGTATAGTATTATACGATTTTAAGTATGCCAGTCAAGCCAAAATCGCCAGTTATGCCAAATCCAAGGGGTATGACGTACATATATTTGCACCGGGATTTCCCGAATCAGAGGTATGTAACCCAATCGATTTCTTGCGCGACAGTAGCGATGCTGAAACCGCACGGCAGTTAGCTACGGTAATTAACAAAAACTTCCGCCTGTTAGGTAATGCGTCTGAGGATGCTTTCTTTGGCCCCGCCGGCGACCAGTTGACCCAGGCTATTTTAATGCTAACTAAAGAGTTTGGCGATGCCTCCGGCGGGCATAGCCATCGCGCTGATATTATGACGGCTGCGGCAATACTTTCTAGCGAGAAGATGGTCGAACGCTTGATGGCAGCCGAACTAAACCCTTGGATTAGGATAGCTTTTGGTCAATTATTTAGCTCGGCTGGCTCAGAGAAAACTGTAGCGGGTATTGCTGGTAGTGCTTCATTGATGTTCACCCGGTTCATGGCAAGGGGTACATTGGGATGCTTTGTTGGTAAAACAACCTTGCCCCTGGAGGTAAAACGCAAACAGATGATTATCTTCGGGTTAGACCGCGAACGCCGCGATGCTGTCAGCCCCCTGATGACTAGTATTCTTCACATGGTAGTTTCCCGCAGTATTGCCAAAAAACGTAAGGAAGATGGCCCATTAGTAGTGTGTCTTGACGAGTTGCCAAGTATCTTTCTTCCAGATTTATTTAGATGGCTTAACGAATCTCGTTCCGAAGGATTCTGCGGTATCCTGGGTTGGCAAAATATGGGTCAGCTTGAAAAGATTTATGGTAAAGAAATCTCTAAAGCTATCCTTGGCGCGTGCGGTACAAAATTTGTTTTTAATCCTGGTGAAGAAGAATCAGCACGATTATTTTCTGCATATTTAGGTGAAGAGGAAATTAAATATAAACAAAAATCTCGCTCAACGGGAGGGGGTAAATCCAGCACATCTATCAGCGAACAAGAACGGACTCGCAAGCTATTCGAGCCAGCCCAATTCCTCAAATTACCACCTGGGAAATGTCTATTTATCAACCCGGCTTATAGTAATAAAAATGAGGGTTCAGTACCACTATTAAAAAATATCAAAATCCCTAAATATATCATTGGATTAGAACAAGAAAATGACGCTCGCTGGGATAAACTCATCAAAGAGCTTGCTAGAAAAAGTACCCAGAAAAAACCGACACAGGAAGATTTAGATTTACGAGTCAAGGAAGTAGATCGGAAGTTCCCTATACCACAAGCACCCGTACAAGCGGGCAATGCACCGTTACCTGTTGATGCGTACAAGAGCTTTTTCTAAAAACTTTAAGTTTGATGACCAACTGGTTATTATAAAGCACAGTCAGACTGTTTGAATTTATAGATTATTTCCACCATATTTAATATATGTTTGATCCTAGACACACTCAAATTAATGAATCATATTTAGGTACAGCCGATACTGCAATTCAAACAAGTCGAGAATTAAGTAAAAGCCTAATTAATGCACTTATTAAGATAACTAAAGTAATTCTCGAAAAACTCAAAGAAGCTCAAGAAGCAAGTAAAATTGCCGTTGAAGTTGGCAAAGATATCTACAATCTTGTACCTGATGAATCTACCCCTGGTGCATATAAATGGGAAAAGGTAGATTTAACCAGTCAAAGTATAAAAAGCAATCAAGAAACTAATATTGTGTTAATGCCCGATGTATTAGTAGAAGGTCAATACACAATAGAAACTGAACCTTTTACTGACTATCAAGCACAAATAATTGCTGCAAGATTAGTAGAAAATGTACCCAATTTAAATAATAATTATCAGCAAACAAGTGATAATACTCTGAAAATTACAGCTTATCTAGAGTCAGATGGTTCAGAAAAACAAATCGTTATCTACGAACAAAATAGCGAAGGTAAATGTACAACTAATCTCGTCACTGAAATACTTACTCCAGATGAAATAATAGATGTGGCAAGTGAACCATTAATTAAGCTGCTACCACCATCTGCTGACATTATTAACAATTATAAAGATACAAAAGATGATAATGAAAATTTAACTGCTATAGAAGACAATTCATCGTTAGATGATAGTCAATTTTCGACCAATAAGTTAATACAAGATGAAAACAGTTCGCCCATAAATCAAGAAATAAACTCATCTGTTGAAATAGAGGTAGATAACAGTCTTGAAGATGATGTGGTCAATAATCTTCAAGAAGAAATCGCACAGTCCGAAGAAACTATTCAAATTCGACGGATAGTTACTAGTAACCATCAATCTCAAAATCCAGCTGAAGAGGAGGTAAATAAAAATGTAACTCCCAATCAGTTTTTTATACAAGAGCCAGAGGAGCAAGCAACTAATAATCGAAAAAAATATGCACCTGAATTTACCTATCAAGAAGTAGCTAATTCTCAAGATGTAGAGCCAGCAGCGCAACAGTGGGCGCGTCAGGTTGAAGTACCTATTTATCAAATTAATAATAAACAAGCGCAGGAAGAACGTTACAACGGGGAAAATAAAGACATTGCTGAAACTGCGATCGCAATGTTAAAAAAATACGGCACTCTTGAACAAGATGGTTCACGTATTTACCGTAGCGATACATTTGTGATTCGCCAACAGGGAGACACCGTTAGCATTCATCGCCGCAGTGATGAATTATTTGGGTGGGAGAACTCTTTGATGGATTTTAAACTCAACAAAAAAGAAGAACCCAAAATCATGAAAAAGCCTACAGAGATGTTACCTGTTGAACGTCAGGAGTTTCTCATGGTGGCAGAATATTTAGGCGACAATGGCAAGCTACCTGACCTCAACAATGCCGATATCCGTGATGTAGCAAACAGCTTGGGAAGTCTTGCACCTGCCGGCACAATTAAAACGCTGGAAGTATTTAAACAAAATGAGATGTTACACACCCTGAATAATGTCCTCATCCAGGCTGATAAGGAAGAACTTACAGTAGGTGAATTTACCATCAAGCGATCGCGCAACCCCGAAAAAAATCGAGCCAGCTTGCAATTATTTAAAACTACCGAAGAAAAAGGTACTCATGAACTTGTCCGGTTTGACCTAACTAAAACCGAAGCCGGCATTACCAAAGAAGTCAGCAAGATGAATATCTCTGAGTACGATATCAACCAAATTAAGTTTATTGCCCAAAACGCCAGCAAACTCAACTTGGAACAAATCTTTGGTAACGAACAATCTACTCCCACCGCCGCATCTGCACCCAAAAAACAAGTAATACAAGCAGTTGGCGATTTGCCTGTCACAGTTCACCCCTACATCGCCAAGGAATGGGCAAATATGGTCAAGCATGGTGGCCCTGACTGGGGAGGGGCAATGAATCAAGGCAATGAAGAAATTCTACAACGGATAAATGAGAACAACGGCAAGTTACCAATTGCCGACCAGCGAGAGATGTACTTCAAGATTATGACCTATAAGGCAACTGAGGCACAAAAGCAGGGAGAAACAGTCGTCGATTTTGTTCCGCTTAAAGATATTATGAATGACTTACAAGCATGGCGAGGAGAAGAAATTCGGCAGCAATATACCCCTACTGAACACATACCCTCCCCTCAAAAGCAAACTGTCGCTGCTGCACCTAAAACCAAGTCAAGAGAAGTTGAACTTTGACATCCTCTCTCCGCTAACTCGCGGGTGTAGCGGGAGATTCCAAAGATTACTCTTTGGGTTTCCTCTTTCTGCGACTCGACTTACTTGGAGGGATTTCTCCACCCACGCAGAGGTCGATATCTCCAGAGGCTATTAACGTTCCCGTGTGCCCCACGGTACGGAGTCCTATCTCAAGTATGTTTCTTGCAGCATTATGGTCACGGTCTTGAATATGTCCACAGTGATGACAAACATGAGTTCTGGTGCTGAGAGATTTTTTCACCACCTCACCACAATTAGAACAATTTTGGCTAGTTCTATGAGGTGGCACAGCAACAGTGACCACACCAAACACTTTGCCAAAATACTCAACCCACTGCCTAAACTGAGTCCACGCTGCGTCACTAATCGATTTGGCAAGATGTCTGTTCCTTACCATATTTCGCACCTGCAAATCCTCATAGGCTACCAAGTCGCTAGACTGGACTACGCACCTTGCCAATTTCACGGCAAAGTCTTTACGCTGCCTACTTACTTTGAGGTGCTTTCTACTCAAGCGATTTCTCGCCTTAACTCTGTTCTTGGAACCCTTCTTGGTCTTAGACAATCTGCGTTGCAGGCGTTTCAAAGACTTCTCGCTTTTACGCAGGTGTCTAGGATTTTCAACCTGATTACCTTCACTATCAGTGTAGAAGTGATTAAGTCCCACATCCAAACCAATAGTTTTACCAGTTGGCTCTCGCTTTTCGATTCGTTCTTGGTCAATGCAAAACTGCGCGTAGTACCCATCGGCACGACGCACAACCCGCACCCGTTTGAACTGTTTCAACTGGTAGAAATGCAGGTCACGAGTTCCCCAAAGTTTGAAAGTTCCTGCATTAAAACCATCGCTAAAAGTGATGTATCTCCGGTCATCAGAGAGCTTCCACCCACAGGTTTTGTACTCAACAGAACCATGAGTCTGTTCTTTCTTAAAACGTGGATAACCTTTCTTCCCTGGTTTAGATTTCTTGCAATTGTCAAAAAATCGAACAATTGCAGACCACGCTCTTTCCGCACTGGCTTGTCTTGCCATAGAGTTGAGCTTGGCAACCCAAGGAAAGTTTACTTCGGCAGCAAGGACAGCACAGAATTTATTGAGGTCGTAACGCCCAATATCCTTATTGTCCATCCAGTATCTCAGGCAAGCATTACGAACAAAACGAGCAGTTCTAATCGCTTCGTCGAGCGATTGATACTGCTCGTTCAGTCCCTCAAGTTTTGCCTCAAATACCAGCATTTATGTTGCATATTCCAACATAAACAAATATACCATTTTGTCAAAAACTCAACTACCCTCTTCCTTGATTTCGCTTACGCTCTATTTTGGTCAGAAGGTGTCTCGTTTTTGATCCACAATTCATCTCACCGCCACAGTCGCAGGCTTGGCGGTGAGATGAATTGTGGAGTTTAGATAAATTACCCGTCACCAAGTTTGCAAAGTTGCATTGGCAATATAAAAACTTGGGTTTAGAAGTTCCGCAAATTGACATCAGTTGCAAATTTCAAATTCAACAAGCTTTTCATTTATTTAAATGATTAGTTCATTGTTTTAAATTACACAATTCAAGGAGAAATTACTACGTAAAGCTCACGCAGATACTCAATGTAGTATTTCAAGCGAAAAATCAAAAAGTGAGCTTAACCTCTGAATTAAAAAACAGAAATTCACCTATCAGGAGATGGTTTGACTCTAGACTAAACCAGACACTTATTAAAATGATTACTAACCATAACCAACTATTAGAAAATCAAGAAATTATCAGGCCAGTTGATGGTGTAGATTTTCCATTAGTAGGAAATGCGATCGCCAAAGCACTTGCTAAGTATCTAGGAAGCATCTATGAAGATAAAACATGGTTTACTAATTGTCTTGCTCAGGTTGGAGCCAAAGCCCTCAAAATAGAATATGCTTTTGATTACTGTATTACAAATTCAACTTCCCTTGAAGAAGAAGCTCTAAAGTGTATGCTGTTGGGTGCGTTAGAAAATTATGCACGCAGCCGTAACATACATGAGATTATTCAACCCTTTCTACAAGGAGAAAAAACCCTTCAACTTGAACCAGAATATTTCAAAAAATGGCTTCCTAGTATTCAAGATACATCTCAAATTATCGGTATTGTACCCCGTACTTGGCAAACTGTAGCTAATCAAGTAAGTGGGAATATTACCTGCAATGCTTCATACCCTTTAAGTCAATATCTTGGAGGTGCTGATTGCCAGATAATTGCTGGAAATACTCTCATCGATGTACGAACAACTGCCAAAAAGCGTCCCTTCTCTCTAGAAAATTTTTACCAACAAATTAGTTACGTCCTGCTTGATAGCAATGATACCTATAGTATCAATCAAATGGTCTGGTTTTACAGCCGTCAACAGTCGGTATTCTTCTATCCCACTAACAAAATATTCCGCGACTTGCGAGCAACAAGAGAAGAATTTAAGAAAATGATTCTTGATAACTATCACACAAATAGGCTAGCAGAACAAAATAAGTGTTTATATCTTCCCCAGTAAGGATAACAATATGATTCAAGACTTTCAACTTAATCCTAGCTTCAATATTTACTTTGATGGTATGGAGTATCATAGTTTTCTACAACGCACCTATAATGATAAAATACAGAAAACTAATAAATAAGTATTGGGAGGTGATAAATTTTGGCAGCAAAAACACCTAGTTTTATAACTGAAATTCCATTAAAAACAACCTCTAAAGACATGGCTATACTTGCTGCCAGATTAGAAGCAGGAAGACAGTTGTATAACGCTGTATTGTCTGAAGGTTTAACTAGATTAGAATTAGTTCGTAATTCTAATCTATATAATCAAGCTAAACTAGTTTCAAAAACTAACAAGAAAGAACGTGCTACAGCATTTCAAAAAGCGCGTGAAGCTTATAGATTTAGCGATTATTATTTACAATCTTTTGCCAATACAACAGCTATAGCTAGTGTTTGGATTAAATTAAATCTTGACGCTCAAACTATTCAAAAAATAGCAACCAGAGCGTTTAAAACTTTAGAAAGATTAATTTATGGAAAGGCTAAGAAAGCTAGATTTAAACAAAAAGGACAGTTTGCGTCTTTAGAAGGTAAAACTAACAAGCAAGGTATTCGCTGGACTGGTTATAGTGTTGAATGGTTAGGGTTAAAACTTTCGGGAATTATTGATAGTAATGACCCTGTATTATTACATGGTTTAAATTCTAGGATTAAATATGTTCGCTTAGTGCGTCGTATTATCAACCAAAAAACTTACTGGTACGCTCAGTTAGTTTGTGAAGGATTAGCTTATCAAAAGCCAAAAAATGTTATTGGTGATGGTATTGTTGGTGTTGATTTAGGTGTTTCAACTGTTGCAATAGTTGGAGATAATCAAACTATTTGGCAACCATTCGCTGAAGAATTAACTTCTAAGCAAAAGAAAATTAGAAGATTACAGCGAAAGATGGACAGACAAAGACGCGCCAACAATCCTGATAATTTTAATCCCAATGGCACTGTAAAAAAAGGTGTAAAACGCTGGCATACATCAAAACGATATCAAAAGACTGCTAACAAAAAACGTGAAATTGACCGCAAACAAGCAGGACACCGTAAGTCTTTGCACGGTCAATTAGTAAATCAAACATTAGCTTTAGGTAAAACAGTTAAAACTGAGAAAATTAATGTTAAGGCTTGGCAGCAAATTTACGGTAAGTCAATAGGTTTTAAAGCACCATCAAGTTTTCAATCAGAACTAGTACGCAAGGCTGAAAGTGCTGGCGGTACAGTTCTAAAGTTCTCTACTCGAAAAACTGCACTGTCTCAAACTTGTTTGTGTGGTAATAGGCAGAAAAAATCATTATCTCAACGTGTCCATGATTGCTCAGAATGTGGATTACGTATGCAACGAGATATTTTCTCTGCTTATTTGAGTAGGTACGTTGATCCAAAAACAGAAACTCTGTCAATCCCATCAGCTAGAAATGGTTGGTTAGGGATGGAACAATCCTTGCTAGACGGTTGGCGGAGCGGGTCAAATCAATCAGCGAGAACTGCGACTAGTTCAAAGTCACCTATCAATAATGGGTCAGAGTTGATGTCTAGTAATCCAATAGCGCGTGAGGAGTCGGAGCCAGTGAGGGCAAACGAAACTTGCGTAGCAAGTTGGAACCTCATGTCTTTAGGCATGGGGTAGTTCAGTATGGGAAGAATCGCCCACAACCTCAATCTGGTGATCAACAACTTGCTTGGATAAAGAAGGAACTGGAGCAAGAAAAACAGCTTGTTTTAAATATTTAACCCAGCAGTAATAACACCAAAATAATTTATGGAGACTACAAAGCGAGTAATTAATATAAGTGGAAAATTCGGTAGTTGGACTGTAATAGAAAAACAAGGAAAGCAAGTATTATGTAAGTGTGATTGTGGAACTCAAAAACTTGTCTACAGTCACACTCTCACCAATGGTCGCTCAACTAACTGCGGTTGTAAGAAAAGAAAAGAATCTATCCCAGTTGGGGTAAATTTTGGGAGACTAACAGTGATATCTGATATAGAAGTTAAGGGGAAAAGGGGTGAACTACTCCTCCTTACCTTATGCAGATGCGGAACCCAAAAATATGTTAGTAAAAATAGTTTAAAAAGAGGGCTAACGCAAAGTTGCGGATGTTTGCAACGGGACAGCCTCAAAACCGATAAAACTATCCACGGTCACTGCAAAAGCCACGAGTATAACTCCTGGTTACACATCAAGCGCATCTGCTATAACAAGAACCACCATCAGTACAAATATCATGGTGGGTGCGGAATTGAAGTTGATGCATCCTGGCGTGATAACTTTGCCCAATTTCTAAAAGATATGGGATTAGCACCCGAAGGAACAGTTATATCTCGTATCGATCAAGAGAGCGATTTTGCCCCCGGAAATTGTCTATGGATACCCAGAAAAGAACATTATCGTCAAATACATGTATTAAGAAGAAAAGAATTCTTTATTTCTCAAACTTTACCCAAACCAGTCGTTACCAATAGTGAGATTAATGTTTCACCAAACATTGTTCGAGCAATCATCAAAGATCATGCAAATGGTGAAGCCAACATGAATAAACTTGCTATACAATATAAAATTAGCACTCAAGACGCAATAAATATTATCCTTCACCACGTTTAACTATCAATTTATTTTTAATAAAAGTGCGCCATCAATTAAAAAAGCGCACTTTTTATTTTATAGCAAGTATTTAGTTTTAAAACAGACATCAAATTAGTAGATTAATTACCACAATTGTTACACACATCAGCAAGAGAAACATTGATTATAAGTGATTTAGGAAATAATCACTTATATCTAAAGTGTTGTACATGAATATAAAGTTTACTGCAATGAATAATATTTGCTATTTGAAACCAAGTATTCCTACAAATACGAAATCATTGTTCAGTAAACAAAGTACCTAAACTTTCTACCACAGACGAAGTTATCAATTAGCTGGACAAGCAAAGCCTCAAGTCAAAATTATAAAACTTGTACATGATAATACACAACGGCTCTTATATCTGGTTTCATGCAGGACAAACTGCTAGATGGGGAACTATAAATGCAATTAAAGCATTGCCATACCTAATGATTGCATACCAAATCGACGGACAATGGTACAGTGACCCATATTTTTCACAATCTAAAAACTTAGAATATAAACCAGTAATCCCTATAAGTTCAGCAATTATTCATGTACCAAAAATAACAGTTGAGTTACAACCAATTGTTCAATTATGTGCTGGATTTAGGAACAAAAGAATTCATAGTCTTTGGGTGGTTAATGCTCCCGAACAGGTATTGAAACATATATTAGAGTGCAGCCAATGGGACAGTATATCACTCAAGCAACTACTAGCAACTTTGCACGAATTAATTCTTTATGGCTATGAAGTCAAAATACTTCCCGCCAAAAAGGAAACCATATCCGCTATCGAATGGATGGAATAATAATGAATAATAGCAACCAACAACTCACACTTTACTATCCTTGTGCAATTCAGATTTTAGATCAGTTTGTACAGACAATATCAGTTGAGTTTTGGATACAGAATCCAATAAACGAAAAATGGAATTTGTTACCATGTAAAAATGGTGATAGCAGCATATCAGGTTACACATATGCGATAGCACCACGGATAATGGTTTATCCCAATGAAGAATATCCGTCAATAGAAGCATTTTTACAAGCGAAACAAGAGGAAGGTGTAGACTATCCCATTCGACATAAAAGAACTTATCTTACAGTTAAGGGTGCTGCATCTCACAAACTATTCTGGGCATGGACAAATCCTCAGACTAATAAAATTGAACGCATCCATTGGCATCCTTTAGCTATAAAAGTAAAGGCAAGTGAAGATGACCAAACTGACTACTCAAATATAACTCCAGTCAAGATTGTAAATGGAAAATTAATCACACTTGAAAAGGACAATTTACCATCAAATAGAGCAGCTTTTTCGGAGTTTATTGCAGACAGAGAAGAAAACCTCCGCCTTGCACTTGAAGCCCTAAAATCACCCAATCCTGATGCCGCACTCGAACTACTGGCCATCATGGAAGAAATATCCAAAGACTGCTTCTACGCCAGTTGGATTATGGGCAATGGATACAATTTAGAATCAATTCTTAAATCATGGGATGGCACTAGTAACGTCAGCTACGGTAGTGGGGAAATCACACATCAACAATTAGCACTAATGCGCGTTCTTTGTGAATTATCTCAAGGTTGGTGGTTTTGGGATGAAGATAACGATACTGGCGTAATTTTCCAAAGTTAAACTTACAGGGGAATCGCCTAATTATTTAGGCTGGGAGTCTTGCGATCGCTGTACACGATCGGGAATGCGCTTGCGATTAACAGTAGCGCATTTTTATACTCAATATACAGAAGAAGGCCGCCCTAGAAATGCCTGTTCGCTCTTTGCGCGTGGTTAGGTCTTTGGGGTGGACGATGGAAGTCTGTCCACTTCCATAGCTTGAATCAAGCCGTGTTCAAGGGTGAATCGATGACCCACGTGCTCATCGGCAAGAACAGCTCCAGCCAAGTCACGCACGACCTGATGTACATCGACCAAAATGTGCCCGCCCTCCTCCAAGTAAAAGGAAACCGGCTCAACGTGCGGATCGATCTCGCTCCATTGCTCCGTCCAGTAAGCGCGAACTTCTTCAGGCCCACGGACAAAACCGCCTTTGAACGCTCTCGGCCAAACCACGTCCGGAGTCATGAGGGCAAGGGCAGCGTCAATGTCTCGCGCGTTGAAGGCTGCATACGCTGCACGGAGCAGCTCGATTTCTGGTGCTCTTTGATCTGACATAAGCGGTATGGTGAAGCAGATGCAGTAAGGACTAATAATTTATTGTACAGAGTTCATCTGAAGCTTTTTTTATCGACATTATCATGCCTGATGTCAGGTTTATTTCGAGGATTTCCCGTTTTTAATTCTTCTATTGTAAGGAAGGTTGTTTTATACTCACATGCCGCACTTCAAAATGTATTATCTATATTTTCAATAAAAATTCCTAATAATGTTCAGGTTATACTTACAACTCCATATCGCAATTCCGAGTTGGAGAAAATTGATATTGCCTTTGTCTTGCAGACGCTATTTCAAAAGAGGTATCAAATTCCGTAACCTTTGTTCCAAGTTTTAATTCCTCGTATAAAGGCACACCATCACCGTCATTATCACTAAGAAGAATCTTGGTCATAATATGAGCCGGGACAACTTGCGCGAGGCGATTTAATACATTAGCAACAAACTCGTTAGATGCTTCGCAGCCATTAAGGAATCTAATCAAAGCATCAGCAGTAGCCTCAGTCATCTTAGCTGGATTTTTTACCCCCGCTTCCAGAATAAAGTCATCGTAAATAGCTTTCTCGCTATCAGTAAAATTTTCCTTGCAAGCTTGTTGGATAATTAATTCAGCCTGCTGTTGTTGATTTAAAATTGTCATAGTGGTTTTTAGATATTGTTAAAAGAGTAACAGATATGACACATTATGTTTGCGATTTATATGGCAATACAAACTGGAATCTTCCAATAGAAGAAGTCACTGCTAGAACATTCAATACAGAACAAGAAGCCGAACAATGGTTCAAAGATAAGTGTTCTGGTAACAGTATTGAATTTAGTGGCTTCCATGACACTGAACGCTACGTCACAAACTGGGTTTCCTGCGACGGTAAAGAAGTTGGTGAAATCACTAAACGTCCTAGTTCCAATGAATTCTAATTAGGAATTCAGAAGATTGTTTGTACCAGACAATTTTTTCGATCAAATTTAACTCCATATTAAATGACACTCATAGACGGACAATTAATACGAGAACACGTAAAGCAAGAATGTCAAAAATACAAATCCATTTTTCAAGCATCTCAAAAAGAAGTAGCAATCATCAGATTTGAGGCTTCAGAAAATGCCAGCAACGGACTAAGAGCTAGACATGAAGCAGCCAGAATCTCAGCAGAACAAAAAGTAGCAACGTTCAACGCTATTGGCATTACTCCCAATTATATTGTGCTTTCACCCAATATTGCAGTAGAGCAATTTGACAACATTATCCAATCCATTAATGAAAATAGTAAGGTGACTGCTGCTATTGTTCAATACCCAATTCCAGCTAAGTTTACAAGTTCAATTGGGCTATTAGAACCACAAAAAGATATAGATATCGTCCGCAGACAAAGCAACAATTTCTTTGAAAGTTGTGCTACTGCTGAAGGAATCGCCAGAATTGTTGAATCCTACGCACAAAGGGATTCCAATGTTGCAGTTGTCGGCGGAGGTGGCTTTGTAGGTAATGGTGTCATCAAATATTTAGAAGCAAGTAGAATCAGCTGTTTCTGTTTGGAAGACGGCGATGACTTGAGTAGAACTCAAGCAGCTGACATTGTGGTATCAGTCACCGGAAGACAAGGAATTTTCACTCCTTATGTACTCCCGTCTCATCGCTTGGTTGTCGATGGTGGCTTCACACCTACTGCTTCTGGTGCTGCTGGTGATGTAGATCGTAGTGCTTACAGAATCCCCCAAAACATTACGCCCGTCCCTGGAGGTGTTGGCCCGATAGAAATGGCAATTTTAGCAGAACGTTTGGTAAAAATGGATTTGGGCGTAGAACTTGGGAAATGGAACTACCAGCAATTACAGCAAGAACAAATGCAACGTGCTACTATAATAGCCCCCATAGCTAGAGTGTTCTTCGCACAACAAACAACTGCCTACCCTCAATCCATTCGCACAGAGAGAGAAAACCTATTTGTCTTGGAAGGCAGTAACTACCAGATCCGCTTCAATAGCACCACGCAAAGTTTAACTGTTGCCAGAACCAATGAAAAGCTAACGTTAATTCGGCTATCTCTTGCAAGTAATCAAATTGAAACCGCTAGAGGTATAACAAACGAGGACGTAACAAGATGGCAACAAATTCAAGCTGCGATCGATTCAACAACAACGCAATCAAATGATAGAGGTATGGAGCTTTGAAATTATCAATCATCACTGCAACATACAATAGACCTGTGCAGCTTGCATCTACTGCACTGCCAAGCATTCAAAGTCAAACTGACCGCAATTTTGAATGGATCGTTATCAATGATGGCACTAATCCTGATACTAGAGATATTATCACCAGCATTAGGGCAAAAGCTGATTTCCCTATCACTTACGTTGAAATGGAACACCCTGACCCTTGCAGTGGCTTTGGCTTGTGCTACGCCCGTAACCTGGGACTAGATGCAGCTGGTGGTGACATTGTTTCATACCTGGACGATGACAACAGCATTGCTCCTGAATTTGTTGCCTCAATGCGGCAGTACTTTAAACAACATTCCAATATCCGATATGGCATAGCAAGACAGCAGCGCCGCCGCGATGTCATCCGCAATGGTAGTGTGGTTCGCCAAGGAAAGCCTTTTGTTTCGCCTAGCAATTGCTGCTCCCTACAGCAGCTTCTATGGCAACAAGAGATATTCGACAGCAATGGTTTCGTCCACTATCGAAGCGATGCCCCTAGATGGAACCCCTTGTTTCAAGTATTCGCAGACTACGAGTATTTGCTGCAATCTGCCTGCATCTGGGGTGAAAGTGGCTTTGGTTTCAATGACAGCATTCTTGTTAACTATATCCAGTCTTCTACTGGTATTATTGGTAGTTCTAATTATGAGCAATGGGCAACTGAGCTATCGATAATTGTCACTAATCAAGCTAACTATTCCATACTTAAAGGCAGTATTGTTGAACGCTTAGAACAGCTTGTAAATAGTTATAGTACTAAAGCACAAATTTCATTAACGCCAAAAGCATTTGCGTTCTGACAATATAAAGCAGAGCATCAATAGTATAGCAATAACCAAAACCACTACTTTGGACTAACGCCTACCTGCTAAAACAGCAAGTAGGTATCTTTTTATGAACCAGCCTGAATGGTTAGAAGCAAACAAGCAGGTTTATTCTAAAGAACATGGTGTTATACATATCGCCGCCATCATTGAGAAAAACCTTTACTTTAAAAAGGGTAGTTTAAACCAAATTATTTTCGACTGGGAGCATGAAGTCAATAGCGGTAATTTATTACCTCTAAACCAAGCACCAACAGGTAAAAGCATTCTCTACCAAGAGATAGCTGCTATTCTTGACGGCTCAGGAAAATTACAAAGCTGTGAAGTAATTCCCGCTCAAAAAGCTAAACTTTATCCCATCCCAGATGATATTCACCCTCTAGTTAAACTGGCCCTAAGTAAGTCAGGAATCACCCAACTATACTCTCATCAAGTCGAGGCATGGCAAGCTTACAAAAAAGGAGAAGATATAATTCTCCAAACTCCTACCAGCAGTGGTAAAAGTATTTCTTTTCTCATTCCAGTCATTCATGAGTGTCTAAAGGGTAAATCAGCTTTAGTATTCTTTAACTTGAAAGCACTAGCATTTGACCAGGTAGAGAAAATACGTTCCTTTGTTAGCCACTTAGATGAAAATATTCGTCCCCAAATTCTCAATATTAATGGAGATATTCCTCCCCAAGAGCGCAAACAACTTTACAGCAATCAACCTTCAATTTTATGCGTGACTCCTGATGTATGGAACCACGAGCTAAACAACTACCAATTCGATTCCAACTGGGGATTTAGAGAAACAATCAGAAAACTTTCAATCATTGTCTGTGACGAAATGCACTTTTATCAAGGCATATTTGGTTCGCATTTTGCACTACTTAATCGGCGAACTCAACTCATGATAGAATCTGTCGGCAATGATATTTCAAAATTACAATACATCTTCGCTTCTGCAACAATTAGTAACAGCAGCGAAATTGCCCAGAAGATATCTAATCGAGAAGAACAAAGTAACCTTGCTATTATTGACCAAAGTGGGGCAAAACGCTCGGAGATTACTTTTATTAGTCTCAAACCACGGAACAATACATTTTACCAAACTGCCCAAGTCGCAGCTATGCTCGTAAGTAAAGGCATCGTCGGGATTTGTTTCTGCGATAGTAGGGAACTGGTTAAGGTTTTAACTAATGCCATACGTAAAGCTTTAATCGAGATGCAACTGCCCCATCTGGGAGAAACTATCTCAGCATTTTATGGGAGCATGAAGGCAAATCAGCGTAACAAAATTATTGCAGATATACAAAGCGGGAAGGTCAAGTTCATTATATCCACAAGTGCTTTGGAGGCGGGTTTAGATATTGGGTCTATTGATGCAACTATCGTACATAGTTACCCTGGCTCAATTCTTGCCTTTCGCCAAAGGGGAGGACGTGCAGGGAGGCAGGAAGCAGGACTATTGGTGTTTATTCCGTCGAAAAGGTCGATTATGGATTCTTACTACGCCAATTACCCAGAACGCCTTTTATCTGATCCTCCAGAAATTATCAACTTTAACCACAATTATGAAACAACTTTGGAGCAGCATATTCTCGCTTGTTGCAAAGAAAGTAAACCGACACAAGCTCAAATTGCCCAACATTTTGGTAGTTCTGGTAATGCGATCGCCCGACAGTTAATCGGTAATAATCAACTGATATTCAGCTACAATCAAAGACTGACAACTAATCGAAATCTCGGTTATGTCCACTCAAAAATTAAAGTCAGAGGCAACACTGACCAAAACATCAGTTATATCAATCAAGATAGCGCGGAAGAGTTTGAGGAAAGTTCGGCATCTTCTGCACTAAGAGAAGTTTACCCTGGTGCCATATATCTTGCTCAAGATTTTGATGGCAACCCCGTACAATATAAATCACAAGAGCTAAATTTAACCGAAGGAAAAGCAATTCTCAAGCCAATTGAAGCAACCAACTTATTTAGTCGTCCCGAAGGAAGCCTAAATTTCGAGGAAATCAAAATTGCAGGGGAAGCCAAAATTATCAATCTTTCCCAAGGGGCTACTAGATTTACACCTGTTTTAGCCAAAATCAAAGAAGAAGTTTACGGGTACAACTTGTACAGACTGGAACAAAAATGGACTTGCACTAATAACAGATGTCGCAATTTCAATTTAAACTTACCTGGACACTTACAAACTTGCTCTGCTTGTAAAACCCAACTGATTGAACGAGAATCTGTCGAACTTTTGGAGGAAAATAAATACGAAGAATCACTTGCTCTTAACTACAATACATTCTGCGTTAGGGTTGAAATTAACGCTGATGCAAGAAAATATTTTTCAGTTGTGGTCAAAAATCACAGAAAAGAGATACTTAATAAACAGAAATATATTACCAATGAGGAGAAACAACTATTTGAAAGCAATGAAACCCAAATTTGCGTTCATACTCTCGCTCATCACCTTATACTCAGTTTACCACTTGTCGAACATGGAGCAAACAGTCGAGATATAGATTTCATGTTAGTAGAAGTGCCGTCTAATACTAAGATAGTTGGCTATTTCTTTGATACTTGTGAACATGGTACAGGTATGTGCGATACCCTCATCAAATATTTAGAGACTGCCTTTATTAAAGCAAAGTTTCTAGTCGATAATTGTCCTTGTAAATACGGCTGCTCTTCTTTTACAACAATTCAACGCTGCCCTGATGATAACAAAGCACTGTTTAAATCAGTTGGGTTATCTCTACTAGAGGAAATAATCAATCCTACACAGACAAGAACTATTAATCAATAACTAAGATACTCCTATCCAGCTTGGGTAGGATTATCTTTTCAGTAATAAAACCACATACATCGCTTACGCGCAAGATTGATGAAAGTTTATGATAATAAGCGATGTACGTCGAACTATTAGCCGATTCAAGTCCGAACCCCAAACGGTTTCAAATTCTCCACGCACCAACATATCTACTTCTAGAAACAAATTTCCAAATAGGAGATTTTGTCGAGTCTAACAATATTGATTTTATTATAAATTATGCTGTTAATCTAGGGTATCAGGTGAAAATAACCCATCCTGAAATCCCACAATACAATGAATATCCTCTTCCCAAAATTAGTGATGAACTAGCTGATTTGATAATTAATTATCCATCAGACTTAAAACTGCGAACTAATGGGATGGTTTTTGAACAAAGGGCATATTTAATGTCTAAGGTTTACGATGAAGTGTGTCAAAACCTTGAATCAAAAGCTCTTTTAAGAGAAGCAGAGTATTGGCTGATAAATTACGCACGAGAAGTAATTGCCAAACAATGTCATTACTTACCAGATATCCTAATGAAATTAGATAATCCAACTGTGAGAGCAATGGCAATAGATACACTCATGCTCTGGCAACCAGATTGGAACAAGGCTATCTCTCAATATAGAGGAAGTAGATTTGAGGCTGGCAATAATGAATTTGAGGTTATCAGCTACTATCACAATCAAAAAAAGAAGGGTAGGGAGGGGATAATGGTACTGTGCAAGGTAACAAAAACTATGAATAACTATCTTGAATTTCCCACATTTCCTTGCAATGCAAACTGTACTCTTGGGACTTATCAAGTCGAAAATGCACTTAACAAAAGGTTAGCTTAAAACATAATCGCCATCTGAAATATTAATCATGGACGAGCAACAAATCAACTATTTAATAACAGGTATTTGTACGTTTCACTGGAATGCTGATTTTCATAAATTCTGTCAAGTTTGCAACTTTGACCCTAACGACACCTATTCAAAAGAGAAATGGCAGCAGTGGCAACAATTTGTATCCGGTATTAAAGCGTTTGACCAAAATACACTTGTTAAGCTAGTTGAAGCTGGCCATCAATTAGCATGACAGTCATAATCTCAAACCACTACGGTCACTAACGCACTCGTGCATGAATTATCGAAATAATTAGCCACATGAATTCATGCACGCCCAAATCCGTCATTTGGTATCTTCGCTTGACAACCTACCCGAAGAATGGCGAATCGTTCCTACCTTTGGTAAACGTCCTTTAGGGAAAGAATGGGAAAAAAACACTTACTCTCCCAAAGAACTACAAACTGAACTCATCCGCCGTCGGCTAAAAGTTTGGACAAATAACAGATTTATCACACCCACTGGTGTAGCTTTGGTATGCGGTTTTAATCATCCTCAAGGGTACTTAGTAGCTATTGACTGCGATGGGGAAACATCCTGGCGACACATCATCCAAATTAACGAACATTCTGAACCAGAAGAACTCAACCAGCTAACACCCGCCGAAACACGCGATACTCCTACGGAATCGTTACACAATCGCGCTCAAAAATATCTCCCTCCCACAATTGCATTTACCTCTGGGAGGAAATATCGCAGCCAACGCTTATACCTCATCCCAAATTCAAAAGCTTGCGATGTCAAATCTCGCAAAATCAAAACTGGGAAGGACGAACACCTGGAGTTTCGAGGCAAAAACCTAGCTTCAATTCTTCCCCCATCCTTTCACCCAGAAGGTAGAAATTACAGATGGCTTCCCGGCTGTAGTCCATCTGAACGCCAAATAGAAATAGCTCCCGATTGGGTAATTGCCCAAATGCTTGCCAAACAGGAGAAAACAAGAAAGTTTAACCTACCCAAAGAAAAATATAACCGCAGATATGGGGTAGACAGGTACGCTCATTTAATTCCGTCAATAGAAACCAATATTCAAACCGCACTTGTACTACTCGAAGTCATCCACCCTCGGTTTGCAGATGACTACCATTCGTGGATTCAAGTCGGGATGGCACTCAAGAGTGTTAGTCCCATTTTATTTAAAGCATGGGACACCTGGAGCCAACTTTCTCCTAAGTACAAACCAGGCGAATGCGCCTACAAATGGCAGTCTTTTAACAAGACAGGTATCACTATCCGCACCTTATTTAGATTAGCCAATCTCTCTTAATCATGAGTAATCAAACATCACCTGACGAGAATGTAACTGGCTTTGAAGATAACTATAGCAGTAAAGATTTCAATCCTGATATTCAGGACGATCTAAATTCAGAAGAAACATTAGATGAATCAGTAAATACTGAAGTTATAAGTCAAGATTCATCTAGCGGGATAACTTTTACCAAAACCGCCATAATAACAATTCAGTTAACACCAAATTCTGAAAAAGCAATTGTCTCAGTTGGAATTCAAGATGCACCTCCAATCATAAAGATAATTCCTCTAGCTGAGATTAAATCTCAGCCTATCATAAATAACTGGCTAAATGATTTAGAAAAATCTCTCCCGGAAATGCTAAATATCTGCAAACAAAGGATGGAAAAGCAGACTACAGAGCAGAATCGACAGGAACAATCAAAACAAGTACAAAAGCGTAACCTACCTGAAGATAAAGATAAAAAACCTACACCTAACAACCAACTGTCACTATTTTAATACCATGAAGTACATTGCTATTATCGAAGGACAAGAAATTCCTCTTGATGAGGCGATCGCCCAGGATGACAATACCCTCAAAACAGCGATTAGCGTCTACTTTCCAGAGTATGCTAATGCCGAAATTGAACGACAAACAACTGATGATACAGTTTCAATTCGTTTGGTGAAAAAAGCTGGTACTAAAGGAAGTCTATTTAGAGAATTGAACAACTGTTTTGAAGAAATAAATCCTGCACTAAAGTTAGGATGGCAGATAAAGCTTCTAGAGATAAACAGTCAAATTAGTCTCGAAAATTTAATTACCTTACAACCTGAGATAGATAAAGCTATCAAGCTCGGTCAATCTTGGGAAACCTATAGCGAAAAAGTTGCTCAAAACCTTAAACAGCAACCCGCTATTAGGAGTAAATATCCTGTACTGTAATCACAAATCTATAGCCGCTATAACTCGTAGCGGCTGATTCATTATGCTTGGCAATATCTACTCATTCAAAATACCCATTACTTGTATAACAGCAGTTAATTATCTAGAAAATCTTTCCGAACGAGTTAATATCTTGAGTCTGTATCAAAGATTATTTCCAGAAAAATGGTTAGAATCAACCATACCTATTAATAAACAATCACATCCATCAAGTGCTTACCTAGATAGAGAAATTGAATTTATTAACCTAGTGAATGAAAATTTATTCCCAATAGAATATATAGATGAAATCGAGTTTAATTCCGAACGTGATAGTATTCTAGTTTCACCACAAAGACTTGAATGGTGGAATGAAGATTTTGAGGAACTGGTATACTCGGAGAAGTTCCTACTTTCATTGATGGGGCAAGGGTACAATATCAGCCAATGGAAAATAAATTTTGGTTTTACTCCTGACTACATTGCTCCAGCAGAAGGAATTTATTTTGAGAAATTTGTAAAGTTGTGTCGTCGTTACAAAAGTCCCCTGCAATATTTAGATATAGCCATACGAATTATAGATTACTCAACTGAAAATATTTGGCTAGATATTACGTGTGAAACAAGCGATTGGCTGGAATGGACTTATGAGAATATCGTATTTCTCGCTCAAAAGTGGCAAGAAGCCGTCTCGATGATAGAGAAATCAAATGAGGTTAGCCATTTGTTAGAAACATCTCTTTCTGCTCGAAAAGCAGCAGTAAAAATTTGGAACCAAGCATCAAAAGCATGAATGTAGATACAAATATATTACCGATAATTAACTTAGAAAATGTCTCCCAAATCCTGCTTGCCAATATTCCCCAAGATGATTTACTAGGGCAGTTAATTATCCTCAAAGGACAGTTTATTCTAGTCGAACGCGAAGGCAAAGAGTCTAAATACAAATTCTTGTCTCCTGAAGCAGTAGAGAAAGCCTTCACAAGTAAAACTGCCGCATCTGGATGGCTTTCTAGCAACACGATTTGGTGGGGTAAAAATCCAGAGGGAGAGGCCATTATTCAGTTTTACTCTCCCCAAAAATATCAAATTCAAATTATAGGACAGGAACCTGAAGTAATTACTGTACCAATGCCTGCATTCTTATTTGCTGGATGCGGTAGTAGATATTACCTGTGGGCAGTTAAAGGGAGGGTATTTAAACCAGACGCACAACTGTACAAGCCTCCTCTACCTAACGTTTGGGACGACTCTAGTATTTGCTTTGGGGGAAATTCTCTCAGTATGTGCAGTGCTGCAATCATAAGCCAAGTCTGGGATCTGTTCTGGAAATCACCTTTTAACAAGGATTTGTCTCAAGGCAAGTCAAAAACTCATCCCGATAATATCTGCAATCAGCTAATCAAATTGCACGAATCTAAAGCTAAATCCTACCCTTCAAGTGACCTTGTTCCCGTTCATAGCTGGAAAGTCACAACCCCAGAAGACATTATCAATCATTTGTTTAGTTAACCATGAATCCTTTTATCGGTTATCACCTTGCTACAAGTAATAACTTTCCTCCCTACAGTCAAAAACTCCAGGAATACTGGCTGGCAGCAAATGGGCTTTTCTTGCGATCGCACCGCCGCGAGTTAGAGGTTTGCTTGCAACTAACTCAAACTCAAGTGGCTGGACTCCAACCCCTTGAACCCTACTTTCGTCTGAAAGTCCCAAAAGTCCCCAGTCAAGCGATCGCTGAGATTATCAATGCTGCTAGTATCAACCCCCAACAGGAAATCCTATTCTACTTGGGAGTGACAAATAACCAATGGTGGTGTCACACACCACTGCAAACCGCGTCCTCTACTCATGTCTTATCTTTAGAAAGCGCACTTGATAAAAGCTATACAGAAAGCTTGGTGGAAATGCACAGTCATGGAACTCTAGCTGCTTATCCTTCAAGTGCAGACAATCAAGAAGAAAAAGGCAAATTTCGAGTGTTCGCGATTATTGGCACGCTGAATACCATTCCCACAATTTATACTCGTATCGGGATATACAATCACTTTTTCGACATTAGCCCCAATCAAATATTTGAACTGCCGCCACAGGTAAAATGCTTGAATTAACTACTTACCAACAAGCTTTACCCGTCTTACCTCGCAATCATACTCGTATCAACTTCGTCTTAGTAGGAGTAGGAGGAACAGGCGGGTTTCTTGCAGAAGATTTATGTCGAATTCTTCTGCAACTCCAGCGCACTAGGAAAGAAATTAACTTTGCGATCGTTGATGGTGATACTGTCGAACTCAAAAATATCAGCCGCCAAAATTATCAACAAGCTGAAATTGGGCTACCAAAGGCAGAAACACTGGCTGCAAGATGCAGTGCCAAGTATGGAATAGAAATTACAGCCGTTTGCGACTGGTTTGAAGAAGACATGATTCGCACGGCCAGTTGGTGGAATACCCTAACGGTAATTATTGGCTGTGTAGATAACAGCACAGCCAGGAGCAAAATTCACTCTGTTCTCAAAATAAACAGTGCAAATGAGCCAGCATCGCTATTTTGGCTGGATTGTGGAAACAGCAACTACTCTGGACAAATAGTAATTGGAACGCACTCTAATTTTGATATAGTCCAAGCTTCCAATAACCCAGACAAACCTCAATTTTGGTTACATCTTCCCTCCCCGGTGCTGGTTCACCCAGAACTGCTAGTTCCTCAGCCAGAAGAACTTAGCGACAACAACCTTTCATGTGCAGAAATTCAAGCACGGAATTATCAATCACTATTCGTCAATAAAATGACAAGTGCGATCGCAGCCCAGTATTTACTAGAATTAACCCTCACTGGGGGGTTGAAAAAGTTCGCCAGTTATTTTGACCTCAAAGCAATGTCAACCCGAAGTTTATATACAAGCATCAACCAACTTAAAAAATACTATAATCCGCAGCTAAATTACCACAAATAGCTTACGCATATATATCCCAAAAACTAAATTTGGGATATATTTTCATGAATCGTTTTAATCACAAAACACTTGAACTAGTTGAACAGAATCCAGAATGTTTATCAACGATAAATTATCGTAATCTAACTGTCAAAAGTGAATCTGAAGTTGCTGGCGGTCAGTTTCACCTCATTATGCAACAAATTGGGTTAGGGCTACCAGTGGAAGCTTTATTGAAGGCATACCCCCAAATTAATAACTGGGTCGATAAGGTAAAACCTTTTCTAAATATTCCTGGCAACAAACAATGGAACGCCCAACTTCAATATTTATATCACGATATTCTTCTCTACAGCGAGTGCGACCTCATTATCTACGGTGAAAATCAAGTAGTTGGGTTTGACTGGACAATTCAAAAACCTCCGAAATTTGAAATTATTGAGAGCAAATGGCAAACTCAACTGAGGTTATTTCTCCTATACGAACAAACTGGAATACCATTGGAGCAAATTAGCCTGGTTTACTTGTTCGTTAATACTGATAGTATTTACCAGTTTACTTATTCTGAAGATAAACATTTGAATTTCAAAGCCCGACTAGAAGAAACACTCGCTCCTTTTGTAGAAGACGATAAAGAGAAAAAACTTTTAACCCAAAAAATGACTCCTCAAGAAGCACATGATAAATGGCTAGCAAAAGAAATATCAACTATGGAATATTTAGCAGCAATTCCTGAAGTTGAAATATGAATCCAACAGAATTAAATATCACGAAAATCGAACTCACTCCTAACAGTGGTTGGACGCTCAATATTCTCTCGTGTCGGGTAGCGACTATTACTGACCCCTTGGGAAATAGAAAAACCAGCTATTTCGGGTTCGATACCAAAGAACAAGCCGAAAAGTTTAGAGATTGGCTTGTCAGAAAAAACAAATGTAGTAGTGCAGTTATCCGTCACTCAGAACGATTAGCTACTGAATGGGAGGTAAAAGCTTGGAATGTACCAACCTCCCTAATTCTTGAATGCGCCGTCAAAGATTTAAAGGAATCAAGTAATGCAACTATCTCTACTAAATCTACCCTACAACGATGATAATTCACCCATAGCAGATATTTTTAATATTCCTAACTTAGAAAAAGCAGAATTCCTCCGTAATTTAGCTGCTTCCATGCAGTCAACAATCGACCAAAAGAAAAATCCTGCTATTGGAAATCAAAGGGCGACAAAGCGTCGTAAAACTATAGCTCAAGGGATCATCCAAGAAGGAATTGAACTTGAGATTATCCAGTCTTGGTTATTTGCGATCGCACAAATGTGGGAAGTAGGAAATATCCCACCAATACTACGCGGTATATCTCACAAATCGCAAGTAGAAGCCCTATTTAGAATTTTCCAAATGGGAGAAACAATTCAGAAAGTCCAAGAAAAATTGGCAGGCGAATATTACCGAGACTGGGTAAAGTCTTTGAGTCGCGCCGGATTACATACACCAAGCGAAATCATATCCGCAATAACAGAAATTCAACGGGTAGTAAAACCTGAAGCAATTGATACTACCAAGCAACTACTCAATAAGCTTGAGTTAGAAATCATTGGGATGAAAGATGGAGATTTCTTCCCTACTCCTAAACTAGTCTGTCAACGGCTTGTTCAACTGGCAGATATTAAACCAAATTGGCAAATTTTAGAGCCTAGTGCTGGTAGTGGAAATATTGCTGAGTATATCACTGATACCTATCCTAATGTTCAACTAGAGGTGGTTGAGATTAATTACGATTTACGACAAATTCTAGAACTCAAAGGATTTAATCTCGTAGGGAAAAATTTTCTGGAGTTTAACCCCAGTCATTTGTACAATGCCTGTATCATGAATCCTCCATTTTGTGAACTTGTCCAACATATCTACCAGGCTTGGAAGTTACTCGTACCGGGTGGTGTATTAGTTTCAGTTATACCTGAATCAGTTTTCTTCAATCGTAAGTACAAAACCTTCAAAGGCTGGCTACAAGCCAATAATAGCTATGTGGAAATGGTAGATAAAGATGCCTTCTTGAGTTCAAATAATCCTACAAACGTAGCTACCAGAATCATTAAACTCATTAAACCATAGTGTACTACAAGTGTATGGCATACTGCCAAATTGATCAAACTAAATATGTCACGTATATTTTCCCTATATGGGGACAATATATGAGATACAAAATCCTTACACAGCAAGAGTTAGAAGTAGCACTTAATAAGTGCAAGCTTGCTGGTTGGAAGGTCAGTAATATCACCAAACTTAGTAATAAAATGCTTGAAATTAAACCCCAACGAACAAGGAGATAAATATGGCAATTGAAACTATTGCTTCTTATAGATTTATTCCTGGTAAAGACAGTCAAATAACCAGTTATGGATCTCCTGAAGAACAAACAGTCGCAATTCATAATTCAAGCATGGCATCTGTGTCACTGACTTTCACAACTGAAAACACATCTGTTCTTAGACAAATTATCATCAGTCTTCAGCAAATATACCAGACACTTATAAATACTAAAAACTGAAATTATTCAGGGAGATACTTCCATTGACAGCTTTACAGACTTAAGGGGAAAGTGTGATGAAAAGTTCATCTAAATAACTAAGCATCAATCAATCTTTCAAGTCGTCTTAACAACAGACGACTTTTATTTTTTACAACGACTTTTTGCTTTACGCATTAAAGATTGATTTCAATTAATTAAAATTATGCCAAAAAGTCAAACAAAGCCTACTAATTCTGCTACTGAAGAAAGCACAGTATCCCAGTCTGAACCCCCTGAACAAACAGTTCAAAATAGTACAAAAATACAAAAGCGTAAATTAGCTATTTCTAAATTTGCAAATCCTGAGTACAATGCGCCGATTAGTAATATCTGCATCTGCCAAGTAATCAATCACATGGAAGCAGAAAAAGTCGGGTTGTTTATCAAAGATAAATACTTAGCAGCAATTAACTGGCAAGGACAAGAACCTACACACAAGCACACCTTCTCTAGTGGCACGCCAGAAATGGGAGTGTTGTTGCAATCGCCCAGGATGCACATTCTTGATGTTTCTCCCAGATATATTGAACAGCGCGATGACGGCAAAATTGTAGGAGTGTACGAATCACCTGATGGGTACGAAATGTACCAAGCACTTGGCAAAGATGCCGCAGTATTGAGAAGGTTCTACTTATTGCAGCTTGTTGATGAAAATAATCATAACCTGCACTCAGTACCAATTGTCTTATCAATTAAAGGCGTTGCATCATCAAAATTTGGCGAGGCTTATAAACAGTTCCAACGCGAACTAGAGGTTGCATTCGCCCGATTTACTGATACAACTGTTGCTGAAAAACGTGCAGAGTTTCATCGCCTCGGTGTATTTCAACCCACCTTTACGCCATCTCTTGAACCTAAAGAAGCAGTCAATCAAAGAGATAAATCTTGGGTAGCAGTTGTCACTTCCTATAAATCACCAAACCCCGATGGCAGCGATTTTCTCGAATTCTTCTCAGAAGGCAAAGAAATCGATATCCAAACAACAATGCAGGCAAACCCCGAATTCTCTCACCGCATCGGTAAAACATCAACTGTTGTAGCAGAACATAATCGCCTGGTAGGTGCGGCTGATATGCCAGTAGCAGCACTTCCTCCTAGTACAGCAGGTCAAGCTTATACAGCATACAGTACTGAGATGGAAGAACTGCCCTACTAAAAAAAACTATCTCATGTAACCGAAAAGGGTGCTATTTCTAGCACCCGTTAAAACATCATCTACTAAAAGCAAAATAACAAATGAAACTAAACATTGAACAATCTAAACTCGCAGAAATTCTAGAAACCGCTTATCTCGCAATTAGTCCTAAACCTACTGACCCAATTTTAGGAAATATCTTACTGATAGCAAATGAAGATGGGATGGTATCAGCAACAGGAACAAACCTTAACCTCACAATTCATACTACAACGACGGCTAATGTAGAAACTTCAGGTCAGGTAGCACTACCAGCCAAACTATTAACTGACACTATTAACAATGTCAGAGGAGAAATTACCTTAGAGGTAGAAAACCAAGCCTGCATAATTACTCACAATAGCGGTAAATGCCGTCTGATTGGTGGAAAACCTGACGAGTTTCCAACTCTTCCCAAGGGAGAAAATCCAATAGAAGTAAATTTAAGTGCCAAGAAACTCCAAGCTGCACTTGAAGGGACACTCTATTGCACCAATGGTGACGAAACAAAGTTAGTTTTAACTGGTGTCAACTTCAAAATTGATACCAATAAGTGGCAAGCTGCTAGTACAAATGGTCACAAATTAGCATTAGTCACAGGAACACTTGATAGCGAATATTCTGACCCAATTGACTTTACTGTTCCAGGTAAGTCACTTGGCGAGTTAAACAAAATTCTCTCTCAAAGTGCCGATACAAGCGTGTGCAATATTCTTCTATCAAATAAAACTATTGAGTTTAGTCTTCCTAATACAAAGGTCATTTCCCGACTTTTAGAGGGAGAATACCCCAAAATCAATAGTTTGATTCCCAGAACATTTGAGTATGAATTTACATTAGAACGCAAGGGATTTGAGAGCGCACTGAAGCGGGTAAGTTATCTAGCCGAACGCAAGCAAAAGGTTGTCAAAATTCTCTGGGAATTGGAAGCTACACAGGCAACACTATACACTGAAGCTACTGATATCGGGGATGCAGTTGACTCGGTACTGATGAAACCAGCAACTAGTCATTCAGAAAACATCAGTATTGGATTAAATATCGATTACCTTCTCGAAGGATTAAAGCACATCAGTACTGATGAAATCGTGGTGCGGTGTAACAAACCCACGCAACCAGTTATTATCTGCCCGATGGGAGGACTGCTCAATCAGCTGTATCTGGTAATGCCTGTAGAAATTAAGCAGGGGTTTGAAAATAAATCCACCCCAAGCAAAACGACAACAGCAGAGAAAACTCCTGAAGCATTAGAAACAACAGAAACTACTGTAGTAGCCGAACTAGAAGAAGCCATAAATAATACTCAGACTTCTCAAACGGAAAGCAATGGTGAAACCTCGGAAGTAGAGACATCAACAGCTGAGGCCAAAGCTAGTAACAAAAGTAAGCCAAGTTCGCGTACACGAGCCAAGAAAGAGGCTGCTTCTGTATAAAAGCAAACTCTCCTACCAGATAACTGGTAGGAGGAATTTAAAATAAATTATTGGAAAGAACTATGTACCAACCACTACATCTCAAATACCGTCCCCAGACTCTTAGTGAAGTTATTGGACAAGAACATATCGTTCGCACTCTCATAAATGCGATCGCACTCCAAAAGATTGCACCTGCTTACCTATTTAGTGGCCCTAAAGGTACGGGCAAAACCAGTACCGCCCGCATCATCGCTAAATCCCTCAACTGTCAATCAAGCAATGAGCCGACAACCAAGCCCTGTGGAGAATGCAATTCATGTAAGGGAATTACAGCATCTTCTTCTGTTGATGTAACCGAACTGGATGCAGCAAGCAATAGTGGGGTAGAACTGATCCGAGAGCTTATATCCACTACCCAATTTGCACCAGTGGAGAGTAGATTCAAAATATTCATTATTGATGAATGTCATGCCCTAAGTAGCCAATCGTGGCAAGCACTCCTCAAAACCATTGAAAGCCCTCCCCGTCATGTAGTATTTATCTTCTGCACAACCGAGTTACACAAAGTTCCAGAAACCATTGTCTCCCGTTGCCAAAAGTTTGATTTTAAGAGAGTTCCTGTCTCGCTAGTTGCAAGCTACCTGGAACAAATATCTCACCAGGAAAGTATCAAAATTGCGCCATCAGCAGTTACCGCCGTAGCTAAAGCAAACAAGGGACATCTGCGCGACTCACTCAAACTGTTAGATCAGCTAACTTTACTAGGTGAAGAGGAAATTACCTCTAACTGGGTTTGGGAACTATCAGGCACTATTCCCAAATACGATCTACTCACCGTCTGTGAAAATATCATCAAAGGAGAAATTACGGGCAATTTAGGCATTCTCCAAGATTGGATTGAATCTGGGAAACAGCCAGCTGCCATCCATACAAGTCTTGTCAACTTCCTCAAAGACTTACTTGTGTGCAAAACTAATCCCAATAGCAGACATCTTACACAGCTAGAAGAGGACACCTGGGAGGAATTAGTAAGTATCTCGCAGTTGTGGAATATTGACCAGATCCGAAATGCGATCGCAATCTTAATGGCACGCCAAAATCTGATGCGGGATGAAAACGCACATCTTTGGTTGGAAGCTACACTTATCGAGATAGTGCCAACCAACAAGGGTAGTCACCAATCACAACCCTGGAAAGATTGGAAAACTGCTCAAGATGCGATTAACTGGGGCAAGGAACAGTTACCTCACTTAACACAAGCGCAGTTACAAGAACACTGGCAAAAACTAACACCTATTAATGGTAAAAAAGCACCTGCTTGGGTAGAAGCTGTCCAAAAGCTGCAACAAAAACAACTACAGCAAGCTTAACTTTAAGGAGGGTTATTACTATAGTTATAACCCTCCATTTATAGTTTTCTAGTAACAGTTAAAATGCTCAAACTACTAAAGGGCTTAATATTTATTAAAATACTCTCATTTAGGCAACCTGCATCAATTCCATACATTTCTTTGAAAGTTCGTCTGCCACTGACACAGATTCTACATCAATACACATAAATCCGAGATGTTCAACCTTCTCCCTCATGCGTTTATTATATAATAAGGTACGGTCTAAAAATTTTTGAATTAGGTACTTTTTATCCTCACTTACATTATAAAAATTACTTTCACTAAAGATTCGATAAGAGAAGAGTTGGTCACTAGCCGTAAGCCAAATCGCTTTAACATCATTTTCGCTAACTAAATTCGCTACAAATTCAGGCCATAATGCAGAGCCTTCAAGGATAAGGCATTCCGTTGATAAATCAGACGCATGAGAATGAACGATAATCTCGACTTGCGGTAACACATTTTTCTCATAATGCGACAATACATCTACAAAAAGAGCGTCAACAGACAAAGTTCCATAATGTTCTGCTACGTGTTCTGGAATAGCATTTCTATTTGCACCCACCCAAGGATGTCCAGGATGTCGAGCGAGTTTGTCTGTAGAACGATAACTCCAACCAAGCTTCGCCGCCAAAGATTGGCCAAGGGTGGATTTGCCTACATGAGAGGAGCCACCAATTAAAATCACTCGTGTTTCATTGCTTAATTCATTCATAAGTACTGATTAACCATACTTATTTCTGTATTTATTTAATCAAATAACCAAATAAATTAACATTTACTACCACAGCAGCATACGCAATTAAGTTGATAGTTAAAAATTAATATCAACATGAATTAGGAAAATCTCTAATTAATGAGTTATAACCACAGAGATTATGTGAAAAAATCTAGAGGGATAATCTTTGTCGATGAAGACAAACTAAACATTTATTGGAAAGACCCCTCTCCAATAAAACCTTGGCAGCCCAAAATACAACTCAAGCCGTATCAGGAACTTTCACAAATATTTGTTGATATCGAAACAGCAGGAATCAACCCATTTGAAAGCCGTATTTATGCTATTGGTTGTATGGATTTATTGGGATATTCTACTATTTTCATGGATATCTCAGAAGCTAAAATATTAACCAAATTTATCAACCATCTCAGTAAAAGAAATCCAGATGTCATTTTCACATATAACGGGATGGCATTTGATATTCCATTTATTATTACTCGATGCAACTTGCACGGTATAAAACACCCATTTAAAGTTGCATCCAAATCTCGGACTATTCGTACCGCCCAAGTAAGGGGCGAGCCACTAAAAATTCAGGAGGTATTCATCCGAAATAGCCAACACGTAGACATTTATATCTGCGTTCTGAGGTGGGATTTCATAGCCAAAAAGCTAACTAACGGCAGATCGCTCAAAAAGGCTGTATTGGAAATGGGACTGCGCCAGAACACCAGGCTAGTTCTTCCCTATGAGGAAATCCTCAGTTGTTGGAAAGATGGCCCCAACAGTAAGGGATGGAAACGCCTGAAAGAGTATCTTATTTACGACCTTGAAGACACTCGGCTAATTGCGAATAGACTTGTACCCTCATACTATTACGAAGCACTAGTTGTACCGGAAATGAATCTCCAGCAGCTAACACTTGCTGGTAATGGTACTAAATGGGAGCGAATATTTGAGCATCATTATCCAGGTTATAAACCAAAACCCGATCGCAAGTACAAATTCCAAGGAGGGATGGCTTACTCTATCCCTGGACTGTATAGAAGGGTTGGATATGCAGATATTAGCTCAATGCACCCTTGGGCAATGCTAGACAAGGGTATTTGCTCAATTAAAGATACAGAACGTATTGGGCTAAGTATTCTGCAATATTTGGTGAATGAAAAATTTAGGTTGGAACAACTTGCATCTGCTGGAGATATTGCTGCTAAGGAAAAAAGAGAATCCGTCAAGGTTTTAGCTAACTCCGAGTTTGGATTCTTCGGCACCTCTGAACTCGCCTTCAATGATATGGAGGCTGCTGCATTAGTTACAGCCTACAGTCGAAAAGTACTCAAGCTAATGATTGAAATTATCACTCGGCACGGTGGTACCCCTGTGGAAGTTGACACCGATGGAGTGTTTTTCACCCATCCCAACCCAGAAGAGGTACGTAGTTTACTGCAATCTCAATTGCCTAAAGGGATAACTGTCAAGCTAGAGTTTATCGCTGACGCTATGTTTATCCCCGAACGGGGAACCAAAAATTACCTTTTATGGCTTCCAGACGGGAAAATCATCACTAAAGGTAACTGGCGCAACCGCGATCGCTCTCAACTGGAGAAAGAGTTTTCTATTGAGTATTTAACCCTGCTAATTCAAAATGTATCAGTAGCAGAAGATTATTATGCACACATCAAATCCCAGATTTTATCAAGGGAATATCCAAAAGAAAAACTTGCAATCACACGCAAGATTAAAGAGGGCGAAAAAGAAATTCTCAAACTAGGTAAACCTGGAGATGTAGTAAATTACTATTACGGAATTAGCGGCATAACCAATATCAGCAGTAATGAGAATTATTCACGTCAATACTATCTTCACCTTGTTGACAAAAGGCGAGAAGAAATTCTCAAAATAGCTGCTCCTGCAATGCTAGAAAGTAACAAACGTCAGTTATCTCTTTTCTAAATGAAGAAAGTTGAGATTTTAGGTAAATTTTGAAGGCACTAAATATAAAGGTTTTTCAAATTCATACATTCTGATTTGCCTGTAACTAATGAAAAATAAATCCTCTTCTCGCAAGCCCAGGCTTAATAAAAAGCAAAGGGCTTGGGTAAACTCATTCCTGTCGTCTCATCCTAATGCCAGAGTTAGAACTATCTACGAATTAGATGGCGATCGCGTAGTTCAAATTGAGTGGTGGGAAAACACAACCCCAGTAATATTAGACCCGAAAATTTACATCCAAGGAATTATCAGCTACAACATGTGGGTTAAACTAAGAAAGTCTGGCGATCCCAGGAAAACGGCTGAGTTCTCTTATCGCATTACCCCACCAGAAAAACGAAGCGCATCATGGCACTTAACAGGTCAACTCTCTCTAGAACTCCCTCAATGTTACGAAGTTGCAGAACCAAACAACCCAGTTATCATTAAACCAAAAAGGAGAAATACTAAAACCAAAAAAGTTAAAAAATTTCTTCAATATACTCTTCCTTTATCAGAGGTTAGTGTTCAACTTCATACTACAAATATAAAAGATGATGGTGTTACTCTATGTGGACAAGAAATATTACTAGAAAACACACCACACTTAAATTTAGATACTGGTAAAGACACTAAACTTCCCGAAGCTATAGTCAAAATTCTCTCAGAGAAATAAGCCAGCTTAAAGGAATGGGAAACAGCTATTACACTATACGAGGTAGCTGGTTCTAGTGGAGTAATAGAGTATCTTCAACAGTTAGATTCTTGGCGCAAATACTTGGGTAATAAACCAGTAGATAACCATATTGAAAAAGACTCAATTCAAAATTTCGTACAACCAGCACAAACTTAAGTAAGGTATTTACTGGTCACTACATAACAAATACCAATCAAGTAGAAAGAGTTAATACTAACTCTTCTTTTTTTAACCACTGCTGATAACTAACGCATGATAATTAGATGTTTATCTAATCTGCAATGCCAGTATACCTATACTACGGCGAAGATACCTATTCGCTCAATCAAAAAATAAACCGTTTGGTAAATCAAAATGTTCATACTGAATGGAAAGCTTTCAACTACATCAAGCTATCTGCAAATGAGAAAAATATTGCTGCCAAGGTTTTTACTGAGGTTATGACGTTACCCTTTGGAGAGGGTAATAAAATTGTTCATACAGAGAGCGATCATTTCATTGGAAGTTTATCAAATGAGGATAATAACCAAGGACTTGAAAATCAACTTTCTCGAATCCCTGCAAGTAACATTCTTTTAATTACTAGTAACAAAAAGCCAGATTCCCGCAGAACAGTAGTGAAAACTATCTTAAAATATGCTCAACAAGAAGAGTTTCCTCTCGTTCCTTGTTGGGATAAAAAGGGAATAGTTAGTTTGATAGGGAAGTATGCAGCTATCCATCAAGTTAACCTTACACCGGATGTGACCGATTATCTAGTTGAAGCAATTGGTAATAACACTGCACGAGCCGATAGCGAATTTGCTAAACTTGCTGTCTATGCAAGTGAAAAAATTATTTCTCTTGAGGAAATAAAACAATTAGTTAGTAATCACAATACTGACTATCAAAAGCTTACTATGGCTATGTTAAGAAATCATTCAAACTTGGCAATAGCGCAGGTGGATAAACTAGTAGATAGTAATGAACATCCACTCAAAATAGTAGCAACTCTTACGTCAATTTTTCGCACTTGGCTAATAACTAAAGCTGGCATAGAAGCTAAATTATCTGACATAAAGATTGCAGAAATAGCCGAACTGAAAAACCCTAAAAGATTGTATTACCTCAAAGATGAAATCAAGCTTGTAGGCATTCAAAAACTGAAAAACAGCCTTACCTTACTTTTACAACTCGAAACGGAACTCAAAAGCGGCACTAACAATTTAACTAGCCGAATTATTGAAATTTGCACGATATGAAAAACGATTTATTTACAGAAATCATCGGACAGCATACCGCCAAACTTCTACTAACTGAAGCAATCGAACGTAATCAAATTGCTCCCGCATACCTATTTAGCAGCGAAATTGAAGGAGTGGGCAAAGGAAAAACTGCTCTGGCATTCGCAAATGCAATACTCTCAAGAGGAAGCCGCTCCGCGATCGCAGGAGAATCTAAACATCTAGACATCTTACAAATCAAACCAACCTATACCGAAAACACCTCCCAGCAGAAAAGTGTCCCTGCTATCCGAGTAGAACAGGTGCGCGAGGTAATTGAATTTCTCTCAACTAGTGCAGTCGAGGGCAAGCAAAAGGTGGTGATTATCCACGAAGCAGATATGCTCAACCCTACTGCCGCTAACAAACTTCTCAAGACGCTGGAAGAACCTAAAACTGGAACGTTTATTCTGATATCATCCTATCCTCAAAAGCTATTACCCACTATCAAGAGTAGGTGTCAAATCATACCTTTCCAAAGGTTAACTGATGAGGAGGTTATTTCTGTCCTTAAAGACCAACAAATTGAGGTAACAGAAAAAATACTAGCTATCAGTTCTGGCAGTCCTGGTCAAGCGATCGCCAATATTAAAATGTTAGCTTCCATCTCTCAAGAAATCACAAAGGAACTGGAAGTGCCTCCTGACGATATCCTCAAGGCACTCAGTTTGAGTAACTCCATCTCAAGCTGGAATCACCAGACGCAGTTATGGTTGCTTACCTACCTGCAATACAACTGGTGGCAGAAATTAAAAAGCACTAAGCTACTAGCTAAATTCACCCATGCAAGACAGCAATTGCTGCATCACGTTACGCCCAGAAGCGTTTGGGATAGCCTACTTCTGCCATAGCAAAACACACTCATTATCAAAAAGCACTGCCAGCTAGAAGTATTTCTAACTGGCAGTATTAGTTTACACATAAATAATATGAACCAGCAGCACAGTTTATTCGATGTCGAAGAAACCATCCGCAACAGTAAAAACCAAAAAACCAGCGAAATATTAAACCCCAGCACTAGAAAGATACTTCAACTACTAACCAGCCAAGGGATTAACAAAGCTGTAACAGCCAGCCTACTCGATCTAGCAGGCGCAAATCGTGAAATTGTTCAGTACATCGCCGGGCCGATTGTCACTCAGCAGAACGGCTGGCAACAGTCAATTCCCACTTGGGTTTGGCGCGCGATCGCAGTTGATAGATTAGATGCAGCTTTACAAGAGATAGACAAGGGAGAAGTAGGTAAACTTGCCTGTAGCAGCGAAGTTGTTGCACTGATGATGCCAATTGCTTTTGAAGTGCCGCTATCATCCGAATGGACAGATGTTTACCTCTGGGCAAGTTATGATGCCCTTGTCAGACACAGGCCTTTCAAGAATTTCAACTACGAAAACCTCTGGGAGAAGATTGGTACAACTCCGGTTTCGTATAACAAAATTCGCTCTGATTATCAAACCCTGGCTACTGATATTCGTTCTCGTGTAGTCAAACACGCAGCGAAAGAGGGATGGGGTAAGAAGTCTTCAAATAACAACAAGCACCCTGTTACAGCAACTTCAACTGAGAGTAATACTAAGATGGAGCAATTGTCATTGTTTTAATAACTAATTGTTAGTACTTTTTTCAACATTCCTCCCAAATTCCTTCCTCTCTTTGTCCGTGAGAGGAGGGAGTTCTTGCTTATAATAAAAATTGCCTAATTTCTGACATTGATTGACATAAATTCGTCTTGCTGATTCACTTGCCCCCAAGTCCTGACGCAAAAGTAATTTAAATGATTTTTCACGCTCCTTCAATTCTTTTGCTGCTACAAGAATTTCTGGTGATATGGCAGGATTTTCATAAGTAGAATAAAGTTCCTCACTTGATGAATAAACGCTTAGTCTATTGCCAGCAGGTTGAGTTAAAAGACGCTGAGTATTATACGAACGCCATAGACCTAACTTTTCGCGCTGTAGTGACTCAATTTCAACCTCACCAACTCGGTCTGGAGTACTGCGACGCACGTAGAGAAAACAAGCCTTATCAGCCGCTACAGTCAAACTTACTTTTACACCATTACCATCAAAATAAAACGAGTCAATTAAGTCGTTCTCTGCACTAACTTCTCCAAGCTTCTCTTTATTTGATAAATCAGGTAACAATTCTGAATTTAACGACGGCGTAGCATTATTAACATTAGCTGAAGATAATGAAGGCGTAGGTGAAGGATTCGATTCTATAGCTGAAACTTTATTTTCTTTTTCTGGAGATGAACATCCAACCAGTAAGAATAATAATCCTATAAATAAATATTTTTTCATAAATATAAATTTGTCTTTATTAACCAACAGCAGAATATTAATTATTGTTTTCCATTCAAACGACCTGTTTGATAAAACTCAAGAAGGTTAGGGAAAGCTTTTTGTAGCAACCAGTTCCGCCCAATTTCTGATTCGGGAATATTTGAAGCAGCCATGTAATAACCACTTCTGTAAGCAGCTACACCTAAACAAGCTTGTAGGCTGGATATAGCCCGTGAAGAAGCCGGAATAGCCATCAAATCTTCCAAATGACTAGGATGATAATTTTGCCCTACCAGCAAAAAATAAACTAAAGTATGAACCAACTGGGATAAAACAACTGTTCGGTCTTGCCAACGTTCTAAACGGGTCTTGATACGGAAGTAATCAGGTAAATCAGCTGCTTGAGATTCATCAAGGAATAAATCGCTTTGGCTTTCGATAAAACTGGAATCCAGACCTATAAACTGTTTAAGAAAAACAAGCGTTTTGCCCCAACGTTCGTGTTCCTTAGTTTCAGGAGAGAATGCACCTTCTGAATATTGTGAGCCATACTTTTCTTGAAGCTGTGCAACCGCCTCTTGATTGATATCACCTTGCCAGTCAGATTCAACAAAAAACTCTTTTAAAATATCTTGCAAGTAGATGGATGAAAACTCACTAATATTTGGCGCTTCATCATCAAAATCATTTTCATAAGTATCAATAATAAATTTCTTCAACTCGATTTTTAGCTCTTGTTTTCTATTAACTGGCAGTAATGATTTAGCATCTTCTAATGATAAAGGAAAATCTAAATAAGGATGTCCTTTGGCTAAGTAAGAATCACTCAAATCTGCCAAACTTTCAAGCGCAAGACTCCGGGCAAAATACTCATCTTGTGGGTGTACACAAATCCCGTCTAATTCTTTATCCACCAACATCATAGTAATTGCCAGTAGAGCAAACCATGAAGCATCGTGCAAACAAGTTGGTAAATCAGCAATTAAATCTACTAACTTCAGTTCTAGAATTTCTCTCCAAACGCCTATCCTAGCGGTATTGGAAACATCACAAAAATGCTCAACCTCTTCTCCAACATATGTTTCTCCTAACCACATAAGATTTTCTACTTGCAAAGGTGAAGAGTAGTCAGGAGTTAGCTGATTTTGGCTGTCTTCATCGAACTGTATCCACATCAAAGCCAAGAGCATCAGCTTACAAATACTTACTCGCTTTAGGAGAAGATATTCAAGCATAAGTCATTACTTATAATTTTTAGATACATACCACGACATTTGCGATCCCACCATAGCACAGGATAATTAGCCATTCCTTGGTAAAAACCGCAATGTTATGAGAAACAGGGATAAAAAATAACTCATAAGTATGAAGCAAAAGATGAGTTTTAAATAAAACAAGTTGTCAAAATGATAAATCCTAAAAGAACTAATGCTGACGCAGCAATAAAAGAAATATATCAATTCTCGCGTTATGAACTATATCAACAAAGTCATGCTAGTTGGCAGATGTGGACAAGAACCCGACCTGAAATTTTTCGAGTCGGGAGCAGTTAAAGCTTCAATCTCTATTGCAGTCAGACCACCCTACAGAAGTGAACAAGCCCTTTGGTTTGATTTAGTCGCTTGGGGAAATCAAGCAGAAGTGATTGGAAATTACGTTCGTAAAGGGACTCAGATTGCAATTACTGGTGAGTTTGGATTTGATCGTTGGGCTGATAAAAATTCTGGCACTATGCGGCAAAAACCTGTAATCACAATCAACGCCATCGAATTATTAGGTTCACCCCGTAAGGAAGAATCTACATCTACTTCTGTACCAAACGAAACACAGGCTGTAGCTAACGCAAATTTCTAGAAAATTACAAATCGCCTATGCAGTATAAATCATAGGCGATCAACCATCTAATCAATCTACAAACCAAACGACCATGATTCATAATACTGCAACTATTAATCTTAAATCAGTGAACACAACCCACGACAAAGAAGGTTCCTTGATTGCTTTTGGGATTGCTGAATTCTACTATCGTTCCAAGGAAGGAGTCGTTACTGACGAGATACCATTCCGTTCCAAGGGCGCACCTGCTGTCCTCATCAACGAACAGGGGGAAGGCGTACATGGTACAGCAGAAGGATATCTTGATTTAGTGGTAGATAATAGGGGTGAGTACAAAGAAAAGATTGCCACATTCGTAATTAGAAACTTTATCTCAGCACAACCGATTAACGAACTCACCCAAGTTAGCAAAAACTCTCACTCGCTTGAGACTCCCGATTTTGCCAAGGAACTACTCGAAGATAACGTTACTTCGACAAATGAAGACCTAGACGAAGAACCTCCATTTTAGAACCAACTAACTGAATAATGCTAGTCCAGACAGGTTTACTGGTTTGAACTAGCGTTATTTTTTTCAAAAATACAAAATAAAAATCCACTGTTTGGTAGAATCGCTGACATGGGTTCACAAAATCGCTTCATTAATATATGTCATCAACCAAAATAATTGCCACTTTCAATCAGTCAGGTGGTGCAGCTAAGACGACTATTACACACAATCTTGGATACCACCTTGCTAAAAAACACCGTGTACTGCTTGTGGATATGGACCCACAAGCATCACTAACAGCTTTTATGGGATTAGGGGAAGTCAAGCTGCAAACGGAACAAACTATCTATGGTGCGATCGCTGAAGAAACTCCCCTGTATATATGGGAAAAACCTATTCACGGGATGCACCTTGTACCAACAAATATCCAATTGGCAGGTACGGAGCAAAAAATTTTTCATGACTTGACCATCGACAACCGCCAACGGCTCAAGTTTGTGCTATCAAATGTACTTGACCAGTATGATTATATTTTGATTGATTGCCCGCCTTCTCTAGGAATCCTAAGCATTATGAGCTTAGTCGCTGCTTCACACGTTATTATTCCTGTTGAAACGCAATATAAGTGCTATCTTGGCACCAACCAACTACTAGAAACAATTGCCCGACTCAAAAAAGGAGGACACCAGAAATTACAAATTGCCTGTATAATTCCAACCAAATACGATAATCGTAATCTTCAAGACACAGGAATACTGGAAGAAATTAAACAACAGGTTGAAGGACGGATACACGTTACTGCCCCTATTCCTAAATCAACAGCTTTTCCTGACGCAACCCAAGCACATCTACCACTTGCACTCCACAAGAAAAACCACCCCGCAGTTAGCATACTCGAAGAAATTACAAAATATATTACTCAACTGTCAGTAACTCAGGGACAAAGCCACTGAGCTTGTAAGAGAAATCAAGCAAGCTGTACTGACCAGTCTAAGTCTTAACTGACTACGTTTTTTGAGTCACGACACCAGAGAATGCGAAGCTAGTTTTCCGCTCTGTCATTTGCAATTAAACAGTTTTAAAGTCACTGAAACAGTGTTGCAAGTGTAAAAAGCTCTTAAAACATTGACGAAGCTAACATTACCCGCAAGGAGGGACTAATGTCCAAAGTATTTGTTTTAGATACCGAAAAAAGACCCTTAGACCCAATTCATGCAGCGCAAGCTAGACAGTTATTACGAAACAAAAAAGCAGCAGTATTTCGGCGTTTTCCTTTCACAATTATTCTGAAAGAATCTAGAGCAGATGCATCTGTATCTGACTTGAGAATTAAGCTAGACCCTGGAGCTAAAATAACGGGAATAGCATTAGTCAATGATTCCACAGGTGAAGTAGTTTTTGCTGCTGATTTAAAGCATAGAGGCTTCGCTATCAGAGATGCTTTGATTTCCAGAAGGCAACTAAGACGTACTAGGAGGAATCGCAAAACACGATACAGAAAACCCAGATTTCTCAACAGAACTAGACCAGAAGGATGGTTAGCTCCTAGCCTTATGAGTCGGGTTCACAATGTTGAAACATGGGTAAACAGATTACGCAAATTCGCACCAATCACAGCGATTAGTACCGAATTAGTCAAGTTTGATATGCAATTAATGCGTAATCCTGAAATCGAAGGTAAGGAATATCAACAAGGTACGTTAGCTGGATATGAAACCAGAGAATTTCTTCTAGAAAAATGGAACAGACAATGCGCCTATTGTGGTATCAAAGATATACCTTTACAGATTGAACACATTCACTCACGCTCAAAGGGAGGTTCTAATTCAATCACAAACCTTACATTAAGTTGCGAAAAATGTAACGTCAAAAAAGGGACTAAGGATATTAAGGATTTCCTCAAAAAAGACCCTACTAAGTTACAGAAAATCTTGGCACAAGCTAAGAAACCATTAGCTGACGCAGCAGCAGTTAATGCTACTAGATACAAGCTTTTAGAGGTTTTGAAATCAACTGACTTACCCGTTGAGTGTGGTTCTGGTGGATTAACAAAGTTCAACAGAACTAGGCAGCAATTAATCAAGACTCATTGGTTAGACGCTGCTTGTGTTGGTCAATCAACTCCAATATTAATTATCAAAGGTATCAAACCGTTGTTAATTACCGCTAATGGGCACGGAACAAGGCAGATGTGTAGAACTGACAAATTTGGATTTCCTAATAGATATGTTCCCAAACTGAAATTTATCAAAGGTTTTCAGACAGGTGATATTGTTAAAGCTGTTGTCACCAATGGAAAAAAAATTGGTGAATACATTGGACGTGTAGCTGTACGTTCTACAGGTAGCTTTAATATCTCTGCTCAGAGAGGATTGATTCAAGGAATAAACTATAAGTTCTGTAAATCAATTCACAAAAAAGATGGTTACAGTTATTCAAGTTAAAAAGACCTCAGCGAATAAATTCGCTCCTGTCGCTTCCCTCTCAGGGCTAAAGCCTCTGAGTTTCCCGCTTACCGAGGATTTTGTATGAGCCAAAAACGCGAACTAGAAAAACTTACTGGACTGGATAATTTATTTGGAGATGAAGAAGAACAATCTTTATCTGATTCCACTTTACCTTTATCTCAAATCATCCTTCCGCCAAGTCAGCCCCGTCGCTATTTTGACCCTGTAAAACTCAAATCGCTCGCTGACAGTATCAAGGAAGTAGGGTTACTAGAACCTATTGTCGTTAGAAAGCTTCAGGAAGACAAGTACGAGTTGGTCGCTGGTGAACGCCGTCTCAAAGCTTGTGAAATAGCAAAACTTGAGGAAATACCCGCAGTCATTATTGAGTGCGACGAAAAAAAAGCTCGTAAGCTCCGCTTAGTTGAAAACCTCCAAAGGGAAGACCTCAATGCTTACGAGGAAACTATCGGAATTCTCGAATTACTAGCCGAAGAACTCGATGTTGACCAAGAGACAGTGGTCAAACTGCTCTATGACATGAATAACGAAAGCAAAGGTAATTCTAACCATAACGTTATGGTTAGTGATGAAGGACGAATCATACAAGATGTATTCTTGAGGTTAGGAAAAATTACTTGGCAGTCATTTGTAGCCAATCGTCTTCCTTTACTCAAACTCCATTTAGATATCCAAACCGCACTGCAAAAAGGTGAAATTGAATATACAAAAGCTAAGGAAATCAACCGGATAAAAAATGATGATGAAAGACAGAAAGTTTTAAATAAAGCGATCGCAGAAGGTTTATCACTATCTGAAATTAGGGTTCTAGTAGGAAATATTCTTCAGCAACAGTCAGAAAGTAAGCCATCATCTCATAACCAAGAGCAAAAAGAAAAAGCTGATAAAATATACAAAGCACTTAGAAAAAGTAAAATTTGGAATGATGAGAAAAAGCTAAAAAAAATTAATAAGCTTTTTGCTCAAATTGAAGCACTTCTAGAAGAAGACAACAAAGATGATCCTTCTTTACAGCAAGGTAGTCTAGTCTCGGACAACTCTCTGTAAAAGGTACTGGATCGCTAGAAGCCAACTCATAGATTAAGTAATCATTAGATGAGTATAGAACCCATTTGAGATATTGGGAGGGAGGGTAAAATAAACAATAAATGCCGTATTCCAGCAGCTTAACGGATAAAGAGTGGCAAATAATTGAACCACTGTTGCCCCAGAAAAAGCAAACTAAACCGCCAACGTGGACAAAGCGACAAATATTAGATGGTATCTTTTATCAACTAAAAAATGGGTGTAATTTACCTAGAAAGTGCGATTCGTTCATCCGAAATGGACTCGTTCCATGGATAGCTTCAGTAGGGAACCCAACATAGGTTGGGCGCACTCTTAAAGACCCTGCTGATGACAACTTAATAGACGTATAGGTGAGAGCAAGTATCCTAGAAAACTCAAGTCCTATCCTCCAGACGCAGGAGTGCAAGCACTTCCCCCAGGTTTGCGACTAGCCATCAGCACCTGAAGCGGGGACGAAAAGTGAAAGTAGCCTAAATCCAGTGACACTTAGCAAGTCCTTATGGATAGCCAAAGCGAAGACGTGTTAAACTACCTTTAGTAATAACCAGCGAAATAAAGCTATTACACTGGGAGTCCCAAAACGGGCAAAGACTAAGGGAATCAACGATGTTCTCTCTCAGTTGATATGCGTTTCCCGAATATAGCTGGAGAGCATCATCCTAAAGGGACAAACCAATGGCTATTAGGAACGAAGTAACCCACCTGATTACTCTCAATCTAGGTCGATAGATTGAGCAGTCAGCTAAGACGAAACCTCTAGGAGACTAGGTAACAGATGGGAGAGATTGAGTCAGAAGTGAATGCTGTACCTAACAGTAAAGATATGCTGACGGACTCACGGTGAAATAGAAGGTAGGGGTACAAGTAGTAATGAAGAAGACTAAAGCCCAACAATCAGATAAAGATTGGCTGAGGATAGTATGGACACCTGATGATATACCTAACCTAGCAAGCAGGTTGGCTGGAATTAGAAAAGCACAAATGCCAATGCAGTAAGTGCTTGAGAATTCAGTTAACGTGTTAAAGTCGAGCATTAGTTTTCTGGCTAAGTTGTTGGTTTAATATAGATGTTTGGCTTGAAAATCTTGTAGAGGCAGGAAGCTAGAGTAGCTAGTTCTGCACTTAGATATGTCCCAAACTGGCATTTCTTGATAACAATGGCTACAACGCCAGTAAATACCATCATTACTTATATGACGGAGTAAACAATATGAACAGCAAGGGCAACTATGGTGACTCCATAAAGAGTTCCAGGTATATGTAGTTGTATTTCTTTGGCTGTTATCAGTTAGATTAAGAGTCAGTAATTGACTCGAATTAGTGGATAAAACTAGCATTTTTTATCTTCTTTATTATTTGTTTGTGATTTTATGTTTGTGATCCTAGAAAGAAAAACAAGCATTTATAGTTATCATCAAAACTAAGAAAACTCAATTTTAAAAGCTATTACTCAGCGTTCGCGTAATCCAAATAGGAAATAATTAATTCCCGAAAAGTACTTGAAAGTATTGCTATGTCTAGCTTTGATATTTTAAACCAGGGTATAAGTCTCTTGCATACCAACTTTCACAAAACATATTGCCAGAAATCTAGATTTGTCGAGAGCGATCGCAGTATTGATTGTCCAAAGTCTAGATATCCCAATGCTTAATGCGTTTCATTCATGTATGACAAAGCTTTTAGCCATTTAGCTTAATTCTTTATTTTCCTGAATCGATTGCGCGAACGGTGAGCTATTACTTAAATTAGTTATTAATCAGTCTTAGACTTTTGTATTGAGACAACATCTATAACTTAGTACCTGGTACTTGGCACAAGCAAGACATCTATCATTTTGCCCAATACTAAACCAAATCCAGCTATCACTGTTAAAATTACTAATGCATTTAGTTTGTTTAAACCAGTAAGACGCATTTCTAATTCTGCTAAAACAGTAGTAGCTAGCGGGGTGATAATGAAAATTCCTAGAATAGGGCTATTTACTGCTAAAGCAAATAGTATTACACTCACAATTAAAGAGATAATAAAGATTCCCAACGAGCCTGGAAGAAAAAAACTCAACGCACGCTCAAACAGAGAACTATTTTTCCGTCCGCCAAAGAAAGCCACAGTTGCTATAAAACTTCCTACAAGCCAAATAATATGATAAGCAGATAGATACCAACCGAAGAAAGCGTAAGCAACACAAAGTAGTAATAAAGATAAGCTAGTAATTTTCTTTGAAAAATCTATATTCATCACATTTTTTTGTTAACATAACTTAGAAAAAACGCTCAGAACCACGCTGTATTATCGCCCGATATTTACATCCGATTGTTGGGCAACAACTTTAACTAGTAGTTCATCGCATGAGTTCTGAGTTGTTAATGGTGGTCAGATACCAGGCTTCTTGGAGAAGTCCGGGATATTGTAGCTCATCAAAATTAATGGGACAGACTGCTAGCTATTGTTAAACCTAGCTGACAGCCAATGCAGTTAGCAGTGTCAGAGCAACAAACACAATAGCTACTGCCCCCTGGAAGATGTATCGCTGTTGCTGTTCTGGTGAGGGATACTCTGCCAAGGACATACCAGGCTGAATTGCGTAGTTATTGATTATTCCCTCATCATCTATTGTATAGCCAGTTGCGAGGGGTAAATTCAGTAATTGACTGCCTTCTCTGTGTGTACGCGCTTGAACTTCAGCGGGGATCAGTTCACTGCCATCACTAGGAAGATGTGCGATGGCGTTCCGCCCAGCATAGCTGATCGCTTTGTTCGGTTTCTTTCCTGCTTTTAACTCTCCTTCTTTATTGAAATGCATTTCCCATGGTTCGCAGATGTACACCTCAGCTTCCATAAAGAAGCTGTCAGCAGTCATACAATCATCAAGTTTGAGGGTCTTCCCTTCTTTATCGGTGTAGCGCATGGGCGTGACCTCGTGTTTAAGTTATATGTAATTATTATAACAAATTATTTACAAAATTGGAATACTCGTGATAGTATTGCTTGCCTTGTTTTACTCATAACATTTTTGCCTTTGTAAAAGTTCCAAACACTATGTTGCAACTAAATATGGGGTCTTGTCTATCAACCCTTAATTCATGTTGCACCCAAGGTTCAACAAATAGTATTGCTAATAATTGAGCTTGATAAAAACAAAGAAACCCCTGAAATACGGGGTTTCAGAGGGTTATGCAGGTGTAAATGAGTTGCTCGCTACCTAAATAGCCTCTTTCTAATAGAATATTTATCAACTCTACTCCTCTAGACCCACCCAGATACTGCCTTCTTCCACGCGGATTGGTAAAATTGTCAGAGCCTTTTGTTTGGAAACCATAGCTAGAACTCGTCCCACCCCAGGCGGCCAGGGACTCCAGTCTTTGACATCTCCACTTTGGAGGTCGAAGGCACTATGATGCCAAGGACAAACGATTGCATTGTCTTCCGTTACTTTGCCACCTTGCAGAGGCAGCCTCATGTGAGGACAGGCATTATCTATCGCATAGATCTGCTCTTTGTGATGCAGGAGTAAGATCGTGTAGTTACCCACTTTCAGCACATAACGCGCATCTTGGGGGAGCGCATCTTGAGCAAGCACCTTTACCCAATTCATAAAAACCTCCAGCATTTAAGTCTAATCATCATGGTTATAGAGAACCAAATTGAGGAACTTGTCGGGTCTACATCCCAAAACACCCCAAACGTGTTCTACTGGATAAAGCCCATGTTAAGTAGTTCCTGGGGAGTTGCCAGCACGTCAATTGCCACAAAGAAAATTTTGCCTTGCGGATTGAGCAAGAACCGCCATGCTAGATTTATGCCAACACTGTCACCAAACCAGGGAGTTTGCACTTTACCCGTCACTTTAATCTGGGTGAATTCTCCTTGTGTTGCTTCAGATACCCCTCGCTCTGGTATGAGCTTGAGTCCGTAGCATTCTTCGCGCATATAGGCCAGGATGTTCTCCTGACCCACAATCGGTTCTTGGAAAGGGGGTTGCAGGGCACCATCTTCAGCAAATAAAGCTACAGCCCCTTGGAATTCAAAGGCGTTCATATTCTCCACATAGCTTAGGACTGTCAAATTGTTGATGCCCTCAATGCTGACCTTAGCTCTGGGTGCGATATCTTTAGGAGGAACCACAGGTTCTTTGACTTTTTGGGTGCTAACCGTTGGGGCATACCCCATATTGATGACAATATTTTGTAATACGGTGAGTTGCTGACCCCCTTCAAGTTGACGGATAGCTTGGAGGACATCTGATGCCTGTGCAGACAGTTCATAACTTTCTGGAATGGGAGCAACTATTCCTTGTTTCATCCACTCGCCTAACTGATACCAGAAGCCCAACTTAACATTTGTGCCGAAAGATGAATATGTACGGCAGATGGGAGTATCACTATGGTTAACCAGATCGCACATAACTTGTGTTTGCTCTCTAGCAGGCATCTGCTTGATTTGAGTCAGGGTTTTTTCTGCGAAGACCATATTGGCTGCTCCCATAGCAGCAGGAGTGATTGTAACTCCCATCTCGGTATAGGCAAACCAAAGTAAAGCCAACTGATCCTCAGCACTGAGCTGATTGAATGATTCAACCGTAGCTGGAATTGCATTAGCAACTTGAGTTTCAGGAAAAATAGAGCGTGCAGACTCGATAGTAAACGACATTTTTCAAAATCTCCAGAACGAAATTACATTAGTTGATAGTGTTTTAAAAATGGTGATGCTAACTTAAAACTGATGCTTCTAACTGCATTTCAAGACTTAAATCACTATGTTTAGGATCGTGGACTAAAATCTGTTGGGCGATGGCATATGAAGACTCTTGGCAAATAGCTAAACAGGCAAGCACAGCCAGGAATTCATCAATATCCAGAGGTTTGGTAAACCATAGGTCAAGCCAGCAGACAAAGCACCTTGAAGTATTTTTTCAATAACATAAGCTGTTACAGCAATGGTTAACACCACTTGCCCTCGCTCTTGTACTTTGCTTTTTACTTGTTTAATCAGGGTATAGCCATCTCCCTTTGGTAAACCAATGTCACTAACTAGGATATAAGGTTGCCATTGCTCAAATATTTCCAGAGCTTGCGGGACTGAAAACGCTTGTTTTACCTCAACATCATAGAGTTGCAACAGCAGCATCATCAAATTACAGAAATCGACATTATCGTCTACGATAAGTACTTACAGCCCTTGGAGGGATGAAAGATTATTAAGAAATCTATTACTTGGATACATAGCTACTCCAATTGAGATTTCATGTGCAACGACTGCTAAAAGCCCCCAGTAATTCCCTAAAGTAGTGAACTGTTAGAGAGCGAAAATATAGCATCCTTTCTTCTACAGTATGACAAGTTTCTGTTTGATTTCTGGGGTTATTTGTTTAACTTCAAGATGAAAAGTAAAAAAAAATTAGAAATGAGTTATTTCAAGATTCTTTGATTAAAAAATATCCAGACAGTTATAGGTCAATGAGTATTAAATATCACTATCCTGTAAGTTAAATTGGGAGTGGACCATTTTTCAATCAATACCTGGAAACGTTTTACTATAAAGATAGTTTATCCTTGTAATTCCCCGACTTTTCTATCCAGTTTTATAACTTGTCGTCAATGATTTGCTTTTGGTTTTTGAGCAAAATGTTGAATTAAGAGAAAGCAATATTATGGAAAGCTAGGAAGACTACCTAGTAATTAGCAATAATAAGCGACATACACCAAAACAAGTAAAAAGTTTAGTTATTTGCCATTAATTGTTTATATACTTGCTTTTTCAAGCTAGGGGGATCTAAATGAATATTAAGATAAGATAATTAGTCATTTAACCCCTTGAATTGCATCTGGTTCAGCAATAACAGTAAAATCAATCTCACTAAGCTAAGGTTGAGTGGTTTGAGTCAACAATCCTCAAACCCCATCTCCAAAATTTAGGTAAGATTATCACTCATCTGGGTTGTGACTTGCGATACGGAACGGCTTGTTGCTAGACATTCCTCTCCAAATAATTGTTATTGTCTGCTTATTGGAGATTAGTAATTAGGTAGTCGAAATAAGTGCCAACTTCGCTTGCATCTTCTCCAGATAACATCGAGGCGGTGATGTTCTTCATAGCACGGATACTTTCGACAACGGCATCAATGGGAGTGCCGAGAGACCTGTACATTTGTCGAACACCAATAATCCCGATCTCTTGAATTGGCGTAGTATCTCCAGCTGCTACACTGTAAGTAATCAACCGCAGGTAGTAATCCATATCCCGCAGACAAGTGGCAGTCATATTTTCGCCATAGGCATTTCCACCTGGAGCAACAAGGCGGGGAAACCTCTGAAACAGTTGCTTTCCAGCTTGCTTAACAATACGATCGCGGCTTTGAGTTAAACCTTCCACAAGTTGTAGACGGCGCTGACTACCCTTAACAAATATCTTGATCTGGTCTAGTTCTCCGGGAGTGAGATAGCGAACATCTGCATCTGCATTTAGAATCATCTTGGTAATAATAGTCATTTACAAACTCCTGAAAGATTAAAATTAGGTCTGGCATATTGAGGAATGCTGCAATAAACAGCATTCCTTCACCTCAAGCATTACAAGCCACTGTTTCATTTCTAGGTTTATTTGATTAACTACGACCTAAAAAATAATCTGTAGCATCTAACGATGAGCAGTGCCTATAATCTAAAGGCACTGCTCACGAATAACAGATTTATTGTCAAGCGTTAGCTAAAGAAATAATTGGCAGATTCTAACAGATCGTTGTGAGTTCTTCCATCAGGCATTTTTGCCCCCCTCAGATTCGCCCTACTGAGATTGGCTCCTTTAAGTCCAGCCCAGTTTAAATTAGCACCGCTTAAATCTGAGCCACTCAAGTCTGCGTTACTCAAATGTGCGCCACTTAAATCTATTCCACTTAAATTAGCTTGAGGTAGGCTTATTCCTCTCCAGTCTGCCTGTCTAAAATTTTTTTCGCCGGCTGCATATCGTTTTAAAACTTCATTGGCATCCATATTGGTTGCCTCACAATGTGTAGCGTTATCGCTGTTTATATCTTTATTGTAGCTTAGGATCTGCGATCATAACATCACCAGCTTACTCATTTGTTCTGTAATGTTTTTTGCGACACAACTATCTGATTTGCTTCCTCAACTGCGGCATTCAGTGCTTGATAGGCTGTTTCATAACCACCAAACAAGCATGAGTCAAAGTCGGCAATAGGGTATGGGTTGCGCTCTAATACATTATCGATAGCGATCGCGTAAGAATACTTCTTTTGATCTAAAGGGTGGGAATGTACGGCCACATACCACTGTATAGTAATTCCACCCTCAGATTTATCCCATCTTTTTCTAGGATTGGTTTATACATTGTTGCCTGAACTCCTGATAGCTTTAGCTGATAATCACTAAAGTACTTTAGTTATGTGGGAAAAGCATAGCGTCTGTGTGGGAGAATCGCTATCAAATTGGCCAGCAAACACATACTTCCTAGCCCCAATAAAATGTATGTCGGAGCCATGACTACTCCGATCATGAACCAAGCAAATACGTGCAGTATCATCAATAGAGCCAAGATACTAGCAATGAAAGCAGTTTGCCAGATATGAATAGTCGGATGATGCAACTGTGTAAAAATTATTGTTGATGCGGTCGCAACTAAATTGGCTGGAATTAAAAAGGCACAAATTGGAATACAGTAAGTGCTTGAGAATTCAATTACAGTGTTAAAGTCGAGCATTAATTTACCACGATTGATTTAGATTCAAGTTGCAATCGCCTATTACCGCGATCCACCAGTGCTGCCATTCCGTGTTCTGAAGCACGTAACTCCTTGTCAGAGATTTCTGGCTCCTTGGTATAGACTGAACTCAGCAAGATATTCAAAACTCCACTTTCTTCAGCCTGACGGACGGCGCGATGCGTAATTAGTTCGCCCACATTGAGAATTACTTTGTCTTCTGGGTCAAGAATGACACGGGTAACTGGACGACCCAATGCTTGTTCAATCCGTTGCTTCTTGATTGCCCGTGTGCTGCGTCCTTGTAGATTTTCAGACTGCTTTTTCAAGGCTCGCCAAAAAGTGTTGAGGTTCTCTTGAGCAATATTTGCACTGTCGCGCAGTTGAACTTTGGTTTCTAACCATGTGTCATTAGCACTAGAACGAACTGCGGTTGCCAGATCTAGACCGACAGCATTTAGTAATTCTGCTTCTTTGCCGTAAGTCTGGACACGATCAAGGACGGATTCAGTCACAATCTGCCCAGATGCCGCAATAATTAAGCCGTCTTCAGCACGCACTGTTTGCAATACTCTGCGCCCTTTTGCTTGCTGGATAGCCACGTGTGCAGCCAGCCCATCAACTGAGTGACGCAGATTAGCGACGCTACTGTGAGTTGCGCGCCCAATTCGATTGTTAGTAGATTCTGCTGCTGCTTGCAGATTGCGGCTGATGTTTGCAGTCAGGCTGCCACCTGTGGCTAGATAGAGTTGATCAAGGATACCCAGGCGATCGGCCGCTTCTGCATCGACTAGGGTGACTTCCTGCCCTTGTAGTAGCAATACATTCCCGTCTGGAGTCAGCACATCCTGCTCAACGTGCTTGCCAATCACATATACCTTTTGCTCCGCAGGGTCAACCAGATTATTTGTCAGCGAAGCAGTCGCATCTCGATTCAGGTCTTGCAGTTTACTGCTAGTGGCATCAGTTGCGATCTGCAATTGCTCACCTGCATTCTGGCTTGCTTCCTCTAGCCTGCGGTTCACGTTCTCTACCGAGCTTTGCAGTTGCTCATTCACGGTTTGAACTGCTGTTTGCAGTCTGCGGTTAGCAGTCTCCGCCGAGTTTTGGAATTTATCGTCAGTTGCGTTAACGGCTCCTCGGATACCACCGACCTGTTCTGCCATCATTTGAGCCGTTTCTGGAGGCACAAAAGCAACATCATCACCAATTTTCAGCGTTTCGGGAGCAGGCACGAACGATCGCCCAGAGTAAGCATCGGCAAACATACCCCCTGAAACTTCGTATCCTTCCACCAGTCCACTATGCTCATCAAAGAACAAATCAACCAGTCCGCCAAGGTTGAGTCCCTCAGTGGTCAGAATTCTCGTG
>NZ_JACJSD010000037.1 GCF_014697615.1 Nostoc sp. FACHB-280 | reverse complement strand
AGCAAGAACTTATTCTGATTTAGCGAAAGCGATTGAAAATGCTTTTAGCCAAGTCTCATTAAATGACATTTATAATTGGTTTACACATTCTTGTTACTGCACCTCACCAGAGTAGAAAACGCTATATTTGTAACTCGCACGCCTCACTATCGTCATCAACAAATATGTGGTAAAACTTTTCGCCAGCTTGATATTTGGTCAGAGTCTAGTAGTTTGGGCGTGACAATTATATCTGCTGGGTTGATTTTTTCGGAAGCAGATAGTGTTATCCCCGATGTAGTTTGGGTTAGCCGAGAAAAATTAGCCCAAATTGAAGATGAAGCAGGACATTTAACAGCCGCGCCAGAATTGGTAATCGAAGTATTATCTCCCGCTACACAAAACGAACGTCGAGATAAGGAAGCAAAACTGAAACTTTATTCAATTCATGGTGTGCGTGAGTATTGAATTTTGAATCGCTTTACTAAACAAGTGGAAGTTTATCGACGAGAAAAATTACAGTTAATTTTAGTTGCAACTTTGATAGGTGATGATGAAATAACTTCGCCACTTTTACCAGGATTTTGTTGTTCTATTAGTTGCTTTTTTCCTGAATAATCAAACTTAAGCTTTTCACCCTGTCACCTATCACCTGTCCCCTGCTATATATTCAGCTAATTGGTAGGGTAAACCAAAATGTTACACCTGTTTCCAATTCACTTTGGACACCAATTTCACCACCATGCGCTTGAACAATTTGTTTACACAAATATAAGCCTAAGCCTAAACCTAAAGAATAAGGGTTATTCTTGCCACGGAAATATAAATCAAACAATCTTTGGCTTTGTTCTGGGCTAATGCCAACACCATTATCGCTGACGGTACAATAAATTTTTTCACCTTCAACTATGGCATTAATTGTAATTTGCAATCCTGGCAAATTATGTTTGATAGCATTGCCAATTAAGTTAGAAAATACTCGCCATAGTTGCGTTGAATCGGCGTTGATTAATGGTAAATCTGCACTTACAAGATTGATGAGATGAGTTTGATTTTTTCGCAGCATTGGTTCTAAATCTGCGATCGCATCTGCAACAATCATATCTAATTGCACAGGTTGACGCTGTAAAACTAACCCTTGCATATCATTGACATGGGCTTCCATCAAGGAGTTAATTAAGTTTAATTGGCGATCGCTACTCTGCACCATCCGTTCTAAGGTGGTACGGGGTAGAGAAATCACATTACTCTCCTCTTCCCCATTCTCTAGCAAATTCTTCAGCACCATCAAACTACCCAAAACTGGGTTACGTAAGTCGTGAGATACTGCATGGAAAAAGACTCGCAGTGCTTCTTCGCTACGTTGGCGATCGCGCAATGCTGCCTGAAGTTCGCTAATATCTAAAATTATCCCCACTAAGCCGCCCAAGGAACCATCAACTTTAGAAAAGGTTGCTTTGTAAAATATGACATCATGTTTGGTTTGATCAGCAAACACCAAAAAACTTTCGTAAGTTTGGACTTGTTGTTGCTCTAACAAGGTCATATCTGCGTGATAATATTGGTCAGCCAATTCTCTGGGTGCTAAGTCATAATCAGATTTACCAAGAATTTGTTCTTTTCGTAAACCAAGAACTTCTTCAAAAGCTGTGTTGCATCCAAGGTATAAACCTTGAGTATTCTTATAAAAAACGGGAGTGGGAATTGTATCGATTAAAACTTGTAAGAAATCGATTTGTTCTTGTAATGCTTCTTCTGCTTGTTTGCGTTGGGTAATATCTTCAATTAACCCTTCATAATAAAGTAGTTTTCCATCTGCATCACGCACAGCATAAGCTTTTTCCGAAATCCAAACAATACTACCGTCTTGGCGATAAATTTGTGATTCAAATTCGGAGATAATGCCATACTTTTCAATTAACCGCACAAACTCAGCCCGACGCTTGGGATCAACATATAATTGATTTTCAATATCTGTAAAATTGGCTGTAACTTCTTCTGGCGAAGAATATCCATAAATTTTAGCTAATGCTGGATTAGCTGTAATATATCGACCATCAGGACTACTTTGAAAAATACCTTCAATGGCATTTTCAAAAATACTGCGATATTTGGCTTCGGCGACGACTAATTTACGATTAGCTGATTCTAATTCTTTGCGGGCGTAAAATTCCGAACGTTGTAGGCGATCGTATAAATAAACTCCCAAATCACAGATGACACAAAACCAGAATATATACAAAACAAATGTCACATTATATATTTCTGGATGTTCTGGTTTAAGAGTTTTTAAACCCAAGGCAGTATTAACAATAAAATAATAACCTAAAATACTGAGCTGAGAGATAAAATGTAGCGGCCAGCGCACTGGCATAAATATAGCTTGACTAAGAAATAGCAACGACCAACCAACAATATCTGGTAAGGCGAAACCTTTAATTGTGGCGAACAATTGAGACGCAAAACCAACTGACCAAGATGTACCTAAAAATAATCTACCTGGGTGACGATGACCGAAGCGAGTTTTATGTAAAGTAAAACAAAAAAATAAACTCAGCAACATGGAAACATTAATCGCCAGTCCCTGAATTCTAACTATTCTTGGTAGCTGTGCTAATTCTTGTAGTGAAAAGAATAAATCATAAATATCGCGGACAGTAAAAGTTAATAAACAAATAAATGCCAGCCATAACCACAGCCGTAATCGCTGCCACAAAAAATGATTACGCCAAGATTGATATTCACCAGTAATTACATCTATTTTTGGTGCCGAAAAAACTTGTTTCCACCAAATTCCAAATTTTTGCAATAAGTTAGCCATTAGTGTCTTACCAACTTTGACCATACCATCGCAGGTGTTTTTTTATTTTCCCGCATTTCGCACACCTTCGTCTTTATTATGATCAGTTATGGGTACATTTTGACGACTAATCGGCTACAGACAATGTGAACCAAAATGTTAATCCTCGTTTGCGGTTACTAATGACACCAATTTCGCCGCCATGTGCTTGAATAATTTGGCGACATAAATACATCTTCAACCCTAAAATTGTGGAACAAGGTGCTTGGGGTTCTCGCACATATAAATCAAAGAGGCGATCGCTTTCTGTTTTACTCATGGTGACACCGTTATGTTCAATTTGAATTTTGATCATACTTTCCATAACGGTGGCTGTTAGCGAAAATTTCAACCCTGGGGGATTCTGTTGCAAACTATAAATCAACAAGGTCAGCAACACTGTTTGTAACTGTGTGGGATCTGTCTTAATAGATGGCAAATCTTCGTTGATTAAATTTTCCAACGTTGCTTGATTTTGCCACAACAGTGGTTGGATGTCGGGCAGAATTTTTTCGAGGAGTGTGTTTAAGTTTACCTGCTGGAGATTTATAGTAACACCTTGTTCCATACAGCAATGAATTTCTAATAAAGAGTTAATCATTGTTAGTTGGCGATCGTTCCCTTGAATCATCCGTTCAATTATTGAACTAGGTACAGGAATTGACTGGGAAGAACTTTCTGATGGCAGTGTAGAGGAACAGAATAGAACAGGCGATGATTGTTCTCCAACCCCATTCTCCTGCAAATTCTTCAGTACCATCAAGTTACCCATGACTGTGGTGCGTAAATCATGGGCGACGGTATGCAACACCACATCTTTAACTTGTTGCAGTTTTTCTAGTTCTTGCATTTTTTGTTGCAGTTGGGCGGTGCGTTCTTCGACTTGGCGTTCTAGGTTGGTGTTGAGTTCTGCGAGTTCTTGGTAAAGTTGAGCTTGCTGAATGGCGATCGCTAATTGTTCTGATAATTGCTGAAGTAAGTCGATTTCTATCGGTTGCCATTGACGCGGCCCAGAACATTGATTAGCAACTAAGGCACCAATTAATTCTTCACCTAACATAATTGGTACAGCCAAACTTGCCCTAGTCTGAAATTGTTGATAATTGGCTTGTAATTTTGGCGATACTGTCACTTTGCTGACATCTTCAACTACACGCACACGATGAGTTGCAAAAATAGTTTTTAATTCTTGCAAATAACTTTTATCTTCTGGTGTCCAACCTAATACAGAGGGATATTTTGGATCTACTGATTCAGCTACCGTTTTAGTTGTCACCTCATAATCATTCAACCCAATAAAAACCCGATCAGCTTGTAAAAATTGCCTGACTTCCGAGACGGTGGTTTGGAGAATTTGCTCTAAATTCAGGGAAGAGCGAATTCTCACCAAAGTTTCTGTTAATAGGCGATCACGTTGTGCTGACAACCGCATTTGGGCTTCTGCTTGCTTACGGGCGGTAATATCATGATTAATCGCTAAAATACACGGTACGCCATCCAAATCAATCACATCGGCAGACAGTAGTGTTGTGCGAATTTCGCCGGACTTGCGCCGAAATGTAAACTCTAAATTGCGAATGGCTCCCTTGGTTTGTAAATCTGCTACTAATTGAGTGCGATCGCTTTCATTTACCCAGATTTTTAAATCAAAGGCTGTATGACCAATTACTTCATTCTGTTCATAGCCTGATAGCTGCATAAAACTATCATTAACTTCAAGGAAGCGTCCTTCTTGGAGGGTACTAATACTAATTGGATCTGGACTGCAATTAAAAGCTTTAGAAAATTTTTGCGCCAAATTTTGTAGTGAAGTTTCTACTTGTTTTCGCTCTGTAATATCCCGAACAATTGCTAACACTTCATCAGCACCGCTAACTACTAACCGCGCCTCATAATCACGAATACCTTGAGGTGTTGGTAGTTGATATTCGCAAGTTTGCAAAGTACCAGCATCCAAAGTTTTTGCAATGGTTTCTTGTCCAATTAAGGCTAGATCATTTGGTAATAAATCTCGCATATTTTTACCAACTATCTCTTCTTTAGTTAAAGTGAGACTGATACCATCACCTTTCAAATCAAGATATTCACCATCACGACTCATCCGAAACATCAAGTCTGGAATTGCTGCCAAAATTGCTTGATACCTCGCCTCACTGGTGCGTAACTCTTCTTCTGTTTGTTTTCTCAGAGTGATATCTATCACTAAGCCATTACAGAGAATATCTCCGTTGGTTTCTGGTTCTAGTTGACAAGCTCCTTGAATCCACTTGAGTTTACCACTGGGAGTCATAATCCTGCCTTCCCAATGCCAGGGCTGAAGTGTTGCAAAAGCTACAACCAGAGATTTTTTAAACTTGGTTCTATCTTCCGGGTGAATTAGCTGGTATAAAATTTGCCAGTCTGCTTGAATTAGTTCTGGTTCTAATTCTGACAAGTCTCGACAACCAGAACTTACGTATAAAACCACCTGGGAACCATCCGCCTGTTGTCGGAATTGAAAAATCATCCCTGGTAAAATAGCAGCAATTTTGTCCAACAAAGTGATAGTCTCTGGCGGAAATTCAAGTTTACGTAGTAATTTTAAGGCTTCATCCACTATTTCACCCTTTGATACCCAAGCAACTGACGCAATTTGTCAAGAGATGGTAGCTATGGCGACAATTTTGCTGTTGTGAACATCAGTGCTAACAGCAGCAAAACCCGGCCTTATTTCAGGTTAATTCTTGATGGGGCGATCGCATTCACCCAATCGGGTGAACCATTGGCTCACACCACTTTGGATTGTAAATTAGTTGATGCCCGGAAAGTATTTTCTTTTGAATCTCCATCTGAGTGGAGAGTTTAAGATAAGATCAGTAATTATCTCTGACTAAAAGTTTACGAATTATGTTCACCCCAACAGCAGCAAAACAAATTGGTGTAGTTGCCAAAGAAAGCGGTGTACCAATTAAAACTATTCGCTACTACGAAGAACTCGGTCTACTTAAATCATCAGCTAGAACCGAAGGCGGATTTAGATTATTTAACTCTGATGTTTTAGCACGACTGCACTTTATCAAACGCGCTCAAAGTTTAGGTTTAAGTTTGTCAGAAATTAAAGAGTTTTTAAATGTTCATGATAGTGGTCAATTACCTTGTGAACATATCAAAGCAAAATTAGAAGACAAGGTAAAAGCTATTGATGAACAAATTCAACAATTAATGATTTTGCGGCAAGAATTATCCGGCTTACTTTCTGGTTGGGAAATCAAACCTGATCATTCTCACTCTACTATTTGCCCCATCATTGAAAATGAATAAGTAGCTCAGTGTTAAAAATTATCGTTATGGCAAGGCAGGAGGCAGGAGTAAAGAGGATATTAGCTGTGTTTACCTTTCTTAACTTAGTTTTATTTTTTCCCACTGACTTACTTAAATATTATCGATAAGAGTCAATATTTCGATTTCACTGTCTCTGAATCCCGCCACTAATTAATTCTGACTTCTGAATTCTTCAATCATCATTTAAAGTTTCAATTAATAAATCTACTTGCTTTTGTCGTTGTTGCAAGAAGCTTTCACACTGACGTAAATACTCAACAGCAGTGGCAAACTGTTCAAATACTGCTTCTAATTCCAATTCACCCGCTTCAATGCGGGCGATAATTTTTTCAATTTCTGATACCTTTGCCTCGTAATTCACATTTGCGATCGCTTCCGCATCCGAGGAACTTTTACGTTTAACCATTAATCGTTTAGGGTTTTAGTCGTCACTTCCATAACTTTTACTTTAACTTCTCCCTGCCCCAACTGAACCAACAATTCTTGACCAACAGTTAACTCATTTGCATGACGCGTGATCGCCCCATTTTCTTGGCGTACCACGGCATAACCTCGCTGTAACACCGCCTTCGGGTCAAGGGTAGCTAACTTCTGGCGCAACAATTCTAAATGCTGTGTGGCTTGTTGCGATCGCTGGCTAGTAACTTGTAAAAGTTGCTGACGTTTCCAGCCCAACTTTTGCATTTCTTGTTTGACTTGTCTATCTAACCCTACACGTTGCAAGCGATTACGTAATGTTTGCAGTTGATTGACGGCCGATGTCCTCACCTCATACACAGCATCATACAAAGCATCAATTCGCTGCTGATGTTGAGCAGACAATTCTGATAGTGACGGCACAACTAATTCGGCGGCGGCTGTCGGTGTATGTACGCAGACATCAGCCGCTAAATCAACTAAAGATTCATCTCGTTGATGACCAATCCCCGTAATTACCGGGATAGAACATTCTGCCACAGACCTGACGACTCGCTCATCATTAAAGCAAGCTAATTCCTCAACTGCCCCACCACCTCGTGATAAAATTAGCACCTCAGCCCGACCATCTTTTTCAACTCTAGCGATCGCTTTCACTATTGATTCTGGTGCTTGTTCGCCTTGTACTGTGGCTGGCGAAAATAATACTTGTAAGCCCGGATATCTATGTTTAAGGGTTTTTTGAATATCGCCCCAAGCCGCAGCCGTGGGTGAAGTCACAACTGCGATCGTTTGGGGATGGGGCGGTAGCGGCCGCTTTTTTTCGGGGTCAAATAACCCTTCCGCTAACAAGCGATTACGTAATTGTTGGTAGCGTAATGCTTGTAAACCCACACCCGCAGGTAAAGCTTGCCAAACCGTTAACTGATACTCTCCTCTTTGGGGATACAAGCGTATACTCCCCAAAATAATTATCTGTTCACCAACCGCAGGAATCTGCACAAGTTTCGCTACTTGACTATTCCACACCACGCACTTAATCGCTGCTGTCCCATCCGGGTCTTGGAGTGTAAAAAATAAACCACTGCGATGATGATTGGCGCTGGAAACTTCCCCTGTGATCCAAACTTGTCGTAGTTGCTCATCTTGCTCTAACAGCAACCGGATATAATCAGTTAACCCAGCTACCGAAAGTGCTGTATTGAAAATTACAGAGTCAGTAAAATCAGAAGTCATCAATTAAGGGGGCCGAATAAACTAGCAAAACTTCTATCCAAATCCTAACAAAACCGTGTATTTTTCAGATTGGTAGTCCTGAACACTTCAGATAAAATTTTGCTGAGACGGGAATAACTTACCACTAGACCTGGCGAAAGCCATAATAGTTGAGGGGGGTAAAGACTAATCAAAGTTGTGACGTTTGTTTCTTAGAGAAATCCGATTTCCGCATTTTCTGGCTAAAATAGTATATCTGTTCTACTTCGACTCCAAACCTAACACTCCATAAATCCATATATATAGATAGAGGCAGTAATGGCTATCAACACTGACAATTCCGGTAAGCAAAAAGCCCTGAATATGGTACTCAACCAGATTGAGCGCAGCTTCGGTAAAGGTGCTATTATGCGCCTGGGTGATGCAACCCGGATGCGGGTGGAGACAATTTCCACAGGCGCACTCACCTTAGATTTAGCCCTGGGTGGTGGTTTGCCCAAAGGGCGGGTAATTGAGATTTATGGCCCAGAAAGTTCTGGTAAAACCACAGTCGCCCTACACGCGCTGGCTGAAGTGCAGAGACAAGGCGGAATTGCTGCCTTTGTGGATGCAGAACACGCCCTAGACCCGACTTATGCGGCGGCTTTAGGTGTAGATATCGAAAATTTACTGGTTTCTCAACCTGATACTGGGGAAGCAGCGTTAGAAATTGTTGATCAATTGGTGCGTTCATCTGCTGTTGACATTGTAGTTATCGACTCAGTAGCAGCATTAGTTCCCCGCGCTGAAATCGAAGGCGATATGGGAGACGCACACGTCGGTTTACAAGCTCGTTTGATGAGCCAAGCTCTCCGTAAAATCACGGGTAATATTGGTAAATCTGGTTGTACAGTAATTTTCATCAACCAATTACGGCAAAAAATCGGTGTTACCTACGGTAGCCCAGAAACTACAACAGGTGGTAATGCGTTGAAGTTTTATGCTTCTGTGCGTTTAGATATTCGTCGCATTCAAACCTTGAAAAAAGGGACTGATGAATTTGGGAACCGCGTTAAGGTAAAAGTTGCTAAAAACAAAGTCGCACCACCTTTTAGAGTGGCAGAATTTGACATTATTTTCGGTAAGGGAGTGTCAATTTTAGGTTGTTTGGTTGATATAGCCGAAGAAACAGGTGTTTTAACTCGTAAAGGTGCTTGGTATAGCTATAACGGCGACAACATTTCTCAAGGTCGAGATAACGCAATTAAATACTTAGAAGAAAAGCCAGAATTTGCTGAACAAATTAAACAACAAGTGCGCCAAAAACTTGATATGGGTGCTGTTGTTTCTGCTAATTCTGTAGCTAAAGCCAGTGAAGATGAGGAAGAAGAATACGAAGAGGAAGAATAGTATTGACTATTGAACAGTGAATCAATTAGTGGCGAAAAGACATACGCCACTAATTTAGTAATCCTAAATGAGTTGTGAAAATCGAGAGGATCAGATCCCCGACTTCTTCAAGAAGTCGGGGATCTTTTGGTTCACGAATGATTTAGGAATGCTATTGCAAAAATCAAATTAGAAAATCTTAAACTTGTTCATAGCTAAGAAGGCGTAACTCGGCTGAAAAACCTATCTAAAATGTCGGATTTCTGTTCTGTACTAAAACCATCATAGCTATGTTGATAGTCTAAACCGAGGTTTTTAGTAAATGGAATAGCCTTATCAGTAATTTCAGGTACGTATTTTCCGGGCGCAACGTGACTTAAGGTATCATCTAAGTTACAGTTTTTGCGAGATGAAAGCTGCATAAGTAACTCAATAGCTACCGTTGGTAAAACGCGAGAAGTTTGATTATTGAAAAAATAAAAACTCAGACTACCGATACGGATGCGATCGCCTTCTTTGAGTTTAATTGTTTCATAGACTCGTTCGCCATTGACAAAGGAACCATTTGTACTTTTAAAATCGACCAGGTAAAATCCGTCTTCATCATATTGGATAGCCGCATGACGACGAGATAAGTATTTATCATTAATACAGATACCACTGTGGCGATCGCGTCCAATTGTCCAAATTCGCTGCGGTTGTAGTAAAGTCTGGCTTTGGCTTTCACCTAAATTAGTTACCAAGTAAACCTTCTCATCATCTACTACACCCTGTACATAACTTGTATTTAATCCTGTCTCAGCAGGCAATGATAGGCCTTCCATCTGAAGCATGTCATTTAGAAGTACACTATGTTGTTCATACAACTTGACAAATACCTGATATAAATTTAGTCTTCGTTCTATTTCTTTACTCTGGAACTCAGCGATTTTATCTGAAGTTTTTACTGTGAATAGATTTAACTTGCTGATGTCGGTCATGAACTTTTTTCTCAGCCTACAATCAGGAACAGTGGCTTTTTGAGTTTTCGCTGCTATTTTCAAAATTTAGCAACTTCCGAGAATTGAGTTGGATGATTTTGACTAAGAATTCCTACTTATATTTTGGTACTTAGTATGAATATCATGCAACTTTAGTTTTTTTAAAAAAAATTGTTTTATTTCGTTTTATATTGTAAATTACTGTAGTCTTATTTTAACAGATGCTAATCATTAAGAATAATTTAAGTATTTCTTAAGTAATATTAGAAAGATTAAATCTACAGGATTAATTTCAGAATTAATCCAAAAACAAAAATTAAGTATTGAGTATCAATACTTAATTTTTAATTTGAGTTATTCAAATTTATTTATGAGGATTTTTCTGTTTTCTTTTAATCTGGAATTACAATAAACCACGTTTTCCATTCGGGCGTACTGTCATCCAATTAGTTTTGGCTAGAGCCAGTTGCTCATCTAAAATTTTGGCACCAGTCAGATTAGCACCACATAAATTAGCGCCTCTGAGATTAGCATTACTCAGATGGGCGTAGCTGAGATCAGCACCTCGTAAATCTGCTCCCTCTAAATCAGCATGATTGAAATAAGCTTTGCTTAAATTTGCATCTCTGAGATTAGCGCGGGTGAGACTAGCTCTACCAAAATCACTGTTGTGAAGATTTGCACCTTGAAGATTAGTGCTTTGCAGTTGAGCCGAATGAAAATTGGTTTCTGACAATTCACTACCTTGGAGGTTGAGAAAGTTTAAATTGTGTAAGGCAAAATCTCTTCTTCCCTTGAGATAGGCTGTTAATAAAGTTTGGCTATCTAATCTGCGTCCAGCTTTAGATTGTTGATTACTTGCACTATTACTATGACTGTTAGGTAACATTCCGGGTTTACCTACAGAGGCTGCACGCATTCCACCTTGATCGGAAGATGCGGCTTCGGCAATTTTTGCTCTGCGGGCGCGAATTGCTGCGGCTACCTGTGCTACTCCTGTCGCAGTACCTCCAACTGCGGAAGGATTGCTGCATAAAATTGCCGAGTTTTCTCCACGCTGTGGTGTTTTTTCTTTAGTATTATTTTCCGATTTTACTAGCAAGCTTTTAGCCAAACTATCTAAGTAAGGCTCCATTTCTAATGCGCGGAGAACATCTGCTGCTGACTGGTAGCGATTGCGGACGGAAACATCTAACATTTTTCGCAACACACCTGTCAAGTGATCACTCACATGCACCAAATGTTCCCACATCATTTCCCCGGTGGTGGGGTTGTAATCTAAATCTTTAGGGGTTTTGCTGGTGAGCAAATAAATACAAGTTACTCCCAGGGCGTAAATATCACTGGCGTAAACCGGACGCATCGCCATTTGTTCTGGAGGTGCGAAGCCAGGAGTTCCAATTGCATAGGCGGTTAATGCAGTATGCCCTGATTGACTCGGCGCAGCTTGCGTGACTTGGTTTTTGACAGCACCAAAGTCAATTAGCACCATTCTGGCATCTTGGGTACGACGAATTAAGTTGGCTGGTTTGATATCACGGTGAATTACCTTCTGCTCGTGGATGTATTGTAGTACAGGTAACATCTCACTCAAAAATTGTTTCACGCCAACTTCAGTCAATACGCCATTAGCTTTGACTTCCTGTTGCAAGGTAGCACCGCTAATATATTCCTGAACTAGATAGAATTGTTCCTGTTCTTCAAAATAGTCAAGTAATCTGGGGACTTGAGGGTGGTTACCAATTTTACCTAATGTTCTGGCTTCTCGCTCAAAGAGTTCTCGCGCCATTTGCAAAACATGGGGTGCGTTTCCTGATGGTCTTAGTTGCTTGATAACGCAACTTGGTTCTCCTGGTAAAGCTTCATCCTGAGCCAGAAAAGTTGCGCCAAAGCCTCCTTGACCTAACGGTTTACTCACCCGATAGCGATCGCGCAGCAGTAGGCGCGAGCCGCAAGACTGACACCTTTGGCTATATACCACATTTTCTGGATTGGGACAGGTTGGATTCAAGCAGTAGCTCATGCACTGTCAACTCGCTGCGCGAAAATGGCTGGGAGCATAACGCTCTAGTTTAATTATTTAGACCAAAACCTACTCTGGGCAGGTAATTTATGCTGGAAATCCTTTGAAGAGTTCCTAAAGTTTGACTGGTTTATCTAAGCGATCATCACAACAAGATAGCTGATTTGCAGCGCGATCGTCAGTAGTTATCAAGCTATTTGTGTAATAAGTGATTTTTGACTCAAAATTCTACGTATTTTTACGTTCACGTAAGTAAAGCTCTTGCTGCTTGTTATTTTAGTTAACATCTGAACATGTATTCACATGTTATAAAACAATCTCAAAGAGTAAGTGGAGAAAACTATGACAGCTGTCACCCAAATGAAATGTGCCTGTCCGAATTGTCTTTGTATTGTTTCTGTTGAAGAGGCGATTAATAAAGATGGCAAATACTATTGCTCTGAAGGCTGTGCTGAAGGCCATAAAAACCAAAAAGGCTGTGGCCATAGTGGTTGTGGTTGTTGATTAGGGGCTAGAGCCTGGAGACTAGGGGCTAGTGTTTTTCTCTAACATCTAACCCCTAACATCTAGCCTCTATTTTCACAGACTAGATAACACTTCCCGTGCCACAGCAAGAGTCTGTTCAATATCTTCGTCAGTATGTGCCAAAGAAGTAAAGCCAGCCTCAAACTGAGACGGTGCTAAATAAACACCACGTTCTAACATTCCGCGATGAAAACGTCCAAATTTGGCAGTATCTGACTTTTTGGCATCTTCATAGTTATGAACAGGCCCAGAAGTAAAGAATAAGCCAAACATGGCGCTAATCTGACCACCACAAGCAGCGTGACCAGTTTCTTGAGCAATTTGCAATAAACCGGCTGCTAATTTTTGCGTAATTCGGTCAAGATACTCATAAGTACCAGGTTTTTGTAGCAATTCCAGAGTTTTAATCCCAGCTGTCATTGCCAAAGGATTCCCAGAAAGAGTACCTGCTTGATACACAGGGCCAGCAGGGGCAATCATGGACATAATATCCCGCCGTCCGCCGTAGGCTCCGACTGGTAAACCACCACCAATGACTTTACCTAGTGTGGTCAAATCGGGGGTAATGCCAAATTTCTCTTGAGCGCCACCATAAGCGATACGGAAGCCTGTCATGACTTCATCAAATACTAATAAAGCGCCATGCTCGTGGGTGAGTTCTCGTAGACCTTCTAGAAAACCAGCATCAGGAGGAATAAACCCTGCATTCCCAACCACTGGCTCTAGAATGACACCAGCAATCTGGTCGCGGTTTTCTTCAAACAAGGCTTTGACGGCTTCTAGGTCATTGAAAGGAGCTGTAAGGGTGCTGCTGGTTGCTGATTTTGGTACTCCTGGGGAGTCGGGTAAACCCAGGGTCGCTACACCGGAACCAGCTTTGACCAAGAACATATCAGCATGTCCGTGGTAACAGCCTTCAAATTTGATGATTTTCTCACGATTGGTAAAAGCTCGCATCAGCCGCAAAACTGCCATACAAGCTTCTGTCCCAGAGTTGACAAATCTGACCATTTCGATGCTGGGAACAGCATCAATCACCATTTCTGCGAGTACGTTTTCCAGAACTGATGGCGCACCAAAACTAGTACCTTTTTCTAAAGCTTCATGAAGTGCTGCGATCACTTCTGGATGAGTGTGACCGCAAATCGCAGGCCCCCAAGTGCCTACATAGTCGATGTATTGGTTGCCATCAACATCCCAGATGTATGCCCCTTTAACATGGTCAAAAACAATGGGTTGACCACCTACAGATTTAAATGCTCTTACAGGAGAACTAACTCCTCCTGGCATGAGGTTTTGGGCGGCGGCGAAAATTTCTTGTGATTTTGTGGTTTTAATTGTGGTGTTTACCAAGGTTCTCTCCTAAAAGTGAGAAAGAAAAAAGCTCTATCTTAGGATAGGGTTAAATACTGTGCATAATTTCTATCCTATAGAAATAGCTGAACCAGGAAAATAACAACTATGTTGTATAAGTCCAATGAAGACTTGCCTTTAGAAATCCGAACTCGGTTATCTGAGGCATACCAGGAACTTTACCGTGCAGCTTTTAACTCGGCTCTCCATTGGTATGGTGAAGCATCGAAAGCTCACCAAGTGGCGCTAAGTGCTGTGAGGATGCAGTCTGCAATGGACAGAAATGTTGTTGTTTCAGGCTAGATAATTAAATTTTCATTTTGAGAAAACATGCCAGCTGTCATATTGAGAATGGTATCGTGAATCCATGAATCATTGTTGTTAGAGCAAGTAAGCTGGTATGTTTTCTACCGAACCACATTCATTCCACCAGGCTATTCCCGTTGAAGAAATTCGCTACGACGAACGGGGTTTGGTAGCGGCTATTGTGCAGGACTATTTGGATGGTACTGTCTTGATGATGGCTTGGATGAATCGGGAATCGTTACAAAAGACTTTGGAAACTGGAGAAACTTGGTTTTGGAGTCGTTCGCGTCAAGAGTTATGGCATAAGGGCGGGACTTCGGGACATATTCAAAAAGTGCAGAGCATTCGCTATGACTGTGATAGTGATGCCTTGTTAATTGGGGTGGAGCAAATCGGAGATATTGCTTGTCATACGGGTGAGCGCAGTTGTTTTCATCAAGTAGATGGCAAAATTCAACTACCACCAGCCGATACATTATCTCAGGTGTTTCAGGTGATTTGCGATCGCCGCGACCACCCCACAGAAAGTTCTTATACTTGCAAGTTGTTCGCAGGTGGCGATAACAAGATTTTGAAAAAGATTGGGGAAGAATCGGCTGAGGTTGTGATGGCTTTTAAGGATGATGAGCCAGAAGCCATTGCAGGCGAGGTTGCGGATTTGCTATATCACACCTTGGTTGCTTTGGCTCATCATCAAGTTGATTTAAAGGCTGTCTATCGGAAGCTGCAAGAACGGAGACGTTAGGGATGTGGGGAGTAGTGGTTCGGCTACGCTCACCAACCGGGAGTAGGGAGTGGAAAGTAGAGGATGAAAGTAATTTTCCTGACTCCTAACTTCTGCCTTCAAACTTTTTGTAATTCTTATCATTCGCTGAACTTTTCCTCACTGATTCCACAGGGTTTCCACAGGGTGTTGAGTAGTTTTCCACAGACATACTACGAGATGATCAGCAGTTGCTGGGTTACTGGGGATTTTGGGGTGATGGTTGTAGCTGGTTTCAGTGACTGAGTTTTTGTGAATTTATGTAACAAAAACTCAGGCTAAACCCTGATTATTCCGTGAGTTTTTCTTTTCTTAAGCACTTTTGTTAACATTTCGCAGCATTGACAAAACCACCCCCTCTTGAAGCACAATGATGCGACTGGCACTTTATTTCTACCCGAATTTATCTGGGAAAATAAAAAATTCCTGAGATGTTTGGAGGCAACAGAAGCGACAATTTTGATTTTTTGCTTCAAGAGTGGCAGTAAATTCGCTTGATCGACCTCAGAGAAGGAAAATCTCATGAACACAAAGGTGAGCATTTTTACGGAAATTCCCGAAACACTCCATGAATCGCTCAAAACTTATTTAGAAACTCACCCTGATTGGGATCAAACCCGTGTGTTAACAGCAGCTTTGTCACTGTTTTTACTCCAAAATGGGGATAGCGATCGCCGTGCGGCTCGTGTTTATTTAGAAACTTTATTCCACAACTGCTAGTTATGTAGTAGGGGACAGGTGACAGGTGACAGGTGATATTCCTGATATGTTAACTGTCTTGGCGATCGCTATATCAATCAGGACTGAGACAAAAACAGAATACATAATACTAAGTCAGGGCGAACATTTGTTCGCCCTGACTTAGTATTAATTATGAAATAATTAATTCAAGGGTTAGTTTCCAATTGCGGGGAATGAGTAGGACATTCAAACTTGTAACCTACACCGCGTACAGTCTGAATTAATGCTGGTTGACTGGCATCAGCTTCAATTTTCTTCCGAATTTGACCGATATGTACATCGACAACCCGTTGGTCGCCAACATATTCATAATCCCAAACCTCTTGAATAAGTTCGGCTCGTCGCCAAACTCGACCCGGATGGCTGGCTAAAAAATGCAGTAAGTCAAATTCTAATGCTGTTAGGGGTACTGGCTGGTTGTTTAATGTCACTTCCCGCCGAACGGGATCAATCATCAGTTTTTCAAAAACCAGGCGTTTTTGTTCTGCTGTTGTCACAACCCGTTGTCGCCGTAAAATCGCGGCGACTCTGACTTCTAACTCTCCTAAACCAAATGGCTTGGTGAGATAGTCATCAGCACCTTTAGCAAAGCCGCGAATCTTGTCAGCTTCATCCGCACGGCTAGTGAGCATGAGAACAAACACACCATTACGACTTTGCATCTCTTGGCAGAGGTTGAACCCGATCACGTCTGGTAAGTTTACGTCTAAAATTACCAAGTCAGGGTTAAATTGCTCGAATAGCGCCAAGGCTGTTTTACCATCCTCAGCCGCCTCCACCTGATAGTTCTGCTTAATCAAAAAGCGTTGGATTAAGTTGCGAACCGCAGGGTCGTCATCAACTACAAGAATCTTGGCAGGAGCCATGACCATCACTTTGCACAAAAATTCGTAAGATTAACAGGAGAATTGCGTACTTTGGGATTGTTACACAAACTTTGCTGGTGTTCTCGTACTTGAGATGCAGCCATTTTAATGGCAATTTGATGTCAAATCATGAGATAGTCTCAATATGAGTCACAGCAGTTTTGTAACTTCGGGAAATTTCCTACTCCCAATTACGTGGTAATTTAAAGCTTTTCAATTTTAATATCGATATGCTTATGGATACCACTAGTGATTGTGAAGCTGGTTCATCTAAATTGTCTCAAGGCACGGTAAATTGCCAAATTTGAAACATAAAAATTAATTTTTTCATAAAAAAATAAGTTTTAAGAAGTCTTAGTTCAAATTCTAGAGTAAAGCCACCACTGGCCAACGACATGAGGGGATACACGGAGTTCTAGCAATATGTTAAAGTTGCTATAGTTAAATTTCCTGGGTCAATTCAACTTACCCGTGCTACTATCCTGGTAGAGCATATAAGTTGCTTGCAACATTTGTTTAAATCTAGGCAAAACCTAAAGTTGTTTTCCAAAAAGCAAAATACCGCTGCTGACTAAGGCTGAAGTGTAAACTCCCATGAGCGATCAAAATCCCTACGACAAACTTGGGGTGTCCGAAGATGCTAGCTTTGATGAAATTCAGGATGCTCGCAATCGCCTATTGGAGCAACACAGTGGCGATGCTAAGGCTCTGGAACTCATTGAAGCGTCTTATGATGCGATTTTAATGGATCGGTTACGGATGCGTCAGGAAGGCAAAATTAAAGTACCTGAGCGAATCCGCTTCCCAGAACTGCGAGTCCAATTTCCTCCTAAAGAAGTTTCAACTCCTCGTGAACAGTCGCCTGCATGGCTTCAGAGGCTATTAGATCAGCCAACAACGGCAGATGTACTGTTACCAGGTGCTTGGTATTTAGGTTTGAGTGCTATTGGTATTTTCTATCCCGCCTCTGGTGATCAAGTTTTACAGTTGGCGTTGGTGGTTGGGGTAGGTATTAGTGTTTACTTTCTCAATCGTAAAGAAGGTAAGTTCGGTAGAGCTGTTTTGTTAACGCTGATTGGTCTAATTTTAGGCTTGATTATTGGCGGATTGATTGCCAGCGGTTTACCACAACTCAGTTTGGTGAGGCTGAATCCTGAACAATTTTCTACGGTGTTCACTTTTATATTATTGTGGTTAATTAGTAGCTTCCTGCGGTAATATACAAAATTTGGCATTGATTATGGGTAGCAGATGATTGATTCTGCTACCCATATTTATTATTTGAGGGTGAGAGTACTCTTTTCTAGGATGAGAGCTACGGCTGAACTTAAATTCGGAACAATCAAATCGGGGCGGTATAGTTCTAGTTGAGCGCGATCGCGGATACCAGATTCTACAGCCATAACTTTAATATTATGAGTTTTAGCGGCAGTGATATCGGCTTCTGTATCTCCCACCATCCAAGTATCGCTAACGAGAGACAGTTCTTTTAAGGCTCTGGCCATTAACAATGGCTTATCATCAATGTCACGGGTTTTAACATAGTCATTGCTCAGACAATAACGGCGATTTTCGGGAAAAAACCTCCCTAAATCAAATTTTTGAAAGGCAAAGTCTAATTCCCAAACTCGCCGCATGGTCATGACTGCTAAGTCAACTCCGGCAGCTTGAATTTTTGCTAATGCTTCTACAGCACCTGGTACTAAGGTGTCATAGTCAAAATAAGGTTCTGTATGTACTGTTTTCCGCCTTAGTTGCGAAAATTCTTGTGCTTGTGCTTCATCAAGTCCAGAATTTAAGGCAATTTGTTTTTCAGGAATTCTAGCTCGTTTTTGTTGCCAAAATTCAGCTTTACTTAGTTGTCGTACTGCTTGTCCTGGAAGTTGGGTTTTTTGCAAACAATATTGATAAACACGATAGTACCGTTCAGAAACATCAACAATGGGGCCGTCGAAGTCGGTAAATAGTCTTAGCATCGGCGGAATTTAAATGTTAATTTTTCTTAAGAGTATCCTAATTATGTATCAATAGTCATTATTTGGTTAATTGATGTAAATATTTATTTCAAATTGTTGGGTTAAGCAATCCAAAACCCAACGATTTGAAAGTTAATGAGTGGGGAATAGGAAAGAAGACTAACTATTGGAATTTTGAAGAATCGATGTTAAGTAAGCGCCTGACAGCTTGTTCTATATCTGTTTCTTTGATTAAAGATTCGCCGATTAAAACGGCGTTGGTACCAGCTGCTGCCATCAAGGATAAATCAGTGTGGGTGTAAAGTCCTGATTCACTGACGACGATCGCACCCAAGTTGTGAATTTGCGATCGCCTAGCGGCTAGTAGTCTTTGAGTTGTGCCGATATCGACGGTAAAGTCTACTAGACTTTGGTTGTTAATGCCAATCAAGCGGACATCATCTAGCTGCAATACCCGATCAAGTTCAGCTAAGGTATGTACTTCTATTAAGGCACTCATCCCCAAATAATGAATGATGCGTTGAAAATCTTGCAGTTGTCTATCTGTAAGAATTGCGGCTATCAGTAGAACTGCATCTGCACCTGCGGCTCGTGCTAAATAAATTTGGCAGGGATCAATAATAAACTCTTTACAAAGCAGTGGTACTGATACTTTGTGGCGAATCATCCGCAAACTTTCAAAACTACCTTGAAAAAATGTCCGTTCGGTGAAGACAGAAATACAAGCCGCACCAGCACGTTCGTAGGCTTTGGCGATCGCAATAGCATCAAAGTCTGCGCGAATCATCCCATAACCAGGAGATGCTTTTTGAATTTCTGCAATTAAACTAGGACTATAAGGATTTTGTTGTAAGGCTGTTAAGAAATCTCGGACGGTGGGTGCAGCTGTTAACTGACGTTGCAAGGAAGCTAAGGACATGTGTTGTTGAATCTGTGATACTTCTTGCTTTTTCTGCAACACAATTTCTCTTAACATAGGTTGGAGATGAGGATTCACGGTAGTCGTCGGGTAAATCATAAGTTGTCAAAAATTGGCAAGTGAAATGAATTAAAAACATGAAGTATTCACATCAGCATAATAAATTATGCTGAGTAGAAATTTTTCCAACGAGTTTTTTGGCATTTATAGCAATAAAGTCTGCTATAAATTGCAATAAAAAATATGAACATCAGCCAGAAATATCTGGCTAATGCAGGGTTTTTCAGGAAGATAAGGCTAAATAGATAGTTCGATTTTAAGAGCTAACCCAATTTGATTTGATGTCAAAAACGTTTAATTTCCGCTCAGAATCTTCAGCTTGTTTTGGCTTTGTGCCGTGGAGAAGGTAGTTATTTTTCAGGAGACGAATATAGGTACGGTAGGGAATGTAATCTATAGGGTTATAACCAGAAAATCTCAGCATTAGAACACATGCCCAGGAGTATTTACCTGCAATTATGGCTTTAATAATTTGTTCAACTTGTTCTGTATTAATTGGTTTAGCGTTTTGTAGGTTATCTAGTTGATACATAAAACCCTCTTTTTGGCTGTAATCCCAGATTTCTAGGTTGGATTATATTTAGTACCAAAACTCTGTTCAGGGTATCCGCCTATTATTTCACGGATATAAATAAGACGGACAATTATAGGCTAGGCTATCGATATACACCGACATATTTGCCCCCAAAAATGAAGTGTATATCAATGAAAACTTTTTTAATCGTAGTTAACCGTGGTTCATAATTTTCCGATCAATTGCTCCCACCGAAAAATTTTGACTTAGAACCTGGCGAAAGTAGTCGAATGCCACCTCAACTCATTTGGCATACTCACCTGATTGTTTCGGTAGAAGACATTGACCTGTGTGGTAGATGAAGAGTGTTGCCATGTGTAGTGGCAAATTCATACTGAAGATGAGCTGACGGTTGTTTGCTGTTTTCTTCTTCTGCAAATAATTCTGTGCTGTATTGCCGATTGCGGCTAATTGCCAACATTTGCGGGGGTGGGATAAACACTCCCATAACGGTGGCCATAATACTTGAGTGAGATCGCAAAGTGCCGAGATGGTGAAAGCTTTCTCCCTTGTGGTTAATTCCAGTGGGGGATTGATCAAACTATCGTCCTGGAGATTCGTGAGAATCCAGGTGAAACATTTTGCCTTCAGTGATAGTGCAGCATATATGAACATCGCCCAAGGTGTGGTAGGTGAAGGAATCACAAATCATCGGCATTTCTGGGAACCTGTTGCAGCAAGTATGGCGCGATCGCTGGATTTTCCCATCAATCTCGCTACTGCAATAAAACAAGTTTGAGACTACAGCACTAAATCAATCAGCACCAAAAGAATTTGAAAATAGGGGTGGATAGGCATCAACCAGCATTGTGATTTGCGAGATTGATTTATCCATAATCCCGCCCCTATTACTAAACCGTGTTGCAGAAACTGCTTCTTTGTTAAGACTACTGAATATTAGGTCGCAGATATATGATGATTGTTTTGCTAGACCTATCTATTATTTCGCTCTTGCTAGAGAAATCTAGTTTGATTTCCGAATTTACTTGTACTGTAAGGGAGTTGGAAATCAGCGTACTAAACTTTTTCTGGAATCAAGCATAAGCCCTAAGTATTAATTAATTTTTGCCAAATCTCTGCTATTTGAAGAAACACCAATAATGCAGGGATATTACATAATCTGAAGCATAATCAATGTCTGGCTCTTTTTAGATTTTTTTGTCTAAAGAGTTAATTTAATTGTGTTTTAAAACACATAAAAAATTAATGTTTTTTATTTCTAAGGACGGATGTATATCTCCTAATTCATCTTCTTAAGTGGGTAATTTAGCTTATTCATTGATTTATTTATATCTAGAGGCAGATGATTTTGCTGATTATTTTATAGTTAGATTCCATAGGGAGTAAAATTTCCAAAATTAAATATTATATGAACAAAAACAAAAAATTGAACCTACGCATTCTTGACAAACCATAGCAGATTGCAAGTGTGTAAAGTAGATAGTGTAATTCTCAAAAATAGATAGGGGACTGATGAAAATTTTGAGTCCTAAAACATGCGGTATGTCAGTTTACAGCACAGTTGTGGTTATGGGATTGTTTAAATTCTAAATTGCTATATACATTTATACTATTTTAGTTTTGATTTTATACCCATTTAGAAAGCTAAAATAGATAAATTGTGATTGATAAATTCCGGAATTATATTTGATGGATTTCTATTGTAGCAGTAGCAAAACTGGTGTTACCTTTATATTTTCTATATAAAAAATTTACTTTTTAGTAATAAAACTTCTTTCATAGCAAGAAAAGCAAAGTGATATCTTTTTATTGGTAGAATATTTTTAAATAAATCAGCAATTTCAATTAATTTTTAATTTTCACTTTGCGATCGCAATTGATTCAGGCTATCTGTGTGGCTTGATTGTCAACTAGTTAACAGGAGTGCGGAATATGCAGACTGACGGTTACACGTTAGTTTGTTCCATCTCTAGAGTGGCGCTAAAGCCACAATTAGAGTTGACATTTGTCGGTCAAGATTGGGAATTTAACTACATTTTTAGGTGTCAGAGTGATGAAATAGTAGAGCTAAATATGCACACTTTAATTGAGGAATTAAAAGAGATTAATAAACATTTACAACAAGAAGTTTTCACACTGAAGCAGAAAGAATCGGATTTAGAAAAATCGGTTGTTTTACTGCGTTCTATTTTGGAATCAACAGCTTATGGCATGATTGCAATTAGTTTAGAGGCAGATATTGTCAGTGTGAATCAACAATTCATTGAGATGTGGCAAGTTCCCAACTCTCTGACAATATCCAAGAATAGTTTGCCATGTCGAGCCTTTTTGGAAAATCAACTGAAACAGCCACAGTTACTGCGTGATTCGATGTGGGAGATGAAGTGTGATTTTACAGGCGATCGCTACGATATTTTAGAGTTAAAAGATGGTCGATTCTTCGCGCAATATTCCAAACCGCAAAGGCTAGAAGAAAAAATTATTGGGAGAGTCTGGAGTATTTGGGACATTTCCGAACTCAGCCAAGCTGTAGAAAAATCACAAAAACTCAGCGAACTGCGATCGCAACTTTTGTCTATGGTGTCTCATCAATTACGTACACCGCTGAATGTAGTTTCTTTTTCTAATAGCTTACTCACAAAGCACATCCATGAATGGACAAGTGATAAAACTCTACCATTATTAGGACGGATTCAAACAGCAGTCGAACAAATGAGCAAAATGTTAGACGACATTTTGTTGTTTACAAAAGCAGAGACGGCTAAATTACACATCGAGGCTAAACCACTGAATTTAGTACAGTTTTGCCATGAGATGGTAGCGCAAATCCGTACTTGCAATAGCCAAAACAAAGTTAACTTTGACAGTCAAGGTTCCTGTTTCACTACTTTTGTCGATAGAAAATTACTAGCGCCAATCCTGAAAAACTTACTCGACAATGCAATTAAATATTCTCCGTCAGGTGGGGTGGTAGATTTACAACTTTTCTGCGAACCAGAGAAGGTGATTTTCCAAGTCGCAGATAGAGGTATTGGTATACCTGTAACAGACCAACAGCGACTATTTGAGCCATTTTATCGAGGTAGCAATATTGCTCATCTACCGGGTACTGGACTAGGACTATCAATTGTGAAAACTCTGGTTGACTTACATGGTGGTCACATTGATGTGAAAAGTGAAATTGGTGTAGGTACAACTTTTACAGTTATCCTCCCCTCCATGAAATAAAAGTTTTGAATGAGTTTTTTAACCTGCCACAAATCCTAACTGATGAAACAATGATGCACACATCGTCGTACACAATTCTGGTCATTGAAGATGATGCTGTTACTCGCAATCTCTTCTTAGAAAGTTTACAAGCTGAAAGTTATGATACTATCGGCGCAGAAAATGGTCGTGTTGGTATCCAGTTGGCACAAGAGTATTTACCTGATTTGGTGATCTGCGATATCTTAATGCCAGATATAGATGGTTACGATGTTTTAAATGGTTTGCGTCAAGACCCACTAACAGCAATTATTCCGTTTATTTTTCTGACTGGTAGCGATACTAAAGATGCTTTACGTAAAGGAATGGAGTTGGGTGCGGATGATTACCTTACCAAACCTTTAACGGTAGAGCAATTGCTCAAGGCGATTCAAATTCGGTTAGAAAAACAAGCTTTACTCAGGTATTGGTATGCTACTCAATCACAACCTATACCTGCAAATGTCACTGTTTCAGAAACTTCAGAGTCTATTTTCCCATCAGTTCCCCAACTCAAACAAGTTTTTGACTACATTGAAGCAAATTATCATCAAGGAATTACTTTAGCGAAAGTTGCGGAAGCGGTGGGTTATTCCCGCGCTTATTTAACCAACCGAGTCGCCAAACAAACAGGAGAAACTGTCAATGGCTGGATTTTGAAGCGACGGATGATGGCGGCGCGTTCTTTACTCAAGGATACTAACCAAACTGTTGAGCAAATTGCTTTGGCTTTAGGTTATCAAAATGCTTGTCACTTTTCTCGCCAATTTCGCCAGCATCATGGCATACCTCCTAAACATTGGCGAAAAAAGCAGCAGCTTTTTAATACTTGTACTCAGTTAGAAAAGTGCTTGCATATTAGTCAGAGATAGTATGTCAAGGTAGAAGGGGAGACAAAGAGGATAATAAATTTAGTTGCTCTTTGGTTTGGCTGATAGCTGTTGTATTAATAGTTGCACAGCCAAAGCGATTAAACCGATCGCTACTATCCCAAATATGCCACTACCTAAAGCAACTATCCCCACAACTAGGGTGCGTACCGCAGAGCTAATCTTGATGACGAGTTCATTTTGAGAATGGAGTGGTTTGCTGGCGAAGTTAGTAGCGATCGCAATCATCAGCGAATATAAAGCATAGGCTAATCCACTAGAAATGATTGCGCCTGTAATACAGCGTAGTGGTGAGACTTGCGTTGGTGTTGTGGTTTCTTGTGGTGTAATGTTCTGGTCACTCATAAGTCAGTCAAAGGTCAAAGGTCAAAAGTTAAAAATAAAAATGAAAAATTTTTTACTTCTTACTTATTAAGATGCTATCTGAATGCCATGTGTAATGGTGCGAGTCACAAACAATTCTAAATCTTCATTGGGTATTGCTTGTCTGATAGATTGTTTGACTGCTTGCGCTTGTGGTTCCGACTCGACAATTGCAAACACACTCGGCCCGGAACCAGACATCATGGTTCCGAGAACTCCTGGTTGAGTTGCAAATAGTTCCCGCAGTTGCATGACTTGGGAATAAGCAGGTAAGACTACACGCTCTAAATCATTGTGCAGTTTTTGAGCAATTTCTGTTGCATCTTTACGGACTATTGCTTGGACTATTTCACCGGAATGAACTGCGGCGGCGCGGGCGGCTAAATCTTCGGTGTCTTTGAGATAGGTGTGACCAAATTCTTGACGATAGGTTTTGTATGCCCAAGGGGTAGATACTTCTAGGCTACGATATTTTGCCAATACTATATATATATGATCTAAATTTGGCAGTGGCGCGAGTTGTTCACCTCTACCTGTGGCGATCGCTGTTCCACCCGCCACACAAAATGGTATATCTGAACCTAAAGTCGCACCCAACTCTTCAATTTCTGTTTGAGTTAGTCCCAAGTTCCACAATAAATCTATCCCGACTAATACCGCCGCCGCATTTGTGGAACCTCCCGCCAACCCCGCCGCGACGGGAATATTTTTTTCTAATGTAATTTCCACGCCGCCATGTTTCGCCGCAGCTTCAGGAAATTGTTTGGTCATTAATTCGGCGGCGCGATAGACGAGATTAGTTTTATCGGTGGGGACTTGGGGATGGTTACAGTGGACGCGAATAATTTGTTCACTGATGGCGCGGACAGAAATTTTGTCGGCGAGGTCGATGCTTTGCAATATCATGACTAACTCATGATAACCATCAGCGCGATCGCCAATGATTTCCAGATACAAATTAATTTTGGCAGGGGCGATGAGGGTGTAACTACGCATCTTGAGTGCTGAGTGCTGAGTTAAAAGTGCTGAGTAAGTTACTCAGGCTTACCCATTGCTGAGTGCTGATTTCTTCAGCCCTGGCTTGGGGATTTATTTCTAATTGTTCCAGTAATTGGGTCAGGCGATCGCGGTCAATTACAGATTGCAAGTTGTTCCGCAACATTTTGCGCTTTGACCCAAAACCTAACTTTACCAGATTCTCTAATCTGCGTGGGTCGTTAGCTAAAGTTTCTAGTTGACGCGGACGCAACCTAACAACTGCTGAGTCTACTTTTGGCGCTGGGTAAAATGCACTAGCCGGAACTGTACAAATTAACTCACATTCTGCTAGATACTGTACTCTAACTGATAAAGCTCCAAAAGTTTTTGACCCAGCTTTAGCATACAATCTTTCTGCTACTTCTTTTTGAATTAATAGGACGATGGAATCGAATGGTTGGGGGTTAGGATTAGCAATTGTTCCTAATAGTTTTTCGATGATTGGGCCGGTAATATTGTAAGGAATATTCGCCACTACTTTATTCGCGTTTTGGAACTTAGGAAATGCTGTTAAATTCGCTGCTAAATCTAACTCCAAAAAATCACCTTGTAAGAGTAAAAAATTTTCTTTACTTCCCAACTCTTTTACTAATAACTTACATAAATCCCTATCTATTTCTACTGCTAATAAAGCTTCTACCAAAGGTAATAAACGCCGTGTCAAAATGCCTGTACCCGGCCCGATTTCCATAATGCGGTCATTTGTACTACACTCTGCCGCCTGCACAATTGCGTTGAGTGCCTTCTCACTTTTGAGCCAATGTTGAGCAAAAACCTTGCGCGGTCGTACCATCTATTTTTCTTGTCCTGTAATGTTTTGGGCGTTTAGTCAAAAATCTATTTCTTACTTTTTGCTTACTTTTAAATGTTGTTTTTTGTAACGGATAGTAGATTTTAGATTGACGTTACAAAATTTTTGTGGTAGTAGTTGATATTCAAAAGCTATCTCCCGTAGGTTGGGTGGAGCGACAGCGTAACCCAACAAATGATACGCCGAAAAAGGCACAACTACAAAAATTAACGCTGCAATTTGTGTTGGGTTAAGGCGCAATTTAAATTTATCGTGTTGCTTTTGATATCTGTTGTGCGCCTCCACCCAACCTACCATCTGAATAACTGTCAAAAAACTTCATATCCTGTATACTCCCGCATTTCAGGAGCTTGAAATCCTAAAACAATATCATCTTTAGGAACCCCTTTCTCTACAAGTTCTTGAGCCACTCTCATTTCCGTCATATTCTGCTCAATTGAAATTTTTCCCTGCTTAATATCCAAATGTAAAACACAGCCATAAACTCGCCGATGACCATCCCAACCTACATTCATAACCATGTAATGGTCTTGTTTTGTATCAAAAACCGTGTAGCAATCAATCTGACCATTTGCTATGGGAATAGCAGCATAAGCCGTCAGCAATGACTCAATGATATTCCGATAAGACTCTAGGGTATCCATTGTAAAATTACCTCTTGAATCGGGTCATTGAAACGTAGTGTAACCCAATAAATCAAGCTGAATTTTTGTGGAGAGAGTATGGCTGAATCAATACCTCCGCCGGAATTCCCAAACAGGAATGCAAACGCCGAATCATATCTAGTGTTAGTGGTTGCTGGCGATGCAAAACAAGAGTAACTTCCCCACGATTTCCAATAATAGACTCTAAATCCTGCCAAGATAACCCACGGGATTCGAGATAGTATAAGATTGCCTCAATCGGGTCTGGTGGAATGATGGGATAATGTTGCTGTTCATAAACTTCCACCAAAGTTGTTAAAACTTCCAAGCGATCGCATTCTGGTGTATTCTGTTGGGCATCAAATAGCCGTGCAATTTCATCAAGCACTGCACGATAATCAGCTTCATTTCGGATAGGGCGGAGTTCCAGCATTTACTTCACCTTTTTCCAATTATATCTGCGCCTCTACCGTAGGTTGGGTGGAGCGACAGCGTAACCCAACAAATGATACGCCGAAAACCGCGAAATTTCTCAACTATAAAAATTAACCCTGCAATTGGTGTTGGGTTACGGCGCAATTTAGATTTATCGTGTGGCTTCTGATACCTGTTGTGCGCCTCCACCCAAACTACCATCATAAATACCTACAGGTACTGGGGAATCAATCAATTCCAAAAGCTGCTTTCCCATCCTTCACCGTAATCATCAACGTCATAGGTGCAACAGGTGAAGCAACAAAACCACATCTCTCGTAAAATTGCTTGGCTTCCTCAGACATTGCGTGAACAAGGATAGCTCTAATTCCCGCAATATTAGCAGCTTGTAATGTCCGAAGTACCCCATCACGCACCAAAGCTCGACCAATTCCTTTTCCTTGCCAGTTAGAGTCTACAGCAAGTCTGCCTATTACCATCACAGGAATTGTATTTGGCATATTACGTCTAACTTTCCCTGGTGCAGTGGTATTCAATACACTACCATTAGCTAGACAATAATAAGCAATCACTTTTTGCTCAATTGTCACAACATAAGTTCGGGATGCACCACTAGCTTCGTTGTTTAATGCTCGTTTCTGCAACCATTCATCTAATTCTGCATTACCTGAATTAAAATCTGTTAACTCATGTTCTGGTTTAATTGCTTGGGGAGGCTGTAATATTTGATGAGATTCATTCATCCCAAGGTGCTTTTTCTGTTAGTAATTGATGCAGGTTTTCATTGACTGATGGTGGTGCATCCAAAATTGCCATAAACTCTTGGAATTTTTCATCATCTAAAACAAATAATCTCCGGTCTAGTAAAATTGCTTGGGCTTCTCGACAAGCAGTTTCTAGCATAAAATCCGAGCGATTTTTACCTAAAGCCTCTGCGGCTAAATCAATCAAATCTCGTTGCGCTTGGTGAGCGCGGATGTTGATGGTTATATTACGATTTTGATTTTCCATATTATCAATATATGGGTTTGTGTATACAATGTCAACACAAACAATGTGTAATGGGAATTTATGAAGAAGGAGTCAGAATGCAGTGCGATCGCTTCTCATGTAGTAACCCAACAAAATAATACGCCGAAAACCGCAAAATTTCTCAACTACAAAAATAAGTGTTGGGTGGAGACACAATCTTTATCTTGTGCGCCTCCACCCATAAAAGTAAAGCAGAATCAAAAATATAGCGGTAGTCAGAGATGTTAGGACAATTTCAAAGCTTGAATGCCAGGAATAGTAAGACTTTTCTTCCTGCCTGGTTGGTGAGCGGACTTGTACTGAGCGCAGTCGAAGTAGCCGAACCACTGCCTTCTGCTATAACTAAAGCACAATTTCTTCGCCCTTCTCTGTAAAGCGCACATCTTTAATTTTCCATTGAGAATTACTCATCAAAGTTTTGCGGACACTTCCAAATAAAGCAAACTGTTCGCAGCTAGAAAGGGAAGCTATTTGGCGCTTCGACTGGGGAGATAAACGCAAATCAACAGTCGCTACCCCATTTCGCACATTCACCCGATAACCAGACAAACTAAAGTCGGCGGTGTCTCTTTCTTGGACAATTTTACCAACGGCGCTGGATACAGGTTCGGTGGCTGATACTTCCACCTTTTGGGGAATTAGTTCTTGACATTGAGTATCGCTGGTGTAGAGGGTAGCTTTGACAGTTTTGCTTGTCTCGGTTTTTGGCGCTGCTTCCAATGGCTCAATTTTTGTATTGCTGGGGGTAACTTTAACAGTGTTATTTGTCTCAGTTTTTGGTGTTGCTTCCAGTGGCTCAACTTTTGTATTTTTGTCTCGTAATTGAGCCATACTAGGGCTTTGGCTAGGAATTGGACTAGGTTGAGCGGCTGTTGTTGGGGCTTGGTCATCAATTTTGCTGGCTGTTGGTGTAGGATTAGAACTACAACTGCCCAGACTGGCTGCGATCGCCACAACAATTAATGGAATTAAATATCTTTGACTCATAGTTGTACTGCCATACTTTCTTCTTTAACTTCAGTGTCATTGGTAGCAATTCCGTATAAATTTGCCAATAGTATTGCTTTACTTCTTATACTCTGATTACTTATCTTCAAATTAGATCATCATGCCCAGTAACGCCACCAGCACCTACGACCCCCGTAAAGCTGAATGGGAGAGTATTACAATTGACCAATGGGAACCATCTAAATGGAAGCAGTGGAAAGCCAAACACCCTGCATCAGATGAATTTGCCAAAATTGAACGGGAATATTTAAGAATTAAATATGCCATTCAGCAAGCTAACTCGGCATTAAGTTTAGAAAAAGTTAAAGTCAAACTGAAATTAACTAGTCATAAAACCATCGGCTTACAAGGGACATTTCCTTGTCGTCCAGGTGACATTGGTAAACAAGGTAGTCCTAACAAACAATATACAATTTCTTGTGGATTTGCAGCCAATGATACCGGGCTGAAAATGGCAGTTTTAAAAGCGCGGGAACTAGACTTATTATTAATCACCAAACAATTTCAATGGACTCCTGAACTACTCGGTAAACAAGCCCAAAAAATTGAACCAACAGCCACAGAACAATCTACCAAACTCATCAGTGAATTAATCCAAGAATACGAGCGCCAATTTTGGAAGACTCACGAAAAAAATCGCCAAGGAATCCGCACCTGGGAAACTCATTATCTGCGTCACCTCAAAAAATTACCCCCAGACATTCCCATGTCTGCCCAAGCATTAGAAGCTGCCTTAGAAAAGACTAAACCTAATACCTCATCTCGCTTTTTTTTAGTTTGGCAATTGAAAAAGTTTTGTGAATTTTGCGGAATTACCAACTTTGCCACAATTTATAGTTACGCCACCCCCAAACCCCATCCTACACTGCGAAAAGTCCCCACCGATGAAGAGATTATTCAGGGATTTATCAAAATTGGTAGCCCATTATCAGTATATGCCAGTAAAGAGAATTTAACAGAACCAGAGCAATGGCAATGGGCGTATGGGATGTTAGCGACTTATGGTTTAAGACCCCATGAATTATTTGCTGTTGATATAGATGCTTTTAGGGATACAGCTAACACTTTTCATTTAGTAAATTTAAATCCTAGTTTGACTGACGGAACAAAAACTGGTGAACGCAGTTGTGGTATTCCACCCCTACATCCCCATTGGGTAGAATTATTTGATTTAAAAAATATTAAATTGCCTTGCCATACAGGGACTTTAAATAATAAAACTGCAAAACTGCAAGTTAGATTTAGAAATGCTGAGGTAGGATTTAAACCTTACGATTTGCGTCATGCCTATGCAATTCGTGGTCATCGTTTAAGAGTGCCAATCAAAACAATGGCTGATTACATGGGACATACAGTCCAGGAACATACAAAAACTTATCAACGCTGGATGAATGAAGATGCGAATTTAGCTATTTATAAAGAAGTTGTAATTCATCGCCAAGGTACAACTAAAGAAGCCTTACAAGAAAGAATTAAAGAACTAGAAACAGAAAACACAGCCCTAAAAGCCGAAAATGCTACTCTCAAAGGTTTGTTGATTAAGCATCAATTGGGTGAATTACTAAATCAAGAAATATAGAATGAAATTTCATCTTAGAAAGACTCAAATACCCGACTTCTTCAAGAAGTCAGGGATATTGTTCTTGTTTGCCTGAGATTGGGAAACATATAGATTAAGTTCAATTCAGTTCCCTAACAGGCAAGTAACAAAACTATGGCTGGTAATCTGATAACTGTAGATAAAAATACTTACGACTCCTTGCAAAAAGAACTCAAGGAGTTGCGTCAGCTAGTTGTCCAGTATCAGCAAACCAATTCATGCAGCAACTTACATCCAGAAATCACTCTAGCAAATAGCGACAGGCGTTTAAAAAATATTGCAGATAACCTATTTGGGGCAATTTTTCAATTCACCAACCGCAATGGTGTTTGGAACGTAGATTATGTGAGTGATTTTATTTGGCAGCTTACAGGTGTCACAGCTGCCGCAGTCATGGAGGATATTAATAGCTTTTTTGCCTGTGTCTATCCAGAAGATTTTGATGGTTTTATCGCTTCAGCAACAACAGCCGTAGACAATTCTATCCCTTGGCACTACGAAGGGCGTTTGGTGAAACCCAATGGAGAAATTCGCTGGTTTCAAGGCGAATCAACACCCATACACCAAGACAAAGATGAGATTATTTTCTGTGGTGTCCTTTTGGATATTACAGAACGCAAACACACAGAAGCCGCCCTCAAACAACTCAATGAAGAATTAGAAGCAAAAATTGATGAACGTACCGCCGCTTTACGTCAGAGTGAAGCTAGATTCCAAAAGCTGGCGGATAGTGTACCAGGAATGTTGTATGAATTTCGGCTGGATACTGATGGTAGTATGTCTTTTCCCTTTGTGTCTTCGGGATGCCGTGAAGTTTTAGGGCTAGAACCAGAAGAAGTTCAAAACGATGCAGTCATGGGATTTGCTGATGTCTACCCTGATGATCTTCCTGAATTGCAAGCTGCAATTATGCACTCTGCCCAAACTCTGCAAAAGTTTAACTATAAATGGCGGGTGGGCAATATCTCTGGTCAACACAAATGGGTTCGTGGTGCATCTCGGCCAGAATTGCAAGCAGACGGGGCGATTACTTGGTATGGTTACTTGGCTGATATTACCGAAGCACAGCAAACTGAACAACAATTCAAAGAACAAGCCCAGTTTTTACAAAGTATCTGGGAAGGCGTAGATTATGGTATCTGCGTTTTAGACGTTTTAGATAACGGTACGGAGTTTCGTTTTGTGAAATGGAATCCGGCTATCCTCAACTTTAGCTTGGTACCGTTGCAACCTTTAGTCGGAAAAACAATGACAGAAGGGCTACCTGCTGAGGTGGCAGATTATTATCATCAACGCTATAGAAAATGTGTACAATCTCGCAAGACGATATTTTTTGAAGAATCTTTTATCGTAAATGAACAAGAAATTTGGTGGTTCTTCAATGTTACGCCGCTTTTTGATAGTGATTCGCAAATTGTTCAACTAGTTGTTACTATCACCGACATTACAGAACGTAAGCAAGCTGAGAAAGAACGTCAATTGTTTGTTTCTCTAATTGAAAATAGCAGCGATTTCATTGGTTGTGCAGATTTAAACGGCAAACCTATATTGTTAAATGAAGCTGGACGCAAGCTATTGGGATTAGCTAGTCAAGGATTTAGTGAAGATTTTAGCCTTGATACCTGCTTTGCCCCAGAAGATAAAGAATATCTCTATCAGCAGATTATTCCGGCGGTGATGCGAGATGGTGTTTGGCAAGGGGAATATCGGTTTCAACACTTTCAAACAAAAGAAATTATTCCAGTTGATTATAATCTTTTTTTGATGAAAGACCCTGAGACTGGTGAACCTTTGTATCTATCAACTATTACACGGGATAGCCGCGATCGCAAACAAGCAGAGGCTCAATTACAAGAACAAGAACAATTTTTACGCACCATTTACGATGGTTTTCCCCAATTCATCTTTGTCGTCGATGTTTTAGAGAACGGAGAATTTCGATTTGCTGGTTGCAATACAGCAGCAGAAAAAATGGTTGGCATTAATCATGACAAAATAGTTGGTAAAACTCCCAAAGAGTTACATGGTGAAGTTGAAGGTGCAGTTATAACTCAGCGTTATCAAGGCTGTGTGGATGCTGGTCATAGTCTTAATTATGAAGAATGCTTAACTTTTGATGGGGAAGAAACTTGGTGGTTCACAACTCTAAATCCTTTGAAGAATAGTGAAGGGATAATTTATCGCATTGTTGGCTCAACTTTAAATATTACAGCCCGCAAACAAGCAGAAGCAGAACTACAAGCTAGTCAACATTTTATTCAACGCATTGCAGATTCCTCACCTAATGTCCTCTACATTTTCGACTTGGAAGAACAACGCAATGTATATGCCAATAGAGAAATTACTACTGTGCTTGGTTATTCTGTTGAAATGATTCAACAAATGGGAGATAAAGTACTTCCTGATATTATTCATCCTGATGACTTAGAAATAGTCATCCAAAATCATCAAAAAATAGTAACTGCCAATGATGGAGAGATTTTTGAAGTTGAATTTCGGATAAAAAAACAAAATGGTGAATGGTCGTGGCTATACACAAGAGAAACTCCATTTACTCGAAACGCTGATGGAACAGTCAAGCAAATATTAGGCGTAGCAACTGATGTTACGGAACGCAAACAAGCAGTCATTCAATTACAACAACAAGCCCAAAATTTAGAAAATACTTTATTAGAGCTCCAACGCACTCAATCGCAACTTATTCAAAGCGAAAAAATGTCTTCTTTGGGTAATATGGTTGCAGGTGTAGCCCATGAAATTAATAATCCAGTTAACTTTATTCACGCTAATCTCATTCCAGCCAGCGAATATACCCAAGACTTACTAAGATTAGTAAAACTTTATCAAGAACATTTTCCTGAACCTCCAGCAGAAATTCAAGCAGAAATCTCACATATTGATTTGGAATTTCTCAAAACAGACTTAGTAAAACTGCTTCAGTCAATGCAAGTCGGGACTCAGCGCATCCGCGAAATTGTCTTGTCACTGCGTAATTTCTCTCGTTTGGATGAAGCCGAGTTTAAACAAGTAAATATTCACGAAGGTATAGAAAGTACTTTAATGATTCTCCACAACCGTCTCAAGTGTAAACCAAATCACCCAGAAATTATAGTCACCAAAGAATATAGTAAATTACCTTTGGTTGAGTGTTATCCTGGTCAACTCAATCAGGTATTTATGAACATTTTGAGTAATGCCATTGATGCCTTAGATGAAGCTTTTGTTGGCGAACAAGGACAAATTTGGATTCGGACTGAAGTAGTGAATAGAAACAGAGTAGCTATCCGTATATCAGATAATGGTCTGGGAATTACTCAATCTGTAATCGCGAAACTTTTTGACCCTTTCTTTACAACTAAAGATGTAGGTAAAGGCACAGGATTAGGATTATCAATTAGTTATCAGATTGTGGTAGATAGACATGGTGGCAAGTTATATTGCAACTCAGCACCAAAACAAGGCGCAGAATTTGTGATTGAAATTCCTATTACCCAACCCCAAGGTCGTAAATAATAAATTAATTCCAAATTATTGCTAAATCTAAAATAAATCCTGGTAATATATCTTCCCCGGATAATTGTGTAGGCGCATCCAAAATTTCTACTGGTTTACCTTGACAATAAATTTCAACTTGCTTGGCTGGAGGATTAATTAACCAACCAAGTTTCACTTGATTATCCATATACTCTCGCATTTTGGCTTGGGTTTCTGCCAAGTCGTCGCTAGGTGACATCAACTCTAAAACAAAATCTGGTGCTATGGGGGGAAATTTTGCCTTTTCCTTTGGTGTTAGTGCATCCCATCTGTCTTGTTTTATCCAAGCAACATCAGGAGAACGATTTGCGCCATTAGGAAGCTTAAAACAGGTGGAAGAATCAAAACATACACCTAATTTTGTTTGACGATTCCAAATCACAAAATCGGATGCGATTTCTACATTATATTTTCCTGTTTCTCCGCCTGTGGGTGGCATAACAGTTAATTCTCCTTTATTATTGCGCTCAAATTTGACATCGGGGTTTTCTCGACACAGTTGATAAAACTGTTCGTCAGTCAGTTTAACAATGGCGTTGAGGTTGAATGTAATGGCTGTCATTGTTATATCCTAGATTTGGTACTGGTTAGGTTAATTTAAACAGCGAGGAAAGTGATGTTACTAGAACTCAACCAACTAATTGTACCTGCTGGTCATCAGTTGTTGATTAAAAATATATCTTGGTCAACTTATAAACATATTTTGGCAGAATTAGGCGAAAATCGCAGTTCTCGCATATCTTACAGTCAAGGGGTGTTGGAAATTATGGCTCCGTTACCAGAACATGAGGTAGCTAAAGTTATGATTGGGGATTTTGTCAAAGCTTTATTAGAAGAACTTGACATTGAATTTTGGAGTTTGGGTTCTACAACTTTTGACGAAGAAAAAATGGATGCTGGGGTAGAACCTGATGATTGCTTTTACATTCAAAATGAAGCGGCTGTTAGAGGTAAGGACAGAATTGATTTAACAATTGATCCACCGCCAGATTTAGCTGTTGAAATTGATATTACATCGCGGACTCGGTTTAATAATTATGAAGTGTTAGGAGTCCCAGAATTGTGGCGATGGAGAGGCAATAAATTAGAGATTAATATCTTGATTAATGGTAAATATGTAACAACTAATCAAAGCTTGGCTTTTCCTAATTTACCGATTGATAAAGTGATACCAGAATATTTACAACGGAGTAAAACTGAAGGTAGAAATGCAGCAATGAAAGCTTTTCGTGCTTGGTTCAGAGAACAATTATAAAGGCGATCGCCTGATTATTTCCTACTATCTGTAATCTCTACAATTTGGCCAATTATTAACAATAATTTTTTTATTTATAGTTGACAAGTATAAATTTATACCTTATTATGAAAATAATAAAGGCGATCGCACGCATCTTTGGCCGGAGGGCGATCGCCTTTATGTAAACCCCGTAATGGAGTACAAATACCATAATGGCACAATTATCAAAGTTAGGGCAGTCACCCAGCCACGAAGCCACTCAACAGCCAGTTCCCCAGCGAGAACCAATCAAGCATATTTTGAGGGGTTCTTCCAAAGCTGTGATAAGTACAATTCACCATTTGCAAGTAATTGGTTACGCCAGTGTCGGAGATTGGAGTCCACTGCTACCAACCGGTGACTCAGGTGAAGTGATGAGTATTTTAATCCGGCAAATCATGATTTAATCACCCCTAAAGGCGTTGCAATGCAACGTCTTTAAGCAACTTTGTAAATCTGCAATCATTCAGGCGATCGCTCTGAAACGGAAATTGCCATAATAGATTAGCTACTTAAGTAAAATGATATGGCGATCGCATTAGATAAAGCTGCATCTGCAAAGATGACAATTGAGGAGTTCTTTAACTATGACGATGGCACAGATGCAATATATGAGTTTGAAGATGGAAACTTGCTGCTGATGACAGCCGAGAGTGAAATTAATCGCCGAATTGCCATGTTTCTGCTTGTCTGCTTTGTGCAACTCGGTATTCCGGCTTATCGGCTATCAATGAAAACGGAAATTGTCACCACAGGTTCGCGGGTGCGTGTTCCTGACTTGATGGTGTTTTCTGAAGAATTGGCAACGGCAATGGAGGGGGCGAAACGTTCTACAATTATGCCAGAAATGCCACCACCATTATTGGTAGTTGAAGTAGTCAGTCCTAACCAAAGCAGTCGTGATTATCGCTACAAGCGTTCTGAATATGGGGCGCGGGGTATTGCTGAGTATTGGATTGTTGATCCTATTGCTCAAAAAGTCACAGTATTGGAATGGGTAGAGGGTTTTTATGAAGAGCAAGTGTATGTAGGGGATAATGCGATCGCATCACCAGTATTTCCTGATTTAAAATTGACTGCGGCTCAAGTTATGCAAAGTTAATCATGTTTGACAATTCATGCGATCGCACATTTAGTATATTATCGCGTCAAGGCTTAGATACCCGACTTTTATTCGTTGTGGCTAGGTAAAAGAGGTAAATAATGTGCGATCGCACCTCCTAAAATGGTAGTTTGGGTAGAATGTGGCTAGATAACACCTGAATTAACTGCTAAAAACTATGAACATTCAACTCAAAGCAGAATATGAGCAATTTATCCAAAACCGAATTGCTACAGGTAGATATGAAAACGCTGAAGATGTGATTGTTAAAGCTTTGAAACTACTGGAAGAATGGGAACAGGGTTATCAGAAATGGGAAGACGAAACTCAGCAAAAACTAGCTGCTGGACTTGCTTCTATCGAACATGGAGATATTTTAGATAGTCAAGTGGTAATGGCGCGACTAGAAGATAAATTACGCATAGCCCGTGAGACTCAAGGATAATGGAATACTTTATTGCCAAGGAAGCAAGCCAAGATTTAGAGGAAATTTTAGATTATTTTCTAGTTCGCAATGTCAATGCTGGCGAAAAATTTATTCGAGAATTTAATAGAAAATGCCAAAATATAGTGCAGTTCCCCAATATCGGGCGAAGTTACGCCAAATTTGACCCAAGGCTGAGAGGAATACCTCTGGATGGTTACATTATCTTTTATCAAGTTTTTGAAGATAGTGTGGTGATTGTGCGGGTAGTTAGTGGTTATCGGGATTTAGAATCTATATTTTAAGACAGTCGCTACAGGAGATTGCGATTGCACTACAGAAGATTGCGATCGTACTCTAGAAAAATTTGTCGCGCTTCGTGCGGGAAGGGTAGAGGAAAGAGAGTAAAGTGCTAAAAAGCCCTGCCCCCCACAAACACAACCCGAAAGCCCGCAAGGTCGTCCCAGTCGTCATACTCACTCCCAAAACGATTCGCCGAACGGCAAATTCTGGAATAGATACCCCACGAACCGCCACGCAGTAGACGATCATAGTTATTATTATTACTCAGCCAAGCACTGCCATCTGTTGGCGCATTATTATAATTTTCGTGCCACTCATCTTGACACCATTCCCATACATTACCACACATATCGTATAAGCCAAAAGCGTTTGGCGGAAATTTCCCTACTTCTGTTGTCTGTTCCCGATATTCACCTTTAGGTGCAGAACCGTAAGTGTAATTACCGTCGTAATTCGCCAACTCAGTCGTAATTGTCTCGCCAAAATAAAACGGCGTAGTCGTTCCCGCACGACAAGCATATTCCCATTCCGCCTCACTGGGTAAGCGATATATTTTACCAGTCTTGTTAGATAATCGAGCGCAAAACTCAACTGCGTCATCCCAAGAAACGCACTCTACAGGGCGGTTAGCGCCTTTAAAATTAGACGGATTGAGATGTAAATCAATATTTACCTTATCAAGAGCCGCAACGGCTTGCCATTGTCCTTGAGTGACGGGAAATTTACCCATAAAAAAGGGTGGAACAGTGACATTATGCTGTGGACTTTCAGAGTCATAACGTCCTTCCTCACTCTCTGGCGAACCCATGAGGAATGTACCACCAGGAATGGACACCATCTCTAGAATTACGCCATTACCCAAGTCTTCAGCAAAAAATTCAGCGCGTCCCTGGCTGCGGTTGATGATTTGTCCTTTAGCGTCTACTTTCACCGTTTCAAACTCAAATTGATTAGTTTGAGTAACTTTTTGTAAAGTAAAACTTTGTAAAGTAAAACCCCTCTCCAAACCTCTCCCCGCTTCGGGGAGAGGCTTTGAATCTTGCTCCCCTTCCTCCCAAAATGGGGGTAGGGAGAAATCCCAATCAGATAATTCTTCCACAACCACAGGCGGTTTTGCTTGTCCAATTATCTTTTGTTCTATCGATGCAACATCTTCATCCCGCAAACCCAAATGTTGCTGATAATCTCTTAAATCATTGAGCGTTCTTTCACTTAGGGTTGGTTCACTTTCAACTGTTTCAACCAGCGTTGCTTCATATTCTTCTAACTTACGCTGATATTCCAGATATGGTTTTTTAACTTCCGCTTCAATTGCATCAGCCACATCAGCATCAAGCTGTAACTGGAGACGTAGTGAGTTTAACAGCCGACGAGCAGGAATAGAAAACTTACCGCGATAAATGCGTTGTTCTACTTCCTTACGATACTTCAGCTTAGGATCATCCTTGGGCGACTTCGCCAGAAAAATCCGATAACCATTTTTAAAAGGATAAAACTCCGGTGTCATCGCGGGTGATGCTTCTTGGACTTTGGTTTTGGCGTAGTCATGCAACTCATCCACCGCAATTAAACCATCGCCATCTTTATCGGCTGCACCTTTTTCTATGCCTTCTACTAAATATTGAGTGTAAATTGACAAGTCTAATTCATCAGATGCAAAAGCATATTGTGTAGAAGTAGAAGCCGTGAGAATTGCTGTTCCTTCACCGCCTAATTGCTGTTGCAGGTCAATCGTACCAATATCTTTAGCTGTCACACCTTTGGCAAAAGCACCACTAAAGCAGCAATCTAAAATTACTACCCTGCGCTTAGATTTACTGCTGTTCATCCAGCCATGTACATCTTTCGCGGCTATAGCTGAAGCTGTCCGCAATTTTCCTGAATCTTTACGGGTGATGCGAGTGGAAAAGTAAAACTCACCATTATCCACGGTTACACCATGCCCAGAAAAATACAAAAGCACCAAATCATCTTTCTGACACTTGGCGTACAATTCCTCAATAGCCTCAGCCATTTCTTGGCGTGGAGTATTAGTCAATGTTTTAACATCATCAAAACCACCCATTTCCGGGTTCTCTAAGACTCGCCGCATCGCCTCCACATCTTCCACAGCCTTGGGTAGCGGTGCTAACGTTGGTTCTTGATATTCACTAATCCCAATTAACAGTGCTACCTTAGGCATTGTTGCTGTTTGATGTATTGTTGAGAAATTCCTGGGCTTTTTGGTAAGCAAAGTCAAATTCTTCGCGGCTGCTGGCTTCGATGTTGATTTCTCTACCGTCAGGCGCTTTCACCAAAATTTTAATTGGTTTGTTGCCAAAGCGATCGCCCAGAAACCCAAACAAAGCTTTCAAGTTTTTGGGGTTCACCTCTGCATTCAAAAACCCCAACAAAAAACCACCCAAAGCCTTAGAACCTTCTGGTACATCCGTAACCGCAACTAAATCTGCATCCTCTACCCCATCCACCTCGCGCAACTGGGGAAGCAAATTCTGTACTTGGGCTTGCAACTCTTCATCATCCAAACCCAATTCCGTCAGGGAAACAGTCACCTGCACATTAGATGTAGTTACCATAGCGATCGCTTAAATATAATTTAGAATCTATTTAAACGATTGTATCGGTTATTTGGGCAATTTGAGTAAATTTGCGGTCATTCCTCTCTGCATCTCCGGTTACTGAGCTTGTCCTGAGCATAGCCTTTCGTGCAGCATCTCCGATAGGAGAAGGGCGTAGTTTCACATCTTGCACCAAGCGACTGAAGTCGCAGCTACACAGACAAAACCCGCCTACGCGGGTTCAACAACCCTGATTTTTTTAGTCCGCGTAGGCGGACTTCGTTTTTATAGCCGCGAATTCCATTCGTCGGGGCTAGGTGCTACGCCTCCGCGTCTCTGCGTGAAATACAAAAAATTCAACTTCCACAACTCTAAACTTTTTAGTCAAATACTTGCTGCCAGCTTACCAACAAGGTAATTTACAGAAGCATAGCAAAACCACCTGATAAACCGATGGGAAAAGGGCGATTAGAAGCATTTAGCGATGGTGTAATCGCAATCATCATCACTATTATGGTGCTGGAATTAAAAGTGCCTCATGGGGCTGAAATAAGCGCACTCCGTCCACTAATTCCAATATTTCTTAGCTACCTCTTAAGTTTCGTCAACGTCGGTATCTATTGGAACAACCACCATCACTTACTACAGGCCGTTAGACAAGTTAACGGTCGGACATTATGGGCTAACTTACATTTATTGTTCTGGTTATCTTTAATACCCTTTGCTACTGCTTGGATGGGAGAAAACTTTACAAACTTGCCAGTTGCCCTTTATGGTGTAGTTCTTTTCATGGCTGCGATCGCTTATTTTATTCTCACCCGTGCCTTAATTTCTCATCACGGTAAAGATTCAACACTTGCAACCGCCGTTGGAAGAGATTGGAAAGGCAAACTATCCTTGTTGATTTATGCGGTTGCAATTCTTCTATCCTTTGTCAACTCTTGGTTCGGCTGTGCATTATATGTTCTGGTTGCCATTATCTGGCTAATTCCTGACCGCAGAATAGAAAAAGCTTTGAGACAGTGAAAATCAAATATTGTGGGCGTTGCATCAAAGCGGGATAAAATCTTTGCGCCTTTGCGCCTTTGCGTGAGACTTAAAATTTGTGTTTTATAACATTCATACAAGAAGTCTATTAACCAACTGCATAATCTGTAAAATGCCTGAGATAAGGTGCTTGATATCCAATTACAATATCTTGCTTTGGTATACCTCTATCTACCAATTCATTAGCAATACCCACTTCAGTATTATCATTTTGAATCCAAACTTTGTCATCTTTAATATCAATATGAACTGTACACCCATAAATTCGATGACGATTATCCCATCCTAAATGAATAATTTGATAAATATTTGCTTCACTGTTAAAAATAGGAATTACTTCAATCTCTCCATTAGCTGGCTTAATTTGACTATACTCAGTAAGAACTTCCTGAATAATTTGTTGATATTTATCTACTTTGTCCATGTTATTATTTCCTCCTGAACTGGATCAAAAATAATTAACTTTAATTGGTATTCAATAATACTTAACTGTGGAAGTCTACGACTAAAAAAATCATTATAAGTTTCTAAGTTTACTGCTAAATAAAGCTCACGTTCTGGTTGTTTTTCTCGCAGGACAATACGATAATTCAAAAACTGACCAAGTGCTGTATGAAATTCAGATAAATTGGATGGAGCTAGAAAACTCTTAATTTCAACAGCAATCTTTTCTTGATCTCGCTGTGCAGCAATCAAGCGTTCCGCACCCAAGTCTATAAATACTTGATCATCTTCTAATTGTAACGATAAGGGATCGTCGGTGATTGTCCAACCATCTTTTTGTAAGGCTAATTTTACAACTTGATGAAATATATCTTTTGTTGGCATATATTATATCTTCCCAAATACAATCTCCTTGTCAAGTATCCCAGAAGGTAAAAAATAACCAAACAGTTCCCTCCGCAACGCGCTGACTTGCCTTTACATGGTGTAAATCAAAATTTGATAAACACAAATGCAGAAGCCGCAAGAGATGAAATCAAAAAACCCCAACTAATGGCTGAGTAACAACGTATAGCATTAGATTTAAATACAGCAAGTGCTGCAGTTACAAAACCGCCCAAAAAGCAAATTAAAAAAGTTTTAGACCAAACAATAATTGCCAGTAGTTGAATCTCATAAATTGGGCTAGGAGTAGGTTTATTGGTTGAGATATCCAAGAAGGTTAAATATAAAAGAATTGCAGGAATAAAAACTGCGCTAATAATAGCAATATTTCGGTATCCTGGCACATTACGACAACTAATAAATGAGATTAAAACCGAGGATAAACCTACAAAAACTACAACAGCCCAAACGATTAAAATCAATAATAAGATCATTCCCATAAAGAATCTAGCTCAATTAAGAATATATACTTATAAGTAATTCATCATCAAGCCAGATATTATACTCTATGTTCTGCGAAATGGCTGCGCCGTCAGCATTAGCCGAACGGTATGGGCAGTAAGGGTTGTGGATACATACACCCTTACACAAACCCTTGATTTTTCGCCAGTTAACCAGATTGAGTTAACAGCCATTGTTCAATTAATTCGGTCACAATATCACTCATTTGCCGTTCTTGAGAGACTGCGGCGGCTTTGAGTTGGCGGTGTAGTTGTTTAGGCAAATAAATAGTTGTACGGGTATAATCTGGGTCTGTACTTTTAGTAGGAGATGTTGGTTTATCGTCAACTGTTGGCAATTTATCTCTGAGTTGACGACTACGGGCAGCATCAATTAAATCATCAAACCGACTAGTCTTTTTCTTGTTATTCATTTTAATTATTTCAATATTTCTTTTCCGGCTTCAGCGTAACACCGCCAAGCAATTTGAGCGTAAGGATCTTTAACAGCATTTACAGGAACTCCTTCTAAAGCTGCACGTTGAAATACAGCCAGTCGCCGAATACCTGATTGAAATATAGGTAAACCTGCACTTAACAAGGTTGTTCTTGCTTCTTCGCCTGCTTTATTAGGTAATGGTGGAATCAGGGTGAGCAAAATTCGGTAGTTGGTTTTGAGTTTTTGCAATGACTCTACCATTTGTAAGGTTGCGGCTAGTGCGATCACATCTGGAGTTGTTGGTATAACTAATAAATCACAACCTTTCGCCAGGGTTTTTAATTCATCTGCATCTGGTTTGGCTGGAGTATCTATTACTATATGTTCATAAAGTTTAGCCAAACCCACTGCTTGCGCTTCATCTGCAACTTTAAACGGTAAACAACCCCGGTTAGACCAATCTAAAGCACTACGGTTTAAATCTCCATCTACTAATAGTGTGTCAGCTTTGTTTTGCAAGTATGTAGCTAAATGCAACGCTGTTGTTGATTTACCTACCCCTCCTTTAAAAGCGGCGACAGTGATGATCATTTTATTTACCTGCCAAGATTTTACGCAATTTAAACATTTAAACATCTGAATAGCAAAATGTCTAAACATCTAGATGTTTAGTAAATAAAATTTTTATACACCAAAAATAAGTATATAAATTAAAAGTACACAAATCATAAGTCTACAAATCTATATCAGTAAAACGAGGGATAAAAGTATTCATAAATACCAGTAATAAAGTATATGCTAAATTAGTACAAAAGTACCTTTGCAGTAATAAAATCTGCTGAGGTTAATAGATGGACAGGTGTACCGAAACGTTTTAGAATTTATCTCATAAGAGTAAATCTACTTACTGCACCATCAAGCCCAGCATAGTAAAGATTTTCTAGTGATTCTGCTTGTCTGTAGAGTCGTTCTATTAAGATAAGAAAGTCTTTAGTAGAGGGTAGTAGACAATGGATGTCAAGCTGATATTGGCTGGATTAACAGTAGTTTTTACTGTTGCGTGCCTATTTTTTGGCACGAAAAATGGATTTTATGATTCAGAGAACTATCATGGCAATGGCTCTGCACATTAACTAGCAGTCATAAACGAAAAAGAAACTAGGGGCTGATGAGTAGTCTTTTTACTCAGCACTCAGCACTTTTTCAAGGTAAATCATGCCTAACTTTTATGAACCAATTTAGGTTTGTCAAAGGCGTTCTCTCCAATCAAAAATCCTCAATTTCACGGTATATGGGCGCAGTCCAAAACTTAGCCCTATGTCACAAAAGCAAAATCTCCAAAACTCAAGCTTTTGCGATACGTCAAAGGTGATTAGGTTGGAGGGGGGAAAGCATGAGGGATAATCTGTCGACATCCTCTCGCTTTGATACTGAGGAAACAAATGTTGAATTAAACTGTTTTCCTTACAGTGTCCAGCATAATGATGAGGGTGTATGTTTACTGGTCAAAATGGGGCCGCATCGCATTCTACTAGATTGTGGAATGGAGGATATTGCGTCACTGCAAAAGGGGTTAACCAAGTCAGCACGGCGAGGAAGTTCACCCTTACCCGCAGATGTTGTATTGATCAGTCATGCTCACCCAGATCATGCTAGAGGTGTGTTGGCATTACATAAAGCTTTCCCACTTTTACCTATTTATGCCAGTGAAGTCACTACAAAATTATTGCCATTAAACTGGCCAGAACAAAACCTCAAAGATACTCCCCAATTGTGTCATGCGCTGCCGTTGCGATCGCCCGTAGAATTGCAAGAAGGTTTAGTCGTAGAGTTATTTCCCGCCGGACACTTACCAGGGGCTGTAGCAATTTTACTCACCTACACCACCGAACATCGCGCTTACAAAGTACTCTACACAGGTGACTTCTTCCTCTCCAATTCCCGCTTAGTAGAAGGTTTGCGCTTAGAAGAACTGCGGGGATTAGATGTGAATGTATTAATCATCGAAGGTACTTATGGGACATCACGTCATCCCCACCGCCGCAACCAAGAAAACCAACTAGCGGAAAGAATTAATCGCGCCATCGCCGACTCTCATGCTGTACTTCTCCCCACACCCGCATTAGGTTTAGGACAAGAACTATTAATGCTGCTGCGGAGTCATCATCACTTCACCGGACGGGATTTAGATATTTGGGTAGATGGTACTGTGGCGAAAGGTTGCGATGCTTATTTAGAACTCTTACCTTATCTTCCCCCCTCTGTGCAGAACTTTGCCCGTCATCAACCCTTGTTTTGGGATGAACGGGTACGTCCCAGAGTCCGGCGCTTGCAACCAGAACAGCGTGCTGTTGTGGGAAAGTCCCCCTGTATTGTGCTGACAGATTCCAATGCTGATTTAGGCGAATATTGTCAACCCAATACAGTCCCTTGGCTGATTCTGGTACCAGAGAAAATTGATGTAAAAATTAACAAACAAAACTTAACTTCTACCACTGTCGAAAGTTATTTGCTGGCGCAACATAGTGATGGCCCTGGTACGACTCAACTAATTCACAATTTGCGCCCCCAGCATGTCTTATTCGTTCATGGTTCGGCTGCTTACTTAGCTGATCTCACTAGCTTAGAAGAATTACAAAACCGCTATCACGTCCACTCACCAGCAGCTAACACCTCAGTAGAACTACCAATTGGGGAAACATTTGTTCAACCAGCCGCACCGGAGACTAACTACGAAGGTGAACTGACAGAATTAGCCACAGTCATCACCATCTCTTTACCAGAAGCGATTACCGAAGACCCGCGTTGGCGAGAGTTTGCCGATACAGGTTTAATTGAAGCGCGTTGGCAAGGGGAAGAAATTGTCTTACGTGGATTATCCCAAAGAGAATTACTAAATCAAAGTGGCGATCGCTATACTTTATCAGATATTGATTGCTGTGGTACTTGCCGACATCAAAGAGGACAGCGTTGTTGGAACCCTGTCTCACCTTTATATAACTTTAAAGTCACCCTGGAAGGTTACTGTCCAGCTTTTGAACGCCCATCAACAACCGAGTCCTGAGCAAAGAGAAATTGATCTCATTCACCCAGGACTTAGGACTGTGCTTTTGGTTAATCAGGGTTGGAGTCGGTAAAACGATTACGGATGCGTTCAGCTTCAGGACAATCTTCAGTTAAGAGAGGTTCGACATTACCCCTAGGTACGGAAGCTAATTTTTGAGTGACAGCGCCAATACTTTCGAGGCGAACCATTTCTTCCCATGAACAAACTTCGTCTTCCTCATCCGTTTCATAGCGTAGCGTCACCAAATCTCCCTCTATGTCGATGATGCGGGCGCGTTCTATCCAGCGTTGCTGGTCCCGCAAGAAAACACATACCTCCCGCCCATCGCAACACAGTTGATAAATCTTGCGGTGTAGCATGTACTGCTTCTGCCTTTTTAAACAACGTACGTTAAACCTGAAAAAATTTGGGTTTTACCCCAAGAGTCTACATCCCTAGAAAAATTGAGTTTCACGGTTAAGAATGTAGTGCCTTTCATGACCATTTAGGTAAATTTTAGGTCATAAACCAGTAGCTACTGCACCCGCTAAACACAATCTCCTTCAGGGTTGTAAGAGAGGATGTCTACTTCAGAGAAGTCACACAATCCGGGATTTGTGCTAACCAGTTTAATAGCTGCTGGTGAGTCTTTCTATCATTATGTAATAATAAATACTCCAAAACAAGCGGTGATTGCGGTTGTTTAAGTTGCCTACTTGTAGTCATGGGCATCACTGGGAAGTCTGGGGAATCTGCTGTACTTTTACCCCTGTGTATTTGATCTTAACTCATTATTTTGCTGACCTTCACGGTTTTCAACAACAACATCTTAATGAGTTTTAAATTTTTAGGTTGTTGTCTGGGAAATTCCATACTACGAAACTGGGTGTTAGGGTGTCTGGGTGGAGGGGTGTAAGGGTTTTGCTTACCTACATTATTCCTCAAACCCCTCGTCTTAATTGGATTTGTACGGGGTAAGAAATTCTATCAGTCGCTCTGAAGAACCTTCTCGCTTAATTTTACCTGCCTGAACCGCATCATATAGGTCTGCCAACACTAACAAGTCCTCAGACTGATAGCATTTAGTCGCTAGGACTTGATGGAGCAGACCCTCCGATTCAACACTAAGATATCCAGTTTGAAAAGCAGATTCTACGAGTGCGCGAATCATTGTAATTAGGGCATCATCAGCAACTTAATATATCTAGTGTGGAATATTTTGCCTTCGGATTGATTGATATCACACCGTAGATGCTTGTGACTTTAGTTACACAAAAAGTGTGATTTAAATCACACTTTTTTGTGATCACAGTAATTTCCGATAATAAAGCTATCAGTAAAAACCCCAACTGATAAAATCATTGTTTTGGACTTTGAGAATAATTTAACTATTATTACGTAGCCGAAAAAATACCAATAATCTACTTAAGAGGACTTACGCACAAGGATTATCTGTAGAAACTGGATGTCAGGGTAAGCTGTTACACATTTAAATTGCACAATTAGGGCGGGCAAGATGCCCACCCCACAAGAGTTATTGGCATTTCTGTTATGCAAACTAGATGTGGTTTAGCTTATAAGGGTTTTGGATACATACCCCTAAACCCGATTAGTGAAAAACTCACGAAAATCCTCATCTTGTTGACTTAACTGCACCCAGTCAAGGTTTAAAGATATAAATTTTTGTGACAAGCGATCGCAAGCTGGACGTTCTGTGGCGTAATGTCCTGCATCAACTAAAATTAAATTGCGATCGCGGCTTTCTTGAAACTGATGAAATTTGCAGTCAGAAGTTAAATAAACTTGTGCGCCAGTTTTTACCACCGCCGAAATGAAACTCGCGCCGGAACCGCCCAAAACAGCCACCCGTGAAATTTGCTGTTGTAAATCAGCCGTGGGGGAAAAAATTAAATCAGGGGGAGAAAGGCGCTGTTGAATAATTGCAAGTAACTCTTGGAGTGTGAGTGATTTTTCCAGTTCACCAACCCGTCCGTAACCAAAACCAGAGACAGTCGGTACTATGGGCGAGACTTGCTGAAGTTCTAAAATTTGAGCCAAGACATCAGCCGTACCGTCTGGTACTTGGTCGAAATTTGTATGGGCAGTGTATATACCAATATTGTGAATGAAGGCTAACCGTACCATTTCGGATATTGCCTCACCACGCCGAAAAGATTTGGGAGGGGTAAAAATTAATGGATGATGGGCAAAAATCAGATTAGCACGATGTGCGATCGCTTCCTCCATCACCGCCAAAGTCGGAGTTAAACACACCAACACCCGCGCCGACTCTTGCAAAACCCCAGGCTCAACTTGCCAACCACAATTATCCCAACTTTCACACCAAGCCGGATTCGCCCATTCTTCAAACCAACTAATTAAATCAACAATTTTCATAATTTTAGATTTAAAAAACAGAAAATATTTTACCTCCTGCCTCCTTCATCGCCTTTGCGGTTGAATATTCAACTGTAATGCTAACTGCTGGCGTATTTCCTGAAAAGGTTGATTCCAGACAGGCTGACTATGCCAATTCCAAACTGTAACAGGAATGCAGCCTTCACTAGCAAGATAAGTTAACAATCGATATTCATCCTCTGGTTCACGGGAAAACGGAAAAGGATTCCGAAAACCAGTAGCACACAACTGATAATATGTCGGTTGATCGTGATTAATCCGATGAATTAATTCTTGACCTTTGGCAAGCAAATAATCTAAAAAAAATAAACTAAAAGGTTCTATATGGGCGCGATTTTGTGGGTCTTTCTGTACCCATCTTGCCCACTCAAAACCATACATAAAATCGTGAACATAACAAAAGCGGATTTCTTGATGAATACCAAATAGCTTGCTAAGAGCAACCATTTTCTCAGTAAACATCTTTAAAAAACCAATAGCCTCATCTGCCACTGCTAAAGCTTGTCGCAAAATACTACTTACCATAAAATCGCAATCCCAAAAAATATTACCGGGAAAGTTTTCTAATTGAGCTTCTAAAATACATTCCAAGGTATTTTGCAAATTCGATATCAGTCTAATATCTGTAGTTTCTTCCTCAATTAAACTTTCTAATTCCGTAAAGCTAGTAATAAACTGTTTTTGGGGATTGAGTGATAAAAGATTAACCGAATTTTGCCACAGAAATTCATCAATAATTTGAAAGTTATAAGTAAAAGGTAAGTCTTGCTTCATACAGATTTAACTAGCCTCAGCAAGTGGTACATTTAATTTTATGATCTTCTGTATCAAAACACCTATAATCATTAATCAAATATAAACAAACGTTAACATTTGTATTAATACAAAAAAAGCCGCATTTTAGCGGACTATTTTAAGATGTTTTTTGAGAAAAACACATCTACTCTCTGCTGTTAAGAGTAGTTTATCAATCACATAAGATGGCTATATATGCTGCGACTCTCAACCCAGTTTAAAAATAGGAATAAACACTCATCAGCAGTACTTTAATTAGCCAGAAATGTGTACAACTAACTCGCGTGTATGACTACGATGACGGTGTTCCCAAACATAAATTCCCTGCCAAGTCCCTAATACTAAATGACCACGATTAATAGGTATATGTTCAGAAGTGTGAGTCAATGCAGAACGGATATGTGCTGGCATATCATCAGGCCCTTCTGCATTGTGAATGTATCCTCCCGATTCTGGGACAAGCTTGGCCATAAAGTTAGCTAAATCTACCAACACATCAGGATCAGCATTTTCTTGGATGACTAAACTAGCGGAAGTGTGACGTAAAAATAAAGTGCAGAGTCCAGTTTCCACACCCGACTCAGCAACTATAGATTCGATTTTGGTGGTAATATTTTGAAAAGATTTACCAGTAGTAGAAACTCTCAGTAGCTTTTGGTAGTGAACCATTTGTAAATTCATTGACTATTCATTAATAATATAGACTTTCTTAGGCAATTAGGTGCTAAGTTCAGCCACAATTTAGCTATATTATTGAATGAATGCTCATGAGCAAGAAGGATATTTTATTGGTGAGTGATTGGAGGCGATCGCTCACCTAAAATCTAGAGCGTTGAGTTTTATCGAGTAGACAGTTTAACATCAAAAGTGTGAGTAAATTTTCAATGTCTATTGTGATATATTCTCAATATTTCATTTATATAAATTTACAATATTTTTGGTGAAACTTACACAAGAATTATAGCCACATTGGTGCTTTGGGCATTATCTAGAGGCTGAATTTTCTGGAATTGACAGCAGCAGTTTTTCTACCTTAGCAAGTAAAGGAAATCATTCCAATGGCACATTTGTTTGAGGCCTTTAAGATTCGGGAAATCACATTTCGTAACCGTATTGTCGTTTCACCCATGTGTCAATACTCTAGTACAAATGGGTTTGCCAATGATTGGCACTTAGTACATTTAACCTCTCGCGCCGTTGGCGGTGCAGGTTTAGTATTCACAGAAGCCGCAGCAATCGAACCTCGTGGGCGAATTAGTCCACAAGACTTGGGTATATGGTCAGACGAACACATAGAAGGTTTAGCCAAAATTGTCGAATTAATTCATAACTTTGGTGCAGTTGCAGGAATCCAACTCGCCCATGCAGGGAGAAAAGCCAGCACAGCCAAACCCAGTCGCGGCGGTAAAGCCTTAGATGAATCGCAAGAAGGCTGGCGGCCTGTAGTTTCCAGTAGTGCGATCGCATTTAGTAAAGATAGTCCAGTTCCCGAAGCCTTGAGTATTGAGGGAATTCAACAAATTATTCAAGCCTTCGTCGCCGCCACTCAACGTTCGCTACAAGCTGGCTTCAAAGTCATTGAAATTCACGCAGCCCACGGCTACCTACTCCATCAATTTCTCTCACCCTTAGCAAATCAGCGTCAAGATGAATATGGTGGCAGCTTTGAAAATCGTACACGCTTATTATTAGAAGTAGTCACAGCTGTGCGCCAAACTTTACCAGAAACCTATCCTTTATTGGTGCGAATCTCCGCCACCGATTGGATAGATAAAGGATGGAACATAGAACAAAGCGTCACCTTAAGCGATAAACTCAAATCTTTGGGCGTAGATTTAATAGACTGTTCCTCTGGGGGAATTATCCCTGGCATCAACATTCCCGTCAAACCTGGCTATCAAACGCAATTCGCCGAACGCATCCGCCAGGAAGCAAAAATTCCTACAGGCGCAGTCGGCTTAATTACCTCTCCCGAACAAGCCGACCAAATTATTCGCACTGAAGTAGCAGACTTAGTTTTATTGGGACGCGAATTACTCCGCAATCCTTACTGGCCACATCTGGCAGCCAAAAAACTAGGACATGAGAAACTCTGGCCTGTACAATACGATCGCGCCTGGGTGTAGGTGACAGGTGAGAGGTTACAGAATTAGAAGTCTGTTGCTGTCGTTAACATTTACTGATGTCCTAAGCGACTGGACTAGTGCAACACTCAGCACTCATAACTCAGCACTCAGCACTTTAAAAAAGGGAGCTGACAATAACAACATAGATGTGTAAAGTAGTTGAGGACTATTTACTTTCCCAACTTTCAAGCATCCATCTATGGATAGAAAAACAAAACGTCTGCTGCTGCTTGTAGCTTCCTGTAGTATTGCTGGTGTCATTTTAGGTGGTACTAGCAGCTGGGCAGAGAGTAATCTTTGTTTACGTGCGAGTCAAGTTACAAGTGAATGCTTGACCCAAGACCCCGTGGAAAAAACGATTCAAGGAATGAGTACAGGTCTAATCGCCGGGGCTGGGGCAGCTTTCGGTGTAGCATGGAATATCAAGCACGAAGACTAAAATTGATAGTTGCGATCGCGTACCCAGAGACTCACAGGTACAGCTTTACCCTGTGGGTCTACTTTAACTTTCACAACTATAGAACGTGATTGTCCATCTCTAGTTTGCCGTACAGCTTGGGCAACATCCCGATTTAGCTGTTGCCGTTCTTCATCCTGCACATTATAGTTTTCCACACCATACTGCACATAACCGTCTTGATACACACCCTTGAGGGCGGCTTGATTGCTAGGTAAGGATCTAGGTGGATTAGTCGTTACCCGCACTGGTCGCCAAGCCCTAGGCACACCCTGACTAAAGAAAGGCTGTTCCTGTAAAATCACATACAAGTTGGTTCCTTCTAGTAATTCTCCATCTCTGCCGCGATTTCGCCGTAGTAATTCTTGCCAACCTGATAGCCTTCTGAGTGTAGAAATCCGCGAGATATTGTAGTCTAGTTCTAAAGAATTTCCTTGCAGTACATTTCGAGAATTCACAGGTACAGTTTGCAAAATTACCTCTCTACCTGTGATGGTAGTGTACATCGATAAAAAAGGCACTGCAAAAATAATTGCAGCTTGAATAGCCAAAGGAAGCACCAACCTTCCTACAGGTAAAGGCTTGTTGGCTTTTTGGTCTGTAGCTAACAAATAATCACGAAACGTCAGCTTCTCAGAAAATTCCGCTTCGGGCGACCATGATTTATTCTTAGTAGATTCCGACTTACTAGATTCTGACTTTTTAGTAGATTCCGAAGATTCATTTTTCATTGGCGTAGTCCTACTATTAGGGAGAAAGAATATTAGGACTTACGCAGAGAAACAAAAGTAAAAAGTCAAAAGGAAAAAGGCAAAAGGAAAAAGGAAAAAGAAAGGTGTAGGTTGGGTGGAGGAACGGAACCCAACATTTTCAAGACTTTGGTGGGTTACGCTATATAGATGCTAGGGGTTAGGGGTTCTATCTGCGTTCATCTGCGGTTAATTTTTGTTCACGCAGAAAGAAAGTTAGGAAGATTTGGCATTACCGGAAGACTTAGAGTTAGAACCTACACGGCGTTCAAACCACATTCCTGCACTAATCAACGCTGAACCACACATGACAAACACCAGTGACTTGAGTAGCAGTTCCGTGTCATACTCCAACACACGACTAATCACTTGCAGAGTTAACAACAGCATACCGCCCCAAAACGATCGCCTGTCGTTAAACTTCAAGCCTTCCCGAATTAGTCCCCAAGCCAAAACTGTGAACAACACATTAAAAGCAAAAACCCCCAAATCATCGACAGGGTTAATCGCTTGATGCCAGAAAGGTACAATAGCTGTGAAGCCTAGAAAAGTCACAATCAAAGGTAAATTGAAGACTGCTTCCCGACGAATGGGGTTGTTGCGCTGGCGGACTAAAAACAACCATTGCAGTACCGCCAAGCCACTGAGAATTCCCAAGTCAATGATTGGGCGATTCATGAATATATTCATGTTAGTCGTTGACGAAGAGAAATTGTAGCCGGAAGTTTGCCACAGCCAACGAAACGACAGGATATAAAAAGCTAGACCAAAAGCGATTAACGCTAAATCACGGGCTAAAGATTGAAATAGCCTGTAATTAATTGTCGGGAATAGCAGGTCATCATAGCTCCAGAATAATGCCGGTGGTAGTGTAAACGCAAAAGAGGCGACCCAAGGCGCAGCATCCGAAAGATTTGACAGTGGTAAGGGGTCGAGGTTCAATTGTAAAGAACTGGCAAAAATAAAAGCAGCGATCGCAAAAATCCACCGCGAACGGCAAAAATAAGCTAAGGGGACAAACAACACCCACGACAGCAAAGGCATGTGTCTGATAACCAGAGTCGCCCAATTCCAATCATTTGCTGAATAACGCAAGTCTCCAATACCAGTCCAATACCCAATTTGGATAAGGACAATTCCCAAAATTCCCAGGGAATTCAGCGACAGACTGTAAGCCATCACCAAAACGCCAAAACCCCAGGCAAAAAATAGTTCCGGCGTTGAACCGTTAATATTGAAAACATCTGCCATCAAGGCGATAGTTGCACCAAAAACCATCGCTGCTAAAATCAGCAACCCTTCACCCAAGAGGCGCTGGCTACGTTTTGGTTTTTTGCCTTCTGGGATACCAATAGCAGCTTGTCGCCAAGTGTAAAAACCTGTGATGGTAGTAGCCATAAACAAACTCATCATAATGATGAATTTGACATCCCGCGACCATCCCAGCCAGTTAGCCGCCACAAAAGTAATAATCCCCAATGTTAGTAGAATACTACCAGTCATGACCGCAGTCATCATCGAGCGATCGCGTGCCGCAGCTTCTAGATTATTAAATTGATAACGGTCTGCTAGTTGTTGGTATTGCGAAGCACTAATTAATCCTTCATCTCGCCATAATTGCGATTCTCGGCGTAACTTCCTCTGAAAATTATCCAATATCATGACCATCTCCAAAGCAACGAGGTAGTTTCACGGTCAAACTCTAGATTTTGGATGTTCTATTGACCCCAAAAAGACAGCAGAGGGCAGATAGTATCAGGATTTACGCAGATTCTGTGATGTATTAGCATTCTTACCCGAAGCACAGTCTTCTTCGGAAAGCCAGACACTTTGCGTCTACGATAAATTAAGCTAAAGAGCGATTTTTGCCTAACTCTCGACCAACAAAGATTTATGGGTCAGCATAGCCGTTATTGTATTTTCAGTATGCAGCCAAGGTATGAAATAGCGTTGTTCTTGTGTAACAGTTTTACTAGGATTAAAAATACGTATAATCATTCACATAAATAATGGAAAAGCCTTCCAACTTATTACTCAAACTCGCACGGCGTTTATTTGAAAGTTTAGAAGAACAGGAAAAATTTATCGCAGCCTTAGTTAATCCCCAAGCTTTTGCACCGTCTATTCTTTGGTGTCAGCCAAAACCAGAAACATCGCCCTTTGCAGTAGAAACACCTTTAACTTGGCAACCCCAATTTATAGACAGGTTAGCTTTAGGAGAAAAACCAGGTCAACATCCCCTACATAATCAAGGATATTTCTATTGCTTAGATTTTTCTTCTGTATTTTCAGCTTCAATTTTGTTAGCAATTACGCAGTCAATCCCTACAGTTTTTGATATGTGTGCCGCACCAGGCGGTAAAAGTGTGTTTGCGTGGAAAGCTTTGCAACCAGAATTATTGATTAGTAACGAAGTCATTGGTAAACGTTTAGGTATGTTAATTTCTAACTTAAAACGTTGCCAGATTCACCCTGCAATTGTAGTGAATCGAGATTCAAGTATTTTTGCTGAAAGTATCCCCGCATCTAGTAACTTAGTAGTTGTTGATGCTCCTTGTACGGGACAATCATTACTAGCTAAAGGTGAAAAAGCCCCCGGATGTTTTCACCCCACAGCTATTAATAAAAGTGCCAATCGCCAAAAAAGAATTATTGCGAACTCTGCTCAAATAGTCGCGCCGCAAGGATATCTTGCTTATATGACATGTACTTATTCACCAGAAGAAAATGAGCAGGTTTGTGAATGGTTTTTATCCCGCTTTCCTCAGTTTAAACCAATTAAGATTAACCATTTACAAGCGTATCAATCGCACCTAACTAATCTTCCTTGTTACCGCATATTTCCCCAAAGTAGATTGGGTGCTGGTGCATTTGCTGTGTTGTTTCAAAACACTGCTGAGGGTGAGATTCAGAATTTAAATGCCAGTGCTTTATCTGCGGTGTGGATGAATAGTCAGAATGGAGTAGAAAATAGCAATCTCTAAGCCCTTCATCAACAACCGTTGGGATACCAAATAGATTCTAGGGTGTGGGCTAGATGATTTGCGGCTGCTGGATTATATTCATCCAGCAAAACTGTAATATGTCCCAATTTTCGCCCAGGACGAGATTCTGTTTTGCCGTACCAGTGAACAGTAGCTTGGGGAATGGCGGCTAATTGTTGGCGCTGGCTTTGGTAGTCACTCTCAGAATTTTCATATCCCAGCAAATTCACCATGATAGCCATTTGACAGTGTAAATCAGGATTGCCCAAAGGTAAACCACACACGGCTCTGAGGTGTTGTTCAAATTGGGAAGTTTTGCAAGCATCAATTGAGAAATGTCCGGAATTGTGGGTGCGGGGGGCGATTTCGTTGACTAAGACTTTACCTTCTTGGGTGAGAAATAACTCTATGCCAAAAACGCCAACGACTTCTAGGCTATTTAATAAGGTATGAGCGATCGCTTGACTCTGCTCTACTTGATTAGGTGTAATATCCGCAGGTGCTATCACGCGCCGACATACTTGTTGTTCTTGTTGCGTTTCTACCACTGGATAGATAACCACGTCACCATTTACCGAACGGGCTGCAATTACCGCTAGTTCCCGTTCAAATGGCACAAATTCTTCAATTAAAAACTGTGATTGTGTCGTTGCTTGTGCTAACTTTTGCTGTAAAGTTGCTAAATCTTGGATAATAAATGTGCCTTGTCCGTCGTAACCATGACGACGAGATTTTAAGACAACTGGAAAACTTAAATCCTCTAGCTTGGATGCTAAATTATCGACATCATCCACAGCAAAAAATTGCGGTACAGGTAAACCTAAATCTCGCAAATAACAACGCTGATGATATTTATCTAATAACGGCGATAAAGCTTGTAACCTGGGACGAAAGCAAACACCTTGATTTGCTAATAAACCTAAAGCATCAAGGTCAACAAATTCATTTTCAAAGGTGATGACATCACTTTTTTGGGCTAAAATTTCTGTGGCTTTTGCATTATCAATTGCTGCAAAAACTGTATCTTGAGCAATAATTACAGCCGGATCAAATTTACTAGGAGTCTGCACAATTAATTCTACTCCTAGTTTTTGGGCTGCATCCCCCATCATCCAGGCTAATTGCCCACCACCAATTACACCAACACGCTTCATCGACATCCTAAAGATTCACGAGTATCTACACCAGTCTTGGAATTTACCCCACTGGCTTTACTGCACAGTTCTTTGATTTGCGCTCTATCCAAAACTGCATCGGTGAAGTCTGCACCTTGAATATTCACATCTGTAAACAGGGCGCGAAGTAACAATGCTTCTTTAAAAACGGCATCGCTTAAATCTGCCCCTGTTAAGTTTACCTGATCCACCATCGCATTAGTTAAATCGGCTTGGTGAAGATTGGCTTTTGTCATCACTGAAGCACTTAAGACGGCTCCGCGCAAGTCAGCACCAGTAAAGTTAGCCATTTCCATATTCGCGTTAGAAAATTCCGCCGCTTGCAATGTTTCTCCCGAAAAGTCTCTTCTCGCTAACTGTGCATTGCTAAATGACAAGGGATGAGTCCAGTCTACTGCTAAGGCGGGAGCAGGTAGAAGGCAGAGAGTAAGAATGCCTACTATTAACCACTGATTACTTTTTATGTAAATTAGACAAAATAATAAAATTCCTAAAAGTAAAGCTAATCCTGACTGGCACAACATATTTTTTTTAGGTATAGTCGATGACTTTAGCTTAACATTTTGTAATCTTAGGCGATCGCTGAAATATTTCTCTGAAACAAGATCCCCAACTTGGGGATTTGCACAACACCATTTATTAAATATCAAGTATTCTCGCTTTATAACCAAAGACTGATTTTTTAACGCTCAATATACATCACAGTAGTTACTCACTATTAAATTTACAATTCTTGATTTTATCAATGACATTTTGCGATATAAATATTGTTATTAAATAAAATTCAGATTTTTAGAGGAGTCAGAATATCAGTATGAGATGGTAGATAAATTTAGTAGTGGATCGGCAAACCACACTTTTTTGTTCAGAATACTGTATTCTTCTTCAACCTTATTCATCTAAGAATAGAATTAGTTACATTTCTTTATTATGGATTTTCTAAGTAAAGTTTATTAACTTTCGCTGTTAACTTCAATTCTCCCCTGTTAGTCTTCTTATTAAGGTGAGTGAGTCAGCGTTGCTTGAGCATATTAATTATCTGTCTTGGATGCTTGACCAGCTACACCAGAGGAGAATTAACTTTAGTTTCATAAATAGTTGCTTGGCTACTACAAGAAGGCAGGAGGAAAGGAAAGTTCAAGAGGTTCCAAAATAGTTTTTAACCGTCTCTAACGGTTGGTTTATTTCTATTGCCACTTGTTAGTTAGAAACGCATCAGTTTATATTCAGCAACTACCCAAAATTCTTAAAGTGTTACACAAATGATGAAACATTATTCTCTGGAATGGATTGAAGCTTGGTGCCAAGAAAATGGCTGGACAGAGTTATTTGTAGAGCGACGCAACAATTATTGGGCATTTCCTCCTGGTGGAGTGATGCCAGAACCCATTCCATCTCATGTATTGAGAGGAATTAAAGCCGAAAAAGGACTCACCGTTGAAGAAAGAATTTGGTCATTTTCAGCTGTAATTGGTACGCTTGTAGCTGTCGTTGGCACCTTTATACTCAGATGTCCTATGCCTTTGGTATTGGCCTTTGCCTTTAACGCTGTAACGGTGGCTCAATTTGAATTAGAGGATGTTTAAGCAGGTAATAGGTGACAGGTGACAGGTTACAGGTGACAGGTAACAGAGAATATTGAAAAGTGTAGGCGTTGGATGAGGATTGAAACTTGTCCAACGCCATCGTTTTAAAATGACTATTGCCCAGATTCTTTGGAGACTTTTTCTATTTGTTGGGTAAAGTAAGATTCTTCGTGCTTGAGTTGCTGTGCTAGTTGTAAGCCTTGTTGAAAGGCTGAAAGTGCTTGAGGATAATCTTTTTGTTGTAAATAAATTTGACCAATTTGGTCGTAAGCTTGCATTAAGCCGTAAGAGTTATAGGCTTTGCCTTGGGTTTCGATGAGAATTTGACTGGTTTGTAATGCTGCGTCAATTTGTCCTTGGGAACGATATAAGGCAATTAATTTTTGTAAAGCTTCCGCAGCTAAAATAAATTGTTGTGATTCCCAGGCAGTTGTATAAGCTTGTTGATAGTTATTAAAAGCTTCTTGAATTAGGCTAGGATTTTCTTTGGCTAAAGATTCATAATTACTAGCGATCGCTAATTTTAATTGTGGTAATTTGAGAATATTTTCCGGGTCAGTATACAGTAACGCTAATTTATTTAAAGTATCTATAGCCTGTTGTGGTTGTTTGCCTTGCTGGTAAACATAAGCTAACTGTTTGAGATATGTTACCTCGCTGATGCGATCGCCTCCAACAATGGCTAAATTTAATAATTCTTGATAGGTGGTGGCGGCTTGGGGATAATCGAACCAAGCTAGGTGTAATTCAGCGATGGTTTGGAGTGTAGATAACTCTGCGGTTTTATCTTGTTGCTGGCGTACAGCCGTCAAAATTTGATTGTAAACTTCTAAAGCATTTTTTGGCGATCGCACATTTTGATAAGCTACACCCAAAGCCTGCAATAATTCTAAATTTACCCCTTGTTGAGCAATGGTTTTGGGTGATAAAGCTTGTTTTTGAATTGCTTGCAAGCGTTGAGTTATATAAAATATTTCTTGACGGTCATTTTGATTCCAAGCGATCGCACCAACTCTAGATAAAGCATCAATTTCTGGTATCGTACCCAAATAGCGTCGCAAGCGGATTTCCCGGTTCCAAATTTCAAACGCCGTTACCTTATCTCCCGCTTGTAATGTTGCTGCTGCTTGTTGATTTAATTCATCTAACGCAGTGGCTAAAGTTTGCTGTTCCTCCGCCGTTAACGGTTGTTTATCAGCAGAAGGACGCACCAAAGGATCAGGGGTGGTAACTTCTAAAGGACTAGGAGGAAATTTATCTGCTTGACTAGGATCTTTGGTTGCTGCTAGGGTGACAGAGTTATTTAATAAGATAGTGAAAATTGCGATCGTGCATAAGCGCCTGAGCATAAATACTTTACCTGACTAAAAGTTAGATGATAATTAGTTACTAGCTCAATAATGACGACATTTTTCTAAAAATTCTCCAGGTGCAAGATATGAATTTCTCTTCACAAAAATTCATACTTTAGACTTCACACTTCATACTTCATTAAAATACTCAAAGAGATTTTTAAGCAACCAAAGATAATCTATAAATGACAAGCTCTACAGATATTGCAACCTTAGCGAAGTGGATGGCGGCTGATTTTAGCAACCAAGCCCAAGCTTTTGAAAATCCACCATTTTATGCACATATTCGCGTGTGTATGCGTCCCTTACCATTGGACTTGTTATCAGGGGTCAGTTTTTTTGTAGAACAAGCTTATGACTATCTGTTGAATGATCCTTATCGCTTGCGGGTGTTAAAGTTAGTGAACGTAGGCGATCGCATTCAAATAGAAAACTACACTGTTAAACAAGAAGAAAAATTTTACGGTGCATCCCGTGACTTAGAACGCCTCAAAAGCCTCACAGTCGATGACTTAGAAAAACTACCAGGCTGTAACATGATAGTCGAATGGACAGGTAACAGCTTCAAAGGTTATGTAGAACCAGGAAAAGGCTGTATTGTGTTCCGCAAAGGTCAAAGAACTTACCTAGACAGCGAATTTGAAATTGACGACGAGAAATTCATCAGCCTAGACAGAGGACGCGACCCAGAAACAGACGAACATATCTGGGGTTCCGTCGCCGGGCCATTTTACTTCGTGCGGTGGGCGAGTTTTGCTGATGAAGTTAAGTGCTGAGTGGGAAGTTAGGGGGACAAGATATTGACTTTTAACTTTTGACTTTTAACTTGTTTAGTATCCCGTTGCGGCTAACTCCAGTGGGTGAAAATAGGGAACTCTTTCTATTGAAGTTTCCCAGACACCACTGGGGTATAGTTTTAGCAGCCGAAATCCTGGTGATTTTTCGTCAATAGCAAAAGTGGGACTATGAGAACGAAATTGAATGCAAGTTGAGGGAGTTCCCAAATACCCGACGTTGCGGCGTTGGTGTTGGAATTGTTGATGAATATGACCGAATAAAACTAACTTAACTTGTGGGTGACGGTCAATCACTGCAAAAAATTCTTCGGGATTTTGGAGGCTACTGCTATCTAACCATAGAGAATTTATCAAAAAAGGTGGATGATGTAACGCTATTAATGTCGGTTTATCACCTAATTTGATTAATTCTGACTCTAGCCAACTCAGAGTATTCGCAGAAAGATGACCATGTACACAGCCCGGTACAGCCGAGTTTAATAAGATAAAATTCCAATTACCACGCTGAAAAGATTTGCGCCGCGAAATCATTCCCAAGTTAAGAATTTCATTCATTGCGATCGCACAGTCATGATTTCCTGGTACCCAGTAAGTAGGTATCTGTAATTGATTAACTAAACTTTGCAGATGTTCATAAGACTCAGAACTTCCATCCCCAGATAAATCTCCTGTCAACAATAGTAAATCAATTTCCGATTTTAACTCTTTTAAACGTGCCAAAACTACCTTAAAAGACTCAATGGTAGGCATTCCTAGCAGTTGATGATTTTCTGCGGCAAACAGATGTATATCTGTCACCTGAGCAATTAATAGGGGAGATATATAATTCATCTTCACTGCTCACACTCTACTTGTATCTGTACCCTGATTTTCATTGTCGGTAGAACACTGAACCTTAACTCAAGTAGCAAAACTAGCCTGATATTAAGCGCGTACCTAATAATTATTGTGGCAACTTACCTTTAAAACTCAAAGCTTTGGCTCAAAAATGCGTTGCCAGTCTTTAAGTAATTGTTATACTCAAAGCTGTTTATAAAAATACAATTTTAAATAAAAAATTTTTGCATCTATCCTACGATAGAAAAATGGAACAGATTACGCACAGACATTGTTTGTAGAGATTGGGTGTGAGAGTCAAAGAGTATATTCATCTCTTGCACCAAGCGACTGAAATCGCTACTACACAGACAAAACCCAGATTTTCATATCACTGCGTTAATTCTATCTTTGATAGGCTCTTAGTTTCTTCCTGTCTCTCGCAGACTTCCCGCCCGACAATCTCGCAACCAAGCTTTTATCCCTTGGGCAACTGTACCATTACTACTATCACGCGGTGGTGTTGGTGGTTGTTGATTCCTAGAAGCACCAGTTTGTGTCAACATCGTTACCAAATACCAGCCACTTTGATTTTTAGTCAAAAATAACCAATGAAATTCTTGGAATTCAATAGCTTTATTTTCTATATACTGCCGTTCTAAGGTCGTAAAAAACACTTGTTCAACTTTTGAGTTAGCACTTTTCTGCTCATTGAGATCATCGTTAACAGGATTTAGTGGTAGAGGTTGAAATTCTGGTCTTCCTGCTAACAGCATATAGCTGAACAAATCATTACTTCTAGTTCGCCGACGAGCGCGTTGACTAGCACGATTAGTATAACTAGGTAAATCACGCAAAAGCTGAGTAGTTAATGTTTCGATATTTTTTTCTCTGCAAACAGAGTTTGCGTTCATCTCTGTGGCTTGAGAGAATGCAGAGTTATCAACGGTATTGGCAATAATTAGGCAAAACGTAGAAGCGATGAGGGGGATTAGGAGTGTAGGGGTGTAGGGAAAAGACTTCTTCATATTTGTGTGTAAGTAAATCTTAAATTGTAGTAGCGCGACCAGACTCAAATGTTGCATTAAAATCTCTTGTGGGATGGGCTTCTAGCCCGTCCCACAAGAGTTATGTTGATACAGTACTTTAGTTTAGACAAGCCAATACTTTTACTAGCCCCTAGTAATTCAATTCCTCAGAAATTCGCTTCCAAGCTAACTCAGGATCAGCCGCAGCAGTGATAGGACGACCAATTACTAAATAGTTTGCACCAGCTTGAATGGCTTGGGAAGGTGTGAGCGATCGCTTTTGATCTCCTTTATCAGCCCAAGTTGGACGCACCCCCGGACAAACCAGTAAAAACTCATCCCCACAGGTTTGGCGCAATTGTGCCACTTCTTGGGGTGAACATACTGCACCATCTAAGCCTGATTCTTGCGCCATTAATGCCATTTCTAGGGCAAATTCGGGCAACTCTAGGGGAATTTTTAAATCAAATGCCAATTGTCGCGCCGAAATACTCGTCAACAGGGTAATAGCAATTAATTTGGGCGGTTTCACACCTGCTTGGGCTGCACCTGTTTCGGCTGCTTCAGTAGCGGCTTTCAGGGCATCCTTACCTGCTGTTGCATGAATTGTCAACAAATCTACCCCATAACGCGCCGCACTGCGACAAGCCCCAGCCACAGTATTCGGAATATCGTGAAACTTTAAATCTAGGAAGATGCGCTTTTGCCGAGACTTTAAGATTTCTAAAATTTTCGGCCCAGTGCTGGTAAACAACTCTAACCCAACCTTCCAGAAACTAACTGATTCTAGCTTGTCAATTAAAGCGATCGCACCCTCCAAATCCGGCACATCCAAAGCCACTATGATTTTGTCATTACCCATCACTCCCACATCCCCCTTGTCTACCTTGTCTCCCTTGTCCCCTCAATCTACGGAACTAAACGCACAAACTTGTTCTTACCCACTTGCAACACTCGTCCGTGTAATTCACTAGGTTCGGCAAAAGTGGTATCAACATCGGTAATGCGATCGCCATCCAAGCGTACACCACCTTCTTGAATTTTCCGCCGTCCTTCGCCTGTACTTTTACACAAGCCACAAGCACCCAGTATAAAAGCTAACTTTGCCGGAAACTGCGGTACATTAGCAAGGGAAAATTCCGGAACAGCACCTTCCTTACCACCACTTTTTGCTGCTTCTTTCGCTTCATTTGCAGCTTGTTCGCCGTGGTATTGTTTAACTACTTCCCAAGCTAAAAGCATCTGGCGATCGCGCGGGTTTTCGGGCAATTTATCTAAAGGTAAATCTGTCAGTAGTTCAAAATACTGTGCCAGCAAATTATCAGGAACCCCTTGTAACTTCTGATATTTTTGTCCTGGGTGTTCCGACAACCCAACATAATTGCCCAGAGACTTCGACATTTTCTGTACACCATCTGTCCCAATTAAAATTGGTAACAGCACACCAAATTGTGGCTTCTGTCCAAAATGACGTTGTAAATCTCTTCCCACAGCAATGTTAAACTTTTGGTCAGTTCCCCCAAGTTCTACATCAGCCTCAACAGCAACAGAATCATAGCCTTGCATCAACGGATAAAGGAACTCATGCAAGAAAATTGGATTCTCTTTTTTATAACGTTCAGCAAACCCTTCCTTGGCTAACATCTGTCCCACCGTCATCGTAGACAGCAACTCCAAAATCTTTCCTAAATTAAGCTGGGAAAGCCATTCGGAGTTATAACGCACCTCTAACCGTCCTGGTGTGTCAAAATCCAAAATAGGACGCACTTGGTCTAAGTAAGTCTGGGCATTTTGCGCCACATCAGCCTCTGTTAGCTGGCGACGCACCTCAGATTTCCCAGTCGGATCACCAATGCGAGCCGTAAAATCACCAATAATCAGGACTGCCGTATGACCAGCATCTTGAAACGCTCGCAGTTTTCTAACTGGTATGCTATGACCAAAGTGAATATCAGCACCCGTAGGGTCGATTCCCAATTTCACCCTCAAAGGTCTGTTACTATTTGCTAGACGCTGTTCTAAACTTTCAATTTCGCTATTAATATCAGTCGGTTGGGGGAATACTTCTACTATTCCACGATGCAGCCAAGAAAAATCTTGCGCCATAATAGGAGATTCGCTATTAACTACACTTTTTATTTGAGAAGTTAGGTTGGTTACATTCACTGGCAATTTGTCCGTTTTTTCATCTGCCAAACTAATATAATTGCAAAAAATTAACCACCTTGCTGCATTTCGATGAATTACAGTTAAATATACAAGTGAGGAAGTGATATCACCGTGTCGTCTAGGACTCTTGAAAATAAGCAGCCACAACGTCGGCCTTCACCTGGTTTTGAGTTCTTAAAGGGCGTTGGTCAGATAACTGGCGGTACTTTGTTATCTATCACCATGCTGACAAGCTCTATTGTAGCTGGAGGGCTGGTAGGTTTAGCGATTAGTTTCCGCAATTTGCCCGATGTCAGACAACTGCGTAACTTTTTGCCCTCAGAAACAACTTATATTTATGACATTAAAGGGAAACTCCTGGCCAGCGTCCACGGAGAAGCTAACCGAGAAGTTGTACCATTAGATAGAATTTCACCTAATTTAAAACGCGCTGTACTCGCCAGTGAAGATGGACATTTCTACTATCACCACGGGATTAATCCTACAGGTATTGGGCGTGCCATTGTAGTTAACGCCGTTGCAGGTGGTGTTAAAGAAGGTGGTTCTACCATCACCATGCAGTTGGTGAAAAACTTGTTTTTGTCGCAAAAACGCGCCATTACTCGGAAATTAGCTGAAGCTGTCTTAGCAATTCGTTTAGAACAAATTCTTACCAAAGACCAAATTTTAGAAATGTACCTCAATCAAGTGTATTGGGGTCACAATAATTACGGTGTTCAAACAGCCGCCCGCAGTTACTTTGATAAGTCCGCCGAAACCCTCACCTTGGGAGAGTCGGCTATGATGGCGGGTTTAATTCAAGCCCCAGAGGAATTTAGCCCCTTTGCTAGTATGAAACTGGCAAAACAAAAGCAAAAAGAAGTGCTAGGGCGGATGCTGGATTTGAAATGGATCACCCAGCAAGAATATGATGATGCGTTAAAGCAAGAAATTAAACTTGGTAGAATCAGGTCTTTCCAAGGTAGCGCCTTACCCTATGTTTCTAATACTGTATCCCAGGAATTAGCGAAAAAGTTTGGGCGTGACGCATTACTCAAAGGCGGGATGCGCGTCCAAACGACAGTTGATGCTAAATTCCAAATGATGGCAGAAGATACTGTTAAAAAATGGCATCAAACTCTTTTAAGCCAAGGGTTGTATAAAAACCAAATTGCTTTGGTAGCCATTGATCCGCGTACCCATTTTATTAAAGCGTTGGTGGGTGGTGTAGATCCCAAAGTGAGTGAGTTTAACCGCGCCACTCAAGCACAACGTCAACCAGGTTCTTCTTTTAAACCATTTGTTTACTATACGGCCTTTGCCACTGGAAAATATTCACCAGACTCAACAGTAGATGACTCACCAGTTAGTTACCGTGATGGCAATGGTTGGTATTATCCCAGAAACTATGATGGTAGCTTTGGTGGGGCGATGTCTATTCGCAAGGCTTTATCTGTATCGCGGAATATTCCTGTAATCAAGATTGGTAAAGCTGTGGGTATGTCCAAAGTGATCGAAACTTGTCGGACTTTGGGAATTATGAGTCCAATGGAACCTGTAACTTCATTGCCTTTAGGTGCTATTGGTGTGACACCTTTGGAAATGACTAGTGCTTATGCTACTTTTGCTAACTACGGTTGGCAATCTCCGCCAACAATTATTGCCCGGATTACTGATAGTAGTGGTAATGTATTGCTAGATAATACACCTAAGCCTCAGTTAGTACTTGACCCTTGGGCATCGGCGGCGATTATCGATACTATGCGCTCAGTAATTACCGAAGGTACTGGAAAAAATGCAGCCATCGATCGCCCTGCGGCTGGCAAAACAGGAACCACATCTTCCGAAAAAGATATCTGGTTTGTCGGTACTGTACCCCAGTTAACTACTGCTGTTTGGGTAGGTAGAGACGATAACAAACAATTAGCTCATGGTGCTACCGGTGGTGTTATGGTAGCTCCCATCTGGAGAGATTTTATGACTAAAGCACTGAAAGGTGTACCAGTAGAAAACTTTAAGCCGCCTTCCCAATTCCCTCGTCCAAAGGGAAACTAGTACAACAAGGCAAAGGTAAAAAGTTAAAAGGAAAAAGAAAGAATCATCATACCACCAGCCTGTTAGCAATTCCAGATGGTCTGTTTATTTACGCCGACTGTACTAGCTTGAGATTTGAGATTTTGGATTTTTAATTAATCCAAAATCCAAAATCTTTAGGGTTGTTTTTCCAGTTCGGCTTTCATCCGTTCTAAAGTGAAGTGCATTTGATCAAACATCTGTTGAGGAGTGATGCCAAACTGACCAAGCTGAGTTTTTAATTGTTCTACTGTCATTTGTGCCATGAAATCCTCTGATAGCTCGAATCGCTTCATAAAGATGCGATAGCGATCCATCATGGCTTCCATTTGTTCAATAAACATTTTTTTGCCTTCACGGTCAAACTTGCCATAATTGTTACCAAGTTTGATTAAGGCTTGGTAATCTTCAAAAAGCTCTTTTGCTTCTTGCTGCACTATCTCAGAATCAAAGAATCCCATGTTGCTTATCTTTAACTGAGTACTGACACTCAGCAGCTTATAGTGATGCTTATACTTTCATTCTAGTCTAGGGGATTTATAGAGAAAAGAAATTTCGGTTGAAGTACGGTTTTTGACCTAGATTTCAACACTTGACTTTAGTAGTTTTCTATTAATGTGATCGATGCCAAGTTTTGTAATTTCTAAGGATTAGCTGCTTTAAAAGTATTACATTCTTGTGGATCGCCTGTTTGAATACCTTGCTGAAACCAGCGTACCCGTTGGGTAGAACTGCCATGAGTAAAAGTTTCTGGGACTACATAACCCCTAGCTTGCTTCTGCAAGCGATCATCTCCAATACTACTAGCAGCATTTAAGGCTTCTTCTACATCACCAGTTTCAAGAATTTGGCGCGATCGCTGGGCGTGATTTGCCCAAACTCCTGCAAAACAATCTGCTTGGAGTTCCTGACGCACAGATAATTGATTTGCTTCTACCTCATCGGCTCGTTGTTGTAGCGATCGCACTTGCGCGGAAATTCCCAGCAAATTCTGGATATGATGTCCAACTTCATGGGCAATTACATAAGCTTGGGCAAAGTCTCCTGGTGCATTGTAGCGGTTTTTTAAATCGCGGTAAAAGCTCAAGTCAATATATACTTTTTGGTCTTGTGGGCAGTAAAATGGCCCCACTGCCGAACGCGCAAACCCACAGGCAGATTCTACTGCATCGGAATATAAAACTAACTTCGGCTCAACATATCTTTCACCACTTTGTTGAAATATTTCACTCCAAGTATCTTCTGTATCAGCCAGCACTACGGAGACAAAATCAGCCATTTGGTCTTTGGCTGGTGTCTGGGGTGATTCTGGGGCTTGGCGATCGCTAGGTGGGTTATTCTGTTCTAAAATTACTCTGGGATCACCACCCAATAGCGCCACCAATAACGATAGCAGCAGTGCGCCAATTCCACCGCCAACGACGGGTGCTGAAACGCGCATTCCCCGTCTATCTTCAACATTTGTACTCCGACGACCTAATTGCCAACGCATAATTGCTGCTTGCCCCAATCACCAACAAAGCAAAATTTGCAGCAGGTAAGATAAAATCTATACCTACCCTTTAGCTATACTGTCCTGATATTACTGATTTCATTTGTTAAGTTCTTCTACCTGCGGTTAAACCAGCCACATACGGCTGTAATTCTTCAGACAGGTTGTTAATCGGATACAGTTCAGTTAACCTGCACAAATATTAATTTGGGAGAAAAAATTTATGGGACTGTTTGACCAAATTCTCGGTGCTGTGACTAATCCCAATCAACAAGGCAGCTTGGGTCAACTCGGAGGAATTATCAACACTGTACAACAACTGAGCGATCGCACTGGTGCCGATGCCTCGACAATCCAATCTGTTTTGGGAATTGTGGGCAATTATGTCCGCTCTTCTTTACAAGAAAAGCAAGCTACCGACGGCGAAGGTGAAGTCCAAGCTTTGGTAAACCAATATGCTGGTACTTCTCCTAATCCCCAAGCTGTAGATTCGTTGTTTTCTGGGGTGATGCAGCAGCAAGTGGCTGAGGCGGTTGCTCAACGTACTGGTTTAGATGCTGGGACTATTCAACAATTACTACCTTCAATAGTGCCAGTAGTGCTGAATTTTCTCCAATCGAGTGGTAGTAATTCTGTGTTAAATGCTTTTTTAGATGCAGATAAAGATGGCGATGTTGACATTGCTGACGCGATTCGCTTGGCTAGTCAGTACCTCGGTAGATAATCAAGTTAATTAGTAAATTTAATTTACTAATTTGATTTTGCTTGCCAAGATCCAAAACTAACTTTGTTTCAGACAATACTTTAGAGCTGTTGCCAAATACTCATACTGCTCTAAAGTATTGTAAATCTGTGCAGAAATCCTGATGAGTATTCCTGGTGATTCACTCCAAGGAACCACTTGTACTTGAATACCAAATTGATCCAACAATTCATCATGTAGCCAAATATGACTTTGATTTGCCAAACACACAGGCATTGGTACAACAGCCATTGCACCAATCATCTCTACCGGACAAGGTGGTTGTACTTGTAGGGTTGTGCAAAGTAACTGTCTGGCTTGGATAACTAGCTGATTGTTGCGCTGCATTAATTCTCTCCAACCACCAGGTAACAACGAACCCATAAATGCGATCGCTTCGGGTACGCACATATAAGCTGTGGGATCATCTGTACCCATCCAGTCAAATTCCAACTGAAAGCGGCTTTTATCTGTGCGTGGAGAATTAGCACCGTGGCTAATTGTCAGGGGATGAATTTCTGCTTGTTTATCCCGCCGCACATACAAAAATGCGGCTCCTTTGGGTGCAGAAAGCCATTTATGACAGTTCCCACTATAGTAAGTTGCCCCAATTTCTTGCATGTTTAAAGAAATCATTCCTGGTGCATGAGCGCCATCAATTAATGTCTCAACACCCCGTGCCTGTAATTCCTTGACTAGCTGCGCTATAGGGAAGATTAACCCTGTCTGGCTAGTTATATGGTCTAGTAATGCTAAACGAGTTTTAGGCGAAACTTGCTCTAATACGGCGGCAATTATTTGTTGTGGCGACTCTACAGGAAAAGGAATTTGCGCTACAACTACCCGCGCTCCCGTCCGACTAGCAATAAAGTTTAAAGCATTACGACAAGCGTTGTATTCGTGGTTGGTTGTCAGAATTTCGTCATCGGGGGCAAAATGCAAAGAACGCAACACTGAATTTACGCCAGTTGTCGCATTCGGGACAAATACTAAATCTTGGATATCAGCATGAATAAAAGCTGCTAACTGGCTGCGAGCATTGTCTAATAAAGGTTCCCACTTTCTGCCAAAAAAATTTACTGGGTCTTGTTCCAACTGCGATCGCAAACTCTGCTGCACTGCCAACACCGCTTTTGGACAAGCACCATAAGAACCATGATTAAGAAAAACTACACTAGGGTCAAGTGTCCAAAGCTCTTGGTAAGATGAAGATTGAAGTTTGAAACCTAACTCTTCACACTTCATACTTTACCCTTCATAATTTTTTAAAACTCCCCAGACTGGATTCGAACCAGTGACCAATCGATTAACAGTCGATCGCTCTACCGCTGAGCTACTGAGGAACGCTGTCGCTCACAATTTCTAATAGTAGCGTAATCACTCAGAAATGGCAAGTACTTTTCCTAAATTTTTCTAAAGTCTCATTTTGTCCAATATTGTCGTCAACAACCCTTCCTTCAGGAAGATTAGAGACTTATGGATGGTGCGTTACTGTAATCCCATACGCAATGCAGCCAATTTCTGCCGCGCTTTATCATCAATGGCACTAGCCAAAAACCTACTGTTAGATTTTTTGCGAGTTTGATATTTTTGACGGACTCGGCAAACTGTGGTTTCAACAGCACTACACAGTTGTTGTGCTGATAACCATTCCGCCCCGTATCCTTGTACTACTAATTGTTGCGCTCTGTCTGAGGTAGCCACAATCATCCGCGAAATTCGAGATGCAGTTATCTGCGATCGCAAGGAAGCACAAATTTTTTCGATGTAAGTATCTGCTGTTTGCCCAAAATCAGTGTAGTGAACAGAAACTAACTCTGTAATCACTTCTTTATTGCTAGAGGCGTTATGATATTGAGCATCGAAAACTATTTGAGTTTCGTAACCATGAAAAGCACTGTAACCGATCATGGCTTCGACCAGTTCCCAACGTGATGCTTCTAAACCAGCACTATCACGGGTTTTTTTCAGACAAGGCCAAGCGCCAATTATGTTGTAACCGTCCACCAACAGAACGGCTGGGACTGAGGAACGGGGCATGGTTTTTAATCACAATTTTCTAGAGTTAACACAATCCATTCATAACTTTTATAGTAATTGAAGCATTCGCTGTAACACTATGTTACAAAAGACCAAATAATGCAAAGAGATTGCAAAATTTATCTCCAAAAAGTTGTCAATTTCAGAAGTCAGTTACCAAAAAAGAGAATTACTTAAATCAATTTAGAGGTAAGAAACCCTTTATTTGCAAGCATTTTGTCTACCTTTTGCTTGCTATACTAATTGCCTGCAAATGTAAACGCGCCTTTAATGAGGCGCGTTGGAGATGTTAAAAATTATTGATGAATTAGGTTGAGCATTTAAGGTGATTCATCATTCACTTTCATCAATCGTTGTTTGAGGCGTTGAGGTTCACCCCAATCAACTAAAGAACCTTTATCGAGTAAAAAAGCCCCGTCACAGTAATTCAACTCATCAAGACGGTGAGTTACCCACAAGGCTGTAATACCGCGACTTTTGACGAGACGGTGGACACCAGCCACTAAATCTAATTGGCTATCAGGGTCAAGTAAAGCTGTGGGTTCATCTAATAATAAGACTTCACAACAACGAGCGATCGCACCAGCAATCGCCACACGCTGTTTTTGTCCCCCACTCAAAGCATATATCGGGCGTAATTGCAGTTGCAGCAAATTCACCGCCCCTAAAGCTTCTTCAACCCTTGCTCTCACCATAGCAGGCGGCAATTTTTCTTCCACTAGTCCAAAAGCCACATCTGCACCCACCGTTGGCATAACTAATTGATGATCAGGATTTTGGAACACAAAACCGACAGGAGGTAAAACACCAATTTCACCAGATTGAGGCTGTAACAGCCCCGCCAAGAGTCGGAGTAGAGTTGATTTGCCACTGCCATTCGTACCCAAAAGCATCCAAAATTCACCTTTGGGAACCGCTAGAGAACAAGACTTGATAGCCGCCTCACCACTAGGCCAATTGAAATTTAAGTCTTTGACTTGAATGCCCACTTCCGCCATTGCTACACCTTACTCGCCTGCTAAGGCAAAAAAGCCAGGTGGTCTGCCACTGCTAGTGCTAACACCATCTTTCTGAATAATCTGTACCCCAGAAATTTCACTAGCACGAACAGCGATTTTTTTCTCTGTCTTACCTTCACACTTGAGTTCCACAATATCAGGATTGCCAGAACGCATTGCTGCCAAAATGAGTTGATAGACAGCCTCAGCATCTTCTGTTGACTTACGTTGAACTGATATGGGGAAAGCAGTGTTTCTTACGCTTATGTCAATGGTAAACATTTAGGATTAATCAAACATATCTGTGGACTCATTTTAGCGTCCAAGAATGAGGGATTGGGGAGTAGTAGGGAGTAGTAAGTGGGGAAAAATGTTTTTTTCATCTATAGTAGGCAGCGCACTGCCTATCGTCGGTATTAAATGAGAGTTGTTTAGAAAGTCAAAAATCTCCTCAAACCCCACTCCTGACTCCCTAATCACCACTCACTCTTCCCCAAAAGATTAAATTTTACTGAGAATACCCTGGAAAAATTAACAATTTTTACCTAGAATTATTAGAGTCAGTAAAAAATTGTAAATTGGATTGACAACCCAGTTAATTTTCTGCATGAGGTCGGCTGTTAACAGTCAGACTAAAGGCAGAACAGTACTTATAAGATATTTGGAGTTTCACTCTCATGACCATCGCAGTTGGACGCGCCCCAAGTAGAAGAGGGTGGTTTGACGTACTAGACGACTGGTTAAAGCGCGATCGCTTCGTGTTTGTAGGTTGGTCAGGAATATTACTATTCCCCTGCGCCTTCC
>NZ_JACJSD010000036.1 GCF_014697615.1 Nostoc sp. FACHB-280 | reverse complement strand
GCACCCAAACGTTCTGAGGCATTGGCTTCCGTAACTAAAACGCCAATCAACAACCCTTGAGAATCTACAACTATATGGCGCTTACGCCCTTTAACCTTTTTACCACCATCGAAACCGTAGACCTCCCCTTTTTTTCCGTTGTTTTCACCGACTGAGAATCAGCGATCGCAACGGTAGAATGTTCATCTCGCCCCAAATCTTGTCGCAGTTGATGGCGCACTTGGTCGTGAATTTTCTGCCAGATTCCTTTGCGCTGCCATTTCTGAAAGTAGCCATATACTGTTGTGTAAGGTGGAAGGTCATGAGGCAGCATTTCCCACTGACACCCGGTACGTTGTACGTAGAAAATGGCATTCAAAATTTCTCGTAAATCTACTTCTACAGGATGCCCAAATCCTTTGGGTTTCGGGAGAAAAGGCTTGATAATTAACCATTCCGCATCGCTTAAATCACTTGGGTAGGGTTTACGCTCTTGGTTCTCAATCGCAGGTAGACGGCTCATCGACTACATCATAAATTACACTCGATTTAGCCTATAACCTGAACAAAGCCGGATTCAGTTTTCTTTAGATTCTCTTTACGAATCAGCTCTGATTAATTTTGTGCAGCTTGTTGTACTTCCTCAATACTTAAATCAAGTTCCGCCGCTACTTGTTCCACAGTCAAACCCAACCTCAAAAGGCGAGAGACCATTCTCAACTTTTCTTGGCGTTGACCTTCCTGTCTACCTTCCTGTCTACCTTCCTGTCTGCCTTGTTCTTTGCCTTCCTGAAAAGCTTCTTGATAAAATCGCGTTTGCTTTAAATCGCTTAATCCAAACATATTCTGTATTTCCTCTCTACTCATGTTCGGCAACTTGTAAATCAGAATCGTCTCTATTAATTGTAATAATTGCTGTTGTTGGCGTTGAGATGTTAACTCAAGTTTTGTTCTGCTAATTAACTCTGTAGCCTCGATGATTGCTGCGTTAGTATCAGCAATTACCAACTTGACTGTTGCTATACCAATTGGTAGTGATGCTGCATCGCCTAATTCATCCAAATAAATACATCGGACTCGCTGACTTTCAAAAAATTCTCGGTAATGTTTTATATCTTGTGTATCTACACTTCTGCTGGGGTATAAAACCACTGCACACCAATTATTTGGCGGTCTATTTTGGCGTAAATATAAACAAATTTCGGCAAACAGTCGTGAATAAAAATCATCATCAGTTTGAAACTGTACCTCTACAAAGTAAATATGCTTTTCCTCATTTTGTACAGGTAGAAACACACCATCAATTCTGAAGGCTGTTTGTTTGATCTCAACTGATGAAAATTGATAGTATTCAGTATTTTCTGGAGAAGCACCAATGAGTTCAAAGAAGATATCGGGAAATTCTTGAAACAAGCGATAAAATATGCTGTCTGTTTTCACAGATTGAACAAAGGAAATAATGTTAATAGCTAATTATGTACTTTTTTGGGCTTCTGCACCATCTCTGACTTCTTGTACACGCTCTCTAGTTATCCCTAATACTCGTGAGATTGGCGCTAATAAACTATCATCAATCGGCTCTCCAGCATAAATACTATTTAGTTCGGTAGGAGAGATTTTAAAGGTATCGCAGAATTTAACAAATTCTTGATTGTTAAGGTCAAGCTCTTTTTGTCGCTCTTGTAGTAACAGCGCGATCGCTCTCGCCCCATATTTAGGACGTTCACTAACTTTTATATATTTTTGTACTAAATAATTAACCTTAGTTATATCGCCGCCAGTCTTTTTTAGTAAATCACCACAAGCTTTTTTGAGAGCTTTTTTTAAAACTTCTTCTTCATTTAAAAAATAAAGAATTTCATTCACATATTCTTGCTTAAAGAAACCAACTAAACTACCTTTATGATAAATAGGTACATAAGATGTTTCTGGGTGAGATTGCCAATCTAAAGGTTCATTCCGTAACAATGACATAGCTGCACCTATAAAAATTTGATGCTCACCATTTTAAAACTATTTATATGTGCGTAACTTATGTATATTTGCGGAAATCAATTTTGATTAAAAAACCGTCTAGTGTGTTAAACATCACAACACCCCAGACGGTTCGTAATTAAATTAATTCTCAAGGTAAAAATTAGTTCATTGTACCGGAAGCTGCTAACTCTGCTAAACGTTCTTGCTGATCTTGAGAGATACAAGATTGAATGACTGTCTCTAAATCACCTTCAAGAACAGGGTTTAAAGAGAAGTTTTGACCTAAGCGGTGGTCGGTGACGCGGTTATCTTTATAGTTATAAGTGCGAATCTTTTCCGATCGCGATCCTGTACCAACCTGCGATCGCCGCATGGAAGTTACAGCTTCTTGTTGTTCGCGTAACTTCATTTCGTACAGTTTCGCCCGCAAAATTTGCATCGCCCGTTCTTTGTTTTGCAACTGGCTACGCTCTTCCGTACAGAAAATTCTGATTCCTGTGGGTTTGTGCATCAAGTCAACGGCTGTTTCTACTTTGTTGACGTTTTGTCCACCAGCACCGCCAGAACGAGCCGTCGTCATTTCAATATCTTTGGGGTCGATGTGAATTTCTACATCATCCACTTCTGGCATGATTGCGACAGTAGCGGTTGAAGTATGCACCCGTCCTCCAGCTTCTGTGACTGGTACACGCTGTACGCGATGCACTCCAGCTTCAAACTTTAACTGGCTGTAAACGTTGTCACCTTTAATTTCTAGAATGACTTCTTTCCAACCGCCCATTTCTCCCAAAGATTCGCTCGCCAGCGAAACTTTCCAACCTTGAGTTTGCGCGTAGCGAGTGTACATCCGCATCAAATCGCCAGCCCAAATACTCGCTTCATCGCCACCAGTCCCAGCGCGAATTTCCAACATGATATTCTTCTCATCGTTGGGGTCGCGGGGCAGTAATAATACTTTTAAGCGGGTTTCTAAGTATTCTATTTTTTCTTCCAGTTCACTAACTTCCAGTGCGGCCATTTCTTGCATTTCTGGATCACTGGCTGCTTCTTTATAAACTTGACGCGCCCCAGTTAAATCGGCTTGGGCTGTTTTCCAAGTTTCATAGGTATTCACTACCTCTTCCAAAGAAGAACGAGCCTTAGCTACTTGTTGATACTCATCAGGATTTTTTGCGGTATCTGGGTCAGCAAGGCGGCGTGTCAGTTCATTAAAGGTTTGTTCAACAGATTTAAGTTTCTCCAGCAGGTATGTTTCAGCCATAAGTGCGATCGCTCCTTCAAATAACAACTTGGCTCAAAAAATGACAATCGACCCAGCATTCGCAGGGTCGTCGTTAACAGCAGAGCCAAACCGCTACTTTTTCTTTTTGCCGCCGGAGCCTTGCTCGCTTGACTTGCCGTATTTCCGCAGAAAGCGTTCTACGCGACCTTCTGTGTCGATAATCTTTTGAGTACCAGTATAAAAAGGGTGATTTCCAGACCAAACATCAACGTGTAATTCGGGTTTGGTAGAACCAACAGTCATCACAACTTGACCGTTGCAATAGACTTTAGCTTCTGGATACCACTGGGGATGAATATCAGGTTTAGCCATTGTTCCTTTTGTGGTGAATCTATATAAATTATAACTTTTTGATGTGCTTAGAGATGAGGGCGAGAAAGCCAAAAGATAAGGCTTTTTTGCCTTTTAACTTTTTACTTTTGACTTTTTAATACCCAAAACCCAATCCCTTATCGTTTGGAGTACTGAGGAGCTTTGCGAGCTTTGTGCAAACCGTACTTTTTGCGCTCTTTTGCTCTAGGATCGCGGGTGAGATAACCTTCGGTTTTTAAGGGTGAGCGATTTTCTGGGTCTAGTTGACACAAAGCACGAGCCACACCCAAACGGATAGAATCAGCTTGACCAGTCAAGCCACCACCCTCAGCTTTCACCAAAATGTCATATTCGGTTTCTAAACCCAGGGTTTCCAAAGGAGCTTTAATCACTCCCAAGTAATTGGCATTGAACTGGAAATATAAATCTCCAGGTTTGCCATTTACTGTCAATTGACCGCTACCAGGGACAAGGCGGACTCTTGCTACTGCTGATTTCCGGCGACCAGTACCCCAGTACACGGCGCGACCGCTATTTGCTTCTGCTACTACCATTAGCTTTCTCCAGGAATTGTACTAATTTTTAATTCTTGAGGTTTTTGGGCTGCGTGGGGATGAGTCGGCCCTGCATAAACTTTTAGCTTGGTAAACAACTGCCGACCCAAGCTATTTTTAGGTAGCATACCTTTAACAGCATGTTCAATAATCCGTTCGGGGATGCGCTGTTGCAGCTTGGCAAAGGTTTCGGTCTTCATCCCACCAGGACGGCCAGAGTGGCGACGATATAATTTTTGAGTCCGTTTTTTACCTGTGACTGCGATTTTCTCGGCATTAATCACAATCACAAAGTCACCTGTGTCTAGATGAGGTGTATATTCCGGCTTCTTTTTGCCTCGAAGAATCATAGCGATTTCGGTAGCGAGGCGACCAAGGCGTAGGTCAGTAGCATCTACTACGTACCAATCATGCTCAAGGGCATCTTGAGGCGGAAGGTAGGTTTTACTCATTTGTGTTTGTCCTTTGTTATTTTGTCCTTTGTCATTCGTCATTGAGTAATGACTGATGACCAATGACTAAAAACTAAATTTGGGCTGGGTATCGTACCAAATCTCTGGAGAAAAAGGAAAATCAGGATAGCCGACGCGCAACAAGCATAAACCCTGAGCAGGTGCGGCATATTTTACTTCTTCTCGGCGTTCTTCTTGCCAAATTTCGGTGAAGTTCGCCAGGGTTCGCTGTCCAGCACCTACTTGTACTAGCATTCCCACCAGCAGCCTGACCATGCCATATAAAAATCCATCTGCTTGAATTTCTAAATGGAGCAGTGACTCGCTACGATGACATTCTGCGGCTTGTACTTCTACCCAAGAATGCTTTCGCTTGGAGCCTGCACGATGGAACGCTGCTAAATGATGCTTGCCCAATAGAGGTTTCATGGCAGTCTGGATCAATAATTCGTCCAGTGGCTCATGATAATAATGCCAACTAAAGGGTTTAACGAACAAATTTGGTCGTTTTTCAGTGTAGATTGTGTATCGGTATCGCCGATAAGCCGCGCTAAAACGGGCGTGCCAAGCGTTACCTACGGGTGCTGAGGCCCTTATTATGATGTCTGGTGGCAGATAACTGTTGAGAACTGTTGCCCATTTCTGAGCCGGAATTAAACCTGTAGCATCAAAGTGAGCTACTTGTGCAGCAGCATGAACACCAGCATCAGTGCGTCCTGCACCATGTAGTGTGACATGATGACCAAGAATAGTCGCGATCGCTGTTTCGATTTCTTCTTGGACTGTACGCTGCCCCTTTTGCCTTTGCCAGCCATGAAAATGAGTACCCAGGTATTGAATTACCAAGGCAACTCTTTGAGTTTGTTGCGGCTGGTCAATTTCTAACATACAGATTTTGTGTCATTTGTCATTCGTCTAAAATCATTTTGACTTTTGACTTTTGACTTTTGACTTATTTACACCAGTTCAATAATTGCCATTTCGGCATTGTCTCCACGCCGAGGCATAGTATGGATAATCCGGGTGTAACCACCACTACGATTACCATACCGAGTAGGAGCTTGTTCAAACAAAGCATGAACCAGTTGCTTGTCGTATATGTAACCTAAAGCTGCCCGACGAGATGCTAAGGAGCCGTCTTTCGCTAAGGTAATCATTTTATCTACTTCACTCCGCAAAGCTTTCGCTCTAATCAAAGTGGTGGTAATTCGACCATGACGAACTAGCTCAGTGGTTAAGGTACGCAACAGAGCGCGACGCTGGTCAGCTGGTTTACCAAGTTTTTTAACCCGACAACGGTGACGCATAATGGTGGACTATGAACTATGAAAGGTTTTGCTTTAGCTGTGTTTGGAGCTTCTTTCTTGCGGTAAGGTAATACCCAAGCGTCGTTGCAACGCTTCCACCACCTCTTCCGCCGATTTTTGACCAAAGTTTTTGATTTCTAGCAAATCTTCTTGGGTAAAATCCAATAAGTCTGCCACAGAATTAACTTGTGCGCGTTTGAGACAGTTGTATGCCCGCACAGAAAGTTGCAATTCTTCGATGGGAATTTGAGCAGTTGGGTCGTCTGGAACATCAGAACCAATGTCTGTTGGTTCTAAAGAAATATCCTTCAGTGGGTTGAATAAATCTACCAAAATACTGGCAGCTGAGGATAGTGCTTCTTGGGGAGAGACACTGCCATTTGTCCAAACTTCTAATAACAGTCTGTCTTTGGTAATCGAGCCATCTGCACGAGCTTCTTCAACACTGTAGTTGACTTTTCGCACCGGCATAAATACTGAGTCGATTTGCAAGAAGTCCAAAGAAGTAGCTTCTTCCCGTCCTCGTTCTACGGTACGATAACCCTTACCGCGTTCGATACGAAATTCCATTTCCAGCTTACCGCCCTCAGCGAGAGTCGCAACATACTGGGTAGGATCAACAACTTCGACTTCACTAGGCAAATCAAAATGAGCGGCTGTAACCGTTGCTGGGCCAGTCACAAGCAATCTACCAATTTGGGGTTGAGAAGAATAGCTTTTGAGAATAACTTCTTTCATTCTCATCAAGATTTCTAGCACGTCTTCCCGCACACCCGGAACTGTGGCAAACTCGTGTGTAACACCTGCAATTCGCACTGCGGTTACGGCTGTTCCTTCCAAGTTGGACAACAACACCCGTCGCAGTGCATTACCCACAGTTGTGCCTTGACCGCGTTCTAGGGGTTCTAAGACAAACTTACTGTAATGACTCCGACTTTCTTCTGTACTTGACTCTACACATTCAATTTGAAACTGCGCCACGGAGTAGCCTCCCTTAATTAAGGTGCTGCTAGCAATTAATTGCCTATTCAATTTACTTCTGCCCTCGGACTGCTTCCGGCTGATCAAGTTACCCAAATCTAGTAGGGGGTAGTTGACCTGCTGATCAAGCTTGTGGGCGATTATCCATAATTAATATGGTGTTGCGGATAGTGCAGCAGCTCTCCCTCCAGGAAGAGCTAACTTGCTTTTTACCACCCAAGCATCCAGAAGTTATTTAATATTGACTCTGCTTGATAGCTAAAAACCAAAACTTTACTAGCTATAACAAGTGAATTTTTAATTGCAACTTCTGGTATTTGTTACCCAACCAGTTTGATCTAGACTCGACGGCGCTTTGGTGGACGGCAACCATTGTGAGGAATTGGGGTAATATCCCGAATCAGGGTAATTTCCAGCCCTGCTCCTTGCAGTGCGCGAATCGCAGTTTCTCTACCAGCACCTGGGCCACTGACCATCACCTCAATTTGACGCATTCCTTGGTCAATCGCTCGACGGGCAGCACTTTCAGCAGCAGTTTGGGCTGCAAAGGGAGTTCCTTTTTTGGCTCCCTTAAAACCACTGGAACCAGCACTTGCCCAAGAAATAACATCACCATTTTGATCAGTGATGGTGACAATGCTATTGTTGAAAGTAGATTGGATGTAAGCAAGTCCGTTGGGTACGTTCCGCTTTTGCTTTTTACTCCCAGTTTTTTTAGTTGGTTGTCTCGCCATATTTGTTTTAGTTAATTTAAGGAAAAACTTGCTCTGTTGAGCAAGCAATGAACGATTATTTGCCAGGAGCCTTCTTCTTACCAGCTACTGTCTGCCTTCTACCACGGCGGGTTCTAGCATTAGTACGAGTTCTCTGCCCTCTCACTGGCAAACCCATCCGGTGGCGGCGACCTCTGTAGGTTCCGATGTCAATTAGACGCTTGATGTTCATACCTTCCAAGCGCCGCAAGTCACCTTCTACTTGATAGTTACTTTCTATTTCTGCACGTAGGGCTGCGACATCGGCATCACTTAAGTCTTTCACACGGGTGTCTGGATTGACACTTGTAGCCGCCAGAATTTCCTGCGACCTTGATAATCCAATTCCATAAATGTAAGTTAGACCAATCTCTACGCGTTTATCGCGTGGCAGGTCTACGCCGGCAATACGTGCCACAATAAATCTCTCCCTGTTGTTTTCGCAATTTCTCTTGGTTAAGATGTGGGTGATTGATATGCCACATCTAGGATTTTTTGGTGATTTTTTTCCTAGTCACGGTTAACTCCCCAATACTGAGAGTGTTATCCTTGACGTTGTTTATGCTTGGGGTTAGAGCAAATCACCATAACGCGACCACGACGGCGAATCACGTTACACTTTTCGCAAATTTTTTTGACAGAGGCTCTGACTTTCATGCCTTTTTTAATTGACTCCAAATATAAAATTATAGCATTTCTAGAAAAATATTACAGTTAAGAAAATGAGAATCTCCCAACAAATTGATTTTATGGTAAGATCCTTCACATATAACTAGTTTTTTCTGGATTTAATTATTTTTTCCGCAATCTATAGGTAATTCGGCCTTTTGTCAGGTCATAGGGAGTGAGTTCAACCTTGACGCGATCGCCTGGCAAAATCTTGATGTAGTTGCGGCGAATTTTTCCAGAAATGTGGGCTAGTACGTTAAAACCATTGTCCAGGTCTACACGAAACATCGCGTTTGGCAAGGACTCCGTAACCGTACCTTCCATTTCAATCAAATCTTGTTTAGACAACTTTTTTGTTCCTCAACTCAACAATTTTTGGTTCATTGGCAGCTTTTATCTGCAACAGAACACAATTTAAGAAATATATCAACAGTTTATTAATATATCTTAGCTAAAATTGATCAGCATACTCTTGCCAGATTTCAGTGAAGAATGGGGAGTAGTGAATGGTGAATTTCATTCTTCCCTATAACTACTCCTGCATCTCCAGCTAGGAAGCTAAAATTTGTTTCAATTCACTAGTGACTTCTTCTTGGGATTGATTGCCATTGACTGTTAGTAGCCTTTGGCGTTCACTATAGTAGTTGATCAAAGGTGCAGTTTCATTCCGGTACACTTCTAGACGACGACGAATCACCTCTTCGGTATCATCTTTTCTTCCCCTAGCTAGTAACCGTGAAATTACAATGTCATCTGGTGCATCTAAATTAACTACTCTTTCGCCACCTTGAGCAGTTTTCGCTAACAATGCTTCTAAAAAAGCTGCTTGCGTCACTTTGCGAGGAAAACCATCTAGAATCCATCCAGATTTGGCATCTGATTGTCCTAACCGTTCCTCTACTAAGTCTTGCACCAACTGATCAGGAACTAACTCACCGCTATCTACGTAACTTTGAGCTTTCACTCCCAGAGGAGTTTGCTCTTTCATGGCTTGCCTCAAGATTTCACCAGTGGAAATATGAGGGATATGCAGGTGTTCTGCCAAAACCTGAGCTTGAGTTCCTTTTCCCGCACCCGGTGGCCCCAAGAAGATTAGTCGCGTCACTATTGTTTCACCATTCCTTCATAACGCTGAGAAATAACGTAGGTTTGGACTTGTTTTGCGGTGTCAATTGCCACACCAACTAGAATTAACAATGAAGTAGCACCAAGTCCCTTGAAGGTTGGCACTTTCAACGCACTTTCCACGGCGGTAGGAATAATCGCAACCAAGCCTAAAAATATAGCTCCCAAAAAAGTTAAGCGGTTAATAACTCGCTCAATATACTCACTGGTCGCTTTCCCTGGACGAATCCCAGGAATACTAGAACCCATTTTTTTCAAGTTTTGCGCTACATCAACTGGGTTCACAATTAATGAAGAGTAGAAGTAGCTAAAGAAAACAATCGAAGTTAAATACACTAGCGCATATACCCAAGGTGCAGAACCGCCAGGGCTGAGATAGGTATTGACGATGTTTGCCAAATCAGGATTTTTGGTAAAGTTGGCAATTAGTAATGGCAAACTCAAAATGGCAGCCGCAAAAATAATTGGCATTACGCCACCAGAGTTGAGACGCAAAGGTAGGTAACTACGCTGTTCTGCCAAAACTCTTCGACCTACTTGACGACGAGCCGAAATGATTGGGATGCGGCGAATACCTTCCTGCACAAAAACAATGCCCACTATGGTTGCTAAGAAGACCAACACCAGCACAATTACCCGACCCACGATTTCTCGACCACCAACTTGTACTAAGTCGATGGTGTCGCCTAGAGACTTGGGTAGCGAAGCGACAATGTTGACAAAAATCAACAATGATGCGCCATTCCCAATACCTCGTTCTGTGATCAGTTCGGATGCCCACATAACAAACATAGAACCTGCTGTCAGCGCGATCGCAGTTTCAGCTACAAATAATGGGCCAGGAGTTAAAGCAAATTGTTGCAAGAAGAAGGCAGAAAACGCCGTACTTTGGATAATTGCCCAACCTACAGTCACGTAGCGGGTAATTTGCGAGATTTTTCGCCGTCCTGCTTCGCCTTCATTTTTCTGTAAATTTTCTAAAGATGGGATAGCCGCAGTCAACAATTGGATAATAATGGACGCATTAATAAAGGGAAGAATCCCTAAAGCAAAGACTCCCAAAGTAGAAAGTCCGCGCCCAGAAAAGATATCCAATAAACCAAATATGGAATTATTGCCAGAGATGGCATCATGGAATCTAGTTCTATCAATTCCCGGTACAGGTAAAAAGATACCTAGGCGAACCAAAATTAAAATACCGACAGTGACAAGCAGCCTGCCTCTTAGCCCAGCTGCTTGTGCCATCTGCATAAAAGTTTCTTGAGCCGTTGGGGCTTTATCTCGACTGATCATAGAGTGCTACCTTTGTCGTGAACCAGGCACTGGAAGCTAGTTGGCAGGTATTTTAAGTGCGCGGTTAGGCTTTACCCTAAAACTTCACAACTTCCTCCAGCCGCCTCAATTTTGCTACGAGCTTGACCTGTGAAAGCTGCCGCTTTAACGTTAAGGGCAACATTCAATTCCCCATTACCCAAAATTTTCAATGGCCCTTTAGCAGAGGTTAAAATCCCAGATGCTTTTAAGGATTCCAATGTTACTTCTGTGTTGGCAGGAAGAGAAGCTAACTTCTCTACATTTATCGTAGTGTAAATCTTGCGATTCACAACTGGAAAGCCTTTCAGCTTGGGTATCCGGCGGTATAATGGCTGTTGACCACCTTCAAACCCTGGTCTGGTACTACTACCAGAGCGAGATTTTTGACCCCGCATACCTAGACCTGCACTGGCACCTTGACCAGCAGAAATACCTCTACCTACACGGCGACGGCGCTTTTTGGAGCCTTTTTGGGGCTTAACATCGTTGAGTCTCATGATGTTATTTATATTGTTTACAAGAACTCTGTCAGTGAAGCTCTACTAAATGTAGAGTTTGTCAATAGCAATACCACGGTCTTCAGCAACTTCCGCCAAAGTACGCAGGGTAGATAGAGCATTGACTGCGGCTCTAGCATTATTCAGTGGGTTGTTAGAACCAAGTTGTTTAGCGAGAACATTGCGAACTCCTGCTAATTCCAATACAGTCCGCACGGCACCACCAGCAATTACACCAGTACCAGGTGCAGCTGGACGCATGATGACTTTTGCACCACCACCAACGCCATCAATCGGATGAGGAATAGAATTAGATTTGGTAATCGGAATATCAATTAGGTGTTTTTTGCCATCGGCTACGCCTTTTTTCACAGCACCGATAACATCTGAGGCTTTACCTACTCCCACACCGACTTGACCACGTTCGTTACCAACAACCACAATGGCACGGAAGCTGAGTTTTTTACCACCCTTAACTACCTTGCTCACACGTCGGATTTGGATTACGCGCTCTTGCCAGTTGGTTTCTTCTTTTTTCGCACGGTTAGCTTTGCGACGACCTGTTGCCATAATTCATACTCTCTAAATGTCAATTGTCATTTGTCAGTTGTCAATTGTCCTTTGTCATTTACTTAATGACCAATGACCAATGAACGCCAGTTGCTACAGCCGGCAAAGCCGACGACAGTCGCTTTAAGCGGATAAATCCGCTCACCACGCTGTCTCCCCAACGCACTGGCTTCTAATGACTAATGACTTTAAAAATCTAAACCAGCTTCGCGTGCAGCATCCGCTAGTGTTTTGATGCGGCCGTGGTATATGTTACCACCACGATCAAAAACTACTTTCGTAATGCCCTTTTCTAATGCGCGGGCTGCAATTAACTTACCAACTTGTGCTGATGCTTCGCAGTTAGCCCCAGATGCTAAGTTTGCTTTTAACTCTGCATCTAAGGTTGATGCTGCCACTAAAGTATGATGCTGAGTATCATCAATTACTTGGGCATAAATATGTTGGTTAGAACGAAATACGGACAGGCGTGGGCGTTCTTGAGAGCCGCTAACTTTGCCACGAACGCGGCGGTGACGGCGCTGTTTGGATTCTCTACGAGTAAGTTTCATGTTTATTTCTTACCTTTACCTCCGGTTTTACCAGCTTTGCGTCTGACTACTTCACCCGCATAGCGAATACCTTTACCTTTGTATGGTTCTGGTGGTCGGACGGCACGAATCTTAGCGGCTGTATTACCAACTACTTCTTTGTCATAACCACTAACGATAACGTTAGTGTTATTTTCTACCGCAAACTGAATTCCATCTGGTGGCTCAATCTGCACTTGGTGACTGAAACCCATGTTTAACACTAGGTTACGTCCTTGCACTTGAGCGCGATAACCAACCCCTTGAATTTCCAAGCGACGTTGAAAACCTTGGGAAACTCCCTCTACCATGTTGGCTACCAATGTCCGGCTTAAACCGTGCATTTGGCGAGAGGTACGAGAATCATCTTTGCGAACTACTTGTAAGGTTTCCCCTTCTTGGCTCACTGTTACTTGAACAGGTAAATCCCGTGAAAGTTCACCTTTGGGGCCTTTTACAACAACCTTGGTGCCATCAATGGTGACTTGCACTTTGGTGGGAATAGTAATTGGTCTTTTACCAATACGAGACATGATCTTTTGTCCTTTGTTATTTGTCCTTTGTTATTTGTCTTTTGTCCTTTGTCCGTTACTAATGACCAATGACTAATGACAAATGACTAATGACTACCAGACGTAGCAAAGTACTTCACCACCCAAATTCTGACGGCGAGCCTCACGGTCAGTCATAATGCCACTAGATGTAGAAATAATGGCAATACCGATACCGCCTAATACTCTGGGTAGTTCTTTTCGGTTGGAATAAACACGTAAACCGGGTTTACTGATCCGTTTGAGGGCAGTAATTAAAGGCTGACGATTTTTCCCTTTGTATTTTAGGGCAATCACCAAGTGCCGTTTTACGCCTTCTCCGTTTTCCGAATATTCTGAAATAAATCCTTCTTCCTGTAGTACTTTGGCAATACTACGGGTCATTTTAGTGGCTGGCACTTGTGTTGTTTGATGCCTTGCCATGTTGGCATTGCGGATGCGCGTCAGCATATCTGCAATTGTGTCGTTAGCCGCCATCGTTCCCTCTTTAGATGAACTTATTGATCGCGAAAGGGCATTCCCAATTCTTTGAGTAAAGCGCGGCCCTCTTCGTCATTTTTTGCTGTAGTAATAATCGAAATATCCAGACCCCGAATTTGATCAATGCTATCGTATTCGACTTCTGGAAAAATTAGCTGTTCTCTTACGCCTAGAGTATAGTTACCGCGTCCGTCAAAGCTTTTTGGACTTATACCACGAAAGTCGCGAATTCTTGGTAGTGTCAAGCTGATCAAGCGGTCGAGGAAAGCATACATTCTCTCGCCTCGGAGTGTGACCATAATCCCGACAGGCATACCTTGACGGATTTTAAAGCCTGCGATCGCTTTTTTTGCTCTTGTCACTACGGGTTTTTGACCTGTAATTAACGCAATTTCGTTGATAGAAGCTTCCAAAGCCTTAGCATTTTGTGCAGCTTCGCCCAAACCTCGGTTAACAGTTACCTTGACCAACTTCGGTACTTGATGAATGTTGGTGTATTGAAACTGATTTGTGAGTTTCGGGACGATTGTCTCGTGATATAAAGTTTTGAGTCTTGTTGTCGCCATAGTTTTTGTCCTAATATCCCTGGGCTTGGTCAGGGAAGATTATGAAGGATGAAGATAAAATAAGTAATATTTATACTTCAGGCTTTAGCTTCATCCTTAATCAATGATCTCGCCAGTTTTTTTGAGTTTTCTTACCTTCTTGCCTTCGGGTGTGAAGGTGTAGCAAACGCGACTAGCGACATTTTGTTTGGTGGAATAGAGCATCACGTTGGAACTATGGATTGGGTACTCTTGAGTAACAATCCGTCCAGATTCCCCTTCTTGTTGGGGTTTAACGTGCTTGGTCTTAATGTTGACACCTTTAACAATGACTTTGCTCAGTTGGGGTAATGCTTTAATCACTTCGCCAACTTTACCTTTGTCTTTGCCGGCAATTATTTGCACGGTGTCACCAGTTTTGACGTGCATTTTATGGAATACTTTTTCCTTTTGGATAGGCATTACAGCACCTCCGGAGCCAGAGAAACAATTTTAGTAAAGTTCTTGTCGCGGAGTTCCCGTGCTACTGGGCCAAATACCCGTGTACCTCTAGGATTACCTTCTTTGTTGATGATCACGGCGGCGTTATCATCAAAGCGAATAGTCATACCGCTATCACGACGGATGTTATGGCGAGTGCGAACAATCACAGCTTCTACAACATCTGATTTTTTCACAGCCATGTTGGGAATGGCATCTTTAACAACAGCGATAATGCGATCGCCGATAAAACCGTAACGGCTGTTACCTGCGCCTAACACCCGGATACACATTAGTTTCCGTGCGCCACTGTTATCTGCCACATTTAAGTAAGTTTGGGGTTGAATCACAATTGGTCTCCCTTGTGCAGTTGTTAGTGAAGTAACAACTTATGAGTTTTTAGTGTTGAGGATTTCTGTGACTTGCCAGCGTTTGGTTTTGCTCAGGGGTCTAGTTTCCTGAATCCGCACGCGATCGCCCACTTTGCATTTGTTTTCTTCATCGTGAGCTTTATAGCGGCGGGTTTTCACTACAATCTTGCCGTATTTGGGATGGGGAGCGCGGTTTTCGATGGCAACTACCACCGTTTTTTGCATTTTGTCGCTCACTACCAACCCAACTCGTTCTTTGATTGCCATAATCTCTTAATTCTCTTCTTTAGGAGTTTGACTTGCTGCCCGTTTGCGCTCTCCCTCTACTGTCAACAGTTGGGCGAGGCGATGGCGAGCGTGGCGGAATTGGTGAGGTTTTTCGAGTTGTCTGGTTGCCTTTTGCAAGCGCAACTGAAACAGTTGTTTTTTAGTGGCGGCAATTTCCGCAGCTAATTGTTCGTCACTTAATTCTCTTGCTTCTGAAATCTTGGGAAGCGGCATGACCTACTCCTGCTCCTCTTCTATTTGAGAGCGCACAATAAATTTGGTTTTGATTGGCAGTTTGTATGCAGCTAGGCGCATAGCTTCACGGGCGATTTCTTCAGAAACACCAGCGATTTCAAATAAAATCCGCCCTGGCTTAACTACTGCTACCCAAAATTCTGGATTACCTTTACCAGAACCCATCCGTGTTTCTGCTGGACGCATGGTAACAGGTTTATCTGGGAAAATCCGAATCCAGATTTTACCACCCCGGCGGATATAACGAGTCATCGCCCGACGGGAAGCTTCGATTTGTCGAGAGGTGATCCAAGCTGGTTCTTGGGCTTGGAGGGCAAAATCTCCAAAGTTGAGGGTGCTACCCCGGTGGGCTAGACCCGCCATTCGCCCGCGCTGTTGTTTGCGGAATTTAGTTCTTCTAGGACTTAACATGATTTTTCATCTGTCGTTTGTGAGCCAGTGTGGTCTTGGGGGTTTCCCCTATGAGCAACTGGTGTTAGCGTCAGCGTTAGCGACGTTAGGAGCGTCACCCGAAGGGTCATTTGTCATTTGTCATTACTCAGGACTAATGACAGATGACGATTTAGCCTTCATTGGAACGGTCTTCAAACTGCTGACGACGGCGCTGTTGTTGACGGCGACGCGGTTCACGTTCGCGGGTGGCGGGTTGGGGTTGAGTTTCTTCCTGTCCAGGAATAATTTCTCCTTTAAATACCCACACTTTGATGCCCAAAATACCGTAAACGGTTTTGGCTGTACAGTAAGCGTAGTCAATATCAGCCCGTAAGGTATGCAAAGGTACTCTACCTTCCCGTGTCCACTCTGTCCGAGCAATTTCCGCACCGTTGAGCCGACCACTGACTTGAATTTTAATTCCTTGAATACCAGCACGTTGCGCCCGTTGAATTGCTTGGCGGACTACGCGACGGAAGGAAACCCGACGTTCTAATTGTTGGGCGATGTATTCCGAAATTAAGTAAGCATCGGCATCAACTCGTTGGACTTCGACGACGTTGATCCGAATCTGGCGAGTCCCGCCTAATAAATCTTGCAGTCCAGTACGTAAGGATTCGATACCTTGTCCACCACGACCTACAACTACACCAGGGCGGGCTGTGCGTACTTCCAAATCAATTTGGTCTGCTTTGCGCTCAATTCTAACTTCGGAAATACCAGCGTTGTTTTGAGCGAGTCTACCCAGTTTTTGTTCTATGTAATTACGTAGTTTGTAATCTTCTTGTAAAAGTTCTGGATAGCGTTCAGGATCTGCGTACCACCGGGATTGGTGTTCTTGGGTAATTCCGAGGCGAAAGCCAACTGGATGAATTTTTTGTCCCACAAATGCTTCCTCTAAAGTTCTGGTAATTATTCCACAGTCTCACCAGCAGCTACAGCTACTGTGATGTGACATGTAGGTTTGCGAATTTGGTAAGCTCGACCTTGCGCTCTAGGTTGGAAACGTTTTAGGACTGGGCCTTGATCGGCATAAGCTTGAGTAATTACCAGTTGGGCGCGGTCTAGACCTGCATTGTGTTCAGCATTGGCGGCTGCGCTTCTAATTAGTTTTAGTACTGGTTCACAAGCCCGATAAGGCATAAATTCCAGAATAATTAACGCTTCTCTGTAAGACCGCCCCCGAATTTGATCGAGTACGCGACGCACTTTAAAGGGAGACATGCGTATATAACGGGCGATCGCTTTTACTTCTGTAGTACTAGTTGCCATGATTTTCTCCTTGTCGTTTGTCATTCGTCATCTGTCATTTGTCATTTGTCAGTTGCAAAGGACTAATGACAATAGACAAAGAACAAACTATCTACCCGCTTTTTTGTCACTTTTGCCATGACCCCTGTAGGTGCGTGTTGGGGCGAATTCTCCCAACTTATGGCCTACCATCTGATCGCTGATAAACACGGGGACGTGTTGTCTACCATTGTGAACAGCGATCGTATGCCCTACCATTTGGGGCAGAATTGTTGAGGCTCTTGACCAAGTTTTAATGACTTGCTTTTCGTTTCTCTCGTTCAGCTTTTCAATTTTGCTGAGTAAGTGATCGGCAACGAAAGGCCCTTTTTTTAGTGAACGACCCATAGTTAAATTTTGGTTTTAGGATTTGGGCTTTTGGATTTATTTAGTTGGACTTTAGATAATTTCTCAATCTAAAATCCAAAATTTCAAATCTAAAATTTTAAGACTGACGACCACCACGACCGCGCTTAGAAGATTTACGACGACGGCGTACAATCAATCTACTGCTAGGTTTCTTGGGTTTGCGTGTCTTGGCTCCCAATGTTGGTTTACCCCAAGGTGTGACTGGGCCGGAACGACCAATGGGTGCTCTACCTTCACCACCACCATGTGGGTGATCCACTGGGTTCATGACGCTACCTCTAACTTTCGGGCGGCGACCTTTCCAGCGATTACGTCCAGCTTTACCTGCACTCAGGTTTCTAAAGTCGGTGTTGCCCACTTGCCCGATGGTAGCGTAGCATTCACGCCGTACCATCCGCACTTCCCCAGAAGGTAGCTTGAGGGTGACATAATTGCCTTCTTTAGCAACTACTTGCGCTGTCGCACCAGCAGCACGAACAATTTGACCACCTTTACCCGCAGTTAGTTCTACGTTATGTACGTTTGTACCTAAAGGAATGTTTGCCAGTGGTAAAGCATTACCATCTTCAATGGGAGACTCAGGGCCAGCCATTAAGGTTTTACCTACAGTCAAGCCATTCGGTTGCAGGATATAGCGTTTTTCCCCATCCTGATATTGCAGTAACGCAATACGAGCGTTGCGGTTGGGATCGTACTCGATCGCTAACACTGTAGCGGGAATGTTACGCTTATCTCTTTTAAAATCAATAATTCGATAAAGTCTTTTATGTCCGCCACCCCGGCGACGGCTGGTTATCCGCCCTTGATTGTTGCGACCTTTGGCGCGATGGACGTACACCGTCAGAGACTTTTCTGGATCTTTTTTGGTAATTTCCGAAAAGTCGGAGATTGTAACTTGACGAGTACTGGGGGTATAAGGGCGATAAGAACGAGTACCCATTTTTTGTTAGACCTCTGGGAATAGAATCTGTCTAATCTTTTGTGCGTCCCCAGGTGAGACGGTGACAATAGCTTTCTTATATTGGGGCTTGTAGCCAATAAACTTGCCAACGCGACGTTTTTTCCGTGGCTGTGTAGCAGTATTGATTTTGACTACTTTGACTTGAAACAAGTCTTCGATCGCTGCTTTAATATCTGGCTTGGTAGCTTTCAGGACTACTTCAAAAGTGTATTGATTCTGTTCCATCAGAATCGTTGCTTTTTCGGTGACAATCGGGCGACGCACCAAGTCAGGCAGATCACGGGGCGCAATCTTAGCCATTGTAGACCTCCTGAATTTTTTCTAATGCTGGTGCTGTAACCACAAGCTTGTCAGCGTGCAGCAAATCATAAACATTCAACTGATCTGCGGCAATAATTTTTAAGTTCTCGACGTTGCGTCCTGACAGATAAACTGTTTCGGCAATCTCAGACAAAATTAACAGGGTCTTTTGTTCTGGGCTTACTCCCCAACGAACTAAAGCTGCCAATAAATCTTTAGTTTTCGGACGAGAAAGTTCGTTGCTAAATTCTTCGACCACAATCAAATCATCAGTACGGCTGACGAAGGCTGTGCGTAATGCCAACCGCCGTTCTTTCCGGTTCATTTTCAGGTCGTAATCTCTGGGTTTAGGCCCAAAAATCACACCACCACCACGCCATAAGGGTGAACGAATCGAACCAGCACGAGCGCGACCTGTGCCTTTTTGCCGCCAAGGTTTGCGGCCACCACCTCTAACTTCTGCGCGAGTTTTTGTACTAGCGGTTCCTTGACGAGCATTGGTTGTTTGTCTAACCAAGGCACGGTGTACAATATGGGCCGCTGTTTCTTCTTTGGCAACTCGCAAGTCGAACGTCTTTTGCCCGACTTCCTCTCCTTGCCAGTTTTTAACTACAGTCTCAACCATTTTTTTGTCCTTTGTCATTTGTCTTTTGTCATTAGTCCTTTGTCATTTGTCTTTAGCTCATAACCAATGACTAATGACCATTGACGATTGACTATTTACCAACTTTCTTTGCGGGTACAACACTCACTAAAGAACCTGGTTTACCAGGAATTGCACCTTTAATGAGTAATAAGTTGCGTTCTGCGTCTACACGCACAACTGTCAATTTACTAATGGTGACGCGGGTACCGCCCAAGCGCCCTGCCATTCTTTTTCCTGGATACACACGACCGGGTGTTGTACCAGCACCAATGGAACCGGGCGCTCTGTGGTTTTTAGAACCGTGAGACATTGGCCCGCGACCAAAGTTATTCCGCTTTTGGTTGCCTGCAAAACCGCGACCGATACTTGTACCAATTACATCGACGATTTGACCAGCCGTAAAAATATCTGCTTTGATTTCTTGACCTAATGTATATTCGCTAGAATTATCTGTGCGAAACTCACTTAGGTGACGTAAAGCTGGTGCTGATGATTTGGCTAAGTGACCCAATACGGGTTTATTGAGAGCTTTTGGTTTGACTTCGCCATAACCAAGTTGAATGGCGGTATAACCGTCAGTTTGCTTTGTTTTTACTTGTGTAACAGTGCATGGCCCTGCTTGAACAACAGTGACAGGAATTGCTACTCCTGCCTCGTCAAATATTTGGGTCATGCCCAGCTTGGTGCCGAGAATACCTACAGACACAGTAACTGGTTCTCCTTTTTACTTACTGAGCAGATTCATCGGGATGTTCGGTAATGTTCTGACTGAGGGAGGACGATCCTCAGTAATTTCCAGCAACTAGTGTTGCTTTCTCTTATCCAGAAAACAAAAACCGTTCCCTCAATTTTGGTTGAATCCGTTTACCTGAATTCAGTTGCTTACTAGAACAGCCATGAGTTGCTTCCAAACGGATCACAAATCTCTGTTTTTAAGGCAATGCTCTAAAGCTTTGCTTTTCGTGCAGCAATGCTCTCGTCCAAGCAGTTGCTTAGGCACTTTTTGGAGGCTGCTTTTTTGATAGCCTCCTTGTTGTAGAAGGACTTAAGTAGTTAATTACCACTCAGTATCCCTATAACTAAGACTTTTGTACTACTACAGCACTAGTATTACGACTCAGTTTCTACTTTTAGGATTACCTTAAACTACTGTTCAAGGTTTTGCCTAGTTTATCCGGTTTACAGGAAAGAATCCAAATTGTATCCGGCTTATGGCTTTGATTACTTCGCCATAATTATATTTGGTGAACATCAAGGCTTTTTTAGTTTAGCAGTCTCTTGGTAGCTTGGCTTAACTTATAACTTGATTCTGTTTACTCAGCGGTTATATATTACGCCAATGCAACATACCAAGAAAGGCTTTATTTGGCCGTTTGGTCACAATCTCACATTATAGATGAGGGGTGTGATGTTTGTCGAGTATTTTTTTAAGAGTTGTGGCTCATGGTTTGGGCTGCCCAAACCATATCTATATTATTAAGTGAATAAATAAGCTTTTGGAAGCAATTTGTCTTATCAGGTAAGACTTTGGCGAGTTTTTGCCTAGTTGCTATCTGACTGCACCTTAAATATTTTACTTAACAGTAAATAATAGAGATATGTAAGTGGGATAGGATAAACGAAAATCTATGGCACTGATTACCACTGGCAATGGTTTAATCCGAGATTTGGAGAAATTTGGCGCTCTCGGTACGTACGTCCCTTTAGAGGGAGGTTTTGAAGGTCGATATCGCCGTCGGCTGCGTGCTGCTGGCTATGTGACTTTGAATATGACTGCTAGGGGATTGGGCGATGTAGCTGCCTATCTCACTGGAGTTCATGGTGTGAGACCACCTCACTTGGGTAAGAAAAGTACTGGTAGTGGTGCGGCTGTGGGTAGTGTCTACTATTTACCCCCAATTGTTAACTATCAGCTAGAACAGTTACCACCAAAATCTAAGGGTTTGGTGCTGTGGATCATTGAAGGGCATATTCTGTCTGACCAAGAAATTGAGTTTTTAGCAGAATTGCCGAAATTGGAACCCAAAGTCAAAGTAGTGGTGGAAAGAGGCGGTAGTCGCGCTTTTAAATGGAAGCCTTTGACAGCTACCTTCGGGGTTAGTTCTCAGGCTGTGTAATTTTTGGGATTACAACAAGGGCGATCGCATTTGTAATTGTACAGGTGCGATCGCTTTTTATCTGAGAGTGCGATCGCCCTTGTTTTTCATGACAAAAATAACTCCGGCTCGACGTGAAAAAACTGTCCTAAAACCTTAGCCTGTTCTTCTGTGATTTCTTTCTCTCCATCAAGTAACTTAGTTACTATTTCACTGGAACCCAGTACTTCCACCAAGTCAGATGGCTGTAAATTTCGAGCATCCATCAAATGCAAAAGTCTAGAACCAGGGGTTGAAGCATTAAGTTGATAGTGCTTTCCTTCAAAGTCTTCGATGAGTTTGACTAATAGTTCTAACAAGATATCTTCTTCTGGACTCAAGTCAGGACGAGCCAATAATTCTTCAACCACTGCCAGAAATTGCTCATTTTCTGACTCAGTTTTGATGATACGGGGTTGATAGTGTAACAATAACTCACCGTAAATTGTGGAATTAATAGTATGGGTCATGCTTCCAGTCGTCTTTGTCATAATTGGCATGAGTCAAAACGTACTTGACATAGATAACCTGCTTCTCGTAATTAATACTGGTAATTAAGCGATATTTGTTGCCTTTAATATTAAAAACTGTAAAGTTACTAACAGCTTCAGCTTTTGGGTAGACTGTTTGAACCTCAATCAGATTAGCCCAGTTTGCTTTGCTTGCTGTCTCAAACCAGTCATCCAGTGCTTCGCACGAATCAGCGTGTGTTTGGCAAAATTCTCGAAGCTTTTTCCGACTTATCACGTGCATACCTTTATTTTATTTTTTAATATCCTCGGCGAGTAGCCACCGGGACTGACACCTCGCAAACTAGCGCAAAAAAATTCACACTTGTGTTTACAAGTGCGAGACGATCGCCCACTATATTACTTTCCATTTCAATATATTTAGAAGCATTTTCTCTCTATATACCTAATATCAAGCTAAAAACCACTTTTTAGCAATTATTTAACTTCACAAAAATAAAAAAATGTCTATTGTAAACATTTATATCAATTATGAGTGAGCAAATGGGTACTTTAAGGATCTGAGGGCTTTAGGGTACTAGTAGATTTATGAATCATGTATTAGATGCCGATCAAATCGGTTGGTTAATAGCGGGGGAAAATTTAGTCATCTCTTGTTGTTATTTCATTATTGGTAGTGTTATTGGTTATGGGGTTTGGCGTAATCGAGAAGCAGGTGTTGACCCACTGGTAGTGACAGTAGCTGGGATTTTCTTCAGTTGCGCTTTTGGTCATGGTTTGCATGTAGTGGGAATGCTGGGTTTTGTTGATTCACATTTTTGGCAAGCAATAGCTGATTTATTAACAGTTGGGATTGCATTACGCTTTCTCAGTTTCTATAAAAGTTTTGATTTACTTGCTTGTTTCAGTCAGATATTCGCTTCAAAAATCGAACTGGAAAACAAGAATCAACTTTTGGAAACCGCGATGACAGAACTCAAGCAGATGCAAATGCAGTTAGTCCAACAAGAAAAGATGTCAAGTTTAGGACAATTAGTTGCTGGGGTTGCACATGAAATTAATAATCCTATTAACTTTATTCACGGTAACTTGACTTATGTTGAAGAATATGCAGATTATTTGTTGAGTATTGTCAATGCTTACCAAGCGCATTTTCCGGTTTTACCCTTGCCCATTCACAGGCTAATTGAAGAAGTTGATTTAGACTTTTTGCAAGAAGATTTGCCAAAAATTTTAAATTCAATGAAAGCAGGAAGCGATCGCATCCGGCAAATTGTCCTATCATTACGCAATTTCTCGCGCTTGGATGAAGCGGAACTAAAAGCAGTGAATATTCACGAAGGTATTGATAGTACACTGATGATTTTGCATCACCGCCTGCAAGCAAAACCAGAACATCCAGAAATTAAGGTGATCAAAGATTATAGTAATTTGCCGGAAGTAGAGTGTTATCCTAGTTCACTCAATCAAGTTGTTTTGAATATTCTCACAAATGCGGTAGATACCCTAGAAGAGAAAATTACGCAAAAATCCCATTCAGAAATTCAAGATAATCCACCTCGAATTACAGTCAAAACTTCTTTGACGGCAGAAAAATGGGTGGAAATTACTATCGAAGATAATGGAGTGGGGATTCCTGAACAGTTTCAGCCACACATTTTTGACCCATTTTTCACGACAAAACCCGTAGGTAAGGGTACAGGAATTAGTATGTCAATTAGCCATCAGATAATTGTCGAAAGACATCATGGCAAATTGACCTGTCTTTCCACCTTTGGTCAAGGAACAGCGTTTGTGATTCAAATTCCATTGAAACAAAACGCCTATGCGCTTGTTTAACGTTATGGTTATGGTAGAAATACAAAGTTTTGTTGGCTGTGGAAATTGAAATGCGATATGAAGACCATCCAGATGTTTATGCGCGTGTCTTCGCAAGAGTTTTAGGATGTTTACTTCCTGGCGAAATTACTGTTATTCTCTTTCCCGGACATGGGTTAGTGCTAACTGAAGAAATCCCGACGCAGCTAATTCCTGAAAACTTGAGAATGCCCAATAGTGAATTTTATGTGTTATTTAAACATCCTGGGCGCGAAATGATCCGAATTTTGCAAATTGATGAATTTTGTCCAGAAATTGATGAAAGTCGGGATTGATGCTCAAATTGTTTTAAGTTGCAAACAACAGCTTGTTGAGATAGTAGGTGAAAGGTAATAAGGTGAGATGACAGTGATATTATCGACCTTTTATCAATTCAGATCAGTTTTAGATTCATAATTGGGCGATCGCTAGTTTGTGTTGTGGGTGCGATCGCCCAATTTTTGTGATTGTATGGCGATCGTGCTTTGTTGAATATCATCCTTTTAACTGGCTATTCTATGGCAAAACCGTTATTTCTCTTGATTGATAGCCAATTTACGGTGGATAGATTCGAGATAGAGAACATAATAAGTTTCGATAAATTGCAAGTATCCAGTCGTATAAGTACTGAAAATAAAGTATTAAAAATGTTATTTATTTGAGATTGCTAGACAAAGAAATATACTGAGAAAACAACCTAAAATAGCGAGATAAAGTTTATTCTAAATTTGCTTAATACATAAAATAATTTATACAATCTATGGAACTTATTACTTATGCTAGAGAAGTCGGCAATAAGTATAAGAACATGAACAGAATTTGGCGTATTTTAATGGTTTCTAGCTTAGTGGGATTGGGTACTTTAGTTAATGCTAAAGCCCAAGCAGCTTCTTTTGAAATTGACTCTACCTACACTTTTTTGAAGACCCAATCTGATACAACTTATTACAACGGTGTTCAGACAATTGCAGGTCATACAAAAGCCATATCTTTAGCTGATTTGGGTCTTGAAGCTGGAAATACAATTCGTTTAACTACCTCTGGTGCATTTAACTGGAGTGTTTGGAACCCTGGACAAAGAAACGATATGATTGGGGTCTTCAGTGCTTCGGATACATTGCTTGATTCTTCTTTTCAACAACGTGTAGCTGATGCTATTAGCCTTGATGCGGAAGATGCTGGTAAGTATGGCTATACAGAAGCAAACTGGACTTCTAACACTTTATTTGACACCACTAATCAAGCAGGTTCTACTTACGACGGCTCAAAAGATGCTTATATGTGTAATGGAGCAACTTTAAGTGATGTTAATAGAACTTGCGGTCAAAAAACATTGTTTGATGGTGTATTCGGAATCTTAGGCGAGATGACAATTAAGATTCCTACCAACGCTAAGTTTTTATTCCTGGCGGTTAATGATATTTTCTACAGTGACAACACTGAAAAAATGTTAGTTGATATCACTAATGTAGAATCTATCAATAACGTAGCCAGCGCCCAATATGTAAATGATACAACTTCTGTTCCGGAACCAAGCACAGTTGTTGGGATTGCAGCTACACTTGCATTGGCTTTAAGAATGAAGTCTAAAAAACAAGTTGCTAATTAATTTGGACAGAATTCAGAATCATGAATAAATCAAGAGTTTGCTAGATAGAAATTTAATATTCTCATCATACTAGTTATCAAACTCTGAGCAATTCAGACTTCTGGATTCTGGATTCTACATTCTTAAATTTTGTTGCCGATGTTATTAGTGAAAAGAGAAACCTTTAATTTCGGGGGCATATATCTATCAATTCTCAAACTGTTTGATTTACTGGATTAATGCTTTGGCGATCGCTGTTCTGAATTATAGATGCGATCGCTTTTTTTATTGATGGTTATTAACCATCAAATTTAAACCTAAAAATAGAGCCGCAATAGTTCCTGACACTGAAATTTCACCTTGATGGATTTTATCTAATACCTCTGACACAGGAATTAAAATTACTTCAATTTCTTCTGTAATATCTAAGTTTTGTTCCCCGACTTTGATCACATTCTCGGCTAAAAATAAATGTATGCGGTTAGTATCTTTGCTGGGTTTATCATAAAAAACAGTGACTTTTTTAACTTGTTGAGCCTGATAACCAGTTTCTTCTTGTAATTCTCGAATGGCGGCGATTTCTGCACTTTCTTGGGTGGGGTCAAAATGTCCGGCTGGTAATTCGATAAAAAAATCGGCAACTGCGTGTCGGTATTGGCGAACGAAAACAATTTCTTGATTACTGGTAATTGGCAAAATAATGGCAATTTCTGGTTTAATACTGACAAAATAATCATCAATAACTTTCCCGTTAGGTAATTCGATTTTATCTTGTCTGACTCTACACCAAGGATGGTTTAATACCATTTCCGATTGCAAGATTTTCCATTTATTCAGATTGCTCATAGATGCTAAATAATAAATGTAAAAAAGTATAACAGATGCAGAAAATCAGCTAAAATCCCTTAAACTATTTTCTGCCCTAGCCATCATAGAGCAGACTTATTTGAGAATGAAGAAAAGAGACAAGGTAGACAAGAGAGACAAGTTAGAGAGGTTTGTATATCATTTAGGATTGCTATAGAGCAGACTTATGGAATTAGAAGTCAAGGAATTTACTGTCAATAAACGATTTCCCTTAACTATTAGTCGGGGGACAACTGCACAGACAACGAATGTCTGGGTAAAAATTTCGCAAGATGGCGTTGAGGGCTGGGGAGAAGCATCACCGTTTGGTGTCGGCAATCATGCTCAAAGAACCGAGCAAATCAAAGATGCGATCACGCAAGTTATACCATTATTAACAACTTTTAGTCCTTTGCAGAGACAGCAAGTCGAGCAGTTGTTAATTCAACAGCAAATTCCTTCATCGGCGCGGGCGGCTGTAGATATGGCGATGCACGATTGGTTGGGTAAGTTTGTTGGTTTACCACTGTGGCAGATTTGGGGATGCGATCGCAATCTTATTGTCCCAACTTCGGTAACTATTGGCATAAATTCACCAGAAGGTGCGAGGGCGAGGGCGCGGGATTGGTTAAATTATTTGGATGTGCGGCTGTTTAAGGTGAAATTAGGTAGCCCCGATGGTATTGAGGCAGATCAGCAAATGCTATTAGCAGTCCAACAAGAAGCACCAAATCTAGAATTTTTTGTGGATGCAAATGGTGGTTGGAGTTTGCCAGATGCAATTAAGATGTGTCATTGGCTGGCTGATTTAGGTGTAAAGTATGTAGAACAGCCACTAGCAAGGGGTCAGGAAGAAAGTTTAGCCCAACTCAAACAAGAGTCACCCCTACCGATTTTTGTGGATGAAAGTTGCTTTACTAGCGTTGATATTCCCCATTTGGCAAACTACGTGGATGGAATTAATATCAAACTGATGAAGTCAGGGGGCTTAACCGAAGCATTGCGAATGGTACACACAGCGCGGGCTTACAATTTACAAGTGATGTTTGGCTGCTATTCTGACAGTTCACTCGCTAACACAGCCGCAGCACAATTAGCACCACTCGCTGATTATTTAGATTTAGATAGTCACCTCAACTTAGTTGATGACCCATTTATGGGTGCATTAGTAGTAGAAGGAAAAGTTTTACCAAACGATTTACCAGGCTTGGGGGTACAATACAGTGCGTTTGCCGCTTAATCAACGAATCGCTATTCTGCTGCATGAAGGAACTACAGGAACACAGGGCAAAACCGGGTTGGCAATTTTACGCTACAGTGAAGCCCCGATTGTCGCAGTAATTGATAAGGTAAGTGCTGGTAAGTCTTTGCCAGAATTAACAGGTATCAAGCGTGATGTGCCGATTGTAGAATCTGTCACCGCAGCTTTGGCATATAAACCAGAAGTATTGGTAATTGGAATTGCACCCAAAGGTGGTGCGGTACCCGATGATTATTGGATAGAAATTAAAGATGCCTTAAAAGCTGGTATGTCTTTGGTGAATGGTTTACACACACCATTGGCGACGATGACAGAGTTAAATGCAATTCTCAAACCAGGACAGTTAATTTGGGATGTCCGTAAAGAACCACCAAATCTAGAGGTAGCGAGTGGGATGGCGCGGACGCTTCCCTGTCGCCGCGTGTTGACGGTGGGAACAGATATGGCGATTGGGAAAATGTCTACTAGTTTAGAACTACACTGGGCGGCAAAGTTACGGGGTTGGCGTTCTAAGTTTATCGCTACAGGTCAAACTGGTTTGATGTTAGAAGGTGATGGTATCGCTTTAGATGCTGTTCGTGTAGATTTTGCAGCTGGTGCTGTGGAACAAATAGTGATGCGTTATGGCAAAAACTATGACATTCTGCACATTGAAGGACAAGGTTCGCTGTTACATCCTGGTTCTACTGCTACCTTGCCTTTGCTTCGCGGTTCTCAACCCACACAACTAATATTGGTACATCGGGCGGGACAAACTCATAACCGGAATAATCCCCATGTCCCGATTCCGCCGTTAACGAAAGTGATTCAAATGTATGAATCTGTAGCCAGTGCGGGTGGTGCTTTTGGGAAAGTACCTGTGGTGGGTATAGCGTTGAATACTGCACATTTAAATGAGTTTGCCGCCCAAGAAGCGATCGCCCAAACTACAGCCGAAACCGGTTTAGCTTGCACTGATCCGGTGCGGTTTGGGGCTGGGTTGTTGTTAGATGCAGTAATGCGGAGTGAAGTGTGAAATGTAAAATTTCCTACTTCTATTGAGATCAAAGATCCTAAATTTGGGAAAACTACCAAATAGGCATCACCTTGAGACTGTTGTATGAAACCTACTTTACACAAAGGGCAACTAACAACTTGGAAGGATGATAGAGGCTTTGGCTTTATCAAACCCGATGGTGGTGGTAAAGAGGTTTTCTTACATATCAGTGCTTTGAAAGGAGCAGGTCGTCGCCCAACGCTTGGAGATACAATTCTATACGAGCAAGTTATTGAAGCAAATGGCAAGATACGTGCTACCAAAGCCTCCATTCAAGGTGTTGTGCCTCAAACTTCGTCAACTAAGAGAAGAAACAGAAAAGGTGGATCGCTCAAAACCGCCGTTGGGGTCGTAATTTTAGCTGCCATTGCTCTGTTTAGTCGTAGTCCTTTTCCCCCACCAATTAGTCGTAGTCCTTTTCCCCCACCAATTACATCTATTATGAAGCCGGGATGTATGATTAAAGGCAATATTTCAATTGCAACAGGAAACAAGTTTTATCATCTCCCAGGTATGGAAGATTATGGATCAACTGTTATTGATCCATTGAAGGGAGAGAGGTGGTTTTGTACAGAGAAAGAAGCGATCGCAGCTGGTTGGCGTAAAGCACCAAGGTAAACACAGCAACCCAACACTCAAATTTCACACTTCAGACTTTCCTTGACAGCGATCGCTGGGCGATTACCTTGTTCTTCTCGTTTATCTGAATCTGGTAAACTTACCAACAGAACATCCCCTCTCACTATCTCATTCTCCCAGAGATGCCAGCATTCCTTCTGTAGTCAGCCAATCCTCATCACTCGCTGCTTCCCATGCTGCAAATTCTACCTCTAACTCATTGGGTATTTGTACCAGCAAAGGAGTCAGCAGTGCGACAATCTCTCCACTCACCGAATTTCCATGAGCTTGCGCTCGTTGTGCGATCACCTGATATAGTTCCATCGGCAATGTCACTTGAGCATCAATGTCACCTGAACCATTCATAAGAACTGAGATATCGATAGAATATCTTATTCATTGTATTGCGATCGCACTGAAATTTTACACTTCCAACTTTGTTTGACAGCGATCGCAAGTTCCCTGCACAGTTACTTCATAGCGTTCGGCTTTTAACCCCGAACGCAGTTTATTTAAATCAATGCACTGAAAGGTATTCCAATCAATGTCTTCAATTGCACCACAACAGTTGCAGCGAAAATGATGGTGTAGCCCAACATTGGCATCGTAACGTGAGACACCTTCTTCTAACAGTACTTCTCGCACTAAGCCGACTTCCCGTAAGGCTTGGAGTGCAGCATAAACTGTGGCTTGAGAGGAAGTTGGTGCATCTTGATTCAAGCTTGTCAGAATTTGGTCTACTGTGGGGTGGTCTTCTCGCCCTAGTAGATTGGCATAGACGGCAAAGCGTTGAGGCGTTACTCGCAATCCCTTACCCTTGAGTGTTTTGACAATTTCATCAGCTTTTTGCTGCATAGCATTCACTTGAATCAGATTAACAGACACAGACCACTATTATAACGTTTTTCAGAAAGATAAATTGTAGAGAGTATTTCTCACTAATATATAAGTCTTAGTTCAGAATAGTTATGATTTCATCATATCAGTTGAAACAGCAAAACTTGATCATTCTCAGTGCTGAGTCAGAAAAAAATACTCAACACTTTAGTACTATGATAAATACCACGCTCGTGGGCGGTCTTTTAACTCAGCACTCAGCACTTTCCACTCAGCACTCTTTATACCCTGAGATTGAAGGAAAACAGTAGCGATCGCTCTAGGCGGATGAGGTCAGTTACTCATAGCATTAAAACAATCCCTTTGCATAAATGAACTCAGCATGAAACGAACCAGGAAGTCTCTGCTGCTCACCTTGAGTTGGATTTTGTTGTCAGTTAGTACTTCAATTGTAATTATTCTGACGCAACCTTTAGCACCTGTTCCAGCCCAAGAACCTGCCACTACCACCGTAGAAACAACAGATACACCCAGTTCCGAAAGTTCACAGCCTAACCAAACGCCCAAACCAGAAGCGACTGAACCGAAAAAAACAGACACTGCCACGGAACCTGCACTCACGCCTGAAGAACTTGCCCGTCAACAAAAATTTATCGAAGCTGATAAATTATACCTCGCCGGAAATATTACTGAGGCAGAAAAACTCTATCGGGAAGTTAAAACACCATTCGCCAACACAGATAGTGCAACTCAAGAACGTAAACCAGCCATTGTTGACCCGACGCAACTATCCCCAGCAGGTAAAGTTTACTGGCGAGAATCAGAAGCCGGAATTGCGGCTAAGTTGCAAACAAGAACAGAAGTACCGCTAAAACTTTTGGTTGAACAGTATCCCGAATTTATTCCTGGTCATATTCGCTATGCTGAGATTCTCAAGCAATATAATCGCCCCAAAGAAGCTGTAGAGATTTTAGAACAAGCATCATCAATATATCCCGATCAGCCAGATTTAATTAAAGCTAAAGTTACCGCACTGGCTGATGAAAAAAAATGGATGGAAGCATCCTTAGCAGCGCGTCAATTTGCGATTCTTTATCCTAATGATCCGCAAGCCGAGGAATTTACCCAACTTGCAGAAAAAAATCTCAAACGCTACAAAGCCCATATCCGCGAAGAAATTAGAGGTAATACTCTCGCTAACATTATTACAGGTGCAGTTGGCTATGCGGTTACAGGTAGTTTGTTAGGGCCGTTTTCTGCCTTAGACTCTACCATCTTGCTGCTACAAGGCGAAGGTGCGGTGGGTGAGTCGGTAGCAAAACAGGCAAAACAACAGCTACCATTAGTTAAAGATGAGGAAGTGCTGGCCTATGTGAACGAAATTGGGCAGAAACTAGTGAAAGTTTCAGGACGCACCGAATTTAAATACGAATTTTTTGTGATTCCTGAAGAAGAATTGAACGCCTTTGCCTTACCAGGAGGTAAAGTTTTTATTAATGCTGGTGCGATCGCTAAAAGTAATTCTGAAGCTGAACTCGCTGGGTTAATTGGTCATGAATTATCTCACGTAGTTTTATCCCACGGTTTTCAATTAATTACTCAAGGAAACCTGATTTCTAACGTTACTCAATATCTGCCTTTTGGCGGTACAGTCGGTCAACTTTTCTCCCTCAGCTACAGTCGTGAGATGGAACGTCAAGCAGATGTTTTGGGTACTCGCTTAATTGTGGCTAATGGCTATGCTGCTGATGGGTTGCGTAACTTGATGGCGACGCTACAAAAACAACAAAAAAATGCGCCTCCGACTTGGTTATCATCCCACCCAGGTGGTAAAGAACGGGTGAATTATCTCGAAAACTTGATTATTCGTGGTAAATACAACCGCTACAGTTATGAAGGCGTTGAACGTCACACAGCCATTCAAACCAAAGTCAAACAAATCCTCAAAGAAGAAAAAGAACGAAAAGAGAAAAAGCGGCGTTCTGAATGAATCAAAAAACAAATTTTTGCGTCACTGAAATTATCAATTAGCTAACCTCATATCTACTAAAGGATAATTTATGGCATTTCAACCCTTGAAGCTATTATGTTTAAGCGGTTTGGGCTTATCTTTATTTTTAGGTAATTCCGCCGCCTTTGCTCAAGTTAATGATGGTGGTGGTATTGTCGTACCTACCACTTCCGATCCTTATCCATCAGGTTCATCAAATCCTGTAGACACTTCCTCTAGCGGTACTGTAGCGACTGGTACCAGATTTAGCTGTCAAAACAGCAATGGTCAATATATAGTAATGTATCAACCAGAAAGCCAACCAGGAAGATTCTTTCCTTGGGCGGCTCCTGCACAATTGGGTGGTGGTTGGGATCCTTACAAACGTTGTGTTACCATTGCTCAACGCTTAGAAGAATATCGTCCCGATGGTTTACAAGAACTCCAAACAGGTTTCTTGAATAACGAAAATATTGTTTGTGTCACTACCGAAGCTAACTCTAGTTGTCGAATTGTGTTGACAGTACCAAGAGACAAAGACCCTTATACTGTCCGTAATAGCATTTTCCAAAATTTAATTTCTGCGGATGATGGTCAACAAACTACTGCTGTGAATACTTTCCGCAACAATAGAGGCGGCGCAGATGAAATTTACAATATCGGACGTACAATTTTAGGTGGAAATAATCGCAGAGTTAGCTCATCGAGAAGTGGCATTAATCTTAAACCTTTCCTCGATCGCAAAGATGGTGGAACCGGAACACAATTACGCAATGGTGTGGCAATTCGCCGTCAAACTCCGACTCAATCTCAAAATCGGACTCGCTTAAATCCTGGAAATTTCCGGTAATATTGTGTGCAGTGAATGTCAAATCTTGACTGATAAAAACTCTCATTCAAGCTCTATATTATTTGGGCTAGAGTGAGAGTTTTTTGTTATTAGGATACTTACGAATTTTATTAACGAACCACAGAGACGCAGAGAACGCAGAGAGAGAAGAGAAATTTCTTCATCTGCGTTTATCCGGGTTAATCGGCGGTTAATTATTCTTGCTTGTATCTCACTAAAATGAGAAACGCTGTATATGTTTCTTCAGATAGATTTGATATCAGTTAAAGTTATTAATCACAAATACACACAGCTAAATCTTGACTTCAACAAACTAGAAAACACTATAAAATTTATGCAAATTAATTATTCTCGCGTTATACACTTAAGCCATATTATTGAGAGAAATATTCCTTTATGGCCGGGCGACCCAGCGATAGAATTTAACACTGTTGCTGATATTCAAAATGATGGTTACTATCTGCGGCGTTTTGCGTTAGGTGAACATAGTGCTACCCATATCAACGCCCCGAATAGTTTTGATTCTGCTGGTGTGGGAATTGATGAATATGCGGCGGAATCACTGGTTTTATCGGCGGTAGTGATAGATGTCTGCGAAGTTGCCGGGAATAATCCTGATTATGCTTTGAGTATTGCTGATATTCTGGCTTGGGAGGCAAAATATGGTGTAATTGCCAGGGGTAGTTTAGTCATACTGTATACTGGCTGGCAGCATAAGTGGACTGATAGCAATGCCTTTTTTAATCAGGATGCGGAAGGAATTATGCACTTTCCAGGCTTTAGAGGTGATGCTACACAGTTTTTGTTGGATGAACGGCAAATTGCAGGTGTAGGAATTGATACCCACGGTGTTGATCCTGGAAAAGATAACAGTTTTACGACTAACCGTTTAGTGTTGGCACAGCAGGGTATTGTGTTGGAGAATTTGACGAATTTAGATCAAATACCCCCTCAAGGTACTACATTAGCGATCGCAATTCTCAGATTGCGTGGTGGTTCTGGTTCTCCTGTGGGTGTGTTGGCTTTTGTGCCTTAACTTTTGTGTATAACTTTTTCGCCTTCTGCCCATTCTTTAAACTTGGCGTTAACGTAGAAAGCGAATCAAATCTATAGCAATTATCTCAAAGAAATTTTTAAATACTAATTATGTCTTTGCTAACTTGTCGCAATTATATTAATGGTCAGTGGGTGGATGCTACCACAGGAAATATTCTGGAAAGTTATAACCCAGCTTTGGTAAGCGAAGTTGTCGCCACCTTTCCCCGTTCTCACTCTGAAGATGTAGATAAAGCCGTCGCCGCCGCCCGTGAAGCTTACCGCATTTGGCGAAAAGTTCCCGCCCCAGCGAGAGCCGAATATATTTTTCGTGTGGGAGAATTATTACTCCAGCATAAAGAAGAACTTGCCCAATTAATTAGTCGGGAAATGGGTAAACCCCTCACCGAAGCTAGGGGTGATGTGCAGGAAGGTATTGACTGTGCTTTTTATAGTGCTGGGGAAGGACGGCGGCTGTTTGGGTTAACAACACCTTCAGAAATGCCGAATAAATTTGCGATGACAGTGCGAATGCCCATTGGTGTTTGTGCTTTAATTACACCCTGGAATTTCCCTGTGGCTATTCCTTGCTGGAAAGCTATGCCGGCTTTGGTATGCGGAAATACTGTCATCCTCAAACCTGCTGAAGATACTCCCGCTTGTGCAACCAAACTAGTAGAAATTTTCGCCGCCGCCGGTTTACCTGCTGGTGTAATTAACTTAGTACATGGTGTTGGTGAAGAAGTTGGTAAAGCTTTAGTCGAACATCCCAATGTTGATTTAGTTTCGTTTACTGGTTCTTCGGAAACAGGGGCTTTTGTGGGTGCAACTTGCGGACGCACTCACAAGCGTGTCTGTCTGGAGATGGGCGGCAAAAATGCCCAAGTAGTAATGGAAGATGCAGACTTAGGACTGGCTTTAGATGGCGCTGTGTGGGGGGCTTTTGGCACAACTGGGCAACGTTGTACGGCTACGAGTCGGCTAATATTGCACCGTGACATTAAAGAAGAGTTTACGGCTATGTTGTATGAGCGTACTAGTAAGTTACGCTTGGGTGCTGGTTATGACCAAGATACAGAAATTGGGCCGATAATTAATCAAAGACAATTGCAACGGGTGAATGAATATATGAACATCGCCCGTGAAGAAGGGGCAAAAATTTTAATTGGTGGCGAAATTGCAAGGGTTGGACAATTAAAAGCGGGGAATTTCTTTTTGCCCACTATTTTAGATAATGTTACGCCAGATATGCGCGTTGCCCGTGAAGAGATATTTGGCCCTGTAGTGGCATTAATTGAGGTTAATTCCTTTGAAGAAGCGATCGCTATTCTCAATGATACTAATTACGGTCTGTCTTCTTCCATTTATACCCGTGATATTAACCGAGCGTTTACGGCAATGCGCGACATTGAAGCAGGTATTACCTATATTAATGGCCCGACTATTGGCGCAGAAGTACATTTACCTTTTGGTGGTGTGAAGCAAACAGGTAACGGACACCGCGAAGCCGGAACCACTGCTTTAGATGTGTTTACAGAATGGAAGAGTGTGTATGTTGACTTTTCTGGTAATTTACAACGCGCCCAAATAGATAATCGAAGCTAGTTTCTGATGTTTTGTGGTTGAGTAGAACAGAGAGGAAAAGAGGCTAGAGGCTGGAGACTAGAGGCTAGTGTTGTGTACATCATAGATGAAACCTGCTTTAACTCAGATTTTTATCCTGATGATCTGCGTAGCCTGCGGTAAGCTGCTAACGCGTCTACATCCGCGTCCATCTGTGGTTAATTTGCATTAGGTATTGTGGGAACGATGATGGGTTTTGATTTATCTTTGTGTAGTTGATTCTCGGCTTGGTTGCGTGCAGCGATCGCCTCTTGATAATCTGGTTTATATTTAATAGCTTGATTATAGGATGCGATCGCTTCTGGATAGCGGTTTAAATTGAGTAAGGCATTGCCTCGGCTGTACCAACTTTCGTAATGTTTGGGGTTGTAGCGTAATGCTCGATTATAAGCTGCGATCGCTTCTTGATATTGCTGCAAATTGTATTGAGAATTGCCCAAACTGTACCACAATTGCTCATCGTTGCGTTTAATACTGGCGGCTTTATTATAAGCTGCGATTGCTTCGGTGTAGCGTTGTAGTTGATGTTTTGACCAACCAAGATTGTACCATGCTTGGTAATTATCTGGGTCATTTTTGACGACTTGATTAAATGATTCTACTGCTTCTGCATAGCGGCGTAAGGTAATCAGAACGTTACCTCTTGATAACCAAGCTGGATAATAACTTGGCTGATATTGTACTGCTTTATCGTAAGCTGTAAAAGCATCTTCGTAGCGGTTTAAATTTACCAAAGCATTGCCGCGATTATACCATGCTTGATAATAATCAGATTTAATTTCTAAGGCTTGATCGTAAGCTGCGATCGCTTCATCGTAATTTTTTAAATTTTGCCATGCCAAGCCTTTACTATACCAAGCTTCGACATAATCAGATTTTAAATCTATGGCTTTATCGTAAGCTTTAATCGCGTTATCATATTGCTTTAGCTCGCTAAACACTTCACCCTTCGCATTCCAAACTTCTGGGTAATCATCATGGAGTTGTAAAGCTTTGTCAAAAGCTGCGATCGCTTCTGGAAATCGTTGTAATTTTTGTAAAGTAAAACCTCTGCCACTCCAAGCATCTAGATAATCTGGTTGAATTTGAATTGCCTTTTCATAAGCAACTAAAGCTGCATCATATTGTTTTAATTTAAATAATGTTTTACCCTGTCCATTCCAGCCTTGAGCATAATCTGGTCTAATTTCTACTGCTTGCTTATAGGCAGATAAAGCATCTTGATAACGTTGCAATTCAAATAGTGTATTTCCTTGCTTAGATAACTCTACAGCATTGTTAGCATTAATTCTATTAACCACAAATAAAGCTGCTATACCAGTGATTGTTAAAAGAAAAATTGCCCACAATAACTTGATAAATAAAGTTTTACTATGCTTTTTCAGGTTGATATTTTTTTGTAAAATACCTGGAGGTATATTGATGGTTTGCTTTTCCGGCTGAATGAGATTTTTTAAAGCTGCTAATGCTATTGTTGCTGAAGCATAACGTTGCCGAAAATCGTAACAAACCATTTTATTTAAAAATCGCGCCAAATCTGGTGAAACCTGCACTTTATTTTCCCAGATAATTTCATTTGTTTCAGCATCTTTTTCTAACTCTTCAGCAGGTATTCCCGTTAAAGCTTGAATAGCAATTACACCCACCGCATAGATATCACTACTAAATTTTGGTGTACCTTGGGCTTGTTCGCTAGGGAGATAACCAGGAGTACCAATAGCCACAGTCGCTTTTGTTTGTCCTTCCGGCGTTACTACCTGGGTTGTAATTTGTTTGACCGCCCCGAAATCAATTAAAATTAAGCTGCTATCAGAGTCGCGGCGGAGTAAATTCCGGGGATTAATATCACGATGAATAACATTTTGTTGATGAACAAATTCTAAGATTTCGAGTATTTCTTGTAAGAGTAAAATAACTTGGTCTTGGCTAAAAGTTTTTCCGGAAACTAACTCTTTACTTAAATCATGTCCAGGGATGAATTCTTGGACAAGATAAAATTCGGCATTTTCTTCAAAATAAGCTAACAGTTGGGGAATGCGATCGTGTGTGCCTAATTTATAAAGAACTTGTGCTTCGGTGTCAAATAACCGCCTAGCTATCTCTAAGGTGGCTGCATTGCTAACTTGGGGTTTGAGTTGCTTAACAACACACTGCGGCGAACCTGGAAGTTGAGTATCACAAGCTACAAAGGTTTCACCAAATCCCCCACCTCCCAAATAGCTAATAATTTGGTATCTTCCAACAAGTGTGTTTCCCAACATTTTGTTTGCCTAGCTAAATGCAATACAGTCTGATTCCAATATTGCCACAGGGAAAAGTACGAAGTGTGAAGTATGAAGTATAAAGTGTGAAATTTTGTCTTTTTACTAATGACCAATTTCTAGGATTTCTGTTAGAGATATTGCCTGCATTGTGGGGATGAATATTGCTATCTTAAGTTTGAAAGCAGCATGAGGAAGTATATAATTAGCCTGCGGAGGCAGGATTTATTTGTATTGCCCCAGACTTCCAGTCTAAGGGGTTTACATGCTGTATTTTGTGCAGAATTTGGGTGTAATTTGAATCCAAATAATAGCAAAAATTACCATATATCTTACGGCTGAATAGTTTATGTACCCAGTGAGAGATTGCATTTTTGCCCAAAAAAATCCATACTCATTCCAACGATAGGGTCTCTGCCGTTTCAACTGAGATTGTTTATTGCAAATGGTTTTCAAGATGTCAGACCATGATCAAGATGAATTAGTAGCTTTACGGCAGCGTGTTGCAGAGTTAGAAGACTTAGAAATTCAATATCAGTGTCAGCAAGTTGCATTAGAGGCACAATTAACTGAATTACATACAAAACTGACAGCAACAAGTCTCAATTCTCATAATCAGGCAGATATAGCATTAACGCTGCAAAAACTCCAACAAGAAAAAGCAGAACGACAACAAATTGAAATCGCCTTGCAAGAAAGCGAACAACTCTTGAAGCTGGCTATTGATGCTGCTTGGATGGGTTTTTGGGATTGGAATATTTTGGCTGATAAATTAATTTGGTCAGGAAGTCATGAACTGCTGTTTGGTTTAACTCCAGGTAGCTTTGAAAATACTTACGCGGCTTTTTTAGCTTGTGTGCATCCTGAAGATAGAGAATCTGTCACAACAAATATTACGACTGCCTTAACCAATAAAATTGACTATAAAGACGAATTTCGGATTATTTGGCCTGACCAAAGTTTGCATTGGATTTCTTCTCAGGGAAAATTTTACTATAACGACCAAGGACAGGCGACACGGATGTTTGGCGTGTGTTTGGATATTACTGGGCGGAAGCAAACAGAAGAAAACACGCGTCAATTAACTAGCCAAATCCAAGAACAAGCCAATTTGTTGAATGCGATTCTCGCTACCTCTGTAGATCATATTTACATATTCGATCGCGCTGGTTGCCATCAATATATTAGTCACGGTGGCGCGGCTATCTTAGGTTTCCAACCGCAGGAAGTTCTGGGTAAAACATTGCGAGAATTGAATTTACCCCATGATTTTGTTGAACAAGTGGAAATTCAGCAACAAGCGGTGATGGCTTCTGGGGAACCCATCAAAGATGAATGTCAATTACTGACAATCGAAGGATTACGTGACTACGAATATATTCTCACGCCTTTACGCAATCATACCCAAAGCATTGAAGGTGTAATTGTGGTTTCCCGTGATATCACCGCCCATAAAAAAGTAGAACAGTCATTACGAGAAAGTGAAGCTCGATTTCGCCGCTTGTTTGAGTCTAACTTGGTCGGGGTGGCTTTTTGGAATATGGAAGGTTTCATTACTGATGCTAACGATGCTTATTTACAGTTAGTTGGTTATACCCGTGATGAGTTTGCGGTTGTCGGGAAAATTGATTGGAGAGAACTTACACCACCAGAATATCTAGATTTAGACGATCGCGCCCTTGCAGATGTCCAGATTAGTGGAGTTTCGCAGATTTATGAAAAAGAATATGTCCAACGCAACGGTAAACGGGTAGCTGTGGTTTTAGGGATAGCGTTGTTAGCTGACTGTCAAGATCGGGGTGTCGCTTTTGTTTTAGATATTAGCGATCGCAAACGCGCCGAACAAGAACGCGATCGACTTTTGCAAACCGAACGCATCGCCCGTCAAGAAGCAGAAGTGGCTAACCGTATCAAAGATGAATTTCTCGCCGTTCTCTCTCATGAATTGCGAACGCCACTCAACCCGATTTTAGGCTGGGCGAAATTGCTGCGAAATCGCAAGTTTGATGAAAAAACTACAAAACAAGCCTTAGAAACAATTGAACGCAACGCCAAATTACAAACCCAACTAATCGAAGATTTATTAGATGTCTCGCGCATCCTCCAAGGAAAATTAAGCTTAAATGTCTGTCCCGTCAGTTTGGTAATGGTTGTGCAAGCCGCTTTAGAAACAGTACGCTTGGCAGCAGAAGCAAAATCGATTCAAATTCATACCATATTTGACCCCAATATCGGGCAAGTTATGGGTGATGCTAATCGCTTACAACAAGTGATGTGGAATTTACTTTCCAACGCTGTGAAATTTACCCCAAATGCTGGACAGGTAGAAATTCAAGTCAAAGAAATTAATGGTCAAGCACAAATACAAGTCAGTGATACAGGTAAAGGTATTTCAGCAGAATTTTTACCATTCGTGTTTGATTACTTTCGTCAAGCAGATGGTACAACAACCCGCAAATTTGGCGGTTTGGGTTTAGGACTAGCAATTGTCCGTCAAGTGGTAGAAATGCACGGCGGTACAGTCAAAGCAGACAGTCCCGGTGAAGGGTTGGGTGCTACCTTTACAGTGAGGATACCTTTGATTGTGATTAACGAACCAGTCAGACGACAAGAAAATGAATCTTTCACAAGTGAATCTGAGTTTGGTAATCTTTCTGGTATCAAAGTTTTAATGGTGGATGACGAACCAGATATCCGCGATTTAATCACATTTATTTTGCATGATTATGGTGTGGCTGTTACCGCCGTCACATCCGCCACCGCCGCCCTCGCTGAACTTTCGCAGTCATTACCAGATATCTTAATTAGTGATATTGGAATGCCCGAAGTAGATGGTTATATGCTAATTCGCCAAGTACGCCAACTTACACCCCAACAAGGTGGTAATGTCCCGGCGATCGCCCTCACAGCCTACGCTGGCGAAATCAACCAACAACAAGCACTCACAGCCGGCTTTCAATTACACGTACCCAAACCAGTAGATCCCGACGCATTGGTAAAAGCGATCGCTAGTTTAGTAAAGTGCTGAGTGCTGAGTTGGATTAGACAAGGTAGACAAGGTTGATGGGGTAGACAAGGTAGAGAAGCTGCTGAGTGCTGAGTTGGGTTAGACAAGGTAGAAATATTGCTTCCTTGTCTCCCTTGTCCCCCTTGTCTCCCTTCTCTCCCCTAACCTCTAGCCCCTTCAAAAAAATACTTGCTTTTTCCGTCAGTACCATATATATTGCTACCCATCTTTTGCCGCTAAATTTTTTGTCACCTCTACGTAACCATGCGGTTTCAATATCTTTATCATGTCTAGTCAAAGCATAATTCAAAGTATATATACTGATGGCGCTTGTACTGGGAATCCCGGCCCTGGTGGTTGGGGTGTTGTAGTTTATTTCCAGGATGGAGGAGTTCACGAAATGGGTGATGCAGCCTCCCATACAACAAATAATAAAATGGAAATGCAAGCTGCGATCGCTGCCTTAAAATATTTCCATGCCTCAAAGCAAGCGCAACCCATCACCCTTTATACCGATAGTGAATATCTCATCAACTGTGTTACCAAATGGGTGAAAAACTGGAAGAAAAAAGGCTGGAAAAAAGCTGATGGTAATCCTGTACAAAATCAAGACCTGTTGGAAATTTTAGATGAATTAAATACCCGTCAAGTTACTTGGCAGCATGTTCGTGGTCATGCTGGTAACGTCGGTAACGAACGCTGTGATGCGATCGCCCGGAGTTTTGCTGCTGGTAAAGTCCCTACACTAAAAGAATTATCTTCTACCAATGCTCACAAAACTTTACATAGTTCTAATGAACTAAATGTAGCGGAAGTTTCTCAATATAAGGCAAACTCGACAATAATTAACAAAGAAAAGTCGGAACCCATTACATCTGCATCAGACATAACAGCTATGGAACCATCCACCGCACAGAATGCGGCCGCAATTGACACAACAACGCCTGGAATCAGGGTTGAACAACTCCGCAACTTAGTTGAAACTCTCCGCATCGCTGATGAAATTGCTGAAAAAGGCTATCTAATTACTAGTTCTGAATTAGCAGACTTAATGGATGTCCACGCCAGCGCCGTCACTAGCCGCGGGGATCAGTGGCGCTGGCGGAATTGGATTGTGTCACGAGTCCGCCGCGAAGGTAATCAAATTCTTTGGGAACTGGAACGCGGCGATCGCGTGGGAGGTGAGGAGGATTAGGGGTAGATGGGGGCAGGGGTGCAAGGGGGCAGGGGGCGAGGGGGACAAGGGGGACAAGGGAGACAAGGGGGGCAAGGGGGACAAGGAAGCAATATTTCTACCATGTCTAATCAAACTCAGCACTCAGCACTCCCCTCTACCTTGTCTACCCCCTCTACCTTGTCTACCTTGTCTAATCAAACTCCCCACTCCCCTCACGCACCATACTTCCGTCCCCGCCATTCTTTAGGAGTGCGGGATGCAGAGAGAAAGATGCGTAAGACGGCGATGGGATCAGCTAAAGGAGACAGCCAGAATAACCAGCCACCTTTAGCGGTTTTGCGATCATAAGATGGTGCGATCGCTAATAACATTCCAAAACGGATCAGCAGCAAAAATCCATTCAACCCCAGTAATAAAATCTGCGGTAGCGAGACAGGGGTAGGTAGAACAATCAAGTAAGTTAGTAAAATTAGCAAAGGTAAACCCTGGACTGCGGAAAGTAACCATAAATCTCCCCAAATTTGCCCAGAAGTGGATGCGTCTTTCAAATCAAGGCTGCGCCCCCATTCCTTCCACGTTTCCAGCGCCCCTTCATACATTCGCACCTTCAGCACCTTTGCACCATCTAAAAAGCCCACTTTATATCCTTGTGCCGCAATATACCGTGCTAAAGTCACATCATCACAAAACGAACTACTAGCACTGCTATAGCCACCCACAATCGCCAACACAGAACGACGACATAAAAAGCATTGACCATTAGCCATTACTCTTTCTGGTTGTTCAGTTCTAATTCCTGCCGGGTCGAAACGATACAGCAATGTCATCAATAAAGCAGGTTGTAATAAACACTCACCAGGATACTGAAGAATAAACTGGGGTGATAACGACACTAAATCATAGCCTTGGGCGAGGGCGGTTTTGACTAACCCAGCCACCAAACCCGGATGTGGTTGAGTATCCGCATCCATCCCCAAAAACCACTCACTATCCTCAGAACTATGCAAAAAGCCATTGTGTAAAGCCCAAGGACGACCCACCCAATTAGTCGGTAGGGGATCATCTGTCATCACACGAAAGCGGGGATCTCTCTGCTGTGCAGCTTTGACTAAATCAGGAGTCCCATCTTGAGAGTTACTGTCTACAACAATAATCTCTCGCACTTCATAACTTTGCTGACTCAATCCCAATAATAAAGGAGAAATCCGACTAGCTTCGTTTAATGTAGGAACAACAACGCTGACATTACCAAAAATATCTGGTGTAGGCTGTTGGGGTTGAATTGGCGGTAATCTTCCTGGCCCCTTCAAGAGACGCGACAGCAAAATTGCTGTTGCTGGTAGTTGAATAAGTAGCAATATAAGCGGTATAACGCTTTCTACTGTCAAAGCGTTGTCCATAAATCTGTATTAGCTCTACTCAGGCTCATCTGTAACTTAAAACAAGGTAAAGTATAAATTTTATCAATTCACAAAGTGAGAGAATTGTAAAATTTAGTTAAAATAATACACTTTTTTTCTTGCCCTTAACCTTCCGTTTACCTATACATCTCTCTTTTAGGATTATCGTAGAGGCGCTAACCTGGAAAGTTACTGAAAATTAACACCGATGCGCTCACGACTAAATGTAATTAAAAATAACCGATTAGCCTCTTCAACAGCAGTGTTATTACTGACATTAAGTCTAGCTGCTTGTGGCGGACAGCAAGGTTCTGACAGTTCTGCTACCAAGGATGCACCTACTGGCACAGATCAAGATGCTACAGCCTCCAGTCCTGCTAAATTGGATCTTGGCGGTAATGTAGAATTAATCGGTGCAGGCGCTTCTTTTCCTGCGCCATTATATACAAGTTGGTTCACTGAGTTAAACAAAAAATACCCCAGTTTACAAGTTAATTATCAGTCTGTAGGTAGTGGTGCTGGGGTTGAGCAGTTCATCAAAGGTACTGTTGATTTCGGTGCCAGCGATGTAGCAATGAAAGATGACGAAATTCAGAAAGTGCCTCAAGATAAAGGCGCAATTTTGTTACCAATGACAGCCGGTAGCATTGTTCTAGCTTACAACCTACCCGATGTTGCTGAACTTAAATTGCCACGAGCAGTTTACACCGATATCTTATTAGGCAAAATCAAAAATTGGAACGACCCCAAAATCAAAGCAGCCAACCCAGACGCTAAATTACCAGACCAGGCAATTACAGTTGTACATCGCTCTGATGGTAGCGGTACTACTGGTGTATTTACCAAACACCTCAGCGCCATTAGTCCTGAATGGAAAACTAAAATTGGTGATGGCAAAACCGTTAACTGGCCAGTCGGTGTTGGTGGTAAAGGTAATGAAGGTGTAACTGCCCAAATTCAACAAACTCAAGGTTCTATTGGTTACGTTGAGTATGGTTACGCGAAACAAAATCAACTCAAATATGCTGCTTTAGAAAACAAAGGTGGCAAATTTGTTGTACCTACAGACGAGTCAGCAGCAAAAACATTAGAAGCAGTAACTTTACCTGAAAACTTTCGTGCCTTTATCACCGACCCAGAAGGCGCAGACTCTTATCCTATCGTTACCTACTCGTGGATTTTGGCTTACAAGAAATATGCTGATCCTGCTAAAGCGAAAGCAGTCGAAGCTATGATTGAGTATGGTTTAACTGAAGGTCAGAAATTGGCTCCAGAATTAGGTTATGTGCCTCTACCACAACCAGTTGTGCAGAAAGTAGCAGCTGCGGCTGACCAAATTAGCCCAGACTACAAAATTGCAGTTACTGGTAGCAGTAATAGTGCTAGTAAATAGCAAAAAAAAATTCTAATACTATTGAGGCATCTATAGTCCAAAATTGCTGGTACTACTAGTAGAATAAAAAGTTTTTTCTATTAAGAATGACTTGTTGATGTCTCAAGTCCTCAAGACCCGATAGCGGTCATTTTAGTTAGCTGGTTTGCTCTCACATTTTTCTCTGATTTCATCTATAAAGTCAGTATTCATGGCTACAAATTCTCAAAATTTGTCATCAGCAATTAAAGAGCGTTCTGAACTCGGTAGGTCTTTAGACCGGAGTTTTATTTGGCTGACTAGGGTTTTTGCCCTAGCAGTTGCAGCAACTTTATTATGGATTGCTATACAGGTTGCCATTGGTGCTTGGCCTGCCATTCAAAAGTTTGGTGTTGGCTTTTTAGCACAAAGTACTTGGAACCCTGTGAATGATGAGTATGGGGTATTACCTCAAGTTTATGGAACTTTAGTCAGTTCTTTGATTGGGTTACTAATTGCAGTCCCAATTGGCGTTGGAACTGCGGTTTTATTAAGTGAAAATTTTCTGCCCTCGCAGGCTAGAGTTGTGCTGGTGTTCTTGGTAGAGCTGTTGGCAGCAATTCCCAGCGTTGTTTATGGAGTATGGGGAATTTTTGTATTAATTCCGATTTTAAACAATGTCGGTAAATGGTTGAATGCTTACTTTGGTTGGCTACCACTGTTTAGTACTTCTCCTACAGGGCCAGGGATGTTACCTGCGGGGATAATTTTGGCTATTATGACTTTGCCAATTATCACAGCTATTTCTAGAGATGCTTTGATTTCTGTTCCATCTACTTTACGTCAAGCATCTATAGGCTTGGGTGCAACAAGGTGGGAAACGATTTTTCAAGTTTTGATCCCTGCGGCTTTTTCGGGAATTGTGAGTGCTGTGATGTTAGCACTCGGTCGGGCAATGGGAGAGACAATGGCGGTGACGATGTTGATTGGTAACTCCAACAAAATTAGTGCATCGCTATTCGCACCAGCCAATACAATTTCTTCTTTGTTAGCCAATCAATTTGCAGAAGCTAGTGGTTTGCAAGTTGCAGCTTTAATGTATGCTGCTTTAGTTTTATTTGTCTTAACTTTGATTGTCAATATTTTGGCAGAGTTGATCGTTATTCGAGTCAAGCGAGTGTAGATTAGTTTTGGGTTAATTTTATGACTTCTCATTATCAAGAAAGAAGTTTAACTCGTAGTGCTATGTCTCCTCGGACGCTGTTTAATACAGTGATGACTGGGGTGGCAATTCTCTGCGGAGTTTTGGCACTAGTGCCTTTAGTAGCAGTACTGTCTTACGTTTTAATTCGAGGATTTAGTAGTCTCAACCTCAGCATATTTACAGAATTGCCACCCCCGCCCCTTCGTCCAGGCGGTGGTTTTGGGAATGCGATTGTGGGAACTTTGCTGATGGTGGGAATTGCAGCTGTAATCAGCATTCCTTTTGGTGTGATTGCCGCTATCTATCTAACTGAGTTTAGTTCTGGTAAAATAGCTAGGTGGGTACGTTTTGCTACGAACGTCTTGAGTGGAGTACCTTCGATTATTGCCGGGGTATTCGCTTATGGAATTGTAGTTTTAACGTTAGTAAGGCTGAATTTAGGCTCATATTCAGCAATTGGCGGAGGATTTGCTTTGGCAATTTTGATGTTGCCAATTATTGTGAAAACAACTGATGAAGCTTTACAGTTAGTATCGCAGGATTTACGACAAGCATCTGTAGGTTTAGGTGCGACTAACTTTCAAACTGTTACACAGGTCGTACTGCCTGCTGCATTACCAGCTATTGTAACTGGATCAACGTTAGCGATCGCCAGGGCTGCTGGTGAAACTGCTCCTTTGATATTTACTGCTTTATTTTCTACCTTCTGGCCAAATAGCTTATTTAAACCCACGGCTTCTTTAGCTGTTTTGGTTTTTAACTTTGCCATTTCTCCGTTTAAAAATTGGCAGTCATTAGCTTGGGCAGCATCTTTAATATTGGTGCTAATGGTTTTAATTACCAGTATTATTGCTCGCTGGGCAACTCGCCAAAAAGTGTAGTCTAAAAATGCTGAAGTCGGAAATAAATCATCCTGTTGATAATGGGTGCTTTATTTATACCAAAAAGCTCAGTTACTTAATCGAATAGCAAAGTTGCATTGCCATCCTAAAAACTTACATTAGACCTTTTATGGCTACTAACATTAGCACAGCAAATAGCACAGATACCGTATTACGCACAGAGAATCTGAACGTTTATTATGGTAAATACTTAGCATTACAGAACATTTGGCTAGATATCACCAAAAATAAGGTGACAGCCTTTATTGGCCCTTCTGGCTGTGGTAAAAGTACATTGCTAAGATGCTATAACCGTCTCAACGACTTAATTGATTCATTTAGAGCCGAAGGAAAGGTTTTTTATTACGGTAAGAACTTATACGCATCTGATATTGACCCGGTAGAGGTACGTCGTCGTATCGGGATGGTGTTTCAAAGACCCAACCCATTCCCCAAATCAATTTATGACAATATTGCTTTTGGTGCCAAAATTAATGGTTATAAAGGCAATATGGATGAGTTAGTCGAACGGAGTTTGCGTCAAGCAGCTTTGTGGGATGAAGTTAAAGATAAACTCCGTCAAAGTGGCTTATCATTGTCTGGTGGACAACAACAAAGATTGTGTATTGCCAGAGCGATCGCAGTTCAACCAGAAATCATTTTAATGGATGAACCATGTTCCGCCCTTGATCCGATCTCTACATTGCGGGTTGAAGAGCTAATTCATGAACTGAAAGAGCAATATACAATTGTGATTGTGACCCACAATATGCAGCAAGCGGCGCGGGTTTCTGATAAAACAGCCTTTTTCAATGTGCGCCCTACAGAATCAGGCGGTCGTATCGGTTATCTTGTAGAATATGACGCGACAGAAGTAATTTTCAATAATCCGAAGCAAGAAGATACCCGCGATTACGTTAGCGGTAGATTTGGTTAATTATTGTCACTTAATTTAATATTTTCCAAATCTAGAATTAGGTATGCAGTGCATATCTAATTTTATTTTTTGTATTGCAAATGATATTATTTCATTTTAAGGATGAGACGAGTTATCATGTCTGGTTAATCTGTTATGATTCCAGAACTCTCTGTGCAGAAACGTTAAAACCATCTTCCATGCCCCTCTGCACCCTTAATGATAAGTATTTTTCCGGACAGGATATCACCCGCTTGCCAAAATAAATGATTATAGTTATGCTAAATATTACGTACGCGAAGTATTTTATATAATGGTTGCTCAATCTAATAACTCTACCACTTTTGAGTCTTGGCAGCAAGTTTTAGCGCCTTACAATTTGGGTTATCGAATCAAACTACTTTCACAACTGCTAACTCGCAAGTTTACTGACAAACTAGAACCCTTTGGGCTAACCCCATTTCATTGGCTAGTGTTGTGCTGTTTATGGCAAGAAGATGGTTTACCCACATCTAGTATTGGCGAGAAGTTGCAACAGGTGGGTGGAACTTTAACAGGCGTACTAGACCGGATGGAAGAACGGGGCTTAGTTCGTCGAGAAAGAGATGTACATGATCGCCGGATTTGGCGCATCTGGTTGACGGATGCAGGTAAGGAACTAGAAGAAGTTTTACCACCACTAGCCGCAGAATTACGTGAAGATGCTATGCGTGGGATTTCCCCAGATGACCGTGAATTCTTTTCTCAACTGCTAAATAGAGCAATTGCTAACCTATCTTAAGGCTGGATGACAATCGCCCATTCGGGTGAGGCTATGTATAAATTTATTTGTCATAATATTTAGCATACTAAATAAAAGCTGAGAGATAGTTTGTAGCTAAATAGTACGCATTCTAAATAAGAACTATTGATATATTAAGCAAGGAAGAGGGGAAGTATGACGACAACTAGTTTAAATGGACGCAAGAAAGAGAAAACTGCTGTTGTCGAAACAGAAATGATTACTGATGCCGAGACTTTAGAAACAGCGATCGCCACACCAGAAGCACCAGAAACGGATGTCCACCCGCAGCCAGAGACCGAGAAAAAAGATAAACCCCGTAGTAAAAAGCGATTGCCTTTAATTTTGGCAGGGTTGGGTGTAGGTGCGATCGCCGCAGGTACATTTGGTTATAACTACTGGCAGTACGCTTCCTCGCACGAAGAAACAGACAACGCTACTGTAAGTGGGCATGTTCACCAAGTTAGTAGCAAAATTCCCGGAACCGTGTCCCAAGTTTTAGTGAACGATAACCAAGAAGTGCAACCGGGACAGTTATTAGTTAAACTTGATCCCCGCGATTACGAAAGTAAATTGCAGCAAGCCGCCGCCGCCTTAGAAAATGCCCGCAGTCAAGCCCAAGCTGCTGCTGCCAATATTGCCTTAAGTTCTGAAACTACTACAGGTAAGACAACTCAGGCACAAGGTGATGTTAGTAATGCTGTAGCTGCTATTTCCACCGCCCAAGCTGCGGTCAGAGAAGCCCAAGCTGGGATTCCCGCCGCCCAAGCCGATGTGGAATTAGCCCAAGCGGGAATTCCCGCCGCCCAAGCCCAGGTAGCCCAAGCCAACGCTAATCTGCAAAAAGCGGAAACAGATTACAACCGTTACAACAGCTTATATAAAGAAGGTGCGATCGCTCGTCAACAGTTAGATGCAGCCAAAGCCGCCTATGATGTGGCTTTAGCGCAGAAAAATGCTGCTGTTCAAGGAGTTGAACAAGCCCAAGCCAGATTAGCCTCCGCCAAAGTTGGGGTAGCGCAAGCCCAATCTCGACTTGCACAAGCCCAAGAAGGTGTCGGTAGCGCCCAAGCTAAACTCGCAGCATCCAGAGGTGGATTGCAACAAGCTACGGCTGGGACTCAAGATACTAGCGTCAAACGTAGCCAATATGAAGCTGCCAAAGCTGCCATTGCTCAAGCCGAAGCATCATTAAAAGATGCTCAATTGCAGTTATCCTACACCAACATTACTGCTCCTAGTGCCGGACGAGTTGGTAAAAAAACCGTGGAAGTTGGCAACAGAATCCAAGCAGGAACACCATTATTGGCAATTGTCGATAATGAAAATTGGGTAGTAGCCAACTTTAAAGAAACTCAATTAGAAAGAATGCGCCCCGGACAACAAGTAGAAGTCAAACTCGATGCTTTTCCTCATCACACCTTTAGCGGCAAAGTTGACAGTATTTCACCTGCTTCTGGCGCTCAGTTTGCCTTGTTACCACCAGACAACGCTACAGGTAACTTTACCAAAGTAGTGCAGCGCATTCCTGTGAAGATAGTTTTAGACCAAAAGAGTATCCAAGGTTACGACTCACGGATTACACCAGGGATGTCTGCGGAAGTTAGTGTGGAAGTTAAATAAGTCAAAAGTCAATTGGCAAAGGGCTATTGACAAATAACCAATGACAAATAACCAATGACAATATTGAAACAGTTGCAACTACCTGCCTTTCGGTCAAAAAACTATCGGTTGTTTTTTGCTGGACAAGGAATTTCCCTCATTGGAACATGGATGACTCAATTGGCTACTGTTTGGCTAGTCTATGACTTAACTAACTCACCATTAATGTTAGGAGTGGTCGGATTTGCTAGTCAAATTCCCAGCTTTTTTCTCGCTCCTTTGGGTGGCGTATTTGTAGATCGCTTTTCGCGGTATCGTACTTTAATTAGTACGCAAGTTATGGCAATGATTCAGTCTTTAGCTTTAGCTGTATTAACACTAACAGGTGTAATTCAGGTTTGGCATATCATTGCGTTGAGTTTATTACAAGGATTTATTAATGCTTTAGATGCGCCAGCCAGACAAGCATTTGTACCCGAACTTGTTGAACGCAGAGAAGATTTAGCCAATGCGATCGCTATCAATTCAACTATGATTAACGGAGCGCGGCTCATTGGCCCCGCTATAGGGGGATTATTAATCGCTAGAGTTGGTGTTGCTTACTGTTTTTTAATCGATGGTTTGAGTTACATTGCTGTGATTGTTGGCTTACTTGCAATGAATGTTAAGCCGTGGAAAATGCCCGTTAGTCCAGGTAATCCCTTACAAAGAGTTAAAGAGGGATTTATTTATGCTTTTAGCTTTCCCCCCATTCGCGCTATTTTATTACTATCAACTTTAGTCAGTTTAATGGGGTTGCAAAATACAATTCTAGTGCCAGTTTTTGCCGAAACAATCTTAAAAGGTGGTGCTGAAACATTAGGATTTTTAATGGCTGCATCAGGCGTGGGAGCATTATCTGGGGGGATATATCTAGCTACCCGTAAAACTATTTTAGGCATTGGTCAATTAATTGCGATCGCACCAGCAATATTAGGCTGTGGTCTCATTGCCTTTGCCGTTTCTCGGTTTTTACCCTTGTCTTTATTCACAATGCTGTTTGTGGGTTTAGGAACAATTTTACAGATTGCTGCAAGTAATACCTTTTTACAAACCATCGTTGAAGAAGATAAACGTGGTAGATTGATGAGTTTATATACAATGTCATTTTTAGGAATGATACCTATAGGCAATTTAATCGGCGGTGGAATTGCAGATATAATTGGCGCTCCTAATACGTTAATCATTGATGGTATAGCTTGTATTATTGGTTCAATATTTTTTAGTAGACAACTGCCGACTTTGCGACAAATGTTAATACCGATTTATGAACAGAAAGGGATTTTAGCTAAGAAGTAGATTGGTGTTGAATTTGGTGATTTATTTCATGCGGAGAGATTCAAGAGAGTATCGATAGATAAAAATCCGTCACCTCTCACCTCCTAATAAATGGTAAGTTTTTAATATTATTCCAATTTTCGCCCCTCAAAATGGAGCATGACTATGGCTAATGTTTCGGCTGTAGAACCAGAACGCATACCTCTAAGAACATGGATTGGTGTATTAGCCAGTATGCTTGGTGCCTTTATGGCAGTTTTAGATATCCAAATTACTAACGCTTCACTGCAAGAAATTCAAGCATCTTTAGGTGCAACTTTAGAAGAAGGTTCTTGGATTTCTACCGCGTATCTTGTAGCTGAAATTGTCGTCATTCCCTTAACTGGATGGTTATCGCGGGTTTTTTCCCTCAGACTTTATTTATTAGTTAATACTGGATTATTTATATTATTTTCTATTTGCTGTGCTTGGGCATGGGATTTAAATTCTATGATTGTTTTCCGTGCTTTGCAAGGCTTTACAGGAGGTGTTTTAATTCCCTCATCTTTGACAGTAGTTTTAACAACTTTACCACCAGCCAAACAATCAATAGGACTTGCGGCATTTGCCATTACAGCAGTTTTTGCACCATCAATTGGCCCGACTTTAGGCGGTTGGTTAACAGAAAATTATAGTTGGGAATACAGTTTCTATATCAATGTGTTTCCTGGTGCATTAATGCTGGCTGGTGTTTGGTATGGAATTAAGCAAGTCCAACCCCAAATTCACTTATTAAAACAGGGCGATTGGTGGGGAATTCTTTCAATGGCTATTGGCTTAGGTTCCCTACAAGTTGTTTTAGAAGAAGGTAGTCGCAAAGATTGGTTTGGTTCACCATTGATTGTACGTTTAAGTATTATTGCCGTAATTTTTCTGGCTCTATTTTTCTTTATTGAATTAACTCGTAAGCAACCATTTATTAATTTAAGTTTATTACGTTATCGCAACTTTGGTTTAGCTAGTGTAGTGAATGTTTCCCTAGGGATAGGGTTATATGGTTCAATTTATATTTTGCCTTTATATCTGGCTCAAATTCAACAATATAATGCACTGCAAATTGGTGAGGTGTTAATTTGGGCTGGGATTCCACAATTATTTATTATTCCTTTTATCCCCAAGCTTATGCAACGCATTGATGTGCGGTTTATGGTGGCATTAGGAGTTACTTTGTTTGCCATCAGTGCATTTATGAATGCAGGATTAACTAATCAAACAGGCTTAGATCAATTGCGGTGGTCGCAACTGGTACGGGCGATGGGACAACCATTAATTATGGTTCCGCTAACCTCTATTGCAACTGCTGGGTTGAATCCTAAAGATGCAGGTTCAGCCAGTGGTTTATTTAATATGATGCGGAATATGGGTGGCTCTCTTGGAATTGCAGTATTAGCAACTTTGTTAACTAGTAGAGAGCAATTTCACTCGAATAGATTAGGCGATGCAGTATCTTTATATAACCCAGAAACGCAACAGAGAATTGACCAAATGACGCAATATTTTATCAGTCGCGGTGCAGATTTAACTACAGCACAAAATCAGGCGATCGCATCTATTTCCAATGTTGTTCGCCGCGAAGCATTTGTTATGGCTTTTAATGATTGTTTTTACTTTATTGGTCTAGCGTTATTACTTAGTGGGATTGCGATTTTATTCATTAAAAAAGTCAAAGCAACTGGTGGTGCAGTTGCCCATTAGAATTAATTAATCTAACATTTCTGGGTCAATTCCTAAAGCATTGAGTTGTTCAGGAGAAAGATTACGTAACTTCTCAACAATTCTCTCGCGTTTTTCTCGCTCAAGGTCTGCTCTTTGGCGTTCCACTTTCGTTCGTTCATCACCAGTTAACAATAAATTCCCCTCTGCATCCCACCACCGCAACCAAGGTAATTCTGCATTTGGGTAAAATCCTTGCCAGATTCCTAACTCCACACCCATTGGTGTAATTGGGTAATGTCCGCGTTCATTTGGCTGCATAAGTTGATAGGCATTATCAACTAAGTGATAAACTTCTACCAGGGCTTTAGTTACTTCATAAATGGCATAGTAAGGCACACGAATTGCCTGTTCGTAAATCCAAAACTTGCCTACACTTCCGCCTTCACCCTGAGATGGTGGCGTTCTATCCCGTTCTTCTCGACCATCACCAGAGACAAATTCAATCACAATTAACGGTGCAACATACTCCTTCCATAAGACATAAGAACGCCGCGTTAAACCGTTGAGAGTTGCGGGTACATTCGGCACATAAAACCAATCTGGTGCTGTTGCGCCTTTTTCTGGGGGGTCAGTTAGCCGCCAGTAAATGCCTAAATCTTGACCGATACAATATTGACCACCGGGATGCAACGCTTCGATAACGGGACTTATCGAGTCAGTCAATAATACACTTTGGGGATGTTCTTGCCAATTTTTCACAAAAGTTCCGTCTGACTCTGGTAACTGAGTGTGGTCAGGTAAAGTTAACGCCGATAAGGAAGTCATAGGCTTTAACCAAGAGAAATTTATCCCAATTTTATTGTAACTTTGATGAGAAAATACTATGAAAAGTCGTACTCTACAAAAACTCTTAGTGTTATGAAAGTACTAAATCATTTATGAATAAAAAGATCCCCGACTCCTTTAAGAAGTAGGGGATCTGACTCTTTCATTATCTTGGTATTCAAGAATAACAAAATCGATAAATTCTGAATTCTGACTACTGAATTATTTTTCACGACACGCCAGGATTATCAGCAGCCCGAATTTGTTTTAACATTTGTTCAATTTGGTAAACTCTATCATTGCGACTTTGGGTTTTAAAAATATTTAAAGCTTTTTCTAAAGAAGCAACCGCCTCATCTTTTTTATTAACTTGCCATAGTGCTTGTCCTAAATTTGTCATGGCTTCCCCATAACTGGGGTTGATTTCTAAAGCTTTGCGATATTGACTAATAGCATCATCCCAACGGTCTTGAGTTGCATACACAACACCGATCGCATTATAAGCTAAAGCATATTTTGGCTTGAGACGAAGAGCTTCTTGATAAGCTGTAATCGCTGCTTCTGGTTGCTTTTGTCGGCGCAGTACATTACCGAGTTGAAAATGTCCAAAAGCATCGTCGGGATACTTTTTAATTAATCTACGTAAGACTTTTTCAGCCCCTGTTAAATCACCACTATTTAATAAATTGTTTGCTTGTTGTACTAGTTGCGATCGCTCGGAATTTCCGTCATCCTGAAATTGCGCTAGTTTTTGTGGTTGTTTTTGAGTAATTTGTGCATGTTCTTGAAAAGCAACTTTTGTGGGAACTGCTAACACTAATGGCGATTCACCAATTGCAGCTATGAGACTCAGCATGATGCTACTAATAGGTAGAATCTTCATTGCCTTCCACTCCTCAATAATGTCCTCATCCTGATCATAGATGGAAGTGCGTTACTTAACGTTCCCTCAAAGATTAGCGATCGCCCTACAACTTTGGAAATACTGAAGTTGAGAATCTACAAGGTTGTAATCAATATTGCAGTAAATTACATCAGTATTAAGTTGATTAGTAATTCTGACCGAATAAGGCAAAAGAAAGAAAAAGAATGATGGTCACAAGTCCACGCAACTGACTCCTAAATTTATTTATGGGGACTATCTTTTCACTTTTGACTTTTTACTTTTGACTTCTTAAGTTGCACTTCCCCCACTACGAGGAATACGCTCAATCTCCGCATATCCACTGAAAATTAATTTTTGCCCTTCAGTTTCTAAACGATTGAGTCGCATTTTTACTCCATCCAGGTCAAAACGATCTAAGTCAACCATATTATCTAAAATTTCTGCCAGAGCCACACTCAGGGTTTGAGAAGTTATTCGCTGTGTTTCTGGGACTTGTTCAAGGTCAATTTGTGGGTCTTTAAAAGAAATGCGTCGCCGCCGTTCCACCGCGATGGAAACTGTCATATTTATGGGAACGAGTTCGCCATTATTTAAATCGGCTTTTGCGGCAATTCGCAGGCGATTTTCTGGTAAGAGTTGTACCTGAACTTCGGGAAAGGAAACTGGTTGACCACCAGATAATTCTGTTAAAGCAGGTACATCAAGGTTAACTAGGCGCTTTTTTACGAGTTCTGCTTTGAAAGCTTGGTTAATGCCTGCTTCAGATAATACTACTTGGGCGATCGCTTGCGTAGGTTGCTTGAGGCTTAATTTGCCACTTAATACCGCGCCAAAATCTATCGCCACTGCATCCGTTTCAAAGGACATCTCTTCCACCGCAAAATCTCTGCGGATCACCAAGCCACGCCCGTTCATTTTGAAACTATCAATGCTACCTTGCAACAACTTGCTGGAGGGATAGCAGCGTACCAAGACTTCTACTGACTCGCTTTGGGTAAAAAGATGGCGAATCGTTTGACTGGCTACTGTGTTGAGCATCCGCTCACCCCAGTCAGTGCCTTTAGGATCTTGTAAACCAGTTAGTCCGCCGAACATTAGTTAGTGCGTCTCTAGAAGTTCTTTGTACTTTTGTAACAAAATGTGAAGGATACAGCAACCCTCTAGAGATTGATTGTACTGATAAGTTGACTTGGAATAGCTAATGTTTCTCTACACAATGTGCTTTATGTTACGCAATTTATATCGGTAGAGGAGTAAAAAACGAGCCGTCTACTTAAATTTTTCGGTTTCTTGCTGAGTTCCTAAAAAAGTTAAAAGCGTCAAGCTAACAAACTGCTAGTTATGACGCTGATGATTTTTTAGTTTTTTCCTAAATCTAGGGTCTTTAAATTGTATTTGACCCTATCTAAAAACAATGTGTTTATTTTCAGGATCTTTATATTGGCTGACCCCGTTTTAACAATTATCATTTTTGCAGAGATTTTGATTTTTCCTAAATTCCTAATATTTTTTTTATATTTCTTCTCTTTATATTGCAGATTATGTCAAAAAATTAAGAAAAAGTAAAAATATTAAGTTGTGTAAAAAGATGACAGATATTTCTGTCCAACCACCTTCCATGATGCGAAACTCTTATCCTATATATCTTTGAGATATACTAATGCTAGATATAAGGGATTAAAACAAATTAGTCTCAATCTTTGCTGATCTGTTTACAGCGTTGCAAAACACTTAATACATAATGGCAAGTGAAACGCTTGACATCCACTTAATCACTATTGGTGATTGAAATATCTATGTTAGGAACCAAAAACCCAAAAAATATCTCCAAAACAATTGCTATAGGCAGAAAATCTTCTTCTGGTAAGGAAAATGAAGCGATGAGAGCTATTGCATATAGCATGGATTTACTACTACCTGGTTTCTATGTATGGGTATTGGGTTTTAGTTTTCGCATTGGTGGAAGTTTACCAGATGATAGTCCTTATAAATATCCTGGTGAAATTCATAGTCACACTGGAATTGCTTTAGTATTACCAGGGTATAGAATTTTTACGACTTATCAGGGTAGCTATGACCCTAAACAAACATCAAATACAGGGGCTAACAGCTTTTAATTGTACAGTTCTCGACTCAAATACTTTTGAAAATTTAATGACTCAAGCAGGGTATTCTATTTCAGGTAGCGCACCTGCACAATCCAATAGAATCAAAGTATGGTGGACTCATAGTGAATATCCAAGAGTCGAGTCTGTGTATAGTTCAGACAGGAAAATAGTGATCACGGCGTATCATGTTAACTGAATATTTGGGCTATGCCACTATTTAGGTAGTTGCCGACGTTTTTCCCAGCGCCACAAAAAGACCATCAGGGCAACAATGCCGACTTGCAATGCTAAATTCGGTAAAGCAGTATCAAGTTCTTTGCCAGCAAGTACGCGAAAAAAGAAGACAAATGCGCCAATAAAACTAGAAGCACCCACACCAATATAGATAAATTGCCGTAAGCCGCGATAAGGTGCGGCGATTTCTGCTTTGAGACGGGCATATTGTTCTGGATTTAGGCGTGTTTTGGGATTTGGGTCTACCATTGGTAAATAATGCTATAATTTCTAATCGTGTATGCCGATGTGGCTCAGTGGTAGAGCAGCTGATTCGTAATCAGCAGGCCACGGGTTCAAATCCCGTCATCGGCTTTATTCGGTGAATGTTTCGCAAAAGCCTTTTAATAGATTAATACAGTTAGCGATCGCACCTAAATGAGCGATTTCATAACCGTGGGTGTTTTGTGTGGGAAATGCCAAACAAGCTGTACGACCAACATGACCAAATTTCATCGCAATGGAAGCATCACTACCAAAACCACTGAGAATGGTTAATTGTAAGGGTATGTCTAGTTGCTTGGCAGCACGACACAATTGCAGATTCAAGCCTTCATCATATATGCCATAGGCATCTTGCGACAGCAACACAGGATTTTCACTATCCTGTATGGGGTATTCTTCAGATAAGGGACAAATTTCTAAAGCAATCAACGCCTCTAATTGCTGATTTTGGGTAAAAAATAACGCCCCAATTGCGCCGACTTCTTCTTTGGCTGAGGCGACTAAATACACATCACAAGCTGGTTGCTTCAGGTTTTGCGCTAAACCTAACAAAATCGCAACTGAAGCTTTATTATCTAAGGTGTAGCTGGCAATGTGATTGTTTAAGCGAATGGGATGTTTGCGATGTTTGCCGACAACCATTCTAGTTCCTGGACGAATACCTGCGGCTTCTAATTGGGCGGTGGTGAGCTTGGTTTCAATCCAGGCATTTTCCCATTTTACAGGTGTGTCTTCTTGTTGGACTTTTTGCGGAGATTCGTGAGAGACATGACGAGAACCAAAGCTGAGAATACCAGAGATAGTTTCATTGTCTCCTAGCAAATCAACTACACCTTCGCCATAAACCCAAGGAAAAGCACCGCCAAGTTTGCGGACTTCTACTTTACCTGCTTCGCCAACGGTTTTGACAATTGCGCCAATTTCATCTTTGTGGGCGGTAATAGCGATCGCTCTAGTAGAGTCTTTCCCTGGAATTTTAGCAATAATATTGTCAGCGCGATCGCTCCAAACTTCTACTCCCAGGGCAGCAAATTGCTGGAGTAAAAATTGGTTAATCTCACCCTCTGCACCGCTAGGTGAATGGTGCATAACCAATTCTTCAATAATTTTAAATAACTGCTCGTAATTCCACATTCAATAAAAATTGGTAAGATATGAATTTAAAGTGATTGTCAGGAAAAGAGTTTATGACCACAACAGTCAGGAAACTCACCTTAGAAGAGTATCTTGCTTATGATGATGGCACAGATACTCGATACGAACTTGTGGATGGAGAGTTGGTAGAAATGCCTCCAGAAAGCGATAGAAATAACTTAATTTCTCTTTATCTACTATCGCAGTTTCTCAGGTTTGTGCCAATTCGACTCATCCGCCATAAAGATACAGAACTTGTGGTCATAGGTAGTAGAACTCGTGTGCGACTACCAGATTTGATGATTTTGACACAAGAGTTAGTAGATGCGATCGCTTTTGGAAGAGCTACAATTACTCCTGATATGCCTTCTCCTGCAATGGTAGTTGAAGTTGTCTCTCCCGGCAAAGTCAATGAAGATAGAGACTACCGCTATAAACGTTCTGAATATGCAGCGCGAGGTATACCGGAATACTGGATTGTTGATCCTGAAAAAGCTCTTATTACTCTCCTGATTTTGGTAGATGGACTGTACGAAGAATCTGTCTTTCAAGGAACAGACATTATCCAATCAATCACATTTCCTTTGCTAGATTTAACCGCAGCCCAAATATTAACGGCTGGACAGGTATAATATCGTGTGCGCTACAAGACTTATCATAAAGACCGCAAGGGTGCAGGGTGCAGTGGAAGAAAGAGTTTTTTATAGATATCAGATTATCCTTACTCAGCTTTTTGTGTCTTTGCGTGAGGCTTAAAATTCTTGTTAGTTAATCTTTTGATTGTTACAATCGCCCCACATCATTAAAAATAATATGCAAACAATATCTGTACAAAAACCAAACGCACCCCAACCGCCAAAATTTACCTCCATTAATGAAGAACGCCTGCACCGGAAACAAAGATTAGCAGCCGCCTTGCGGTTATTTTCCCGCTATGGTTTTGATGAGGGAATTGCAGGTCATATCACAGCACGCGACCCTGAAACGCCGGAACACTTTTGGGTGAATCCTTTTGGAATGCACTTTGGTTTAATTCGCGTCAGTGACCTAATTTTAGTTAATCAAGAAGGTGAGGTAATTATAGGCGATCGCCCAGTGAATCGGGCTGCGTTTGCCATTCATTCCCAAATTCATGCAGCTAGACCGGATGTCGTCGCCGCCGCCCATGCTCATTCTATCTATGGTAAAAGTTGGTCAAGCCTTGGTCGCTTGCTTGACCCCCTGACTCAAGATGCTTGTGCCTTTTACCAAGACCATAGCTTATTTGATGATTATACAGGGGTAGTGCTTGACCCGCAGGAAGGCCAGCGTATTGCCCAAACCCTGGGGACAAACAAAGCCATTATCCTGAAAAACCACGGTTTACTGACTGTTGGTCACTCAGTCGATGAAGCTGCTTGGTGGTTCATTACAATGGAGCGTTCTTGTCAAGCACAATTGTTGGCTGAGGCTGCGGGTAAACCCAGCCCCATTAAACATGAGTATGCAGAGATAGCACATACTCAAGTTGGTTCGCATAATTTAGGGTGGTTCAGCTTTCAACCTTTATACGAGATGATTGTACGCCAAGAACCGGATTTATTGGAGTGACAGCCAGCTTTTTTTGTTGGCGCTTGCGTAGTCCGACACCACCCACAACACCAAGCGCCAATAATCCTAAAGCGTCAGAAGGTTCAGGAACTTCCTGCGCTTGGATAGCGGCTAATGCGGTCTCTGCGATAAACTGATGCGTTGTGGTAGTAGGGTGAACATTGTCCCAAAATAAAAACTTAGTTTGGTCGTTTCGACAGATATCAAACCGAGATAAGCAAGAGTCAGTAACATTATTAAATCCGAATGTCGCCGGGGATGCGATCGCCCGGTTAAATAGAGAATTGACATCCACAGGAATAACATTCAGATTGGGATTTTGACTTAAAGCACTGACAGTTGCTTGCAAGCCAAAATTAAAATCATTGGTTGATTGCGTCAGACTAGCCGGATTTCGATTATCGACAGTAGCGCCTGGAAGCTTACCTAAATCGGGCAAGTTGAATACTAAAAGATTTCTTGCACCCACACTCACCAGAGTCTTTAATGCGTTAGTAATATTATTAACTGGTATTGATGAGTCATCGGGATTGGGGAAGAGAAAGTCATTAGCACCACCCCACACAACATATAATGCGTTTGGGTCAGCAGTCTGATTACTCGCCACCAGAGATTGGGCAAATAAATTTACTTGTCCTAAAACTCCCGGAAATGGCGCATCCCGCCTAAACGCATTACCCAAACCAGACGAAGAACCACCAAAGGCAAAGTTAATACCTTGGTTGGGATTACCATTATTCAAATCGGTGATTAAAGCAGGGTTTAGTCCTAACTGACTGCCAAAATATTCCACCCACAAAGAGTCATTAGAGAAACGTCCAGGAGCGTAAGGCGGACTTGCTGGAAAAGTACCACCTGTGGCATTGAAAACATTACCTGTATCAGATAAGCTATCACCAAATACATAAAGCTGGCTAAAATTCGCAGCCAAAGCTTTCTGCGGCAACACTAAAGATACAACGACAAAGCCAGCCGCCAACAATTGTTTTTTCATCTGCTGCGTATCCAGTAAAAAGATATTTGAGAAAAAGGTAAATGTACCGACTGTATTTTTAAATGATGGTTAAAATTTGTAGTTACAGTTCCAAATTTCTGCAATTTTACTGAAAAACTCTCGGCAGATAAAGACACAGCAAAATATATTTACTGAATTTTCACGATTTACGAATATTGTATAAAGAAAAATCAGGTAGGCGATCGCTTCACCTTCAAAGCATCAGCAGCCGATACACCATCACCTAGCGTCCCAAAATACCACAAAGCCGCCGCCGCCTCAGCACGGGTCACAGGTTTTTTCGGTTGAAACAGCGTCGTATAGCCAAATACTCGCCGAATATTTGATTGTTCCGCACTTTGGAAATCTGCCAAAATTGCCCTTAGTGCCTTCGGGTCGATTTTTCCACTATCTTGGAAACCCCAAGTTTGTTGAACCGCATTTAAATTAGCCGTGGGTAAAGCTTGGCGAGTATCCAAAGGTACTTTCCATAAAATCATCTGTTCCCTAGTTAAAGGTGCATCAGGACGAAACAAAACTGCGGTTGTATCTCCTGATAAAGTGCTGGGAATTAAACCCGCTTCAGCTAATCCTTGAATTGCAGGAAAATCTGGATCTGTTTTTGCTACATCACTAAAAGCAGGTTGTGTACTTTCACTAGCCAAACGTATCTGCTTGGTGGAATTGTTTGGATACATCGCATTATTAGCCGCAACCAACCACCGCGCATAGATTCGGCGGGTGATAATTTTACCAGGTTCAAATAAATTCGTGTTATTTGTATTCGCCTTATTTGCGGGAGATTCCACCGATAACACACCCAAGGCGGCTAAATCTTGGATATGTTGGCGTAATTCTTGCGGTACTTTGTTGAGGTCAGCAAATTCTTGAGATGTTGCTGTAGTTGCGGTGGTGGTTGAATTATTTGGCGTAGTGTTGGGTTGGGGAGTTGTAGTGTTAGGTGCTACTGGCCCAATAAACTGCGGTTCACCAGGTTGGGGAGTATTGTTAGTTGTGGGTGGAGATTGTGCAGTATTGGTACTATTGGGCGCATAATCAATCACGATGCTGGTAGCTGTTTGTGGTTGATTAGGCGCAGGGTTTGTCACAGATTGGGGTTTAATGGATACCTTGACTAACAAATCATTGCGTCGTGCTTCAAAAGTACCCACATCATCAGTTGGCTGTTGTGAAATTTGCCAGTTATTATCTTGCAACTGGCTACGATAAAAGCTAGTAATAAAATTGCTGGGGTCAGAACTCAACCAGCGAGTCGATACTTGATTGTTTGAACTACTCGCAGGTGTAACTTCTTGAAGTTGGGCATTGGTATATAACGGTATCTCTTTGGGAAAATCCGCAGGAAGCTGAACTGTTGTGGCGTTTTGTGCTGGTGCTTCGTTTTTATTACTTTCTCCAAAAACAACTGGGTTGTTTTGCAGTTGGGGATCAGCCGCCAAAGAATTTTCCAGGTTTTTAGCGGCTGGAGTGTTGCTACAAGCTGTTAGGGAAGTAAGTAAAACAGCCAAACTCAATAAGGCGGCTGGATGTTTGCGAAGAAGCACAAGCAGGAATGGATAAATTACGTGTCCTTTTCTACCCTAGCGCAGACTGGCAAAAGTTCACGATTGATTGAAATTTAGATTTCTTAATTAAGACTTATGCACAAAGATTGTCGGTTGGAGTCAGGGTATAAGGGTGTAGGTGTTCAAAATTTTTACACCCCTACACCCTCTATACCCTATTCATAGTCACGTTTAAATAAACCAAACAAGGGCGCAAGTATAATTCCAAAAACAAAGCCACCAATATGCGCCCAATAAGCAACGCCCCCAGTTTGAACACTCATGTGGGCAGCAGCTTGCAGGCTGGCGAGACCAGATATGACATTTTGTATAAAGAAAATACCAATGACTACCAGTGCTGGAACGCTAATTGTGGTGACAAAAAAACCTAAAAATACCAAGGTTGTAATTCTGGCATGAGGAAAGCGAATTAAATATGCACCTAAAACTCCAGAAATTGCACCACTAGCCCCTAAAGAAGGAATAGGAGACTCAACTCCTATCGCCCACTGAGACAAAGCAGCCAAAGCACCACAGGCCAAATAAAAAATTAGATATTTGAAATGACCCAAACGGTCTTCGATGTTGTTGCCAAAGACCCACAGAAAGACCATATTGGATATCAAATGCCACCAACCACCGTGGAGAAACTGTGATGTGATTAAAGTTATCCACTCACCAGAAAAGTTATAGGTTAATTCTCTGGGTACTACAGCATACTCACTGAAAAAGAGATTCAACTGGGCATTAGACAAACTCACTTCATGAAGAAAAACTAAAACGTTCATGCCAATCAAACCGTAAGTGAAATACGGTTTGATTCGCGTTGGATTTTCGTCATAGAGTGGAAACACAGGTGTTTTTCCTAATTATCAATTAACTGCAATATAGCTTGTGTAGCTGGCAGTTGAAAAATTTTGATAATTGCACCTGTGAGAAAGTAGGGAGTAGGGAATATTGCTTGCTAAAATCAACCATCCAAAACTGTCTTAGCTGTACCACGATTCTTCGGGGGATTTGTCGCTAAACAAACCCAAAACTGGGCCGAGAATAGCCCCAAAGAGAAACCCGCCAGCGTGCGCCCAATAAGCAATACCGCCACTTTCCATACCAATATTAGTCGGTGCTTCTAAACTAGCAAGTCCGTAGAAAGATTGTTGGAGAAACCAAAATCCTAAAAAGAAATAGGCAGGAACTCGGAAAGTTGGGAAGAAAATGCCTAAAGGTACAACACCAAGAATTTCGGCTTTGGGGAACCGGAGAATGTATGCACCCATGACTCCCGCGATCGCACCACTAGCCCCCAACGATGGAATGTTAGAATCTTGGGAGAAATACCACTGGGTCAAAGACGCTAACACACCACAAGCTAAATAAAAGAACAAATATTTAGCATGACCTAATTTATCTTCAACGTTGTTACCAAATATCCACAGAAACAACATATTGCCAGCTAGGTGCAGTAAGCCGCCATGCAAAAATTGTGAGCTAATTAAAGTTGCCCACTCTGGTACTGGTTGATGCAAAGAAACACCAGCAAAGCTTAAACTCAGTTCACGAGGAACCACAGCCGCTAGATGGAAAAAACCATCTAATGCTTGGGGTGGAAGGCTACTTTCATAGATAAATGCCAAAACATTAGCAGCTATTAAGCCATAAGTTACATAAGGGGTAATTTGTGTAGGATTATTATCTCTAATGGGAACCACGGGCGTTTTTCCTATTTTTTTGGGAAACTAGCCCCCAAATTACCGAATATTGCTGGTTATTTCTTCTACCTCTCGGCTGGGATATTAATCAGGACTTACGATAAATGTGCATTTAGAGTAAACTGCTGCTTGACCGCAATATTGATGTTGCTCATCCACTAAATTCCACAGGATGCCATCTTGGATGTAAAAACGTTTACCTGTGCTGGTAATGCGTACACCAGAAAAATAGCTAAAGCCTTTGGTAGCTGTTTCTGATAATAGGCGATCGCGTTCTGCTTGCTCTAACTGTTCCGCCGTTTTACGAGAAGGTGTTTGGGTAAATTCTTCCCAAGTCAATTCCCATTGTGCTAAAGCCTGACGATTACCATAGTTCAAAATAGGATCTGGTTCAGTACCGTGGGAAGCTAAGACAAAAGGTGCTTCAAATAATGCCTGTGCAGTTTCTTTGGGTGAACCACTTTCATCCAACAAGGAATTCCCTGTCCAATACTGAAAACTCTTGAGGATGCGTTGACTGTGGTAAATGATGACTTCTTGTTCCCAAGGAAAGGCGATCGCATTACTCATAAACAGCGAAAATAAAATCTTCAGATTTCAGTATGTCAAAATTTGCTCCTTCTTGACTCAAATTTCAGTACCACAGAGATTGACGATGTATTACTGCGGCTGAAATGATGCAAATTAATGCACGTTATTTTAACTAATCCATGTTTTTTAGCAACTCTTTAGAAAATCAACTCCAATATTGGGATGATTTAATTCGCCGTCAACCAAATAATCCCAAAGCTTACATTCGGCGAGGTATGGTGAAATTTAAATTAGCTAAAATTGTTGAATCGATTCAAGATTTTGACACAGCCGAAAACATCGAACCCCGGCTTAAACCATATCTCTGGCAACGAGGTTTATCTTACTATTATGCAGAAAGATTTGCTGAAGGCGCTCAACAGTTTGAAATTGATTTAACGGTGAATGCTAATGATGTTGAAGAAACGGTGTGGCGCTATTTGTGTATAGCTCGTTGGCAAGGTAAAGAAGCTGCAAGTAATTCTCTATTACCAGTCAAAAATGACCCCAGAAGAGTTCTGGGATTTGTTTATAATTTATTTGCTGGAGATTGTACTCCTGATGAAGTTTTAAATATTGGTGAATCAGAAGGAATTAAGGGCAAATTTTATAGTCATCTTTATTTAGGATTGTATTATGAATCGGAAAGGAATTTGAATTTAGCCCAAGAATATATAGTCAAAGCTGCTGATCAATATCAAATTGATGATTATATGTGGTACTTGGCGCAGGTACATAAACAACTACGTGGTTGGTTGTAATTTCATCAGTGTTATCATCTTTCTGAGTCTGCTGAGATAAAAATAACCTCTAACCTATCACCTGTAGCCTGTAACCTATTATCAAATACATAAAGGGGTAGATAACATTCGCTTGTGACGAAGTATCTACCCCCTGATAGCTGCCCAGATGACTAACCTGGAACCCTATAATTTGGTATCTTATTTACCCAGTATCAACTGATAGATAGGGAATGTCATTGGGAGAGATACTGATATATCCAATATTTATGAAAACATTGTAAAGATGTTGCGTCATAATGCTCAATTCTATGAATTTGAGACTTTTTTCAGTGATTATTCTGTTGATGCCTCGCCTAAAAAGTAATTAAACACATCAGTACACTAATTCGGCAGCTAATACTGATCACCAATCAAAATACTGATGTTCAATCCAAAATCTTCAGGGGTCTTGCTTCTGAAGCTTGTCTTATGATAACTTTTTCTACATTAAATACGGTAACTCGATAGAGTTATAGTATTTACTAAATTTAGTCCATTTAAAAATCAACAACATAATTGCTGTATGAGCGATTTGAGGAGTTGTTGAAAACTTGGTGCTTCCCCAATTGGAGTATTAATTCTTATGAGCTTAGAGTTACACCTAGCAGGGAAAACAGCGATCGTGACAGGTGGTAGTGCGGGGATTGGATTAGCCGTTGCTAAAGCTCTTTATAGTGAAGGTGTGAATATTGCGATCGCAGCTCGCAACCCAGAACGACTAGAGAACGCCGTCAGCGCCATTCAATCTCTACCCACTCCGGGAGCGAAAGTAATTGCTATCAGTGCTGACCTGACTCAAGCAGCAAGTGTAGATACAGTTGTTTCTACAACCTTGGCGCAGTTTGGCCAAATTGATATTTTAATTAACAATGCGGGTTCAGCCCGTGCTGGTTCCTTTCTTGACCTCAGCGATGATGTCTTTCTCGATGCGTGGAACTTAAAGTTATTGGGCTACATTCGTTTAGTGAGAGCTGTTGTCCCCCATCAAAAAAATCGCCGTGATGGTCGAATTGTCAACATCATCGGCGGTGCAGGGAGAACACCCCGCCCTGGTTTTCTGCCTGGTGGTACAACCAACGCCGCCTTACTCAACTTTACACGGGGAATTTCCAAAGAATTAGCTCAACACAACATTCGGATAAACGCGATTTCGCCTGGTGCAACAGCCACTGAACGCGCCGAACGTTTAGCCGAACAGAATGCCCAAGCACGGGGAATTAGTGTAGAACAAGCCAAAGCAGAAACATTGCAAGGAATTCCCCTAGGCAGAATCGTACCACCAGACGAAATTGCTGCACTCACATTATTTTTAGTATCCGACTTAGCCGCTTCTATTACAGGCGCAGAAATTCTGGTTGATGGCGGCTCTACCCCTGGCGTTTAGAACTAAATCTGTTCATCAATCTGAAAGCAAGTTTTAACTTACGAATTTTTCTGGAGTCTAGAATCATCATGAGTTCTCAATATTTTGATATCAAACCAGTTGCTGGACGCATCGGTGCAGAAATCATTGGCATTGATTTGAGTGCAAATCTCAGCGATGAGTTAATCAGTGATATTCGCAAAACCCTCGTCCAACACAAAGTAATTTTCTTTCGTGGTCAACAACTTGATGCTAATGGACAAGTAGCTTTTGCACGGCGATTTGGTGAAATCACCACAGCGCATCCCACCGTTCCTTCTTTAGAAGGACACCCCGAAGTTCTTGACCTTGATTACAGCCGCACTTCTAGCCGTGCTAACAACTGGCATACTGATGTGACATTTGTAGACCGGCCACCACTCGGTTCTGTTTTGCGGGCGTTGGTGATTCCTCCAAATGGTGGCGATACCATTTGGGCAAACTCGGTGACAGCTTATCAAGATTTACCAACTCCACTACGTGACCTGGCAGATCAACTTTGGGCTGTACACAGTAACGCCTATGACTATGCCGCAGCTGTGATTGATTTACCAGAAGATGTATTAGCGCATCGGGCGGTGTTCACTTCCACCGTCTACGAAACCTTACATCCAGTTGTACGTGTCCATCCTGAATCAGGAGAACGCGGCTTGTTCATTGGTGGTTTTGTACGCCGCCTGCGTGGTTTATCACAGAATGAATCTGATGAAATTATCAAATTATTGCAAGCATACATAATTCGCCCCGAAAATACAGTGCGTTGGCGTTGGCAAGTTGGCGATGTTGCTTTTTGGGATAACCGCGCTACACAACATTATGCAGTTGCTGACTACGGCGACCAACCCCGTCACGTTCAGCGAGTCACGATTGTGGGTGATGTTCCTGTTGGGATTGATGGTAAGCACAGCGAAGCCATTAAGGGAGATGCTTCTGTCTACAATCGGCGCGAACCTGCTCTTGCTTAATTGAGCTTTCAGTTTTTACACCTCTCATCTCTGTGTTTCCTGAAGTAGTCAATATTTTTGTGGCAGTCTGCAACTATAATATGCAGCTGCCTTTATCTATTCTGCACCTATAGCAAGGGTGGCTGTATTGGAACTAGAACTTAGCGATCGCATCGAAATGCAAAAAGTACAAAAATAATTAAACTTGCCTACTTAAATTTCAGTGCAGTCAACGAGGTAATGAGGATTTAACGAATAATTTTACATTTCCGTTTCCTTTGAACACGGAAACGAATCGATAATTAAATATAACAAAATCTATGCTGAATTTGCGAAAATACTGAACAGAACTGTTAGTTCTTTTTGATTTCGCTGATCAGGCTTGATAATAACAATGTACGCACATAAAGCTCGACGCAGACGAGGTGTACTTCTAACACCTCAAGGATTAAAGAAACTTCAAACAGCTAAGTCTGAAGCAGAGATTCGGGACAATAATGGTCATCGGTATACTCTGGAAGCATTGAGCGATCGCACAGGTTTATCAGTCGATACAATCATGAAAATATTTGCTTGTGAAGTGGGAGTAGACAAGCAAACTTTAAAGCACTGTTTTCAAGGGTTTAATCTAGTTTTAGAACAGAGTGATTATTGCTTTCCCGAATTACCACAGCCATATCAAGATTTAAGCAATAATTTGTCAGTAGTAGAACCAGAACCAGAAATACCAGAAGGCCAAGTACCGCTTGATTCTCGATTTTATGTAGAACGTCCTCCAATTGAAGCTAATTGTTATAAAGCTATTTTGCAACCAGGAGCATTAATCAGAATTAAAGCCCCAAGACGGATGGGGAAAACTTCATTGATGTCCAGAATTCTTCAGTCTGCCACTAATGAAGGTTATCAGAGTGTATCGTTAAGTTTTCAGCTTGCTGATAAAGCCATATTTCAAGATTTAGATAAATTCTTACGTTGGTTCTGTGCAAGTATCAGTCTGGGTTTGGAGTTACAAAACCAGATAGCGGAATATTGGGATGAGCTGTTTGGGAGCAAAATTAGCGCAAAAATTTACTTTGAACAATATATTTTGTCCAAAACAATTAGCCCAATTGTTTTGGGTTTAGATGATGTCGATCGCTTATTTCAATATCCAGATTTAGCTGATGATTTTTTTGGGTTGTTACGCGCTTGGCATGAAGAAGCAAAAAACCGAGAAATTTGGAAAAAATTACGGCTAGTTGTAGCCCACGCTACAGAAGTATATATTCCCTTGAGTGTTAATAAGTCACCTTTTAATGTGGGTTTACCAGTTGAGTTACATGGCCTCAACCAACTACAAGTAAAGACTTTAGGCGATCGCTATGGTTTGAGCTTTTGTGAACAATCATTAGAAAAACTTTTCGCTTTAGTCGGTGGTCAACCCTACCTTTTGAGATTAGCTTGTTATTATTTATGGCAACACCGTATCAGTGTAGAAGAGTTATTATCAACTGCTCTGAGTTCGGATGGTATTTATCGTGAACATCTGCAACAACAGTGGTGGAATCTCCAACAAAATCCAGAACTAGTAGACGCATTTGCACAGGTGATTAGATCCCCTCAACCAGTGGAATTACATCTACAGCAAGCGTTTAAGTTGCAAAGTATGGGGTTAGTCAATCTTTACGGAAATCAAGCTACACCTAGTTGTAGGTTGTATGCCGAATATTTCTGCGATCGCTTACATCACCCACCAGAATCAATAGTTTCCTAAAATCATCAGGTGTAATAATTATCTATGTCTTTCAGCAATTTCCAAGATTCTCCGCCAGTTCCACCATCAATAAGAAATGCTAATCAATATGAATATAACCAGCTACCCTTGCAAGTCCTCGAAGGAACTATCCCCACGGATGTGCAGGGGCATGTTTTTATGGTTACTTCCATAGGAACCGTTAATTCTGGCGGCTTACCCTATCCTGATGGAGATTCTTTATTGTGCGGCGACGGGATGATTTATCGGCTAGATTTTGATACCGAAAATCAAGTGAAATTAACTACGCGCATCGCCAAACCACCTGATTATTACGCTGACAAAGCAACTGATTCTGTCTGTCAATATCAAAAATTTCGTTTTCGTAATCATGGACTGACCAGATTTTCTGTCTCATTGGGTATTCGTAACCAGCTAAACACAGCCTTTCTCCCGATGAAGTTTTCCGAAGATGCACCAGCAAGGTTACTAGTTACCTACGATGCTGGCCGTCCTTATGAAATTGATACTGAAAGCCTTGATGTTGTTACCCCAATTGGCTCTAATCAAGAGTGGCAATCAGAAGTAAAAGGATATAATGCTCCTTTTCAACCATTTTTGAGTACTGCCCATCCTGGTTTTGACCCTTTTACCAAAGAGATGTTTACAGTTAATTATGGCAGATCATTATTTAACTTCTTAGACTCAATTGCTTTTCTTCATGTAATTGACCAATGGCTACAAAACATCTGTAATTTTTGGCAACCAAAACTGCTGAAAGGTACTTTGAATGCTTTATCTCAATCTTTATTATCAATATTGGGATATCTTTACGGCTATTACGCCAAATTTTTCAAAAAGTTACCAATAGAAATCACAGATTTTGTTTCTGTTATGTGTTGGGATGGAGAAACATCTGTGAAACAATGGCAATTAGTTTTACCTGATAATTCTCCTGTCAAAATTGAACAAACTATACACCAAATTGGGGTCACAAAAGATTATGTCGTGATTATGGATACAGCTTTTACGATGGGGATAGAACAAGTCTTAAATAATCCCTTACCACATTATAAACGCCTGGAAAACATACTCAGAGATATATTAGAAGAACCGCCACTACCATACTCGGCAGTTTATATTGTGCCACGGAATCAGTTGCAGGCAAATACGAAAACAGTCACAGTCAAAAAAGTAATTTTGCCATTAGAAGCAGCACATTTTTTAGTAGATTACGATAATCCTGAAGGAAATATTACACTGAATGCCGCTCATATTTCTGGTATGGATGTTTCGGAATGGGTAAGACAATATGATGTTTCTGCTTATCCTGGATATAAACCAGAAGACTTGTGTGGAATGGTACCTGGTCAAGTCGATATTGGGCGGATGGGACGTTATGTAATTCATGGAGAAACCGGAAATATTCAGTTTCAAAAAATTATTCATGATGATAAATATACCTGGGGTACAGACCTATATACTTATCCTGACCAAAATTCTCAAGGACAACCTTTAAAACATCTAGATGATATTTATTGGTGTTCTTTTGGTCTATGGAAAGACTTAATGACAAAATTCGTTGTCAACCAGTATAAAAATTACAAAAATCGCCTAATTCCTCTCGACAAAGTTCTAGATATGGCAAGTAGTGGCGTACCAGCCTACTTGTTTAGACTTCATGCTTCATCAACAGAATCACCAGCTATTGTTGATAGCTACGAATTACCACCAGGATATGTAGTGCTTTCGCCGCAGTTTATGCCATATCGTGGTGCAGAAAAACCCACAGATGGTTATATTGTCTGCACAGTTTGGCATGGCCAAGAAAATGAATATTGGATTTTTGATGCCAATCATTTATCTAAAGGCCCTGTATGTAGATTATCCAGTCCTCCATCTCAACAGCCACTTCATTTTGCGATGACTTTGCATACTGCATGGCTACCAACAATTGGCAAACGCCAAGCAAGTTATTATCTTGATGTCCGCCAAGATTACCAAGAATTAGTAGCAAAAGCCGCCAAAAAACATCCTCAGATTGAGCAATTATTTGAAGATTATGTTTACCCTAATTTTGAGCAGGTGAGTAAACCGTAATCACATATAGCAACAGAGACAAGGAGGATGGGGTAGACAAGGGAGAGAAATTTAGGATTGCTATCACATTACCTCCCTTGATTTTCTCCTCTCCGCGCCCTCTGCGTCTCTGCGGTTCGTTTCCAACCATTGCATAATTTCCTCAGATAATTCTTGCTTGGTTCTACTATTCACATCAATACAAACATGGCGAGTGATAGCTTTAGCCACTAATACATCAGTAATTGTGATTTCGTAAGCAATTTCAAATTTATCAGCACTTAATTTTTGGGGAATTAAACTAATATTTAATTCATCTCCACAATACATTGGTCGGAAAAAATCGACATTGGCGTGAACAATAGGGAAAGCCAATGAAGGTTTAGTAAAAAAAGTTTTGAGATTCATTCCCGATGCCTTGAGAGATGCTTCATAAGCTTCATGACAAATGCTCAAAACATTAGCGAAATAAACTACACCCGCCGCATCAGTATCTGCAAAGCGCACGGTACGGTTATAAATAAAAGACATTTTTGTACAATTAAAAATTAAAAAACAAAATAGCAGGCTATTCGCCTGCCATATCAAATTATCTCACTGTCACAAAGAGAGTTATCAATTTAAGGGGTAATATATATCTTCAGAACTAGGGTTTAAGTAAGGGCGTTGCAAGTCAATTAAGTGGAGGGCAAAGTGTTTCTCAATGGAGTGCATTCGTTCTTCTAAGGCATCTTTACCTTTTTGCCATACTTCCAATAAAGCATGAGCGACAATTTGGCAACGGTTCATCCCAAAACTTTCTTGAATGGCGAATTTTTGAATTGGTTCTTCGGCTAAACTTAGGCCTGGGGCTAAAAACTTGGTAAACAAAGGTATTTCTGGCTGAAAATAAGATTGATATTCGGCATAGACAGCCTGGAGAATTGGGTGAATGGCTGGGTAGTCTTCTCGTTCAAAGTACAGTAAGCCGGAGTCGTAGCGTCCGTAGGCTCTGGGATTGTAAAGTACTTGAAAGGTAAAAGGAAGAGACGCTTGGTTGAGGTGTTGCGTCAGACTATCCATGAGTGCGATCGCTCCATCTGCCGTAATATTAAAATAAATTCTGCCTATTCCCAATTCTGCATCTACACTCTGCTGTTCTTGTCCTACATCACTTACCGCCACGTAACAGCCATTTTGCAAATGATTTTTTGGCATCCAAATGGACACTGACTCACCCGGTTTAGCAGATTTGCTGTGAGGTTTGAGATGACAATCTGGCTCAATATACAATGTCAAACCAGATTTTGTTACCGCCATACTTCCATCAGGTTCCTGACGTAACACTTGCCAACTAGAGTCAAAATATCCTTTACCGTGGTTATTTGCGTGCAGTTGGGCGTAAAATTCCCAATCAATTCCTAAATGAGAGTGGTTTGCTAAATTTTGCTGTGGTAAGCAATGAGGCGTAGCAGCATTCACCGCTAACGCATTTTGCAAAGAACCGTTGTAATAAATTCCATAGAGGAAATTACGCAGTAGCAAAGTCAGATATTTGTGCTGTAACGCCGCAGAATTTTGCCGAAATCTTTCTGCTACCTTCGCAGGTAAGGCAAAAGTTTGATACTCAGGATGATGAATGGAAAAGTTAGATTCTATCTGGATATTTTTCGCAATATCAAACAGAGAATTTAACAGAGGGTTGGTAGAGGTGTCTAGCATTTGGAGTGGGGAGTGGGGAGCTTTCAAGGGTAGGGGTTTAAGAAAGAGGCAGTTGAGCTAGTAAAATACAGAACTGAGGACAAACCGCAAAAATAACTAAGGTAGATGCGGCAAAGAATTTCAGGGTGTTGGAGGTAAGAATGCAGG
>NZ_JACJSD010000035.1 GCF_014697615.1 Nostoc sp. FACHB-280 | reverse complement strand
ATCTTTGACAACTTTGGGAAATGTATTTATAATCACTATCAAACAGATATATTTATGTTTATCGCCCAAATTTTACCAAACTTTGGGCGATTTTTATCGGTTTTTTCTTAACATTCAACACTTCTGCTAGAAACCCTAGGAATTGTGAACAATAAATATGTTGATTATTTAAAATCCAAGATAGCGTTAGAAAAACCACTAAGTGATACAGAAATTGAATGGCTAGAAGATAATGGGCGTGAAGATATTATAGCTTTAGCTAAACAAAAACACTTTACTATTCTTAAAAGAAAATATGGATTGATAGATCCCTTAATACCAATGCAGCCATTTTACGAAATTATGCTAAAACTAGAGAAAAAAGAACGCCTAGATATTTTATTAGTGACTCAATTAATAGAAAAAAATATGTTGTCTCGTGATGGTAAAATTGCAATTGCACATTATAGATTAGAAGCAGAGTTTTACGAGCAGGAAATCAAGCAAAATGGTAACAAGAATAAGATTCCTACAGCTAGTAGCTATTGGCGGAAAGCTAATGAACCAAAACAAGCTTTAAAATTGACTAATATAGACTTAAGTAAAATAAGAGATACTCAGATAAAATCAGCAATTCTAGTTACTAGAGGTGCAGCATTTAGAGATATAAATGATTTATCAGAAGCGGAAAATTGTGCAAGGAAAGCTGTGGCTTTTCAGCCAGATGGTTATCAACCTTACACATTAATGGGTGCTATATGTTATGACAGACATGACTATGAAGAAGGTGATATTTGGTTTGAACAAGCAATACAATTGGGTGCTGAAGCTGAAGATATAGATGCTGAATTAAAAAGAGTATTTCGCAATACAAAAAATGAAGAACAACGTCATGAAGCTGCAATGTATTTGCTCAAGAAAGACCCACACAGGTATGCTTGGGCTAAATCTTATCTAAAAACAACCAAAAATCATGAATAACTGAAATTTTGCCAGATTAATCTATGATAATATATGTTCGTTGCATATATTTACAAATATTACTCAAGTCTAATGGATTTTTTAACAATTTTAGGGTTAGTTGCTGGGGCATTAACGACCATTGCATTTCTGCCCCAGATGTTTAAAACCTGGAAAAGCAAATCAGCAAAAGATGTGTCTTTTGTGATGTTGATTACATTTATGAGTGGCTTATTATTGTGGTTAGTTTATGGCATTGCTTTACAAGCATTACCTATTATTATTGCTAATGCCATATCATTTATATTTAACCTAATAATTTTATGTTTAAAAATTAGATATAAATCAAATTAGCTTCAACAGATCGTAAATATATGAATCATCTAGAATTTCTGCACTATAGGACTAATATTTAATTTTTGCAATGTAAGTAGTGGCGTGGCAAGGCTAAAATAGGGCATAAAAATAACTCTTGTGGTGTGGGCATCCTGCCCGCACCGGACGGGCTAGAAGCCCATCCCACAAGAAATTTATCATGCAACATTTAAGGCTTGCCACGCCACTACTTAAATACTTACTTTATAAATAGCTTCTGATAATTTCAGAAAAACGTGCCATTTTTAAATTTGTCTATTATAAAGGTACTGATACTAATTTGTAGTCAAAGTTATCAAGACGTTGCATACAACGTCTCTACTTGAGATGGGAGTAGGAATACTATTTTGGCAAGCAACTTAGTATAAAAAAGTTTACAACTATATTTCTTGGGGCTTAGTTCTGTTAGTCAGCGCAGGCGGACTTTGTTTTATGTATTAACGCCCATAAATCTTCTAAAATTCTCTTAATTTTGACAATGACATCTGTTATAGATACTCCAGAATCTCAACCGCAACCTACGGGTGTTTCGCCAGTAGTTGCAACTTTTGATTTGCGAAAAGTTTATCGTACTGGCTTTTGGTTGAATCAAAAGATAGTATCTCTCAAAGGCTGTTCTTTGACGGTTTATCAGGGTGAAACTTTCGGGTTGTTGGGGCCGAATGGTGCGGGGAAAACGACTTTATTAAAATTGTTGTTGGGAATTATCCGGCCAACGGCGGGACGGGGATTATTATTAGGTAAACCATTAGGCGATCGCCAAGTCAAGCAAAGTATCGGCTATCTGCCAGAAAACCCTTATTTATATGATTATCTCACTGGCTGGGAATTTTTAGAGTTAGCGGCGGGAATCTTCCAAATTCCGCGCAATATCCAGCGTAAGCGCATTCCAGAACTGTTAGATTTAGTCGGTTTACCTGTAGCGGATGCACGCAAAAAACAAATGCGGCGTTATTCTAAGGGAATGTTACAGCGTGTCGGTATGGCGCAGGCGTTAATTAATGACCCAGAAGTGATATTCCTGGATGAACCTATGTCTGGTCTTGACCCCGTGGGACGCTACCAAATGCGGGAAATTATTTTAGGGTTAAAAGCCGCAGGGAAGACTATCTTTTTTAATAGTCACATTCTGAGTGAAGTTGAGCAAATTTGCGATCGCATTGCCATTCTCGCCAAAGGTGAATTAGTTTGTGCTGGTTCTTTAGATGAATTGTTAGGCAATAATCATGCTTACCAAATCAAAGGTAAAGGTGGTGACAAAGAAGTGCTGCACAAATGGCTATCTAACTTGACATTTAGCCATGATGGTTCTTGGCAAGGCACTTTAACAGAGGACTACTATGATTTTCTTGATAGTCTTCGCTTAATGGAAGGTAAAATTATTTCTTTTGATTTAGCGCGACATTCGTTGGAAGACTTTTTTATTCAAAAGATTCAACAACAAAATACATCTGTTCAGCCAAATAGTGGCAATACCACTGATGGAGATGTGGCAGCCGCTCAAGCTAAATTTTAGACAATTAATTCCTGTCAAGAAGACTTAGCTTGGAGCGACGACTCTTTGGCTTTTTCTGGCCATAGTGAAAGTATTACTATGGTCTATGCCCTGTTTGTTCAGATTTGTGCTGCATAACACCTTGAGGCGCAACGCTTATATGGCTGCAAGTTTCAATCCAAGATGTAACTGTGTGGGTTTTTGGGTTACGAGAATCACATGTTTGCGAGTTGAAGGGTTGATTGGCAAACTTTGGGTTAGTACTGACCCGCAGCATAGCTATTGGTACTGTTACTCCAAAAGCAACCATCAATCCGATCCAGCCCAAGATGTATCGGTGCATCTTGGTAGTTGAATTTTGCATAACAATTAGTACTCCTACATCAACGACAGCCAAGGGAATAAAGGGTGCCACGCCATAGCTGTTGCCAGCGTGAACAAACCAAACAGCCAAACTAATAAAGTTCGTGGCTTCACCTGCCGATACTTCAACACCTGATGCAGCAAAGCCCAACTGCCCCACCAACCGATAAAAAACATCATTTCCTTACCTGCGTAGTTTTCCAAGTTGCCCCACATTAGGTCGGAGTTCATCGCGCCTGGAATCCAGCTACCCATCTGAATCACAATCTGATTGTTTGCTTTGGAAAGCTCGGCAAAGTGGTGAGTTGCCATCATCGCAACGGCTCCCACTCCACCGCTAATGAGGGCTGCGGCGGCTGGGCCTGAAACAGTGGGTGGAGTAGATGATCCAGTATGGAGTCCTTTAGGAAACTGCTTGAATCGGTTCCAGAAGCGAGTGTAAATTGGCTCGCTCCTCAGATGTTGAACCAGGGGTTTTGGCATATAGATTTTCCTTAATGAATTGAAATTGCCACTGTTTGGACTAGAGGGCATGGACTTTAGCGATCGCTAATCCTGATACCAAACCGCCCATTGCAAAAAACATCATCCCCATTAAAGCTACACAGGTTGCTGTCAGTACCGGACGATTTTGCTTATCTAAAATTGAGTCGCCGTAGTGCCATAAAATCCAGGTACAGGCGACACCCAACGGGAGTGTAAACAGACAGCTAAATTCGTGAAACTCCATGAAAATGTATTGAACTAAGGGCGTGTTTGCCCTCAGCCAAGCCCGCGCCCCGCCATAGGCAATATTGGCTCGGTAACGGGTGTAGGCGATATTCCCTGTGAGGATACCAAGGCTAGTAATTACGGTAGACCAAAAGGTTAAGGTTCGCATTTGGGGTAACACTTTGCTCGAACCCCGCAGCAGAGGAAATGCCAGATGTCCTGTGTAGGCGACCACTACTGTAGTTAGTAAGGCACTGAAACTATGGATTGTTCCTAGCGATCGCTGCCACGGGCTGGGGTGAAGTAAATTCACCAAGGGCAAAAACAAGAACAAGCCCCCGGAGAGAATTGCCAAGCCATAGACACTGACAGTAGCGATGTCTAGTTGTCTGGGAAATTCAGAAGCATCACTTTTTGACTCTAGTGATTGGAATTTCGAGTCTTGCATAGATACACTGGAAATGAACTTTAATTTTGAGATTTTGGATTTTAGATTGAAGTTCAATCTAAAATCCAGAATTTTTCCTACTACTCAATTCACTAAGCGATATTCAGCACATAAGAACGAGTCCCTGTCCTGGTGGTCGGGGTTGGGGTCGAGGTGTCTTGGTAGGTGTAAGTTCCAGTCGCCACAATTTGTCCGAATTCGTTGATGCTGGTGGCACTGGTCAAAGTCACTACCGATCCTTTATAGGTTAGGGGTGTGCTGATCAAGTTGTTTAGATCAGCTAAGACACCGTTGCTCCAAACATAGGCATGATTAACACCTGCGGCGGTTTGAGAAGCCCCGACCACTTCAGCGAATTCGTTGATGCCGTTGACGGAACCTGTATTACCACCCAGGCTGCCAATGGCGGTAAATGTGCCATCTGGCTGAAGCAAGAATGGTGTACTGGTAGCGGTGGCTCCACTACCATTACTGGTGGAACCAATGATCTGACCAGCGTTGTTGATATCTCGCAGGGTGGCTTGCTCGGCACCAAAAGTCCCAAGGTTAGTGAGTTGATACACACCGTTGGCATCTTTCTGCCACAGAACGGCGGTGTTTTTCGCCACACCATTCAAACTTCCATCGCTGTCTACATAACCAACGATTTGACCCTTGTCATTAACTCCACGGGCTGTACCGCCATCACCACCCAATTCTGCCAAACCTGTCACCACACCATTTTGCCAGTAGAGGGGTTTGTCAAATTCGGCGGCATCAATGTTGCGACCAACGATCAGGTTATTCTTGTTGATGTCCAGGAAGTAACTTTCTACGTTGCCAAAGTCGTTAATTGTTAGCTGGTAAGTGCCGGTGCTGTCTTTCTCCCAAAGTAAGGCGCGATCAGTTGGTCTCGGAATCGGTTGGCGCACTTCATCACCTGTTCCCAGAATAATGCCGCGATCGCTGATCGTGTTCACAGTGGGGGTGAGTAAGGTGAGGGTTGTGCCGTCGGCTGCACCAAATTCGGACTGACCGTTTTTTACTCCAGTGCTAGTTAGGGCTGTCAAGGTGCCATTTTCCCAAATAAAGCCTTGACGTACTAGGTTGTTGGGTTGAACTGCACCTGTGTTGGCGTTTGTATTGGTGAAGGTTGCACCTGTGTCAAAGCGTCCAGCGATTTGTCCAAAGTTGTTAATCGAAGCTGCGTTGACTGCTCCGTTAGGGTTAGTACTCAAAGAACCCAAATCTGTTGCCTGATAGCGGTAGAGAGGGCCATTATCTACCAAAGCTTGAGATCCACTTGCTACACCCTTGAGCGTCGCCAAGAGATCGCGACCAGCATACACTAAGGTATTACCGCCCTGGCTGACAAACTTGAGAGATTGCCCCAAAAGGCTGGCTCCCAAGCGCACTTTATCGGATGTAGTGTTAAAACCAGTTACGGTAACAGAACCCGCACCACCTTCTAAAATTAGCTTGTTGCTGCCATTACCACTCAGATACAAAGAGTCTCTGCCTGTACCTGCATTGATGATATTGTTGCCTGCTCCAGCATAAATTATGTCGTTGCCACCACCAGAGTAGATTGTATCGTTCCCTGCACCGGCGTAAATCACATCATTCCCGCCCTTAGTGACAATACGATTATTGCCTTCCCCTGCAAAGATGGTGTTATTTCCACCACCCCCATCAATAAAATCACTGCCACTACCAGAGTAAATCACATCATGACCCAGACCAGTGGTGATCAGGTTGACTCCATCTCCGGCAAAGATGACGCTTTTAACATTGCTAATGGCAGTAATCACATCATTCGCTGCGGTGCCGTAGATCGGCGCACCGGCACGAGAGTTAGGAAGGCGAACATCTAGGGGTGAAGGTGCGCCGAATGTGCCTAAACCCGCAGTATTCCTGTCAGGAATTAAGCTAGGGGAAGGGTTGAAGTTGATACTTGATGTCATTGAGAATATTTCCGACAATTGGGTGGGTATACGAAAGAGGACTTACGCAGACTCTACGGTTTTTGGCGTTCTTCTCTGGGAGACCCTGCGGGAAGCAGCTACGTGTTTATGACAAATTCAGCTTTTTGCAAATTTTTCGCGTAAGTCCTGCTAAACTCGCAACAAAGCTTGCCCTGCTCTAAGAGCGATCGCCAATTATTCAGCGTCAATCAAGTTTCTGGTGTCAAATTTATAGATATGAACGTGCTTAAAGCATTCGCACAATGTATATCCAAAGTACTGAGAAAAAACTCAATAATTTGCCACGATAAATTTGATCAAGCACAAAATTTGACACACTAAAGTATCGCTTAAAATGTGCTTTAAGCATAAGTTTGACGCGTTACAGTTTTATTGATTGAATCAGCAACTATTGAGAATTAATCTTAACTGTAATTTTTCTGACAATACAATTCCTTGAGAAGTTATGTCAATAGTTGCTAGAAAAATTTTACGCAAATATTTCTTTTGTCAAGTACCTAAAGTAATGAATGTAGTTTTTTGCAAAAAAATCTAAAATAATAATTATTTTTTGGCAAGAATCTTATCAAAAAACTTATAGGAAATACCCTATACAGCTAATAAATTGATCCTTATGGAAAAAGGTAAGGGACAACTCTTGTCCTTTTCAAGTAAACATGATCATCTATACTTTACTTTTCTAACTTGGCTGAAGAGTGATACTTGAGGATTTTAGGATCAGCATTCAGCATTTGCGGAATCCACTTATGAATCAATGCTTAATTGGTGCCTCAGTAAGTTGAACTTTAAATTAACTTTACTAAAAATTCAACTCTGATAAATAATTATGCTTCCGGAAAAGAGTATCCTTCAAGGAAAATAAGATTGTCGGGAAACAGGAATACTTAAGTATAGTCAAATAAAAACGTTTAGACAGTACTTTGCCGATCGTAGTCTCAGAGTCTAAGGTAAATATGTTTAACACAGGTTTATTGAAATTCCTCACCCAGCCAGTTATGGGTGTGGCTTTTTGTACAGCTATAAATTTTGCTGTGTCGCCCGTCAGCCTAGCTCAGGGACAACCAGTATTACCAGCTTCAAAACCAGTAATTCCAACTTCACAAACAATCCCGCCGAATAGAACACCTGTCATTCCAACGCTACAACAGGTACCAGCAGCAACATCTCAACAATTAGATACAACTTATACTTTGGGTGGCGGCGATCGCATCCGGGTGAATGTATTTGAAGTACCAGAATACACAGGAGAATATCAAATTCCTCCCGGTGGAGCAATTACTTTACCTTTAATTGGTAGTGTGCCATTGCAGGGGTTAACCACTGAACAAGCATCGGATGAAATTGCTAGAAGGTACTCCCGCTATCTCAAACGGCCGTTAATTTCTGTCAACTTGTTATCATCCCGCCCGATTAACATTTTTGTGGCGGGAGAAGTCACAAGACCGGGTTCTTATACTCTCAGCCTTAGTGGTGGTGCAGGAGATAACCCTGGCGTACAATACCCAACTGTATTAGCCGCGTTAACAACAGCCCAAGGTGTGACCTTAGCCGCAGATGTCACCCAAGTAGAAGTACGACGCAAAGTCGGTAGAGGTGGCGAACAGCGCGTTACCCTCAACTTAAAAGAGGCTGTACAGACTGGTCAAGTCGGTCAAGATATTACATTACGGGATGGTGACACCATCTTTGTTCCAACTGCGTCTAACTTCGACAAAGCTGAAGCCCGTAATTTAGCCGCCAGTAACTTTGCGGCTAGTCCTAGCACACCCCGCACAGTCGCCATTATTGGTGAAGTCAACCGTCCCGGTTCTTACTTGGTGACAACAGGTGGCGGTGGTGCAGAAGGGGGTGCAGGTGGTTTACCTACCGTCACCAGAGCTATTCAATTAGCGGGTGGAATTACCGGACAAGCAGATATTCGCAGTCTGAAACTCCGCCGCCCCACCAGAACTGGTAGTGAACAAACTATTGATATTAATCTCTGGCAATTACTCCAGAGTGGTGATGTCAATCAAGATATTATCGTCCAGGACGGAGATACGATTGTTATCCCCACTGCTACTGATGTGACTGCCGCAGAAGCAACTCAACTGGCGAATACAACTTTATCTCCAAACACTATCCAAGTTGGTGTGGTGGGTGAAGTCAAAAGACCAGGCGCGACAGAACTCAAGCCGAATAGTTCTTTAAACCAAGCTCTATTGGCGGCTGGTGGTTTTAATGATGCCCGCGCCAGCCGAGCGGCTGTAGATTTGGTACGCCTGAATCCTGATGGTTCTGTTACCAAACGGGTAGTTAAAGTCAATTTTGCTGATGGTATTAACGAGGCGACTAACCCCATTCTGCGAAATAATGATGTGATTATCGTTAGCCGTAACGGTTTGACTAAGACTAGTGAAACTTTAAGCGCAATTTCTGGCCCCTTTGGGGTAATTTTGAACGTGTTGCGTCTATTCACAGGTTTTTAGTTTAGGATACAGCTAAAAATTGGGGACAATAATCACGCTTTATACGTCCCCATAGCTGGTAATCTTTTGGTTCAAAGAAAATGGCAGGTTCTTTGCAGTTTCCTAAAAATCATCCTTGCAAGGGTTCTTTCTTGCAAGGATTGTTGTTTAGTGCGAGTCTTGTTTTGGGTTGGGGTTGGGCAATACCCGCTACTTTAGCCGCAGAAACAGTAACTATTCGTTTCGGCCCGTTCCAGCAATCTGTGGCGATCGCGGATATCGAAAAATTTGCTAAAACTGGAACATTATCCCAAACTCTGCAAGCTTACGAATCTTTATTTACTCCAGAATTACGAGGCTTACTCAATCGACGAGTCCAAGTAGATCCTAAATTTGCCGACAAATTTGTGGATGAATTAACTCTCTTACCCCAAGGCAAACAATTAATTACATCCTTAGCCGCAGCTATTCCCGGTAGTAGCGTCGAAAGCCTACAAGCAACAATGAGTATCGGGTTGCGTCAAGTGAATGGTTTGAGTGTGGTCAGTTTCCTCAAAGCTTATCCCACAGAAAATATTGACCTGGATGCAACTCAATTATTACAAATTGCTACAGAATTTAACCCCAACAACTTACAAAGCCAAGCCCTCGGTAGTATCCTAGCCCGAAATTTAACAGTTAAAACCAATACAACTTTTCAACCGAGTTTTGACCCCGCCGCCACAGGCCCAGAAGCAGTAGAACAGCAGACTCTCACCTTCCAAGACAAACAACGTCAACGCAGTATCCCAGTAGATATTTACTGGAGTCCAAAAACCGACACTACAGCACCATTGGTAGTGATTTCCCACGGCTTTGGTGCTAACCGCAGATTTGCCAGCTATTTAGCACGTCATTTAACTAGTTATGGCATTACTGTTGCTGCGATTGAACATCCTGGAAGTAATGGTGCAGCAATTAATAACGCCGCCAACCAAGGAAATTTAGCCAAATTACTCCCAGCAGCAGAATTTATTGAGCGTCCCAAGGATGTGAGCTTTTTACTCAACGAACTGGCAAGTATTAACAAGCAGCCAGGGCAATTGCAAGGCAAACTCAACACAGAAAAAGTGACTGTGATTGGTCATTCTTTAGGGGGCTATACTGCTTTAGCCTTAGTGGGTGGAGAAATCAATTTAGGAGAAGTGCGACAATTTTGTAAAACTTCTTTGAGTTTGGTTGATCCCCTTGGTGATTGGTTACAGTGTGCCGCCGCATCTTTAAAAGAAAATAAACTTCAGTTGCGGGATGAACGAGTTAAAAGTGCGATCGCTCTTAACCCCGTCACAGGTAGACTCTTTGGGAAACAGGGACTTTCTCGAATTAACAAGCCCGTATTAATTTTGACTTCCACTGAAGATGCCTTAACCCCTGCCTTAACTCACCAAATCCGACCTTTTAGCCAGTTAAAGGGTAATAAATATTTATTAACCGCCATTGGTGCAACTCATTTAAGTATTCTTGACCCCGCATATTCAGCAGGCGAAGCTTCCACAATTGTCAAAGAAAAGCGTGGTACAGAAACCCAAGCCTTGCGCCAACTCCTGCGCGGTGTCAGTTTAGCTTTTGTCAAGCAACTCACCCCCGAAGCGAAAACTTACCAACCATTTTTAACAGCGGCCTATGCACAGTCTCTATCAACACCAGAAATCCCCCTACGCCTGAATGCCGACTTACCAACCAATGTCAAGCCTTGGCTCGATTTGGCGGTGAAGTGAATCAGCAGAAGTCAGAAATCAGAAGTCAGGAGTCAGAATAAAATACCCAAACTGGATTCTTCTGCTGTAAATTTCTTGCCAGTATGTTATCAAGGTGCTTTAATAACGATCGCATTCTGCCAATCAGTTTTATCTACTTAAAACGTAGCAAATACACAGATGCTAGGTTTGTGAGCGAGTGCGTATAAAAGCACAAACTCAAGAGACTAGACTAAAAGGTAGGACAAATACCATATCCTTAACAGTTAATTCTCCCAATTGCTAAATAGGAGCATCTATGGAGCCAATTATTGCTATAGTCTTAGCCCTTGTAGGCTATGCGTTAGGGTCAGCCAAAATTATTAATGAAGGTAATGAAGCCTTAGTCGAACGCTTAGGACAAAGACACCGCACACTCAGACCAGGCTTAAACTTTATCGTGCCTTTGGTGGATCAGATTGTCATGGAAGACACCACCAGAGAACAGATTTTAGACATTAAGCCCCAGAAAGTAATTACTAAAGATAACGTTTATTTAGAAGTAGACGGTGTTGTCACTTGGCAAATTACCAGTATGGAAGACAGCTTTTATAAAGTTGAAGATGTGCAAGTGGCTCTTTCTAACTTAGTCACAGTCGAACTCCGTACTCACATTGCCGACAGAAGCCTAGCAGAAACAACTTCTGCTCGAAATCAAATGAATCAATCGCTGTTACAGATTGTGAATGAGACTAGTAAAAAATGGGGCGTGAAGATTATCCGGGTAGATATTCAAAGCATTACACCCCCAGAAAGCGTCCAGAAATCAATGGCAGAACAACAAGCGGCCGAAATTAAAAAACAAGCTGCTATTTTAGAAGCTGAAGGTGACAGACAAGCAGCTATTAAACGTGCCGAAGCCACCAAAGAATCTATCCGCATTCTTTCGGAAGCTATCACTGCTAAACCAGAAACCAAAGATATTCTCCGGTATTTAGTAGCCCAAGAACATTTAGAAGCTAGTCAAAAGCTTAGTGCTAGTAGCAATGCCAAAATTGTCTTTCTCAACCCCAGCGTCTCTGAAGGCGCATTAGACCAAATGTTGGGTGATACGGTAAGTACTGAAGGCAATGGGAATGGTCAAGCTTAGAGAGTGCTGAGTGCTGAGTGCTGAGTGTTGAGTAAAAAATACTAGCCTCTAGCCCCTAACCCCTAGCCCCTCTACCTAAACAACGTATCCGCAACTAGCGAGACTTCACGCATTTCTTTGACATCGTGAATTCGCAGAATATCCGCACCGTTAGTAATAGCAGCACAACAAGCCGCTGCTGTTCCCCAGATGCGTGCTTTGGGATTTGGTTGATTGAGAATGCGACCAATAAAACTTTTACGAGATACGCCTACTAAGATAGGACACCTTAATTGTGTGAGCGATCGCAAGTTACGCAAAATCTCTAAATTCTGCTCATAATTCTTAGCAAAACCAATCCCAGGATCAATAATAATTTTTGCTTGGTCAATACCTGCCTTGGTTGCGGCCAAAATTTGTTCTGTTAAAAAACTTGCAATTTCTCTTAGTAAATCTTCATACTCTGTCATTTGTTGCATCGTTTCTGGTGTTCCCCGAATGTGCATTAAGACTATCGGCACACCTAAACTCGCAACTGTCGACAACATCGCATCATCAAATGTCCCGCCGGAAATATCATTTACAATATCTGCACCAGCTTCTATTGCTGCTTTCGCTACAGATGCCCTAGTTGTATCTACAGAAATCGGCACTGTCATTTCCGAGCGTATTGCCTTGATGATGGGGATAACTCGCTCTAATTCTTCCGCCAAACTAATTTGCTCTGCACCTGGACGCGTTGACTGCCCACCAACATCAATGATGTCAGCACCAGCCGCTACCATTGCTTGGGCTTGAGCCAAAGCCGCATCTGTACTATGAAAATCCCCACCATCGCTAAAACTATCAGGTGTCACATTCAGCACACCCATTAAATAAGTGCGTTGTCCCCAAGCAAAACAACGCCCCCGAATAATTAAATTACTGGGCATACAAAGCGATAAAGTCTGATTCTTTTAACTTTTAACTGAGTTAAACCCATTCCCTGGCGCTGCCAGGGAAAAGGCGTTGCACATGAGACTATTGATAGTTGACAATCCGGGCAAAACTTTCAGGTTCCAGACTGGCTCCTCCCACAAGCACGCCGTCAATTTCTGGTTGAGCCATAATCTCATCAATATTATTTGGCTTGACTGAGCCACCATATTGAATTGGAACATTGGGGTTCTTTAACTGACTGCGAATTAAGCGAATAACTCGGTTAGCTTCTGTAGCTTCACAGGTGTCACCAGTCCCAATTGCCCAAATGGGTTCATAAGCAATCACTAAATTATCTTGATCTACATTCACTAGGCCGTTTTCTAGCTGAGTAGTAATTAGTGATTCAGTTTGCCCTAAATCGCGTTGTTGTTTTGTTTCCCCTACACATAAAACTGGGGTTAAACCGTGTTTTTGAGCAGCTTTCAGACGTAGATTAACTGTCTCATCCGTTTCACCAAAATATTGCCGTCGTTCGCTATGACCGACAATTACATAACGGACACCAATTTCTGTCAGCATCGGAGCGGCAATTTCACCAGTATAAGCTCCAGAGTCTTCCCAATGAACATTTTGCGCTCCAAGTTGTACACGGCTACCATGCAAACTTTGAGACAAAATGCTTAAATCGGTGAACGGAGGACACAATAATATTTCTCGCTCTTCGGGCGTGTTGTCTAAATGAGGCAGAAACCCTCGCAAGAAATCTTGAGTCTCTGCCTGGGTTTTAAACATTTTCCAGTTACCGGCAATAACAATTTTCCGCACAGGTGATGTAGTCAAATTCCTAACGCTAATAGATGCACTCTTCACTCTACTACTTTTTCGGATCACCCGATACGCTGGTAAAAGATGACATAGAATTGCTACATAAGAAGCTGTAGTCAAATTCCTAACGCTAATAGATGCACTCTTCACTCTACTACTTTTTCGGATCACCCGATACGCTGGTAAAAGATGACATAGAATTGCTACATAAGAAACTCATCAAGAATAAGACCTTAATATCTAAAAAGTTTGTCATTGCTTATTTGTTCTTTGGTCAATACAAATGACAAATGACTAAATAACTAATGACAGTCCCAACTAAAGAATGTGCAGTTTAAACGCCAAATAGCTTATGCCTTATAGTCAATTTACTATTGACAGGTTGAAACAAGATTTTCGCCTGATGATTGTAGAGGGAGTACGGTTTTTTCCCGAAAATATCGAACCTGTACATCCCAGTTCCAGACTGCAAGCTATTTTAGAAGATTTGCCTTGGGCAATTGCAGTTGACACAGAAAAAGCCCGTTCTGAGGTAATTATCAATCCTGTGCTGTTGGAAGTACGCCGCATTCTCCATTCGTCCATCAGTGTGTTTTCGGGGGAAGAGTTTAACGTTGATGCAAGTATTGGACTTAACGGTGTCTGCGACTTCCTCATTAGTCGTTCGTCTGAACAGTTAACAGTGGAAGCACCCGCAATTGTAATTGTTGAAGCGAAAAAATCAGATTTAAAATCAGGACTCGGACAGTGTATTGCTGAAATGGTGGCTGCACAAAGATTCAATGAAGCCAAAGGACAGCCTATCGCAACAATTTACGGTACTGTCAGCAGTGGAACACAATGGCGATTTCTCAAACTAGAAGGGCAAACAGTCACCATTGACTTTAGTGATTATCCTCTGCCTCCAGTGGAAACAATCTTGAGTTTTCTGGTGTGGATGGTGAAGACAGGCTGAACACTGAATTTTATCGCCCCATATCCTGTAAAAAATAACTAGGATAAAAATGAGGTAAATCAAAAATCTCCGGTTAACATGCCTTCTAAATTGCCAGAACCAGACCAAAGTAACTCGCCTAATTGGGAGGAAGAACTAGATAGTGCTATTTTTAGCTTTGAAGATATTCAAGCGGAACTGAATTATAAACAAGCCCAAACAGCACTGCGAAACTTGGTAGCTAATCTTGACCTGACACCACAAGAAAAGGCAGGGTTAGAAACCGAACTGGCTGATTTAGAAACTATGCTGGCCAAGTTAGACCGGATGGTTGTGCAGATTGCTGCTTTTGGGATGGTAGGACGGGGTAAATCATCTCTGTTGAATGCTTTGGTAGGACAACCAGTATTTGAAACAGGCCCTTTGCATGGTGTAACTCGTGCTGCACAACGGGTTAATTGGAGTATTCACGAAGAAATTATTGGCTCAAACGAACGAGCTTTGCGTGTGACTTTACCGAGTGTTGGTCAATCTCAGGTAGAACTGATTGATACCCCTGGGTTAGATGAAGTTGATGGTGACACTCGCGCCGCCTTAGCAGAACAAATCGCCAAACAAGCTGATTTGATTTTGTTTGTGATTTCGGGAGACATGACTAAGATAGAACACCAAGCCCTTTCCCAATTGCGAGAAGCAGGAAAACCGATCATTTTGGTGTTTAACAAAGTTGACCAATATCCCGCCGCCGATCGCTTGGCAATTTATGAGAAAATTCGAGATGAACGGGTAAAGGAATTACTCACGCCTTTAGAAATTGTTATGTCAGCCGCCTCTCCATTGGTGAAAACGGCGGTAGTTCGCTCTGATGGTAGTCGGGGTTTGCAGTTGCGTCCCGGAAACGCCCAAGTTGAAGAATTAAAGCTGAAGATATTAGAGATTTTACAACGTGAGGGTAAAGCCTTAGTGGCGCTGAACTCGATGTTGTATGCTGACACTGTCAATGAGCAACTGGTACAACGCAAACTCTTAATTCGAGAACAGAACGCCAATCAATTGATTTGGAAAGCGGTGATGGCTAAAGCCCTAGCGATCGCCCTCAATCCGGTGACAGTCGTAGATATACTGAGTAGTATAGCTATTGATATTGCTTTGATTTTAGGTTTATCGAAACTCTACGCCATCCCCATGACTGAAGCTGGTGCGGTGAAACTATTGCAAAGAATAGCCTTGAGTATGGGCGGTATTGGTGTGAGTGAATTATTAGCCAACTTGGGCTTAAGTGGTTTGAAAACTTTACTGGGTATCTCTGCACCAGCTACAGCAGGTGTTACCTTAGCACCTTATGTCACCGTTGCACTCACCCAAGCAGGGGTAGCTGGTGTCTCTTCTTACGGTATTGGCCAAGTCACGAAAGCTTATTTAGCCAATGGTGCAACTTGGGGGCCAGAAGGGCCAAAAGCAGTCATCAGCAAAATTCTCGCGAATCTAGATGAAGCCTCAATTCTCAACCGCATTAAAGATGAACTGCAATTAAAGCTGAAACTATAGTAAAGTGCTGAGTAGTGGACATTAATCAACAGAAAGAACAATTTAGCAACGCATATCTTCAAGCTATCACCAGTGTTGCTGGTTATTCTCTTTATAAACCAGCCGTAGACGATGACAGCGTAGACTGGGGCATCGCAGCTACAGGTATTATGGGACGCATCCGTGCGCCTCGCTTGGAATTGCAGCTAAAATCAACATCAAGGGATCTTATGGCAATCCTAAATCATTTGTGAAATTCTCTTTCTTTTCCTTCTTTGTGTCCTTTGCGTCCTTTGCGGTACCCTTCTCCCAAAGGGAGACGCTACGCGAACGGGAAGCCGCTTCGCGTCTACGTTAAAAAAATACTTTTTCACAACTCAGATAGGATTGCTATAGAGCTTTTAAAACTGATGTTTTTTTACATAATTAGGGGCGAAAAACCATTCACCCCTAATGATTTAATTCAAAGGTTCAATAATAGTTCGTAAGCCGTTATTGGTGAGATTTTTTAACATTTCATCAGCGTTAGAACGATTACTAAATACGCCTGCTTGCATCACCCTACGCCCGTTCCAGATGGTAGAAAATGCACCTGGGGCTACAAATTTTACTAGCTCCTGTTCTTGTTCGTTGGCTACTTCAACGATGACGCGGTAACGTGTGTTACTTGTAGGCGGTAAATAACTTTGAGTGTATGTATTTGTATTAGTTTGGGGAAGTGGGACTTTTCGCAGATTGCTAGTATTCCCCAGGGGAACATTACCATCAGGAACGGGTAACAGGGCTGCGCTACCTGGAGAAATTGTTGTATTGGGGATTGGGGTTGGTTGGATGACAGAATCGGGAGCAGCAAATTCAATGGTGTTCGTGTCAATCTGCACGTAATTGAACTGTGAGGATGTTGGTTGTGGTACTGGTTTGGCTGTAGAAACTGGTGGGATGTTTGTTGCTGGTTGGGTTCCTACCAAGCTGCTGGGAACTGGGAAGCCACCAGGGGGAGGAGTAAGTTTTTGTTGGGGCGATTTGGGTTTGATGGGTTTGGTAGGTAATGTGGCGACTGGATTAGGTGTGGGTGGAGCTTTAGGAGTAGAAACAGTAATTTCTGGATTGCTGGGAATGGCTGAGATAACTGTGTTTGGCGTGGTTGGTTGGGGGTTATCTACAACAGCCGTAGCTGGAGCATTCAGATCAATTTTACCTGTAATTTTGTTGCTAGTTAAAGTATTGCCTGTGGCAGCGATCGCTTCTTTGACTGCACTAGCATTAATATCATAGCGAGTATTATTCCGAAATTCGTTACCACCAGCTTCTGTAGTATTACCTAAGTCTGGCATAGCTTGGGCGATCGCCACTAAACCATCTTCTTGACTATCGGCAATCACATTATTGCGGACAATGGGACGCGCCTTGCCTTGGACTAAAATTCCCGAACGATTGTTTTGTATTTGATTACCCATAACCACAGGCGCGGCATTTTGGGTAATATTTACGCCATAACCAGTTTCTTGAAAAATATTTTCTTGCACTTTTGCCTGAGAACTACCACTCAGGGTAATACCATTAGCTCCATTTCGATAAAAATAATTTTTACTAATTGTCGGTGCGCCATTACCACTCACCGCTACACCATCTTGAGTACTGCCGATAAATGTATTTTCAGACACTACAGGGTTACTTGATTCAATCCACAAACCATAACCACGAGGATTAGAATTAGTTACACTCACCCCTGTTAATTCAGCTTGATTTGCCCCCACAATCGTGACATTTTGTCCGCCATAACTGCGACTGAGATACAAGCCACCACCTTGAATTGTAATTCCACTACCTTTGTTAGCTGCATCACCTTGAATGGAAATCCCCGGTCGTAGTATTAAAGGAAACATTTCCCCAGTTTCTTCACTGTAATTACCTGGAGCCAGCATAATTACTGTCTTACCTTGAGCAACACGCAAAGCTTGAGTAATAGTTTTTAACGGTGTGCGATCGCTACCATTACCTGTCGTGTCATCCCCGATACTTGGGTTGACAAACAGTACATTAACCTGAGAAATTGGTCTTTCACCCAGGGGCATTCTATTTGGTACAGATGGCATCTGAGCAACAGCACTACTGTTGATTGCCAGCAAAGTTAAACTTGCCACTCCCATACCAAACATATACAGCAAAAGCGAGTAACCAAAAGCTATCGGTATAGCTAAATTTAAAGATGGATGCAGTTGATCAAGGGTTATCAGCTTGAGCGCCAGCCTATAATGTTGACCTGATACATTGGGGGAAACCATTTTTACCATACTCCTAAGAAATAACAATAAAGTCTTATACCCTTAGACAGTAATATGTCGATAATGTTACCCACAATATTGACCTATTGGCTATTTTAAAGACAAAGTAATTAATGAAGGAAATGTCAAAGATGAAAGGTCAAGGCTGAAAGATGAAATTATCCTACCCTTGGGGCAGCCACCCAAAGGAGAAAATTTCAGACTTCAGACTTCACACTTCAGACTTTTTGCTTCTTAATACCTTTTGCTTAGTAAATTAATGATGCTAAAAACATTGCATATATGAAAGAGGCTGACTATTATGAAAGCACTAATGGAGTTGTGGTAATGGTCGAGCCGTATAGCCAACAAGAGCAAATACAGCAAATTGTTTACCGCATATTAGATGCTAATTTAGACCGCACTCGTGAAGGTTTACGCATCATCGAGGAGTGGTGTCGTTTTGGGTTGAATAATGCTCAGTTAGCAGGAGAATGTAAATACCTGCGACAAGAGTTAGCAAAGTGGCATACAGCAGAAATACGGGCAGCACGAGATACAGTAGGTGATATCGGCACTGATTTATCTCATCCCCAAGAAGAACAACGCGCTAGTATTAAGTCGCTGTTGCAAGCTAACTTTTGCCGTGTTCAAGAAGCATTGCGGGTGTTGGAAGAATATGGCAAGCTATATAGCCCCAATATGGGCAAAGCTTTTAAGCAAATGCGTTATCGGGTTTATACCCTAGAAAGTAGTTTGATGGGTTATCAACGCCATCAGTTATTGTGGCGATCGCATTTATATTTAGTCACATCGCCATCAGACAATTTATTCGCCACGGTAGAATCTGCACTCAAAGGCGGATTGACTTTAGTCCAGTACCGCGATAAAAATTCCGATGATACTGTGCGGTTGGAACAAGCAACTATACTTAGGCAGCTATGTCATGCTTATGGCGCTTTGTTGATTATGAACGATCGCGTCGATTTAGCCTTAGCTGTAGATGCTGATGGTGTACATCTGGGACAACAAGATATGCCCATTGCTTTGGCGCGTCAATTATTGGGGCCACAGCGCATCATTGGTCGTTCTACTACTAATTCGGAAGAAATGCACAGGGCGATTAACGAAGGCGCAGATTATATCGGTGTCGGCCCCATTTACGAAACTCCCACCAAAGCAGGTAAAGCCGCAGCCGGCTTAGAATATGTCCGCTACGCCGCCCAAAATAGCCCTATCCCTTGGTTTGCCATTGGCGGCATTGATGCCAATAATATCAATGATGTCATTGATGCTGGTGCAGAAAGGGTAGCAGTAGTGCGATCGCTTATGCAAGCCGAACAGCCAACTTTAGTCACTCAATACTTGCTGTCTCAATTAAATCGCGTCCGACCACAACCAGAAATCATTCAGAATTGAGTGCTGAGTGCTAAGTAAATATAAAACTAACCCCTAGCCCCTAACCTCTAGCCCCTTGTTCAAAACAGTTATGTCCGAGCAAATTACCCTTCAGGTAAATGGAGAAACTCGCAGTTGTTCATCTCCATCGTTGTTACCCGATTTACTACAACAATTGGGTTTCAATCCGCGTTTAGTGGCGGTGGAGTATAACGGGGAAATTTTGCATCGCCAATTTTGGCCTCAAACGATTGTACAACCAGGCGATCGCTTGGAAGTTGTAACTATTGTTGGCGGTGGTTAATTTTCTTGATAAAGCATCCGGTGAAGAGTTTTGCGCCTCGCTAATTCTTTACCTTTGCGACCGAGTTGTTCGCGCAATTGCTGGTCTTGACACAAGCGTTTAAAGGCTTGAAAAACTTCATAGCCAGATTTTGGGTTAACTAAAATACCATTTTCTTCGTGACTCACTACCTCAATCACAGAACCTAAACGAGAAGCAATTATAGGCTTACCAAAGTAACTTGCTTCTAGATATGTCACCCCAAAACCATCAATAAATTTTGCTTTGCTATCATTCACTGTCAGCATCGCAAAGATATCACAAGCTCCATAGTAACCTGCTAACTCGCTTTCAGGTACGTGACCAGCAAAGTGTACCCGTTGGTCTACCCGCAAGCGTTGTGCGATCTTTTTCAATTCTGACTCACAAGCACCTTGACCACAAATTACATAGTGAACATCTATCCCAATAGTCAACAGTAAGGGGAGATTTTCAATCACTTGTTCAAAACTTTTCTGTTTTACTAGTCTTCCGACTGAAAGGATGACAATTGCGGTTTCGGGAATGTTGTAGCTTTGGCGTATCTTAAGCCGTAAATTATCAAGATGACTTTGGTTTGTCCCGATACTAAATTTTTCTGGTCTAACTATGGGATGAATGACATGGGTAGGAGTTTGCAACCGGAATGTGTTTCTGAGGTAATCTCTTGTAAAGGCGCTGTTACAAACAATGCCCGTGGCGCGGGATAATGTTAACTTAAAGAGCGATCGCCACAAGGGATTGCCTAATACAGAGCGAATATCATAACCGTGTAGATAAATAAAAAAACGAATAGGTAATAGATAGCTCAATAATAATAGTGAGGGAAACTCGTAACTGTGTCCCCATTCTATATAACGATAGTGATAGCGAAAATAAAGCTTAATTGCTAATACAAATGAACTAACTAAATTCATCCAAGACTGGAAAACATTTCCCCAAAATCCTCCAAGCAAATATTTAGAATTAGGCCAGCGATAGACGGGGAACTGTTGCGTCTCATCAAATTTTTTATCTCCCGCACAACTAGCCGCTAACACAATAATCCGTTCTGGATCTTGCACACAACGGTTATAGATATATTCACTAATTACCGCCTCTTGTGGCAAAAATAGACGCGATATCACTAAAATATCTGGACATGATGTTTTTTCTCTAATGTTTGGCGCTAGTTGAGAAATATGTTCCATGTTAATTTTTGTAATTTTATGTAAATAATAATTTTGTTTGTATGTTTAATATAAGTATAATGCTGCCCGTAAGTTAGCTCTGCTCACTAACAGTTAGCAATTGATAATCATCATCACTTTAGAATTTCGATATTCATCAAAATTCACCTCAGACTTGATATTTCATTAACATCAATTGATTACTTAATAGTAGTTATCATCACCAATAACTTACTGAAGTTACACAAGGTGAGTCCCACTAATTTAAGTTACTTTGGTAACAAATTTGCTTGACTAGTTCTAATTAATCTTGGTGCTATTTATACTATATCTACATATATCTAGAATCGCAATTTATTTTCATCTGACCAGTAGATAAATTAAAAACTATGTGTCTATTTTTTCCTCTAAGTATATTTTAGCCAAGGGAGATTGTAAAAAATGCAGCAGAATTTACTTGTAGCTAGAATGTGAAATTTTTGCATTCTGTAACCGAACTTTGACCGATTTGTCATGTATCCAAAGTGCAAACTTATCTGGCACTTAATGTTAAATAATTATAAAATTTGTCAAAGTTGTTTAAAAAAAGTTACTATTTGCGACAAATACAATACATAACCAATTTTAATTATCATTCTTTTATTCCAAGTGGTGGGAAACAAACATAATTCTCAATTCCTCTTGCTTAAGTGAATTTATTAACATCCTTTAAAAAATATTCTAAATCATTAAATATAGAGATTCACTAGTTATTTATATGAAGTGTTTGTTAAATATAGGAATCCGGTTGGATTTTTGAAATTATCTGTAAAGGCTGTGAGTTAGGTGTTGAGAGAGAGAAAGAGCATTTTTGGATTTACTGTATTTTTTCTCAAAACCAAATGCAAGTCCTATATATATTTTTGTAATAATTGATGCTATTTGGTGAATACATAAGCAATTTATTTTGATAATTGAAATTATTTTTGTCAGTTGGAAGTAGTTAAGAGTACTTTTTGGATGAATTGTATTCTTCAGCAATTAAATTTAGGTATGGTGTAGCCAGTCAGTAGGAAAGAAGCCTAACCAGAGAAGGTGGTCATTGGGCTTGTCGAAGTGCAGGCTTTGTTTGTATGGCATCCGACTTCAGCCTGAAGACTATGTGCTGAAAGTGGATGCACCCATCGTTAGCCTGATTTTAGAGCAATTATTAATTGATCCCAAAGTTACTATGCTCTAGCAGAAGTTCCAAGGTACGGTAATCTACTACAGAAATCCCCCCTGCGCCTGCTGTGTACCTAGGGTAAGTCGCGGTAAATTGAAGATGTAGCAACAGTTAATGATGTTACAGAAAGCTACTGCCAATACAATACTCGCTTACTAGTCGCGGGCTGGCATCAGCTACATACCGCAAAATCCTATCAACAATAGGATGCAATCATCAGCAATCAAATTTTTCAAGCGACTGTGTTATGCGTAAAAAACTACAACAAACCATCAAACCACTGTTAAAAACCTTCTTTGTCCTCAGCTTAGTATTAGCTTTAGCATTAGGTCATGCTGACGGAGCCTTAGCGGCTCGCAGTGGTGGTCGTATCGGGGGCGGTTCATTTCGAGTTCCTTCGAGCCGCACTTATACACCTCGTACCTACGCACCTCCTGGTGGTGGCGGATACTATGCTCCTTATCCTGGTGGTGGTTTTGGCTTTCCGTTCCTCTTACCGTTTTGGGGTATTGGCGGCGGATTTGGCGGTCTATTTACAATTTTAATTTTTATTGCGATCGCTAACTTCCTGGTTCAAAGTTTCCGCCGTTCTAACAGTGATGGAATTGATGAAGTTGGTTATAACAGCAACCCCAATGTTTCTGTAACTCGCTTGCAAGTTGGTTTGTTAGCCCAAGCCCGTGATTTGCAACCCGCACTCAACAAAATTGCTGAACTGGCTGATACTAACTCTCCCGAAGGTAGAGCCGCAGTTGTCCAAGAAACAAGTCTAGCTTTACTCCGCCATCCAGAATATTGGGTCTATGGTGGCGGTGGTACACAACAAGCTAAATTAAACTCTGCGGAAAGCCAATTCAATCGTTTAGCATTGGCAGAACGCAGCAAATTTAGTGAAGAAACTCTTTCTAACGTCAATAACCAACTCAAAGCTGCTTTAGCAAAAGAAGCTTTACCTGCTAGTGATGAACTCGACAACCCAACTCGCCTCATTACTGAAGGCCCTGGGGAATATATTATCGTTACCTTGTTAGCAGCAACTCTCGGTAAATTTGAAATTCCTGCTATCAACTCTGCTGACGACTTACGCCAAGCCTTGCGCCAAATGGGTAGTATTCCTGGTGAACAATTGTTAGCAATTGAAGTTTTATGGACTCCTCAAGCTGAAGGTGATACCTTAACTTCTGATGATTTGTTCGCAGAATATCCTGATTTGAAATTGATGTAAGCAGTAGTCAGAAGTCACAATTAAAAAAACCCGCTCAAGATGGTTAATCCATTCCTGCAAGCGGGTTTTTTCATAGGTTATGGTACTAGCCTTTATCCTTGAAAGAATCTAGCCACTCTTTAACTTGTTCGCGGGCGATATCGCGTCCACCCAAACCAAAAGCTAAAGCAATAGCAACAGCGATCGCACCAAGTAATAAACCAAATGCTAAATTAACAATATCGCTGGCAACCCCAATTTGTTGTAATGCCATTGCCGAAACTAGTGCAATAATAGAAATTCTGGCGACTTGGGCTAGAATTTTCGCTTGGCGATCGCCGGAACTGCTAATTAAATTAAAGGCGAGATTTGCCAGGAATAATCCGATAGCAAACACAATTAACCCGGATAAAATCCGCCCCAAAATAATTAAAATGCCAGTTACCAATGTTGTTAGAGCCGGAATATTTAAAATATTCACTGCTGCTACAGTGGCAAATAGCAGAATGCCGACTAAAGTAATAATGCCAGCAATTTCTGAAGGTGTGCGGAGTGGGGTTAATGGTTGTGTTTCAGCATAGACATCTTGTCTAGCAGGTGAGGGTAAACCCAGTACTGCAAAAATATTATTAAAGCCCAAACTAGTCAAAACACTAGTGACTAAATCGCCGACAAATCGCCCCACAAAAAAGGCGACAATTAAGATAGCTACGGCGGTGAAAATAGCAGGCAAACTATTTAAAATCTGTTGCAGCATAGTAATTGCTGGTACAGATATTGCCTCAATTTTCAAAGCATTCAGGGCGGCGATCGCTACAGGAATCAAAATTAAAACATAAACAATGGTGCCGATAATTGTCGATAAAGACTGTGCGCCCATTGCTGATGAAAGTCCAAACCGACTACCTAAATAATCGATGCCTGTTGTGGCTAATAAATTAGTTACAATTCGGCGGACAATATTCGCTAAAAACCAACCCAACACCGCAATTAAAATTGCTGCCAAAATGTTGGGCAGGATTGAAAGAATTTCGGTAATTAAGGCTTGTACTGGTAAAAGTGCCTGTCGGAGTCCGAGAGTATCAAGAACTGGTGCCAGAAACAGTAAGAAGATAAACCAATATAAAGCATTAGCGATCGTCTCACTTAAAGAAATGCGATCGAGGCTGATAGTATCTTCCGACGTTTCTTGATTTAGCCGCTCATCCAGTTTGAGTGCCTGCAATCCTCGCAACGTCACAAGTTTGATAATACTTGCTAACACCCAAGCAACCCCTAACAGAATGCCTGCACCCAAAACTTTTGGCAAAAAGCCTATTAGTTGGTCGAGGAAATTATTCAGGGGTCGAGAAGCGACTTCCAGTCCCAGCGCCTGTAAAGCAGCTACTACCGTGATGAGAATAATGCTCCATAAGACCAAACCAGAGATGAACTTCTCAACTTGAGGAACATCTCTGCGTCCTGTCACCCCCGCCGCAATGCGATTATCAATGTCTGTGCGATTCAGGATGCTTCTAGTTATTGCCGCTATCACCAAAGCAACCAGTATCCCTACCAACAAGATTGCTACAGCACCTAGCAATCTTGGTGTATATAGAATTACTTGTTGTCCAATTCCTTGCAGATCCGCAATTCCTTGGTTTAAGTTTGGTTGATCTAACGGCAGATTAGGTGATTGTCCTAACAATTCCTGCCCTTTTATCGACAAACCCATGTCTATCAACCGGGTTATCCCTGGCCAATTTGTGTTCATGGTTTCTTTGGTATTAAGTTTATGTGTTTGCCAAAAATACTTGTGAACTCAGTAGAGTAGATTTGAGGATGCCAAATTACACTCTAGTAAGTTTACGTGAATTTTGCGTATCAATTTACCAGTAAATATATCTAGGCAATTGATAGATAGGCTAATTTGTTACAAATAACAAAATATTGACGCACAAAATTCTTGAGACTGGGTGTAGGGTGTAAGGGTGTGGAGCTTCGTCGTGAGCGTCAGCCGAACGGTGTAAAAGTTTTAGATACTTACACCCCTATACCCTTACACCCTTTCTTCTCACTGCGTAAGTCTCGATTGAGCTTGTAGATCACAAGCCATTTTGAGTTAATCTAAGGGCAGCGACAGGATTGGTGAGTTGGCATGACCCAAGTTTTTGAACAATCAATTCAAATTAACGCCACAGCCGCAGTTGTAGAACGCTGTATTACCGATTTAGGGTTGATGCACCGTTGGCTGAATCCTGCATTGCGCTGCGAACCTATAGGTGAGGTTTGGAGTACGGATATAGGCAGTCAAAGTCGCTTTATTATTCAAGTTCCTGTGGTGAAACCAACTCTGAAAAGTGTGGTTGTAGAAAGACAACCAGGTTTAGTGGTTTGGGAATTTCAGGGATTTTTTCAAGGACGCGATCGCTGGGAATGTCAACCAGTAGCAAAGGGAACATGCTTACTCAATCGCTTCGAGTTTGTGATTCCTAATCCCATCGTGAGTTGGGGATTTAATAATTTTGCCGCAGCGTGGACAAAACAAGATATGCAAGCCCAATTACGCCGCCTTAAACGGGTTGCAGAAGAAGTACAAATCAGTCAATAATCAATCTCAGTATTTCAGTAGATACTGTCAGCACTTAAGTATCATTGCGATTGACCGTCTTTGTTTATTCTGAAAAATTTGCGTATTCTCTCAGCCGTCAATTACGCAAATGCGCTGATCCTTCAATTACCCATCTTCATAAATTCAGCAAGATCACGGTTACATTGAATTGGGGTTCTGATCAACACTGCCAATATCCAGTTTATTAGGGTGCAACTTATGACTAGCCCTGCGATGAAATTTATTAGAGTCAATCTGGAAATGGCGAAAGAAGTAGCCCATAAATGGGAGCAAGCTTCCTATAGTCAAACCAGTGCTTACTGTTTGGATATCTTAAGAGAACTAGGATTTCCTAGTACTGAACTACCTGTTAACTTGCAAACTCGTGAAGAACAGTTAAATTTCATCGCAGGCTTTGCTTCTTATGCGTTTGGGGAGGTACAAAATGTCCAAGGCGCTAGTTGAAGACTTGTTTAATGAGCCAGAATGGGCAGAAGAAACCGCTGTACCAGCAACAGATAGAGAATTATTACTGCTCACAGAAAGAATTTCCAGTTTTGAAATTCCTCTGCAAGTATTTTTGCAAGCTGTAGCGATCGCAGCTTACGATTGTGCATCTGCCTTCCGTTATGCTGATAATTATTTAATGACTCATCACAAGAATAAGCGAAAGAATCTGCGTGTTTTCAAGCCTTTGCGTAATTTTGAGAATAACTGAAATTATACATACCCAAATCTTGCCCCTCTAAGCGTCTCTTTAGAGGGGTTTTGTTTTGGACTTCCCGACTCCGACTCACCACTTTCTTTCCTCAGACATTTCAACAAATTCTAAAAAAATTGTAAATATCGCTCCAAAATTAGATAGAATGTATTGCCACTCTGCCATCTGTTCTCATGACCTCATCTGCGTCGTTCGACACATTAGAGTCTCTGCAAGCTGATATTGTTGACTTAATCGATCGCCTACCGACGTTAAAAAATCGGCAATATATCCAACAGACCCTTGCTACTATCATCCGTCTAGCCGATAGTGACATTGAGCGTCTGGATTGGAAAATATTATCGGCTGCTTTAGCGGATATGGAGCGAGGCTTCGAGTTATTTTATAACTACCGACACGTACGTAAAGTAACTATATTTGGTTCTGCCCGCCTATCGCCAGAAACGCCAGAATACAAAATGGCGTTAGAATTTGGTCGCGCTGTGACTCAACTAGGATTTATGGTGATGACAGGCGGCGGCGGTGGGATTATGCAAGCAGGTCATGAAGGCGCTGGGCGAGAAAATTCTTTTGGCTTAAATATTCAGTTACCTTTTGAACAGCAAGCAAATCCTATTATTGAAGGTGATCCTAAGTTAATTAACTTTAAGTATTTTTTCACCCGTAAGCTGTTCCTCCTCAAAGAAAGTGATGCGGTGGCGCTATTTCCTGGCGGATTCGGTACTCAAGATGAAGCTTTTGAGTGTATGACTTTAAGCCAAACGGGTAAATTTGGCCCTGTACCTTTAGTATTAATCGACCATCCTGGCGGTGATTATTGGCGGTCTTGGAGCGATTATATTGATCAACAACTGGTGCAGAAAGGTCTTGTCAGCCCAGAAGACCCTAATTTGTACACGGTGACAGATAACCTGGAAGTAGCCTGCAACGCCATTACGCGTTTTTACAAGGTTTATCATTCCAGCCGCTATGTTAGTAATCAGTTAGTGATTCGTTTAAGTTGTGATTTGTCAGACGCGGAAGTCGAACAATTGAATGCTGAATTCAGTGACATTCTAGTCAAAGGCAAAATTGAAAAAAGTCAAGCATTACCCCAAGAAGCCCAAGATGAAACTGCTGATTTACCTCGGTTAATTCTGCACTTCAATCAACGGGATTTAGGGCGGTTGTATCAGATGATTGCCACAATTAACCAAATGGGTAGTCCTTCTCAAGAGGAAATAGCACATCCTGAGAGAAAGTAGAAAGTGCTGAGTGCTGAGTGGGGGTAGACAAGGTAGAGGGGGTAGACAAGGTAGAGGGGGTAGAAAGATTGCTCCCTTGTCTCCCTTGTCCCCCTTGTCCCCCTTGTCTCCCCTCCCTTGTCTCCCTTCCCTTGTCCCCCTTGTCCCCTGCCCATAGTGCTGAGTGCTGAGTAGTAACCCAATATTTTCAAGAATAGCAGCAGAAGACTTTTACCTCTGTAACCTATAACCTGTAAGCTATAACCTACTGAGCATAAATTTGACTCACACAAAAGCGATCGCGTCCTTGGGCTTTAGCTTGGTAAAGGGCTTTATCTGCGGCATCAATTAAATCTAAAGGCAGCAAATCAGATGTGGGAATTACTGTAGCAATTCCAATACTTAAGGTGACATATTCTTTGACTACCGATGTCAGATGGGGAATATTGAACTGTTTAACAGTTTGATGAATTGCTTGGGCAACCTGAACCGCACCCTGTTCGTTAGTGTTGGGTAAAATAAGGGCAAATTCTTCACCCCCATAACGAGCTACTAAATCTGTATTGCGTTTAAGATTTTGTTGAAAAGCTTGGGCTACAAGGCGTAAACAATCATCTCCCGCCCGATGACCGTAGGTGTCATTATATTGTTTGAAATAGTCAACGTCACATAATAGTAAGGAAATACAACCTTGCTCTCTGATCAGATATTGCCAGACACTTTGCAGTTTACTCTCAAAACAGCGACGATTGGCAATTTGAGTTAATGGATCAACCATTGCGATGTTTTCTAGTTGCTGGTTAGCAAGTCGTAATTTGTGATAGAGTTCCGATTGCTGAATTGCGATCGCTAGTTGTGTTGCTAGTTGTTGCAGCAGTTCACTTTCCCACGGTTGCCACTGGCGAGGGGCGCTACAATGATGAGCAATTAACAAACCCCAAAGGCGATCGCTTTGTAAAATTGGCACAACTAGTTTAGCCTTGACTTGCAATTTTTCGAGTAACTGCACACAACAATCAGTCAATCCGGCTGTGTAAATATCTGAAGTCGCTTTGATTTGGCCTTGTTGGTAAGATTTTCCCTGTGTTTCTCCAAAATATTTGTCTGTAATTTGCATATTTAATATCGGTTGCCAACCTGCGGCTACAGATTCAGTCACTACTACACCACTCCAATCTGCCTGAAAACGGTAAATAATCACACGATCAGTTTGTAGAAATTGTCTAACTTCGGCGACTGTAGTGTTTAAAATTACCTCTAAATCTAAGGATTGGCGGATGTGTTGGGCGATTTTCGCAATCATTCGTTCTCGTTGGGCTTGCTGTTGTAGTGCGAGTTCAGCTTGTTTGTGGGCTGTAATGTTTGTAAATGATGCGACTACTGCGTAAGGCTTTGATTGGTGCGGATAAAACAAGGGCTGAGAATTGATGGAAACCCAGGTCAGACTGCCATCAGCTTTATAAATTCCTACGATCACGTTAAACTGGGGTCGCCCTGTACGTAATGTCACCAAAGCCGGACAATTTTCCCTCGGAAACGGTGAACCATCTTCATAAATCGCTCGCCATCGTGGATCGATAGCAGATATTCCCATCATTTGCTCAGATGTTAACCCCAAAATTCTTTCGGTACTTTCATTACAGGCTGTAATAGTGCCATCAGCTTGCTGTAATATAATGCCTTCTGCCATTGTGGTAATGACAGAGCGATAGTTTTGTTCACTATTTTTGAGTGAATTTTCTGCCTGTAAGCGATCGCTAATATCTTCAAAGATATATAGTCGCCCAAAGTATTGATCCTGGCTATCTCGAATTTGACTAGAAAAGCGACGAATTGTCCGTCCATCAACAAACAAAATTTTATCTTCTACTACCGCACGATTTTCCTCAGACTGTAACGGTTTACAGGATTCTATAAATGCAGGTAAATCGGCTATCAGTGGTATGCACTCAGGGATAATATCATTATTCTTCAACACACCAAGGCGCATTTGCGTTTCTAAATGCTCCAGCCCCCAAATTTTACAGAAGCGTTGATTAAAATACAAAATTTCGTCGGTGCGATTGTCAACTACCAAAAACCCTAGTACAGATGTGTCTGTCAACGAACTTAACAATGCTTCCCGCCAGCGTAACTCTGCGTCGACGCGTTGGCTTTTTTCCCAAGCTGCTTGCTGCTGATTTGCCAAAATAAGGGAATTCTCAATCACTGACTTACGCGTGCGTCTTATGTCGATCTCAATTGGATTGCTGGACTCGACAATTCCTTCAACCAGCATTGCCATTCGCCCTGGCTCGATTTTAATTCCAGAACAAAAACAGCGAACAGCAACAGGTTGCCCATCTGGGTAAAATGTCCAGTTTTCAGTGATGGTTTTTCCTTGCTGAAATTCTTGCAGATAGTTTTTCTGAGGCATCCAACTCAGTTCGGGAACATTACTGAAGTTGCGATTGAGCAATTCTTCCCGACTGGGAAGATTCCAAAGACGAAGTGATGCTTTGTTTGCCCACCACATCTGCATATTTTCTAAATCATAAATCCAAATTGGAGTTTGTAATCTCTCAAATGCCCTCAATTCTGCGACAGAGATATGTTTTGGCAATACCACTTGTCTTGATATATGGTTATTAAATACTTTGTAAGTCTAGTTTTATTATGTTTATCGATGACTAAATTAGGTATGAGAGTCTGTTTGAGGTTAACAGCAAAGCTTGAATAGATGCTGAAATTTATGAATATATTACATGATTTAGCTAATTAAGTAAATTGACTAAGTGTACTTATATGATAATGATTATAAAAACAAGATACATGAAATCAAAATTAATTTCAAGCTCATAATTTGATAGTTAGTCAAAACTTTAAATGCCAATTAACGAAGTTTGTAGACTCAAATTAATGTAATATTGTGTTGCAAAAAAACTAATTATTTGTCCCACAGGCGTACTTTAGCCTTAACTGTAGGGCTTTTGCAGGTGTTCTCATATAGTCTAAATAATGACTGAACAACTTATCTAAGAATTATTTCGCCAACAGAGTAGCACTGTATTAGCATCACAGTTATCCAAAAATGCTAATTAAAAGAATATCCCATTGTCTAGAGATAAGGGATACAAGAGACATAGCAGTCTTGTTGATTAAATAAATTGAATGATTTATTTTTTGTATTACACTATCGGCAATTCTTCATATTTCATGATTTTTAGTTACGAAATTTTATTTAATGCTTGTTGAACAATTTTACGAACCACAGAGTTTTCGTCTGCTAAACATAGATTTAATGCTTCCACAGCGCGGTAATTTCCTAAATTGCCTAATGCCAATGCTGCTGTACCACGCACATGATAATTTTCATCTTTGAGCATTGCAATTAAAGCATCTACAACCCTAGAATCATCCATTTTTTCTAAAGCTTGAACAGCAGCTAAACGTAAATCTGCATTTGCATCTTGCAAAATATTGATCAGAGGCTCAACGGCTTTAGTTTCTCTTCTTGCTCCAAGGAATGAGATACTCATTTGACGTAGCCAGTTATCTTCACTGGCTAGTACTAAAATTAATAAATCGACTATTTGCGGATTGACAATTTTAGCGATCGCTGAAATTATGTTCACTTGGATGCGACTTTCAGAATCTTGCAGCAACTGGGCTAAAATTGGGATTAAGTCAGGATATTGACGGGTAAAGAGAGTTTCGATAACTTCCTTAGTTGCTTGCTCAGAACGTAGCCAATCTCTGTTGATAGCTTGTAATAAACCTTCTCTATCTCTGAGAAATTCCACCAAAATATCTGTAGTTCTAGAATCATCCATGAGCCGTAAAGCATGAACCACAGCTAATTTGACGTGAGGGAAACTAGAAACATCTATGAGAAAACTACCATTGCTGCGAAACACTGCAATCAGAGGTTCTATAGCTCTGACATCGCCAAACTTTCCTAATGCTGAGGCGATCGCACGACAAGCAGTAGAATGATTTTGATAACTCAATACTTCAATTAACGGTTCAATCGCTTGAGTATCGCCAAATTCAGCCAGCGCCCATGCTGCGTCGGCTCGCACAAAAAAATCTGAGTCTTGCAAACACTGAATTAGCGGTTCAACGGCTCGACTATCTCCCAACTTTACCAATGATTTAATTGCATTCGTTCTGACTTTACTAGAGGGATGGCTTAAAGCTTGTAACAGTGGCTCAACTCCTCGAATATCGCCTAATTCACCTAACTTTTTTGCTGCCAGAGCATGGCCAGCATTGTCATAGAGTATATTTTGTAAACCAATTACTAACGGTTCCGCACCAACTAAATTAGCTAAACCCGAATTTACTAAATTATCTAACGTATTAGCTGCCATTGCTTGTAATATACCAGCATCAGGATTCAATGGTGCAGCTTGCAAAGCCTGAATTAACTCTTCTAGGGCATTCGGATGAGACAAATCAACTTCACTCGCAACTGTTGGCGGCTCAGGATTGTATGATTCATTCGTAGTTGATTTTTCTCTGCCCCGATAGTTATACTTACGGTGAATTTCTGCAACTTTTTGTTCGTCTGCCTCTGTGTCTCTTTCATCATCAAGATAATAAGCACCAGTTTCGTAACACTCTGCTGTCGCCAGCATTAAATCTGTTAAACTATCCCAGCGAATTTCTTCAATACCACCCTCTGGATCGATGAACCAAAGGGGAGCAGTTTCCTCTCCCACAACAACAGCGTATCTATAATCACCATTAAAATCTAATATTGGTAGCCACTGCGGATTCCAATCAAAGCCCCAACTTAAAAAGTCTGCGTACCATTTCAAAGCCTCTTGCAAAGAGAAAAAATTGTCAAACTTAGGAACTACATAGCCACAACTTAAACCTCGGCAACTATTATGCCACCCGTAAAGCTCGTATAATTCTTCTGGCAATCGATAAGGAAAATTTTCAACAATTGCGTCTATTTCTTGGCGAGTTAATCCAGGCGCTAAACTCAAGGCAAATTCAGGTTGATGACTCACTAACCAAGTCTCAATTCTATCCAGCGCATCTGTTAAAAGAGACATAAAAATTCCAATGATTGTATCTTTATAATTCCCAAATTCACAAGACTAAAAACTTGCATAAGATAAACTAATTAGGTAAATTTTCTCTAGAAAACTTTGCGACTAAATTGTTTAAGTCTTGCTACTATAAATATTTATTATTTGCTATCTATAGCAATCCTCAATGATTCACAAAGATTTCTCCCTGGTTGTCCTTGTCTACCTTATCTCTCTTGTTCATATATAAAATAGAACCGCGATCGCTTAGAAATTAAAGCACTCTAACTATGGTCAATAAGACTTACGCAATCAATCTCGCAAACTCTTATAACTTTGTGTCCTTTGCGTCCTTTGCGGTTCGTTTTATTATACTTTTGCGTAAGTCATAGTCAAGTCAAATAAATAACAAATAAAAATTTCTTCTACCGACTACCAGATTAGGAAGAGACCAGTTATGATTACCCAATGCTGATGAGCATAAAAAAGCCTGTATATTAGCACAGTAAATCACAAAGCACATCGTAGAATTTGGGGAGTAAGAAATGCTGGAATTATTAAGTTCGGGTTTGGTTTCTCTGTGGCTGGAAATGGCTGGGGTGGAAATTAAGCCTTCTGATGCTTTAGAAGCATTAGCTGGGCAAGCAAACCCTGGCTTGGTTCTGGCTTCTGATCCCAACCCCATCGGGGTAACTACTGTCCAGCAATACTTACAAGGACTAGTTAAATCTAAGTTAGTTGCCCAAAATTTAGCCGAAAGCCAAGGTGTTTGGTTACAGTCTGGGCCAATACTCATGGCTAATCATCAAGGAACAACACCATTACCGGCGGCTTCGTTAACCAAGATTGCCACTTCCTTAGTTTCTTTGAAAACTTGGGGGCCAGACCATCAATTTGAAACTTTGATTGGGACTACCGGGCCTGTAGTCAATGGTGTAGTGCAAGGTGATTTGGTCATTGCTGGTGGTGGCGACCCGATGTTTGTATGGGAAGAAGCGATCGCCCTGGGCAATACACTCAATAAAATGGGCATTAAGCAAGTAAAAGGGAACTTGGTGATTACAGGCAATTTCGCCATGAATTTCCAGCGTCACCCCCTACTGGCTGGTCAGATGGTGAAGCAAGCACTTAACTATAAAACTTGGACTCGTCCAGAAACTTATGTCTACTCCATCATGCCCAAAGGTACACCCAAACCGGAAGTTGTGATTACAGGTGCTGTCAAAGTTGCCCCTCAACCGCCACAACAAACTTTGCTAGTGCGGCACAAATCTTTGCCCTTGCGCCAATTGCTGAAAGAAATGAACGTTTACAGCAATAACGAAATGGCACAGATGCTGGCAGAATCAGTAGGCGGTGCAGGTGTAGTGCAATCAACAGCAGCTTATCTGGCGCGAGTACCTGAGTCAGAAATTCAATTAATCAATGGTTCTGGACTTGGCCCAGAAAATCGCATTTCTCCCAGGGCTGTTTGTGCGATGTTAATGGCGATTCAACAGCAAGCAGCAGCATATAACCTGAATTTAGCAGATTTGTTTCCGATGTCTGGGTTTGATCATCGCGGAACGGTACACAGCAGACATATGCCTGTCGGGACTGTGATGAAAACTGGTACCCTCCGCGATGTCAGTTCTTTAGCTGGAGTTGTGCCAACACGCGATCGCGGTTTAGTTTGGTTTGCTATCCTCAACCGTGGCCCCTTCGTCTCAAATTACCGCATAGAACAAGACAAGTTCTTGCAAAGTCTAGTCAAACAATTAGCAGTAGCTCCCGCAGTTCCTACAGCGATTACTCCCCACTCACCCGCTAACTCTTTACCAGAACTAGGCGCTACTAGTAGGAATGAAATTTTGTATAGAGGTTAGTAAGGTAGGTGACAGGTGACAGAGTTAAATGTCTTTTGTTGTCTGTTGATTTTTTGAAATACACATAGGATCTTTTCAAGACAGCTTAACACATCCATTGCAAGGTTTTTGGTGCGTTACGGCTTATGCCTAACACACCGAAAATAAATATAAATACGGTGCGTTCAATTTCATCAACGCACCCTACAAGATTTCTGGCTAATGTATATTGAATTTCTGGAGATGTCTAATGGGCATAAAGCTCCATAGATGATGCCACACCTTCTCCATGATTTGCTCGCACCCATACATATTCCCTATCTTTCTCTGCCCAATCTTTTGTTTTGTAATGCCATAAGGCTGTTCGTGCATCTTGGCGCGAAAGGATTGAGCGATCTGGCATAGGAACGCCGCCCTCTTTGCAATTATCGAAGCTTACCGTTTCCAAGTACATCTTGTCGATGCCTAACTTTGCGACCAATTCATCAAGATTGCTAGCATCATTGATGTTCTTCAGTTGCGTTATGTACATACATTCACTCTTAAATTCCTGTTTCGCTATTGCTAATCCTCGCTCTGCATCCTCTGGGATCTTAAAGTTTGCACGCATCTCATCTCTCTGAAGTGCATTCATACACTCAAATAATGCTGCATCTAAGGCTTCTAAATCATCCTTTACTCTGAATGGATCAACAACTATTACATTTTTCGCTGAATCATAGTTTGCTTGAGTTAAACAAAATCCAAAAACTATACTAGGCTGGTTTTTGAATTTAAGCTCTTTCATTGTTGTGGCATAAGTGAGTGCTTTTCCGCCAACTTCAGCTAACAGATCGACAAACTCATTAAAACTCAAAAACCCTATTACTTTTTCATATTTTTCATATACTTCAATTATTAGATTAATGTCTTCGTCATCATAGTTCACATTTTTCGTATAAGCTTCATTTTTAGTCAGCCATGTTTCTAAATATGCTCTGCCTCCTTTTTTGAAGAATTGTCCATATCCTTTGGCTACTTTACTCTTCGCCATATTGGTGTAAACTTCCTGTCGCTGCTCATCGGTCATTAAGTATCTTTGAATCGTATTTATTGCCGTTTTTTGTTGCACTTCTGCTTTGGCAGTACTCAATATGCTGTTGATATCACTCGTTTTCTGCAATGTTTTACCATTCTGCTGCACTACATGAGTCAATTCATGAGCCAACAATTCTTGTCCTCCTCTAGTTTCTGGCTGATATTCCCCTTGGCGAAAGAACACATCTTGTCCTGTAGTAAACGCTTTCGCCTGAATTGATTGATTTAATTGATCTGACTGAGCATCGGTGTGAATCTTGACACCACTAAAATCTGCTCCAAAGGCTGTCTCCATTGGTTCCCGGATACTTTCTGTCAGAGGTTGTCCACTACCCCTTGCCTGTTGAATAGATGTTTCTAAATCAGATGTTGCTGCCATACCACCTCCAACAGAAAGACGTTGCATTATGGGTTTAGCTCGCAGTTTGTCTTCTTCTTCTGGTTGTGACTGTGCCTGTACTGGTGGAGTTTCTGAAGAATTGATTCGCTGCACTACATCTTTTGCTAATTTGTCAGCTTCTTGCTCATATTTATCCCCTGGTTCACCAATGCTAAGTTTCATTTGGATTCTTGGTGGTGGCGGCGGTTGATAGCCAGGGGGAAAAATGGGAATATTGGCAAGGTTGTTACCTGGTGTTGTTGGTGATTTTGCTTGTAAATCTGCTGGTGTTTGTTCTGCTTCTTCGGTCTGGGGTTGAATGACAAAGCGACGAGGTGCAAATTGATTTGCTGGTGCATCATGATTTGTCGATGATTTACCTTTACTAGTTTGTCGCTTATACATTTTTCTTCTCCAGATATTTTTTGCCAACACAAAACCTACCGTATTATTGCGGTAGAAAGTTTGTAAAAATTTGGCACTATCTTACTGAAGAAAAATAGCGATCGCCAAAATCGATACTATTGTTCATATATCATTCGCTACTAACATCAGGATGGCAGTTAATCGAACCTGCAACTGTGGCGAAAATTGGTAAATATTCTAATTCTGCGGTTGACTCTATCATTGCAACTAATCCATAAACAAGTTGATGACATTGCCAACAAACTTGATATTGTGTAATGGGCAGTTCAACATCAGGTGGTTGAAACACAAAAATATCTAATCTTGCCGGATATTTATCAATTTTTGTTAGTGTTTGAGAAATTATTTCAAACTGTTCTGGCTGTAATTTTTGTAAGGGTAATTGCAGCAGTTCATCTGCAAGTTCTATAAAGTTTTGTTCGTGTTGTTCTGCTTCAGGAATAACAATTTTCTTGATAAAAATTTGGGGATTATATGTCGATTGTGCAGGATGAAAATATCCTTCTGTATGCTCATCTAAATGATGATTGGCAATTTTTTGCCAAGTTTGAGGAATTTCTAGTGATATCTCAAGTTTGTCACTAAAATGGCGTTCAAATATCAATGAGTTATTCATATAACTACTTATATAGCAATCACAAATGGTTTACAAATATCTATCTCCCTTGTCCCCCTGGTCTTCCTTGTCTCCCTTATCTCCCTTGTCTGTTTTGTTTGGATATCAAATAAGAAGGCTATCGGATTATTCTTGGTTGTTGTTAGAGAAGAAACTAGTGGCAGTTTCATAAAGAGATGATGCACCAGAAGCGATCGCACTTCCAGCTTTAGATGCACCAGAAGCGATCGCATTTCCGGCTATTGATGCACCAGAAGCGATCGCATTTCCGGCTTTAGATGCACCAGAGGCGATCGCACTTCCAGCTATTGATGCACCAGAAGCGATCGCACTTCCGGCTTTTTTCACACCTTGGTAAGCTAATCTGGTGGGAACTTCTACTGCTGTCCCTGCTAATCCCGCCGCACCAACCAACAAGCCACCAGCAACAGCAGTACCTTTATTGAGCGCCATCATTCTGCCTGCTTCGACTAATCGAGATTTTGTATAAGGACGAGTTGCATTTTCCATCATGGTGATATTTTTAGCATGACGACCATGACCTGCTTCGCCGACGATATCTTCAGTATTTAATAGCTGAGATGTGTGTGCTTGTTTAATTCTGGCGAGTGTAGAGAAATTTGCTAATCCTGAAGTTTCTAGATCATGTTCAAAAAATGTGCCTTTGAGATGTTCTCCTCCGGCTAAATCTACAATATCGCCTTTAGCAATGTGGTGAACTACCTCTGGTCTTTCTTCTTCTGGTAGCGATTCAATATTTTTGTGATATTGCTTGGCATTAGGCGCAGCCGATTGAAATGTTACCAGTCGTCTCACCAAAGTTGGATGAGTACCAACAAAATGTTGAGCTAATGCACCGCCTAAACTGTGGCCTGTAACATCTATTTTGCCTGATTTTGAAACGATATTACCGATGTAACCTGTGGGAACTTCCTTAAGTAAATTCTGAATACCACCATGTCCAGGAGAGTTAATATCTAAATCTTGCCATGCCGTTGCTAAATCACTAGTTCCGCGAAACGCCAACACGGGGTGTTTTCCGGCTGTGACTCCTTGTTTGGTCGGTAACAATAATCCATAATTCAATCCCTGACCCGCATTGACGACATTACCATCAGGAAACCATTGTTCTTGAAATCCTTGTTCTCTCAACCATTCTTTATCTTGATCTGTCAAAACGTCGTTATAAATCAAGCCATGACCAATTTTTTCTAAATCGATATCTTCGGGGTTAATTGGTGTTGTTCCATCTTGGACTTGAGTGGGGTCAATGTCTCGGTTGAGAATCTGATTTTGACTGCGCTGAATAGCCGTGACAACAGGCATATCAAGCCGTTGCATAGCTTCCTTAACTACACTTTCACTTTCTTGTTCAGATTTATCCCCTGGTTTACTAATTGCAAGTTTCATCTGAAGGCGTGGCGGTGGTGGAGGTTGATAACCAGGAGGAAAAACGGGGATATTGGCAAAGTTGTTTGGAGAAATTGATGTATTATTTATAAATGCCTGGGGCTGTAAATTGGGCGTTTGGGTGCTATCTTCTGCTTCGGTGGAGACAACAAAAGGACGGGGTGCGAATGGATTAACTATTGCATCGGAGTGATTTGTAGAAGTTTTAGCTGCTTTGGGTTGTCTGTGATACATTGTCATTCTCCAGATATTTCTGTGCAGCAGAACAACCACCGTCGGTTTGCGGTAAAATTGCTGTCAAAATTTGGCACTATCTTACTGAAGATAATTAGCGATCGCTCATATTGATACTCTTGTTTACATAGATTGCATCTTCAGCCAACTAAAAACCTGCTCTACTGACAGATTCAGGTTGATTTCCTGTAAGCTTGATAAGCGATCGCTACCTTGTAATAATTCTGGTTGTTGATTCGGCGAAAAAACAAGAATGGAGCGATCGTTTGGATCAATTAACCAACCTAACTGACAACCATGTTGTAGGCTGTAAAGAATATTACCAATTACTTTGTTAGAACTTTGTTCAGGAGAAATAATTTCTATTGTCCAGTCAGGACACAATAAAAAGTCATTAGGTGCTTCCCCATCCGTATCAAAGGGAATGCGTGACCATTTAAACACCGCCACATCAGGGACAATTGAACGTGTACCAAAACTACAACGCAACTCCGGGAAAGCGTAAGCAATTTTTTGATTTTCTGCAATATCATTAATGCTATTACATAACCTTAGTTGCAATCGACTATGCTTTCCTTTCGGCATTGGTTTTTGAATAATCTCACCGTTGATATATTCACTAGCTGGTTTGGTTTCTGGGAGCTTCAGAAACGCTTCTAGGGTGAGAGTTTGGCTAGTTGTGGCGCTCATAGCTCCTGAAAATTACGAGGTGTGATTTTAGTTTAGCAGGGTGAATTGGGTGGGCGATCGCACAAGGGTTTTGCGGACGTGCGATCACTTTTTTTCGTAAGTGCTTACCACCTTGTTTGGTAACATTATATGGTTAACTAGGTCATTGCGAACTGAATATTGACCAACGACCAATGACTATTGACCATTCACATCAGGTATTTCTCTACCCAACCAAGCGTTAGAATCTACCTTATTGTCAGAAACTATTGAGCGAATACCTTCAAAAGTTGCGGGAATGGTGCGGGGGTCAATAAACATAACTTTGCTGCTATCGCTTTTACCGATAGTCGCGCCCATATCGAGATACCCCAAGGCAAATAGAACTTCTAAAGCTTTACTCGCACTGGGTTGAGAATTGATTTTTTGGGCGATAATTTCGGCTGATTCTGCAATGGCTTGGGCTTTGAGAACTTGCTGCTGACGTTCAGCTTGGGCTTTGAGAACAATTGCTTTTTGTTCCGCTTCAGCTTGCAAAACTAATGATTTTTGCCGCGCTTCTGCATCGAGAATTTGGGCTTCTGCTTTACCTCTCGCACTATTTACTGCGGCTTCCCGTTCACCTTCAGAATTTAAAATTGCAGCCCGTCTGCGGCGTTCAGCAGACATTTGCAATTCCATAGATTCGCGTACTGCTTGGGAAGGAATAATATCGCGCAATTCTACCCGTGTGACTTTCACACCCCAAGGGTCTGTAGCAATATCTAAATCCCTTAATAAAATTTCATTAATTTGGGAACGGGCGGTAAAGGTTTCATCTAATTCTAGTTGTCCCATTTCTGAGCGAATTTGAGTTAGTACTAAGTTGGTCATTGCTGACTGAAGATTTTCAACTTTGTACCAAGCTTTTTCCATATCAACTATTCGCCAGTACACCACCGCATCTACTTCAATACCCACATTGTCACGGGTAATACATTTTTGTGGCGGAATATCTAAAACTTTTTCGCGGATGGTTTGTTGGTAAACGATTTTATCTAAAAAAGGCACAACAAAATTCAGTCCTGGTTCGAGCTTTTTGTTATAGCTCCCCAATCTTTCTACCAAAGCTTCATTACCTTGATTGACCACTTTGACAGAACCAGCCACCGCAGAACCACCAAGGGCTAAAAAAATCAATAACAAAAGCTGTTCCACTGTAAATCTCCTGGTTATTAATTAAATATCTTCAAATCTCAACTTTCACACTTCATCTGAATGCAACAAATTTTCTGGCATAACAATTAACGTAGTACCTTCTCTTCTGACTACGTAAACACGTTCATGGGGAGCAATATCAAGTTTGTCATCATCACATTTAGCCCGCCAAGAATTGCCTTCATATAGAACTCGTCCGGTTTTGCCTGCTGGAATTTCTGTTAAGGTTTCCGCTACAATGGCATCCTGAATTTTTGATTTGCGTCGTCGCGGTTGTAAATACCGCCGAGATAGTACTATCAAAATTGTGGAAAGCAATAGCCAAATTGCTACTTGCAGCCATAAACTCAAACCAAATTGGGAAACTAGCGCCACCACAAAGGCACTAATACCCATCATAAAGGCGACAAAAGCCGACGGTAAAAACAGTTCTAATAAACACAAACCTGAGCCAGCTAGGAGCCAAATTAAAGTAGAACTTGGCATAGCGCCATCCTAGACACTACATTGTTTACGAAAAAGATTTCTAAGATTAGATTCACTGAGAAATCGATGTTTTACAGAAAGCTAAATTTGCCTTGTGAAAATTAATTTTGATTAACTTCTTTGACAAGATGTAGCCAGAGGTACACAAAAACAGTCTATTCTAGCCAGCAAGGCTTTGACATCTAAATGTAATCGAAGTTCACCAAAGAAGTGCTGAGTTGAGTGGTAAGGCGATCGCACCTCTAAATTCTGAATACTTACCTGATAAAATCAGGTGGAGCTTTTAAATTAGGTCACAAGCCTTGTTAGCAGCATTACTTTATGGTCAGGAAGATTTACGGTTAGAGCAAGTAACTGACCCCACACCAGCAGCCGGCGAAGTCGTGATTCAAGTGGGTGCAGCAACAACTTGCGGTACAGATTTGAAAGTTTGGCGACGTGGTGGTCATGCCAAGATGTTGAAACCACCAACGCTATTTGGTCATGAAGCCGCAGGAACAATTGTGGCGGTGGGTGCAGGTGTAACTAATTGGCAAGTGGGCGATCGCGTTGTTGCCAATAACTCTGCACCCTGCATGGAATGTTTCTATTGTCAACGCCAAGAATATTCCTTATGTCCGAATTTGACTTGGAATAATGGCACATTTGCCGAATACTTGAAAATTCCTGCACCCATCGTCCAGCATAATTTATTGCACCTGCCCGATGAATTACCTTTTGAATTGGCGGCGATAACTGAACCTTTAGCTTGTGTATTGCATGGTGTCGCCCGTTCCCATATCAAACCCAAAGATAAAGTCGTGATTTTGGGAGATGGGGCGATCGGCTTAATGTTTGTGGCAGCATTGGCTGATACTGTTGAAGTATTACTCTGGGGAGGAAGTGACCAAAGGCTAGAAATTGGTCACAAGCTAGGTGCAGCACAAACATTTAACTATCATCAAATTCCAGATATTCCTGGTGTGGTGAAAGAACTGACTCAAGGCTGGGGCGCAGATGTGGTGATTGAAGCTACTGGTGTACCTAGTGTATGGGAAACTGCGATCGCTTGCGCTCGTCCTGGAGCAACAGTCAACTTATTCGGTGGCTGTCCACGAGATACGACAATTACCGTCAATACAGAACAATTACATTACAGCGAACTTACGCTCAAAGGCGTATTTCACAACACACCAGAATATGTGCGATCGGCACTTTCAATGATAGCGAGTCGAACACTACCTTTAGAATTACTCATCAGTGAAAAGCGACCTTTAAACGATTTAGAACAAGTCTTTCACGACATGAAAGCGCGTCAAGTCATTAAAGTCGCAATGGTTTGTAGCCAGGATTGATTTCTTCTATGATTGACCAAAAACCTATACCTTGATACCCTTTCACCTTCTCCTAAACCCTTGAGTTTTTATCTGAATATCATATCCAGGTAATGAGTGATGATTCGACCATCTGTGCGGAAACGCTAAAATCCTCTCCTGCACATGGTATTCCGCTCACCGAGTTAAGTAGAGTTACTACCTCTCTATGGTCTTAATGATATGTACTTCGACAACTAGATATAATACGATGTCTGCATTCTTCTGAAGCTGTATTATTATTTATGGGTCGCCCGGGATTCGAACCCGGAACTAATCGGTTAAAAGCCGAGTACTCTACCGTTGAGTTAGCGACCCTTTTGCTTTGTTTGCAACTTTCCAATCATAGCACAAACACCAGTGGATTTGTAAAGGGGTTTCTAGAAAAAACTTGCCGTCAATCTAACAGATGCTTGATAGTTGGCTCCTGGCTCTACCACAGTCAAATTTTCGCCTGTGTTCAGGGAGTTGCGCGGCGCACTCCAAGGTTCCAAACAATAAAAGTCTTTGCCCTTGAGCGTCCAAAATACCACGATGGGATATTCATCGCCGTAATCTAAAGTCAATTTTAATTTACGACTATTGTCGGTGACTGTAGCTGAATTAGCAGTTAGCTGCTTAAAGGCAACATCAATTTCATCCAAATTGAAATCAAAATTTCCACCAAAGAATTTTCTCTCCTTAGTTCTCTGGTCTTGATACTCACCAGCCGGAATCGCAAATTCTAGCTGGCTTTTATCTGGGGCTTGGAAGTAAGGATGAAACCCAGTGGAAAAGGGTATTGGTGTGGCAGAAGAGTTATGCAGATGTTGTTGAATTTCCAGAGTATTCCCATTGATTTTGTAACTGAAACTTAAATGAAAATCAAAGGGATATACCGCTTTTGTTTGCTCGTTGCTGACCAGATGAACTTTGACATAAGTTGTCTTGTCTTCCCAGACTTCCTCAAGTTCCCAAGGCAAATCACGGGCAAACCCATGCTGTTTGAGGGTATATTGCTGCCCATTGTGAGTATAAGTGTTATCAGGTAAGTTACCACAGATGGGAAATAATATGGGATTTCCACCCCTAATACTCAAATCAGGATGAGTAAAGCGTTCTGTATCCAAGTAGAAAATTTCTTGACCTTGGACTTGCCAGCTAGTAATAATCCCGCCACGTTCTGGGACAACTTCTATCTGATTACCAGTGGTTTCGTCAGCCAGAATATAAGTTTTGTATTGTCTTTGTTCAATGGTAATTTTAGGCACAAGATGAGTCCTTAGAGATTACAGGTTACAGGTTACAGGTGAGAGGCTAGAGGGTCTAAAAATAAATGTCTTATCTCTAGCCCTAGTCCCTAGCCTCTAGTCCCTAATTTCCTACTCCCTAGTCTCTGACAACTACTCGTCTTCTGCAAATATAAAGCGATACAATTCGCTAGGATCAGGTTCAGGACTGCTTTCAGCAAACTTCACAGCCTCGTCAATTAGGTCTTGAATCTTCTTGTCAACTGCCTTGAGTTCTTCCTCAGTTGCCAAATTCTGTTCCACCATATAAGCAGCCAGTTTCTTAATTGGGTCACGGGAGAACCAAAACTCTTTCTCAGCTTTGCTGCGTAACTCGTCTGGGTCGGCTAGGGAGTGACCACGGAAGCGATAGGTGAGGGCTTCGATTAATGTTGGCCCTTCTCCAGCACGGGCGCGGGCAACTGCTTCTTGGGCGACAGACCGGACTGCGAGTACGTCCATACCGTCTACTTCTACGCCCACCATGTTAAAGACACTGGCTTTTTTATAAATTTCTGGGTCGGAGGTGGCGCGGTCATGTGCCATCCCAATTGCCCATTTATTATTTTCCACCACAAAAATAATTGGCAGTTTCCATAAAGCTGCCATATTCAAGGTTTCAAAAAATTGACCGTTGTTAGCTGCACCATCACCAAAGAAGCAGGCGGTTACTTGGTCGGCTTTGGGGTCGCCTAAAACTTCACGGCGATATTTGCTTTGAAAAGCTGCACCAGCCGCCACAGGAATGCCTTCAGCCACGAAAGCGTAACCACCTAATAAGTTATGTTCCGCAGAGAACATGTGCATGGAACCGCCACGCCCTTTGCTGCAACCTGTAGCTTTACCGAATAATTCGGCCATGACCTCACGGGCTGGAACTCCCGCACTCAAGGCGTGAACGTGGTCGCGGTAGGTACTGCTAACGTAATCTTCTCCCGGACGCATTGCCTTGATAACGCCAGTCGAAACGGCTTCTTGACCGTTATATAGGTGGACAAAACCAAACATTTTGCCCCTATAGTACATTTCAGCGCATTTGTCTTCAAAAAAGCGTCCTAACACCATATCTTCGTACAGCATTAAGCCTTCGGCTTTGGTGATTTGGGCGCTGGCAGTATCAAATTTAGGTAACGTCCGTTCTTGAACCATTATTTTTTTAGTATCCCTGTTGTCAAACTGAAATTTACCATGTTAAATAGGCCGCTGTTTGGCCTGGTTGTGCTGAAGACAAAAACTAAAAATTTCGGCGCTAAGTAGGATAATTGGGATATAGAGGCAAAAAGTAGGTGAATTTTGGATTTTATCGTCGCTATCTGCGATTTTTACACCCTAACTGCCATAAATGACCTTGAATGTTGCCCTCTGGCGTTTTACAATCCCAACTGCTGTACAGATGCTATCAATCAGGATAGCTTGGTTTCTGCATATCTATTAACAATTTCCCACAAATAAACGCCGCAATTGAATTTAGCTTGCTAGATAGTTGTAACTCAAGGTCTAAGTATGGTAGCATTTTGTTCCTTGTAATTATCACGCATCTACCGTTACAAGTATTGCTACTATCACTCCAGAGCCAGGGCAAACACGTAAGTATAATGTCAAGCAGATAAACTTATTTATTTAGGTATGTCGATTATGATGAACGATCGCCAGAGAGTTTTGCAGTGTCTAATGGCTGATAGCAGTTATACACAAGGAAATACTAAGAATTAAAACAAAGTTTCCCTCTTATCTAGGCGAAGTCAAATTAATAGTACTAAAATGTGTCTCAAAATTTTAGAGGGAACAAAATTAATTGTTGCAATATACACTTATAGTGTAAGTCCGGCGCGGTGTTATTCACCGTAATATTGTGGCACGGTTTTACATACCTGGAATGCTCTAGGTGGATTATTGTTGATCTCGGTGCAGGGGAAGTAGGCTGTGCGAATTCCGCTAGATTACTACCGAATTTTAGGACTACCGTTGGCGGCAAGTGAAGAACAATTGCGGCAAGCATATAGCGATCGCATTGTACAACTGCCACGACGGGAGTATTCTCAAGCAGCAATTTCTTCTCGTAAACAAATTATAGAAACAGCTTACGTGGTTTTATCAAATCCAAAAGAACGTAGCAGTTACGATCAGCTTTATCTGTCCCATGCTTATGATCCTGATGGCACAGCTACTGCCACAGTCACCGCAGGCAACCGCACAGAAACTAGTCATGATCTTGATGGCCAAGGCCTGAGTATTGACGTTCCCCAACAGGAATTAGTAGGGGCGTTATTAATTTTGCAAGAGTTGGGGGAATACGAACAAGTCCTCAAACTTGGTAAAACATACCTGGCTAACCATAATGGTGTCGCCTCGGCCAAAATTGGCAATTATCCCATCGAGGAAGACTTTCTCGAAAGCAGCGAACATCCTGATATTGTCTTGACTGTGGCTTTGGCTTGTCTAGAATTAGGGCGGGAACAGTGGCAACAAGGTTATTACGAAAATGCCGCAGTTTCCTTAGAGTCTGGGTTAGAAATGCTGGTGAGTGAAGGTATATTTACCAGCGTCCAGGCAGAAATTCAAGCTGACCTTTATAAACTACGTCCTTATCGGATTTTAGAATTACTACAGTTATCTTTAGATAAAACAGTAGAACGCCGCCAAGGCTTAGAATTATTGCAAAGTATCCTAGAAGATCGTGGTGGTATTGATGGCACTCTCAACGATCAATCGGGTTTAAGCATAGATGATTTTCTGCGATTTATTCAGCAAATTCGCCACTACTTAACAGTTACAGAACAGCATAAGTTATTTGAAGCTGAAAGTAAGCGCCCATCGGCAGTAGCTACTTACCTCGCCGTTTATGCTTTGATTGCTAGAGGATTTGCCCAACGCCAACCCGCTTTAATTCGTCAAGCTAGGCAAATGCTACTGCATTTGGGTAAGCGTCAAGATGTGCATCTAGAACAGTCACTTTGTGCTTTGCTGCTGGGACAAACTGAAGAAGCCACCCGTGTTTTGGAAATGAGTCAGGAATACGAAGCTTTAGCTTTTATTCGGGAAAAATCCCAGGACTCTCCTGATTTGTTACCGGGTTTGTGTTTGTATGGCGAACAGTGGTTACAAAATGAAGTGTTTCCCCATTTTCGGGATTTATCAAGACAGCCAGCCGCACTTAAAGATTACTTTGCCAACCCCCAAGTGCAAGCGTATTTAGAAGCATTACCCACAGATGCCGAAACTACCAACGAGTGGGGTTTCATTAATCGTCAACCTGTTAACGCACCGCCACCAAATCACCGTCAACCAAACACGCCTGGGGGTTCTCGTCCAAATCAAGCTAAAATGCCAGATTTGGATTTACCAGAAACTCCCAACCATAGACAACCTGAATATTCTCAGGTACCGCTACCGAGAACGAATACCCCACCTGCACCAGCTATGGCTAGTCGCACCCCAACGCCGGAAATTCCCGTTGCGTCTTTTACTTCCCCAGACCGGACAAACAACACAGCAGGTAATCATCTCAATGGTAAAAGTGCTGCGCCCCATCCAACACCAAAGCGCCGACGACGGAAGCCGACAAATCCACCTGTTAACCGAGAACATAGGTTAGATAATAACCGCGATCGCCGCCCTCGCCAACGCCGCCCTGTCAGCAGTTTAGACCGCAAAACCAGGTTAGTCTGGACGGTATTCGCTTCCTTAGCTGGGATCTTAGTTTTCTGGTTAATAATTTCCACAACCTTTGGTTGGTTGAAAGATATTTTTTCCCCCTCTCCAGGTTTACCAGAAAACCCCTTAGCAATAAAACTTAATCAACCACCCATAGAAATTCCTGATCCCTATAGTGAATTAATGCCACCTGACGGCCCCCTCACCGATGCAATAGCCGAAGAAGTAATTCAGACTTGGCTTTCTACCAAAGCTTTAGCATTAGGGCCAAACCATGATGTTAACAGTTTAAATAACATTTTAACTGGTGCATCTTTGTCTCAATGGCGGTTAGTTGCCCAGCAAGATAAACTAGATAACCGCTATCGCAAATACGACCACAGCATCAAAATAGAATTTGTCAGTAAAAATGACCTAGACCCCAATCGCGCCGCCGTTTTAGCAACTGTTAAAGAAGCAACACAGTTTTATGAAAATGGTCTGAAGAAAAAGTCTTCTAACGAAAGTTTGCGGGTTCGTTATGATTTAATTCGGCGCGATGGTATGTGGCGGATTCAAAGTATGTATGTGGTGAATCAAATTACGATGAATTTTTGAAGTGTGAAGTATGAAAGGGAGAAAATTGGATTTGTGATCATTGTGTCTTTTAGATCCCCGACTTCTTAAAGAAGTCGGGGATCTTATTTATCACGAATGATTTTGAACGCTAGTTATAGCAGTAGTCAACTTGCTTAAGACATCGATAAATAATAAGACTTAGACACCACAAAGCTTTTAACCCTGTCACCTGTCACCTATTACCTGTCCCCTACTATAAAGTTAAATAAATCTAAAAATAACTTGATATTACAGCTATGTTATTTGCAGTTTGTAACATTAATGGCATGACTTATTGCAGTTTGTAAATATTTTTTGTAACTGCAAGGAATATTCCTTTAGACTGAAACTCAATTGCAAAATATTGGGATCGAGGCCAATGCAGTCGATGAATTTCTTGTGTCATGATTTTGTAGTTGCGGTCTCCTTTGGTGCTTGTATTCTTGGTTTAGTATTACTTTGGGACGGTAAGCAACCAAAAGATGACATAGAAGAAACAGAAAAGATTTTGTTTAGAATGAGTTTTTCTTACTGGCTGGTATATTGTGTTGCTTTTGCCTTAGAAAAAGTCATTTTACCCGATTGGGAATCTGTCGTGATGTCTTTAAAAATCACTACAGCTTTGTCATATTTCTTAACATTTTCTTGTATTCTGAGTTTACCGCTACATAAATTCGCAGTGCATCGAGTGGAAGAATAACTTAGATGAAGTATGAAGTGTGAAATGAAATCAACTAGACAAGAACGGACTAGTAACTGTTAAGTTGATTTATGTTTCATGGCGATCGCGATCGCTGTTTGTAGTTCATCCTGAACTAAACTAGTTAGGATGAACACCTCTTGCACTGTCTTACCTTGTCTGGCGATAACTTTGTAACCCCCGCGAATTGGGACAGATATGCGTAATTGCATTTTGGGGCTATGACCTTTTACCCGGCCAATTACGCCTGGGGTAACGGTGTAAATGCCTTCTTGCAAGCAGAGATTTTCTAAAATGGGGATAAGACCAGGAAGATGGGTAGAGTGATTCCAAACAAGTCTGCCATCTTTGCGGTTATTTGCTTTTTGCGAGTTTGTGGTAGATTTATCCATGATCTTAAGCCGCTTCTAGAGGAGCCATTGTTAAACCGGCTCGGCGCAGTTGTTGATGATACAATTCTGCTGGTTCTTGCGGCCCTACCCAAACGATCGCTTGTCCTTCATAATGTACCTGATTCGTTAAATCCCAAGCGCGATCGCTAGTCATATTCGGGATATACTTCATCAAGCACTCAGCAACGTGTTGAAAAGTATTGAAGTCATCGTTCAACACAATCACCTTGTAATTGGGATATTGTTTGCGAATAGTTTGACTAGACCGTTCAGGAGCAATAGTTGGTGCTGTACCCATCCCGTAAACAGCTGCTGAAAGTCTTGTAAGCATAAAACAGTCGGCTACCTGGATTTTACAAAACTACATTATAAGTAAATAGTTTAGTCCATAGAAAGTCTGAAGTTTGAAGTCTGAAGTGTGAAACGTTGTTCTTTCGGCTTTTGACCACTGACCAAAAATAGGTAAACCTAGCAGGAAGCACATCACAGACAACCTGCTAGGAGGAAAAAATCTATTCTCGCCATGTTTGAAGGGTAGAGCTTATTTAAAATCAATAATGCCTATCCTTAGTTAGAATAACCACATTGCTTGTCCAACAGGGTTAAGAAAAGTCAATCAATTAGTTAACGCTTTGAAAAAGAGAACAGTCTTCGGCAAGATAATAGAGCGAACAACAAAGACAAGGCAGACAAGGGAGAGAGATGTTTATCAATCATTTAGGATTGCTATAGCTCATAATATTAAACAGACGCTTCATACTTCTTAACTATTTGCTTTATTAAAACAATGGCGAGAGATTTGCGGGGATTCATCAAAATTTTAGAAGAAAGAGGACAATTACGGCGAATTTCTGCCTTGGTTGACCCAGAATTAGAAATTGCAGAGATTTCTAACCGAATGCTGCAAAAAGGCGGGCCGGGGTTGTTGTTTGAGAACGTCAAAGGCGCTTCTTTCCCCGTGGCGGTGAACTTGCTGGGGACTGTAGAAAGAATCTGCTGGGCGATGAATATGCAGCATCCTCAAGAGTTGGAAACCTTGGGTAAAAAGCTGAGTATGCTACAGCAGCCAAAACCGCCCAAGAAGATTTCCCAGGCGATAGATTTTGGGAAAGTGCTGTTTGATGTTCTCAAAGCCAAACCAGGGAGAGACTTTTTTCCCGCTTGTCAGCAAGTAGTTATTCAAGGCAATGATTTAGATTTAAACACTTTACCCTTGATTCGTCCTTATTGTGGAGATGCTGGCAAGATTATCACACTGGGGTTAGTCATTACCAAAGATTGTGAGACGGGTACACCAAATGTGGGTGTATATCGCTTGCAATTGCAATCGAAAAATACTATGACTGTTCACTGGTTATCAGTGCGGGGTGGGGCGAGACACTTGCGAAAAGCGGCAGAACGTGGGAAAAAATTAGAAGTAGCGATCGCCCTTGGTGTAGATCCATTAATTATCATGGCAGCTGCTACACCCATCCCGGTAGATTTATCAGAATGGTTATTTGCGGGTTTGTATGGTGGTTCTGGTGTGCAGTTGGCAAAGTGTAAAACAGTCGATTTAGAAGTTCCGGCTGATTCTGAATTTGTTTTAGAAGGAACAATTACCCCAGGAGAAGTTTTACCAGACGGGCCTTTTGGCGACCACATGGGTTATTACGGCGGCGTGGAAGACTCGCCCTTAATTCGTTTTGGGTGTATGACGCACCGCAAAGACCCGATATATTTAACCACATTTAGCGGTCGTCCACCCAAAGAAGAAGCGATGATGGCGATCGCACTCAATCGTATATATACCCCAATTCTGCGCCAACAAGTCACAGAAATTGTCGATTTCTTCTTACCAATGGAAGCTTTGAGTTACAAAGCTGCGATTATTTCCATTGATAAAGCCTATCCCGGACAAGCACGCCGCGCCGCCTTAGCCTTTTGGAGTGCGTTACCGCAATTTACTTACACCAAATTTGTGATTGTCGTCGATAAAGATATCAATATCCGCGACCCCAGACAAGTAGTTTGGGCTATCAGTTCTAAAGTTGACCCCAGCCGAGACGTGTTTATTCTGCCAAATACACCCTTTGACACCTTAGACTTTGCCAGTGAAAAAATTGGTTTAGGTAGCAGGATGGGAATTGATGCAACCACCAAAATTCCCCCCGAAACCGAACATGAATGGGGCGCACCACTAGAATCTGATCCTGATGTCGCCGCAATGGTAGAACGAAGATGGGCAGAATATGGTTTAGCAGACTTGCAGTTAGGCGAAGTTGACCCCAACTTATTTGGTTATGACATGAAATAAGACAAGTAGGTGGACACAATTATTTATAAGACGCATTTCGACTCTGCTCAATGCTCAATAAGCTGACTGTCCAATAGGCTAATGCAGATTCCAAATATTAAACAAAGGGTGTGTTGTCGCATAGTGCAACACACCCTTTTTTCTATTGAATTATTGTGGACTAGACCTAATGAATTAACTATCTTCCCGTGATTCAGAATTATTTGTATTAGTTTGTTCTGTCTCCTTCTTATCTTGTTGGCTATCACTGGCTTGTTGTACTTGTTGAAGATGAATATTATTCACCTGTACAATAAATTGTTCAATTGCTTGGCTGGCTTTTTGTTGCTGCTGACTGCTATCAGAGGCATCATAACAGCGATAAGCTGGGGTTACACCCAAAATAAATTTTTCTTGTTCAGCCTCTAATAATTCTAAAGTTGTGTTAGCTGCAACCCAATTTTTTTGAAAAGGAAATGAGGTGACAATACTAGCAACTATGGAAGCAACTGCTGGACAAATTACGGGCAGCCATTTTAGCCACGCTTGACCAACTTCGAGTTTATCCACCAATACTAAAATTGGGGTCACACCTGATAAAATAACCGTAGATATTTGCAGAACATAGTAAAGATTTCTCGAAAGATTCCGAGCTTTTTTATAATCATCAATTAAATCCTGGCAATACTGTAAAGCTTTTTCTCTGGCAGGAACAATTGGATTATTTTCCAACAACAAGTTATTGTTGCCTAGCATATAACTATAAATTTCGGCTTTTTTTGTCAAATAATTGCGGTTGGCAACATTTTGTGAATCTTGAAATAACTGCCTGTTAAATAAAAATAAGAAAGTCAAAATTGTTAAAGCGATCGCTCCAACAATAACCAAATTTTCGTTATTGGCGTAAACAGTTAGTACAATACCACAACAGACAAAAGCAGCAGCCAACAAATATTCTAAGAGTTTTAAGATAAATAAACTTTTCCTGTTGGCTGTGAGAGATAAATCTAAATTGCGGGAACTTTCTCTTGATGGTTGCTGTTCAAAGCTAGAAATGTCGGAAGTAATCATGATTGTGTATGCGCTGGATTAGTCTGTAAAATCAAATACTGTTATATCAGCTAGAGAAATCCTCGTACAGCCGAAAATACTTGTAAATTTTGACTTTCAGAGAAAACCTTTCTCTAGACTGGATACAAACAAAGTGCTTAAAAACACTTTCTGCATCAGAATTTAGTATGTTATAACACAGCAATTATCCCTGCTGACAAACAGTACAATTGCACTTGTCAAATCTTGCTGAGAGATGTAGTTGAAATATTCAAATGAAAAAAATTATCTTAATTACCGCATTAACTAGCTTATTTTCGCTGGCGTTAACAGCTAACCAAGGCTTGATTTCGGCACAGTCGCCACAAATAGCACAAACGCAAGGCGCAATTATCCCTGTGGAGAAAGTTGGACTGGGAAAAATTCGTCCGGGAATTTCGGAACAACAAGTACGCCGCATTCTAGGAAAACCCATCCGCACTAAAACCGAATTTAGCCCAGGCGTTGGCGACAATATTCGCACCCTGGAATATCCTAATATTTCTTTATATTTAGTTCCCTATGTAAACAAGCCGAAAAACTTATTCTTTGTTTATTACTTTGTTACCCGTAGTTCTAAATTTCTCACGCCCACGGGTGTAAAAGTTGGTGATACCCAATCTCAAGTAATCAAAGCCTATGGAAAGCCCTATATATCTAAGGAAGGCAACGTCACTTTTTTAGTATATGGGGTTGGTAGTCCAGATAGCGCCGCCGCATTGACATTCCGTATAGAAGCTGGCAAAGTCACAGAAATTCAGTATAGTGAACAGCTACTCTAACTTTTACCTGTGGAGATGTAGCTATTTTATTTGAGATATGAATAAGAAACTTCAGAGAGACAAGGTAGACAAGGGAGACAAGGGAGATAGATGTTTGTGAAACATTTAGGATTGCGATAGGGGTTTAATTGCTATAAATAAGGCAGATTTTTGAGCAAGTATTCAAGTCAGTATGAATAAAAATATCAATCACTCTCTGACAAAGCTAGTAATTACATTAGGACTCACCAGTATAAGTATATTTGTCAACACTGGTATATCCGAGCAAATTGTTTTCGCAAAATCACTTAATGTTAAAAAATGTGATATTTATGCTTATGTGACTGATCCAGATCCGCAAGGCTTAAATGTGCGGAGTGGTATAAGTCTGCGTCACAAAATTTTAGGACAAGTACCAATTAACGAAACAGTCCAGATTGTTGCAGCTACTAAAAATTGGGTACAAATTACAAATGCTAGTGCTGGTTTTACAGGTAAAGGTTGGGTATCTGTAGGAAAATTGGGTTTATCTACCCGTGGTTATGGTATTAATGGCGTGAATATTTACGCTAATGCTAATCAACAAAGCCGAAAAATTGGCAAAATCCCGCCTGAGACGACGGTGAAATTATTAGGCTGTCAAGGAGATTGGGCGCAAGTAGAATATCAAGATATCAAGGGTTGGTTAACTAAAGAAGATCAGTGTGGTGCAGCCTTAACCACTTGTTCGTGATATTGTCGGGAGTGGAGCAGTTACCATAAAAATTAGTACTCATCGTCTAATAAAATTGAGCTTGAGGTAAATAAATGCCTTCTCCATTCCCAGGAATGAACCCCTATTTAGAGCATCCGCGTATATGGCCTAGTGTACATCACTTATTAATTAGTGAAATTGCCAGATTTTTATCTCCGCAACTGCGTCCTAAATATCGAGTTGTTGTAGAAGTCAGGATGTATGAATCTAGTATGGAGAACGCATCACTAGTTGGCATACCAGATGTATCAATTCAAGGCTCGTCAGGGGTAATTAATCGTAATAATAGTAATGTTAATCTTGCAGTTGCAGAACCAGTTACCAAGCCCATAAAAGTTAAAATTCCTACACCAGAAATTATCAGAGAAGGTTATTTAGAAGTAAGAGAAGTTGGTACAGAAAATGTAGTGACTATCATAGAAATTTTATCGCCAACTAACAAACGTCGTGGTAAAGGTAGGCAAATCTATGAGGAAAAACGGCAAGAAATACTAGGAAGTCAAACTCATCTACTAGAAATAGATTTACTCCGAAATGGTGAAAAGATGCCATTTTTTGATACTGACATTGAAAGTCATTACCGAATTTTAATTTGTCGTGGCGATCGCCGCCCTTATGCTGATTTATATGCCTTTAATATCCAAGATGTCATTCCGTCTTTTTCCTTACCTCTACGTGCAGGAGATAACGAACCAATTCTTAATTTGCAGACATTATTAAACGAGGTGTATGAAATATCAGCTTACGATTTAGTCATAGATTACAACCAAGCGCCCTTCCCACCATTGTCAGAAGCAGATGCAGCCTGGGCAAATGAAATGTTACAAACCAAAGGATTACGCACAATAGCCCACAGTCCAGAAATCCCCAATTAAAATTTAAAGTTAGGGTTTCTCTGAAATTAAGACTCATGACATTTTCTGCTCGTTTGCTTTTGCTTTGTAGCTTAGTTAGTACGTTGGGACTAGCATCAGCACTGCCAAACTTAGAAATAGCTAATGCACAAACCGCCAACTGTCCTACTCCGGCTTTAAATCGCTTTCAACGTCATAAAGTGGCGCGTGGCGAAACTTTAGAAAGCATCGCCCAAAGCTACAATCTCGCGCCTGAAACACTGATTGTCATGAACCCAAATGTGAACAATGGCCGTGTGAGTGTGGGTAGTGAACTGCAAATACCACCTTATAACGGAATTGTAGTGGAAGTTCCGACTGGACAAAGTTGGCGAGAGGTAGCAGCAAAATATAAAGTTCGTCCTGATGCGCTGTTTGAAATTAATGGTTGTCAAGCAAATCCAAAAATTGTCTTTGTTCCTGGGTTAAATTGGTTGCCAAATCCACCGCAGACAACATCTCTCATCCCAACAAATTCTAATACATCACCTCGTGCATCTATTAGTGGCTATCCTTTAGAGCAAGCTACAACTGTGGGGTTAGGTTATGGTTGGCAAATTAATCCCCGCAACAAGGAAGTGTTTTTTCACAGTGGTGTAGATTTGTTAGCGGCTGTGGGTACTCCGGTAGAAGCGATCGCACCTGGTACTGTAGTATTTGCTCAAGAGCAAGGTAGTTATGGTCAATTGGTGATTATTAACCACAGTGGTGGATTGCAAAGCCGCTATGCTCATCTTGCTAGTATCAAGGTTAAGGTCAATCAGCAAGTTAAAACAGGTGATGTATTAGGTACGGTGGGAACGACTGGCGAACCGACAACTCAACAACCACACCTTCATTTTGAAATGCGTTCTAGTTCATCCCAAGGATGGGTGGCGCAAGATCCCAAAAGTTATTTGAAGAAGTGAATATCTGAATTAGATGAAATTGGCAATCAATTCAGTTGTTTTCACAATGTGCATTCCAGCCTCAGCAAATCTCGCAAAAGCTGCGTCTGCTTGTTCGGTATAGTCTACAACACCAGGAACAACAACCGGAGAAGAAGAATCTTCTAAGAGATAAACTTTTTTAGCCAGGGTAGCATCTACCTGTTTAATTTCTGTTAATAAATCATCAATTGTCCAAGCCACACAATGGCTTTTGGCTTGACCACCAATAATTACAACATCAAATTCTAAAAGTTGCTTGATTAGTTTAGTATTTTTGTGGGCAAGGGGAGATTGATCAAAGCCAATCAAAACTTCTGGACGTAATATAGAATAGTTTTCTGTTAAAGCATTTTCACCTTTGAGTTCAAATTGAGTTTGACTTTGCCGCGCCATACAATGAAAAAATATTGCTTCTTCTACAGCCGAAACTAAAGCATGACCAATGCCGCCTAAAATAGAATGGTAAGGCCAAATAATTAAGGGATATTTACCATCTTGGCTGAGTTGTTTAACGTAGTGATAGGCTTGTTTTTCTAATAATTTATAGTTGCCGTGAGTGATGCTATGGGCGACTGCGGGGTTAACTTGCCAAACACCTTGTTCAATATCTGCGGGAGTGATATTAGTTGCGGCTGGTATGGGGTGTTGCCCTTGAGAATTCACCCAAAAAATCGGGTGAAAAATTTGCATTGCTGTGTGTGTATCGAGGGTAGGAATAATTGTGGTAATTGTGCCTAAATTACGATAAATAAACTCACATAATCTTTGATTATCTTCTACGGCTGCATTACCAGATTTACCACCGACAAATAATTCAAATCCGGGAATACAAAAAGTATTTTGGACATCAATTAATAGTAGGCAAATGCGAGTTTTATCGTCAGATGATGGCGGAATATTATATTGCTTTGCCCAAGTTTCGGCGGCGGCTGCACATTCTTGGTAGGGTACACGCCAAACTTCGCCGACTTTATCGGGGTGGAAGTGCGGGGGAATAGGTAGTGTATGTGGGATTGTATTCATAGTAGAGCTTGTGGTAGTTGCTGCGATCGCATTTCTGCTGCTGTGATAGCCGAATCTTGTCAGAAAGTCAACGCTTTTAATGAACCAAGCAAGATATGAATAAAATCTCTGGTAGAGAATTAAGAGACTGCTATTGGCAAGGTGAAATAAAACGTACTACCTTCACCAAGAACGCTGCTTGCCCAAATACTACCACCATGTTGTTTCACAATACTTTGACAAATTGCCAAACCGAGGCCTGTTCCGCCTTTAGCACGCGCATCCGAGACATCAACTTGTTCAAAACGTTCAAATATTGTGTCTAGTTTATCGGCGGGAATACCTCTACCTTGGTCTTGGACTTGAAATAGTACCCAGTCGGCTTGGGGTTGTGTTGATAAAGTAATGACTGAGTTGCAGGGAGAAAATTTGATGGCGTTACTCAATAAATTCGTCAGGGTTTGGATAATCAAATCAGGATCAGCCCAGATGCAAGCAGTAGTGGGTTGAACAGTAATTGTAACGGCTGCTGCTAAGGCGATAGGCTGTACTTCACCGACGGCGCGTTGCATTAAATCAGCCGCATTGCAGACTTGTTTGATGAGTTGGACTCGCCCAGAAGATAAACGCTCCAAGTCTAAAATATCATTGACCAAACGCACCAGGCGATCGCTATTTGTTGCAGCCTGCTGAATCATCCGTTTGGCTTTTTCTGGTTTATCATCATAAATCCCTGTATTCAACAGCCCTAAAAATCCTTGAATAGCTGTGAGTGGAGTCCGCAGTTCATGACTCACAATCGAAATAAACTCATTTTTTATTTGTTCAATGGCTTGCTGTTCAGTCACATCTTGAATTTGGAGAACATAGTAGAGTGGTTGATTTTGGAAATCTTGTACCAACGATAAACTCGTTAGCCCCCAAGCAATACGTCCGCCATAACACAAGTAACGTAACTGCGCTTGAAAACTACGATTTTCATTACTTAAAACTTGCTCTATACCTTGTCTTAACTGATGTGCATCTTCTGGGTGAATTGAGTCAAACACACTCAAACTAAAAAACTCAAGCTCAGTGTAGCCCAGCATTTCACCTAACATCGGATTAATTTGCAGCCAGCGTTGATCTAATCCCAACAGTGCCATCCCAATGGGAGCATTATAAAACGCCAGACGAAATCGCTCTTCACTTTCACGCAAAGCTAACTCGGCTTGTTTGAGGTCAGTAATATCTAATAACACACCATACCAAGCAATTTCACCATTTTCGCGGCGTTCTGGGCGGGAGTTAGCACGTACCCATTTCATCTTGCCAGAGGGCGTAATAATCCGCCATTCGTGAGCAAACGGTTCTAGAGTTTTGAGACTTTGAATAGTTAGCTGATTATAAAGCAGCAAATCATCAGGATGCACTTGCTGATATGTCAGTAAAGCATCTGCTAAAACTGTTTGGGGTGCTAATTCTTGAATTTCTGCCACCCCGGAACTGATATATTCATAACGCATTTCATGGGTATTGGGATAATAAGCCAAGATATAAATCTGTGCCGGTGAAGCAGCCGCAATTTTTTGAAACCTTGCTTCACTTTTGACTAAGGCTGCTTCTGCACATTTACGCTCATCAATTTCTTGTTGTAATTTTTGGTTAACTGTTACTAATTGGGCAGTTCTTTTTTGAACACGCTGTTCTAGTTCCTCTTGTAGTCGCCTGAGTTGATTTTCTACTTCTAAGCGTTCGGCAATTTGCGCTTGTAATGCCTTGTTTGCTTCACTTAATTGCATCGGACTAGGTAGAGCCAGTGCTTTTGGTACTAACGGTACAAGTTCTATGGCGGTAAATAATGAAACCAAAGCTGTTGCTGCTTTGATAATACCTGATAGCCAATAGGTAGGATGCCACAATGTCCAAATTTCGGCGATGTGGGTTGTACCGCAAAAAATAATAAAAGCCGCAAATAACAAGAATATCCAATAAAAAGGTAAATCTGGACGCTTACGAACAAAGTAGAACAAAGTCAAAGGAATTGAATAGTAAGCTAGGGCAATGATGGCATCAGAAATAATATGCAGCCAGACTAATCCAGGTTGCCATAAGTAACAGTGACCATGAGGAATAAATGAACCATTGCTAAATAAATGTATTATCAAGTCGTGCATATCACACAAACCTAATACCTTTTTTAATTTTAGATTTTGAAATCATTTACTAGATATAGCAATCCTAAATCATTCGTGAACCAAAAGATCCCCGACTTATTAAAGAAGTCGGGGATCTGAGCCTCTCGATTTTCACAAATCAAATAAGATTGCTATGTACAAACATCTTTCTACCTTATCTCCCTTGTCTCTTTTGTTCATTTCTCAAATAGGACTGTTATATAACCTACCACTTATTGGCTGCTCTACTTCTAATCAATATAGGTTGGGGAATAGTGGTAAATTTATCAACTGCCCCCAAGGAATAATCATCTAATTTAAAATCTGCGAAGGGCTGATTGATTAATCTATCTCTGAGAGCTTCATCAACAATTACACCTTTAGATTTCTTGCGTACACCAATAATTATGATACTGCTTTGGTAATCAGTCATATCTTGATTAGATGGACATTTACCGCGCTGAAATTGACCAAGATTTAATAAGCGATAACCTTTGACACTGGATGTATTTTTAAATAATTTTTGAGATAATAATTGAACTTGCTTGGCACGTTCGAGAGCAAGACGTTGGGCAACGGCTAAATTACCTTCGCAAGTGGCTGTACCCACAGAAATTATTTCTGTAGGGTATTCCATAATTTTCTGTATAGCTTCTTGTTCAAGATTTAACTTTAAAAAATCAACACTTACAACTTGGTCATTGTATTTAATTTGGAAACTGCTATTTAACAGCCATTTATATTCTGTTGACAAAATAGCAATGCTAAATTCTGCGGTTTTACCTTGACTATCTCTGCCTTCTCGATAGCCAAAAAACTCGATTTTACCTTTTGTTTCAGAGGCTTGGGTTTGGGTGATGAGTCCAGAAATTTTAGGCGATCGCATCCCCAATGCCATCACACCAGTTAAACTCAAAGACACCATTAATGCTGCTAAAAATGCAATTAAAGGCAGTTTATCTCCTATTTCTGTTTTAGCAACTGTAGGAGAAAAATGTTTCTCTTGCAGATTACTAGTTAAATTCAACTTCACATACTGTTGTTCAATTTCTCCCAACTGCTGCAATATCTCTTGAGCATTCTTAGGTCTATCTGTAATATTCGTTGCCATTAACCAGTCAACTAAATCTAACAACCCCGGTGAGACGTGAGAGGCAAAATTTCGCCATTGCAGCAAATTTTTCCGCCCATCATACATATCTAAAGGATGCCGCCCGGTTAATAAAAATGCAAAGGTGCGTCCCAAGGCAAAAAAATCTGATTGCGGTAAAGCTTGACCTTGCATTTGTTCTAAAGCACCATAGCCCGATGAAATAATTGATGTCATTTCACCGCTATGATTAAATTGAGCCAGATATTGCTTGCTGACTTCTTTGGCTGTGCCGAAATCAACTAAAACTAATTGCCCATTAGACCGCAGTTGAATATGAGATGGTTTAATATCTTGATGCAGATATTGTTTGCTATGTACCAAGTTTAAAAGTTCGGCTAATTGTTGCAACCATGCAATAGCTTGGGTTTGAGAAATAGGACGATATTGCTGTTGATTCATCCACTGTTCTAAATCGCAGCCGTCGATTTTTTCCATCGCCGTACAGTGTAATATCAAACCATCACGCGTTTGATATTGAAAGTAACCATCAACTTTGGGAATTCCGGGATGATGCAACTGTCCCAATACCGCAGCCTCTTGTTGAAAAATCTTGACTGCTGCTGCATCATTTGACAGATCCTCTTGCAGTACTTTGAGGATTTTTGGCGTATCGTTTGTGTAGGCTTCATAGACTTTGCCAAAGCCAGTTTTGTCACTCAACAAGCGAATGACACGGTAACGCCCCGGTAATTCTAACGGAGAACCACAACTTTGACAGAAGCGGTGTTTATCGTTATCTTGATTGTTCGGTTTGGGACAAACTGGATTTATACAAAGGCTCATGGGAAGTCAAAAGTCAGAAGTCAGAGGTCAAAAGTCAAAAGTCAAAAGTCCAGAAATTTTGACAAATGACTCATGACAAATGACTAATGACAAATTACTCATTTACACTCTGCTAAAAAAGCAGCCACAGTCCGGTTAAATGAGTCAGGTTCAGTCAGAAAAGGCCAATGATTTCCGGGAACTTGACACAGGCGTAAGTTTTTCAGATTGGTTTTGTAGGGTTTTAATTGCCATTCTTGGCGGTTGAGACCTTTATCTGACTTGACAAATAAAGCGGGTGTATCGATGGGGTTGATAAAGCCCGGTACGCGCATCACATCTTCAAAAATGCCATCACGGGCGGCTATGGTGAACTTGCTACCCCAACTCCCATCAGGTTTTTGTTCGATTCCTCCTTGGAATACCTGCTGTTGTAGTTCGTTCCAACCTTGATATTGGTTTAATTGTCGGGCGATTTGTTCGGCTTCTGCATAACTAGCAAATGGCCCCATCCCTTTGAGAAAGGATAAAAAGCGGTACAAGAAGGGAAAGGTCGCTTTTAAGAATTCGGGCATTTTCCAGATGAAAATCGGGTCAACCAAAACCATACTCCGCACTCGCTGGGGATTTTGTCTAGCCCAGATTACAGCTAATTTACCAGTCCAGGAGTGACTTACTACATGGGCGGAAGACCATCCTAATTTATCCATGAGGGCTTCGAGGTCAGCGATCGCACTTTCAAAGCTATAATCTTTTTCTGGCTTGCTGCTTTCACCATGACCCCGCATATCTGGCGCAACTATGTGGTAATTTGCCCCTAAATATGCGCCCAAGCTAGACCACACAAGTGCATGGTCGCCTAAACCATGTAATAACAGCAAAGGTTCTTGACCTTGATTCCACTCTAAATAAGAAAGTTGAATATCCGATTTAACTAGGGTTTGCCGTCTAGGGATCATCGTCAATCTAGCTTTGGAGAGATAGCTTTGCGATTATATAGTACTGCGAAAAGCTGTACCTACCAAAGATCAGCCTGAATAGTTACGTAAACTTAGCCGTTCCCAGCACCAAATTTTATCACCTATACGGAGTCATCCATTGTTTACATAACTTTATATAACACTTTTAGTAACCCACCCCCGATAATTGCTTGCTATGTCATACTAAGAAGTGAGAGTTAATTCGGCGACCGCGTTTGTTTTTATTATTGACAGGCTTTTTCCTTTTGGTATTTACAGACTTTTCTCCGAAACCTAAATCTCTACACATTTATGATTTCGGAGACAATCTATGTCAGTTTATGTAGGCAATCTTTCTTATGAAGTTACAGAAGATAGTCTGAGTGCTGTTTTTGCAGAATATGGCTCAGTCAAGCGTATCCAGTTACCTACAGACCGTGAAACAGGTCGGATGCGCGGTTTTGGTTTTGTGGAAATGGGTACAGATGCTGAAGAAACAGCAGCTATTGAAGCCCTTGATGGCGCTGAATGGATGGGACGCGACCTGAAAGTAAATAAAGCTAAACCAAAAGAAGATAGAGGTTCATTTGGTGGTAATCGTGGGGGCTATGGCGGACGGAACCGCTACTAAAGCTTTATCAAATTAGCTCTTTCAGCTAACCCATTAATCCAGCATCCGAATTGCATTTATTACCGGCTTAGGCAGAAATGCTTGAGCCTTTTTAATATAAAATCTGGACTGGACAATCAGCTAAAATCTAATTTCTGGAGTTTTCGGATGTCAAACTCAACCCCTCCCGTTGAACCTGCTGTTTTAGTCACCATAATTGGCGAAACTGTACTCAAAGACAGAATTGTTAAGCTGCTAAAAAACCACAATGTCAGCGGCTATACTATCACTCCAGTTCAGGGTGAAGGCGGTCACGGAAGACGCTTGGGAGACTTAGCCGGGTACAACACTAATATTGAAATCAAGACCATAGTTTCATTAGAAACATCAGATGCAATCCTGTGTGCGCTCAAAGAAGAGCAAGGTAAGCACGCTTTGATTGCTTTTCGCCACAATATAGAAGGCTTTTATTGATTAAATTTTTCTCAAGGAAAGTGATAAGTAATTCACGACCTTGATATGACTAGCTTGAATATTAGATAACTAATTGTTATGCTCAGTACCATTACACAATCAATAGTTGCCAGGTGTATCAAGTATGGAAACAACTGAAAATTTAATTCCTGAATTTGAAAAATTATTTAGACAAAAATTACAACTAAATAATTGTAAGCTCAGAAAAAAAAGACAAGAGAATAATTACGAAATAATTACTCCGGCTAAAGACATTTTCTTGATGTACTGGAGTAAATTCCCAGAAATTAAGTTGGTATATCAGGCGGTAGGAATACGTACACAGCAAACAGTAGTTTACGAGCGAGCAATTCGCGCTCATATTGATTTTTGTCTGAATAGCATCTAAGCAAGTATGACTATGCGTACTGAATCAGTAAACTAAACACAAGACAATTCAGCATTCTTTCAGGATTTATATAGTCCTGATAGCAACTTTTAATAGTATCCCAATCAATGAATTTTGATAGGTCGCGGGTGTTAAGATACCCGAATTTTTGAAAAATTCGGGTATTCATAGCAGACTAATAGTTACCTGTGCAGCACTGCAATACTATGAGAAACTACTTTGGTTTCTGACTTTACCTATACACTGAAGATATTTTAAGCAGGCATAATCTGAACAATCAGTGCGCGTTTATCAAGCGACTGGACTTTACCAGCTTGACCCAAATCATTGACAATGCGGTCTAGCATATCCCCAGCTTGTTGACGATATTGATTTTCTCGACCTCTTAAACGAATAGCAAATTTTACTGAATCGCCTTTACTTAACCACTGAAGTGCTTGATTAATACGCAAATTATAATCACCCGCACCAACATTCGGACGAAAACGAACTTCTTTTACAGTAGGTCTAGCACTTGAACCTTGGCGTTTCTTCTTTTGATACTGAAGTTTGCCATAATTGAGAATCTTGGCTACTGGAGTATCTTCGTTTTGGGAGACTATCACTAAGTCAAGCTCAACACTTTCGGCTAACCTGAGAGCCTCAGAAGTGGCTATCAAACCACGATTGTTATTTTCATGGTCAATCAAGAAGACTTGAGGTGACTTGATTTGCGAGTTAATTAGCTGCTTTTGGACTACGATAATTTTTTCCTCTCAATTATTCAACGCTTTGCTTTGCAAGTATTACTAAGGTAACACAAGTACTATCTATGCTTCTTCAACCATCTGGCATAAAATACTGAGTGTTTATTACCTAACTGCAACTGCCAAAGATACTATCATTATTTTATACATTTATGCTCCTATAATCCTAGTTTATTGTGGCAATTTATCTGTGCTGAGTTCTCCAGTCACATCTGCTGTCCCTGAATCTTTGACATCGCTGCTTAATACTTCTTTAGTAAAGTATTTTAAAGTCGAAGCTAAAGCTAATTGAGCAGCTACTTTATACGCCAGTTCTTGAGAAATTTCTGGTTGTTGATGTAATAATAACTCAACAAAGCTTTCAAAATCACGCATTACGGAATATCTGTGTAATGCTGCTTTTTTATCTATAAGATTAAATTTTTCATCAATTTTATCTTTAGCTTCTTTTTCGGCTTCCTCAACGGAATTAGCAAATCCACTGTTATGACACAGTTCGCCATGAATCTTGTAGTAATAAGCTTTGCGGCTTAATGCTTCTTCTGCAATGATTATTGAATGGAATTTATATTCAATTCGGTAATTACTTGGTTCCATAAATAAATATATAATTTTACATAATTAACGAAAACTTATTTTAGAGCTATAGGATAAGCCTGTTGTTAATAAACACAAATTTGATGCAAATATTTAAATCCCACCTTCCAGATTAACATGAGATTTAATAAATTTACAGAATATATTATTCAACTTGATTTAATGATTTACTGTTGAGTTTTAGTAACAAATATTTCATCGCTGAATTCGCCAAATTTTGATGCTTTTATCACTACTACCACTAACTAAGGTTTGGGAATCAGGACTAAAAACTACAGAATAAACAGTCGTTGTATGCCCGGTCAGTGTTTTAATTAATTTACCATCATTTATATTCCAAAGTTTAATTGTTGTATCACCGCTACCACTAGCTAAAGTTTTCCCATCTGTACTGATGGCAACAGCAAAAACTGCGGCATTATGACCTGTTAGTGTCTGAATTAATTCACCTGTTGTTAAATTCCAAATTTTAATGGTTTTATCATTACTACTACTGACTAAAGTTTGTCCATCTCTACTAATAGCGAGAGAAATCACAGCATCATCATGAGCAGGAATTGTCCGAATTAGTTCACCAGTTGCTAAATCCCAAATTTTAATCGTTTTATCATTACTACCACTAACTAATGTTTTGCCATCAGGGCTAATTGCTAATGACATTACAGAACTAGTATGGCTAGGAAGAGTCTTAATTAACTGACCATTTTTTAAGTTCCACAGCTTGATAGTTTTATCACCGCTACCACTGGCTAAAGTTTGTCCATCGGGGGTAATGGCTATTGACCAAACTGCCCCTTGATGACCTTTAAGGGTGTGAATTAATTGCCCAGTCGCAAAGTTCCAAATTTTAATTGTCTGGTCATTACTACTACTAGCTACAATTTGTTCATCTGGACTAATTGCTATAGCAATTACACCACTATTATGAGCAGATATTTCTCGAATTAAACTGTTATCTGCTAATTTCCAAAATTTGATGGTTTTATCACTACTTCCACTCACTAAAGTTTTACCATCTTGAGTAATTGCGAGGGTTTTAACGTAGTTGTTGTGAGCGTTAAGAGTTTTATCTAGTTGCAGATGCTCGATTTTATTATGATGTAGAAATGACAGTTTTGGTAATTGAGATAAACCATAACTCAACACTCCGCCAAGAAATAGGAGAGTGGCAAAAGTGATGATTCTAGGAAATCTAGAAGTCTGAGTAGTTTTGGGTATGGTTGCCTGTTCTAGTTGGATTAACTGCTGTAGAATAATTTCAGCAGTTTGTGGCCTATCTACGGCTTTCCTTGCCATCAAGTTATCTAATAAATCGGCAAATTTTGGTGACACATTGGCAGATGAACGCCAGTTTAAGACATCTTCACGGGCGTTGTAAAATTTCAGTGGATATTGTGCTGTGAGTAAATAAACAAAAGTCCTGCCAATGGCGAAAAAATCTGATTGAGGTACAGCTTGACCACTAGCTTGTTCTGGCGCAGTATACCCGGCTGAAAATACGGCTGTAATGCGATTACCTTCGCCTAATTTTGCTAAATAAGTATGGGTAGCATCTCTCGCAGTGCCGAAATCAATTAACACTAATTGACCATTATTTCGCAGCATGATATTGGCTGGTTTGATATCACGATGAAACCAACCCTGGCTATGGACTATATTTAAGATTTCTGCTAGTTGTTTTAACCAAGCGATCGCCTGTTTTTCAGAAATGGGTTGATAGCTTTGTTGTTGTAACCATTCTTCTAAATTCACACCATCAATTTTCTCCATTACTAAACAATGGAGCTTGTATTCATTGCTGGTTTGATATTGAAAGTAACCGTCAACTTGGGGGATTCCGGGATGATTTAATTGGCTTAAAACATTTGCTTCTTTTTGAAAAAGTTCCACTGCTTTCGAGTGGTCGTTGAGGTGTTCTTTTAAGACTTTGAGAATTTTTGGCGTATTTCTGGTGTAGACTTCATAGATTTTGCCAAAGCTAGTTTTATCACTTAACAGGCGCATGACCCGATAGCGGTCTTCTAAAAGTATTTGGGAACCACAACTTTGACAAAAGCGGTGATGATCATTATCCGGGTTTTCTGGATTAGAACAAAAGGGGTTGATGCACAGGCTCATATCAAGCTACAGGCAGAATGTATCAGTAGTATACGTTGTGTTGAGTTAAGAGTCATTTGTCATAAGTGAATCTATCTGACTTATCACCCCAACTCAGTGTTTTTACGCTATAAGAATAGTAATGGGGACTAAAAAAGTAAGAAACACTCTGCGACAATCTCTGTCTGTCTTTCGCTACAGTGGACGGGCGATAAATTTAGTGTGGACTACCAGCCGTGGTTTGACGTTGAGTTTGGCGACCTTAACTTTAGTAGCTGGACTTTTACCAGCTGCGATCGCCTACATCGGTAAACTGATTGTAGATGCTGTGTTATTAGCGGCGCAAGGTAATGCTGTCGGTGGATATCACCCTTTATGGTATGTTGGCTTAGAAGCGATCGCAGTTATTTTATTAGCAGGTAGTCAACGCGGGTTGCTGGTTTGTCAATCTTTACTGCGAGTTTTACTTGGTCAACGGGTAAATGTTCTCATCTTAGAAAAAGCCCTGACTTTAGAACTGCATCAGTTTGAAGACTCGGAATTTTACGACAAACTCACCAATGCGAGGCGCGAAGCCTCAGTACGTCCTCTTTCTCTCGTCAACCGCACCTTTGGCTTAGTTCAAAACGCCCTTTCTCTCGTTACCTACGGCGTTTTGCTAGTGAAGTTTTCCATTTGGGCTGTCATAGTTTTAATCGTAGCAGCCATGCCTGCGTTCATTGCCGAAACTAGATTTGCAGGTGAAGCCTTCCGCTTATTTAGTTGGCGTGCGCCAGAAACTCGTCAACAACACTACATCGAAAATCTCTTAGCACGGGAAGACTTTGCAACCGAAATCAAACTCTACCAGCTAGGAGAAATGCTGTTAGCACGTTACCGCGAAGTTTTTCATCAACTTTTTGGCGAAGACAAAGACTTAACTCTGCGTCGGGGACTGTGGGGATATCTTTTAAGTTTAGTCAGTACCATTGCTTTTTACATCGCCTACGCATGGATAGTTTTAGAAGCAGTGGCGGGAAAAATTTCGTTGGGAGATATGACAATGTATCTCACCGTGTTTCGTCAAGGACAGTCTACTTTTTCTAACGCCCTGACTTCCATTGGTGGGATGTACGAAGATAATTTATATTTATCCAATCTCTACGACTTCTTAGAAGAAAAAGTTACTCAACCTTGGGGTTACGCTACCAAAGGTTTATCTCCTCAAGATGGGGTTCGCTTTGAAAATGTATCTTTTACTTATCCTGGAAGCAATAAACCAGCTTTAAAAAATATCTCCCTACATTTAAAACCAGGAGAAAAACTCGCAATTGTTGGTGAAAATGGTTCCGGTAAAACTACTTTAATTAAACTCCTGACTCGACTTTACACACCCGATTCCGGGAGGATTTTATTAGATGGTTTAGACTTACAAGAATGGGATGTTGATATTTTACGGCGGCGCATTGGTGTGATTTTTCAAAACTTTGTGCGTTATCAATTTACAGTGGGTGAAAATATTGGCGTTGGTGACGTTAAAAATCTCGAAGATAAACATCGTTGGCAAATTGCCGCCCAAAAAGGATTAGCCAATTCTTTTATTGAAAAATTACCCCAAAGCTTTCAAACTCAACTCGGACGCTGGTTTAAAGGTGGACAAGAATTATCTGGCGGACAGTGGCAAAAAATTGCTCTTGCTCGTGCCTTTATGCGTACCCAAGCAGATATTTTAGTTTTAGATGAACCTACATCAGCTATTGATGCTCAAGCTGAATTTGAAATTTTTAATCATTTTCGTACCTTGACGGAAAATCAAATGGTGTTTTTGATTTCTCACCGCTTTTCTACTGTCAGAATGGCTGACAAAATTGTGGTGATTGAACATGGCGAAGTCAAAGAACAAGGTACTCATGAAGAGTTACTGAAATCTGGGGGAATCTACGCCAAGTTATTTCTGTTGCAAGCAGCCGGATATCAGTAGAATAGTAACTATTTAAATATTAAAAATTGATTTAGAAAATTTGTTTTATAGCTAAATTAATAATTCAGTGTAAATTATCCAGCAGTGAGAATGAAAGTGCTGTGTTTCGTGTCAGTACATCTTGATATAAGGTAGTAAACTTGATTATCAAAAGATTAAATCAGGTTAATGGTTAGTTATTATTTTTTACATTCACTGGTTGCATGAAATGATTTGATGATAAGTAGTCAACATAATTTCCTCTAGAATTTCAAGCGATCGCCCAGATGGATATTCAAGCGATCGCTCTTCATTCCAATCAAAAAACTTAGACAAAATTATTAAAATTTTTGAATTAATTTAACAGAAAATTGTAATTTTACATATAAAATTAATATTAAATTTTTAGCAATAAATCTAGTTAGATACACATCTAATTATCATTGAAAATTTCGGGTTTAATATGTTTCAATTGTCGGATTAAAGAATAAAATCAATATCTTTCCGGTAGTCTTTACTTTATAATCTTTGCGCTACACATAAAAAAGCCCCCCGGTAGTTAGCCGAGGGATTCTGCAAGTCGGTAATTGTCGCACAAAGACATTCGCGGATATCACCATACCAACTTAGACTTGAGGAAATCTGCCAAAATGCCAGATTGTGTTTGGGTGGAAAATAGTAATTACCTTGACTATAAAGACCAACTCTCGGTTACTTGGTGAACTAAAGACAGATGTTTCACAATCAACCCGCAACCACGATTAGAATTTAAGTAAAGAAATATTGCATAGCTTACGGGCATGAAACGGATCGTCTTAATTGCTGGGTTTGAATCATTCAACGCTGACTTATACAGAAAAGCTGCTGCTGTAGCTGAATCTCGCTGTCCTGATTTAGACATTCGCGTTTTTAGCGATCGCGATATTACCAGTAAGCGTGCGGAAGTAGAAACAGCACTGCGTGACGCTGACGTATTTTTTGGCAGCTTACTATTTGATTATGACCAAGTTTTGTGGCTGCGCGATCGCCTCGCCCAAGTTCCCATCCGGCTTGTATTTGAGTCAGCCTTGGAATTGATGAGTTTAACCAAACTGGGAGACTTTGCCATTGGTGACAAACCCAAAGGAATGCCCAAACCAGTAAAATTCATCCTCGACAAATTCAGCAATGGACGCGAAGAAGACAAACTCGCAGGTTACATCAGCTTCTTAAAAATCGGCCCCAAACTCTTAAAATTCGTCCCAGTCCAGAAAGTCCAAGATTTACGCAACTGGTTAATTATCTATGGTTACTGGAATGCAGGCGGCCCCGAAAACGTCGCTGCATTATTCTGGACACTTGCAGAAAAATACCTCGGCTTAAAAATTGGCGACATTCCCCCACCAGTCGAAACCCCCAATATGGGATTACTGCATCCCGACTACCAAGGGTTTTTTGAAACGCCAAAAGCATACTTGGAATGGTATCAGAAGAAGGGAACAGGGTTGGGGGAACACTTCGACAAGCTCAGTGCATCGCAGGGAACAGGAAAGAAAAATATCCACTCCCCACTCCCGGTTGGTGAGCGGAGCCGAACCACCACTCCCAACTCCCCAATTGTGGGAATATTACTTTACCGCAAACACGTCATCACCAAACAACCATACATACCCCAACTCATTCGCCGCTTTGAGGAAGCTGGTTTAATTCCCTTACCTATCTTCATCAACGGTGTAGAGGGACACGTAGCAGTACGTGACTGGATGACAACCGACTACGAACAGCAACAACGCCAACTAAATAACATTGAAACTCCCTCTCTTTCCCCAGAAGCAGTTAAAGTTGATGCTATTGTTTCCACCATTGGCTTTCCCTTAGTCGGTGGCCCTGCTGGTTCAATGGAAGCAGGCCGCCAAGTAGAAGTAGCAAAGCGCATCCTGACTGCGAAAAATGTGCCTTACATTGTCGCCGCACCATTATTAATTCAAGATATCCATTCTTGGACACGCCAAGGTGTCGGCGGCTTACAAAGTGTAGTTTTATATGCCTTACCAGAACTCGACGGGGCAATTGATACCGTTCCCCTCGGCGGTTTAGTAGGCGAAGATATTTATCTCGTACCTGAACGAGTACAGCGATTAATTGGTAGAGTCAAAAGCTGGATTGCTTTACGCCAAACAACAGCATCGGAACGTAAGATAGCCATTATTTTATATGGTTTCCCTCCTGGTTACGGTGCAACGGGTACGGCTGCATTATTGAATGTTCCCCGCAGTTTAATTAAATTTCTTCACGCCCTCCAAGACCAAGGTTATGACGTAGGCGACATCCCAGAAGATGGGGAAGAATTAATTCGTCAAGTGAAAGAAGCTGATGAGAGGCTAGAGTCTAATTCTTCCCTAGCCCCTAGTCCCCAGCCCCTAGCCTCTATTCCTAATACTGTTAATGCCCGTCAATTAGAAAAATGGCTAGGATATCTCCGCACATCTCGTGTTGAAAAACAATGGAAATCTTTAACAGGAAGCGGGATTAAAACTTATGGGGATGAACTGCACATTGGTGGTGTGCAGTTAGGAAATGTGTGGATAGGTGTACAACCACCGCTAGGCATTCAAGGCGACCCGATGCGGTTAATGTTTGAACGTGATTTAACTCCGCATCCACAATACGCAGCTTTTTATAAATGGTTGCAAAATGAGTTGCAAGCTGATGCTGTGGTTCACTTTGGAATGCACGGTACAGTGGAATGGTTGCCAGGTTCGCCTTTAGGAAATACTGGTTATTCTTGGTCGGATATTTTGTTAGGTGATTTGCCTAATCTATATATATATGCGGCGAATAATCCTTCGGAGTCAATTTTGGCAAAGCGTCGCGGTTATGGGGTGTTAATTTCGCACAATGTCCCCCCTTATAGTCGTGCAGGTTTGTATAAAGAGTTAGTGGCGTTACGCGATTTAATTGCGGAGTATCGAGAAGACCCGAAAAAGAATTATGTGCTGAAGGAAGGGATTTGTAAAAAGATTGTTGATACGGGTTTGGATGTTGATTGTCCGTTTGAGGATGCGAAAAAGTTGGGCATTCCTTTTACTCCAGAAAATATCAGAATGTTTAGTGGTCATGCTTTTGATGATTATCTGGTGAAGTTGTACGAATATTTGCAGGTTTTGGAAAATCGTTTGTTTTCTTCTGGGTTGCATACGTTAGGTGAAGCGCCGAATGAGGAGGAGATGGCGGCGTATTTAGAGGCTTATTTTAACGAACCGCCAAGTCGCCAAGAACGCCAAGATGAGGAGAGGGAAATTAGAGATTTACTAGAAAGAACTACGGATGAGTTAACAAATCTGTTGCGCGGGTTGAATGGGGAGTATATTCCGCCTGCACCTGGTGGTGATTTGTTGCGTGATGGTGCTGGGGTTTTGCCGACGGGAAGGAATATTCATGCGTTAGATCCTTATAGAATGCCTTCACCTGCGGCGTATGAAAGGGGTAGGGAAATTGCCCAGAAAATTATCGCCCAGCATTTAGAAGAACACGGGAAGTATCCTGAGACGGTGGCGGTTTTATTGTGGGGTTTAGATGCAATTAAAACCAAGGGTGAATCGTTAGGAATTTTGCTGGAATTAGTTGGTGCGGAACCTGTGAAGGAAGGTACTGGCCGAATTGTCCGTTATGAGTTGAAACCTTTGGCTGAGGTGGGACATCCGCGCATTGATGTGTTGGGTAATTTGTCGGGAATTTTCCGCGATAGTTTTGTCAACATCATCGAATTATTGGATGATTTGTTTTTACGCGCGGCTGAGGCGGATGAGTCGAAAGAAGAAAATTTTATTAGGAAACACGCTTTAGCTTTAAAGGCGCAAGGTGTAGAAAATGCCTCAGCGAGATTATTTTCTAACCCTGCGGGTGATTTTGGTTCTTTGGTAAATGATAGGGTGGTGGATGGTAATTGGGAATCTGGGGATGAGTTAGGTAATACTTGGCAAAGCCGCAATGTGTTTAGTTATGGGAGACAAGATAAAGGCCAGGCTAGACCAGAGGTGTTGAATCAGTTGTTGAAAACGAGCGATCGCATTGTCCAAGAAATCGATTCGGTAGAATATGGTTTAACCGATATTCAAGAATATTACGCCAACACCGGTGGTTTGAAAAAAGCAGCTGAAAAACAAGGCGGTAAAAAGGTAACTACTAGCTTCGTGGAAAGTTTCTCCAAAGACACCACCCCCCGCAACCTAGAAGATTTGCTACGGATGGAATATCGCACAAAATTGCTCAATCCCAAATGGGCGCAAGCAATGGCAAATCAAGGTTCTGGCGGTGCGTTTGAAATTTCGCAACGGATGACAGCCTTAATTGGTTGGGGTGGTACTGCCGATTTTAAAGATGATTGGGTATATGACCAAGCCGCAGATACCTACGCTTTAGACCCAGAAATGGCGGAAAAATTACGCCAAGCTAACCCCGAAGCTTTCCGCAATATTATTAGCAGAATGTTAGAAGCGCATGGGCGCGGTTTCTGGCAAGCTGATCAAGATAAATTAGATAAGTTACGTCAGTTGTATGAATTAACCGATGAAGAACTAGAAGGTGTGACTGTTTAAAACAATATCAATCTATGAAGAGGCTAAATAAGTTCTGTAATATAATTTTTCAAGATTTCAATTAGCTCTTCCTTACTCATAATATTTTCAGCGACTTGCATTGTTAATTCATAAGCTTGTTCTGGTGACATATTCAATTCATAATCATTTATGTTCAAAAATGTCACCATCACGTCAAAAGCAGTCCGCTTATTACCATCTACAAAAGCATGGTTATTAGTAATATGAAATAAGTATGCTGCTGCTTATTCAACAATTGTAGGATGTAAAAATTCACCTGCAAAAGTAGCTTGGGGTTGATAAATAGGGTTCTTCAGTACATAGTATGCCAAACTAATAATTAAAATACCAGTTCAATAAACATCTAACTCGAAAGTTATCAAAGTTTCTAAAGCCATAGCTAGAACGTTTAATCAACTTGAGTTTGTTATTAA
>NZ_JACJSD010000034.1 GCF_014697615.1 Nostoc sp. FACHB-280 | reverse complement strand
ATTTAAGTCTGTGGGATAAGACTTTCGTGCCATAAGCAATTACGTAAATACACTGCATATCAGGTATTTTAATTCTTGCCGTCATCCCCTCCTACTCGCCTTTAGATTTACTTTATAAATAGCCTCTAAATTGTTTTTGACACGATGATGAATTTCTTTAAGTAAAACCTCTTTTTCTTTCAGAGATGCTTTGAGTTGCTCTTGGACTTGCTTTTGTTTGGTAATGTCTTGGTGAACCGCAACGAAAACTTGTCCATACTCAGGATGCTCAAACATAGAAGTTGTAGCACTGCACCAGAAAGGTGTGCCATCTTTTTTCACATTGTGGACTTCATAGCTGGCTTCGCCATGTTCTAAAACAGCTGCACAAATTGCCTGATTCACGGCTTCAGCTGCCGCGTGATCCTTGGCATAATTGATAATTGAGATATGTAAACCAGTTAATTCATCAGTTTTATAACCAAACATTTTCTCAAACTTAGGATTGGCATAAACGATAATTCCATCGCTGGCGCGAACCAAGCATATTCCTTCAGCCATGTTGCGCGTAATGACTGCTTGTAGTTCTAGCATTTGTTGAGCGCGTTTCTGCTGTGTGATATTAATGCAGCTCCCTACAATGCGGTAAACACGGTGATTATTGTCTCTTAAGGGAGTTAGGCTGGTGAACCACCAAGTTTCTTGGCCTTTAAATGGTAAACATTCTTCATAAGTAATAGTAGTGCCTGCGTTGAGACAATTTTGATAATGTTGTCTTACTTTCGTCGCCACAGTGGGAGGAAGCAACTGTTCTGGGGTTTTACCTTGCACATCATCTGAAATCAGGCCTGAGAGTTCTTCGTGAGCAGTATTCAAACCGACATAACGAAAATCATCATCGACAACATCAACCACAAAAATTGCCTGGGCGACACCATCGTAAATACTGCGTAAAAAATTTTCTTTTTCTTGCAGTGCTTGTTCTGCTTGTTTGCGATCGCTAATATTAAATGCAAATCCTTGTAAAATTAGAGTTTTACCATCAGGTGCTAAGACTAAACGCGCCTGATCCTGTACCCAAATGACTTTGTTATCTTGAGTCATCATCCGATATTCAATGTTGAGAGGCTCTCCTGTTGCAAGTGTTGTTTGAACTGCTTGTGAGACAAATGGGTAATCTTGTGGATGCACGAAGTTGACCCAACTATTGCACAGACCTGCTTCCCATTCTTGTGCTGGGACATTGAGTAATGTTTGAATTTGGGGGCTGATGTAGGCAAATTCCGAACTACCTGTGATTGGTGATGTGTACACTACGCCCGGAATCTGTTCAACTACAGTGCGATATTGCAATTCGGCTTGCTTGAGTTTTTCTTCTGCTAGTTTGCGATCGCTAATATCAATAATTACACCCAACATCCGGATAGGCTGACCCTCTGTGTCGTAAATTCCGTGTCCTTTTCCTGTCAACCAGCGAATTTTCCCATTGGGAAGAATGATCCGGTATTCTATCTCAAAATTAGTATGATCTGCCAAAGCCTGGAGGACAGTTTGTTCAACTTGTTCTATATCCTCTGGATGAACAGCATCCCGCCATAACTGATATTCGGCTGCTGATGTTTCTGGGTTTAAGCCTAGTAAGCGGAAATGGTTGTCGTTCCAAATAACTTCATTTGTTTGCAGATTCCAATACCAAGTACCAATTCGGGTAAATTCTAATGTCAGTCTCTGTTGTTCTTCACTTCTGGTTAATGCTGCTTCTGCTAGTTTGCGATCGCTAATATCAGTCACTCGTACCAAATTCATCACTTGCTGGGCAACTTGAATTTTTTTAACTGCCATATTTCCCCAAAAACAATTGCCCTGCTGCGTAACGTACTCAAATTCCTGGCTCCAAAATCCTTGCTGATTCATTTTTGCCAGAATCTCAGCTAACTCCTGAGAACTCAACGGTCGTTTGTGCAGGTTTTTTCCTTCAATTCCAATCAGATCAGCTTTACATCGTGCCGCAAATAATTCTACGGCTCGATAATTGCAGTCAATAGTTAATAGTGTTTCGGGATCAACCAAAAACAGAGCATCAGCTGATTCGTTATAAATGGCTTCGAGCAAATCACGGCTCTTGATAATTTCTAATTCCGCTTGTTTCCGTTCTGTAATATCGAGAATGGCTCCAAATAGCTTAACTCGTTGATGTTTTGTATCATAAGCTACCTCTGCTTTTGATTCCAAGTAGCGCATTGAGCCATCAGGTCGAATAATGCGGTATTCCACGTTAATTGGGGCTGCATCGACAATTGCCGCTAAAAAATGGGCTTTTAAAACCGGCCGATCATCTGGGTGAACCATTTGCAGAAATTCTGCTTGAGTTGGTGCTGGTTGAATTGGGTAAAGACCAAAAATCAGAAAGGTTTCCGTTGACCAAATTTGCTGTTCATCACCCAAGTTCCATTCCCAACTGCCAACATGGGCGATATGCTGGGCAGCATTTAGCTGTGCTTCACTACGGCGCAATTTTTCTTCTGCTTGAATGCGATCGCGTAATGCCGCTTGTCGTTCAGTAATATCTCGGCCTTCAGGAATTAACAAAATAACTTCGCCAGTTTCATCCTGGAGTGGACGCAAGGAAAAATCAATTGTTGCTACTTGGTTATTTGCTCCCAAAACATCCACTTCATAGCGGACAAAGTGTCCTTGAGCTGCTGAAGCAATTGCCTGTTTAAGTTGCTCTTGAGTTTCTGGTGAAATTGTCCACCAGTGTGTGTCCCAAAATGGTTGATTAATTACGTCTTCCGGCTTGATTCCTGCAAAATCGAGCGCCGTTTGATTTGCCTCTAGCAAAGTTCCATCAACACTCAGCAGCCCGATAAACTGAAATGAATTGTTGAAAATGCCACGAAATCTACGTTCGCTGGCTTGTAAAGCGGCTTCTGCTTGCTTGCGTTCTGTAATATCTTGAGCCGTACCGTAAAGACGGACTACTTCTCCATGATTATTAAACTCGGCATAGCCAATCCCCTCAACATAAATTTCAACATTGTCAGTTCTAGTAGCACGCATCACTAGTTTGTAAGATTCACCAGTGGAGATAGCACGCTTAACAGCTTGGTCTAATTTTTCTCGATCTTCGGGGTGATATAGTTGTAAATTTTCTTCATAGCTGGGGGGTGAGAGTTTACTGTCTCGTCGAAAAAGTTCAAACAGCCCTTTTGACCAGCTAATTTTACCTGTGGCAAGATCATAATCCCAGTTACCCAAACGAGCAACGCGCTGCGCTTCTTCTAACAAAGCTTCATTTTTGCGGAGTATTTCTTCAGTGCGTTTAAGTTCTGTAACATCAACTACCATGCCATCCCAAGCTATGCGACCATCTTCCAATCGACGTGGCGAGGAACGAAAATGACACCACTTCAATTTGCCACTGGGTGTGCAGATTCGCAGTTGAATATCAAAAATACTGAGATGCTGTTTTGACTCATTCTCAGCGTTATAAAGTCGGGGGATGTCTTCTGGGATAAATTGACGATAGAGTAGGCTGGCATCTTTCAGTGCATCTGCGGCGCTCACTTCCATGATGTTTTCAATTCCAGCACTCAGATAATAAAAGCGATCGCTACCATCTAATTCTCGAATGACTTTGTAAATTGCCCCATTCGGTAAGTTATCGCCAATTCGCCGCAACATTGCTTCTCGTTCTTGCAAAGCGAGTTCTACTTGTTTGCGGTCTGTAATCTCTCCCAATGAACCAACCAACCGCACAGGATTTCCTTGCCCATCCCAAACGGCTTTGGCGCGTGATCTAAACCATCCGTAACTACCATCTTTGCGGAGCAATCGATATTCAACGTTATAATCTGGGGTTTGTTGTAATAAATAAGCTGTTTGAGCGGCTATGACTTGTGCATAGTCATCAGGATGTATGCGTTTACTCCATTCATCATCCTCATTGCTTAATTCATGATCTTCATATCCCAACATCTCATACCAACGTTCTGAGCGATAAGTTTGATTAGTTTGTATTTCCCAATCCCAAATCGCCTCACTCGTACCAGCCACAGCCAAGTACCAACGTTCTTCACTGCATCGCAAAGCTGCTTCTATTTTTTGGCGTTCGCTAATTTCTCGCTCTAGTTCTTTGTTTATGGCTTCTAGTTGTGCGGAACTAGGAAATGCCAGTGTTTGTGGTACCAAACGTATCATTTCTAATGCTGTGTATAGTGATACTACAGCCGCGATCGCTTTCATCCCGCCACTCAGCCAATATATAGGATGCCAAAGTGTCCAAATTTCTATCCAGTGACTTGTGCCACAACTGACCATTAATAAAGCAAACAGCAAAAAAATCCAGTTAAATGGTAAATTGCGGCGTTGCTGAATGAAATATAGTAGCGTGCAGGGAATAGAATAATAGGCGATCGCCATCAAACTATTAGATACAATATGCAGCCATAACAACATCGATTGCCCAGCATCGCTATGATTACAAGGAATCAACGCTATTTGTATAAAAATATTCATAAATTTTTCTGAAGCACAATTTCCCGCCAGGGTATATCTATCGTAAAGAATAGGTTTGATTTTTCACCTACATAATTTTGAATTGATCACCCTTGTAGAAAATGTCATGCTGCGATCGCCAAAGTTCTCCTAAAGGCAACCTCTAAGAACCCTGATAACATAGAAGAAAGTTCAACTGAACTACCAAAGTTATGAGCAGTATCAATATTTCCTTACCTGAATCTATGAAAGTCTTTGTGGAAGAACAAGTTACTAAAGGTGGCTATAGTTCGGTAAGCGAGTATTTACAAGAGTTGATTGGTCAAGAGCAAAAACGCCAGACACAAGAACACATAGAAGAACTTTTAATTGCTGGACTTGAAAGTGGAGAAGCAATAGAAGTTAATGATGAATGGTGGGAGCAAAAACGCACGTACCTAACAAATAACCTGTATGAAGACCAATAATGGCAAAACGTATAGTCATTAGACCCAAAGCTAGTTTAGACATTGATGAGTGTTTTGCGTACATTGCTCAAGAAAACCCCGAAACAGCTCTTATATTTTTTGATTCCATAAGAGAAACTTTTGCACAGTTAGCTAGAATGCCTGGAATGGGTAGTCGTTATCCTTTGGATAACTCACGTTTACATGGTTTACGTAAGTGGGTTGTTAAAGGATTTAAAAGCTATCTAATTTTTTATTGTGAGCGAGATGAAAGCATTGAGATTATACGCATTCTCCACGCTAGGCAAAATATAGAAACGATTCTAGACCACGAATGATAATAAAACCCCAACTTTTTTACAAAGCTGGGGTTCTAGTTGATTAGAAAGCGATCGCATATCGCCAACAACAGACTTTTAAAATCCCATTGCAGTGGCTACATCTTTTAGTTCTGCGGGAATACCTTGCTTGAATTGACTGTTACTGTGCTTAATTGCTGTATCAGGGTCTTTCAAACCATTACCAGTCAGCACACACACCACTGTTGCACCTGTGGGTACGTGGTCTTTGACTTTTAATAATCCCGCCACAGAAGCGGCGCTGGCTGGTTCGCAGAAAATACCTTCGGATGCAGCCAATAACCGATAAGCGTCGAGAATTTCTGCATCAGTAACAGCAGCAAAACTTCCTTGACTCGCCGTTTGCGCGGCGATCGCTTTATCCCAACTGGCTGGATTTCCAATCCGAATAGCTGTGGCGATGGTGTCGGGATGAGCGACTGGTTGACCGTTGACTAAGGGTGCTGCACCTGCGGCTTGGAATCCCATCATCTTGGGCAGGCGATCGCATTTACCTGCTTGGTGGTATTGACAAAAACCCATCCAATATGCTGATATATTTCCCGCATTACCCACTGGGATACATAGCCAATCGGGAGCGTTACCCAAAGCATCAACCACTTCAAAGGCTCCGGTTTTTTGTCCTTCTAAACGGTAAGGGTTAACGGAATTGACCAAGGTGATGGGGTAACTTTCCGCCATATCCCGGACAATTTCTAAGGCGCGGTCAAAGTTACCTTTAATTGCTAAAACTTCTGCACCATACAATAACGCTTGTGCCAATTTGCCCAAAGCAACGTAACCATCAGGAATCAAGACAAAGGCTTTCATCCCACCACGTTTAGCATAGGCTGCGGCGGCGGCGGAAGTGTTACCAGTACTGGCACAAATTACGGCTTTTGCGCCTGCTTCCTTGGCTTTAGAAATAGCCATTGTCATTCCCCGGTCTTTGAAACTGCCGGTGGGGTTGAGGCCATCGTACTTGACAAATACACTCACTTGTCTGCCAATGCGTTCTGCGATCGCCGGCACCGGAATTAAAGGCGTATTACCCTCTAATAAGGTAACAACAGGCGTTGTGTCACTGACAGGTAAGTACTCACGGTAGGCTTCTATCAGTCCGGGCCAAGGTTGGCGATGAGATTTAGCAACAGACAAGCTCACAGTCACAGGTTTTAACAGTTTTTCACTAAAGATTGATAAATTATGGATAGGAAAGCCAAAGTTAAGCTTTCTTTTTCCATGTATTCCAGAAAAATATTATCTTTGTTTGGTGTAGTTTTTGAGATTTTTTTATTTCGTGCAGATTGTTAGTTTACCATACAGCCTTTGTACATCTATGTTTTTGATGATTTAAGAGTGAGAGGAAAAACCAAGGGTTTCGGTGAGGCTGAAAGGCTTACACCCCTATACCCCCACACCCTTACACCCATCCTCAACAGACAAACTTGGTGCGTAAGTGCGAAACTTTGGAACACTCCAGTATTCATCGCCGTCACTTATCACAAAACTCACAATCTATTAAATGATGTGATTAAAACTATACAATCATTTAACAAACCTTAAACCGACATTACTATAATATTTAATATTGGTGTGAGTTGAGTTGTGTATCTATTTAATAAGCGATGTCTACATCTAGTGTTTCAGAACGTAAATCCCAAGCTGCTTTAGTTAACGAACTAAACAAGTCCTATTATCAAGCAGATCAGCAAGCCAAGTTTAAGAACCTGGAAGCAGAGGTAGATTCTCTGTTACAGCAGTTGCAAAACTTGAAAGAACAACGGTTAGCGGCTACTCATTCTGACGAAGAATAAGTTACCTTAACCAAAGCGATCGCCTACCATAATATCGGTCTGATTTTTTAACAAACGCTTAAAACCTTAGTTGAGAAGATTTTCTAACCAGAGAACCTAACTTTGGCGATCGCTATCAAAATTCAACAAGTTTTGACCTTGAAAACCTGTTGTACAGACTAATCTATCACTATCCTAATTATTAGGATATGAGTACACCACTGATCTTCTGCACATGGTTAGAGATTTTAGTGCGAATAGAATGAAAAAGCTGTTTGAGCAGTTGAGTACTCAAACAACTTAACTAAAAATGTTTAGCAAAGATATCTAAAACCGGAAAGTTGTCCGAATTGTACCGACATAGATGGTGTCGTTGTTGCGGTTGTGTTCGGGGTTGAACAGAATGATAAACCCTGGAGTAATTGAGATATTGCTATTAACTTGATAACGATACAAAGCTTCTAAATGGTAAGAAGTATCGCTATCTTCCCGACGCGCACTTGTCGCAGTCAAAGTGCGTGGCCCGTAATCATTGCTTGTCACCTTTGGCGGTTGACCAAAAATAATCCCACCGACATTACCTTTTTTACCCAAGTCGGGAAATCCGAGAGTTACAGCCCAGTTCCAAATATCAGCTTTATCGCCTCTATTGACTGTATTGGTGACAGAGTTTCTTCCAGAATTGGTTTCGGCGATCGCCTGTGTGTAACCCACCCAACCAGATATGATGAATTTATTACTCAACTTGTAACTACTTTGAATGCCGTAGTGATTAGCTGATGTGGCAATAGGAATTGCAGTTGTTCCAAAAGGATTATTCGCAAACGCACTTCCTTCGGAACCAGAGACATTCACATCACCAGTTGCAACGCCATTACCATCAACCGCACTAAAGTAAGAATGGGCGTAAGTAAAAGCCAGAGTCAAATCTTTATTTGGTTGAAACGCCACTTGTCCTAACGCGCCATAACTCCCATCAAACAAACCTCTACCATCCAGAGGATTTTCGGCATTTCTCGCTATATAACCACCTGACAAAGTAATAGCATCACTCAGCTTGAAGATAGCACTGACACCAGAACCTCTACCAACCGCCAGACCAGAGTTACTTGCACGATAAATGGGTGCAAAACGACCAAACCGCGATATAGCGCCTGTCGTTGCAGCTGAAAATAGGGGGTTAACGGTGTTGAAATTATCAAAAAACGAACCGCCAACAGCATCAACAGTCACATTTAACTTATCCCCAATCGGGAAGTTATAAAATAACTTAGCCAAGCCAAAACTATTATCTGGTTCGAGAGTGGTATCCCAAGCCAAGCGCGTCATATTTGTTCCAGAGACTTGATTTGTGGCATTGAACGCCAGAGTATTATTTGCTCTCAAAATCACACGCAAGCGGTCTTGACCATAAAAACTGGAATCAAAGATGATTCGCACCCGGTCAGCAAAAATTGTGTTATCTTCCAAGTCGCGTCCGCCAGCACTTCTGTAGGCTGCGGCTTCTATAGCGGCTCTACTTCCACCAGGGGTATTATTGATAGTTCGCCACGCATCGGAAGTTAAAGCTTTTTCATCACCATACACACCACCAAAGGTCAAGATTACATCCCCAGATAATTTGGTTGTGGTGGAAAATTGATTGGCTTCTAGTTCGGCGGTGCGTGCTTCCAATGGGTCAATTCTGCCACGCAACTCAACTAAACCATCAGCAAATTCTTGTTGCAGCTTTTGTAAGGTTTCTAAGTCTTCTTTTCTCACAGCGTCGGCGGTACTTGTGGCAATTAATTCATTAATTTTTTCCAAACAAGCATTTAACCCAGCCGCAAATTCATACCGCGTCATCGCCCGATTACCCCGATAGGTGCTATCGGGATAACCTGCAATACACCCATATCGTTCAACTAAAGATTGTAGTGCTTGAAATGCCCAGTCTGTTGGTTGGACATCTGATAGTTGCGATACGGATGTTACTTGATTCATAGTATCGGAATTATCAGTTTCTTGCGTTAATTCTGATACAGAGGTTTGATTGACTTCAGTTTCCGTTTGAGCAACCAGATGATCTTTTAGTTGTGGTGAACTTAACTTGATACTTTCTGCCTGTAATTCATCTAGAGATTGAATCACAGAATTGGCTAATGCCTTTTGAGTCGTAACGACACTAGCAAGTAGCAGTATTGGACTGATCCATACTGCGCTGCGGAAAACACTATTCATGAGCCTCACACCTAAACTTAACTACACCAGTAGGTTGGTAAAAGTATATACCAAACCAATAAAGTTGGTAAAGCTAGTTTATCATGGGTTAAGGATAGTTTAAAAGTTTGCCCAGTAAAGTTGTGTGGGAATGTTAACAACCCCAGAAAATATTCATCCTGCGGGGAAGAAGGGTGTGGGGGTATAGGTGATGAAAAGCTCTTACACCCCTATATCCTGAAATTCTTACACTCATAGGACTTACGACTTACGCAAAAAAACGAAAAAATAAGGTTTTATAACAGGGTGCAGGGGTATAAGGGTGTAAGGGTGTAAGTATCCAAAACCCTTACACCCCATACCCTTTCACCCTCACACCCAATCCCCACAGAAAATTTTGATGCGTAACTCCTGACTCAGTCTTCAAAGATAATCTTACAGCTAAATTACCAACTTTATTTATTTAATTTTTCAACTTTATTGGTATAAATTACAGAGATAAGATAAATATAAAAATATGGTTAAAAAAGAGTGATAATCCTAATATTGCTAAATTTTGAAGATAGTAAATGCTATATTGAATCTGTCAATAATACCGAACCAGGGAGCAATATAAAATGCAAGTCAGTGCGCGGAATGCTTTAAAAGGAACAGTTAAAAAAGTCGAAGTTGGCAGTGTCAATACAGAAGTTACCGTAGAAATTGCCAATGGCGTAGAAGTAACAGCAATTATTACAAAATCATCGGCGGAAAATCTGCAACTCGCTGAAGGTAAACAAGTTTATGCCATTGTAAAAGCTACTGATGTGATGATTGCCATTGATTAATTAATTTACATCAGTTTATCAATACAGCAAATAAAGGGCAGTTAATCTGCCCTTTATTATGGGTAATTCTCTACTACATCAAGTCATATTTGAAAGCAGGTGATCGCATCTGAAAAAACATCTATCTCAAGAGCTAATTCAGAAGTTTTTCAGATGAAATTATGAGAATTAACTTTCATGTTTAGTTGACAAAATCCATAATAAATCTAACCATAATTGCGGATGCGTGTGTTTAAGTTGAGACATAGGGTCTCGTACTAAGTTGGTAGCATTCAAGCACACAACTTCCACCAGTCCCAAATACTGTGCGACTTCTCGTAGTAGATTTTTTTGCGTGAGGACAGCACTCATTAGCTTATCTGGACAATAAACAGTCACATATCGTTTGTGAAAATAACTCGGATGCAGATATTGGAATTGGGGGTTGTTGACTTTCACATAACAGTGGCGAATAACTTCCCATGCACTAGGATGAGTATGTTCGACAATAGTCGCAAATTGCTGTGCCAAATCTTCTTCGGTAATCATACTTGCTTGCCTCTAAAATCTTGCAGGAAGGGATATTGAATAGTTAAAGGTGCGATCGCTTAATCCCTGTCACAATATCGGTTGGTATATTCTTCACTAGCGAGATTACCTGCCTAAACAGCATCAAAACCCAAACTAAAAATAAAAACTGTAGCGATCGCTGCCGTTCACCAAATAAGTTGGTAAATATTTGGGAGTGTAATTCAGATTTTTAGAAATTTTATATTTAATCGAACAATGCTCAAGAGCTTATGTTATGAACTTTTTATATTTTTGCTTTCCTCTTTTAGCAGGTAAAACTAACTCAACGCCAAAATATTTTCCTTTTTCGCAAGAAAACTAGCAAGATGTATGTTATTCTTTCTGTAGAGGGAAACGAAAGGGCAAAGTAAAAGACAAAGCAAGCCTTTTGCAAGCACAGATACAGGTAAATCCGCTCCGGCTTTGTAAATTTGAGAAAAAAGGAAGCCAATGAAGCAGGATAGCGACCTCCGTAATAACTTGAAGTCAATTAGAACCCGCTTAGGGATGAGCCAGCAAGATTTAGCTAATATTGCTGGGGTAACTCGTCAAACTATTAGTGGTGTAGAGTCAGGGCAGTATGCTCCTTCTGTAGCCATCACCTTGAAACTAGCGAAAGCCCTTGGCTGTCAAGTAGAGGATCTATTCTGGTTAGAGCAAGATTTACCGGAAATTGAAGCAACTCTCGCCAAACCTGTCACAATTAATCAACCTCTGCGCGTTAGCCTAGCGAGAGTCGGCGGACAATGGATAGCTTATCCCTTAGTGGGAAAAGACGCATTTCGTCAAGATATGACACCTGCTGACGGTGAGGCGGAAAAGCAAGTGGGTGCAGATAAATTTAAAGTTAGGCTTTTAGATGACAATCTCGAAGCACTACACAATACAGTAGTAATTGCTGGTTGTTCCCCTGTAATTTCACTCTGGGCAAGGGCTACCGAACGCTGGCATCCGCAGTTGCGAGTCCATTTTACCTTTGCCAACAGCATGGCTGCATTACACAGTTTATGCAGAGGTGAAGCCCACATTGCCGGGATGCACCTGTATGATCCTAAAACAGGCGAACATAATGTTCCGTTTGTGCGGGAAGTTTTAGCCGACAAGTCAGCAGTAGTCATTACCCTTGGTTTATGGGAAGAAGGATTATTAGTACAATCTGGTAATCCCAAAGGCTGGGAAACATTATCTGATTTAGTTAAAGCTAAAGCAACCATTATTAATCGAGAACCTGGTGCGGGAAGCCGGATGCTGTTAGAACGCAAACTGCAAGAAGCGCAGATATCATTTGATGCTGTCAAAGGATTTGACCAAATCGTTACTAGCCATCAAGATGTTGCCCAAGCTGTCGCATTAGGTTTAGCCGATGCAGGTATTAGTACCGCATCCGTCGCTGCCACCTTTGGGTTAGGATTTATCCCATTACATCAATCACGCTACGACTTAGTAATTCTCAAAGAATATCTCGAAGAAGCACCCATACAACAATTGCTGAGTACCTTGGGACATCGCGTGGTTCACTCACAGTTAGAAGTTCTTGGTGGCTACGACATTAGCAGAATTGGGGAAGTAGTAGCGACTGTTTAGGATATGGAATAGGGAGTGGGGAGTAGGGAAGGACAACACTTTTTAGACTTCATACTATCCCACACAAACGCCAAAGGCGAAAACACTTCAGATTTTTCACTTCATTGAATATGTATTTGATTTTAACGGTTGTGGGCGTAGAGCGATCGCCCCCAGCGACGTTCTACATCGTCCGAACTCTTCACATCGCAGACCCACACAAATTCACACACTACTAGGAGACTACATCATGTCCGACGAAAGAATTAGACAGATAGCTTTTTACGGTAAAGGTGGTATTGGTAAATCTACCACCTCTCAAAACACCCTCGCTGCAATGGCAGAAATGGGTAAGCGAATTTTGATTGTGGGATGCGACCCCAAAGCTGACTCTACTCGTTTGATCCTCCACTGTAAAGCCCAAACCACAGTACTACACCTAGCCGCCGAAAAAGGCGCAGTCGAAGACCTGGAACTCGAAGAAGTCGTTATCAATGGTTTTCGTGATATCCGATGCGTGGAGTCTGGTGGCCCTGAACCCGGTGTAGGTTGCGCGGGACGTGGTATTATCACTGCCATCAACTTCCTCGAAGAAAACGGCGCTTATCAAGACCTAGATTTCGTCTCCTACGACGTATTAGGTGACGTTGTGTGTGGTGGTTTCGCCATGCCTATTCGTGAGGGCAAAGCGCAAGAAATCTACATCGTTACCTCTGGTGAAATGATGGCGATGTTTGCGGCTAACAACATCTCTCGCGGTATTCTCAAATATGCCCACTCTGGTGGTGTGCGTTTGGGTGGCTTGATTTGTAACAGCCGTAAAACAGACCGTGAATGGGACTTAATTAGTGAATTGGCGAGAAGAATTAGCACTCAAATGATTCACTTCGTCCCTCGTGACAACATCGTTCAACACGCTGAATTACGTCGGATGACAGTGAACGAGTACGCACCCGAAAGTAACCAAGCGAATGAATACCGCACACTCGCTACAAAGATTATCAACAACGACTTTATGGCTGTTCCAACTCCTCTAGAGATGGACGAGTTAGAAGACTTGTTGATTGAGTTTGGTATCCTGGAAAGCGATGAACAAGTGCAGAAACTCACCACCACAGCACAAGCGCAAGACGAGAAAGAAAAGCGCCAAGAAGATGCGGAAGGTGAAGCACTAGAAGCAATCAAAAAAGGCAACGTAGAAATAGTTGCTGGGTAAACCTTGTTAGTGACTGAATAAGCTTAGGTGGGCGAAAATAGCCCACTCTATCTAGCGAAATTTGGAGGTAGGCTCATAGCTGATTGATTGTTTTGGATGTTTTCGTTTTACCACTTTTAACCGCAACTTTTTCGATTTTTTAATGCGGAATTAGTATTTTATTTAGACTGTTCTCCTTCTCTACTATTTGGTTGGTTGTTTATTTTCCGAGGGGATGGGAATATTATGTTTTCCATCCTTTTTCCTTTATTTGGCTTAATTGATGACACGCCCTAGCTTTCGTGTCAGCAAAGAAATGAAGGACGAGGTTAAGGCTCAAGATTACCCCGCCCAATTTTATAGAGATGCAATACAAAAAGCTTTAGATGAAAAGAAACAAAAGTAATTTAAGACTTACGCAGTGAGAAGAAGCAGAAAGACGAAACTCTTTCTCCTCCTGCACCCTGCGGTCTTGATGATAAGTCTTTTACCGGACACGATATGACAGGGTTAAGCACGAAATAAATGATGATATTCAGGATTGTACAAGTGCGATCGCCCGTCTGTTGCTTTTAGTGCCGGACTAATTACATAAAGTGTGGTGCGAATCAGATTTTCTGTTTTGGTGCATTCCGCCATTTGGTTAAGGGGAACCACGCGAATTTTTTCATCAGGCCAACCTAGCCGAAAGCAAATAGCCACAGGTGTATCGCTGGGATAATGTTCGAGTAATTTGGCTTGGGCATTTTCGACGTGACGCGCACTTAAATATAGGCATAAACTAGCTTGATGGGCGGCGAGGCTGGCTAACTCTTCTGTGGTGGGGACTTCTGTACGTCCACTGATGCGCGTCAGAATGATAGTTTGAACTAAACCGGGGACTGTTAATTCTACCTTGAGTTTGGCGGCTGCTGCTTGAAAGGCGCTAATTCCTGGGACGACTTCAAAGGGGATATCCGCCTCAGCCAGCATTTGCATTTGTTCGTGAATAGCACTGTAAAGACTGGGGTCGCCAGAGTGGAGACGGACAAGAGATTTCTGCTGCGATCGCACCCGTTCCACCATCAGCGATACAATTTCTTCCAAAGTCTTATCCGCAGTCGGAATAATTTCTGCATCTGGGCGGCACAGATTTAATATTTGTTCGGGAACTAAAGCATCAGCAAATAAAATTACATCTGCCCTAGAAAGGAGTTTTTGCGCCTTAACCGTTAATAAATCTGGGTCTCCCGGCCCTGCCCCCACAATATAAACTGCTGGTTTTATTAAATTTAGTTGAGTTTCCATACAAAAAACTTCAATTACTTTTCCGTATTTACCCGTAATAAAAATCTTTTTTCAAAAATTTCTTGGCATTTTCTCAGTATCCTTCCGGATTAACCCTCTAACGATAGAAGAATGGAATGGTAGATGCACCCTGGTTAAGCCCTAGAGTCAAATCTGGGGCATTTTTTATTTTGCGTAAGGAATTCTCTCACGCAGAGCCGCAGAGACGCAGAGAGGATAAGGAGTTTTAAATTGAGTCATCCCCCTTGTCTCCCTTGTCCCCCTTCAGCCTTTTCCTAATCACTCGAAGCAACCACATCCGGTAACGGACGTTTACGAAAATATAGCCAAGCTAAACCTGCTAAACCTGCGATAATACCTGTTAAGCTCACAATTTGGGCAATTCTCAGATTCCCTAGCAATAAACTATCTGTGCGTAAACCTTCAATCCAAAAGCGACCAGTGCTGTAGGCTGTTAAGTAAACCATAATTAACGTACCTACTTTCAGCTTTAGCTTGCCAGAGACACTGCGGAAAAATAAATTTAACAGCAAGGCAAACACCATTAAATCCCACAGTGATTCATACAAAAAAGTGGGATGGAAGTATTCAAAACTTTGATATTGTAAAGGACGACCAAGGCAGAGGTTTTTTGCTGGATCAAATCTGCATGGAATGAAAAGTTTCCAAGGTAGATTCGTAGGACGACCAAAAGCTTCCGAATTAAAGAAATTACCCCATCTTCCAATTGCTTGTCCTAAAACTAGGGAAGGTGCAACCAAGTCTGCTAATTGCCAAAAAGAAACCCGCTTGAGTTTGGCAAAAATTAAAGCTGCTATCGTCCCACCAATAATTGCACCGTGAATGGCAATACCACCTTCCCAAATAGCGATAATTTTTTCGGGATGCTTGGCATATTCCGCCCATTCAAACAAAACATAATATATTCGTGCGGCGGGAATTGCCCCCAGCACCAGCCAAATTGACAAATCACTCAGCAATTCTGGATTCACATTACGGCGCTTTGCCAAGTACTGAGAAAGGCTGACACCAACTAACACCGCCGTAGCAATTAACAAGCCATACCAACGGATAGTTAATGGCCCGATTTTCACCAAAATCGGCCCTGGAGAAGTAAATTGAAATGCCAACGGCAAAGAAGATATATCCAGTACCATGCAAAACTACCTAGAGAATTACAGTGTTTAGCTTGAGCAGCTGACAACCCTATCACTGGTAGGGGATTTTTGTCTATAAACCATTAGAGCAGGTTTTGTTTGTAGAGGCTCACATTCATCAAATATCCCACTTAGTATGTGTTACGGCTACATCAGGAACAAAATGAGAAATTAGCCGTACGCACAATGCACCTTATTGGCTGTCTCGATTAAAATGTTTCATTGTAACTGTCTTTTGGGATTGGTTTCTAGTCCCTCCAGTGCGGACAGGATGCCCAAAGCAAAAGAGTGATTTTTATGGAATATTTGGAATTTGACAGTTACGACAATTTTAGATTTACTTGATAAATCATTTCTCAGGCATTAAAAATAGGAAAAAATATCTCAGAATATGACTTATTTAGAATTAGATAATCAAAAATCAGTAACAACTTCATTTTTTCTCAAGCAAGATTTTTTATTCTATAGCAAGCAAGCATTCTCTTTAGACTTTGACAGGATCACTGGATACTTTAAGATAAATGTAGAATAATGAGTTTGTTTAAAATTACTAAATAAGTGTAAATAAAATATTATAATACTAAACTTATATTTAGATACACATACAATATTTTTAAGAAATTAGCTACTAGCAAAAGATATTTTTTCATCTAAATAAAGGATCTATCTCTAGATAAATGTCCAAAAATTGCAAACTAGCTTAGGGTATGTATAGCTCCCGCCACAAGTGTTGGTTGTTTGCAATTGTTTTCATGCCCTACATTTATTATTCGCAGTTACTACGTTATGGCTTTGTGGTGGTAATTGTCGCCACAGCACTAGTAATGATGCTCTTGCTTGACCCTATTTTAGACATGAAGGGAACACCATTCCTACTATTTTTTAGTGCTGTCATGGTGAGTGCTTGGTATGGTGGTTTGAAATCAGGACTTTTAGCAACCTTCTTGTCGGCAATATTGAGCGATTACTTTTTTCTCTCCGAACATTACACAGTTGGGTTAAGTTTATCCAATGGTGTAAAGATACTGTTGTTTGCGGCACAGGGATTACTATTTAGTTTTCTAGCTGAAGAATTAAGGCACGCGAAACGTAAAGCAGAAATTAATCTCCAGAAACTTCAAATTAGTGAGGAAAGATTTCGCCTCGCCTTGAGTAATTCAGATATTGTAGTGTTTCAGCAAGACAGAGATTTTCGTTATCAGTGGGTGCATAATCTTCAGGGTATAGACACAGTTGCAGCAGTGTTAGGTAGAACGGATTATGAATTGTTTCCGCCGACAATAGCACAACAATTAACCACAATTAAACGCCGAGCGGTAGAACAAGGTAATTCCACCCGTGAAGAAGTGTGTATAAATCTCCGAGGAGAAGTTATTTATTATGATTTGCTGGTGGAACCCCTCAAAGGTGGCGAAGGTGGTGTTACTTGTGTAGGCGTTAACATTACAGAACGTAAGCAAACAGAAATTGAAAAAGCCAAGTTACAAAGCACACTTCAACAAGCCCTGCAACAAAAAGAAGAATCTTTAGCTTTACTGAATACTTGGTTAACTAGTTCCCCTGTAGCATTGGCATTTCTTGATCCTGAATTACGCTATGTGTATGCTAACGAAGCTCTAGCAGCTATTAATGGTGTACCGCTCAGTCAACATATTGGCCGCACTCTACAAGAAATCTTACCGGAATGGGCGGGGCAATTAGAGCCTGTTTTTCATCAAGTAATGCAAACGCGCCAACCATTACTTAACCAAGAAGTGAGCGGTGAAACTTATCCCCCTGGAGTATATCGGCAAAGTTTAGTCAGCTACTATCCCGTTAGCTTACCTGATGGAAAGTTGCTGGGCGTGGGAGTGACTGGTGTTGAAATTACACCAATCAAACAAGCTGAACAAGCATTGCGAGACAGCGAGGCTAAGTTTCGCAGCGTGGTTGAGTCCAATATGATTGGGATTGGCTTTTGGGAAAGAGATGGCAAAATCACAGATGCTAATGATGCGTTGCTGAATATGTTGGGTTACAGCCGCGAAGATTTAGTTAATGGAGAATTGGACTGGCGAAATTTGACACCTGCTGAGTATCTCCCACTAGATGAACAAGCACTAATACAACTTCAACACAGTTCCTTTTCTATTCCTTATGAAAAAGAGTATATCCGCAAAGATGGTACTCGCTTACCTGTGTTAATCGGTTGCAGTCATTTTGAAGGAACTTCAGACAGAGGTGCTTTTTTTGTTATTGATATTAAAGAACGTAAGCAAGCAGAAGAGCAACTGCTTTATATTGCGGAAATTAGTAGTTTACTGTCTACATCATTAGATTATGAGGAAACCTTACAGCAAATTGCCAAAATCTCTGTACCACAATTAGCTGACTGGTGTAGTGTGGAGATTTTGACGGATGATGGTTCACTACGGCGTTTACCTGTGGCTTATGCAAATCCTTCTCAGGCTGAGTTAGCGCAAAAACTCCAAAAGTATGTGCCGAATTTGTCAGGTACACATCCGATCGCTAGAGTACTGCAAACAGGCAAACCAGAATTAATCGCTCAAGTCACTGATCAGATGTTAGTTGCTTCAACGCAAAACGCCGAACATTTAGAAATTATCCGCCAGCTAGGGGCGAAGTCGGCAATGGTGGTGCCGTTAATCGCCCACAAGCGAGTTTTGGGTTGTATTACCTTTGCGATCGCCCAATCAAATCGTTGTTACGATGAAACTGATTTAAACTTAGCCACAGATGTCGCTTATCGTGCTGCCTTAGCAGTGGAAAATGCCCAACTTTATCGAGATAATCATCAAGCGTTAATTAATTATGCTGAATCTCTAGCACTGTTAGATGCACTGTTAGCGGGCGCACCTGTGGCTGTTTGCTTTTTAGACCAAGAACTGCGTTATATCCGAATTAATCAAGTTTTAGCTGACATTAACGGTTTCCCTGTGGAAGCCCATCTGGGGCGGAAATTTAGCGAGATGTTCCCCACAATGGCAACGCAATTTGAAGCGCAATTACAACAGGTGTTAGAAACTGGTGAACCCCTGCTGAATGTGGAAATTAGCGGGGAAGTACCAGGAAAACCAGGAATTTATAGTTATTGGCTAGGTAACTATTATCCAGTCCGCAATAGTTTCAATGAAACTGTAGGGATTGGGATTATTTTCTCGGATGTCACAGCTACCAAAGTTGCCGAAATTGCTTTGCGTGAAAGTGAATCGAGATTCCGCGCTATGTTCAACCAAGCCGCAGTGGGTATTGCTTTGGTAGGTTTGAATGGCAAATTTTTGCAAGTAAATCCGGCGTTGTGTGATATTACCGGTTACAGCCCAGCCGAATTAATGCAAATGAACTTTCAAGATATCACCCACCCTGATGATGTGACAGTTGATTGGGAACAAGCTAGGAGGGTGTTAGCAAAGGACATTAACTTTTATTCCTTAGAGAAACGCTACATTCGCAAAGATGGTTCCCCAGTTTGGGTAAATCTGACTTCTTCTGCTGTTTGGGATATTCATGGACAAGCCAAGTATGCAGTCGGCATTATCGAAGATATTAGCGAACGTAAACAAGCCGAACTAGCACAAAACTTTTTAGTCGAAGCCAGTAGCTTACTAGCCGCCTCTCTAGATTATCAAGTCACTCTCCATAATGTAGCTAATTTGGTAGTGCCTACTTTAGCTGATTGGTGCGTTTTTGATGTACTGGGCGAAGATTATACGATTCAACAAATCGCAATGGTGGCAACGATTCCGGCTAAACAAGAAATCCTCTCAGAACTGCGCCGACGTTATCCGCCCAAATACGAAGACAACAACCCATTTCGAGAAACCTTATTACGCGGCGCATCAGTTTTTTATCCTGAATTTCCATCCCAACTTCTTCCCCAACTCGCTGAAGACGCAGAACATCTACAATTACTCCAAAGCCTGGGTATAAGTTCTTTGATTATTATTCCCCTACATTTGCGCGGGCAAATATTTGGTGTAATTTCTTTAGCAAGAGGCGCATCCAGTTGTGCTTATAATGCCGCAGATTTGGCATTAGCAGAAGATTTAGCCCATAGAGTGGCGGCGGCGATTGATAACGCTAAACTTTACCAAAAAACCCAGCAAGCAAAACAAGCCGCCGAGTTAGCAGTCAGTCGTACTGTGCGTTTACAAAAAATCACCGCAGCCCTTTCTGAAGCTATCACCCCGCAACAAGTAGCTGATGTGGTGGTGAATCAGGGAATTGCAGCTTTAGGCGCAAGTGGGGGTTCTGTGAGTTTGTTAGTGGAACATGGCAGTTATTTGAAAGTAGTGCAAGCCACTGGCTATCCCGAATCAGTGCTGAATGGGTGGAAAACTTTTCCGGTGACGGCGGCTGTACCTCTAGCGGAAACCGTGCGAACAGGCAAAGCAATTTTTCTCGAAAGTCCAGCCGCTTTAGCAGCTAATTATCCCCATTTAGCCGAGTTGTCATCAGTGACTGGAAATTCAGGCTTTGCTTCTATTCCCTTGATTGTAGAGAAACAAGTGATTGGGGCATTAGGGTGGAGTTTTGCCACTACCCAAATTTTTTCGGAAGCCGATCAAGGATTTATGTTGACATTGGGGCAGCAATGTGGTCAAGCGATCGCCCGCGCTCAACTCTACGAAGCCGAACGCCTTGCCCGTTCCGAAGCCGAAACCGCCAACCGCATCAAAGATGAATTTTTGGCGGTGCTTTCCCATGAACTACGAACTCCCCTCAACCCGATTTTGGGCTGGGCAAAATTACTCCGCACCCGCAGAAACGACGAAGCCACAATAGTTCGGGCTTTGGAAACCATTGAACGCAACGCCAAGTTACAAGCCCAACTGATTGAAGATTTATTAGATGTATCGCGGATTTTGCGGGGTAAGTTAAGTCTGCATATCCGCACCGTAGATTTAAATAGCACAATCACTGCCGCCTTAGAAACAGTGCGTTTAGCCGCCGAAGCCAAGTCTATTCAACTGCAAACTTCTCTTCCCCAGCATAACGTTGAGGTGATGGGTGATGGCGATCGCTTGCAACAAATTGTTTGGAATTTGGTATCCAATGCTGTAAAATTCACACCGTCAGCCGGACGAGTAGAATTGCGGTTAGAGCAAGTCGGGATGGAGGCGCAAATTCAAGTCATTGATAATGGTAAAGGCATCACACCAGAATTTTTACCCTACGTCTTTGAATACTTCCGCCAAGCCGATGGCAAAACCACCAGAGTCTTTGGTGGGTTGGGATTAGGACTGGCAATTGTCCGCCATTTGGTAGAACTCCACGGTGGTATAGTCTGGGCAGAAAGTCCAGGTGAAGGACAAGGGGCAACTTTTACTGTGCGGCTACCTCTGCATAAAAGTGCCGATGCCACTTTACGGGATGCTGAGACTGCACAGATGGACTTGGCAACCCAAGATTCATTATTGGCGGGAGTGCGAATTTTATTTGTGGATGATCAAGCGGATGTTTTGGAGTTTTTCAGTTTTGCCTTAGAACAGTATGGGGCAGAAGTGACAGCAGTCGCCTCCGCCGCAGAAGCATTAGCAGCCCTAGCCCAATTACAGCCAGATATTTTATTAAGTGATATTGGAATGCCGATCATGGATGGGTATATGTTGCTGCGCCAATTGAGGCAATTACCCCCAGATCAAGGCGGACAAATCCCAGCCATTGCCCTCACCGCCTATGCTGGAGAAATCGACTACAAACAAGCAATGGCGGCAGGTTTTCAACGACATATTCCCAAACCCGTTGATCCCGTTGACTTAGCAATTGCGATCGCTAAACTGATTCGGCGGAAGTGAGGGAAGGCGACAAGGGGGACAAGGGGGACAAGGGGGACAAGGGAGCAATATTTCTACCTTGCCTACCCCCTCTACCTTGTCTCCCCTCTCTACCTTGTCTACCCCCTCTCCCTTGTCTACCCCCTCTCAGCACTCAGCACTTCCTAAGCACTCCGCAATGCCACAATCGGGTCTAGTTTAGCCGCGCGGCGGGCGGGAACGACACCAAAGAATAAACCGATTGCACCAGAAACACCAACGGCGGTAGTAATAGCTACAGGAGAAATACCTGCTTCTAGGGGTGTCAGACTGGCAACAATCATAATTCCACTCACCCCAACGGCAGTTCCCAATAAACCGCCAATTGCTGACACAATCACAGCTTCAATCATGAACTGGAGTAATATATCTTGTTCGGTTGCGCCAATTGCTTTTCTGAGTCCGATTTCTTGGGTACGCTCGGTGACGGAAACCAGCATAATATTCATGATACCGATACCGCCAACGAATAGAGAAATACCCGCGATCGCCGCCAGCATAATTGTTAATGCACCTGTGATTTGTCCGACAGTTTGCAAAGCGTCTTTTTGGGTGCGGATAGTAAAGTCATCTTCACCGATGATTTTGTGGCGTTGGCGCAGCAAATTGGTAATTTGAAAAACGGCTGCATCTACACTATCGGCGTTTTTAGCTGAGGCGACAACATAACTTAACTCTAATCCATAAGGAGAAGTACGTCCGACTATACGGTTAGCCATTGTAATTACCGGGATTAAAGCCGCATCATCATAATCCACACCCAAATTAGAACCTTTGGCAACTAATACTCCAATCACCCGAAAGCTCGTATTATTAATGCGTAACTGCTGTCCCACCGGGTTACTAGTAGCAAAAAGTCTTTGGGCTAATTTTGCCCCCAGCACCACCACTTGGTTACTGCGTTTCATATCCACTTCCGAAAAGAATCGCCCTTTGTCGGTAGTAAAGTCGCGCACTGTCAAAAAGCTGGGAGTTGTACCAATAATATTGACATCGGTGTTTTTATTCCCTACTGTCACCACCTGGCGACTATTTAACTCCGCCGTTACATCTGCTATGGTGGGGACTTGAGTAGCGATCGCTTTAGCATCTTCTAAAACTAAAGTTTTTGGGGTATCACGGGAAATCCGCTCGGTTTCTTGATTCCCAGGAATGACAAACAACACATTCGGCCCCAAAGATTCTAATTGTTTGGCAATGTATCTCTGTCCGCCTTCCCCAATGCCAATCATGGCAATTACCGAAGCGTTACCAATTACTATACCCAACATGGTCAGGGCGCTACGCAACTTATTCGACAGCAGAGTTTTACCTGCCATTTGTACGCTTTCTAAAAAGTTCATAAGTAAGTAGAAAGTGCTTAGTTATATTAAATGAGTGCTGAGTGCTGAGTGCTGAGAGGGGGTAGACAAGGTAAAAGGGGTAGACAAGGTAGAAAGAGAAAGATTGCTTCCTTGTCCCCCTTGTCCCCCGTGTCCCCCCTATCTCCCTTGTCTCCCTGCCCCCCTGCCATCTTAATTCTGCTGCTCTTGCGCCTTCTTGATTTTATAGTCCTTGGGTAAGTCAACAAACACGCGATCGCCTGCTTCTACTCCTGACAAAACTTGAGTTTGGTCTTGAATTTGTGCGCCTGTGGTGATTTCCCGGAACTGGGGTTGATTTTTGGCATCGGGAACCAGAACACCAGTTTTACCTTTTTCGGTGACAATGGCTACTGTGGGTAATACTAAGGTGTTGCTGACGCGATCGCCCAAAAAAGTTAAATCGACATTTAACCCAGAACGCAGTTTATCTGTGCCTGTATCCAAAGCTACCCGCACCTGAAACGATGTCACACCTTGTTCCACCACTGCTTCTGGTGCAATCAAGCGTACATTACCTTTAAATACTTGATCAGGATAAGCATCCGCCACAATTTCGACTTCTTGTCCCACTTTCACTCGCCCAATATCGGCTTCGGGGATTTGTGCTAATACTTCCAACCCTTTAGCAACCGCCACAATCGAACTAGAAGTTGCTGATGCACTGCTAGAAGCAGAGGTAGTTGGTGTTACAAATGCACCGATGTTGGCATATTTTTGCGTCACAATCCCCGCAAATGGGGCGCGAATCACAGTTTCTTCCATTTTGACGTTAGCAGCCGCTAACTGTGCTTGGGCGGCTTTGACGGCGGCTTGGCGTTGGGCAATTTCTTCTTTACGTGTACCATTTTCTAATAAAACTAAAGCGGCTCTGGCTTCAGTGACAGCAGCTTCTTTCAAGTCAATTTCTTCACTGCGAGAACCACTTTCCATCAGTGATAACCGCCGACGTGCTTCTTCTAAATTAGCTTTAGCAGATTTATCATCACTCACGGCTTGATCTAATAATTGCTTTTTTTCTGCCCCTTGTTGGTAAAGATATTGGTAACGTTTAACTTGTTCAGTAGTGTAATTTACCCTGGCTTGGGCTGCATCTACTTGGGCTTGCACTTGAGAAATTTCTTGGGGACGATTCCCAGCACGCGCTTGGGCTAATTGGGCTTCGGCTTGTCGCAACCGCGCCCTGGCTTGAGAAATTTCTTGGGGACGATTCCCGGCTAAAGCTTCATCTAACTGCGCTTGAGCTTGGGCTAAGTTGGCGCGATATTGCAGAATCTGGGCTTGTAAATCACCGACATCCATTCGGGCGATAACTTGATTTTGCTGTACGCGATCGCCTTGTTCCACATATAATTCTGCCAGCACCCCAGGATTTTTCGGACTGATATTCACACTCTGCACAGGCACAACCTTACCACTGGCTGTAATTTTTAAAGTTACATTTTTTGCTTCTACAGGTACAGTTAGTTGTGTAATATCTTGTTGACCAGCTCCCCGATTCACCATATTAACCGTCGTCGCAACACCCGCCACAACAGCACCCGTGGCTATCAACCCAATTAGCCAGCGATATGGGTGATAAACTTTACCAATCACGGGAACTTCTATGTAAGTGTTCATAATCACGGTCTAATCTATACTTTGAGCCTGGGGAATCGCTATTGAAAAAAGCGGACAGAGATTAATTAACGTTCCTTAATACTACTCTTTAGTAATTTTAACCGCCTTCACCTAAATGGGTGAGAAGGGAGGCTGTCTCAATTCAGGAGTGCTGAGTGCTGAGTCGGATTAGACAAGGGAGAGGGGGTAGACAAGGTAGAAAGATTGCTTCCGTGTCTCCCTTGTCCACCTTGTCTCCCTGATCTTTACTTAATCTTTCTTGTCTCTTTTTTTGTTCAGATATGAAATAAGACTGCGTTATATTCTTGTGGATTTTACTGAAATTAATTGAGTTTAAAATCAGCTAAAACTCCTGCACAGTCAAGGTCAAACTTGTATTTAATTTATTAGTGTTAGTGAATGGCAAAATTTAGTAATTGCCCAGATAAGCAAATTAAGTAAAAAACAACAGTCTTTTATGATACTATTAAGAATTGTCAAAATGATTTAACATCAAATCTAGAGTTCTGTAGGTACAGCATGGTCTTTTGGCGCTGCATAGCTGCCTCTGGCTTAATTGTTTGCTTGATATCTGGTTGCGATAGCAAAGCCCAATCATCAATCAAAAATACTCAGCAAGTGGTACAAGAAATTAATGTTTCTCAGTTGCTGACAGAAGCAAATACAAGTCAAAAGGCAGAAGATTTATTTCATCAGGGCAATAAATTATTAGATGCACAAAAATACCAAGATGCTATAGCAATTTATGATAAAGCGATCGCTCTCAACCCAGATAGTGCAGATACTTGGATTAACAGAGGTATCGCTTTAACAAAGTTGCAAAAACATACAGACGCACTAGCATCTTATGATAAGGCGATCGCTATCAAATCTGATAAAGATGAAGCTTGGTACAACCGAGGGAATGCTTTAGCATCGTTGGAAAGTTATACAGCCGCAGTTGCAGCTTATGATCAAGCGATCGCCATTAAACCAAATAAACAAGAAGCCTGGATTAATCGAGGCATCGCCTTGACAAAATTACAACGTTATCCAGAGGCTCTAGCATCTTATGATCAAGCGATCGCTATCAATCCAAACAAGCCAGAAGCCTATTACAATAGAGCTTGTAATTATGCCTTACAAAGCAAAGTAGACTTAGCAGTTGCAAACTTAAAATTCGCCATTCGCCTCGTGCCAGAAAAATACCAACAATTAGCGAAAACCGACCCAGATTTTAAGAAAGTACGTAGTGATCAAAGATTTCAAAAATTAATCCAATAGCAGATTTTGTTAACCATTCTGTATAAGCTTTTATCTGTTCGCTGTTGCAAGTTACAGGGTATGATTTGGATGAACTAAATCTAATCTCTGCATTGCTTTGCTGCCTGCAATCAAAAATCATATATGAAAAAGTTATTGATTACCGGAGCCAGTGGCTTTTTAGGATGGCATCTTTGCCAACTAGCAAAACAAGAATGGGAAGTTTATGGAGCTTATCATTCTCATTTGCTAGAGATTCCGGGAATCAAAATGGTGAAAGTCGATTTAACAGACTTTCAAGAATTAAAACAACTATTTATAACAATTCATCCAGACGCAGTTATTCATACAGCAGCCCACTCACAACCTAATTTTTGCCAAATTCATCCTCAAGAATCACACCTCATCAATGTCACCGCATCTTGCAACATAGCTGGACTATGTGCAGATTACTCGATTCCTTGTGCATTTACATCAACAGATCAAGTCTTTAATGGCTTAAATGCTCCTTATCATGAAGCTTCACCAGTATGCCCCATCAATATTTATGGTGAACAAAAAGTCATGGCTGAAATGGGCATGTTAGAGCGACATCCCATGACCGCAGTTTGCCGAATGCCCTTACTGTTTGGTATCGCCACACCCACAGCACAAAGTTTTATTCAACCATTTATTAAAACTTTAAAGGAAGAAAAAGAATTAAATTTATTTATTGATGAATTCCGTACACCAGCCAGTGGTAGCACAGCCGCTAAAGGCTTATTGTTAGCTTTACAAAAAGTAAATGGAATCATTCACCTAGGAGGGAAAGAGAGGATTTCACGTTATGACTTTGGACAGCTATTAGTGGAAGTTTTCAAACTACCCTCCACAGGCATAAAAATCTGTAGACAACAAGATGTAAAAATGTCCGCACCCAGACCAACAGATGTTTCTTTAGATAGTTCTAAAGCCTTCAGTTTAGGATATCAACCTTTATCTATCAAAGAAGAATTAAAACTAATCGCTCAGTATGAATAGCTGAACTGAGATAACTGACAAAAATCTTGTTAATAAATTCAAAATATTGAATAAATTGGTTAGTCAATTTGAGTAAGGGAATTAAAAATTTAATCCCCCATTTTGTGGTTATTTTAGTAATTTCAACTTATACCTCAAGAAAGAGGTTAGTGAGTTACTCCTTTGCAACAATTTAATTATTCCACAGCATTATATAGTTTGACATTATTTTTGGAGAAGCCAATTACAAAATACTCATAAATAACTGACGTTTTCCAAAAGAAACAAAATAATGTTTATCACCCAAACTTTGATAGTTTGATTTGCATGAATTAAAAATCAGAAAGATAGTTTTAAGGTACTTTATTCCTGGGAATACAACTAGTTTATGGCTGATGAAAATAAGTGCTATTTTTACATATTTAGCATCATTGTAGATTTACAAAATTAAGCAATACCTAGGATTTGTGAAAGCTAACAAACAAGAATATTTAGAGACAACAAGGAATTAAAAGCATGAAATCTCTTAATTTGCCCAAGTCTGTTTTAGTGAGTTTATTCGCTGTAAGTTGTGTCGTTGCACTATCTACTCCTATTTATGCTCAAACAGGAGGTAGTGGTACAGGTAGTTCAGGAAGTAGCGGAACTGGAACTAGTACAGGCACTAGTGGCACCGGAACCACAGGAACAGGTACAAGTACTACAGGCACTTACGGTACAGGTACCGGAACCACAGGAACGGGTACTACAGGTACTGACGGTACTGGCACTGGAACCACAGGTACTTACGGTACAGGTTCCGGCACTACAGGAACGGGTACTACAGGCACTTACGGTACAGGTTCTGGAACTACAGGAACGGGTACTACAGGTACTGACGGTACTGGTACTGGAACCACAGGTACTTACGGTACAGGTTCTGGCACTACAGGAACGGGTACTACAGGTGCTGACGGTACAGGCACTGGAACCACAGGAACAGGTGCAGGTACCACAGGTACTTACGGTACAGGTTCTGGCACTACAGGAACGGGTACTACAGGTACTGACGGTACAGGCACTGGAACCACAGGAACAGGTGCAGGTACTACAGGTACTTATGGTACAGGTTCCGGCACTACAGGCACAGGTACAGACACAACCAACAATACAGGCACTACATCTTACCAAGGAACTAGCGATGTGAGGGGCGATCGCAATTCCAATTGGGGTTGGTTAGGTTTACTAGGTCTAGCAGGTTTAGCAGGTTTAGCTCGTAAGCGCCAAGAACCCACAACATACCGCGATCCTAATGAAGTACGTTCTGGCTCTAGATATTAGATAGCCTCACCTTACAGCTAACTCGGACGATTCAACTTGTCAGATTCTATAACCTCGACTTTCTTAAAAGTCGGGGTTCTATGTTCTTAGTATATTTACAGTCTCAAGTTTAGGTATAGAGCTTATTCTGATTCTGACTTCTGAATCTTGAATTCTTCTTCAACTATTCTTGATGTATTCATCTGCCATCCAAGCAAAATCTTGATAAGCTGATGTCTAATGTCTACGGCCTTAGGATTGAAAGCAGTACTTCAACAGATCCAGCAACAAGACAGATATTAATCAATCCAGTCAACAAGAAGGATTTATTGAATGTCGGTGGTAATACGCTACGATTGGCAGGAAGCAGAGATTCAGCAGATTTACAACATGCCATTGCTAGAGCTGGTTTATCAAGCTGCTAGTGTACATCGCCAATATCATGACCCCAAAAAGATACAGGTCTGTAAACTGATATCCATTAAAACAGGTGGTTGCCCTGAAGATTGTGGCTACTGCGCTCAATCTTCTCATTACAAAACAGAAGTAAAACCCCAAGCACTTCTTTCCAAAGAGACCGTAGTCAATATTGCCCAAACAGCTAAACAAAAAGGTGTCAGTCGTGTCTGTATGGGTGCTGCTTGGCGAGAAGTGCGGGATAATTCCCAATTTGAAACAGTGTTGGACATGGTCAAAGAAGTGACCGATATGGGTTTAGAAGTGTGCTGTACTTTGGGAATGTTGACAGCCGACCAAGCCAAGCGATTAGAAACAGCCGGGTTGTATGCTTACAACCATAATTTAGATACTTCCGAGGACTATTACAGCACAATTATTACCACAAGGACTTATAGCGATCGCCTCAATACAATTGATAATGTTCGTCAAACTAATGTCACTGTATGCTCTGGTGGCATCTTGGGCTTGGGCGAAACTGCGGAAGACCGTGTATCGATGTTATGCACTCTGGCAAATCTCAGTCCACATCCAGAGTCAGTCCCAATTAACATTCTTTCCCAAGTTGAAGGTACACCCCTAGAAAATCAACCAGATGTCCCGATTTGGGATGTAGTGCGGATGATTGCAACAGCACGTATTGTCATGCCAACTTCTGATGTGCGTTTGAGTGCAGGCCGCGCCAGACTTTCCCAAGTTGAGCAAGCTTTTTGTTTTATGGCAGGAGCTAATTCTATCTTTTCCAGCGACGATAATAAAATGCTGACTGTCACAACACCTTGTCCAGATTATGATGCTGACCAGGAAATGTTGAATTTGCTGGGCTTAGAAATGCGTCCACCTGTCCAAAGAGTAAATCAGGTGGCTAGTCCTGCGGCTGTGGGATAACTTCAAGAGGGTAGGAGGATGTAAGGGAATTCTGCCTCAGTTCTACCCTTACACCCCCATACCCTTAATTTTTAGAGGATTTTAGCAGAACGTAGACCGAATAATAAACCTGCTGCGATCGCAGTAAATAAAGCCAAAAAACCGATGTAAGCAACTACGGCAAACATTTTAATGTGTCTCCACAATACTTTACTAAATCTATTGAACCATTAGTCAAGGGTCAATGGTCAAGGGTTAATGGTCAATAGACTCAAGCATAAAATTTCAGACTTCATAATTCAGACTTTATACTTCCAACCCAGATTGCGCTAAAATACAACCCCACGGGCGCTTTTTAGGGTTGGGCAATGACTTCTACCATTAACGTTAATTTACCGCAGCAGTCTTATGAGATTGCGATCGCACCTGCAAGTTTAGATCAACTTGGTCAAAGTCTGGCCAATCTCAAGCTAGGGCAGAAAGTACTTGTAGTATCGAATCCCACTATTTTTAAACATTATGGCGAAAGAGCGATCGCATCATTACAATCCGCAGGATTTAACGTAGCGAGTTATTGCTTACCAGCCGGGGAACGCTACAAAACCCTTAATTCAATTCAAAAACTCTACGATGTTGCTTTAGAAAATCGCCTAGAACGTTCCTCGACAATGGTTGCTTTGGGGGGAGGCGTAATTGGTGACATGACTGGTTTTGCTGCTGCAACTTGGCTGCGGGGAATTAACGTCGTCCAAGTACCTACCACTTTATTAGCAATGGTAGACTCTGCTATCGGCGGCAAAACAGGCGTAAATCATCCCAATGGCAAAAACTTAATTGGCGCATTTCATCAGCCGCGTTTAGTTTTAGTTGACCCAGAAGTATTAAAAACTTTACCTGTGCGTGAGTTTCGTGCAGGTATGGCAGAAGTTATCAAGTATGGTGTGATTTGGGATGAAGAATTATTTACCCAAATGGAAGCCAGTAAACATCTCAATCAACTCCGGTACATGAAGCCGGAATTGTTGAATGAAATATTAACTCGTTCTTGCCAAGCCAAAGCCGATGTTGTCGGCAAAGATGAGAAAGAAGGCGGACTCAGGGCAATTCTCAATTATGGACATACCATCGGTCATGCTATTGAAAGTTTGACTGGTTATCGATTAGTGAATCATGGCGAAGCAGTTGCGATCGGTATGGTAGCGGCTGGACAAATTGCTGTCAATTTAGGTATGTGGCAACAAGCCGAAACTGACCGACAAAATGCGATCGTTCAAAAAGCAGGTTTACCCACAAAATTACCTGCGGGTGTAGATATTGCCGCAATTATTGACGCACTGCAACTAGATAAAAAAGTCAAAGCAGGTAAAGTACGGTTTGTGTTACCAACCCAAATTGGTGTAGTCACAGTTACCGACCAAGTACCAGCAGATGTCATCCAGCAAGTACTACAAGGAATGCAATAGATTAGCTAATCGACCATAGTGTTAGGCTGTTGGCTGCGTGACCTACCAACTTCATCCTTTCTTCGGGCAAACTTCAAAAGCCAACTCATGTCGATAAAAACACACATTGAACTCTGCAAAGAAGTTCATGTGTCCAAGAATTACAGGTATATCCCTCATTTCAGTCCAAGCAAACCCAAGTAAAACCGGAGGAAACTGTGCGATTATACCTGTCACAACCAAACCGCGCGAATCACTCCGAGCCAAATTTCCACTCAATGGAATCGAAACTGTTTGATTTTCCCAGACTGCCCCTAGCTGTAGACCGATCTCGTAGGGCAGAACGTTGACACTTGCACCTGTGTCTAACAATGCTGTCACTTCTAGAGAGCGATTACCCAGTGTGAGAGTTAAAGGGATATACGGCATGATCACCGATCTCCCAAAACTATCAATTCGTTCGGTGAATGAATAACGTTGTCCGTTAAGCATTGGATGCTTCCCTTGCGGCAACCAAGATATCTGACAATGCTTGAACGGATGTACTATCGGCTTGAGGCGACCATACCACAGCTTCAGTGGATGCAAGTTGCTGGAGGAGCAAATTTGCCGGGTCTGCTTCTCCAGATGGTTCTAGGCTGCACCCTTCTTCTTTGGCAACTGCCAAGAGAAGAAAGTGGATCAATCGAAGTTTATCTTGATGAGATAACTGATTAACAGTTGGCAACAGTTCGTTCAGCGACATATTGCTTGCTATAGAGAATACGTCACTTCATTATATATTTGGTTCTGCTGTTAGGTTCAGAGCGAGATGTTATACCATTTCACTTTAAACATGATACAGATACAGCGCCTCGACTTCGCTCGGCGACCGGAAGTAGAGTTGCAGAGGAAGTAATTTGTATCAGTCATTTCGTGAATTGGTATTAGACTGCGAACAAAACAGAAACTTGACTGCCTCAAAGCTTATACGATCTACTGCTCTTACGAGCATAGTTCTCCAGGTTTCAAAGGCTTGAAGATGTATTGGTCTCCCTGGTGTTTTACACAAACAAGTACCCCTAGTTTATCCTTTATTTTTCGATCTCCAAAATTATCAAATTGCACTGTCTCATTACCTAAAATTCCCTTTGCCTTGAAACTTGCAGACGATAGAATGCTCTGAAGTTCTTGGCGAACGCATTTATCAAACTGAACTGACTTAGATAGACACTTAATAGATGCCATTTCTACACCTTTAGCTAAAGCTTGAGTAGCATCATATGACATTGCTGCTCGCCAATTCATTTCTAAACCATTCAAAGTGAAGTTAGCTAATGGAACAGCAACTACCATCCCTTGAGTTTTTTGTGAAAGAAATGGCTGCTTGTACATACTGTCTCCACCAAATAAATGCAATTTTCTTTTTTTATCAATATTATTCCTTTCGTTAATAACGTCATCTAAGTAAACAGACTTTTCTGTGCTAGGGACTAGTAAAAGTGCATCTGCATTTTTTGCCACTTTGTCCATACAATCTATAGCTACTGCGGCTCCAATGCTGATTCTACATTCATCTTGATTAGGGTCTTTATTGTTTATAACTTTGCCATTTATATGTTCAAAAGCCTTTTGGAAATACTGCTTGTAAAGCTCACCATATCTACTATTCTTTTCGTAAATAACAGCTATACTACTAATGAGATTATTGGGGTTCGATTTATTATACTGAATGATATATTGCACTATTTGATCAATTGCTATGCGGTCGTTAGGAGCAACGCGAAACACATTTGAGTTAAGGTCAAGTTCATTTTATTTAAATTTAAATGGGAGAAATCCCCATAAATTCCCGGTTGCTCTGACCGCAGTACTGGTAGGAGAAATTAAAATAAGCCCATAATTTCTGTAAATCTCCGATGCTGCTTCAGTTGCGTCACTACTAAAATGACCGATTATTCCAGTGATGTCTTCTTTAGTTGCCAAAAACTTAGCAGCTTTTCGGGCTTCTATTCTTTCAGCTTGTATTATGTCATAAATAGAACTATCTCTATTACCATCATCAACGATATTGATTTGTATAAAAAGTCTTATATCACCAATTTGAATTCCGCCTTCTTTATTTATTTCTTGTTGAGCGAACGAAGCTCCTCTCAAGATTTCAAGAGAATCATAAACTCCTTGACCATTATCTCTGCTAATGGGAACACTAACCCCCACTTTAACCAGCACATTTCCTGAACTTTTAGCTGCCATATCAGCAGCTTCAGAGTTATTTAGATAGATTCTTGCTTCTGAATCATTAGGACATTGTTCAATAAATTTTTTAAATTTTTTTTCTGTTTTTAAATTCCAATGTTGTTGGCATGTATCTTTCCATTTCTCTGAATTATCTGTTTTGTTTAACCAAGGATACTTATTCACTAAGATGGAATCTCCTGAACTGAAGTGCTTAGAATAAGAGGGATCATCTAGAATTTTCTGGTCACTATTACTTAGTTTTGCCCATGTTAATGTTCCCAAAAACAAAAATAGTAGAAAAATAAAAAATATACTTCGATATTTTCGATATTGAATATGCCTTGTTATGTTATCTAAAAATCTCCAAATTCTTTGCCTAAAAAACGCAGATATTCCTACAATTATAATTAAAAAAAAATACTGATAAAATAAAGGAAATATATTTAGAAAATAAGAGTAAAATGAAACCTAAAATTACAAGAAATAACTCAATAAGCCAAAAGCAACCGCGATACCATATAAGAAAACTAGAGCGAGATTGTAAAGGAATAATCTCGATTAAATAGGGGTAAATAATGCCCCCCGTTTGTTCTTCTCCTGAATTGCTAGGTCTAAGAAAAAAGAAAAGACCAATAACAAGCGAAACTAATAGAGGAAAATAGTTCCCACTTTCGTGGGAGCTTTTAACTGTATCCCACCAGCTTTGGAGCGGTTTAAGTTTTTCAGGATCGAGAAACTCTATCCAGTTCATATATTTTTTTTAGAGTACAGAACATTTAAGTAAACTAACCTGCTGTAAGACTTAGAGCTTCTCAGTGCTTTCCGGGCTGCACTATCTCTATAGCACTAAAGGTTTTTATTGTGTCATTTAAGCTATTTTGGCTATTAGCAGCATAGCATTTAGTTGATTTACTATTCCTGTAAAGGAATACACTGGTTAGTTACAATTAAACTAGCTAATAGCTGGTTTGCGCCATGATACTTCAAAGCAAAAATCAATTAACTTTACAAGAGTTCTTGCATCTTCATCCACGTGAGGGAGATACTACCTATGAACTTGTGGATGGTCAAGCTATTCCTAAAATGTCACCAAAGTTTTTTCACGCCAAGTTGACTTACGTCTTTTTAGAGTTAATCGAACAATGGAACAAAGAACAGGGGATCGTCTGTCCAGAATGGTCTGTGGTTTTACAACGTCGAGGACGTGACTGGGTACCCACACCAGATGTTGTATATATTTCTTATGAGCGTTTACCAGCTAACTGGAATGAAGATGAAGCTTGTCCAGTTCCTCCAGATTTGGTTATTGAAATAATTTCACCAGGGCAAACTTTGATCAGATGATAGCTAAAGCCAAAGATTATTTAGATGCCAAAGTTCTGCGAGTGTGGGTAGTTGATAGCAAAGCCAGAAGTATTACTGTGTTTTTCTCAGATGCAGCACCACAAACATATATGGGAGATAAAATACTAAAATATGCTCTGTTTCCAGGGTTAGAATTTACAGTTGATTAAATATTTTTACAGGCAAAAATCCCGTTAAAGTAGTGATTTTACATTTATGAATTATTAGTAAAGTGCAATATCCTCGATTTTTCAAATAATTCGGGGATCTGATGTATGTGAACTCAGTATAATTACTAATACTAATAAGAAGAAATGATTAATCACCTCAAATATGGGGTGATGACTGTTACCCTAATGTATATATGACATGAAGTGAACGACAGCATAACACTCAGGGATTGCTCCATGAAAAGATTCATTTGCGTACCGATAATGTCTTCTTTATTGATGAGTGTGGGATGCCAAGTAGCTCTTTCTCAAAGTTCCAACTATGATGTTAAACCGGGGTTAATTACTGCACAAAAATTATCTGAGTTAAACCCAGCTAATATTGTGAAAGTTGCTGAATTGACTAACAAAATTGATGAAGAAACGGCTTTGAATTTGGTTTGGAAGCTGCCACAAGTACAACGCAAAGCCAGAGAAATCGCCAAGCTTTCTAGAGGGACAATTAAATTAGGGGCGGTAGTTGATGGTTCTCCTACTGTCAATGAGCCTTACTACACAGTTCGCATATTTGAAAATCAATCAGATTATGATTCAACTATTTATTGGTTTCGTGTGTTTAATAACAATGGTCTGATAGAAGTTCTGGATGTAATTGAGAATAAATACATCAGTTTAGATGAATGGCAACAGCAATTAAAGCGATAGAAACTTGCTTAGTTGTGATTTTGCATAAGCGGTTTGATAGCAATTAAAGCTGGGTGAGCATCAAAAATCATTTAAAACTCCACTTTTAAGTTATGGAAATTGCCCACCCTACATCTGAGTGTTGCGATCGCATTCTATAAGTTTAGTATTAGGACTCATATTTGATTGTTCAAAAAATTAGATATTTGTAAGGTGGGCATTTGTCAATCATGAACATGACCACCCTACACATAATTTAAAAATCAAAACTAATTACTATATTAATAATCACTAATTAGTAATTTAACTATTACTTTTTCTGGGCAACTACACTTTGTGCTTTATCTTCCATTTCTAAAAGTTCTGGAACAGTTACAAAGCTGTATCCTTGCTTCCGAAATCTATTAATAATTTCTGGTAAAGCCTGCACAGTACGGGAGCGATTTCCACCACCATCGTGCATCAGAACAATCCCACCTGGTTTAGCTAGTTGAAAGACATTATTAATCAATTTGGGTACAGCAGGCTGAGAATAGTCTACAGAATCAGTTGACCACATCACAATGGCATACTTGGCATTTTTAGCGTATGCAGCTACACCATTGTGCATGATTCCTCCAGGTGGGCGAAACAAATTTGTTTTGACACCTGTAACTTTATAAATTATGTCTGTTGTATGCTCAATTTCATAGGCGGCTGCCTGCTGATTCATGAAATGATACCAGTGATGCCAAGTGTGGTTAGCAACAACATGACCTTCTGCACTTACCCGCCTGAGTAAGTCGGGATAGTTTTTGACGTTTTGACCAACAACAAAAAATGTGGCTTTGATATTATTCTGCTTGAGAATGTCCAGTACTTGAGCAGTACTTTCAGGCCAAGGGCCATCATCAAAGGTTAGTGCAATAACTTTTTGATTAGGACTGAGTTTAGCCTCTTTAATCACTGCTCCTTGAAAGCGTTTCGCTAAAGCATAACCAAGGCCTTTAGCTTGTGCTTCTTGTTGCCAAGTTGTCAGCATTGCTGCTTTTAATCCTTCAATACGCTTTTGCGTACCTACTTTGGCCACTAAATTGTTATTGATATTTATATTCTGGCTGCTTTGGGCTTCAGAAGCATTGGGTCTCAGAAGCATCATCATAGCAATGCTTAATGTGGCACCCAAGGCAAGTAAAGCAATCAATATACCTTGCGGCCAAAGTAACGATTTATTGTTTTCCACTTCATAGCTCCTTCAAGGGTCGAACCATTTTGCATGGTTCTGACGGTAATTTATAGCACACTTTTCTCTAAAATTTAGATTCCCAATTAGTTTCTAATAATCCTGAAAATATGCCTCAGTTTTACAGAATTTTATCTGGGAGTTTTCTTTGGTAAGAGGCGGGTCAGGTTATCAGTAATCTCTCTGAAAGCGATCGCTGAGAACAAATTTGTCTACTTAAGTATTTCTACTTTTTATCGTTACATTAAGACTGCCAATACTGATAGTAATAACAGTCTGCTCGTATTAGGCTACTAATCATTTTATTGACCTTCAAGAAGCCTCCTATAAGATTTATACAAACAACACATGATCTACACAAGTTTATCTATAGTTACTAATTACTTGGATAGGTTATTTGCCCTACGCAAGTTGTATTTAATATTGTATATTTTACTGCTACAAAATATTCTTTTTTATTGTATAAAAAACTAACTTTTTCCATAAATAATAGTTTACCTTTGCTTTTCACAGATTGATATAGTGTTAATCAACAAAAGCTAGTTTCTCATTATCAAGGAATATTAAGCCGTTAATTTCTATACTCTTTAATTATTAATCTCATATTATATGAGTAATCCATGATGTTAATCATATTTAGTATAGTAATACTACTATTTAGCTATAATTTTTACAAAAAACTTCAAAAAAATTTAATATTGATTGCATCAATGTATATAATTAGAGAAAATAATTATCAATCTTTATGATTTAGGTTATATTGGTTCTCTTTCTAATAAGCTACAAACAAGAATAATTAACCGCAGATGGAAACAGATAAAATCGTAACTTAGCAGACTAGGAAAAACTATATAAAAACTCAGTCTATCATTCTAGAATAACAGAATCCAACATAGGAATCAGTTGTGATGGTAGGCGGGAAGTAATAAAGTATTAAACAGTACTTTTTAGTTGTGCAGATTTGTTTGAAACATCAAATATCAGTCCTATAAACAGTTTATTTGCGCCAAACAACTAAAATTACACCCAGAACAATAAAGCTTAAACCTACTAAGCGTATTAAAGGTATAGGTTCTTTCAATATCCAATAGCCAAGCAATACAGAGAAAATATATCCTATAGATACAGATGGGCCAGCAACACTCAGATTAACTCTGGAGAGTAGCAGGATATAAAACATAGCGCCAAAACCGTAGCAAGTTAATCCAATTAATAGTTCTGGTATTGTAATAATACCAAGAATGTGAGTAATTGCGTTGCCTAAGTTAACCCTGCCTAATTTATTTGCACCTATTTTCAAAAAAAATTGTCCGGCTGTGCTGATGATGATTGATACAATTAATAAACTAAATTCTTGCGGGGTCATAAGCAGACACAGGTAAATAGAAAATATAAATTGGCGTAGTTAAGTGTGAAACAGTTAGCATTTTAATTACTGTTTCGTAACTTGATATGTCTGACAGTGGTTATTTAGACTGCATTTCTGAGACTTTGATCAAACCACCAGTTTCTTTGACAGTATATATGGGGCGGGCTTTGACTTCTTCATAAATTCGACCGATATACTCGCCTAAAATTCCCATACAGATCAACTGCACAGAACCGAGAAAAAAGATAGCAATTGTAATCAAACTGTAACCAATCAAAGGACTAGCATGGTCAAATATACGCCAATACAATACTAATACGATCATTAACAAAGCGATCGCAGCTGCTACCATACCTAAGTAGGTTGCCAGTTTTAATGGCACTGTAGAAAAGGAAATAATTCCATCCACAGCCAAAGCCCAAGATTTACCGAAGGTATACTTAACTTTGCCAGCAAAACGCGGTTCTCGTTCAAACATTACAGCAGTTTGGCGAAAACCCGCCCAAGCGCGTAAACCTCGAATATAACGGTTACGTTCGGGCATAGCATTGAGAATATCGACAACTTGCCTGTCTAGTAAACAAAAATCTCCGGTGTCTGTGGGGATATCCACATGAGATAAACGTCGGAGAATGCGATAAAAGGCATAGGCTGTAAAACGTTTGAGCCAACTTTCTTGTTTCCGAGCTAAACGTTGCGCGTAGACTACTTCGTAGCCCTGTTGCCATTTTTCCACCATCTGAAAAATTAGTTCTGGGGGATCTTGGAGATCCGCATCTAGAATAACTGCACATCTGCCTTGGACAAAATTTAGCCCAGCCGTAACAGCAGTTTGATGGCCAAAGTTTCGCGCAAAACTGAGGTAACGAACTCGACTATCACGATGGCGGAGTTCTCGAATCATACTCAAAGAGCGATCGCGGCTACCATCATCGACTAAAATAAATTCCACCTCACCATCTAACTGTTCTGCTACATGATGCAGCCGACGGTACATTTCCGTGATATTCTCTTCTTCGTTATAAATAGGAATGACCAAAGAGTATATTGGTTGAATCACAGTTTTTATCAGATTATTTCATCAAGACAGCAAGAAAAGGCCAGATTCAAATAGATATATACTATAAACTTGGTGATGTCGTTCCTGATATAAAATTCCTTAAAATTATATCTAGTTATCGTAATCAATCAACAATCAATAAAATAATTAAACTAAATTTCTCTATGCGCCCATTCCGAGAAACAGAATGGCTATTTACCTTGTTACTAGGCGCTTTACTGCTGTGGTTGCTGTGTTTAGGAAATTCCTCCTTACGCGACTGGGACGAAGGTACAGTAGCACAAGTCGCCAGGGAAATTTGGCGTGCTGCTTTTGGTTCTCTGCATTGGCTTTATCCAACTTTAGGTGGTGAACCTTATCATAATAAGCCACCTCTGATGCACTTATTAATTGCTTGGTGTTACTCTCTAGGCGGTGTAAATGAATGGACAACACGCCTACCGGGTGCTTTATTAACTGCTGTGGGAGTACCGTTATTGTATTTAGTAGGAATTTTGTTGTTTAACGATAGTTTACCTGCTTTGTTTGCGGCTTTAGTTTATTTAACAACTTTACCTGTAGTGCGTCATGGACGCTTGGCAATGCTAGATGGTGCCAGTATTACGTTTTTCTTACTATTATTATTTTGTTTATTAAAATCACGTCAGCAAAAACCTTGGGCTTTAGGTGTGGGATTTTGTTTAGGGTTAATTACTCTGACTAAAGGGATGCTGGTTTTGTTACTGGGAGGTATTGCAGGTTTATTTATCTTGGCTTCATCGCCGTTAATTGTTTTCAACAACCCTTACTTGTGGGCTGGAATTGGATTAGGAATTGCGCCTGCGATCTCATGGTATGTTGCCCAATGGCAATATTATGGTAGTAATTTCTTACAGATAAATTTACAAGCGCAAACATTTGACCGTATTGCCCAACCGGTTGAGGGTAATACAGGCGCTCCTTGGTATTATTTAATTGAGTTATTGAAATATGCTTTCCCTTGGTTATTATTTTGGCCAGCCGGATTTTATCTAGCTTGGAAGAAACGTTATGCTATTTGGAGTCGCTTAATTTTAATTGGTACCATTGTTTACTTGGTAGCTATCTCTTTAATAACTACAAAATTGCCTTGGTATGTTATGCCTATATATCCATTTTTAGCCTTGGCAATTGGGGCAGAATTTAGTGAAGTTTGGCGAAAGCAAGTAATTAATCGGCGAGTTTGGGGAATATTTATAGTTGTGATGGCACTGGCTGGTTTAGGAGGTTGTGTTTACTTTATTCTTGCCCAAGAAGAGCCTGTATTAGTTGCGATGGCTATTGTTTTAACGATAAGTATGAGTTTAGCAGCATGGTTGATTTATAAATGCGATCGCAGATTTATTCCTGTGTTATTTTCTGGGATGTATTTAGTACTATTACTATTGATGAGTTCCCAATCTTGGATTTGGGAATTAAATGAAGCATTCCCAGTTAAACCAGTCGCCGCCTTAATTCGCAGCCATGTCTCCCCAGGGACAAAAATTTATACATCATTTGCTAATGGTCGTCCTAGTTTAAATTTTTATTGTGATTGTCAAGTTATCCCAGAAACCACGCCAATTCTGCAACAAAAGTGGGCAAATAATGATTATTTACTTTTAGATCATGCTACATTAAAAAACTTAAATTTACCTATGAGTAAAATTTTAGGTAGTGCTGAAAATTTTAGTTTAGTTGCACCATAGCTATTGATTCTGGTAAAACTATAAATTAATTTTTGGTAATTTTATTAAATAGAAATACATCATCACGCTGGTATTTTAATTTAAAATTACTGTCATTTTTGAGTTTATCTAATAATTGAAGATTTAACTCTTGATTACCAGATAAATCATGATGGCGTGTATTAAGTAGGATATAATCAAATGTATTTATTTGTGTTAAAGGCAAATTATCTTGAATTAAATTAATGCTGGGGCGATGACTTAAATGGGGAGAAATTTTAGCTGTTGTTAAAACACTACCTTGAGTTGTCACGAGAGCGATCGCTTCTCGTGTAGCTTTCCAAGTATCAAGAGACTCAAGATATCTACCAAAAAAATGGGTATATTTTGCTAGACATAAAAATCCTACTAACGACCATATAATAATTCTGCGTTTGTCTTGGATTAATCCTTTTCCGGCTGCCAAACTCGAAATTAAAACTAACAAGATAAATGGCAAAGCGGGGAGAGAATACTGGTGGATTAAATCTTTTTGTGGTTGATAATCAGCAATTATATTAAGCGCCACACAAGGGATAGCAGCTACCAAAGGTTTTATCCCTGCAAGTGAAAAACCCCAAATTACAGGTAGTAATAGCAGTAATAAATATTCTAAGTTACTTAATACAAATACTTTCCCTAAAATTATTCCTGGTTGCAAAATTAGATTTTTAGCAATTTCTGGAACTGAGTTACCTAAATAACTATAACGCCCCACTGCTGCTGGCTCGGCACCACTAAAAGTAGGAATAATTATTCTAGATGCGATCAAAAACCAAGCTACACCAGCAGTAAGAGCGATCGCACCATATAAACGCCGCTTTTCAAACACCAATAACCAAAACCCCATCGCGGCAACTGTGAATGAAAGCACAGCTTTACACCCTAGTATGAGGAATATATATAAGCAAAACCATCTTATTTGATTACGACGTGCTGCCAAAACTGCCGCTAAAAATAAAGGTAAAGCAATTACTTCTGGATGGAAATCAAATAAATTGACATTAAATATTAAAGGATATAACAAATAAACAGCCGCCATTGCTACTGATTGGCTTTCTTTTAATCCAGCTTGACGTGCTAATTGCCAAGTAGGTAAAGCGCCTGATGCTAAAGCAATTGCTTGTACTGCGAATAGCCAGTATACACTAGGATAAATTTTATAAAGTAAAGCTAAAGGATACCATATCCATGCTGCATGATCACCCAGAATGTGATAACCCATGAATGTTGAAATTGGTGGTTTTCCTTGACTAATTAAATATGCTGCTTGGTCAAAAATTCCTAAATCAAAAGCAGTCGATTGAAACAATTCATGCCGTAAAATACTGGATGCAAATAAAATTAATGCACTTACACCCGTCATCAAAAATACAGAATTACTTGCAGGCGATCGCATAAAAAATATTTGACTAATTTTATAAATTTGACTGATTTTTTTGTGCCATTAGCACAACAGATACACCAAAAGGTAAACTGAATCGATTAATTAAATAACGTTCGCTGGCAAATAAAAAAGTTAAAAATTGATTGATGGGTTGCGCGGGTAAATTTAAATCACCACTGGCATCTGATTTTTTATCAAGTTTGAGCAGATTTTTTAATAAACGTACTCCAGCCACCAAGGGAAATAACCAAGTATTAAAATAGCTGCCATAGCGGATATTATAACCAGCTAGTTTCACAACTCTTTTTAATCTGTTCAATGTATAGCGACGTTTATGATAGTTAATTTCATCATGGTAACTCCATAAAAATTGATAAGCCGGCACTGTAATTAATAACCAACTATTTGGTTTTAATCTGCTAGACAATGCTTCTAAAGCGGCTAAATCATCATCAATATGTTCTAAAACATCTAAAATCACAACTAAGTCATACTGGTCGTTAAAAGGAATTTGATCAGGTAAACTACCTTGTTGAACTGTGGTAACTTGCCTTTCATTCGCTAACTGACAAGCTGTTTCATCAAACTCCATCGCGGCAACTTCGCCGTAACGCGCCAACATCCTTAAATTGCCACCAGTACCACAGCCAGCCTCCAGAATTTTGGCATTGTTTGGCAGTTTGAGTTGACGAATCAATTTTTCTACAATTTGGCGACGGCCGACAAACCACCAATGTTGATCCTCAACAGCCGCATACTTGAGATAAAAATTTTTATCCATACCAAAATTTGGTGTGTGAGTAACAATGCCAATATTTTCACACTTTTTTGTACTGCAAATGCAGTTTCATAACTCAGCATTTTTCATGATTGATTGTGGCGATCGCTGTTATAGATCAGTCCCAAGCAATTTATAGTGGGAGTTATCTGTAAATTATTAAGCAATTGTGAAAGCTATTACTCTTCTTGGTTCCACTGGCTCCATCGGTACTCAGACTTTAGATATTGTCGCTCAGTACCCAGATAAGTTTCGGATTGTTGGATTGGCAGCAGGTAATAATGTCGAGATGTTGGCGGATCAAATTCGGCAGTTTCGACCGAGTATAGCAGCGATCGCCTCTGAAGATAAATTACCTGCACTGCAAGCCGCCATCCAAGACCTCAATCCCCAACCCATTTTAGTGGCTGGCACCGCCGGAGTGATTGAAGTTGCTCGTTATGGCGATGCTGAGACTGTTGTTACCGGGATTGTTGGTTGTGCTGGTTTATTACCCACCATCGCCGCCATTGAAGCCGGTAAAGATATTGCCCTCGCCAACAAAGAAACCTTAATTGCCGGCGGCCCTGTAGTTCTCCCCTTGGTAGAAAAACATGGGGTAAAACTCTTACCTGCTGATTCTGAACACTCAGCCATATTTCAATGCTTGCAAGGTGTTCCCCAAGGGGGACTGCGGAAAATTTTGCTGACAGCCTCTGGTGGTGCTTTCCGTGATTGGCCTGTAGAAAAGTTACCAGAAGTGACTGTCGCTGATGCCCTTAAACATCCTAACTGGTCAATGGGCAGAAAAATTACAGTAGACTCGGCGACTTTGATGAATAAAGGCTTGGAAGTAATTGAAGCTCACTTTTTGTTTGGCTTAGATTACGACAATATCGAAATCGTCATCCATCCTCAAAGCATTATTCACTCGTTAATTGAGTTACAAGACACCTCTGTATTAGCCCAACTTGGCTGGCCAGATATGCGTTTACCCCTGTTATATGCTTTATCTTGGCCTGATCGCATTTACACTGATTGGGAACGCCTCGATTTAGTCAAAGCTGGCAGTTTTACTTTCCGTGAGCCAGATCATCAAAAATATCCTTGTATGCAGTTAGCTTATGCCGCAGGTAAAGCAGGTGGTTCGATGCCAGCCGTGTTGAATGCAGCTAATGAGCAAGCTGTAGCTTTATTTTTAGCAGAGAAAATTAGCTTTTTAGATATTCCCCGGTGTATTGAATGGGTATGCGATCGCCATCAAAATGATAACTGTACAAATCCTTCTTTAGATGACATTTTGGCAGCAGATCAATGGGCAAGACAAGAAGTTTTAAGTGCAACTAAAAATTTAGCAACTTCCCCACAGATGATTTCTCTGCACTAAAAACTCAGATATAACAATCCTTTGATTTGTAACAATTCTGTAATTCAGATACCTGGCTTCTTTGATAAGTCTGGTATCTTGTTTTTTATAAATTTTTTCTAAAGAATAGCCGTAAACAGAAATTTACTCGGTAATTTCCGCTATCATTACCACAATAGTTTTTACCTAATTTTATCCCCTAATTTATCCTGAATTCTTCTTTAAGAATTACCATGATTCCAACTTTAATTATTGCTTGGATTGTATTTACAATATTATGGAAAGTTGTCAAAACTACCGTGAGTAATGCACTGACTATTGCGGCAATTATTATTTTATTACAGGTAGGTTTTGGCATTACACCGATGGATATTTGGCATCAGATCATTCAGTTTACTCAAAATCTTTCGCAAATTCGCCTGAATAAATAATCAGAATACAGGCGCAATTATCTCAGGACTTACGTGCCAAGATTGTCCAAACAGGTTGGATCTAAGGATGTAGGTGTGAGGTTTCCTTATTCAAAACCCTTACACCCTACACCCAGTCTCCACAGATTATATTTGCGCCTTAGTTCTGATTAATTACCATGTAATCCTGCAATCTTCGCCAGCGCATCCTTAACATTTGCAGGTAGCTGGCGCATAATCTTACCTCTTTCTCTATCTAGTGCGACTAAGGTGACTTTAGCGGTGACATACAATTGCTGTCCATCAACGGAGACAATTGCATAATCCCAGTTAATCCGCACACCAGTGACTTCCGTCATCCGAGTTTTGACAATAGCCTGCATACCCAATTGAATGGAACGGTGATAGCGTATTGAAATTTCTACCACTGGTAAATCACAGCCTAGTGCTACTAAATCAGCAAATTCAATCCCGATAGAGCGCAAACACTCTACCCTTGCTTCTTCCATCCAAGTTAAATAAGTACCATGCCAGACAATACCTGCATAGTCAGTATGATGGGGTTGCACTCTAATTGGATATTCAAACCAACTCTCAAACGCACGACTCTCTGTAACTTCAATAGCATCGGTTGGTGGTAGTGCTGGGTTTGGTTGTGATTCAGACATTTTCCAGTTTGTGACTAACTATGGTTTTCCACCTCTGGAATATCACAAAAATGAGACATCTATGCCACAGAACTGCGAAAATCATCCTGCGATCGCATATCATAATTTAAATCACATCAGCCAAAATATCTCTCAGTTGCCTGACTCTCATATCACAAATGTAGCAACCAACAATTCAATGTTTTTAAATGTCACACAGAACAATGACATCACCAAGGGCTTTTTGCTTGGTCAATTCCCAATTTTTTTCAATTAATGTCGCAGATGCACAAAATCTGAAAAACAGTTTCTATTTTCAGTTCACAGAAACAAAACGTTTCACAACCTAACCATTCACCAATCTTATTGAAGGTAATGGTGAATAGGTAATGGAGGATGAAAAACCCTGCCACAATTACCAATTACCAATTACCAGTGAGCCATTGTTAATGAGCAATTTATTCTCGGAGTTTGTTTGAAAATAACCCATCAGATCCAGAAATCCTTAACTCTTCTTGGCTAAGGTCTTACCACTTGCATAAGCTGGTACAGATTGCTTCACAAGATTGGCCAGTTCCTGTAACTGGTTAATTGCTTCCGCTCCTTCTAATTTCATTAATTCGCGGTCATCCCGCATTTCTGTCCAAGTAATCCCATAATCTGATACCAAAAATCGAATCAGATGGTTATTTCCCAGGCTCACCATAAACGAAGCACTATTCATCTGGTCGCCACAGGTATAACAAGACGCAGGATAACCGCGCCGTTCTAGTACAATTGCCAAGGCTTGTAGGTTCATTACTAAGTCTTGAACGAATTGCCGATGTTGATGTGCTAATCTCAGAAACACGTTTGTCCTCCAGACACCACAGTCATTTTAATCACTTTTATATTTTTTTTAGATTTTCTTACCCACTGGTATTGTAAACTATTCATTACAATTCCTGGTTATATTTGCAGTAGTTAATTAACTACATAGCTTAGGGTATGAGATAACTGTTCAGTTTGCCGTATCAAACTATTCAGTTTGCAAGTTTAACTTTTCAGACAGAACTTTAAAAATTATTGTTTCTTCATATACTTCTGTCATCAAAAATGGTAGCTTGCAGCGATCCGCTTTAAGAGTAACCCAAATTTGGTACTAGTCAACCACAGAAAAGCTACGGATATCGCGTTTACCAGCTATGTGTAGCCTAACCTATGAAGAGCAAAAGCTTGAATCCCCTTTAATGTTCTTTACGCCTTTGCTTGGGTAGTCAACTGAGAGTATCGTTAACTCTAAGTTTGGTATGACTCAAGGGTTAGGTAATAAATTGTGAGACCTCCTAAATAAATATATGGAGTTTTGTAGAAAAACTTGCAGAGGTGAGATGCTGAGTAGCAGGAATATTAATAGCTTGGCAGAAAATTTTGATACAAAAAGTGTTCTGAGTCACTAAGATAATTTTTTACCCAACTATCTCTAGACACAAACCAGAGAATAACTAAACCGAGAATAGGTATGTTGCCAATTCGCCAGTTAATTTTGATGGCAGAGAACAGACAACAGTTTTGGTAAAACTAAAATCATAATTCCCAATCTAAAACCTAAACCGGTATAAGATGCAATAAATGATTAAGTATACTTATACTCCTTAAATAAGGAGTGCTGATTTTTCCAGAAATTGCTGTTAATTCATCATATTTTAGAGCTAGGGTTTGTCACTCTAACGATAGTTAGAGATTAATGCAACAAACATGTGTATAACTTGAGCAAAATTTTATTTTAAAGTGCGATCGCCCAAACTTTTCTCTGCAAACCTATTTGTATATTTTTATAAACAATTAGCACGCTGAACAAGTGGTGCTAATTGATTTTTCTCCCACCCTTGGCTACAAAAGTTCCGCACTATCCAGGGAGTTGCTTTTTCAAAGCTTCTAAGCCAGCCCAACGGCTATCAACAGGCTTTTCTGGCTTCTCATCCACACTGTCCAAAATACCTGGACAATTCAAGTCACACAACTGACGCTGAGGCATTTCTAAGCACATCTGCTCATACAGCCATTCACTAGGAAAAAAATATCCATTGGGCGACAAGGTTTCTACTAAGTCTTCCATAGCTACTTCTCTTTCTAGAGGCAAGTCTTGTGGTTGATTAGCGACCTCATCCAACCAAATAATTTCTTTCGTCTTCACCGCTAAACGGTGATTATACTGCTGCAAACATCGGTTACATGTACAGGTAATAATTGTTTCTGCCTGACCGGATACTTCCAGGTAATTACCGTGATGCTGTACACGAATACGACCTCGAATTGGTGTTAATGTTTCTAGTCCAGGCAGAAACTCTTGAACCTGAATTTCCTCTGTCCGCTCCGGTGCTTTAGTGAGCTGCGGAATAAAAATTGCGTCCATAGGATTTGTGAGATACCCTCACTCAAATTTATGTTACTAATCAGCGATTTTGCTGATACTACATTTTGATTTTAGCTCTTAGCACAGTCCCAACTGTTGACTGAGTGAGCTTTCATAACTCCATAGCCGGACGCACAACCAAATTCCGGTGTGGTTCTTTGCCACGGCTGAAGGTTTCTAAATCAGAAAATTCCTTCAAAAATGTGTGGATTTGCCGCCGTTCAGCTGAACTGAGAGATTTAATTTCCACTTCTTGACCAAAACTTCGCACTTCATCAGCTGCTGCTTCCGCTAAAGCGCGAATTTCCGCTTGTCTTTTCACCCGATAACCATTCAACTCAATGGTGTAGGATGCTTGTTCTTCCGGTGGTTGGTTCAAGTTAAGGACAGAATTAGCTAAATACTGAATTGCGTCCAAAACAGAGCCATCAGCACCAATCAGAACTTTGATTTGCGTTGGTGTTAAGTTAGCTTCGTCAATTGTCAACCAGTAATTATCTGGTTCTGGGGCATCATCATCATCGTGAGGCTGGGCTACTTCTATATTGCCTCCAATCTCCGCAGAGACCCCAGTGAGTTCCAGCAGTGATTTTAACCACTGCTGACCTCGCTGCATGGAACTGTTAGTCATCTATCAACCTGTAGGCTTTTTCTTAGAACTTTTTGGTTCAAAAGGTAATGCTTTTTGTTCTGCCACTGCTGCTTCTTTCTCTTGGATGGCTACGATTTTTTGTAGTTCCTCTGGTAAGGGTTCACGAGAGAGAATGTAAGTTTGCAGAGTTTGGAAAATATTACCAATTACCATATACATCAACACCCCAGCAGGTAAGGGGAAGAATAAAAACATCCCAGAAAAGATGACAGGGGTGATTTTGTTGACTGTATCCTGTTGGGGGTTGCCGCCACTGGAGTTCTGCCCGGAAAGAATTTGGCTGACGTAGAGACTGATCCCAAAGAAAATGACCATCGCTACAATATCCCAGTGGATGGTACCGTCGGGATCGATTGCGCCAACTCTACCCAAGGCATCAATGAATAAAAATCCTTTGTCGGCTGCTAGTCCAGGAATTGTGCCTTGCAGTGTCACATCTCCAGGTTGTAAGGCTTCAATATTACCTTCAGCATCGATTTTGATTCTTTCTTCGCCTTTGGTGATTTTCCATTCGGGCGTGAGTTTGGTTTCTGGGTGTTCTGTTAATAAGACATCAAAAGGCTTACCTTCTAAGGTCTGATATTGGATTTTGGTTTTTTCTCCGACGGCTAGTTTGCTACCGCCAGGGAGAATAGCAGTTACTTTATGGTGTTCCCCATCAGCAACGTAGATGTTTTGTGGGGGAGTAGCAAAGGCTTGTGGTTGAATTCGTTCGATTTGTTCAGATGGCAAGATTTGCAGGTTGACGGAGTAATTTACGCCTGCAAACGGTGATCCCCGTAAAGTGGCAAACAAAGCTAACAATACAGGCATTTGCAACAGTAATGGTAAACATCCTGCTAAGGGGTTGCCGAACTCCTTTTGGACGTTCATCATTTCTTCTTGTTGCTTTTGCGGATCGTCTTTATAGCGTTCTTTGATTTCTTGCATCCGCTTTTGCATGAGAGGCTGCACAATTCGCATCCGCCGCATATTGCGGATTGAACCAGCACTCAGGGGATAAAGCGCAAAGCGGACTATCAATGTCAAGGCCACGATCGCCAATCCATAGCTCGGCAAAATGCCGTAGAAAAAGTCTATGATTGGCAACATGACGTTGTTTGAGAGGAAGCCGATACCAAAGTCCATTATTCTGAATTCAACCTGAGGTACTGTAAATTTAACTGAATCTAATTTATCTAAATCGTGATTCGGCTGCGACTATCTCTCGCTACGGATAGCCGCACCAGGGCAAAATTTGGGAGTAGGAAGTCGGGAGTGGTGTGCAGTTTTTAATATGTGGGAAGTTTTGAATTTTTTATTTTATACAGAATTCCCTACTCCCTACTATGCCAGTCGCCTCAACGGAGGAAACCTCCGCACGGCACTGCCTCCCCTACTCCCTTTCTTTTATTGAGCTGCGCTGTAAGTAGGATTTTTGGCAGCGATTTTTTCATTGATGTAGTCATATACTTCGCGGAAATTCGGAACTGCCCGCATTTCCAAGCGACTGCCATTTCTGAGGGTGACTACCATATCTCCCCAAATGCCAACACCACGGGGAACTTTGACGATTTTGACAATTTCTGAGTAAATAATGTCAGTGCGATCGCGTCCCATCCAACCGCCAGTTACTGAAATCCGTCGGTCTGTAATGCGATAGCGCAGCCACAATGCTCTGACAATCGCTCCAACTGTTAAAGGAATACCAACAACAGTCAGTCCAATCAGCAAGTTGAGAATTAAGTCCCCAACGTGAGGCCCGCCTTCATAATAAATTTCTTCACGAATGCCCATTTAATACCTCAGCTTGTGCCAACAACTGCTCTAATTCTTGCAGAAATTGTTGGCTTCCGCACTTAGATTCTGCTGTTGTTGGTTTTACCACAAATACCAACCGCCATCCTGGAGATAATTTTGGCAACAACTGATGCAAGGCTGCTGCCATTTGTCGTTTAATGCGGTTACGCACGACAGCCTTTTTACTGACTTTCGTGCTGATCGATATGCCAATTTTTGTACTATCAACTTTTTTGGTATCAGTTGCTAGTTTAGTTGTAGTGGCAGTATCTCCAGCAGATTCTGGAGTAGCTTTTGGTTTTAAAGCTCTCAAAGTGAAATGAGAGCTTTGTCGCCGAATTCCTTCTCGGAAAACTGCCTGAAAATCTTTGCGAGATTTTAGTCGATTCGCCTTGGGCAAAGCCACAGCCCCTCTAGTTGCTGAAAATGCTCTAAACGCTCAGACGATAACGTCCTCTTTTTCTCCTAGCTTTGATGACGTTTCTGCCGTCTGGTGTTCTCATTCTGGCACGAAAACCGGAGGTTCTTTTTCTCTTACGGCAAGTACCACGCAGGGTTCTTTTCATACTGCTGTCCTCTAAGGCGATTCTTATAAAAAGTCACAATCTATAATCTTACCACTGCTTTTAGTCAAGAGTCAAAAGTCTATCGTCCAAAACTCTTGACCGTTGAGCCTTGACTTGAGACTTAGGTGATACTCAAAATCCAAGTTCCTACGTAGCGTAGTAATGGAGTATCCCCTGGGGAAAGAACTTGACAGTTGAAATAGAAAACTCCACCAAATGGAGGATTATCTACATTAGATAAAACTAACTCCACAGTGCGACCTGCGGGGACTGGTTCTTGGGGAAATATTTCAATGATGCGGGCTTCTTTATCCCATTTCACTTCGGAAATTGGTACTTTTTTCCCTTTAACCCTGACTTCTACTTTTTTGGTATCAAAACTGCCTTTGTAGTAGTTAGGGTAAGTAATGGCAAATTGCGCCACCGCCAATTTCATTTTTTGTTGGGGAATCCTCAGAATATATCTATCTCTGCTGTTTGTTTGTCCGCCAAAATCCAAGCGGAAAGGTAACTGATTTTCGGCTTTGACACCACTAAATAATGTTAATCCAGGTAAGCTTTGTGCGGAGACTTGAGTAGTCAGTCCTGTTAAAAGGCAGCTAGTTACAGCTAAAGCAGAAAGAATTGCGAATTGTGGCTTGCGTATCAGCCGATGATTGAACAGTGGACGTTTCATAGTTAGGCTCCTCTAGCAGATATAACCTGTTTATGTAAATACTCTTGTTGAGTATTCTTAACTAAACTTTACTACCGAATTCTTGAGTATGGACGATTAGGGAAAATAAAAAGTGCCATAGCTGAGGAGTTAGAGAGGCTAGAGCCTCATGATTAGTATTTTTACTCAACACTTTCAACTCAGTACTCAGAACTAGAAAATGTGTGGATGTTGCTAAATATGTACAACTGTATATAACTTTTGCGGGGTTTGTTATAAAAATTGAGCTATAAAATCAGCGATCGCTATGAAGATTGGGCTAGATTAATAAAAATAAGTCAGTAGCAATCAAAGAGTAATCTTTAAAAATAAATCAAATTATTAAGCTTTAAAAATTTCAAGTAGATTCCACTATGTAATTAAGGCAAAATTTTGCAATCTGGAAAATAACCTAAAGACTAAAGATGTAAACTTGGGAATCAACATAGCATTAGCAATATGTAAGATATAGGTCAATATCGGCAAGTTTGACCTGTATAAAGGCAAAATCTGGCTTTAGCCTGAGAACTAAAAGTAGGAAAGATAAAGTTCAAGGTTCAATCTACAAATTCAAGCGATCGCTGGCAATAATTGCAGCTTCACTGTGAGTAAAAGTCATCCCAAAATTGGGGTATTTACAGGTTTTGCAGAGATGTGAGTATTTATCTCTAGGAGATTTCATGAGAATAGCAGTTGCTAAAGAAATAGAAGTTTGCGAACGTCGTGTGGCATTAAATCCTGAAACTGTTGCACGACTTGTCAAACAAGGTTTAGAAGTATGGGTAGAAAAAGGTGCTGGCGAGCGTTCATTTTTTAGTGATGCTGCATATCAAGCCGCAGGTGCAGAAATTATTAGTGATACTGCTCAATTGTGGAACCAAGCAGATGTTTTATTAAAAGTTAGTCCCCCCCAAGAGCGAGAAGATGGCCGCTCAGAAATTGATTTATTGCGAGAAGGATCGGTTTTAATTAGCTTTCTCAATCCTTTAGGAAATCCAGTAGTTGCTCAACAGTTAGCTAAGGGCAAAGTTACAGCCTTGAGTATGGAATTGATCCCCAGAACTACCAGGGCGCAAAGTATGGATGCTTTGTCTTCCCAAGCTTCACTTGCTGGTTACAAATCTGTATTAATCGCCGCCGCCGCCTTACCAAAATATTTCCCCATGCTGACAACAGCAGCAGGTACAATTGCCCCAGCTAAAGTATTTATTATGGGTGCAGGTGTCGCAGGATTACAAGCGATCGCCACCGCCAGACGTTTGGGTGCTGTTGTGGAAGCCTTTGATATTCGTCCCGCCGTCAAAGAAGAAGTCCAAAGCTTAGGCGCAAAATTTGTGGAAGTCAAACTCGACGAAGAAACCACAGCCGCAGGTGGTTACGCCAAAGAAATCTCCGAAGCCAGCAAACAACGGACTCAAGAAGTTATAGCAGAACATATCAAAAACGCTGATGTCGTAATTACTACAGCCCAAGTCCCTGGGAGAAAAGCGCCACTGTTAGTTACAGAGGAAATGGTGGCACAGATGAAACCAGGTTCAGTCATCGTCGATTTAGCCGCAGAACAAGGTGGTAACTGCGCCTGCACCGATCCCGGTAAAGATATTGTCTGGAATGGCGTAACCATTATTGGGCCGATTAATCTCCCTTCATCTATGCCAGTTCACGCCAGCCAACTGTATTCCAAGAACCTCACATCTTTATTGCAACTATTAATCAACAAAGAAAAAGCTTTGCAGATTAACTTTGCCGACGACATCATTGATGCGGCTTGCATTACCCACGCAGGCGAAATCCGCAATCAACGTGTCAAGGATGCGCTGCAAACTATCAATACTCAACAACCTGCTGTTAATTAGAGGCTAGAGGCTGGGGACTAGGGACTGGTTTTCTCATCGACATCTAGCCTCTAGATCGTGTTTTTAAACTCTGCGATCCCCCCAACCCCCCTTAAAAAGGAGAGTTTCTCAAAGTCCCCCTTTTTAAGGGGGATTTAGGGGGATCTAAAAAAATAGCTTGAAAACAGTTCCTAACCCCTAGCCCCTAGCCCCTCATATAAGGAGTTTTAAACATGACAGATGCGTTACTTGCGGCATTGTTTGTCTTTGTGTTGGCATCATTTATTGGCTTTGAAGTCATTAACAAAGTTCCGCCAACTCTACACACGCCCTTAATGTCTGGTTCCAATGCGATTTCTGGCATTGCGGTACTGGGGGCGATAGTAGCGTCTGGTGCTAAGGAAACAAGTGTTTCGGTAATTTTGGGTTTAATTGCGGTGGTACTCGCCACAGTCAACGTTGTGGGTGGTTTTCTCGTCACCGACAGAATGCTACAAATGTTCAAGAAAAAGGAGATTAAGGCGTGAGTGACTTTTTACCGACTGGAATTCAGCTGACGTATTTAGTCGCTGCATCCTTATTCATCTTTGGTTTGAAAAAGCTGGGATCACCAGCCACAGCCCGGAATGGGAATGTGATTGCGGCTGTAGGGATGCTGCTGGCAATTGTGGCGACAATGCTGGATCAGCATGTGTTGAATTATGAAATGATTTTGTTAGGCTTGGCGATTGGTTCAGGCATTGGTGCGATCGCAGCCTACAAAGTCCAAATGACCGAAATGCCCCAAATGGTGGGTTTACTCAACGGCTTAGGCGGTGCAGCTTCCGCCCTAGTCGCTGTGGCAGAATTTTGGCGTTTACTAGAACACTCCCAACCAATCCCTTTAGATGTCAACATTTCTATGTTGTTGGATGTGTTAATTGGTGGTGTTACCTTCACAGGCAGTTTTCTCGCCTTCGCCAAATTACAAGGTTTAATTAGCGGTTCACCAATTACATTTCCCTTCCAGCAACCATTTAACTTGTTGTTGCTTGGTTTATACATAGCAGGTAGCGCCTATTTAATCGTCACACCCGATAGCCTACCCGTATTCTTAGCAGTTACAACTGTTTCCTTAATCTTGGGTGTGATGTTCGTCATCCCCATTGGTGGCGGCGATATGCCTGTGGTGATTTCGCTGTTAAACTCCTTATCGGGTGTCGCTGCATCGGCGGCGGGGTTTGTGGTGATGAACAATATGTTAATCATCGCCGGCGCATTGGTGGGAGCTTCTGGCCTCATCCTGACGGAAATCATGTGTAAAGCCATGAACCGTTCTCTGTTCAGCGTGCTGTTCAGTGCTTTTGGTTCAGGTGGTGGTGCTGCTGGTGCGGCGGCGGCTGGTGCAACAGATCAAACCGTCCGCAGTATTGATCCCGAAGAAGGTGCGATGATGTTGGGTTATGCCCGGAACGTCGTCATTGTTCCTGGTTATGGTATGGCAGTTGCCCAAGCACAACATAGTGTAAGAGAATTGGCAGATCAATTAGAACGTATGGGTGTAGATGTGAAGTATGCCATTCACCCTGTAGCTGGAAGAATGCCCGGACACATGAACGTATTATTGGCAGAGGCGAATGTGCCTTACACCCAGTTGTACGATATGGATGATATCAATCCCCAATTTGAACAAGCTGATGTAGCTTTAGTCATTGGCGCGAATGATGTGGTAAATCCAGCCGCGCGGAGTGATGCTAATAGCCCTATTTACGGTATGCCAATTTTAGAAGTAGATCGGGCAAAGCAAACAATTGTAATTAAGCGCGGGATGAGTGCTGGTTTTGCTGGTGTAGATAATGAGTTGTTCTACAAAGATAAAACCACAATGCTTTTTGGTAGTGCGAAAGATATGGTGGCGAAGTTGGTTTCGGAAGTGAAGCAGCTTTAAACGAACCGCCAAGACGCAGAGAGCACAGAGTCAAGAATTAGAAAATTGACTTGCCTTGGAGGTGTGATGCTTCTGAGGCAAGTTTTTTATTTTGTTTGTCATGAAACCACCGCAAACTATAGAAACTCAGCGACTATTGTTAAGGAAACCAGTTATTGATGATGCCAGATTAATCTTTGAGCAGTACGCACAAGATACAGATGTGACTAAGTATACAAGTTGGCAACCTCACAAATCTATTGGAGAGACAGTTAACTTTGTCAATAGGTGCATCTGGGTTTGGACTAATAGCTCTGAATTCCCTTATGTACTGATACGTAAAGGAGATACTCAACTAGTTGGCATGATCGAAATTCGGCAGAACAAGCACAAAGCAGACTTAGGATATGTTCTTGCAAAGTCAGAATGGGGTAAAGGGTATATGCCAGAAGCTGTACAGGCACTCATTGATTGGGCATTAAGGCAGGATGATATCTATCGGGTATGGGCTTTTTGTGATGTCGAAAACGAGGCATCAGTACGAGTAATGGAAAAAGTTGGAATGCACAGAGAAGGTGTATTAAGGCGGTGGTTCATTCATCCAAATATCGCCAAGGAACCACGAGATTGTTATTGCTATGCAGTGAGCAAGTAAAACCAAAACTCAATTAACCAGAGAGTTTCACCACTTAAAAAATTAGTTAAGAACAAATCTTGCTCAAGAATTAACCTTAGTAAATCGATCAGTATTTTGCTATCTACATATAAAATCTCACTTATGAGTAAATTTGGTTATTCAGAAGATTACTGGATATGTAGAAATCGTCAAACTGTATTTATGATGGCTAAATTTCCCAGAGCTTTATCAAATGAATATTTCCATAATATTGGTAGAGCGATCGCAGCTAACAATTTTTGTGTGTAAAACTTAGAATCATATAATGATTGAAACACTGACTCCAGAACAAGAAGCCTTAATTCCCGTTTATCGTGATAAGTGGCGAAAAATAGCATTGTCAAATAAACAAATTGAGACTAAAAAAGCTACCGAAATAATCAAGCAGGCTTTTGCTGATAGTGGAATTATCAATAATCCTAAAATCAAGTTTGTCAGTAGCCCCTTAAATGCTTTTGAAGATATAAAGAATTTATACACTTTGCAAAAGAAAGTAACCTATTTATTTTTTCCTTTATTTGTTATTATTATTCCAGTATTAGTATGTTTTTATTCACTACAAATTGAATCTGATTACTTTAGTGGATTAATATTTGTTTTAGGTTGTGTTTTATCTGCAATAACATACTATAAATTATCTCGAATAATAATCTTAAATATTGATACAAATATACTGGATAGACTCAGATTATATCTGCTAAATAATATAAATTGCTACATAAGCAAATCTTTAGAATGTAAATTAAGCAGAGAATTCTATGATCCTATTTTAGAACAAACAGAAAGACAATTATCTAGAATTCACAGCATAAAACTCAAGGTGAATTTACATCACTTTAGAATATTATCTCCTATTGGTTATGGTTGGTATCAATGGAGAATATTTGTACAAAGTGTAGCTAGATGTGACTATTGTATCTCAGTGTTAAACTGTAAGTATGATTTTAATAAATGGCAAATTATGCAGTCTATGATTGAAGAAGTTGGCTGTATTATTCCTCCTTACAATCAAATTTTACTCGTAGTTAATCGCCCTATAGTTTTAAATTTAGATTCTCAAAACCGTCTTCATGCTGAAGGTGAAACTGCAATTAGATTTGCTGACAGCTATAGTTTTTATTCTTATCATGGTGTTACGCTACCAGAAAGATACGGAAAATTACATCCTCATCAATGGCAAGCAAAATGGCTATTAGAAGAAAAAAATACTGAACTAAGGAGAGTATTGATTCAAGGAATTGGATATAGTAAAATCTGCCAAGAATTACAAGCTACTGAATTAGATTATTGGCATGAATACGTACTACTAAAAATAGATGCTTTTGTGGATGTTGAAGCAATTTATCTGTTAAAAATGACTTGCCCTAGTACTGGGTTTATTTATGTGTTGCGAGTTCCACCTTACATAAAATCAGCAAGGGAGGCAATTTGCTGGGTGAATTGGGATATCGACCCAGAAGAATTTGGTATGCAAACGTGAAATAGTAATTTTTATGGGATTATCCACTAAAAGACAACAAGCGATCGCATTCCTATTTTCACAAATATTGAGCGATCGCTCATCAGTAACATGATATAAATCTAATCATGATAGACCACGATCGCCTGTTCAAAGAACTACTCACCACCTTCTTCTGGGAATTTATCGAGTTATTCTTCCCAGAAATTACTGCTTACCTGGAAAGAGACAGCATCACCTTCCTTGATAAAGAAGTATTTACTGATGTTACGGCTGGCGAAAAATATGAAACTGACATAGTAGTCAAAGCAAAATTTAGAGGACAGGAATCTTGTTTCTTAATACATCTCGAACATCAAGCTTATTATCAAGAAGCATTTGATTTACGGATGTATCGCTACTTTGCCAGATTGTACGAGAAATACGGCTTGCCAGTTTATCCCATTGCCTTATTTTCTTACGATCGCCCCAAAAAAGTCGAACAAGATTTTCATCAAGTTGCATTTCCCAATAAAGTCGTCTTGCAATTCAACTATGATGTGATTCAGTTAAATCGCTTGAATTGGCGAGAGTATCTACAACAGCAAAATCCTGTGGCTAGTGCGCTGATGGCGAAGATGAACATAGCGCCACAAGACCGTCCTAGAGTAAAATCGGAGTGTCTGCGCCTATTAGCGACATTGCAGTTAGATCCAGCACGGATGCAGTTAATTTCAGGCTTTATTGACAGTTACCTACGGCTAAATGCCCAAGAAAATCAAATATTCCAGGCGGAAATTGCTCAATTTGAACCAACTCAACAAGAGGTAGTTATGCAAATTGTAACCAGTTGGATGGAGGAAGGGATACAACAAGGGCTTCAACAAGGGCTGCAACAAGGAGAATTGAAAGTAATTCAGCGTCAATTAACAAGACGCATTGGTACAATTACTCCTGAATTACAAGCACAACTGCGCGGATTATCTTTAACTCAGTTAGAGGATTTAGCAGAAGCTTTACTAGATTTCTCTGATGAAGCTGATTTAGTAGCTTGGTTGCAACAGCAATAAGATGTTTATTTTAGCAGGCGATCGCTCCTCTTCCTCTGTGTTCTCTGCGCCTGGAGGGGTTCGTAAACTTTAGTGTAGCAGTAGTACACGATTACCAGGCGCAATATTTCAGTTAATAAACTCATTCACACGCAGCCAAACCTTCTCTATTAAATCAACATCATCTGCATTAAACCACTCAATTTGCGGATATGCTCTAAACCAAGTACGCTGGCGTTTGGCAAATTGTCTTGTATGTAAAACTGTTAATTCTTTCGCTTCATTTAAAGTAATCTTACCCGCTAAATATTGCTTAATCTCTTGATATCCCAAAGTGTTTAACAAAGATAAATCTTCACCATATTTCTGACACAAATATTCCACTTCAGCCACTAAACCATCAGCAATCATTTGTTCAGTCCGCTTGTGAATGCGTGTGTCTAATCTTTCCACATCACAATCTAAACCGATCTGCAAAATCGGATAATTTGGCGGGTTTTCACCTTGCTGTTCAGATATAGGAGTCCCTGTTATATAAAATACTTCTAATGCGCGTAAAGTCCGTACGGGATCATTGGGATGAATTTTTTGTGATGCGGCGGGGTCAACTTGTCGCAACATACTATAAAGTTGATTTTGTCCGAGAGATTCTAACTGCGATCGCAATTCATAATCAGGCGCAACTCTTGGTATTTTCATCCCTTGAACTATTGAACGGATATATAAACCAGTTCCACCCACTAACAAAATTGGTTCAACAGCAGAAGACGCAATCAAAGCCTGTGCTTGCTCTTGATAATCTGCTACCGTCATTGTTTCTGTTGGCTCGCAGATATCTATTAAATAATGTGGCACTAATTTTTGTTCTGCTAACGTTGGTTTAGCTGTGCCAATGTTAAACTCTCGGTAAACCTGACGGGAGTCTGCACTGAGAATTACAGAACCCAACCTTTGCGCTAAAGTTAAACCTAAACCAGATTTACCTGTGGCAGTTGCACCACAAATCACAATTAATTTAGTCATTGATTAATGGTCAATTGTCATTGGTCAATAGTCAATAGTTCTTTGCTCCCCAATAATGGTATATTTGTACTATATTCTCAATAGTTGAGAACCATGTTAACCTCTCAGAGAAGTATTTTTATAGAGGTTTTATAAAGTCATCTTTAAAAATGCTCTGTGTCCATAAGTGCTGAAAGAAGTGATTTCGGAAAAAATTAGATTATCTATCGGGAAAACTTATGGGGATACATCCCCTAGATAAACTTCTCACAAAAATGCCCTACAGTCGTCACTAAGGCTTTTGTGTTAAAATTTTGGTGTGTTTTTACTTTTTCAGCCTTTTGGCGATTTCAACCCCACGCATCAGGAGAATTTTCATGACGAGCAGTTACAGTGCCGATCAGATTCAAGTTCTGGAAGGTCTGGAAGCCGTCCGCAAACGACCGGGGATGTACATTGGTTCTACCGGGCCGCGAGGACTCCACCATTTAGTTTATGAGGTGGTAGATAACTCTGTTGATGAAGCATTAGCAGGATACTGCACGCATATAGAGATAGAGATTAATGCGGATGGTTCTGTGACTGTAACAGATGACGGTCGGGGTATTCCTACGGATACTCATTCGCGGACTGGGAAATCGGCTTTGGAAACCGTAATGACAGTGCTGCACGCTGGCGGTAAATTTGGCGGTGGCGGCTACAAAGTTTCTGGAGGGTTGCACGGGGTTGGGATTTCTGTAGTAAATGCTTTGTCAGAAATTGTCGAAGTTACAGTTTGGCGGGATAAAAAGGTTCACACCCAACGTTATGAACGGGGTATTCCGGTAACTGAATTGGTAGCCAAGCCATATAAAGAAGCGAGAACCGGGACTTCTGTAACTTTCAAACCCGATATTCAAATCTTTACAACTGGTATTGAGTTTGATTACATCACCCTAGCAGGCCGTCTGCGAGAGTTGGCTTATCTGAATGCTGGGGTGAAAATTACCTTTTCAGACAATCGTTTAGAAATTCTCAAAAGCGATACACCCAAGGTCGAAACTTATGAATACAAGGGTGGGATTAAAGAATATATCGCTTATCTGAACCGGGAAAAGCAGCCACTCCATGAAGAAATTATTTATGTCCAGGGAGAACGTAGTAACGTTCAAATCGAAGTGGCGTTGCAGTGGTGTACCGATGCTTACACAGATAACGTTCTAGGTTTTGCCAATAATATCCGCACAGTTGATGGCGGGACGCATTTAGAAGGTTTAAAGGCAGTCTTAACGAGAACCTTGAATGCGATCGCTCGTAAACGCAATAAAATCAAAGAAAATGAACCGAACCTCAGTGGTGAACACGTCCGTGAAGGTTTAACCGCAGTAATATCTGTAAAAGTCCCTGATCCTGAATTTGAAGGACAAACCAAAACCAAGCTCGGTAATACTGAAGTACGCGGAATTGTTGATTCTCTCGTCGGGGAAGTATTAACTGAGTATTTGGAATTTCACCCCAGCATTGCTGATTCTATCCTCGATAAAGCTATTCAGGCTTTTAAAGCCGCAGAAGCCGCACGTCACGCCAGAGAATTAGTCAGACGCAAATCAGTTTTAGAATCTTCGCCATTACCAGGGAAATTAGCTGATTGTAGTTCTCGTGATCCTGGCGAATCTGAAATTTATATTGTAGAAGGTGATTCTGCGGGTGGTAGTGCCAAGCAAGGACGCGATCGCCGCACTCAAGCCATCCTTCCCCTGCGTGGTAAAATCCTGAACATCGAAAAAACTGACGATTCTAAAATCTATAAAAACAACGAAATTCAGGCGCTAATCACAGCGTTGGGTTTGGGGGTAAAGGGTGAAGAATTCGACTCTACCCAACTGCGCTACCACCGCATTATCATCATGACCGACGCGGACGTAGACGGGGCGCACATCCGCACATTACTGTTAACATTCTTCTACAGATATCAGCGATCGCTCATCGAGCAAGGTTTCATATATATCGCTTGTCCTCCTTTATATAAAGTAGAACGCGGCAAAAATCACGAGTACTGCTATAGCGATAGAGAACTGCAAGAAGTCATTGCTAAGTTCCCGGCTAATGCGAACTATACCATTCAACGCTTCAAAGGTTTGGGTGAAATGATGCCCGAACAACTCTGGACAACCACAATGAACCCAGAAACCCGCACCCTCAAGCAAGTGGAAATTGAAGACGCAGCCGAAGCCGATCGCATTTTTACCATTTTAATGGGCGATCGCGTTGCACCTCGACGCGAGTTTATCGAAACTTACGGTTCTAAACTCAATTTAGCAGAACTTGATATATAATATCAAGCTAATATCAATTATCCTGATGTGCAGTAATGGTAGGTAATGGGCGATCGCTCGTTACCTTTTTTTACGTCTAATCAAATTCTGGCTATGAAGTAAGTCGGAGCAATAAAACCAACCTGTGTAAAGAAAGGTAAACAAGACTCAAACTCTTTCTCTTCCTGCCTCCTGAACCCTGCGGTCTTTAATTGCCAGTCTTTTACGAACCAGATATCACCCTATCTCCCGTCTCTACGTAAATTTCTGATAAGTATTATTTCCTGGTTCTGAAAGTTGTTTGATAAAATACATAATTATTAATTACTAAGGTTATTAGTTTTCATTTTGTCAAGAACTGCATAAAAACTTTTTTTTGTCAAGCTATTGAACAATGAGGGTTTAATACCTAAGTGTCAATTTCATTGACATTTAGCCAAAATTAAAAATCTCTAATTAAGAATTTGTGTATTCAAATTTCATCCCAGCCAGAAAAGCATTTGTTATCCTTGAGGTGCGAAGCTTCATCTTGTATACCAAAAAAATTGGTTAAGTGTCTAAGGATGTTGAAGATTACACAAAGCCATTATTTTCTTCATAAACCAGTAGTATATTTAACATATGCGTACGTGAGCAAAATTAACGAACTAGATTATCCACCAAGGCGCTAAATTCACTTATGTTCAACTCACCAGTTACTAGCGGCAGAAATTTGTGGAATATATATATCCAAACATCTTGATGTTGTCTTAGCGAACATAGCCAGTTTGTCTGTATCTAATAAACTTTTGCCATGAACAGATAAATATCTAAATTAGCAACTGTCAAATTCTTTATAAATTGATTAAAATATCTTTGTATACAATAGGAGCAGTTTGTCAAGATTCATAGGGTTGAAATCTCATCTGTGCGCTAATGTGTGAATAAGACCAACTCAGTTAAAACTTTATTGAATGCCATCTGGCAGAATCTGTCTTAACCTCAACTCCTCAGTTAAGGTAGCTGGCATCAACCAAAGTTTAGTGTCTTGATATTAGCAGCATCTTTCTAGCTGCTCTATCTAACAGGACTGACTGCATAATTGTTTGGGATGAGTCATTTATAAAGGAAATGTAAAAATATGCCTCTCAAGACTTCTTGCCTAAGTTAATATAAAGCACAATGTTTCTCGGTAATTAATGTTGTAGTTAATACCTAAAATTGTGTGAAGGTGAGAGTAATTTCCTTTGAATGTAAAGATAAGTCCACTGTAATTCCAAAAAGGTTTAAAGAAAATTTAAGGGAATACCTACCCTTTTTTATATCTTTTTGATAATAGTGGCTTTAACTTACTTAATGACTTCATGATTAACACACAAAAAGAGTGCAATTTTTGTGAAACAGGCTACAATCGGAACAGTCTTTGTAAGAAAATATGCCAGCAATCATAATTGTTTATATGAAGTGGTGAATTTTTGATCAAGACAAAGACAAGCCCTGTTTTAAACAAACAAGTTAAAAGTTGTGTGCGACAGCAACACGCGACTGTTAATAAAGTGAGTAAGTCAGCAGTCAATGCGACTTTTCACACTTCAATAAAAAACTCCTCCAAAATGGAGTAAAACTACCGAAAAGCTTTCAGGGAAAACAGCCTAAAACCCGATTTTTCGGTTGTTAAATAGCCCTCATCAAAAGAGTGCTAAATACATCTTGAGTAATTGAAGTAATTGATTCTGCAAGGAGCATGAGGAACGCGGCATGAACCAGGCTAACAACGTACTCGAAAGCAATTATCAGCCTGACCTAGAAATAATAAATCAGCCTGATTTTGAGGAGTTAGAAGACCTCTTAATTGAAGAAGAGGAAGACTTGCTTCTCGTTGATGACGGCGACATGGATGAATTTTTAGAGCCTCAGTCTGATGAGGACGACGCAAAGTCTGGAAAAGCCGCTAAATCGCGTCGTCGCACACAAAGCAAGAAAAAGCATTACACCGAAGATTCTATTCGTCTTTACTTGCAAGAAATTGGGCGAATTCGTTTATTGCGGGCTGATGAAGAAATTGAATTAGCACGGAAAATCGCAGATTTACTGGAATTAGAAAGAGTCAGAGAAAGACTTTCAGAACAGTTAGATCGCGATCCTCGTGATAGTGAATGGGCAGAAGCAGTACAATTGCCGTTGCCAGCTTTTCGTTATCGCCTGCACATTGGCCGGAGAGCAAAAGATAAAATGGTGCAGTCGAACCTCCGGTTGGTGGTTTCTATTGCCAAGAAATACATGAATCGTGGTTTATCATTCCAAGACTTAATTCAAGAAGGTAGCCTTGGTTTGATTCGGGCTGCGGAAAAATTCGACCACGAAAAAGGTTACAAATTCTCCACCTACGCTACATGGTGGATTCGTCAGGCCATCACCAGAGCGATCGCAGATCAATCTCGTACTATCCGCCTACCGGTTCACCTTTACGAAACCATATCCCGGATTAAGAAAACCACCAAGCTACTTTCTCAAGAAATGGGTCGCAAACCCACAGAAGAAGAAATTGCGACTCGGATGGAAATGACCATCGAGAAACTGCGGTTTATTGCTAAATCTGCACAACTACCAATTTCCTTAGAAACCCCCATTGGTAAAGAAGAAGATTCTCGCTTGGGTGATTTTATTGAATCTGATGGTGAAACCCCAGAAGATCAAGTTTCTAAGAATTTGTTGCGTGAAGATTTAGAAAAAGTTCTGGATAGCCTCAGCCCCCGTGAACGCGATGTTCTCAGACTCCGTTACGGCTTGGATGATGGACGGATGAAAACCCTGGAAGAAATTGGCCAAATTTTCAACGTTACCCGCGAACGTATTCGTCAAATTGAAGCCAAAGCCCTCCGCAAATTACGCCACCCCAACCGTAATAGCGTCCTGAAAGAATATATTCGGTAGTCAACCAATTTTAGATTTTGGATTTTAGATTTACTGCAACTCCAAAAAAGGGGTCTGAACTAATGATCAAAAGTCCAAAATTTAAAATCTAAAATTTGGAGATTCAACAATTAATAGTCATAAGTTGTTGACAAATGACTATTAACTAAGGACAAATAACGAAAATAAACAACCTGGTAGTTATTCAACGCTACCAGGTTTTTATTTTTCATATTCTCAGAAAAGTGAGTTACGTTACTTAAAACTTAAAGAATGCCCCAGAAATGCAGGAAGCCTTGACCAGAAAATAATTCAATCAATGCAGCAGCCAAAAAGCCAATCATTGCTAAACGACCGTTCCAAATTTCTGCTTGTGGAGTAAAACCCCAACGCCAAGCATTGCGATCTTCCACTACAGGGGCGGTGATTTTTGTGGTTGTATTAGTCATTGTTAAAACTCCAAACTGGATTTACTCAAGATTTATTGCCTTATGTAAACTAATATAACAACTTTTTTAAGAAACGCAACATTTGTTGATATTTATGAGAGTGCGATCGCAGCGAACTATTTTCATACCAATAAATTGTGTAGAGACAAACAACTGTTTGCTCTGATAAACAATGAAGGTATAGGGCAGATTATGTATTGGTTAACAAAACAAATAACCGGAAAAATCTCTCTTCCGGTTGATCATTTATCTATAAATTTGATAAAAGTTACGCAATCAAAATTTTGCTACATACTCTTGTTCGGAATTATGAATTCTGGCAAATCAAGACTGAGTCAGATGAGAGCGCACATCAACGACAGCAATAATTTTCTCATCTCGATTGAGTTGCAGAATGCTTTCACCAGTTGTGTCTCTAGTCAAAATCGGGACTGTATCTACAGTTAGCCGGACTACACGCTCTTTATTTGTGATTAGTGCAACTTCTGGGGTAGTTGCCTTCACCATACTGGCTAAGTTGTCGGTTTTACTCGCAAACTTCAGTGCTTGTGTACCTAAATCGCCACGGTTTGCGGCTCTTAATTGACTTGCGGGCATCCGCTTGGCGTATCCTTGTTGAGTCACTAACAGCAATTGGTCATCTTTACCCACAGTTGCACAGCCAACCATCTGCTGATTTCGCAACAATCGAAAAGCTTGTAAACCCATCGCGGTTCTACCCATAACTGTTAACTGTTCGTCATTGACTGCAAACCGCAATAACCGCCCACCGGAACTAGCTAAAATTAAATGCTCTCCTGTAGTGGTGAATTGAGTAAATAACAATTCATCATCGTCTTTGAGTTTGACAATTGTAATTCCGCGACGAGTCAGGTTGGTAAATTCTGCCAAAGATAACCGCTTGATTCTGCCTTGTTTTGTGAGGAGAATCATTTGCTTAGAGTCGAAATCTGCTGGTAATAAAAAGCGGCTGACAACAGGTTCTTGACTGCCTTGAGCTGTAGTGGTGAGTGTGGTAATCAACGGCGTTCCCCGTGGAGAACGGCCAGTAGTTAAGGGAATTTCGCCGACTCGCACAGGATACACTTTGCCACCACTGGTCAGAATGAGTAAATCTTGGTTTGTATCGGTTAATTCAGTTTGGATGAGGAAATCATTATCAGGAAGACCGTTTTCTACTTTTGATTTTTTCCCTGTGGTTGCTAGGCGACGCACATAACCCCGGTGGGTAAACTCCAGAATTGCTTCTTCCGCAGGCTGTTCGGCGGTGGAAATTTCTTCAATTTCTTCGGTTTTGCGACTTCTAGAACCTTCTGCTGTTTTGCTTTTGGGCAATTCTTCGGCTACGCTGGGGGCTAACTTAGTACGTCGCGAATCACCATACTTGCGCTTGAGCGATCGCAAATCTTTTTTCAAAGACTTTAACAATTCCCGGCGATCGCTAAGTAAGTTTTGCAATAAGGCAATTTGTGAAGTGAGTTGCTCAAATTCCTGCTGCAAGTTCTGTTGTTCTAAACTAGTGAGACGACGCAAAGGCATAGCTAAAATTGCATCTGCTTGTGTCTCACTTAAATTTAACTGGCTACTCAAATTCATTTTGGCTGTACTACCGTCAGCAGCTTGGCGCAAAATACTAATCACTTCATCGACTTGAGATAAGGCTTTGAGTAAACCCTCAACTATATGCAAGCGACTTTCAGCTTTACCTAATTCGTAACTATAGCGACGGTTGAGGGTTGCTTCTCGGAAATTGAGAAACTCTTGTAACAATTGACGTAGGCTTAATTGCCGGGGTTGTCCTTCGACAATTGCCAGTAGAATTGCCCCAAAATTAGTTTGTAAAGCAGTTTGATGATACAAATGTTGCAATACTTCTTGGGGATTTGTGTCGCGTTTGAGTTCAATTACTACCCGCATTCCTTCGCGATCGCTTTCATCACGAATATCAGAAATTCCCTGTAAACGACTTTGGTTAACTAACTCTGCGACCTTTTCAATCCAGCCCGCCTTATTCACTTGGTAAGGCAATTCCGTAATTACAATGGCTGTCCGGCGTTTGGTTCCCTTCCCGCCAGCAACTTCTTCAATTTGGGCAACTCCCCGCAGCACAATTCCACCTTTACCTGTGGTGTATGCTTCTCTAATTCCTGCATCACCCACAATTTCCCCACCAGTAGGAAAGTCTGGCCCTGGAATTAACTCTAATAACTTTTCATCCGATAAATCTGGCTGGTCGATTAAAGCAATTAAGCCATCCACAATTTCCCCCAAATTGTGCGGCGGAATATTCGTGGCCATACCCACAGCAATTCCCGCACAACCATTGAGTAACAAAAAGGGTAACTGTGCAGGTAATACTGTGGGTTCTTGCTGGGAATTATCAAAGTTGCCGATAAATTCAACAGTTTCTTCACCGATTTCTGTCAGCATCCCCTCATGGCTAATGGGTGCTAAACGAGTTTCGGTGTAACGCATAGCGGCGGGTGGGTCATTATCCACGCTGCCAAAATTGCCATGTCCTGCTAGTAAAGGATAACGGCTGGAAAAATCTTGTACCAACCTCACCAAAGCATCATAAACTGCTTGATCACCGTGGGGGTGGTATTTACCTAGTACATCACCCACTACACGCGCACATTTACGATATGGTCTATCTGGTGTTAAGCCTAGTTCGTGCATGGCATATAAAATGCGCCGATGTACAGGCTTTAAGCCATCGCGGACATCTGGCAAAGCTCGCCCAACAATCACACTCATGGCATATTCTAGGTAAGACCTTTGCATCTCGGTGTGCAAGGCTGTTGTAATTACCTGTCCCGTTGAGAGAAGGTTTAACTGTTTTGCCATGAGTTTTTTCCCTGAAAGTTAACTACACAAAAATCTCTATAACTGAACAATGCAGCAAACACAGCATAACGGATGGAAAGACATTCCTAACACAATCTTGTTAGTCGCAGGATAAACGGCAATAGTATTATCCTTGATGACGGGAACATACATTAGTGATTAAAAAAGAGCTAGACAACTTTGCTGCTCAGTGCATTCTTCCCTTAACCTCTATTAATAAAATTCTCATGAAAACAGTTTTAATTGTTGAGGACGATCTAATTAATGCTCGTGTTTTTTCCAAAATTTTGACTAAGCGTGGTGGACTAGATGTAAAACATACCGAAAATGTCGAAGAAGTAATCCAAATAGCTCAGTCTAAGGAAGCGGACTTAATTTTAATGGATGTTTCTTTGTCTAGAAGTGTCTACCAAGGTAAGTCTGTTGATGGCATCAAAATTACCCAAATGTTAAAGGCTGATCCACAAACAGCCAACTTACCGATAATTTTAGTGACTGCACACGCGATGGAAGGCGATCGCGAGAACTTCCTCAAGCAAAGCGGCGCTGACGGTTACATCTCTAAGCCTGTTGTTGACCACCAACAATTTGTTGAGCAAATCATGGCACTGCTTCCCCATTCATGACCGCTAGGAATTAACTAAACTCTGTGAAGAATATTCGCCCGAAATTATTTTGTTTTTGGGCGAATATTTTCACGCTGTTTAGTATAGATGTACTATAAGATACTGTTTTCCGCAAGTACTAGTGAGAAAAAAGTGCTAAGTGCTGAGTAAGAATCGAGATTAATCATCAGAACCATCATATTTGGTAAATGCCTTAAACCGCGTAGCGGTCTTCTTACTCAGCACTCAGCACTCATTACTGCGTTGGCTGTTGCTGTAGAGCTGCTTGAATGCGAGGCAGTTCTAAAAATTTCTTAGTATCAGTTAGTAAACGTTCACCCCAAAGATTTTCTTTCAAAAAATCTAAATCAGCATAACGCTGATCGATACGTAAAGCATTTTCTCCCAATGTCAAACTTTGTTGACGATCGCCTTTAGTATATAGTGCAACTGCTAAAGCTAATAAAGGTTCAGCCGCTTGCTTATCGATAGATACAGCCGTTTGCCATTGCTTAATGGCGGCATCAGTATTACCCTGTTCGTATTGAATTAAGCCAATGTTATTAATGGCTGCCCAGAATTTTTTATTTTGGGCAACGGCTTGATTATATTGGGCGATCGCCTCTGGTAATTTGCCCTGCATATAGTAGGCATTACCTAAATCAAACAAAGCTTCTGGGTCATTGGGTTTGAGTTTTAAACCTGCTTGATAATTAGCAATTGCCGCATCATACTTTTTCTGTTGAAAATTAGCCGACCCTATCGCAAAAAAAACATCGGCATTTTTGGGGTTGAGCGATTGTGCTTTTTTCAAAGCCGCAAGTGCCTGCTCAAATTCCCGATTTTGTAAATGCAAACCACCCAACAAAAACCAAACTTTATCATTTTTGGGAGCCAGTTGGCTGGCCAACCGCGCCCGTGGTAAAGCTAAATCAATCTGCTGAAACTGAGCGAGTTGCGCTGCTTCTTGAGCTAAAGCCAACCCTTGCTTCTCCAGTTTTGCTGGATCTAGTTGCAGGGTATGGGGAACGAGTGCCTGTGCATGAGCCACTTGGGGTAAACTCAACAAACTACAGGCAACCAGAAATGAAATCAAACCAACGTGTTTAGGCACACTACCGCCTCTTACCACAAATCGAATAATCTGTCAGTTAGCTTAAACGATCTCTACTTTAGCTGACAGGCCAAGTTTACAGTCGTTAGCAATGGCTGTATTCATCACCTTAGCTTAATTGAGTAGAAAGTGCTGAGTCACCGAAGTTTACTCAACGCGGGGAACCCGCGCACGCAACTTCTCGCTGAGTGCTGAGAATTACCTAGTCCCTAGCCTCTAGCCCCTAGTCTCTGCCTCCTATCTCCCCAGTATTGACATCCGCATGAACCAAGCATAAATTCATCAGTGTGTAGTTACTAATTTATGGCTCGTAAACCTAAAATTACTAATCAGCAAATTTTAGAAGCTGCCCGTGAAATTTTCCTTCAGCAAGGTTTTGGTGGTTCCACAATCGAAATTGCTCAACTGGCTGGTATTTCTGAGGCTTTAATTTTCAAACGTTTTTCTACAAAGGAAGAATTGTTTTTGGCAGCGATGGGACTTCCCGAAAAAGCTGTGTGGATGAAAGAATTGGAAAACTTATGCGGTAAGGGGGATATCAAGGAAAATCTGATTCAAGTCTGTTTTGCGATTCTGGAATTTTACAGTGAAGTCATGCCCAGGTTTATGATGTTGCGTTCTCGTGGCAATGCTATTCCAGAAAATTGCATGATCAAAGAACAAGGGCCAGTACAAGATGTGAAAGTGCTAACTGATTTTCTAGAACAAGAAATTAGTCTCAGTAGATTGCGTCCGGTTAATGCCAAAATAATTGCTCATGTTTTAGTAGGAACTTTGATGAACTATGTCCTTGCAGAGCAAATACAGTTCTCGCCAAATAGCTGCCAAACTGAAGCTGTTCACGCCTTTGATTTAAAACAGCAACCAAAATTAGAGTTTTCATTTGTACAGGGTTTGATAGAGGCAATTTGGCAGGGGATTGCACCGATTTAATAAATTGTAGTGGTTATACTAGCGATCGCCCTGTGCCGAATTCTACCAGTTAGCAGTTAACATAAAACAGCTGTTGAACAGAGTCTACTGGGGCAGAATAGAAAGCATGTCCATTGAATCTAACTCACCCAAACCCCAAACCCCAGAAAATTTACCCGAAGAAGAGCCAAATGATTTCGATCATGGCTTGATTGATAATCATGTCAATCCAGAAGCACTGACGGCACAACAAGCTTTAGCGGCGATTTCATCTTTGCAATCATCGCAAAATACCGCCGTTATGCAGCAAGCCCGTTCTCAGGTGCAGCAACGCTCTACCCCGCAATTTACAGTTAAACCCAGGGCGTTAATTGTCACAGTAGCAGCGATCGCTATGACTTTGCTAGGAGTAATCATCAATAACTGGATAATCGGAATTTTGGGAACTTTGGCGACTTTGGTATTATCTCTAGCGATGCTTTTGCCTTGGTTGCAATATGTCCTCAAAGAATGGTTTACACCAGAAGACAGAACCTTGTTTGTGGGTTTTTTAGGATTAATCGCCGCATTGGTCGGCTTGATCAAATTTTCTGGTACAGGCGATCGCTTATTGATGTTAGGGCGAAAAATCAACTGGGAAGCTTCTGGCACATTAGCAGAATGGTTTGGGGCGTTGGGGCAAATTTTAATCGCCATCATTGCTGTTTATGTAGCGTGGCGACAGTATGTAATTTCCAAAGACCTGACCATTCAACAAAATTTGCTGACAGTTCAACAAAATATCATTACTCAACAGCAGACAATTGATTCTTATTTCCAGGGCGTTTCTGACTTGGTGTTAGATGAAGAAGGCTTACTAGAAGACTGGCCGCAAGAAAGAGCGATCGCAGAAGGTCGCACAGCCGCCATTTTTAGTAGTGTTGATGGTAGTGGTAAAGCCAAAATTCTCCGCTTTTTATCCCGTTCTAAGTTGCTCACACCCTTAAAACGCGATCGGCGCTTAGGTCGAGCCATTCTCAATGGTATGGGTGGTTATGAAGAAGACCGCCTAGAAGGTGTGCGTGTAATTGACTTAGGTGTAATGTTAGCCGCCGCAGACCTTTCCGCAACCGATTTACGCTGGACTGACTTAAGTGAAGCGAATTTAGTCCGTGTCAACCTGAGTGATTGCGACTTGGTAAAAGCCAATCTCTCACGCACCATTTTATATGATGCCAATCTTAGGGGCGCAGACCTCAATGGAGTGCGGCTATTTTATGGCTCCTTAGAAAAAGCCTCACCCCGTAGCCGCACAGAACCACCCAACTACGAAACTGGTGAACACACAGGCGCTGTCATTGAAAATGCCGACTTCACCAACGCCCAAAGAATGTCTGAAACTAACCGTTACTACTGCTGTGCTTGGGGTGGAGAAGCAACTAGAGCAAGCATTCCCGGCGGTTGTGAAGGTATTCCCAATTTGTTAGGACGATAGTCAAGGAAGAAGGCAGGGGGTAAGAGTGTAGGTTTCCACAACCCTTACACCCTCACACCCATTCTTCATAGACTATCTTTATGCCTAACTCCTGTTGCACCAACTTGCTGAGTCAAAGGCCATTCCTTCCCTTGTCTACCTTGTCCTCCCTGTCTCCCTTGTCCCTCCTCTCTTCCCCAACACCGCCTCGCCCTCTCCCACCCAAATCGCCTTGTCGTTCACAGGCAAAATTTTGGCGTTGCCAAAGCTGCATATCTACTTGTGTTAGTTCAGTTACAGATGAGCATTGTGGTTGAACAAATTGACTGATCACAGCCCAAAATAAACTGCGTGTGATGTCAACTCCAGTTTTCCACCAATATTCCTGATTTGCTGGTCGACCTTTTTCTTTGACTACTTCTGGTTCTACCCAAATACCATGCGCCCCTAAAAGAATCTGTGCCATCCATTTAGCTCTAGGAAAGTGACTTGGTGAGCTAATTAACTTAACTTTATGTACTTTCCAGCGTTTGAGAATCGGAATTCCGTAATAGAAGTTATCAAAGGTAGAATTGGCGCAGTTTTCTAACCACACGTTTTGTAAATCTGCTGCCTCCCTTTGAAAAATCAGCTTTATACAAGGGTCGAGAGAACCGCGAGAAATTAAAATTGGAATTTTGGGATTTTGTTTGGCTTGTTGGGCAACATAGATTTCACGGCGAATACTACCACCAAGGACAAAAAAAGCATCCACTGGCTTGGAGGATGCCGGAACTAAGGTTATAGTTATGAAAATTAGCCAGCAGCCCAAAATTAAGCATAAACTACGTAATATTTTTTGTAACAATTGCAACCATTGTCGTATTTTTCTCTGGTAAAAAAATGATGAAATACGAGTAAATTTATGTCTCATGTGATAGCTAAAAAAAGCTGAGTTAAATAATATCCAAAATGCCAGCAGCCCAGCCAACAAAATGCTATCTTATAAAATTAATATAGGGTGTAAATATGACACGGTTAAAAGTGTCACAATAGTTGTATAGGGCGAGATAAGACTGCTAAGTTATTTAGCAGAAGTATGGCGATGACACTAACGGTAAATAAGGCAAAATTATCAAGATAATTCCAAGGGGAAAATGATGAAGAAAGCTTAACTGAAAATAGATTATAAAAACTTAAAAATCTCTGAAAAGTCTGATTGCTAAACTTTCAACAAAACAACCATTCCAGTTAATATACATGAACCAATCTGCGAAACGTTACTCGCCCCTCCAACTAGCTATGATTGGTGGAGCGATCGCCACAACCGCTACCGTGTCCGTATTCGGCCCTGCTTGGACTCGCTGCGTTCGTGCCGCCCTACAAGATAGCCCCAAAGCCTTAGTTGACCAAGTGTGGCAACTGGTAAATCGTGAGTATGTTGATGGTAATTTTAATCAACAAGATTGGCAAGCAACTAGGCAGAGCTTATTAAGTAAAGATTACGCTTCTAAACAAGAAGCTTACACCGCTATCCGCGAAGCTTTACAAAAATTGGGCGATCCATATACAAGATTCATGGACCCTAAACAGTATGAAGCTCTCACCAGTCAAACTTCTGGGGAAGTCTCTGGTATTGGTATTCGGATGGAAGTGAACGAAAAAACTCAACGGCTGACGGTTGTCGAAGCCATAGAGAATTCGCCAGCGTTGAAAGCAGGGATTAAAGCTGGGGATGAGATATTAGCAATTGATGGCAAACCCACTTTGAAGCTGAAGGTGGATGATGCTTCTAAACTAATTCGTGGTCAAGCAGGTACACCCATCACATTACGTTTGGAAAGAAGTGGACAAGGTGCTTTTGATTTGAAGTTGACAAGAGCAACCATTGAAGTACCAACAGTTAGTTATAACCTCAAGCAAGAAGGTAATCGCCGTGTAGGTTATATTCGCTTAAGAGAGTTCAGTGGTCACGCCGCCGATCAAATGCGTCGAGCCATTCGAGATTTAAATGGTAAGAAAGTTGATGCTTTTGTCTTAGATTTGCGTGGCAATCCTGGTGGTTTGTTGCAAGCTAGTATTGAGATTGCGCGGATGTGGATGGATAATGGTTCGATTGTCCGCACAGTTGATCGTCAAGGTAGCAGCGAACAAACCAGAGCAAATCGCACTGCTTTAACAAAACTCCCCTTGGCAATTTTAGTAGATGGTAATTCTGCTAGTGCCAGCGAAATTTTGACAGGGGCGCTCAAAGATAATAAACGCGCAGTAGTTATTGGTAGTCAAACCTTTGGTAAGGCTTTAGTCCAATCAGTACATGAACTATCTGATGGTTCTGGTTTAGCGGTGACTATTGCCCATTACTACACCCCACTGGGAACTGATATTAACCATAAGGGTATTACTCCCGATATCAAGATTGATTTAACGGAAGCGCAAGAGCGTCAGTTAGCATCTAACCCTGGTTTAATCGGCACTTCTAGCGATCCACAGTATGCAAGAGCGATCGCAGCTTTGTCTAGTAACAGTTTTGCTCAGTCTTCTGTGATTCAAAACATTCCACCTGTGAGTGCTAGTGCTGAAAGCTTGAAGTACTAGTGATTGAAGAATTCAGGAGTCAGAATAAAAGTATGAGGTGAAGTAGGATAAAGGCTTCTAAGCATTTACCAAAAGCTCAATTCTGAATTCTAATTCCTGACTTCTGAATTCTTTCTTGTTGTGGGTTTATGTATGAGGGTTCGTGAATCTAGATTGCTGGAGTGAAAAAACTACCTGATGAAACCTTCATAGAATTTGGGAATTGGGAATAATAATGAGTAATCTGATTGCCAAAATCCCTAATTTTTATGAATCATCAGTCAATTGATACAACCACCGCCGCCAAATTTTTGCCAATGGTTTCGGTGGTTGTTCCTATTTATAATGCTGAAGCAGATTTAGCAGGGTTGATTGCTTGTTTGTCGGCGCAAACCTACCCCCAAGACCGAGTAGAATACTTGTTGGTAGACAATAACAGTAGCGATCGCACCTTAGACTTACTCCAAGAAGCGGCGGTAAATTCTCCAATTAAAATTAGTGCGTTAAGCGAAAATCAAATTCAAAGTTCCTACGCTGCCAGGAATACAGGAATTCGTGCTGCAACAGGCGAAATTATCGCTTTTACCGATGCTGATTGTCATCCCCAACCCCAGTGGCTAGAATCACTCATTCAACCATTTGTAAATTCTGATGTGGTAATTGTCGCTGGGGAAATTACAGCACTCCCTGGTAACAGTTTATTAGAACAATACGCCGAACTTCAGGATATCTTATCGCAAAAGCATACATTAGCTCACCCTTTTTGCGCTTACGGACAAACTGCCAATTTAGCAATTCGCCGCACCGCTTTAGAAAAAGCCGGCTTATTTCGTCCTTATTTAACTACTGGTGGTGATGCAGATATCTGCTGGCGGATTTTGCGGCAAAATCTTGGGCGTTTAGAGTTTGCACCCCAAGCAACTGTACAGCACCGCCATCGTTCTACACTTAAAGAACTGGCTAGTCAGTGGCGACGTTATGGACGTTCAAATCGCTATTTGCATGAATTACATGGGATAGAACTGATGCCAGAATTGAAGCTGGCAGAATATGGACATCGATTAGGACGTTGGATGTTCAAAGAATTACCCAAAAATACTGTGAAGGCGATCGCAGGTAAAGTCAGTCTCGTAGATTTATTAAATACTCCCCTGACTGTGTTTGTGATCCAAGCCCGTGTTGCTGGGCAGAAAAACGCCAAATTACCAGAAAATGCCAAGATAATAGCTTGGTTGTAAAAATGAGAGTGACTTTTACCCAATCCTTGAATAATCAAGTTCTCAGAGGATGGATTTTACTCCGTATAGAAACTGATGATATTTGCACTCAAATTTGGACATCATCTACATTCGATCCATATCAAGAATTGTACATTTGGTTGGGGCAAATTCGAGATTTTCAACTACCCGCAAAAATGATCATAGATGAAGAAGGTCGTGAAGTAGAGCTGATAGCTGAGAGTTTGAGCGATTTACTTGTGCAATTTCGGATTGAGCCGTGGATGTCTGCTAGAAATACTACAACACGCCTCAACATTACGGTTGAACGTTGCGAATTGCTCAAGGCTTTCTATGATGGAATCATCAAATTTATTCAAGATGAATATCAACCATCACAATGGTCGCACATTGATCATCTGAGTAATACAAATTGGGGTGCTTTGCTCAAGCAAAATAATAGTTCTAGTCAAAATTGGCAAACACGTTTAGCAATGTATGGAGGAGGACATAGTAGGGTTCCTGAAACCGGACGTGAAACCATATCGAACCAACTAACCCTAGAACAACAATGGTTAGTAACTTTACATGATGTACTTTTATGGATAGCAAATTTAGCAGCTAATACCAAGTCTAAATGAGCGTGCATAGAACTGTAGAATAAAGAACATGGAAGAAAAAGACTCATGAGGAAGCAATGGCACGCCCTTTCAATCTAGAAGTTCAAGAAAGTGCTGAGTATTTGTCAAAA
>NZ_JACJSD010000033.1 GCF_014697615.1 Nostoc sp. FACHB-280 | reverse complement strand
GTACCATCGTTTGAGTAAGGATTACGAACGTCTTCCTGAAATGAGTGAAGCTGCTATATATGCCGTTATGACTCGTATTATGTTACGTCGTCTAGCCGTCTAAAGATTTACTTTATAAATGGTCTCTTAGGCATTGTTAGTAGTTTGTTACAAATGCAATGCCGACGTACACAAGACCCCGAAGCCACAGCAATTCTGCGCGATAGTCAAAATCGCATTGCTTCTATTGCCTTAGTTCATGAAAAACTCTATCGTTCTGCCGATTTGGCCAACATAGATTTTGCTCAATACATACCCGACTTAACCACTCATTTATTTGATTCTTACAATGTTACGCCTAACTGTATTAAACTTAAAATCCAAGTTAATAATGCCAGCTTAGACATTGAAACAGCCATACCTTGTGGTTTGATTATCAATGAATTAGTTTCCAATGCTTTAAAATACGCTTTTCCTAATCAAAGTACAGGGGAAATTATCGTTAGTTTAGAGCAAACAGATCATTACAATTTGATATTAATCATTCAAGACAATGGCGTTGGGCTGCCTCAAGACTTTGATCCTAAACACACAAAAACATTAGGGATTATTCTTGTCCAGGGTTTAGTGAAGCAGTTAAGAGGAACTATTGAAGTTCATTCTCAACAAGGAACAAAATTTAAAATTACTTTTACAAAAAGTAGGGCATGAATATGATAGATATACCCTCCGATACAAGCACAACCAAGACAGTGAAAGTCTTGGTTGTGGAAGATGAGTATATTCTTGCCATCAATTTGCAAGAAAGTTTAGAATCTTTGGGCTACACCGTTATTGATATTGCAGATACCGCAGAAGACGCTATAGAAAAGGCAACTGCAATGCGCCCAACCTTAATTTTGATGGATATTAGATTACGGGGTGAAAGTGATGGTATCCAAGCCGCAGAAGCAATCTGGAATGATTTACAAATCCCGATTATCTATGTTACAGGACACTCTGACCAAAGTACTGTAGAACGAGCAACTCTCACTTTTCCCTTTGGTTACATTCTCAAACCCATCAGGGATCAAGAACTCTATGTTGCCATTCAAACGGCGCTCAATCGCTATGAACGGGAACAGTTTTTAAGTACTGTGTTGCGAGGTATGGGAGATGGGGTGATTGTAGTTGATCCCCAGTTACAGATTAAGTACATGAATCAAGTGGCAGAAACACTTACAGGCTGGCAATTATACGAAGCGAAAAACCAAGTATTAGAAAAAATTTTTTCCCTAGTTGACGAACAAACTAAAATACCCGTATTAAATCCCATTCATACGGCTTTAGAACAAGAAACTACTGCATATTTAAGCGATCGCACTTTATTAATTACTAAAGATAAAAAAGCTATTCCCATTGCTGATAGTGCTGCTCCTCTACGCAATAATTACGGTAAAATTACAGGCGCAGTCTTAGTATTTCGAGATGATACCCAACGCAGATTAAGCCAAGAACGCAACTTAGCCAATGAACGCACCCGTCAGTTAGAAATTCAAATGGCAGAACTGCAACGGTTAAACCAGTTAAAAGAAGATTTTCTAGCAGCTACTTCTCATGAAATGCGTACGCCATTATCCAACATTAAAATGGCAATTACAATGCTGGAAAGTATTCTTGATCGGCGACGGATGATTCAGTCTGGTAAACCTCCCGAAATAAATGCTGTAGCTCGCTATATCAATATCTTACGTTACGAATGCGAACGCGAACTAAATTTAGTAGATGATTTATTAAATATGCGTTTTGTAGACGCAGATATGTATCCTCTAGAATTAACTTCTATTCGTCTACAAGATTGGCTACCTCATATTACTGAAAGCTATCAGGATATTGCTCAAACTCAACAGCAAATTTTAAAATTTGAAGTTCCTCCAGATTTGCCAAATATTACGACTGATTTGGCTATCTTGACAAGGATATTATCAGAGTTATTCATGAATGCTTGTAAACATACACCCTTGGGCGAAATTATTACAGTAGGCGTTCAAATAACAACAATCTCTAATCAACCAAATTCTCCGCAGATAGTATCTGATGTTCCAACTTCTGTGGTAGAAATTATTGTGAGCAATTCTGGTGTAGAAATTCCAGTCAAAGAACAAGCTCAAATTTTTGAACCTTTTTATCGCATATCCCAAAATCAAAACCAAGAGAAATTATCCATTTTTGATTATACTTACCAAGTTCTGCAAAACGAATCTACATTTAATAGTGGTAGCGGTTTAGGTTTAACTTTGGTGAAAAAACTGGTGGAATATCTGCAAGGCAATATCACAGTTACTAGTTCTCAAGGTTGGACTAGGTTTATAGTTCAGTTACCATTAACTTTGTCAGATTATGTTCAGTGAAAGGCTTATCGTTAAGACGAGGGAGACAAGGGGGACAAGGGAGACAAGGGAGTAATATTTCTTCCTTGTCTACCCCCTCTCCCTTGTCTAATCCCCTCAGTACTCAGCACTTTTTCATAAGCCTAAATGTTGGCGCAGTACTTGGCGCATAATCTCAACTGGGACAGTTTCTGTTTGTAACCAAATTTTTAAAGCGGCTGCACCTTGTTGAACTAGCATTTCTAAGCCATCAATGGCTATAGCGCCTTGATTTTGGGCTTGTTGGAGAAATTTTGTTGGTTGGGGAATATAAATTAAATCATAAGCGATCGCACCTTGGGGTAAATCAGCCATTTCTGCGACACTTAAAGGCGAGTTTTCTACTTGTGGATACATCCCAATGGGGGTTGTATTCACTAATAAATGCGCTTGGGGAACCAATTTTGACAAACTACCCCAGGGATAAACTTGTAACTTTTCAGCTATGGGTGAACTTCCCCAACTATCACGAAACTCAATTAATTTTTGTTCATTGCGTCCCACAACATAAATTTCTGCAAAACCCAGTTGATAACAGCCTGCAACCACAGCCCTCGCTGCACCACCATTACCTAAAATGACTGCTACTTTCTGGCTCCAATCTTGTTGGTATGTTGTTTGTAAGGGGGCGATAAATCCTTCAATATCTGTGTTTGTCCCTATCCATCGCTGATTTTGGCGAGTCACAGTATTGACTGCACCTATCGCTTGGGCTACGGGGGTAATTTCTGATAATAACGGCATAATTGCCTGTTTATGGGGAATTGTCACACTAAAACCTGTTACCCCAATTGCCGCAAAACCTGCGATCGCTATTTCTAAGTTATCAGGTGCGATCGGGAAAGGTAAATAAACATAATCTAACCCTAATTCTGATATCGCAGCATTGTGCATCAACGGTGACAGCGAATGTTCCACCGGATGTCCAATTACCCCTAATAATTTGGTAGTGCCTGTAATTTTAGTCATTGGTCATTGGTCATTGGTCATTAGTTCTTCTCTCCCACACCCTTATACCCTCACACCCCTATACCCTCACATCCTCTACAATTATTAACAACTACTTAACATTACTTAAAATTATGCAAGTTAGTACACCCCCTTCGACAAATCCTGTGCCTGGGAAATATTGGCAGTGGCGAGGGCAGAAAATTTACTATGTACATGCAGGAAAGTCAGAATCCCAACGTCCGCCTTTGCTGTTGGTGCATGGGTTTGGTGCTTCCACAGACCACTGGCGAAAGAATATTAGTGGATTGTATCAAGATTTTGAAGTGTTTGCGATCGACTTGTTGGGATTCGGGCGATCGGCTAAACCCAAACTACAGTACAGTGGTGACTTATGGCGTGATCAACTGCATGATTTTATCAGTGAAGTAATTGGTCGCCAAGCGATCGTTGCAGGTAACTCCCTTGGTGGCTATGCAAGTTTGTCTGTTGCTGCCCAATATCCTGATAGTGTTGCTGGGGTAGTATTACTCAATAGTGCTGGCCCTTTCAGCGAAACCCAACCCACAGCAGAACCAGAAGCATTACAATCACAAATCCAACCACCCAAACAACCATCGCCCCTAGAAAAAATCTTAGGTAGTAGTGTCAAGTGGATTTTTAAACAATCTTTTTCCCGGTTTTTGATATTTCAATATGTGCGACAACGTTGGGTAATTCGCCGCACTTTAGAAAAAGTTTATTTAGATAAAACCGCAATTACAGACCAATTAGTAGAAGAAATTTATCGCCCTGCTTATGATGCTGGGGCTTTTGATGTATTTGTTTCTGTATTTAGCAGTCCTCAAGGGGAAAAAGTTGATGTGCTGTTGCAACGATTAACTTGTCCTTTATTATTACTGTGGGGCGAGGCTGATCCTTGGATGAAAGCGCGAGAACGTTCACAAAAATTCCGCCAATATTACCCCCAACTCACTGAATATTTTCTCAGGGCTGGTCATTGTCCCCATGATGAAATTCCAGATCAAGTAAATCAACTTTTAAGAGATTGGGTGATATCTCAGGACTTACGCACAAAAGTTGTCTATTGAGAATATGTGTAATATGTAAGGGCTTCGTCGTGAGCCTCATCTGAACGGTGTAGGTGTTTAAAACCCTTAAACCCTATACCCCTACGGGGAAGCCAAAAATAAAAAGTGTTTGTTTAAAGTATATGTACCATTTTCTCCGAGAAAATAATGATATTATTTCTCAATAAAGCTCAGGTGGTGCAAGAGATTAAATGCTCAGTAATGAAACGACTGCAATAGTGTTTGCCCTACTATCAGCATTTTTTGCAGCCTTAACGACTATCTTCGCCAAGGTAGGAGTCGAAACGATAAACCCCAATTTAGCAACCGCAATCCGCACAGTAGTCATTCTAGTCATGGTTTGGGGTTGGGTTTTTGCCAAAGGACAATTAGATACACTGCTGACAATTTCGCCTAAAACTCTGTTATTTCTCGTTTTTTCTGGTTTATCAACGGGTTTGTCTTGGTTATTTTACTTTCGGGCTTTGCAAGTCGGGAAAGCTTCTTTAGTCGCGCCTTTAGATAAATCAAGTTTACTTTTGGTACTAGTTTTTTCAGTACTGTTTCTCAAAGAACAACTAACGCCGCAAGTAATATTGGGAACTGGCTTAATTTTAGCTGGTACACTGGTTTTGATTCGCTAAAATACGCTACTACAGTTTATACATCTCTTCAGAATTGTAATTAGCAATTAATTTTTGAAAATCACATTTGTAATATTTAAACTTTTTTCAAGTGTTAATCAAAATAATATGCAATTATTGTTTATCGCTAATAATAGTCATTAAGTAGAAATGCCCTCATATCTATTTAAATATTATTGCCGATAAATGTCTGCCTCAAATTTATGATTATTAGGGTTTTCTACCAAAGTTAAACCTGTTAGTGACTGGGAATCTCTGGAGATAAATATCCTACCAAAGCGATCGCGGGGGTTCAAAATTCGCTCGTTTATTTATACCCAGAGGAGATTTAATTATGGCAAAGATGGCTATTTTCTACGGTAGTACTTCCGGTATCACTGCATCAGTCGCCACAAAAATACACGAATACTTTGGTGAAGAACTGTGCGATATTTACAGCATGGAAGAAGATTTTGACGGCGTTGAGCAAATGCTAGGGTATGATTATTTACTCTTTGGTTGTTCAACTTGGGGTTCTGGAGAAGTTCAAAATGATTGGCGTGACCCCATCTTTGATATGTCCCTAGAAAAACCCGATTTTACAGGTAAAACCATCGCCTTATTTGGTGCAGGAGATTGTGTGACTCACGGGGAACAATTTGTTAGCGCCTTGGGTACTTTGTACGATCACTTCAAAAAGTTAGGCGCTACTTTAGTAGGTGAGTTTCCCTTAGATGGCTATACTTACAAATATTCCTTTGCTGTCCGCAATGATAAATTTGTGGGATTACCAATTGATGAAGTAAATGAAAGCGATAAAACTGATGAACGCATTGCACAGTGGTTAGAAGTATTGAAACCTCACTTTTCGCCTGCAATGCTGGAGACAGCATAAATCATTTAACAGTCAACAGTTATCAGTTTATTTGAAGACTGCTGACTGTTAAATCAAAAATACCCATTTTATTAAGTGAAATTTCAACTTTGTCATTAGACCTCTTGCACGAATGTTATAAAACACGAATTTTAGGTCTCACGCAAAGGCGCAAAGGCGCAAAGACTTACAGAAAATTCGCTTGTTTAGTAGGCATAATCTGATTTATGCAAGAGGTCTATTGAAAGGCTTCATAAAATTTAAAATAGGTTTCAAGCCCTAATAAGAATTAGGTGAAATTTCAACATTTATTAGCTTGGTAGTATGCAATGGCTGATGGTTTCAATCCCTAATAGGGATTAAGTGAAATTTCAACCGCACACATAGAGACAATTACTGATTTATTAGCTGTTTCAATCCCTAATAGGGATTAAGTGAAATTTCAACCCTCACCCGTTGCACTTCGTATTCGTCTTGCGTTTCAATCCCTAATAGGGATTAAGTGAAATTTCAACCAAATGCGCTTACGAAAAAGTCAAATAATCCAGTAAGTTTCAATCCCTAATAGGGATTAAGTGAAATTTCAACGTTGCAGAGGTAATGACACCAGCACCAGGTATCGAGGTTTCAATCACTAATAGGGATTAAGTGAAATTTCAACGGGGATTGTTCAAAGTCACTCAGAAAAAGAATTTAAGTTTCAATCCCTAATAGGGATTAAGTGAAATTTCAACAATTTACATCCAGGGATACTAGCAGAAAAGACTAAAGTTTCAATCCCTAATAGGGATTAAGTGAAATTTCAACTTATTTGGTATTCGTCAGGGTGTTGAGTTATATCCTGTTTCAATCCCTAATAGGGATTAAGTGAAATTTCAACAAAGTTGCTAAAAATGGCAATCCTCACCTTGGTACAGGTTTCAATCCCTAATAGGGATTAAGTGAAATTTCAACTAGTGTTTTTGGTTGATAGTCTCGATGATTGATAGTTTCAATCCCTAATAGGGATTAAGTGAAATTTCAACTGCCGTGCTGCTGTCACTTCGTCCGCCCGTTCGTTTCAATCCCTAATAGGGATTAAGTGAAATTTCAACCTGCTGGTACTAATGTAGAAGGGTTTGCGTACTTTGAACTTGTTTCAATCCCTAATAGGGATTAAGTGAAATTTCAACGTTTCGATTACAACAGATTCTAATTGTTCTTCGGTTTCAATCCCTAATAGGGATTAAGTGAAATTTCAACTGCGGGAGCCGGAAAGCTAATCTGTATTTGGTTTTCGAGGTTCAGTTTCGCGGATGGGTTGATTATAACACTAGTAAATGTCAGTTGATTTACGTCAAGTAGCTGAAACATATACTGTATAAGGTGCGCGGGTAATTTTAAATTATGTTTTATGCAAAAGCATACACCACAAAGAATACAGCGATTTTTCCTCAAGCCTGATTTTCTACACCTACCCATCCGCGCATTTCTAGGGTGCTTAATATCGTTCCACGCCTTCAAACTGCTTGTGATTCATAGCATTTGCAGCTTCGCCACAGGTGCGGGGTGTGGGGAAAATTTTGTCGGGGTTGGCTAAACCTTGGGGATTAAATACTTGCCTTACCCATTGCATTGTTTCTAAATCAACACTGTTAAACATTTCTGGCATATAACATTTTTTATCGGAACCAATGCCATGTTCACCAGAAAGACTACCACCGACTTTCACACAAAGCTTGAGAATTTCTCCGCCCAATTCCTCAACTTTTTCTAATGCACCAGGGACAGAATTATCATAAAGAACTAAGGGGTGGAGATTGCCATCACCAGCATGAAAGACGTTAGCAATTTTATAACCAAATTTTTGACTTAAATTTTCAATTTCTTGCAAAACATAAGGCAATTGCGTACGCGGAATTACACCATCCTGTACATAATAATCGGGGCTTAAATGTCCAGCCGCAGCAAAGGCCGCTTTTCTGCCTTTCCATAATTTTAAGCGGGTTTCTGGGTCAGTAGCAGCAGTGACATTCCGCGCCCCATTTTGCTGACAAATTTCAGTAATTCTTTGTTTTAAAACTGCGACTTCAACTTCTAAACCATCAATTTCTACCAATAAAATAGCAGTCGCATCTCGCGGATAACAATTAGTAGCAACAACATCCTCAACAGCATTGATGCTGAGGTTATCCATCATTTCCATACCACCAGGAATTATGCCGGCGCTGATGATATCAGAAACACTAGCCCCCGCAGCTTCTACACTTGTAAAGTCTGCTAATAATACACAAATTGATTCGGCAGTTTTAAGAATTCTGAGGGTAATTTCTGTGGCGATTCCTAACGTTCCTTCAGAACCAACAAATATACCTGTTAAATCATACCCTGGAGTTTCCGGGATTTGCCCGCCTAAATCAACAATTTCTCCTTCTGGGGTGACAATTTTTAAACCTAAAACGTGATTAGTGGTGACACCATATTTTAAACAATGCACCCCACCAGAGTTTTCAGCAACATTACCGCCAATTGAACAGATAATTTGGCTGGAAGGATCTGGCGCATAATAAAATCCTGCACCGCTAACTGTTTGCGTTACCCAACTATTAATTACTCCTGGCTGTACAACAATGCGCTGGTTGTCTAAATCAACGCTAAGGATTTGCCGCATTAATGAGGTGACAATTAATACAGAATCTTCTAATGGTAAAGCACCACCAGATAAGCCTGTACCGGAACCCCGCGCGATAAAAGGAACAGAATACTGGTTACATATTTTCACTACTGCCGCGACTTGTTCTGTGGTTCTGGGTAATACAGCCAAAGCCGGACGTTGACGATAGCTAGTCAACCCATCACACTCATAAGTGATCAATTCTTCGCGGCGTTGAACTACACCATTTTTACCAAGGACAGCCTCAAATGCTTTGATAATAGGTTGCCAGTTACGTTGTTGTTTATCTTGGGTAAGCATAGGGTTTTCGGTAGATGACTCTGTAGGAGGCAGAAGGCAGTGGTTCGACTTCGCTCACCAACCAAGAAGCAGGAGTAGGGTTGGGTGAATATTTACTATTTTTGCAAAGATAGTAGTTTAGGGGAAGGAAATAGCGATCGCTCTCCTAAAATTGCACCTCTGTAACCTATCACCTATCACCTATCACCTATCACTGATTTTTTGGCTTGCGTAATATTTGCGAACCAATGGGAACCAGAACTTGATTCAGACTCCGCAACTGTTCGGCTGTCCCCATACAAATCAGGGTATCTCCTGGCATTAGTATTGTATCGCCAGTGGGGCCGCCAATCAGATTACCATCAACGCGGCGAATGGCTAAGACTAATGCACCAGTTTGCGATCGCAATTTGGCTTTTTGCAATGTTTGTCCGACAAAGGGAGATAAACTAGGGTCAAGTAAAAATTCTTCCATATACAACTGTCTGTCTGCACCCGAAAGAATGCCATCAACAAAATCTAATACTTGCGGTCTTAAGGCGGCTGCGGCCATCCGTTTCCCCCCGGTAATATATGGTGAAATTACGGCATCTGCGCCACCACGCTGTAATTTTTGTAACGCTTCTTCTGTACTAGCGCGAGCGATCGCCCGAATATCTGGATTTAATGTTTTTGCTGATAATACTGTATATAAATTTTCTGCATCCGAAGGTAGGGCGGCAACTATACAAATCGCTCTTTCAATCCCCACATGGAAAAGCGTATCATCTAAGGTTGCGTCACCCTGGTATACTACATAACCTTCCATCTGCGCTCGTTGCACCGATTCAATCTCGGAATCTATGACTACAAAAGGTACGCCTTCCGCCCGAAATTCTCTAGCAATTTGCCGACCAGTGCGACTAAATCCACAAATAATATAATGTTCTGTCAAGGATTCCATTACGCGCCTCTGTTGTCGTAGTCGAATTCCTTCTTGAAAGTAGCCTTCGATGATGGCTTCTGTAAATCGATTGACTATATAACCAATATTAATTACGCCCAACAAAATTAGGGCAATGGTAAACAAGCGTCCACGGCTGCCTAGTGGCTGTGTTTCGCCATATCCCACCGTAGCTAAGGTAATTACGGTCATGTAAGCGGCATTTTCCCATGACCAACCTTCTACAAATCTGTACCATAAAGTGCCAATCAGGAACACACCCCCAAGAGCGATCGCACCTGCCATTAGCTCTTTTTGGATACGTTGATATTTTCTCTCAAGAGTGGAATACAAAGTTATCTCTCACCAGTGTTCTTCGTTTAAGGATATTTAAGCGTTAGCCTAAAAGAAATCATGATTTGCGATCGATCACAAGAAATTTTTAACAATTTCGAGGAAACTAGTAAGTGAGTGTAGAATTAAAAATTTTCAGGAGGAGCGGTTAGTGAGCTTACAAACTCTAGTTGAAGAAGCCAGCATCCCCCCAGCATCAGGTTCAGTGTCATCTATTCCTTTTGATTCGGATAGTTTTAACGAAGCCGTGATGTCAACTTATGGTCGGTTTCCTTTAGCCTTAGAAAAAGGTGCAGGATGCCGAGTTTGGGATACACAGGGGCGGGAATACCTAGATTTTGTGGCGGGGATTGCCACTTGCACCCTAGGACACGCCCACCCAGCAATGGTTGAAGCTGTGACACGCCAAATTCAAAAGCTGCATCACGTTTCTAATTTGTACTACATTCCCGAACAAGGGGAATTAGCCAAATGGATTATCCAACATTCCTGTGCCGATCGCGTATTTTTCTGTAACTCTGGAGCCGAGGCGAATGAAGCGGCGATTAAATTAGCACGTAAATATGCCCATACAGTTCTAGAAATAGAAAAGCCAATTATATTAACGGCGAATGCCAGTTTCCACGGACGGACTTTGGCAACGATTACCGCCACCGGACAACCCAAGTATCAAAAATACTTTGATCCCTTGGTTCCTGGGTTCCATTACGTACCTTATAACGATATTACGGCTGTTGAGACAGCCATTAGTGAGTTAGATGAAGGTGATTATCAGGTTGCAGCCATTTTATTAGAACCATTGCAAGGAGAAGGCGGTGTACGTCCTGGTGATGTGGCTTACTTCCAAAAACTGCGGCGGATTTGTGATGAAACCGGCATTTTATTAATTTTTGATGAAGTGCAAGTCGGAATGGGACGCAGTGGTTATTTATGGGGTTATGAACATCTCGGTGTCGAACCAGATATCTTTACCAGCGCCAAAGGTTTGGGCGGTGGAATCCCCATTGGCGCAATGATGAGTAAAAAATTCTGTGATGTTTTTCAGCCAGGAGAACATGCCAGTACTTTTGGTGGGAATCCTTTTGTTTGTGGTGTGGCGCTGAGTGTTTGCCAAACCTTGGAAAAAGAAAATATTTTGCAGAATGTCCAAGAGAGGGGAGAACAGTTACGTACTGGGTTAAAAGCGATCGCAGCTAAATATCCTCAATATATTTCTGAAGTTCGCGGTTGGGGCTTAATCAATGGAATGGAGTTAGCTGCTGACATTGCCCTAACTGCTGGTGAAGTTGTCAACGCTGCCATTGCTGAAGGTTTATTACTTGTCCCCGCAGGGCCAAAAGTGGTGCGCTTTGTCCCACCATTAATTGTCAGTGAGGCAGAAATTGACCAAGCTTTACAAGCTGTGGATAAAGTACTAGCAAAGTGCTGAGTCAATACTTTTCGGATAAAGGTTCATTCATTCTAAATTTTAGATCCCCCCGCCTACGGCGACCCCCTTAACAAGGGGGTAAAAAAGGTTTATTAGCCCCCCTTTTTAAGGGGGGTTGGGGGGATCTGAACAAGATTTAGATTAGTATCAGCACTTTTTACTTTTAACCCTGTCCACCAATACCTTTTTTAAAGGCAGGACGTTCAGACATCCGGTTAATATATTCCCCAACTGCTGGATAGGCGCTGAGGTCTAGTTTCAGCATCATCGGGATGTAAGCGAGAACTGATCCCACCGCCACATCTGCAACGGTGAATTCATCACCCAGTATGAAGGGTTGTTGTTGAAAAATCTGATTTAATGGAGTTAACAAGCGGGGTACTTCGCGTTCTCTAGTGGATTCGTTAAATATTCCTGATGCGAGAGTAGAGTTAGCAAACAAAACCCATTGAAATATTTTTGCCCGTTCCTCTAGGGAAGCTGAAGATTTGTCATACTTCTCATACAAATACAGCAAAATCGCCCCAGATTCCCAAAGCTGAAAATCACCATCAACGATTGCCGGGACTTTACCCATCGGGTTAATCTGCAAGTATTCTGGCTGTAAGTGTGCGCCTGCTTGCATATCTAGCTGAACAAACTCATAGGGAAGTTCTAATTCTTCGAGATACCATTTGGCGATCGCAGCCCGACTAAAGGCACCACCATAAAGTTTTAGCATAATCACTTAATATTTAAAGAACCTTGTGTGTATGTGAATGCTGTTTCACATTGTCTTCTTTTGTAACAACTCTGGCAGCATTTAACACCCGTTTACGTTCAGTAGAATACTTGAAATCTGTGTAAGTCGTACCCAAAGGAATTAAATTTTTACTGCTGTCGCTGCGTTTATAAGTCCGCGCTGCTGCAAACACTCTTTGGGCAAATTCTTCACCAAACTGCGCCGACACAGGAAAACCTGCGGGTAATAATGGCGTTTCACCTTCCAAAACTGCGCCTATAGTTGTTGCACAAGCCAGTTTATAGGAAGTTGGAATATCTTTCATTAACGTTTCTAAAGACGCAGAGGGAATCGGTTCTATAACTTCAACTTGATGAACCTCTCCATCTTCTTTAATAAAACAGGTTGCCAAGCCAATAACAACATAATCATCGGCAGCTAAATCGGCAGTATTTTGATCAGATATTGCGGTTGTCATAAGAAAATTTTCGCAAAACTTTAAAATTAAGAAATGTATCGCTAGAGAGTGGCAAGTGTAGACGCTAGTGAAGGGAGAAAAATCGCAACAAAAAAACACTAAAAGCGCCTAAAAGTTGCAATGTTTCTTAACCCTTTTCTCCATCTCTCTCGAACGGCTAGTAGGATTCTACCAAGTTGTTGCTCATTTGCCATTTTCTCCTGATTGTTTACAAATACATTGCTCAGAATCTTTTTCTCCCTGTGCTTTTGCTGCTTCCGGTCGCCGAGCTAAGTCGAGGTGCTGCTATCCCTCATAATTAAAAATTAGATATTTTTTTAGTTAGAGTTCCTAGCGCCTAGCTACGCGCATCAATAAGAATAAACCTATACCTAAGAAAATAAAATTAGGCAACCAACCACCCAAAAAGGGAGAAATCACACCAGCTTGTCCGATCGCACCACTAACAAAAAATAGTAAATAGTAAGTAAAAATCACAATCACACACACGCCAAAACTTGTACCTCTCCCAGTGCGTTGCGGGATACTGCCCATTGCTGCGCCGACTATGCCAAATACTAAACAGACAAAGGGTAAAGCAATTTTCTGTTGAATTCTCACTTGCAGCTTGCGAATTTTTTGGCGATCGCCTCCTAATTTTTCCACTGTTAATTGTTCTAAAGATTCGGAAATATTCATTTCTCCATAGTCACGGCTTTTTTCTACTAGACTCAGCGGTGTGCGGGGTAGTTTGAGTTGTTGCTGTTCAAAACGTAAAATGTTGCGATAAGAACCATTAGGTGCCACTAAATAAATAGTGCCATTATAAAAATCCCAAACACTTTGCGAACCATTCCATTGTGCTGATTCTGCCACAACTACCTGATTCAACCCTGCTGTAGAACGGTCAATAATTGTTAAACCTTTCATCCGTTTTCCATCAAACTGGTCAGCATAAAATAAGCGTGCCAGCATCTTAGTTTTAGTTCCGTCAGCTTCTTGGATATCACGGTATTCAGGATAAAAAATATTTTGTTGTTTTAAAACTGGCTTATCAGATTTAATAGCATTTTGAAGAGTTTGATTTGCTTGGTAATTAGCTGTTGGTGTAATTTGTTCATTAAAGACAAATGTCATACCTGTAACTAACAAACTTAACACCACAGCAGGCAGTACCATTCGATAAACACTTACCCCACACCCCCGTAATGCGATGAGTTCGCTTTCGCTAGACAGACGACTGTAAGTCATCAAAGTCGCCAACAGCGTGGACATAGGAAAAGCTAACACAATAAAATATGGCATTTTTAACAAGAAAACTTGAATCGCAATGCCCACAGGTAGCCCAGATTCAACAATTCTTCTTACTAAATCAAATACCGCATCAATTGTTACGCCAATAGATGAAAATGCCCCGACACCAAAAAAAAATGGTGGCAGCAATTCACTGAGCAAATAACGATCCATAATCGTAAATGGCAGCAGTGAATTAACACTATAAAAAGATTGTTGCTTTGTGGAAATCATAAGCAAATAAAAGTTTATGGTTCAACCCTGGTTAATGCGTAATTTGGAACTTATCAATTTAAATTTTTCAGTTTTTTAAACGTGAAAATTATCCCCTAAATAGTATTGTCTGACGAGAGGATTGCTGTACAGTTCGTCAGCCGTACCAGAAGCGAGAATTTGTCCTTCACGCATAATATAGGCGCGGTCAGTAATAGCCAGAGTTTCACGCACATTGTGATCTGTGATTAAGATTCCCATACCGCGATCGCGCAGTCCTGCTACAATTTCTTGAATTTCTGCCACTGCGATCGGATCAACCCCAGCAAACGGTTCGTCTAACAATAAAAACTTTGGACCTTCTCTTCCCGCCGCCAACGCCCTGGCTAATTCTGTCCGTCGTCGTTGACCACCAGAGAGTTGAATACCTTTGCTGTTAGCTACTTTCTCTAACCGAAACTCCTTCAGCAAAGTATACAATCGCTTCGACCACTCCCGTTTGGGAACATTGGTTTGCTCTAATACCAAAAGTATATTATCTTGCACACTTAGTTGGCGAAATATACTGGCTTCTTGGGCTAAATAGCCAATACCTAAACGCGCCCTTTTGTCCATTGACATACCAGTAATATCTTGAGTATCTAGCCAAACGCGCCCTTGATTGGGTCTTTCTAAACCTGTAGCAATGTAAAAAGTCGTCGTTTTACCAGCACCATTTGGGCCTAATAAACCAACGACCTCACCCTGAATAACAGAAAGATTGACGCGATTAACAATGGCTCGCTTGCCGTAAGATTTGTGAATATTCTCTAAAACAATTTTCACTATCTGCGTTGATTGATACTAAGTAGTTATTATGAACTGCATACACTAGTGGCTTGGTAAGGCTACTAGGAATTATGAAAAAGGGATTAGGGGCTATAGACTAGTTTTTTGACTCAAGACTCATAATTGTGAGGATAAACCAGGAGGTTATTCTCCGCAGTTCTACTTAAATATTAATTGGCAGGCTTGAGATTTGGGGTTTTGGGGGCTGGTGTAGTATTTTGTCTACCTAGTTCGGAGTCCTCCACCATATAAATCGACTCTACCTGACGATTGCTTTGGGGTAAAGCGACAAACCTACCTTCATCAATTAAATATGTCACCTTCTCTGCCCGAATACTATTGCCGCCTTGCTGCAAAATATAGACATTGCCAGTAAAATCTATGCGACGTTCTTTGCTAAAGTATTGTGCTTGAGCCGCAGTTGCTTGGATTTGCCGCGCTGGATACAACATCTGCACATTACCACGGGCAGTGATAATTTGGCTTTTAGCGTCATATTCTTGGATATCAGAGCGAATAGTTAAAGGCCGATTACCAGCAGCAGACTGCGCGGTTGCTGTTTGTGTTTGGCTAGGAAAGGTAAATGCGCCTAAAAGTGCGGCTGGGAGTACCAAGGCTAGACCAAAGCGGCGTAGTTGTGATGTTAGCGGTTGATTGCAGGGCTTCATAGAAATTTGGGTTTCAGAATTTCTGATTTTATACTAATTATCTCAAGTACTTTCTCCAGCGATAACCTCTACAATCTGGAATAGCTTGGGATAAGTCATGGCTGGAAAACTGACGTTTGGCAGAACGTTGAAGTTTCATCATGATCATATAAGTCTAATGTGGATTTCCTAAACAAGCGATCGCTCTCTGGATTTGGAGTGTTATCATAGCTGAGGAAAGTCTTTGCATTTCTATCAGTACCTGGAGAGGTGGCAGAGTGGTTGAATGCGGCGCACTCGAAATGCGTTAAGGATGTAAGTTCTTCGGGGGTTCAAATCCCCCCCTCTCCGTTGTTGCATAAAACCCCAAGCAAAAAATTAGGGTAGTAAACAAGATGTTTGTTACTACCCTAAAGTTTATTTATATTACTTAATTACTACACAAAATTACTTAACTTCTTCAGGCGCAAACTTCTCGACTTTACCTTTTTTCACTGCGACAACAACATCAAAGGTAGAGCAGTAAGAAAATGTCGTATTACTAGCTTTGTTGTAAAGGTTAACTACATGGCCTGCACCACCAGGTTGAATTCCAACCGGTTCAAGATCGCCAAAGAAGAAACGACGTAGTTGATCACCACTACCAAAAACACCTTTATTCTTGATGATCAAGTCAATTTTTTGTTGAGCGGACAAACCTGTAGCATCAGCAGCTGAAACCGGAAGTATAGAAATTGAAGGTTTTACAGCCTGAAATGAGATATTCCCAACTGTCAACAAACCAGCTACGGCGACACCTGTTAGTAAGGAAGGGGCGAATTTCATTGGTTAATGTTCCTTATGTTTGAGCTTTAGAGCAGCTATCCAGAGCATCTCAAACGCTACTGAACCTCATCTGAAACTTAGCCATAAATTGTCTGAGTTTATTCCTTGAGAAGATTCAGTCTAAACTCAGCATTTTCTCAGGTAAATGTGATGTCAAAAAATCTTAGGTAATTTTTAAGGGTGTTTCAGCTTGTTCTCATTTAAATGTAAGCTAATATCTTTTAGTATTCTGGATGTAATTTGTATTGCAACTATAAGTGGTATCGTTGTGACTAGCCTGAGAAGATGGCATCATTTCATTGATAGAATTCCAAGTCAAGCCTATCTCTGGCTCGCAATCGTCATTTTCGGCGCATCTGGCGCAATTACCCGCAAATTAACAGAAATTGGCTCGCAAAACTTAGTCAATGGCAGAAACCCGATTTCTTTATGTAATGTTTTGTTCGTTGGGAATATCTGCGCCTTATTGGTTCTGATTCTTATCTATAGGCGGCAGTGGAACAAAACAGCATTGAAGCAAATAACTGTAAAGAATTGGTTAGTGTTGTCGGTAGTTTCTATCCTATCAGGAGCTTTAGCCCCTGGATTAATTTTTCAAGCACTGGCACTCACCAATGTCAATAATGTGATTTTGGTTGGCAGATTAGAACCACCCCTGGCTTTAGCTTTATCAATTTGGTTATTGAAAGAAAGAGTAAATTTTTGGGAAATTGTCGGTGCGATCGCAGCTTTTATTGGTGTGACCCTAACTGTCTTACTCCAACCACAAGGAACTCCTATAAATAATATGCCAGGGTTTCACTTGGGTACAGGCGAAATTTTAGCAGCAGTAGCAGCAGTAGCCACAGCTATAGCTACAGTGATTGGAAAAAAATCTATCTCCCAGATTCCTTTAGGAATTTTTACCATTTACCGCACTGCTTTAGGTACTGTCGTATTTTTCTTTCTGGCTTTACGACTCTACGGTCAGCATCATTTTGTAGAAGTATTTTCGCCCTTTTTGTGGCGGTGGATGTTGCTTTATAGTGTGATAATTGTCGTTTTAGGCCAATCCCTGTGGTTTAAAGGTTTGAGAGCTTCTACTGTATCTGTAGCTTCCTTAGTTGGCTCATTTACTCCCATTGCCGGTATTTTAGCAGCTTATTTTATCTTAGATGAAGCCCCTACTTTCCCTCAATACATAGGTGGTAGTTTGATTATCATTGGCATATTTATCAGCCAACTGGGATTGATGCGTCAAACTCGTAGAGTAACTGCCTCCAATCAGGTAAACTCAACCGAGGTGCAACAAGTAGAAAGCGAAATGGGATTTAAAGGTATTTAATACCAAATCGATACGAAGAAGCATATATTTAGCCTACAAAGGCAGGCTTTGTTTGTATAACCCAAGACTTCCAAAGATATTTATTTCAAACAGATGTAGATTCTTGGGGTAACATTTCTGTCTCTTCACTTGTGACCGCAGAATTATTCGATAAAGCAAAGCCGTCTGTAACATCTTTAATAAAACCAGCCACTGGTACGGCAATAATTAACCCTAAAACGCCACCAATGTAAGTTCCTACTAATAAAGAAATTAACACCCAAATTGGTCTTAGTCCTGTGAAACTTCCTAATAGTCGGGGAGCAATTACTTGGTCAATGAGTTGATCTATAATCACAGCTACTGCCAAAACCTTAACTGCTAACCAAAAATCATGGGTAGCGATAATTAAAGTAATTACTATTAAACTAAACACATCGCCAAAGGGAATTAAGCTTAAAATTCCTACTCCTAAGCCAAAAAGCAAGCCAAATTGGACTTGAAACAACAGAAACATGAGTGTTTGGGCAAGTCCCATCAATACAGCTAATGTTCCTTGACCAATCAAGTAATTCTGAAAGTTTTGTTGGATTGATTTTCCAATTTTTTGTGCAGAATCCCAAGGTAATTTTTTAAATATACCTTGCCACAATCTCGACCCATCTAATAACAGGTAAAAACTTAACACTACTGTAATTAATGCACCAGAAATACTATCAATAGTGTCGATGATAATACTTAACAGCTTATCTGAAAGATATTCTACTTCTTCGGGAATTTTATCAGTAATTCTGGTAAAAATCTGGCTAAAATCTATGCTGTTTCTTTGGCTAAAAGCCCAATCATTTAAAACCTGTAACTTGGACTCACTAGAATCAATCCATTGTGGCAACAACTTTACCATTTCATTAAATTGCTCAGAAACTATAGGCAGTAATGTAATTGCAAAAATTGTGAAGATAAAAGTTGCCAACACAAAAACTAGTGTGACTCCATAGTTACGTTTTAATCCTTTCCTCTCTAGTAACGAAACAGGATAATTTAAAATAAAAGCAAACAAAGATGCTAATACAAGAATAGTTACTAAAGGTTGAAAATATTGAAAAAACTTTAGTAATAACCATCCATTCAGAAACCATAGCGGAAACAACAGTGTTAAAATTAGCCATCTTAGGAGGCGATTAACTGATAAATTGATATTCATAATTATTCCTAATTAATCTGTCATGCTTAGTATCAACTTATCAAAAAATCGCAGACTTTAATTTTTTAGGGATGTATCTTAGCAAAAACTCACAGAGGCGCAATATTTTTATTGAGCCTCTGTGAGTTGCCTTAGCAATCAAAACATTTAAAAGTAGCAGTCTTAACGCAGGCTGGCCAATGGTACACCTAACCAGCCAGCAAAATTTTCTTTTTGTGTGATATTGGGATTGTTAACTGGAATTACTTGATACTTACTAGAACGTGGTGCAGCCAGAGTTACAGAACAGGTACGTAATTCATCTTGATGGAAAACTGTTACTTGAATTACGTCGTTGGCTTGGTAATCTTTTAAGCGATCGCTTAGTTGATGGGAGGTGACACGAATACCAGCGATCGCTAGTAATTCATCACCTGCATCAATTCCTGCCAATTGTGCAGGCGAACCAAATTCTACAAACTTGACAATCTCTCTACCATTTTCGGTATTTAATCTCAACCCAAAGTAAGGTTCTTCTTCTTTATCGGCAATCACCTGTAAACCAAAAGGTTCCAAGTACTGATTAAACGGCAACTCATCGGTACCATTAATGTAGCGATTAAAGAAGTCCGTTAAATCTATCTCTGCGACAGATTCAATTACTTCCTGCAACTCTTCAGGTGTATAACCAATTTCCGATTTGCCAAATTTGCGCCACATCAACCGCATCACATCATCCAAAGAACGCTGATTTGCTGATCGCTCTCGAATCAGCAAATCTAGCAATAACGAAACCATTTCTCCTTTTAAATAGTAGGAAACTTGGGAGTTATTGCTATTAGCGTCTGGGCGATAGAGTTTAATCCAGGCATCAAAACTAGACTCAGCCAGTGATTGCACCTTCCGCCCTGGGGTAGTTAAAAATCTGGAAATTTCCTTACTCCAATTATGAAAATATGATTTGGCATCATAAATTCCCGCCCGTAAAGGAATCAGCAAATCATAGTAACTGGTTGTTCCTTCACAGAACCACAAAGACGAAGTGTAGTTTTCCCGATCGTAATCAAAAACCTCTAAAGCTTTTGGGCGAATTCGTTTCACATTCCACAAGTGGAAGAACTCGTGGGCTACCAATTGAATGAAGCGATCGTATTTATCTGGTGAGTTAAACCCAAAACGCTGATAAATCAAGGAACAGCAGTTTTTATGTTCCAAACCACCATAAGCTTGAGCAAACAAATGCAGTAAAAACACATATCTGTCGTAAGGCAAACCGCCAAACATCTGTGCTTCTACATGAATGATTTTTTGAATATCAGCAATTACTTGTTGTGCTTGGTAATTTCCCTGTCCCCAAATAGCCAGTTCGTGAGGTTTTCCCAAAACCTCAAAGTGGTATAACTCGTGATAACCAATTTCAAAGGGACTATCGACAAGAGTATCAAAATCGGCTGCGTAAAACGTGGATGAATGTCCATCAACTGAGGGCAAGGCAGTCGTCACTCGCCATTCGGGGTGCGGCGGTACAATCGTCACTTGAATTGGCAACCCTTCACAGCCCCGGACTCTAAAAAACAGGGCTGCACCGTTAAAATAACCGTGGGTACCATCCAAATGGTTTGTCCGTACCGATAGCTCATTGGCAAATATGCGGTAACGTACCGTTAATTCCGAAATACCGTTTGTATTGATCTGCCAGTGGTTTTTGTTGATTTTACGCCAAGGTAAAGGTTGCTCTCCACTAAATGCGGCAAAGTCTTGCAGATTCTTGGCGTATTCCCGCACTAGGTAAGAACCTGGTGTCCAGACGGGCATTTTCAAGTCCAGGGTTGGGGATGAGTGATTAACCAGCTGCAAGCTCACTTCAAACAGATGGGTTTCTGGTTGGGGCATTGCTACCAGGTAATGAATCGTTGGTACGGTTTCCTTAACGCCAATTTCGAGACGAGGTGCTGTTGCTTCAGTCATTTGTAGTAGTAGACAGGAGTGATAAGTTATGAGTTTATAGTTATTAGTCAATAATTAATAGTCAATGGAGGGACTTTGTAAAGAACTAGGAATCGAGCAGTGTGAAAGCAAGATGTGGAAAAAATTTACAATTAATTAATATTTTATAGTTGAGATCAAAGCTTCCGGTATTTTTATCCATAATTAATTAATTTTTCCTACCAAGCATGTGTTTCCAGCATTTTTGATGCTTGGGTGCTTTTCATCCAAAATAGTCAGTAGAGCTGATTTCAAAACTTGTGACTCAACTTTTAAAGCTCACCTGCGGCCTCTGCCGTTGATTCTTTTTCAAGACTTCCTAACAAAAGCATCAGCCGTTAGTCCCAAAGTTCTTCAATCTCTGACTTGGATAGCTAATGTACATCAGTTTTCGTAGCAGTTGAATTCTTTGACCCTATACTCAACCCAAAATTAGACTTTCCCAGCCAAATTCATCAGTTGCTTGAAATTAACCAAGTAAATGATGTTATTAGCATGATCAATTGTAATCCATCCTTTTTCATGTAGCTTTTCCATGATTTTGGTGGTTTCCTCAACTCCAATTTCTGTCACTTCTGCCAAATCTTTAAAGGGAATATTAAAAATTTCTTTACCACGTTCTGAGTCTTGTCCATAACTTTCACCCAAGCTGACTAAGGTGTGAGCCAGTTTGACGGCTGGAGGTGAAGAGCGAATTTGTAACCTTTGGTTAAATTGTCGGATTCTTCGCACCATCAGTTGCAGCATCCGATGGTGTAATTGTGGATCTTTAAACAAGATTTGAATAAAACGCTCTCTAGAAATACTCAGTAATTTTACAGGTGAAAGGGCAATTACATCCGTAGAACGTGGAGATTCATCTAAAATTGCCATTTCGCCAAAAAAATCACCCCGACCTAAAATCGCTATGGCCACAGAATCTTCGCCAGAGGTACGGCGGACTTTTACCCAGCCAGATACTACAAAGTAAACGGCGTTACCCCAGGCATCTTCCATCAATACGGCTCGTCCTACGGGATATTCGTGATCAACGGCAACATTGAGCAGCCATTCTAAAGTTTGTGGGTTGGCTGTACTCAGCAAGGGGAAAAGTTCACTAAAAACCTCAGTCTGCATGAAATATCTGTAAAAAATGAATTCAATAATGGAAAATTTAGTTGACTGCTATAAGTTTTAAACCCGTTACCACAGTATTAATACATATTTAAAATGTAATAATTCAGACTAACAATCTATGGTTTTTCGGTTTAATGTTCCTTTACAACATAGCAATTATGTCAGGGATCGAAATCAGCGGTTTTACTGACCCAATTGTGATTTATTATTTGCTCATTGAATCGCTATTTGCTGTGAGTATTTTGACTTGTTGGTCTAAGTTTTCCACGATGCGATTTAAATTATCTAAAGCATCTGATTGTTCTGATGTGAGGCTAGAGTTGAGTATCAGCCTTTGATGCAGTTCTTGTAATTTATAGCTAAGTTGTTGAGAAATACCCAAAATATCACGGCTTAGACGAGCTAATTGTTGTTGTTGATAAAACTTTAAGGCGGCTCCTCGCAATACTTGTAGTGTGGCTTCTTCACCATAAATGCCTGGCATGACTCGCAGGCGTAATAACAAACGGTTTTGTTGATATAAACATTCTTTTTCTATTTGTTTTGGTTCTGTAATTGTGGCTACAGGTAAACTAGCAAATCGCTTTAATTCATTCAGTACACCTTGAAAAACTGATAGAGGTAAATTATCTAGTACCGACTGTACAACACCGTTATCACTCCAGAGTATCCTACCTTGGTAGGGTTGTCTTTCTAAATACAAGCGACCAATGCCGCCACCCAAAACTCGACCGAGTAATTCCTCTAGTAGTTTCTTGGGTGGGAGCAGTGCCAGCACTTCCACAGGAGTGGATAGTTCTGGGGTAGGGACTGGCAGGATGGTTAAATTAGTTGCCAGTGTAGCTTCTGTGATTTCTTCTTTGAGCTTTTGGGCTAAAGCTGAAAGGTTGGGTTCTGGAAGCGGCGGAAAATCTGTTAATTTGCGAGTATTTTCAGGAGTTTCCATATTTGCCACCATTGATGTTGGTGGTTGCTGTTGAGATGAGCTGAGATCAGAATGATTGAGGGCTGGAATATTTGAGCTAAAAGTATTTTTATAGTTGAGGTAGGCTGAGAGGATTTGGCGGTGGCTGTCGCTGGCAATTTCTTGAGCCACCATTGTGCAGTGGATATAAGCTAGGATGCGATTTACGTAATCAAGGGCGCTGCTGTCTTGCGGATGCACCATTCCTAGGAGTAATTTTTTACCTTCTAGTCGAAAGGGCAGAATTTGGTGGTACAAGCAAGCTTCAAAGGACAAGAGATGATCAATTAGCTGAAATATTTGTTGCCGATCGCTTTCTTGTTCTAAGTTGATCGGTATATTCGATAGTACCTGCTGCTCACTGGCTTCGGTATCATTTGATTTGTCCTCTGAAGACAACATAGGTTTAATTATTTACAGTTTCCTTATATTTTATTTTGCTCTAAGCTAGTTGGCAGTAAATAAAGATACTTTGTTATCTTGGTAAAAATTAAATTAATCTCAGTTAATCTCAGTAAGATGATGCTGGGTTTGATAGGTATAAATTTTTCTGTAATAATTAGTCTTTGTTGATGTCAGTGAGCGTGAGAAAGTTGCGCTCCCAAGGGCATTCCGCAAAGTCTCCGATGAATTTGAGGGCAGAAATTGCGGCTGCTGCTTATACTCCTGATTCTTCGGTTCTCAGTGATTGGGCGGTAAGATAAATTTTTGTCCATTCTCCCATTGCTTGATGGGTTTTCAGACCTAACTGTTGGGCGATCGCTTCTAGGGTATGACCTGCTTTGCGTAAATCTAGCACTTGCTGACCCAATGGTGTTAATTTTTGGTAAAGTTGTTGCCATTGGTTAGGTGTCAGTCCCAAATTATGTTCTTCTAAGGAAATTGATAGCCAGCTATTAACAAGTTCTGGTTTCCCTTTGAGGGCAAAAACCCGGACTGCATGGTAGCTGATTTTCTCCCGCAGACGGTAGATTTCTCGAATGGGTTTTTGCAGCTGTTTGGCAATTTCGTCTTGAGATTTGCCTTGGAGATATAACCGCAGCCAATCTACTGCGTCTTTTCCAAGATTTTCTTGTAAGTAGTCGGCAAATTCTGTTTGCACAGACTGGCGCAGTGCTTGTTGTTCTTCTAGTTGTTGTGCTTCTTGATATTCAGCGATCGCTTGGGTATCTACCAAGTTGACACGATTATCACTGTCATCGGTGAGAATTTCTTCGGAAACCAGTCTCACCAGATCACTACCCGGTACTTGAGTTAAGCCACCGCGCTGAGTCCGACGCAAGTAATTGACAAATCTGTAAACCAGTAGCGGTTGATTGCGGACGGGCCGCAAGGCATACTCTTCAATGCTGGCAAACAGTAATGTATCTTGTAGTCTTCTGTCGGTGGTGAATTCGGCAATACAGGCCATTTGTTGCTGCATATAAGTATCGCTTTGCAGCAGTTCTTGGATGACTTCTTGTAAGACATCTATGACACTGCGTTGGCGATCGCGGCTGAGGGCTACCCAAGTTTGAATTTTATGGCGTAAGCTGACTAAACTCCCTAAGCGAGTAATTAAGTTACGATAAGCCCGCTCTCTACCAAGACCCAAGTAGCGTTGATGTAAAATTTTCCAGCGATATTCCATTGCTTGTTTAGCAATTTCTAGTTGTTTGGGGTCTAATAGTTCAAATCTGTTTAAGTCTTTGCCTAAAAGCCACAAAACAATACTCTCCCTCACAGATGTGCTTTGTTCTGGAATTTCTACAGCTAGGCGTTTGTGCCAATACTGTGCCAGTTTGTCTGCATCTGTTGCCATAGTGAGATTGTTTTCCTCAAAACCTTGCCTTAAAGTTTGCATCACAACCCCCGTTGATCGTCACTCACTCTTAACATCTTGGCTGGCAGTTGTCCATGAATCGGTCACTTTCATGAAGACATTTCAGCGATTCTATTCTTATTTACGTTTTTATTCCCAAACTTTATGCAGAAGTTTTCAAATTAAAATTGGATTTTTATTTTCTGCACAATAAAAATTTTTGTAGTTAGCAATTTTTTTCATATTTCATAATTTTCAATTTTTGTCAACTTATCATCAAAATACCTAAAAAGCTGACTAATCCTAAATCAATCTGATCAGGACAAACTAGGATTAAAGTGCTTCAGTTCGGAAAAACGAGAAAGTCTACACTGCTACTCAAGAACCAGTGAGATTTACCGAAATTTCAGACGTTATCTTGAGTGGATAAGTTTCACGTCCTCAAATCTTTGCTTCGTGTTTGAGGAAATATGTAATTTTTCTTATCAATTTCTACTAACTTTTCTATGGCGCTCATATCTAAAAGCCATAGTTTTTACAGTTAACTCCTTAATTCTGTTCAGGATGGGAAAGTTGTATGAAAGATTGCCGTGATCGCTAACACTACAATTTTCTTAAAATTTCATGCTGTTGGTAAAGCAATTTTTTTTAATTATAGGCAAATTTGACAACTAGTCGTAGAAGTAATTTGTTTCTCTTAAGAGTTTCTATTCCAGGAATGGAGATAGTGGCAGGGAAAAATGGAATTAAATTGCAACCGCATACTTAGCAAAAAGTCAATAGTCTAGTCGCAATTATTAATCATTGATTAGCAATTGGACTGGGGACTTTTGACTTTAGCAAGGGAATTAATATGTGAATAAATCTAACTTTATCTGCCGTTACCAGACCTGATGATCGGATTTTCTACGGAGTCACGATACTGCTGTACCTCTGCGGTGTAAGCAATTGGTAAAACAGCCTCCACGTTTTCATGAGGACGAGGGATAATTACCCAAGATTCTAATGTGCCTCCATAAACATTTTCTGCTGCTTCCACACCGGCAGCCATCGCGGTTTTTACTTCCGAAACATCTCCCCGAATATTTACTGTAAAACGTGCGCTACCAACTCGGATATAACCAACGAGGGTAACTCGGCCAGCTTTTACCATTGCGTCTGCTGCGGCTAACACAGCAGGAAAACCCTTAGTTTCCAGCGAACCAACTGCCTGTAGTGACATTAGCAATCTCCTGATATAAATCAACCTATGTATCGCTGCAAAATTAATTGTAGGCAGCTTTGTTACAAATTTTAATGGCGAAACTGTTTAGAAGATCCGGAAAGGCTCAGATTTCTGGGTGAAGTGGATGGGCAGAACTGTTTCCACATTTTCTGGGGGATTAGGAACTATATAATGAGTGATTACTGTTTCCGCCTTTACCTGCTCCCCAGCATTTATACCTTGTTCAACAGCTCTGTTGACTTCAGCAACATGTCCTCGGACAGCAACAACAAAGCGACCACTTTCCGCTAGTCCATAATACACCAGCGTGACTGCGGCAGATTTCACCATTGCATCTGCTGCGGCTAACACAGATGGAAAACCTAAAGTTTCAATTACGCCAACAGCCATTGGCATGGCATTAGCTCCTGAGACAATAAATAGAGTGATCTTTATTTTACGCGGGTTTGGCTCCAATGGTGACATTCATGACTGTTTTTTTCAGTACACTGAGTCATTGGCTGACAAATCAGCACGATTTTGGCGATGGGGTGTTGTAAACTATAACTTATGTTTCCCAGCTTTTTACCAGCCGCAGTTAGGCAATTAACTGAACAAAACTCGATCGCACTAGCTCGGAGTATTCAAAGTCAAGCGATCGCCACTCCTTTATCTGATCAACCAATCACCACTACTTATGTGAAACAAGGCAGTGGTGGCACACCAATTTTACTGATCCACGGCTTTGATAGTTCTGTATTAGAATTTCGTCGATTACTACCACTACTGGCAGAAAATAATCAAACCTGGGCAGTGGATTTACTCGGTTTTGGCTTTACCGACAGACTCCAAGGCATAGCATTTAGTCCTGTCGCCATTAAAACCCATCTATATTATTTCTGGAAAACCTTAATTAAAGAGCCTGTAATTTTAGTGGGTGCATCGATGGGAGGTGCAGCCGCCATTGACTTTACACTCACCTATCCAGAAGTCGTCAAAAAACTGGTGTTAATTGATAGTGCTGGCTTAAAAGCAGGTTCACCTTTAGCAAAATTCATGTTTCCGCCCTTAGATAATTGGGCGACACAATTTTTGCGTAATCCTAAAGTCCGCGATCGCATTTCTCGCACTGCTTATAAAAATCCTAGTTTAATTACTCTAGATGCTACATATTGTGGCGGACTGCATTTAGAAATGCCGAGTTGGCATCTAGCTTTAATTGCTTTTACCAAAAGTGGTGGTTACAGTGCTTTTAGATTTAAGCAACTAGAACAAATTCTGCAACCCACATTAATTCTTTGGGGAGACTCAGATAAAATCTTAGGCACTACAGATGCGAAAAGATTTAAACGAGCTATTCCCAATAGTAAACTCATTTGGATTCAAGATTCCGGTCATATCCCTCATCTAGAACAACCACAAGCTACAGCCCAGCATATTCTTGAATTTGGAGATGAGTCATAAACAGGACTGACGCACAAAGCTGATCTGTTAAGAATTGGTGTAAGGGTGTGAGGGTACAAGGGTTTTAAAAATTCCAAATTTTCTAGTAGGATGGGCATGTTGCCCGTCCTATTAGGGCAGGCAACATGCCTACTCCACAAAATGGATAATTTATTTTTTGTCAAGATTAAAAAGGTGAAAGGAAATGTTGATCAAGTTCCTTTCACCCTTTGATTTTCAGCTAACAAACCAAGATAAGCGATCGCTTAAACACCTACTTTTTGTTTTGACCAAACACCGTTTTCATCTTCATCAAACCGCTGGTGTACGGCTTCCCAAGCAGCTTGTTCGGCATTAAACTCATCACTGGTTTCATTCAACACAGCATTGTAACGCTCGATGAAGACTCGTTGCGCTTCTTCAGATAAATGAGCGCGGACTTCAGGAGATAAATCCTCTGGGTTATTACATGGGCCAGGACAAGGATGAACCAAAGTTTTGTCCATTGTACTCAGTTCTTCAGCACCAGCACTTTCTAAAAGTAGTTGAAATTCACCAGCACGATTAGCTGGTACTTCTGTCATTAATAGAAATTCGCCAGCTTGTAAGCGAGTTTGGTAAACTGCGGCCTTATCTTCCGGCATTCCCCAAGCGGTGAACACCGACACTAAACCAGCACCAGCACTACCTGCGATCGCACCACTAGCAGCCCCTAATAGTAATGCACTGATTGGCCCAGCCGCCACAATCGGCCCAACAAAGGGAATGAACAGTACGCCTACGCCTGTGAGCAAACTGAGGAAAGAGCCAAATAGCGAACCAAAAATCGCCCCTGTTCGCAATCCACCTAAAATTACATCTTTTTTAGTGATAAAGCCTGCAATTCGCGTTTCTGACTGAAAATTTCGTCCCATCACCGAAATGTGATCTCTGGGTACACCCCGGTCAAGTAAACGTCGAATTACATCATCAACTTGCTTCTGTTCTTTAAATACAGCTGATATAGTACGCTCTGCTTGATAAACTTCTGGCACCTGACATACTCCTTAAAATTTGCTTTTGTATAGTTCAGGACTCATACCAATTCACACAACTACTGATACACATCACTTTTTCTGAGCCGCTGCTGGCGTTGCGATCTCCGAGCGAAGTCGAGGCGCGGGTTGCCCATGTGTATCATGTTTAAGGTAAATTGGCGTAAGTCCTACCTAGGTTTAGAGATAAATCTGCGTTAAGCTACACACCCACAGGAGTTTTTGTGCCTGCTTCTGGCTTGCTACCATCAGGCTGTAATTCTTGACCTTCAATAAAAGAGCGCAACATCCAAGCCATTTCTTCATGCTCTTCCATCAGTCCAGTTAAAAAGTCGGCAGTTCCTTCATCATGGAACTCTTCACTGGACTGATCTATATGTTCTCTGAGGTTGCGAATAATCTGCTCATGATCTTCCACCAGATTTGCTACCATCCCTGTGGCTGTCGGAACGTCACCTGAGTGTTCTTTAAGAGTAGCAATTTGGAGAAATCCTTCCATTGTACCCACAGGGTAACAACCTAATGCTCTCACCCGTTCGGCTAAAGCATCAATATTTTCAGTTAGCTTTTCGTAGTGTTCTTCCCAAAGTTGGTGCAAACTACGGAACTGAGGGCCGACTACATCCCAATGATACTTTTTAGTTTTTACTAACAGTAAATAGGCATCTGCTAAATCTTGATTTAACAGATTAGTCACACCTTGACGCTGTTCTTCTGTCAAACCAATGTTGATTGCACGCATGGATTCTAATTCCTAAATAGACTTATTTATAAGTTCACAAAAATCAAATATTATTTACATCAACCATAGGAAAGATTACCAGAGAACAATTATTTACAACTTAAGGTGATATTGATTTCAGACTTAGAATAGAAAAATTATCAAAGTAGTTAAAAATAGATAGATATCCGACTTCTTCAATAAGTCAGATATCTAAACATCTCAAAGTTGCGGAACTAAAGATGAAGAGTATTGATCCTAATTAGCAGCCACAGTCTTTACTTGGCACATAATTATCATTCAAAGATTATGCAGTATTACCCAATATCACTAGTTAGATTACCTTTGTGACTGCTGATTAGCATTTTTACTTTTTACCTGTTACTTTTTCTAACAGGTTTTCTACTTCATCTCTCACTGAGGTTGAAGCTTGAGAGTTGTCAGGACGCTTCATTTTATCAATGTCAGCATCACCTTGCACTTCGTTGAGTCCTTTATTTGATTCTTCTTGAACTTTCTCCAATCCAGGAGGTGCGGATCTACCAACTTCATCAGTTTTCTTTTGAGTTTCTAACAGTTGTGTGGTAGCTTCTGTAGGGTCACTTTTATAGCTTTCAATTGCGAAAGCAGGAAAAGCATTAGAAAATAAAACTAATGCACAGGTAAAAGCTATAATTAGGAAACGTACTGGACGTAATAGAGATAAAGCAGAAGTCATATTCTTCATGTGAATTCCTCAAAAACAACGTTAACAACACATAAGTTATATTTTTCCAGCACAGCTAATTTATGCCATCATCAGGGTAAATGTTGGCGCAAAATTATTAAGATATACTGGGCTAGTGAGTTATTTTTAGGTAGATATTTGCAGAATAATCTAATTGTGAATTACTGGCGCTGTTGGCTGAATCAAAGTTCATATAGCCATACAGTTTTTAGTGTTTCACAATCATTTTTCTTAGCGAATTTCACCTAACTTATATTTACGTTGAATCATCCTACTTTGGGATCGACCTGTAGAGTGAAGTTTATCGCTTATGCTTTAGAGGGAAGATCAACCTGTAGGTAGAGTGGTTAAATATCACTAAATTTGACAGATTATTCGGTTTATTTGGCCTTGATGGAGCGTAGTTGCTAGATTAGCTTGTGGTATTTATCAAGGATTGGGCTTTGATAACGATGTCTAGGGAAATTAAAGAATTAGCAGAAAAGAGTAAATTAGCGATGTCTGATGATAAGTCCTACTCTTCGAGAACGACTTAGTCGAACTTAGACTCGACGAGAACTGCCAAGACTCTGAATCTTTCACCGCTTTGCGTCTACGCACCCATTTAATTATATTTTTCTCTCCAGATATTATGAAGATTTATCAACCTCATAATTGGCCTCAAACCCTAGAGGAAGCTATCACTATTCAAGAAAGTTTGCGCGAACAAGTAATTACAGAAGATCAAATCCCAGAAACTATTAGTTATGTTGCTGGTGTTGATATGGGTTTTGCAGAGGAGGGTACAATTAGCCGTGCTGCTGTAGCAGTGCTGAGTTTTCCTGATTTAAAAGTTGTAGAAACAGCCTTGGCGCATCGTCCGACTTCGTTTCCCTACATTCCTGGGTTTCTTTCCTTTCGAGAAATTCCAGCTGTACTGGATGCTTTAGCAAAAATTCAAACAGTACCAGATATTATTCTCTGTGATGGACAAGGTATTGCCCATCCCCGCAGACTTGGTATAGCTAGTCATCTTGGGGTAATTTTAGATATGCCGACGATTGGTGTGGCTAAATCACTGTTCATTGGCAAGCATCAAGAATTACCGGAAACTAGAGGTAGTTGGCAACCACTCATACATCAAGGTGAAACTATTGGTGCAGTGTTACGGACACGCATTGGGGTTAAACCTTTGTATATTTCTAGTGGTCACAAAATTAGCTTAACCACAGCAATTGATTATGTATTGCGCTGTACACCAAAATACAGATTACCAGAAACGACCCGTGTTGCTGATAAGTTAGCGTCTAACAGATAATTCAGTGAAACATTCAGAAAAGTCAACATTGCAGCACCCATGACAAAAAAGATACGCTGGAATAGTGTAGAAATGTATAGAATCTTGTAAAGATATAAAATATAGTCTTTTTTAAGATGCAAACATTACAAGCTCTTTCTTCAATGCAACTGTCTTTAGCCCCTAATCAATGTCAGTCTTTGAAGATTGTCGCTCTTGGAGACAGCATAGTTTACGGTTTTGGTGATCCCGAACGTGGTGGTTGGGTAGAACAACTGCGGCGATGGTGGATGTTGCCTGGTAGTGCTGGTCATGTTTTATATAATTTAGGTGTCAGAGGCGATCGCACACAACAAGTAGCCCAAAGACTAGAAGTAGAATTTCGTCATCGTGGCGAACTCCGTAATCGTGTTCCTGATTTAATTATTCTTTCAGTTGGGGTGAATGATTCAGCGCGGTTAGGTCGTCCCAATGGCAAAAATTACACAGATTTCGCCACTTTTGAAGCCGATATTGCCCATTTACTAGACTTGGCGCAGCAACTTTGTCCAGTTTTATTTGTGGGTATGACACCTGTAGATGAAACTAAAATGCCATTTCTGGATTGTTTTTATTTCAATCATACTGACCAACACCGTTATAAAGAAGCCACGCGCCTAGCTTGTCAACAACGTCAAATTCCTTACTTGGATATTTTTGACCAATGGATGGGACGTGGTGAAATTTGGTTACGCCAAAGAATGAATGCTGATGGTTTACATCCCAATACATTAGGCTACCAAGCATTGTTAGATGATGTGTTGAAATGGGATGCTTTAGCACCCTATCATGCTCAACCAGAATACCAATTGAGATAAATGTATCGGCGGAGTCAATTTAAAAGCCAAAATTGTTTGACTCACGCCAATTTTTATCAATGAATTTGTCAAAAACAAGCATATCCCCGACTTCTTGAAGAAGTCGGGGATATGAAATTTTCTATGTTTAAAAAACAAATAGTAATGTTCTAAATCAGTAGTTGGCAGTAATTTTCACTATTTCCAACACATTAATATTAAGTAATTCTCCAGATAAAATTTAATTTAAAATTGTTAACTGCGTTTATCAACGCTTAGACGTTAATACAAAAGATATAACTAGCAATTATTCATTATTCATTAATGTTTTTGCTGCATTTTTGCTAATTATTCTCTGAATATCCCATAAATTTAACCAATTCGCACTTGATTTATATAACCATGTTGTAACAACAATTAACATCAAAATAAGGCATAAATTTACATGGAATATGATGAATTAGGTTGACAATTTCCCATTGTTTCAAGAATCATCTTAGGGAAACCAGATAGTTATTCAGAGGAAACCATGCACACAGTTATTCTCGTTCTCATCGAGGTGCTGATTGTTATTGGAATGTCCCGGCTCATAGGTCTGGCATTCAAATCAATTAAGCAACCTTTGGTAATTGGTGAGATTGTTGCCGGGATTATGCTTGGCCCATCTTTATTCGGATTGCTTACCCCCCATCTAGCAGCTAGTTTGTTCCCGCCAGAAACAATTCCCTTCCTTAATGTTTTATCTCAGGTGGGATTAATATTTTTCATGTTTTTGATTGGCTTAGAACTTAATCCTAAATATCTTAGTGGAAACTTACAAGCAGCAATTCTTACCTCAAACGTCAGCATCATTGTGCCGTTTTCTCTGGCAACTGTTTTGTCTTTACTGCTGTATCCTCTGGTTTCTAATGCTGGTGTTTCGTTTACTGCTTTTGCCTTATTTTTAGGTGCAGCAATGTCAATTACTGCTTTTCCTGTGTTGGCGCGAATTATTACAGAGAATAATTTGCAGGGAACGCGTTTAGGAACCCTAGCATTAACTTGTGCAGCAGTAGATGATGTGACGGCGTGGTGTATTTTAGCAGTAGCGATCGCAGTTGCACGTACTGGTAATTTTTTTGGTGCTATACCTACCATTATTGAAAGCATAGTCTACATTGGCTTTATGCTGACGGTGGGGCGCTGGTTTCTGAAACGATTAGCAACTTACTACCGCCGGACTGGACGCTTAAGCCAGTTACTTTTAGCTGTAATTTATATGGCGGTAGTTGGCTCTGCACTCATCACCGAACTAATTGGGATTCATTTGATTTTTGGGGCATTTTTATTGGGAGCCGCCATGCCCAAAAATGCAGATTTAGTGCGAGAATTAGCCGTCAAAACTGAAGATTTTGTTTTGATATTTCTGCTACCAATATTTTTTGCCTACAGTGGTTTGCGGACACAGATTGGTTTATTAAATCGTCCTGATTTGTGGTTATTGTGTGGCTTGGTATTGCTAGTGGCGATCGCAGGCAAGTATATTGGCACTTATGTCGCTGCTCGTGTCAGTGGAATTAATAAACGCGAAGCTTCAGCCCTTGGTTGGTTAATGAATACTCGCGGTTTAACAGAACTCATTGTTCTCAATATCGGTTTGGAGTTAAAAGTAATTTCGCCCCTAGTCTTTACCATGCTGGTGATTATGGCATTGGTAACAACATTTATGACTTCGCCGCTACTAGAGTGGACATATCCAAAACGCCTCATCAAGTTAGATGTTGTTGAACCAGACTTAGAAGTAGAAACAACTACTGAAACCCCGAATATTGTTGAACCTGCTCCTAGTTACCGAATTTTAGTCCCAGTGGCAAATCCCAGCACCCAAAAAGGTTTGGTACAGTTAGCAGTGGCGTTGGGGCTGAATTACAAACAACCTGCTGTCGTCAATCCTCTCAGCTTAATTGAATTGCAAGAAGATTATGCTTTTGAGAGTACCCCAGTGGAAGCAGAACGATTAATTCTTCAGCGTCGCCTGGAACTAGAAGAATTAATTAATACCTTAGAACCGCCAATAGCTCGTTCTCATATACATCCCATCATTCGCGTATCAAGTAATGTGGCGCGAGAAACTGCTCAAATAGCCAAAATTGAGCAACCTGATTTAATTCTAGTGGGATGGCACCGTCCAGCTTTTAGTAATAATCGCTTAGGTGGTCGAGTTGGTCAAATTCTGAGCATCGCACCAGTGGATGTTGCTGTGTTTGTAGACCGTGGTTCCGAACGCTTAGAAAATTTATTAGTGCCTTACTCAGCCAATATCCATGATGATTTAGCCTTGATTTTAGCTTTGAGACTCTTGCTGAACCGTGACACTTGTATGTTGCGAATTTTACAGGTACTGGGAGATAACCAACATCAAGAAGAGTTGAGTTATGAACTGCACAAAATGATAGAGCAATTACCAGCTAGTGTACGCGATCGCATCGAAATTAAAACCGTCGAATCTCCAGAGCCAATTCAAGCTGTAGTAGAAGCTTCTGAAGCTGTCGACTTGACAATTGCTGGTACTAGCCGCGTTTGGGGAATTGAACGTCAAACCCTTGGCAGATATACAGATGCTTTAGCTATTCAATGTCGTTCTTCCCTACTTATTACCCGCCGTCATAGCCAAGTTACATCCCATTTGGCTTCTGTACTCCCAGAAATTAGCAACCAAGAATCAACAGTCACACAATTTTAGATTTTGGATTTCCACAAGTTAAACAGATGAATCATTTGAATGCTAAATCTTTAACCTTCTACGGAGTAGCCATAGGTTCAGTGTTACTGTTGTTTAAAACCGTCACCGCCTATGGAGAAAGTAATCTTAAAGCCCCTCCTGTAGTTGATGGCCGCTACCTTTTGACTCTGGCGACAAAATTACCCAGTTGTGAAACCGCAAGTTCTCTGGTATTAAATATGCAACAATCAGGTATTTACTTGAATGCCTCTTTAGTACCAGTTAATCTCAGTACAGAGACTGAACAACCTTCTCTGACAGGTATCTTGAAAAATCAACAGATCAGTTTTTCTGGCAAAGTTGATCCAAAAATTATGTGTCTTGATTCCAACTCTCAGACTAACTCAAATCAAGCGATCGCTATGCAAATACAGCTAATAGATCAAGATAAAATCACAGGAGAATTCACAGTCAATGGTATTCCTCAAACCCTGAAATTCACTGCTGCTAAACAATCAACACCAGAAAAATCACAAAAAGTAAATCCACATTAAAATATGGGCAAATTATGAAAGTCAGAAATTGGGTGAAGTTAGGCACGAAAACTAAAAACTAAGGGTTTAGCTGGTGAAAGGGTAGATATTTTTCCAACCCTTACACCCTCCCAAAATCAAGGTTCTTGTTGCAAAGGAATCAAATAATGTATACAAACCGAAAACCTCAATGGTTTTTATTATGGAGTCAGGGTGTTAGCATCAGTTTGCTAGGATTTTACACAGCAATTTCTTTAGAAACTCCTAGTACTTATGCGGCACAAATCGCTAAATTGAATGACTGGCAATTTTATCCAGAAGCAGCCCAACTAGAATTTACACTGTCAGCAGCAACAAAGCCTCAATATTTCTATCTTTCCCAACCTCCACGTCTGGTTATTGACTTGCCAGATACTAAATTGGGTTATGTTGCAACCAAGCAAAGTTATTCTGGAGCAATTCAACGAGTCCGAGTTTCTCAATTGAACGCCAACATAACTCGAATCGTTCTAGATTTAGCAGATGGAATTTATATAGATATCAATCAGGTAAAACTACAACCTGTATCTAGATACAACCCCACACGCTGGGTATTGCGTCCTTTTACTTCTAGTACAAATCTTTCAATTCAACCGACTAACAGACAGCCTAGCATCAATAGCCTACCGCCAGCGTCTCACAACTACTATCCACCAACACCTACTAATTTAAATTCCAACTCTAATTATCTACAGTTACCAAGTACATTACCGCCCATTTCTAATAACCAACAGCAACCTTATATTACAGTACCTCCACTTGCCCCCAGTACTCCATATCAAATCCAAGGCTCAGTTCTGCCTCCAGCTAACTTTCCTAATCAACCTAGTAATGTGAATAATATTCCGCCCCTAGCCAACCCTAATTTTCCCGTCCCTACAACACCAAGCACACCCAACTATCAATCAAATGAAGTCCAAATCCCAGTGATTGAGTTTGGACAACCTCTTCCCAAGCCATAAGTTAAAAGTGCTGAGTGCTGTACACTGAGCGACTTGCCTTGAGCGAAGTCGAAAGGAGTCGAAGTGTGAGTGCTGAGTAAAATACTAGTCCCTAGCCCCTAGTCTCTAACCCCCAGCCTCTCTTAAAATCTATCTGTTTCTTGAGGCACTGCAACTGCACCTGGTTGAGATGTGAAGAAGTTTTGTGCTGCTTCGTTTTGATAAATACATCTAATATCAGGCTTTTCGCTATCTAAACTACCTGTAAAACCAAAGGTATTCAGACGATTTTTACATTCTCTGACTTGTTCTGAAGTGATAAGTTTGCGTTGTTCTAAAATTGCCCAGTTATTTTGCCGTAACACACACCCAGGACGCATACTTGGTTGAGCAACATAAACGTTAAATGGGTTGAGTGTAACAAATAACCTGGCATCCATCACCATTGCACTAGCGCCGTATTGTACGCAAATCTCTGGGTTGGGGGCTTTTGTATCAATAAACTCCCGCGAAGCTACGTTGGAGGGCGTTAATGTAGTTGTGGAGCTAAAAGCAATGCCAATCCCAATACCTAAAACTAGCACACCTCCCAAAACAGCGATCGTCGTGAGGTTGAACAGAGAAGGCTGAAAAGCCGGTGGTTTAGAGGTTGTGGCTGATCTACCAGTAGATTTACGTCTCATTTTTACTTTACACCTTCACATTTTGGAAAGCAGGGAGCTGTTTGCACTGCTCTCCTTATTTCAGTATGCCGATTTTGAGCGATGATTGTCTGCAAAATTTTAGTAGTACGATGACTTTTTAGAGTCTAAATAAAATTGCCTCACTATATCTAGTGATTCATAATACATAAATTGTCAAATAAGCATTTTTGATGATAAGTATTAATTGCATCACTGAAGAGTGTAAAGTATTATTACAAAAACTTTGATCAGTGACTGCAAGCAAGTGACAACTCAAAAAGTATTCCTCTGGGGAAAACAAGTTAAAACTACACAATTTCAACTTTTAGTAGCGGATAGTCTGACAATTTTTTGGGGAGAGTGGTTAAAATTGCGAGCCAGAATCACTCAAGTTGCCGCCACTGGTTTAATCTCACCGCTAATATATATTTTGGCGTTTGGTTTGGGATTAGGTAGCTCAATTAGACCAGGCTCAAGTGTGACCGGGAATTATGATAATTATCTAGAATTTATTCTGCCGGGGATGGTAGCTTTATCATCGATGACGATTAGTTTCGGTGGTACGACATTTTCCATTTGTGGCGAAAGGCTGTTTAGCAAAACCTTTGAAGAGATGTTACTGGTTCCCATAAATCCTTTAGCTCTGCATATTGGTAAAATGCTGGCGGGAATTGTGCGGGGTTTGATGACATCTGGTTCGGTAATTTTGGTAGCACTACTGTTTACCGGAAACTGGAATTTTTTAAATCCGTTATTTTTGTTGTTGCTAGTGTTGAATTGTGCTGTATTTGCGGGGTTGGGGGTAATTGTTGGGTTAAGTGTGCGATCGCTCGAATCTGTGGGACTATATAACAACTTCGTAATTGTGCCGATGTCTTTCCTCGGTGCAACTTTTTTTGACCCCAGCACCTTACCAGTAGCGTTGAAATGTGTAGTTTACTTATTACCTTTAACCTACGCCAGCACTGGTTTACGGGCAGTTGTTTACTCACCTTTATCTGAGTTTCCCTGGTACAGTATACCGATTTTATTAGTAGTGGCGATCGCTTTATCCTTGTGGGGTAGTTACAAATTTTCTCAGCAAAAAGATTGAGAAGATATATTTTCAGGACAGTCATTGGAGAAATCACAGCAACCATGACTATCTGGGGTAGTACCATTTGATGATTTATTCTACATAAAATTATCACACATAAAAAATGCAGGACTGAGAATCAACCCAGCCCCGAAATAAGGCAAAAAAAGCGGGCTAACCGCTATAGTGTGGTTAACCCGTGCAGCTTTGGGAACGCGCAGAGAAATTACTATTGCAATACCAACTTAACGTTAGCGTTTTGCAAACCGCGCTGTTTTACTTCAGCCAAAGTCTTGTTGACTGCATATTTTTGATTAATAGAGTTGATTAACTCGGTTTGGTTGTGCTTTTTAGCAACGCCCCACAGGTCAGCGATGAGGTCGAAGGAACCATCGCTATTGCGAGACCAGCCGAGATCATATTCGCCTTCCAAAACAGCAACGATGTCGGAACGTACACGCTGACCGTTATAACCGCGTACATCTGCTTCTGTCTTTACGGTAATACCCAAGTCGCGTAAAGAAGCTTTGAGGATTTCTGCATCGGTGATTTTGGTGCGAAGAGTGCTAAAGTGAGACATTTGGGTTTCCTCCAATGAGAAGATTGAGAAAAGAACAACGGTTTATCATCGGCAAGCCGCACTGAACAAGACGCGGCTTTTTCTCTCAACTGCTAGTTTATTCAACTAGCCTTTCCCCTGGGTTAGCAGGGAAAGCTTTTAGAACTCCATTCGCTGATATTCAGCAACGGAGGATGCGGCTGGTCTTGCTCGCTGTCTAGCCCAGTCTCTGAGGGCTGTTACCTGTTCTTGCATCGTGCGAGACAGTGGCAAGGTTGCTTTCAGTGCCGCAATAATATCTAGTTGGGTGAACTCACGATCTTGGGCAAAAGCTTCATACATTGCCGCAACTATCGCTTGTTCAATTTCTGCCCCAGAAAAGCCATCCGACATCTTGGCTAGTTGCTCTAAATCAAAGCGGGAGATGTCTTCACGACGGCGCTTGCTTAGGTGAATATTGAAGATATCACTCCGTTCTTCTGGTGTAGGCAGATCCACAAAGAAAATCTCATCAAATCGACCTTTCCTCAAGAATTCCCCAGGTAAGCGTTCGACTCGGTTGGCTGTAGCCATGACAAACACTGGAGATTTTTTCTCTTGCATCCATGTGAGGAAAGACCCAAATATCCTGCTTGATGTGCCACCATCAGAGTCACCAGAACCAGCACTACCAGCAAAGGATTTGTCTAACTCGTCAATAAACAGAATCGCTGGAGAGATAGATTCTGCTGTTTTGAGGGCGTTACGCAGATTTGCCTCACTTCGTCCCACCATTGAGCCGTCGTATACACGTCCCATATCCAGGCGCAACAACGGTAAACCCCAAAGCCGGGATGTTGTCTTGGCTATCAATGATTTACCACAACCAGGTACTCCTAAAATTAGCATCCCTTTGGGTTGGGGCAAACCATACTCTCTTGCTCTTTCGGTAAAAGCATTTGAGCGTTGCTTTAGCCATTTCTTTAATTCTTCTAAGCCACCTACTGCATCAATGGTTTCATCTTCTTCGATATATTCTAAGATGCCATTGCGCCGAATTAGTTGCTTTTTCTCTGATAAAACTATATCAACTTCGTCTTCAGTTAGTCGTCCGGTGGTGACTTGGGCTTTGCGATATACTTTTTCAGATTCATCTTTGGTTAAACCTAAAGCGGCTCTGAGGAGTTTTTCGCGTGCTTCTGTTGTCAACCGTCGCCCACGATGGTGATCTAAATGGGAAGTTAAAACTTTATTCAACTCCGCCATATCTGGAAGTTGGAAGTCTAATACTACTACTTCCTTTTCCAATTCTATGGGGACTTGGTGCATCGGCGACATTAAAATAATATTTTTTTGTTGCCCTTTAAAACTAGCGATCGCATCTCGCAACGATCTTGTTGTTGCAGGCGCATCAATAAATGGGTGTAAATCTTTAAGAATAAATATACCAGGCTCTTTTTGCCGAATTATCCAATCAATTGCCGCCTCTGGGGAAACTGTGTTGTGTTGGCTTCCAGTCCGGGGTTGACCATATTCCACGATGCCATGAGTTACTGTCCAGACATAAACTCGGCGTTGGGGCTTTAACACTTGAGCGATTGTGGAAATTGATTGCTCTGCTCGCTCTTCCTCGGAGGTCACAAGGTAGATTAGAGGGTATTGAGCTTGAATTAAGATGTTGAGCTCTTCTTTCATACAATCGACCTACTTGAGACCTAATACTGTAAAGAACAGACTTGTAACGATGATTGAATTATGAATCACTTACTCATAATTCTTATCTAGCAAGGGACTAACTCTTCTTCACTCTTGGGATGGGTTGGCACTTCTTCGATTTCATCAATGGAAATAGGCTCTTGACCAATCAATCCAGGCTGATGACCTAAAGCAACTAATTCCCCATCACGTAACGCAAGTGAACTTTCGCAAGCCGGACAGGAATAAACTCTGTGAGTCCTCCCATAAGCAGAAGCTTCTAATTCTTCTACTAATTCTGAATTCGCCAAGTAAAAGTAGAGAGCGCGTTCGGCAAGCTCTGACATTGGCTCAGAATCAATTGCTGAACGGATCTTCAACCTTTTGTGCAGTTCCGGCGATATATAAAAAGTAACCTTTTGCTTAGTTTGCGTTTGCATATAACTCTTTGGCGGTCTTACCCGGGTATGTATATCACGTTATCGGCTCCTTGATTACTTGTCAAGCTGGTAAAACGTTTTGACGGCAATTTCGTTACATTTATTTACATTGTTTTATGCCTGTTAAGGTAAGCTAAGTTATATTTAGAACAAAGCTAAAATTAGCTTAAATAACAGTCAAATATTAGATAAAAGCTGGAATAATCTCGATAAAACTAAATAATTTCAAGACTTGTACAAACTCAGTGATATGGAAAAATATATATTATTATGTTTATTTTTTCAGTGAAAACTGGCAGTAATTGGAGAAATATTTATACAAGATATCAAACTGTGGCGAGTGCGATCGCTTTATCGTTGCTGTTATCAGGATGCAGCCAACCTTTTAAGGTTTCTGAAACGCAATGGCAGACTTATAAAAATTCCCGTTATAACTTTGAATTTCCATATCCCAGCAATTGGACTGTGTTAGCAACTCCCGATAACGATGATGGTGTTGTCTTCGTTTCACCACGCAGTCAAAAGGTGGAAATTAGAGGTTGGGCAAGCAATCTCTCACAAGAAACCAAAAATGCCATCCAGCCTAACTTTCAGACCACACAAGGAGTATCCGGGGTTTTGTTAGTAGAAGTTGGTCAGCAAGAGGGTTCGATGAAATTGACCTTAACTCAAGGTAAAGTTACTTATTACTGGCAGGGAAAAAGCCCCAGCCAAGAGTTTTCCAATTATTACCCGTTGTTTTATTACATAGCCCAGCAATATCGGGTAAAAGTATGAAGTGTGAAGTGTGAAGTATGAAATCTTATGCCTTTTGACAGATGACCAATGACGAATGACTAATGACTCATCACTAATCACTACTTTTGATGGTTGAGGGGGTACAGAAACCTGATAGATTTAGCTATCAGCGAGTAAAAACTGGTGAAAATGAAAGTCCTGGTTATTGGTGGCGATGGGTATTGCGGTTGGGCAACCGCACTTTACCTCTCCAATCGAGGTTACGAAGTTGGAATTTTAGATAGTTTGGTGCGTCGGCACTGGGATAACGAACTTGGTATCGCAACTCTGACTCCGATCGCACCGATTCAGCAACGTATCCAGCGCTGGCAAGATTTGACCGGCAAATCTATCGACCTATTCATAGGCGATATCACTAATTACGAATTTCTGCAAAAAACTTTACATCAATTTGAACCAAATGCGATCGTGCATTTTGGCGAACAGCGTTCCGCGCCATTCTCGATGATTGACCGCGAACACGCAGTTCTCACCCAAGTCAATAATGTAGTTGGCACACTCAACTTGCTGTATGCCATGCGCGAAGACTTCCCTGACTGCCACTTAGTCAAGTTGGGAACAATGGGTGAATATGGTACACCTAACATCGATATTGAAGAAGGGTATATCACCATTGAACATAATGGGCGCAAAGATACCTTACCGTATCCCAAGCAGCCCGGTTCAATGTATCACCTCAGCAAAGTGCATGATAGTCATAATATCCACTTTGCTTGTCGGATTTGGGGATTGCGTGCAACAGACTTAAATCAAGGCGTGGTTTATGGTGTCTTAACCGAAGAAACGGGAATGGACGAACTGTTGATTAATCGCCTAGATTACGATGGTGTATTTGGGACAGCATTAAACCGCTTCTGTATTCAAGCTGCCATTGGTCATCCTTTAACGGTGTATGGTAAAGGTGGACAAACTCGCGGATTCTTAGATATTCGGGATACAGTGCGCTGTATGGAATTAGCGATCGCTAATCCTGCTGAACCTGGAGAATTCCGCGTCTTCAACCAATTTACCGAACTATTTAGTGTGGGTGACTTGGCACTGATGGTCAAAAAAGCAGGTAACGCCTTGGGATTAAATGTTGATATCAACAACATAGATAACCCCAGAGTTGAAAAAGAAGAACATTACTTCAACGCCAAAAATACCAAACTGCTTGACCTCGGCTTACAACCTCACTACCTCTCAGACTCGTTACTTGATTCGCTGTTAAACTTTGCAGTTAAGTATCAACAACGAGTTGATAAAAAACAAATTTTGCCGAAAGTTTCTTGGCATAGAAATTAGGTGAAAACTGTATGAGGCTGGTGACAGAATCTTATCTCAATCAAATCACTCGCTGGCCTCAAACTGGTCGTCATATACTAGCGCAGTATGACGACCAGACAGTTGTAGTTTATCAAGCCTATCGTCCAGAAATGTTCAAAAATTAATACGACGATAGATTTCAGTTAGGGGAATTTCTACATTTAAGTGGAAAAAGATTGTCTGTTCAAGGCGAGAGTAAACTTGCCATTGCCAGCGATCGCTACTTTGACGATCAAGGTTGTGATAGTGTTCAATGTAAGGTTCAGTTTGGCTCACCAGCAGATATTCACAAAAGCTGGACAAAGAGCGATATTTGCGGAACTTTTCACCGCGATCGTAAGCCTCAGTGGATGGCGATAGAACTTCGACAATCAGTAAAGGATTGAGAATTTCATCATTGCGATTTTCATTAAATTCTGGTTGACCATGAACAATCATCAAATCAGTATAAGTACCACACTGATATTCAGGAATCCAAACGCGCAAGTCACTGTTGTACAAACGGAAATCGCTGTCTCTCAGCAAAAATCCCAAGTAAATTAATAAGTTGCTGGCGATCGCACTGTGGGCTTCCGAACCTCCCGACATTGTAATAATCTCTCCATTGCGGTATTCATGGCGTTCTGGATGGGTTTCTTCCATTGCCCGATACTCGTCTAATGTGAGGCGAGTTTTGACTATATCTGGGGTACTGGAATGAGCAAAGACCACAATCAGACCTCTTGCAATGATTACCTCCAAAATTATTCTCACCAACGAGAGAAAGAATTGCCAATTTGATGAGAAGGCGATCGCTGGAATGTCTCAATCACCAAAATTCTGGGATATCCACCAAGCAGCAAAGTTAGTGTTTGGATATACTGGAGCTAAATATACTCACTTTGCTAGGAAACCCACGATATGAAAATTCGTGAGCAATTGATTCAAGAACTCGAACAGGCTCCCGATGACATAGTACAAACAGTGCTGGACTTTTTACACAGGGTTAAAGCTATACGTAAAAATCATCCTCTGGCAAAGTTTGCAGGAATTTTAAGCGATTCAGAGGCGCAAGAACTACAGCACACAATTGCAACAGAGTGCCGTCGGGTAGATTTGAATGAGTGGTGAGATTGCGCTAGATACCTCTGTTGCGGTTCGTTTTCTGAATGGAGATGTAACGATTACCGAGAGAGTATTAACTTTACCAGAAATAATTTTACCAACGATTGTTGTTGGAGAATTATTGTTTGGTGCAGAAAATTCTACACGCCCATTACAAAATTTACCTCGCTATTTGGAGTTTATATCGGTTTGTGTAGTTGTGCCATTAGATAGAGAAACAGCAGTTGTCTATGCCCGAATCCGGTTGGCATTGAAACGTAAGGGGCGACCAATCCCGATGAATGATGTATGGATTGCTGCTCAGTGCTTAGAACATAATTGGGTGTTGGTGACAGACGACACTGATTTTGATTACGTAGATGGAATTATATTAGAACACTGGTAGCGAAGTCTGACGCAGTATACACGACAGCTAAAAAAGAAGTTTCCGTATATTGAGACAGAAGGTAGTTTTAATGCTTGGTATATTAGGATTGAGAAAAAGATTATACAGGAAATTTTCGTATAATAAGTAGTTATGCGGCTGAGTTCTTGGTGAAAATAGTAGTTTCAAGCTTAAAGGTATGGGAGTAGACATATATATCTACGCTGAGATTCGGAGGAACAATGAGTGGGAACCAATACCCGAACCTGCTGCTACTCAATATTCGAGGGGCAAAAAAGTTCCTATCGATCCAGTTGATCTTCGCTGTACCCCATATCGATTGTTTGTAATGCTTGGAGGTGTTTATCACGGAAGCGTCATAGGTATAGCAGAACCTATTGCAAAGCCACGAAATTTTCCCGATGACATGAATGTTTTCTACAAAACTTATTTTGATAAGTATGGTACAGGATTTGCACGCTCTTGGTTGCTGCTCAGAGAAATCGTCGATTATGGTTGGGATGATAAGAATGTAACGTATCGAGCCTGTGTCAATAAAACCTATGCCTCTCTTTTCGATGAGCATTGTCCATTCCCGGAAACCTTTCCACCAGGGGCATCTATTTACCACAGGCAACAACCTGACACCGTGTGGGTGTCATGGAGAAGTAGTTGCCGAGAATTTGTAAACCTGGATTACGAAACTTGTTTAGAAGATTTCATCGAAGAATTGACAAAGTTAGGCGATCCAGACAAGGTAAGAATTGTATTTTGGTTTCTTTAGGCAAGAAGCGCGATCGCCTAATCTTCTAGTTGGCTTCCCAGACAAAACCCAAAAGTTGCTACGCCATTACGCAGCACTCAATATTTCTCACCATACACAATTGATTCCGCTACGAGAAACAGTTTACTCTGTTGTAGAACCTGAAATTCAACAGCAGTTGAGATTACCTGCGTGGACTGAATAATTTTTGTATGAGAATAGCCCTATTCACCGAAACCTTTTTGCCGAAAGTAGATGGCATAGTTACACGTCTACGCCATACAGTTGACCATCTACAGCGTGATGGAAATCAAGTTTTAGTGATTGCCCCAGAGGGTGGAATCACGGAACATAAAGGAGCGAAAGTTTACGGCGTTAGTGGCTTTCCTTTGCCTCTGTACCCAGAGTTAAAAATGGCACTACCCCGCCCAGCCATTGGTTATGCTTTAGAAGAATTCCAGCCAGATGTGATTCACGTTGTAAACCCTGCTGTGTTAGGATTATCAGGCATTTTTTATAGCAAAGTTTTAAAAATACCCTTAGTCGCTTCTTACCATACCCATTTACCGCAATATCTCCAGCATTACGGCTTAGGAATGTTAGAAGGCTTGTTGTGGGAATTGCTCAAAGGCGCTCATAATCAAGCATTGTTGAATCTTTGTACCTCGACAGCCATGATGGAGGAATTGTCATCACATGGCATTGAAAGAGTAGACTTGTGGCAGAGGGGCGTAGATACAGAATTATTTCATCCTAATTTAGCCAGTTTAGAGATGCGATCGCACCTTTCCCAAAACCATCCCGAAAGTCCCTTATTGTTGTATGTTGGTCGCTTATCTGCCGAAAAAGAAATTGAACGCATTAAACCAATCTTAGAAGCAATTCCCCAAGCGCGATTAGCTTTAGTGGGAGATGGCCCCCATCGCCAAGCCCTAGAAAAACACTTTGCTGGAACCAACACCCATTTTGTTGGTTATCTCATGGGACGTGAGTTAGGTTCTGCTTTTGCGAGTGCTGATGCTTTTATTTTCCCTTCCCGCACAGAAACTTTGGGGTTAGTCTTATTAGAAGCAATGGCCGCTGGTTGTCCGGTGGTGGCTGCCCGTTCTGGCGGCATCCCTGATATTGTTACAGATGGTGTGAATGGATATCTTTTTAACCCCAAAGCAGACATTCAAGATGCGATTTCTGCGACAATTCGCCTCTTGGAAAATCAGCAAGAACGAGATATCATTCGTCAAAATGCTCGTAAAGAAGCAGAAAAATGGGGGTGGGCAGCAGCCACACGCCAGTTGCAAGATTACTATCACAAAATAGTCTCAGTCAAACAGCCAACAGCAGCAGTTTAAATTAAGGATGGGAATTGTGGGGCATTGCTGCTCCACAATTTTCGGAACGATTAACGATAGATAAAAGCACAATCTCAGCTTTAAATCTAAAATCTAAAATCTAAAATCTAAAATTCCATGACTCTTCCCAACCCTGGTAGCGTCTTGGCTACATTAACTGAACTCACACAAGTTAATCGCACCCACGCCTTACTACGTCGTGTCAAAGACCTTTCTGTTAACGAATTTGTCTGTCTACTTGATTTTATAACGGCTGAGTTCCAACAATTTCTCAGAGCCATTGAATTAATTAATAATGAAGCTCTAGAAACAATGTTGGAGAAGGTACTAGAAGCCATTACTTTAAAAATTGGTCAAATTCTCCAAGCTGAACACACAGCAATTTTTTTAGTTGACTATGATAAAGGTCAACTCTGGTCAAAAGTTCCCCAAGATAATAGTCAAAAATTCTTAGAAATTAGAACCCCAATTAATGTTGGCATTCCTGGGCATGTAGCGAGTACAGCCCAATATTTGAACATTGCGGAAACTGCAACGCATCCTTTGTTTAGTCCAGATTTAGAAAAACAAATGGGCTATAAAATTCGCAATATTTTATGTATGCCTGTTGTTAGTAGTAAAAGTCAAACTGTTGCTGTTGTGCAACTGGCCAATAAAGAAGGTGATGTGCCTTTTAATCATGAAGATGAAGAATCATTCCGAGATTTTGCTGCTTCTATTGGGATTATTTTAGAAACTTGTCAATCTTTTTATGTAGCAGCCCGCAATCAACGAGGTGCAACAGCATTATTAAGGGCGACTCAAACATTAGGGCAGAGTTTAGACTTAGAAGCAACTTTGCAAATAGTCATGGAACAAGCGCGAATTTTGATGCAAGCAGACCGGAGTACCCTGTTTTTGTATCGCAAAGAAATGGGCGAACTTTGGACAAAAGTCGCAGCCGCAGCATCGCCCACAGACTTTCTTGAAATTCGGATGCCGGCAAATCGGGGAATTGCTGGTTATGTAGCCTCGACAGGAGACGCATTAAATATTCCTGATGCTTATAAAGACCCACGTTTTGACCCCAGTACAGATAGAAAAACTGGCTATGTAACGCGGAATATTTTATGTTTGCCAGTGTTTAATTCAGCTAATGAATTAATTGGTGTAACGCAGCTAATTAATAAACAAAAAGGCAGTTTTAGCGCCTCTGATGAAGAGTTTATGCGAGCTTTTAATATTCAAGCAGGCATAGCATTAGAAAATGCGCGACTGTTTGAAAATGTCCTGCTAGAAAAACAGTATCAAAAAGACATTTTGCAAAGTCTATCTGATGCTGTAATTTCGACTGATATGATTGGAAGAATTGTCACCATTAATGATGCTGCTTTAGAGTTATTAGGTTGTCCTTTAGGGGAGGTTAATAACAAAAGCAATAAATTATTATGGGAGCAAAATTTAATCGGTCGCTTTGTTTGGGAAGTAGTACCAATTGAAAATTTGCAAATGCGCTTAGAAGACAGTTTGACATCGGGCGCTAGACATTATGTTCCAGAACAAAGTTTAATGGTGGGGCTATATCAAGCACTGACTTTAGACGGGCGAGTAAATAGTGAGAATCAAGACTCAGCTTTGCAAACTGGCACAACTCACCAGTTGATTTTAACAGTCCGCGATCGCAATAACCCCGATTTTTTCATTCCTTGGAATTTACTGTTAACTCCTCCATCCCAATTAATCCCCGCTAATCAAATAGCACAGTTAGAACGCAGTATTAATTTAACTGTGAATCCCCTAACCAACCCAGAAGGGGGAGTGAGAGGTGGTTTGGTGGTTTTAGAAGACATTAGCCAAGAAAAACGCCTAAAAACCACAATGTATCGTTACCTGACTCCCCATGTCGCCGAACAAGTCATGGCTTTGGGTGAAGATGCTTTGATGGTGGGTGAACGCAAGGATGTGACTGTCTTATTTTCTGATATTCGTGGCTACACCACTTTGACGGAAAATTTGGGCGCAGCCGAAGTTGTATCGCTGTTGAACCAGTATTTTGAAACAATGGTGGAAGCAGTTTTTAATTATGAAGGTACTTTAGATAAATTTATTGGTGATGCTTTAATGGCTGTGTTTGGTGCGCCTTTACCAATCACAGAAAACCATGCTTGGCAGGCGGTACAATCAGCGTTAGATATGCGCCAACGTCTGCAAGAATTTAACCAACGGCGAATTATTCAGGAACAACCCCAAATTCGCATCGGGATTGGGATCAGTTCTGGGGAAGTTGTTTCTGGTAATATTGGCTCTCACAAACGCATGGATTACACTGTGATTGGTGATAGTGTAAACTTAAGCGCCCGTTTAGAAGCCGTCACAAAAGAATATGGCTGTGATATTATTTTGAGCGAATTTACCTACCAACTTTGCAGCGATCGCATTTGGGTGCGGGAGTTAGATAAAATTCGGGTTAAAGGTAAAAACCAAGCTGTGAATATTTATGAGTTAATTGGCGATCGCAATACACCTTTAGATGCTGATACCCAAGAATTTTTGTTTCATTATCATAACGGCCGGGCTGCTTATTTAGCAAAGGATTTTGTCGGAGCGATCGCTAGTTTTACCGCCGCAAAACACCTCCGTCCCAAAGACCAAGCCGTAGAAATTCATTTAGAACGCGCCCAAAATTATCACAAAACACCACCGCCAGATTCCTGGGATGGTGTTTGGACAATTGTCAGCAAATAATACCCAAATTTTTTCCTGTCTGTCTTAATGATAAGTATTTGACTAAACACGATATCATTCTTCAGCCTCTCCCCCTTCATCTCTAAAAAGATTCTCACCAATTCTTAGCTGTTTTTTACTTTGTTTTAGCTGCTTCCACAAAGCTTTTATTTGTTCGTACGCATCTTCTGGCGGGATTTTTCCACCTGTTTCTAAGCTACAAACATAACTAACTTTATTCGCAAATTCCTGAAGATTAGAATTAAATACTAAGTTTTCTGGTTTAACTTGACCATAATAGCGGCCTTGAGGGTAAATAAAATCATCTTTGTTCACTATCTTTTGCTCCACTTGTTAAACTCAGTTATTGTTTTAATATCTGAACTCAAGCCATGAGTTATGCACTTATAGCAAGTCTTTAATGAATTACCAACAAATCCACTCTCTTGCTTCTACCTCAACAGATAGTTGAGAAATTAAGTAGGATTTATATATCTTGCGGCTAAAAGCAAAAAGGCTTGATCGGCATTTATCGTTTGTTGTGCAGTAATTGCTAATAGTGTAACCTTCTGCCAATTACTAATTGACATTCTCTAGTATTAAATACCAATCACAATTTTCAATGACTATTTACTTAGTCATAGTTTATACTATATAGTTTAGAGAGAAAAAATCAGTTTTTGAGTAAAAAAATCTACAGTCAGATTGTAATAATTTCCTGGGAAATTTACCTCTACTAGAGGTTATATATTATATATCTGAGGTTTAGCATTAAGTAATTAATCTTTACTATAACTTGCTACTGACCAGTAAAATTCAATTTACCAACGGCAGCTTTTGTTACGCAAAATAACCGATAGAACCCAAATTTAGGTGGTTGTTTTACAGTCACAAGATTTACGGATAATACCCAGCAAGTTTGATATCAGGCTACTGTTGAAAACCCTGAAAACTCATTTCATAATTGATGAATTGACAGCAGCTTGTTAGTCAATGAAGTACAGAATTTAGTTCTCAAAGCTAGAAGAGAGTTTATTCTCATTCGAGATTATGGCTTGTGGCTGCCGAATTTTGCGGTATTTGTGCAGACGGGGAGTAGAGAGTAAGACAGAGCATTTTTCGTGTGTGCTGTTGTTTTCCGCAATTTAAGAAGAATCTGATATATGTTTCATTTTTTGATTATGCACTGATGATTAATTAGCGAATCTTTGTTAACTAAAGATAAAATGGTTAAGCCCGAAAGGACACAAGTCTCCCATTGCTGAAAAGTTTACCTCCTACCATGTCTGTTCATTCCAAACTCTACGAAGGCAAAGCAAAAATACTCTATACAACTGATAATCCAGAAATATTGCTGGCTGATTTTAAAGATGATGCGACTGCGTTTAACGCCCAAAAGCGTGGCAGTATCATCGGTAAGGGAAAAATTAACTGTAGTATTTCAAGCCAGTTATTTAAACAGTTGGAAGCCCAAGGGGTTAAAACCCACTTTATTGATAGCCCAGCACCCAATCAAATGCGGGTGAAAGCAGTAAAAATTTTACCCATAGAAGTAGTTGTGAGAAATATTGCGGCTGGTAGCCTGAGTCAACAAACAGGTTTACCAGTGGGTACAGTTTTAAAACAGCCTTTGGTAGAGTTTTATTACAAAAATGATCAATTAGGAGACCCGTTGTTGACGCGCGATCGCCTACTCTTAATGGAATTAGCTACAGAGGAACAAGTAGACGTAATTAAGAATCTAGCATTGCAAATCAACGAGTTTCTACAGAACTTTTGGCAGCAATGTGGCATTACCTTAGTAGACTTCAAACTAGAATTCGGCTTAGATACACAACAGCAAATACTCCTGGCAGATGAGATTAGTCCAGATACCTGTCGTTTGTGGGACACTACAGAAACTGACCCCAACCGTCGCGTCCTGGACAAAGACCGCTTCCGCCGAGATTTAGGCAATGTAGAAGATGCGTACCAAGAGGTTTTACAGCGAGTGCTGCAAACAGTAGACAGTAAAAATTAAACTGATGTACCTTGTCATTGGTCATTGGTCTTGACAAAGGACGAATGACCAACGACTAATGACTAATAACTAGTGTGTGATTGTGTGCGGAAGTGAAGAGGAATATATAATGCGTTTATCTCCTATATTAGTAGCAGCTGTAGCAATTGCAGCGCCATTAAGTGGTTCTTTTAGAGCGAATGCCCAAACTGCTGAAGATTTACAACCCACAGCGAAAATTTTAAAACCCGCTACAAAGCAGCCACAAGAGAAGGACGCAGGGCAAAGTTCAGCGAGGGAAAGTTTACCAACTGCGATCGCTTCCCCAGAAGCTAAGGTACTCAAAGATACTCAACCAAAATCTGTGACAATTTTGCCAACACAACCAGATGCAAAATCACAGGTAATAGTCCCAACAATTGCCCAAACGCCAGAAACAATCCCCAATTCTGATACTCAACAGCCCAACACCATTCCTGATAATTCCACTCCAGCGACACAACCGACATCTCCAGAAAATACCACCCCACCAGCCATAGAACCGACATCTCCCCAGAATCCCCAGCCGGAAAATATCACACCTCCCACCATAGAACCGGCATTTCCCCAGAATCCTCAGCCGGAAAATACCACCCCACCAACCATAGAACCGGCATTTCCCCAGAATCCTCAGCCGGAAAATACCACACCCCCCACCATAGAACCGGCTTTTCCCACATCTCCAGGGAATACCCAACCAAATGGCGCTACCGAATCAACCGAACCAAGGGTATTGGTATCAGAAGTAGTCATCAGACCCCAAACAGGACAATTACCACCAGAATTAGAAGATAAAGTTTATCAGGTCATTCGGACTCAACCAGGGCGGACAACTACCCGCACCCAACTACAAGAAGATATTAATTCGATTTTTGGTACAGGTTTCTTTTCCAACGTCCAAGCTGTACCAGAAGATACACCCTTGGGCGTACGAGTTAGCTTTATTGTCCAGCCCAACCCTGTACTGACAAAAGTGCAAGTCGAAGCTAATCCTGGTACTGGTGTTGCTTCGGTTCTGCCAGCAAGCACGGCAGATGAAGTTTTTAAAGATCAGTATGGTAAAATCCTCAACCTACGCGACTTGCAAGAAGGGATCAAAACCTTAACTAAACGTTATCAAGACCAAGGTTATGTGTTAGCCAATGTGATTGGTGCGCCCCAAGTTTCCGAAAATGGAGTTGTAACGCTACAAGTCGCTGAAGGTGTCGTCGAAAATATTAAAGTCCGGTTCCGCAATAAAGAAGGTCAAGAAACCGACGACCAAGGTAGACCAATTCGTGGACGGACACAGGAGTATATTATTACACGGGAAGTGGAGTTAAAGCCAGGACAGGTATTTAACCGAAATACAGTCCAAAAAGACCTACAACGGGTATATGGACTAGGATTATTTGAAGATGTGAATGTTTCTTTAGACCCTGGTACTGACCCCAGTAAAGTTGATGTAGTAATTAATGTTGCCGAACGCAGTAGTGGTTCGATCGCAGCAGGTGCTGGTATTAGTTCTGCCAGTGGATTATTTGGTACAGTCAGCTATCAACAGCAAAACCTCAACGGCAGAAACCAAAAATTAGGTGCAGAAGTCCAGGTAGGAACCAGGGAATTATTGTTTGATTTACGCTATACCGACCCCTGGATTGCTGGTGATCCTTACCGCACCTCCTACACAGCCAATATTTTCCGCCGCAGTTCAATTTCCTTGGTATATGAAGGCACAGATGATAACGTGGAAACTTTTAAAACTGGGGAAACAGAAGGCGATCGCCCCCGTGTTTTACGTTTAGGTGGAGGCGTTACCTTTACCCGTCCGTTGTCCAATAATCCCTACGAACGCGCCGAATGGACTGCCTCAGCCGGGTTGCAATATCAACGCGTTTCCACCCGTGATGCTGATGGTAATCTCAGAAGATTTGGTACAGTTTACAACAATGGCCAACCCGGAGAGTTAATTCCGTTAAGCTTCTCTGGTACAGGTCAAGACGACTTAGTACTATTACAACTAGGTACACAGCGCGATCGTCGTAACAATGCCCTACAACCCACGAGTGGCTCGTTCCTGCGCTTCGGAGTTGACCAATCATTACCAATAGGTGAAGGTAATATTTTACTCACTAGACTACGGGGTAGCTATAGCCAATACATCCCCGTGAAACTCCTGAACTTTTCCAAAGGCGCACAAACTCTCGCCTTTAATATTCAAGGCGGTACTATCCTCGGTGATTTGCCTCCTTACGAAGCTTTTACTCTAGGCGGCAGTAACTCTGTACGTGGTTATGAAGAAGGAACACTAGCCAGCAGTCGTAGTTACGTGCAAGCAACTTTAGAGTATCGCTTCCCTGTATTTTCCATCGTGAGCGGTGCAGCCTTTGTCGATTTTGGTACTGACTTAGGCACCAATACTAGGGCGGCGGATGTTCTCAACAAAAACGGTACTGGCTATGGTTATGGTTTGGGTGTGCGCGTGCAATCACCCTTGGGGCCAATTCGCATCGACTACGGTATCAACGATGATGGTGATAGCCGCATCAACTTTGGCATTGGGGAAAGGTTCTAAATTTGTCAAGAGTCATTAGTCCTTCGTCTTTTGTGCTTTGTTCATCACTACAACTTCACAAATGACCAAGGACTAATGACAAAGAACTATTGACTCTTTGACCCTCGACCCTTGACTATTTATTAAGGTGTATTAAATTTTCGCCGATGCAACAGCACACCATCGCCGGGGAAATCTGCCAAACAGGAGTCGGACTGCATAGCGGTATTACTACCAATGTGCGGATATTACCAGCCCCAGCCAATTGCGGGCGCTATTTTGTGCGGGTAGATTTGCCAGATTTGCCAATTATTCCTGCCCAAATTGCCGCAGTCAATGAAACTGTACTGTCTACTCAATTGGGTAAAGGTGCCGCATCTGTCCGCACAGTCGAGCATTTATTGGCAACTTTGTCAAGTATGGGTGTGAATAATGCCCGGATTGAAATTGACGGGCCAGAAGTGCCGCTATTGGATGGTTCAGCCCAAATTTGGGCTGCTAGTGTTGCTCAAGTTGGCTTACAACCGCAAACAGCAGATGACAACTCAGAGCAATGGGTTCTTGCAGAACCAATCTGGATTTATCAAAACGATGCCTTTGTCTGTGCTATCCCGTCCGCAGAAACCCGCTTTAGTTATGGGATTGATTTTGATTTACCTCCAATTGGCAATCAATGGCACAGTTGGTTATTAGCGGCTGATGTGGGCGAGGCTGCTGTTAGCTTTGCGGCAGAAATTGCACCTGCGCGTACTTTTGGTTTATTACATCAAATAGAATACTTACAAAAGGCTGGATTAATTAAAGGCGGCAGCTTAGACAATGCACTCGTTTGCGGCTCTGAAGGATGGTTAAATCCGCCATTAAGATTTGCAAATGAGCCAGTCCGTCATAAGATGTTGGACTTAGTAGGAGATTTGAGTTTATTGGGAATTTTTCCCCAAGCTCATTTCTTAGCGTATAAAGCCAGCCACAATTTACATATTCAACTCGCCGAAAGGATTTTAGCGGCACAGCAAAATCCCACTGACAAAATCTGAGGGGTTTCAACGCCATTCCACATTTAATTTCCACAGTCAAAGTCACACAAACTGCCAATGTCGTCAATTCTTGCAGAAGTAAATAGTAGCGATGCGATCGCATCCTCATCTGATATCACCCAAACTCCAACTGCACCGGAAGTGAAAAAAACCTTCACATCCGAAGAAATTCAGCAGTTGCTCCCCCATCGCTATCCATTTCTACTGGTAGACAAAATTATTGACTATGTACCAGGAAAAGTGGCTGTAGGCGTTAAAAATGTTACTATTAACGAACCTCAATTTCAAGGTCATTTCCCCGGTAGACCACTCATGCCAGGTGTGCTAATTGTCGAAGCAATGGCACAAGTCGGTGGAATTGTGTTAACACAACTACCAGAATACAATGCAGGTGGACTGTTTGTATTTGCTGGCATTGATAAAGCCCGCTTTCGTCGTCAAGTTGTCCCTGGAGATCAACTGATTATGACAGTGGAACTGTTATGTATCAAACAACGTCGGTTTGGGAAGATGCAAGCTCGGGCCGAAGTTGACGGACAACTCGCTGCTGAAGGCGAATTGATGTTTTCTTTAGTTGGTTAACAACTTGTTTGAGTGTCTTAGTACAACCGTGATGTACCTAGACGCAAACCTAAACAAGCATAACAGGTTAACAACTGTCCACACAGTATTTGAAAATTTCTTGATTTTCGCTGCCCTCACACTTAACTTGCTTTGCCCGACACTTTCGATTGCTGAAGTTATTACAACTCAGCAACACCAGATGCGATTAACGCACTGGTTTCTCACGACAGTTCTGGAGATTCACCCTTGAAGACTCTTATTCATCCAACGGCGGTAGTTCATCCTAAAGCGGAACTCCACCCTACAGTGCAAGTTGGTGCCTATGCTGTGATTGGAGCGCATGTCAAAGTTGGCCCAGAAACAATTATTGGCGCTCATGTAGTGCTAGAAGGGCCTTGCGAAATTGGGGCGCGAAATCAGATTTTTCCAGGTGCAGCTATCGGTATGGAACCCCAGGATCTCAAATTTGTAGGAGAACCAACCTGGGTAAAAATCGGTGACGACAATGTAATTCGAGAGTATGTCACCGTTAACCGTGCCACAGGTGAAGGAGAAGCCACAATCATCGGCAGTAATAATTTGCTGATGGCTTATGTGCATGTGGCGCATAATTGCATCATTGAAGATCATGTAATTATTCCCAACTCGGTAGCTTTAGCAGGTCATGTCCATATCGAGTCTCGCGCCAGATTAGGCGGCGTTTTGGGAGTTCATCAATTTGTCCATATTGGTAGACACTCAATGGTGGGTGGGATGTCTCGCATTGATCGGGATGTACCGCCATATATGCTAGTAGAAGGTAATCCGGTACGAGTCAGAACCCTGAATTTGGTGGGGCTGAAGCGTTCTGGAATGTCAGCCAGTGACCTGCAAACCCTCAAAAAAGCCTTCCGCATTCTCTACCGTTCTAACTTGACTTTTAAAGAAGCATTAGAACAGTTAGAACAGCTAGGAGATACAGAAGAACTACAGCATTTACGTCGCTTTATACTCCTGTCTCAAATGCCAGGAAGACGTGGCTTGATTCCAGGAAAAGGAAAAGCAGGCACGAGTGATGATTCTTAAGTTATATCTGAGAAATTAGGGTGAATTCAGCAAGTAAGAATTCAGAATTAATTCTGACTCCTAGATTCTGAATTCTTCTTTAACTCAACTTCTAATTTCTCATGGCAAAATTTTTAGTAATTGTTAATTAAAATGCGGATATTTATCAGCACTGGCGAAGTGTCTGGCGATTTGCAAGGTTCGCTGTTAATTGCAGCAATGCAACGCCAAGCTGCTGCTGCTGGGTTGGCGTTAGAAATTGTCGCCCTCGGTGGCGAAAAAATGGCAAAGGCGGGGGCAACTATTTTGGGCAATACCAGTGGGATTGGCTCAATGGGTCTTTTAGAATCTTTGCCTTATGTTGTACCCACTTTATTAGTACAACGAAAAGCGATCGCCTATCTCAAGCAAAACCCGCCAGACTTAGTGGTGCTGATTGATTATATGGGGCCAAACCTCGGCATTGGCACTTATATGCGACAAAATCTGCCAGATGTGCCTGTGGTTTATTACATTGCCCCACAAGAGTGGGTGTGGTCAATGAGTCTGCGAAATACCTCTCGCATTGTTGGTTTTACAGACAAACTCTTAGCAATATTCCCCGAAGAAGCCAGATATTATCAAGAAAATGGCGGAAATGTCAGTTGGGTGGGACATCCGTTAATTGATCGGATGCAGAATGTACCTAATCGTCAGGCGGCGCGTGCTGAATTAGGAATCGCATCAGAACAAATTGCGATCGCACTTCTCCCCGCTTCTCGTCAGCAAGAACTAAAATATCTTTTACCAGTCATTTTTCAAGCAGCGCAGACAATTCAAGCCAAGTTACCAGAAGCTCACTTTTGGATTCCCTTATCTTTGGAAAGCTTTAAACAACCAATAGAGTCAGCAATTCAAAGTTACGGTTTGCGAGCCACAATTGTATCTGGTCAACAAAAAGAAGTGTTTGCTGCGTCTGATTTCGCCATTACTAAATCTGGCACAGTCAATTTAGAACTGGCGTTGTTTAACGTGCCGCAAGTTGTAGTTTATCGCCTCAATGCTGTTACAGTGTGGATTGCACGGAAAATCCTTAAAGGTTCCATTCCCTTTGCTTCCCCAGTCAACTTAGTGGTAATGCGGGAAATTGTACCAGAGTTGTTACAAGAACAAGCCACACCAGAGAATATTACCCAAGCCGCAATGGAAATACTGCTGAATCCTGAACGCAGACGGCAGACATTGACAGATTATGCCCAAATGCGACAATGTTTAGGTGATACTGGCGTATGCGATCGCGCTGCTCAAGAAATTTTGCAAATGCTAACTGAAGTGTGAAGTATGAAGTATAAATTATGAAGTCTGAAGTGTGAAGTTTGAAGATATGAATTCGACAGACCTCTCCCTCTCCTTGTAGGAGCTACGGTGTACACACAAATCCGGGTTGAGTGCATCTTTTCCGCCTCGGAATCAATTCCGAGTCTCATAGCGCAAGTCCTCTTAGGAGGATTCAACCACAAGTTCATTTCAGTCCACGCTTTGTGGACTTTGGCTATGAGCCTGGAACTAAAGTTCCAGGCGGGACGCGATTTCATACAGCAAATTTTCGAGCAAACTATTTTTAACTCAGCACTTTTAACTCAGCACTCAGCACTCAATGAGAAAACGACGACCAATCGCAGTTGATTTGTTCGCAGGCGCAGGTGGTATGACCCTTGGCTTTGAACAAGCTGGCTTTGATGTATTGGCTGCCGTTGAAATTGATCCTATCCACTGCGCCACTCACGAATTTAACTTTCCGGGGTGTACAGTTTTTTGTAAAAGCGTAGAAGATACTACAGGAAAAGAAATTCGCAAACGTTCCAAAATTGGCAATCGTGAAATTGATGCGGTGATTTGTGGTAGTCCCTGTCAAGGCTTTTCCCTCATGGGGAAACGGGTTTTTGATGACCCACGCAACTCTCTAGTATTTCACTTTCATCGGTTGGTGTTAGAACTACAACCGAAATACTTTGTGATGGAAAATGTTCGCGGTATAACCGTTGGCGAACACAAACAAATTCTGAAAAGTTTAATTAGTGAGTTTCAAACTCACGGTTATCAAGTAGAAGAAAATTATCAAATTCTGAATGCTGCTCACTATGGTGTACCACAATCCCGTGAGCGATTATTTCTGTTAGGCGCGAGAGGAGATGTCAACTTACCAAAGTATCCCCAACCAATTACCCAAATAGCCAAGCCAAATCAGTCAACATCACAAAATGCTTTACCACTGAGTCCGACAGTGTGGGATGCAATTGGTGATCTCCCAGAAGTAGAAAATTATGCAGAGTTATTAGAAAAAGATTGGGTATTTGCTGATTATGGCAAACCTAGTGATTATGCCTTGATACTGCGCGGTATTAATAATTTAGCAGATGATTATAGCTGCGATCGCCAATTCGATGCCCGCATTCTCTCTTCTAGTTTCCGCACTCAACACACACCCACAACCATTCAACGTTTTCAAGAAACTCCCCAAGGTGAAAGAGAACCCATTAGCCGTTTTCATAAACTGCATCCGGCTGGTGTCTGCAATACCTTACGCGCCGGAACAGATAGATACAGGGGTTCTTTCACGTCTCCCCGACCAATTCATCCACATACACCCCGTTGTATCACCGTCAGAGAAGCCGCACGCCTCCATTCTTACCCAGACTGGTTTCGATTTCACGTCACTAAATGGCATGGTTTTCGCCAAGTCGGTAATTCTGTACCCCCACTCTTAGCCAAAGCTGTTGCTACTGAGATTATTCGTACTCTCAACGTCATCCCCATCAAACCCAAGTTTTCACAGCAGCTAGGAGATGAAAAGCTATTGCAATTGAAGATATTGCAAGCTACACAACGTTATTTAAAGAATTAAATATTCAGATAAAAATCAAGTTACATTTTTTGCGATCGCATCACTTAATACTAGTCACATTTTTTTGAGCATAGCTAAGATTACGCTGATATTCAACAATCTTTTGCTGTGCTAGTGCATAATTCGGACTAGATGAAGGTACTGATTGCATCAACGATATAGCAGTTTCCCATTGTTTAACAATGTTTTGCCATTCTGTTGGAGATTTAGCTGATTGCGTCAGATTAGCAGCACTAATCGCTTGATTCACAGCCTCACGAAAATTATCTGGTTGAGGTGATACTATAGGCAACTGTGAATCAACTGGTGTCGTTGTTGGCTGAGATGTTATTGATAAAGTTGGTGATTGATTGTTCGAGGAAGTAGACAATATAATCTTATTTTGAATATTTAGTAATTTGATTATTAAACATAAAGCTGCAATTATTGATGGAATTAATATCCAAAGCCACTTTTTTTGCTTTAGATTCCAAAATTTTTGCTTGTTGACTTGATTGAATTTTGGCTCAGTTTTAGGGTTTATCTTGGATGAAGTTGCGTATACTCCCATTTCATTTCGTAATTTATTAAACTCTATATTGATTTCTGAATCAGTACTTTTTTCATCTTTAATTGCTTCTTTATTGAGAGAATAAACTGATATATATCTGAGTTTAACCAAGTGTTCGACATGATATATTACAGAAGAAATAGAAATATAAAAAATCCCGAATATTCCTATAATTGTTCTTTGATACTCCGTATAGTAAATGATAGGTTGATTGTAACTAATATCAAATATAGGCAGAAAAAAAGTAGTCAAAAGAAATGCTGTTAAACCAGCAATAATAATCACCAGCCAGCCGTACAAACCTTCCCACCAACTCATTAATCCTGGTAATAAACCTCTTGGTTTACCTATTTCTGGAGCTTGAATTTGAGAAAGAAAAGAACCAAGGAATAAATGTAAAAAATGGTGGGTAAAAGCAATGACTGGAATAGGAGAGAGAATGATTAATATATAGAGGACAACAAATAATTCTATACTTCCGGTTAAATAAGTTACACGGTAACTTACCATTCCAGCTTTTTCGACTATAAAGATAATAACTCGTAAAAATATGGCTAAAATCAACGCTTTTAGCCAAGAACTGGGATAAGGAAACCATATAGGCCAAGGAGAATTATTCTGTTGCTCTTTGCTAAAATCCAGAGACTTTGGCTTTTTCATAAGTAATAAAAGGGAACATCAAGGTCATAACCTACTAGTTTTAAAATTCCCTATTTATCAGCCAAATAAACATTGAATTTTTTTATACCGTATATAAAAGCATTTAAGCGGCAATGTGGACTAAGTGTTATCTACAGCAAATTTAATCTTATGCTCTAGGTAAATATAGCCATTCTAAATGGTTTATCCTCATTTTTCCTTGTCTCTATTCTCTTTAGTTCATCTATCAAATAGGAATGCTATATCTCTTCAAGGCTTAGTAACAATCCTTTGATTTAGCCTGGAATTGTCATATTTCGTAACAAAAATACAAAATTTACTTTACATAAAATCTGAAAGAAACACGTCTTAAAATTACCTAAAAATCTCCTAATTTTTCAGATTTTCGCAAAAACAACTTCTCCGGTTACTAAGAATATGACTTTACAAGTATAAGCTATAAAAAATAACCGATTATCTTATAAATTCGTAGCAATTAGTTAGTTTAGTAGAAAAACATAACACAATTTACTATTTACATCCTATATCTCAAGGTAGAAAATAAGGTTTAACATTATTTTGGGCAACCTAAGCAAATTTATGTCTTAGGGATGTTGGCTCAAAGTCAGTCTGCCTAATTTTTCTTTGGTGTAACTGAGGTCAAATGACGCAATCAATCAATCCAGTCCAAGAGTGGAAACAACGTCGAGATCAAGCAACCCGCTACTACCAGGAAGGGAAACTTCAAGAATCACTTGCTTTGGCAACAAAAAATCTAGAATTAGCTAGAGCAATTTCTGATCGAGCCAAAGAGGGTTACACGTTAAACGACCTCGGTTTAGCTCACCTTGGTTGCTGGCAGCCTCAAAAAGCATTAGAGTGTTTTGAGCAGGCGCTTTTGGTTGCTCAAGAGATAGGTAACGCCAGCGCCGAAGCCACCGCACTCAGTAATCTTGGTTCTACTTACAGCCGTCTGGGAAAGTTTTCGCAAGCATTGAAATATTTAGATCAAGCCTTAGATATCTTTAGAAGATTGCAAGATACTCAAGGTGAAATTTCCACGCTCAATGATGTGGCACTAATTTACACTAAATTGGGAGAACCAAAACGCGCACTGTTGCTACAACACCAAATTCTCTCAATGCGGCGATTTATAGGCGATTTTTCTGGTGAAGCAGCAACATTAAATGGTCTTGGGTTTGCTTACAGTGTTTTAGGCAAACATGGGCAAGCTCTAGAATATTTGCAGGAAGCACTTTCTATTCAACGAGCCGTGAAAAATTTGGTGGGTGAAGCAACCACAATGAATAATCTTGCTTCTGTTTACAGTGATTTAGGGCAACCTAAACAAGCACTGCTAATTTACTATCAAGTACTTTTATCGCGTCGCGCCCTGAAAGATATTTCTGGTGAAGCCACAACCTTAAATAATATTGGTTATACCTACAGTGTTTTGGGTAATAACTGGCAGGCGATGAAATTTTATAAACAAGCGATCGCAATTTATCAAAAATTAGGCGATCGCTTGGGAGAAATTTCGACTTTACTAAATATGGGCAGTTTGTACGCCTCAACAAAACGCAAAAGAAAAGCCCTATCTTGCTACCAAAATGCCCATGAATTATCTCAGCAAATCGAGTCTCAGCCACTCTTACAGAAAGTACAGCAGCACATAGACTCTCTCTTATAGAAGTTAGTTTTGAAAATGGGTGGTAGAGGAGTCGAACCTCTCTATGACGGATTAAAAGCCCGTTGCACAGCCGCTATGCCAACCACCCAGGAATAAGGAGTGGGAAGTAAAATCCACCAGGGAGGTACTGCCCCTCCTATAACTGTGTTATCAGCACAGCGCCTCACTTTTCGGCTTCAGGTGGAAGGCGGAAGATGGAAGAATCGAACTCCTGGGTGTTACCCCACCCCGGTTTTCAAGACCGGTTGCCAACCATTTAGCGGCATCTTCCATTCAGGGGTGTCCGACGGGGCTTGAACCCGCTATGACTGGTTCCACAAACCAGCGCCTCGACCGCTTTGGCTTCAGACACCATCAATGGAATCAATGGGAATTGAACCCATAACCTCCTGCTTGCAAGGCAGGCGCTCTAGCCATTTGAGCTATGACCCCATCAAAAAAGTAAAAAGTGTAAAGTAAAAAGTAAAAGTTAAATTCTTCTTTTGCCTTTTAACTTTTTACTTTTGACTTATTCAGGCGAGAGTGGTAGGACTCAAACCTACAACCTTCGAGTTAGAAGCTCGATGCTCTCTTCAATTGAGCTACACTCCCAATAATTGGTAGTCCTGGCAGGATTTGAACCCGCAACTTATTGCTTGTAAGGCAATTGCTCTACCTTTGAACTACAGGACTACGCAAGCGATCGACGAGACTCGAACTCGTACCGTGAGTTTGGAAGACTCTGATGCTGCCGTTACACCACGATCGCACTTCATTCTGGAGCTGGTGACAGGAGTTGAACCTGCAACCTACTGATTACAAGTCAGTTGCTCTGCCAATTGAGCTACACCAGCACTTGTGAAAAAGTAAAAAGATTGTCTTTTTCTTGACTTTTGCCTTTTAAATTTTTACTTTTGCCTTATTTGGTGACGGGGGCAGGAGTTGCACCTGCTGATATGAGGCTTATGAGACCTCTGAGCCACTCTTGCTCCATCCCCGCATTTCACCAATGCCCCTGACTGGATTTGAACCAGTAACCTCCTCGTTCTAAGCGAAGCGCCTCTTCCGGTTGGGCTACAAGGGCATACTTTGATTTTGGTACTCCCGACAGGAGTCGAACCTGCAAAAAACTAGATCCTCGGTCTAGTGCGTCTTCCGTTCCGCCACGGGAGCTTAGTACCCCTGACAGGATTTGTAGACGCGAAGCGGCTTCCCGAAGGGTAGCTGTAAAATCTGGACTCTGATTCCAGCACGTATGCCGTTCCGTCACAGGGGCATATCGGGATGGCAGGATTTGAACCTGCAACCTTCAGCTCCCAAAGCTGCCGCGCTACCAAGTTGCGCCACATCCCGTTGGTACTCCTGGTGGGAGTTGAACCCACACAATTAACAGATTTTAAGTCTGCCGCCTCTTCCAGTTGGGCTACAGGAGCCAGTTTTGGTACTCTTGGTGGGATTTGAACCCACAACATACCGTTTTTGAGACGGCAGCCTCTTCCAATTGGGCTACAAGAGCAAAATTTGGCAGCCCTGCCAGGGGTCGAACCTGGAATCTTCGCCTTCAAAGGGCGGGATGTTGCCAATTACACCACAGGGCTTTATTGCCAGGGCAGGGTTTGAACCTGCAACCTCATCGTTCAGAGCGATGCGACTTTCCAATTCGTCCACCCGGCAATGAATGGCTGCCTCGGCAGGTATCGAACCTGCGACCTTTCGCTTAACAGGCGATCGCTACTACCACTGAGCTACGAGGCAACGCAGCCCCCCAGGTCGGAATCGAACCGACGACCTCCTGTTCTTCAGACAGGCGCTACTACCAACTGAGCTACCAGGGGATAAGAAGGAGAGATGGGTAATTACCCCGTGGACTGGTTTAATTCAACTTGAATCAGCCACTCCACCACCTCTCCTATGTAACGAGAGCGGAGGGATTTGAACCCCCACGTCTTCAGTTTCGTAGACTGAGATGTTATCCAGTTACACCACACTCTCAATAGGGGTTAGGGACTAGAGGCTAGAGATTAGAGACTAGGGGCTAGGGCTAGTGTTTTTCTCAGCACTCAGCACTTTTCAGGCGGAGAGAGAGGGATTTGAACCCTCGACGGGTATTAACTACCCGTTTCCTCTTAGCAGGAGGATGCTTTTAGCCACTCAGCCACCTCTCCACAGTGGGTCGAGCAGGATTTGAACCTGCGAACAAAATAGAACAGTTTTACAGACTGTCGCCTTTAACCAGACTCGGCCATCGACCCATAATTCCCCCGACGGGATTTGAACCCGCAATCTCCGCTTTGAAAGAGCAGTGACTTAACCGTTCGTCCACGGGGGCAAAAGTAGAACGCAGGGACTAGGATTTGAACCTAGAACATCGGATTTGGAGTCACGAGGTGTTGCCGTTACACCATCCCTGCATTAGCAGTAAAGACTTATAACTTCCTTTTACACAAAATTACTAACATAAATTATGGTAAGGCATTGCTCTAACTGCCAAAGTTTTAGCAACTAATTCAAAGTAAGTTGAGGATGATGAATCTCTGCATGACAATTGCTACAAACTAAAATACATTTTTTAAGTTCTGCGTTTATCTTTGCCTCACTATGATTCCCCAATTCTCTAAGACTTAACTTGAATTCTTTCAACCCTGGATCAAGGTGATGAAAGTGCATTGCCGCTAAGTTCTTGTTGTATCCACATATAGAACAACATCCTCCTTTTTGTGTAACTAGCAATTTTTTCCTTTCCAAGCCTTTAGCTTTCTGTTTTTGGTAATTGAGAGCTATATGTTTACACTGTATTGAACAATATTTCCTCTGTGAACCAGTCAGTTGTTTTTGACAAACTGAACAACCTTCCCGTACTTGTGAGAGATTGAGTCTGTTAAAAGATTTAAATGGCGTACATTCTAGACAGTATTTTCGAGTTGAAAGATTTCTAGATTTACCATCAATTTTTATCCAGGTTGGGAATTTTTGATTGCAGTTTTGACAAACAGGCATTTTTTGTAGCTTAAGAAAATATTAATATAATATTTTCTTAAGCTACACTGCAACGTACCAAAGGCTGAGGTGAGATTTGAACTCACGATGTCGGTTTTGCAGACCAATGCCTTCAACCACTTGGCTACTCAGCCGTTTGGGAGCCTTGACGGGAGTTGCACCCGCTTCTCTGTGCTTGAGAGGCGCAGCGACTTATCTAGTCGTCCACAAGGCTACACGGGAGTAACGAGACTTGAACTCGCAACCTATCGCTCGACAGGCGATCGCTCTCACCATTTGAGCTATACCCCCATGTGTGGTATCTGTGCCTAATGTTTAGGCTCATAGGCACAGACGATTTTTGATGAACTTGCCCATTCCTTATTCAGTTTTCAAGGTTCGGAAAAATTACTTTGCTTGAGAAAAAACTTTTAACCAAATAACCGACGCTCTAAGTAATAAACCTTTTGTGTATTACTGATGTATTCGGCGGTTTTCGCTTGAGCCAATTGAGAATTTTTGGCTTTGATATCCTCTACTTCTGGTTGTTTAGAAGTGAGAGAGGCTTGCTTGACTGGCAACTTTCGTTGATTCCAGTGCCTGTTCTGTATGTTTGTGTAGAACATGACTTTTACCGTTTGGAGGCTTTGTCTTTCGCCTCACTACATAAATACTACATAAATACTACAAAGAATGTCAAGGGGTTGAGGAAAAATTTTTGAAAATTGCTGAAAACCCTTATATTGCTTGGCTTTTGATTTATTAACCTCTCTAAAAAGTAAAACTACAAGCTTATGATGGGCTGAATATTTTTAGGAGCCTAATGTGAAAAAAAAAGACCTGAAGTTATACAGAATATTTGGTTGTGTAGCGATCGCCTTTTGTGTAACAAGCTGTAGCACGTCTGCAAAATTGGAAAATACCCAACCAATGAACAAAGTTCATGCAGCACAAGCGCCAGATCAACCAGTCACCAACCCAAGAGATGGTAATTCACAGCCATCAACTCAGCCAGAAAACCTTAATTTCGAGGTTCCGGCAAAATTTCAAGGAAAAACCTTATATAAAGTAGAGCCTAGTAATCAAGAGAAAGTTATTGCCTTGACGGTTGATGATGGCCCCTGGCCAAAAACAACCTTACAAATGCTGGATATATTCAAAGCAAATAACGTCAAGGTGACATTCTTTTGGGTGGGGAGTGCTTTACAAGCCAATCCTGAAATTGCCAAGCGAGTTGTAGCTGAAGGACACGCCATCGGCAACCATACTTGGCATCACTGGTATAAAAATATGGATGCAGCCACAGCCAAAAAGGAAATTGACCGCACCTCTGACTTGATTTACAAAACAACAGGGGTCAAAACAACCTTGTTTCGTCCTCCTGGGGGCTTTTTAAATAATGGATTAGCGGCTTACGCCAAAAGCCAGAAATATTCTGTAGTTATGTGGTCTTTGACTTCTGCCGACACAGACCCCCGTGCTAAACCCCAAGCATTTGTCAATAATGTATTGAAAGGCGCAAAACCAGGAGCTATTGTTTTAATGCACGATGGTGGTGGCGATCGCCATAGAACAGTAGAAGCATTGCCACAAATCATCACCGGGCTGAAACAGCAAGGCTACCGATTCGTGACAATACCAGAACTGCTAGAAAAAAGTGGAAAGTAGAAGTATGAAATTTCACACTTCATACTTCATACTTCACCGATTCACAAGCTTGAGCTTCTTGCCACAGTTTTTGCAGAAAGAACTCAGTGCGATCGCTCATTGTGGTGATGAACACACCCACAGAATCTTCAGCACCATTCGATAGCCAAGAACCGCGCAGGGTGACTTCCACATATTCGCTATCGCAGACACACAAGGCGATGACTTCCCGATCATCTCGTTTCACCTCCGCCTTAAGTGCTTCTACCCCTGGCAGATCAACAGGTAGCAAAAAGGAAGCAGTACTGGGTTCAACACACAAATTTTGTCCAACTCGCATAGCGAAAATTACGCGCTGTGCTACCCACTCCTCTAGTGACTGAGGAATACACTCTAAACAAAAGCTCCTTTCGGTGTAAGTTAATTTCAGCATTCCTTATGCTCTCCTGCTATTCCAGGTTTGCTTGCACATTTGTCCAAAATTGTTCTGCAAAAGCGATCGCGGGGTGAATGGGTGCTTTTGGTGTTTTCCGTAGCCGCATTCCAGTCTCAGACAAGGTGCGATCGCCTTTATGGGAGTTACATCTTTCACAAGCTGTGACTACGTTATCCCAGGTATGTAAGCCACCTTTGGATCGGGGGATGACATGATCTAAGGTCAGACGTTTGCTGCTACCGCAATATTGACAAGTGTGATGGTCTCGCCGCAAAACTTCTCGCCGATTTACTGGTGGTACTTTCCATGTCCGTTCATTAGAGCCAATTTTCAAACGAATGTGTTTTGGTACGTCAATTACTAGACTGGGTGAATGAACTCGCCATCCGCCTTCAGTAGCAAAATCCAGTGGTTCTGCTTTGTTTGTCACTAACAGCACAATCGCTCGCTTGATATTTACGCGACACAGAGGCAAGTAATTTTGCGAAAATACCACTACGGATTGCTCTAACACTTGCATTGCGATCGTCACAGCTTCACTCCTTATTAAAAAACCCCCGCTTCTGGTTTAAGTGAAGCGGGGGTTAGAAATTTACCAAAAACTTCTCTGGTGTTATATCGGTACAGCATTCTCTTGTCTGTACCTCCCGCTTATTTTTTTCAGTTGTGGTTTTGCATTCAGCACATCTATGCCGAGATATCTAAAATCATAATTCCCCTCTGTGATTAGCCAATGAATATGGCTACCATCGCCCATAAATAAATACTCCACTTCCATAGCGGCTGATTCCCAACTAAATCGGCAGTTGGTAGCACACAAAGAAGTAGAGATGGGGTAAATGGATTTCACAGAAAATTTCACCTATTGAACATTCCTTTAAACATACTACACTTGTATTACTATCCTGTCCATACCTTTAAGGAGAAAAAGTCATGCACACAATTACTCGCACCCCAACAACCGACATGGAAGTTACTAGCATTCGCCTAGAACGAGAACTCAAAGACAAACTTAAAGAAATAGCTGGCAATCAAGGCTATCAAGCCTTAATCCGCGATATTCTCTGGAATTATGTCCAGCAAAAATCCGGTGAGTGGAAGCCGCGATTTTCACGAGCCGACATTCGAGCTAGTATAGCCGCCACCGCCCAGCAGGAAGAACGTTGTGTACTCACGGGTCAATTAATTCAACCTCAACAGCCTATGTTATTAGGACTCACTCGGAATGGGGATATGGTTCCTCTCAGTGTCGAAAGTTTAGCTGGATAGTTGTTTATTCATGGGAAAGCAGCTTGGTCATTCATCTCGGTAACTAAGCTGCTTTCCATCTTTAGGGGCAGCACTCAATCAATATTTTTTATTTAAAATATTTATATATATTTGTTAAGCTGCCAACACAGCAGCCAAACTCAAAAGCAAACTGGAGTTTTAGTCACAGGTATGTGATGACACTTGATACAGTAAATGACAAGCTTTATCACCACATAATCAATATACTCAAGAAATTGATATTACCATCTACAAACCTTTTAGAGAGGGACAAAAGCACTCACGAAGTTTTTTCCGAGGTTCTGTCATAATAGAATTTAATTTTTTGCAAAGCCACAGAAATGTACTTAGCACAAGAAAAATATTTGGCAACAAATATTACTAAAATTAATATATTATTCGGTATTAATGCGGTAATTGTTTTGAGAGTTTTTATCTTAATTCCAGAGAAATTACGGTTTATGTATAGTTACCGACAAGCTATCCTAGGCCAAAGTCTAGTAGCTTAGGTCTGCGTCAAAGCCCCAAATCCTCTGTAAGCAGCACCTTAATATATTTTAGAGATTTTTATATACCCATGTATAAATTAGTTTAATATACCAGTTACTTATTCATCTGCCAAAGAAAGGGGCTATAACAGGTGAGAGAAACTCTTGATAAAAGACTTGCCACTAACTAGGGTGCAGAGACATAACTTAAATGAAAATAATATGCCAAGACATTGGGTGCATACGATATGAGGTCATTATCCAAAAGCGTGCCAGGAATGAAAAAAAGTTTATCATTGCCGCCACAGTGTCCAGATGACCTAGACAGACTACAATCATACCCACTCAAGCTGATGCAGCATCAGAAAGAACCAACTCTTCAGTTGGTACAAAAAATTAATCACATCATCGCCAATAACTCAGCAACGACATTGATGCTGCAAGAAATTGCCAGATTACTAGGCAATGCCTTCAAAGTCGATTGCTGTTGTTTAGTCACAGTATCTCCCAGTACAGCAGCCAGTGAATCAATTGCTGCCAATTGGTGTTCTGACGAGTATTTAGCCGGGTTAAGGCACGGCCAATTATTTTCCACAGAACATTTGTTAATGGACTCGCCTGTAGTTCAATGTGCAGCAGAACCCTTCACTATTGAGGATATTTCGACTATCCAAGATAGTCTGGTAGTGGGAGGACAACATCTCCAATTACCAATTAGATCAGTTTTGGCAATTCCTACGAGATTTGCCGGACAAATCAATGGGGTTATTAGCCTGATTAAATTCCAACAATATGATTGGAGTGAGTCAGAAAAACAACTGTTAAATTTTGTTGAGTCAGCTTGTGCGATCGCTTTTTCTCAAGTCGCTCAAATCCACTTAATCGCTTCGCAACAACAGCATTTGCAAAAAAGCGAACAACATCAAAGCTTAATCAAACAATTAACTATATTAAGTCGGAGTAATTTGGAGCTAAATCAAATGCTCCAGTTAGCAATTTCCTCAACAGCCGAATCTTTACAGGCAGACCGAGGTTTGCTGATCTTGCTGAAATATAAAGATCCTTTATTTAGAACTCAAAACAAGAAACAAATTCCCAAAGCCAAGGCCAATGTAGTTGCAGAGTGGAACCGGAATACACCTACTTACACCACTAATAAATCAGATGTAGAGCCGCAGTCATTTCTGATTTCTGAATGTGGTTTGTGCCAAAGAGTGTTCACAGACTCAGGCAAAGCCGTAGTGATTGAGGACTATACAGACTTCCAAGATATGGTAACGGTTGCTTCGTTGTTTTCGGTAGAACTCTTACCGTCTTTGCTGTTAGTGCCATTAGAAAATCAAGGCAAAGTTCTAGGATTTATTGTCCTACAACAAAAAACAGCCCGTAGTTGGCAAGCTTCCGAATTAAATTTGGTGGAAATGGTCTGCGCTCAAATGAGCAATGCCATTATTCAATCACAAACATTGCGGCAAGTACAGACTTTGGTAGATGAGCGCACAGCTAAACTCCAAAGTAGCCTAGAACTGCAAGCAAAATTGCACGAAAAAACACGACAATATGTTGATCAGCTACGGGAACTCAATCATCTCAAAGATGAATTTTTGAGTAACATGAGCGATCGCCTGCGGTATCCACTGACAAACATGCAAATGTCCATCAAAAACTTGCGCTTGCCGGGAATTCAACCAGAGCGTCAAGCCAGATACATGGATATTCTAGAGCAAGAATGTACGAAAGAAATTAACTTAATTAACGATTTGTTGACACTCCAGAAATTAGAGTCTAAGCAAGAACGTCCCCAGTTTGAAACCATAGATTTAAATACCAGAGTTCAAGCATTGACAAATAATCTGAACTCAAAACTATCAGCTAAAGCTTTAACTATAAATCTAGATTTACCCCAGGATTCCTTAAAAATACAGACAGAATTAGAAAGTTTTAATCGTATCTTGCAAGAATTATTCACGAATGCCTGTACATATTCGGAGCCGGAAACGGTGATTAATGTGCAAGCATATCACCAAGTTGAACAATTAATTGATCAAGTTATTATTAAAGTGACTAATACAGGACGGGGAATTTCTGAAGAAGAAGCAACCTACATCTTTGATCGGTTCCGTCGTGGTAAAGGTGGAAGATGGACTCCGGGAACGGGTTTAGGGCTTGCTTTAGTTAAATCTTTAGTACAGCATTTAAATGGAGCGATCGCCGTTGAAAGTACTCCCATCCCCGATTCTGAACAAAGCCAAGTTTGTTTTACTCTCACACTGCCACAATTTTCGGACGAAAGCGAGTTATAAATTCTGACCGTGACTGAACAACAAAACCTCACAGCTAACCTTGATTTTACCGCCCCTATTGATGACACTAGCCTAGAAGACAATTTGGCTGTTGATACAGCTAATTTGCCCCCTGTAGTTGTCCAAATCGAGAAAATAGCGGAGCGACAACGACAAATTTCTGCCAACATCCACATTCCTCATCCTGTGGAACGTATATGGCAAGTACTGACAGATTACGAAGCCTTAGTTGATTTCATCCCTAATCTTGCTAAAAGTCGTTTACTAGAGCATCCTAACGGTGGTATTCGACTGGAGCAAGTAGGTTCTCAGCGTTTATTGAATTTCAACTTTTGCGCCCGTGTCGTTTTAGACTTAGAAGAACATTTTCCCAAAGAAATTAGTTTTTCGATGGTTGAGGGAGATTTCAAAGGCTTTTCTGGTACTTGGAGCCTAGAACCCATTTCCCTGGATGGAACTGTGGGAACAAACCTTTGCTACACCATCCAAGTCTGGCCCAAATTAACTATGCCAGTGACTATTATAGAACGTCGGCTGAGTAAGGATTTACAGCTAAATCTTTTAGCCATCTACCAACGTGTAGAACAATTGGTCTAGCTACGTGTCAAGTTTTCCTGATGCAACTCGTCTTAAACAGGCAAACTTGACCTTTTAATAAATAATGAATTTGTTTAAAATACCCCCAGGGGAATTCGAATCCCCGTCGCCTCCGTGAAAGGGAGGTGTCCTAGGCCTCTAGACGATGGGGGCATAAGACTTTCGACTGTAACTTTAGTTTGATGCTGCCTTGCTGGTAAAGTACCCCCAGGGGAATTCGAATCCCCGTCGCCTCCGTGAAAGGGAGGTGTCCTAGGCCTCTAGACGATGGGGGCATCGCAATCAAACCTTTTATAAATTAACTAATTTTTTCAATGATGTCAACAGCTTTTGCAAAAAAACAATTTTTGTTGCAAAGAAACTCAGATGCAGAAGCAAGCGGCAGGGATGTCAAAAAGAGGAAAAGGGGCAGGGTGCAGAGGAAAATTAATTGAAGACAAATGACTGTTAGCCATGAACTACCACTTTTCTGGGAACTAGAGGACAATAGAGTATCGTAAACAACCAAGTATGAAACGAAATCAAAAGTTAATCAGGTACAAAGAATCTAATGCGGTACTCTGGAGAAGTAGTTTTTACACTTCTTTACAAGAGATTTTGAAATCAGTCGCTCAAAATCCACAACATGGAAGCATCTCTTGAAATCACCCTACAAATGGTGATCGCTGTTGTCGCAGGTATTAGCGCCCAAGTGATAGCTGCATACTTGCGTGTACCAAGTATTGTGCTATTGCTCTTTTTGGGTATTATTCTCGGCTCTGATGGTCTGGGATTGTTGCACCCGCATTTGCTAGGTACAGGATTAGAAGTAATTGTTTCCTTAGCAACGGCAATCATTCTCTTTGAAGGTGGACTGAATTTAGATTTACGAGAGTTAGGCAGGGTTTCCGTCAGCCTGCAATTGCTCGTCACCCTAGGAACACTAATTACCCTCCTAGGCGGTAGTATGGCAGCTCATTGGCTGGGGGAATTTCCTTGGAATATCGCTTTTCTTTATGCTTCTATAGTCGTGGTTACGGGGCCGACTGTGGTTGGGCCGTTACTCAAACAAATAAATGTAGATCGACAGGTAGCAACTCTATTAGAAGGTGAAGGGGTTTTAATTGACCCCGTAGGTGCGATTCTGGCTTTCGTTGTCTTAGATACGATTGTGAATGGTGATGCTGACCCAGTGAATGCGATTGTGGGTCTATTAATGCGTTTAGGGGTAGGTGCAGCAATTGGTGCAGTTGGTGGCTACCTGATGAGTTGGGTTTTCAAACGTGCTAGTTTGCTGTCGTTTGAGTTGAAAAACCTGGTAGTTTTGGCAATACTGTGGGGTCTGTTTTCCCTAGCTCAGACAATTCGCAGTGAATCGGGTGTGATGACAACGGTTGTTGCAGGTGCGGTGTTTGCCAATTCTTCTGTACCAGAAGAACGACTATTACGCAGCTTTAAAGGTCAGTTAACGATTCTCAGCGTGTCTGTGTTGTTTATTTTGTTAGCGGCTGATTTATCTATTGCCAGTGTGTTTGCTTTGGGTTGGGGTAGTGTTTTAACGGTTTTAGTACTGATGTTTGTGGTACGGCCGATTAATATCCTGGCTTGTACGTGGAACAGTAACCTCAACTGGCGACAGAAATTATTTTTAAGCTGGGTAGCTCCGAGAGGAATTGTTTCGGCTTCAGTGGCTTCTTTGTTCGCAATTTTACTAACACAGCATGGCATCAATGGTGGAGATGCAATAAAAGCTTTAGTATTTTTGACTATTATTATGACTGTGGTTTGCCAGGGGTTAACGGCTGGCGGAATTGCCCAGTTATTACAAATCACCTCTAAAGATGCGACTGGAGTGGTGATTGTTGGTTGTAATCCTTTGAGTTTGTTAATTGCTCGCTTCTTTCAAGAACGAGAAGAGTCTGTGGTGATGATTGACACCGACCCGGAACGCTGCGAAAAAGCCGCCGAGCAGAATATTCGTGTGATTGCTAGTAGCGCCCTAGATACGGGAGTTTTGGAAGAAGCTGGATTGGCTTCGATGGGGACTTTTTTAGCAGTGACAAGTAACGGGGAGGTAAATTTTGTGCTGGCGCAACGGGCGGCGGAAGAATTTAATCCTCCACGAGTGTTAGCTGTATTTCCGCGTGATCCTCAAGCTAGTAATGGCGGAAATCAAAAGACGGTGAGTCAGGCTTTTGTCAGTGAATTAACAATTAAGACTTGGAATGAATACCTAAATGACGGGCGTGTGAAGTTAGGGACAATTACTTTGGATGCAGCAGATGTTGACAGTCAACAAGAACGCATCCAAGAAAAAATTCGGACTGGGGTGTTGCTACCGCTACTCTTAGAACGAGAAGAGCGTCTCCAAGTTATGCCAGCTAATCACGATTGGGAAATAGGCGATCGCATTATCTATTTACTGCACGACCCCAGACCAAATTTGTTAAAACGCTTATCTGGTGCGAGCCAATCTACACCATTGGCTGTAGAAAAGTTACCAGAATTAGAAGAAGTTGCTGTACCAACGTTGGCTCAACTTTCTACTAGCGAAGTTTCAGGAAGTTGATTTAAAACTTCTGCTGTATAAGTTTGCTGTTCTTGCCAGACAAGAGCCAGTAAATGTACCACAGCCAAAATTAAGGTAGCCGCCGCCACTATGTAACTGTGGATGGTGTAAATATGTTCAACTGTGAGGGTGTTAATCGCGCCACCGCCAGTTAAGATATTTCGCAATTGCTCCCCAATCAGAGGAATGGCTTCGATGGTTCCCAATTCGATGCTGAACCGCCAGTATCCTTCTTGTGTCCAGTCGAGGAGCATGGCTGTCCAATCTAGTCCGATCGCACTTAAGGTTAATAAAATCCCGCTTACCCAAGCAACTAGCCAACTCTGGCTAAATTGTCGCCCTAAAAACATGACGACAATCTGCACCAAGGCGATCGCAATTAAACCGTTACCTGCGATTTCGTGGGTTCGGTAAAACAGCCAGCCATAAGGCACTTGAGTGTTAATCATTTTCAAAGAATTGTAAGCACCACCAGCTGTCGGTTCGTAATAAAAAGACAGCAAAACGCCAGTGGTAGTGTAAATCAAGCACAGGGTCAGAATTACGACTGATAATACCGTTGCAAGTCGTCGCAAAATTCTCTCGAACTGGGTGCTTTGCATGGTTCACCCCTCCTGATTTTTAAAAATATATATTTTTATTACATTTTACATAATTAATATAAATATTTTTTGTCTTTATTAAAGATATATGTATTTTTAAAGCAAATATTTTACCCAAGTCTGGAGTGCTTCTGGGGAACCGTACCAAATTCCCGGACTTCTGGGTGAGTGTCTTACACCTTCAATGATGAGATTTTCAGCTCCTGCCAGATGAGCAGCAGCAATGGGGGTGATACCATCTCCCCAGGTATTACCTTGACCACAGGTTAATTGGTAACTGCTGTAAGCTAACCAGCTACCAGGCCGTCTTGCGCCAAAAATAGTTTTGCCAGCCACACAGACATAACGGACATTTTTGTAAAATGCACCGGGATAGTTGTTGGTTACAAAGTCTAAATTCCAACGAGTCCAGCGTTCTTGGCTGATATGAGGTGTACCTAAAGTGATGAGGGAGGCTACTAAAGAATGGGCATTCCAAATTGATGGATTAGTTTGATGGCGGGGAGTATACGGTTTTTCTCCTAAATAAATCCGGGAAATCCAGCCGCCAGCTGAATGTCCAATTAGGTTGACTTGCTGAGACTGATATTCCTGCAATATTTGTTTAACAGTCAGGTCAAGCTTTTGCAAAATTGGTGTCACAGGCCTACCGCCAACAGTCGGGAGCCAATCACGCCGTCTTAATGGTACTGTAACTGTGGGAAACCCCAACTGTGTGAGGGCAGTTTCTAAGTTGAGGTAGGCGATCGCACTTTCTAAATATCCAGGGACAATAACTGTAGGTAACGGCATTTGCTCATTCAAATCCAAATTTTATAGTTAGATATGATGTCACTAAAATATCAGTAATTAGGAATCCCCATCTATTAGCAAAACAGCAAACCTAACTACAATTAAAAACTAACTGATGTGATACCATGTCATCTGGATGCAATTTTTTGCATACAATTAACTAACTGTCTACTGACAAATCTCAACTGACTAAATAACATTTATCTTGCTAGTTGAGTCGGGTAGATTTTAGATTGATATATCTCTAGACTGATGCGTGGGTTTTCACGGACAACTACTGTAATTGTCAGTTTGGACTGCGTAAATCTAGACGCAAGATAGAAATTAGTGAAGTGATAACTATTTAATTAACATTCTGATCTGCAACTGCAACCAAAAAAGATAAAATTGCGTCATTAAAAAATTGAACCGTGACAAAAAATCGAAGTTTTGTCGTTTTGAATTTTACCCAAAAAGTGATTTTCTTTAGAAGGGCGCATTTTGTACCACCAAGATAATATTGATTTGCGAATAAACTGTAACTGAGCCGAGTGAACGATAACAGCTATGTCTTACGTCTCCCTGCTAAAAAATATACCTGAAATTTTAAGCCAGCCAACTGGAATCGCTGCTTTAGCTTCAATTGGGATTCATGGTGCCATTGCACTGATTGTGCCATTAATGCCGGTAGATCCCAATAAACCCAAAGATGCAGCATCATCAAAATCAGTGGGTATTTTGGAGTTAAGCCAAGCTGATCAAAATCGTTTACCTCAAACTCCAGGTACATCTCAATTTGCTGTGCAACCACAACTACCAACATTGTCGCAACAGCAACTAGCACTTCAACCACAAACACTTCCGCCTAACTTGGGTGGACAAACAACTGTCGTTCCTCCGCTACCACCATCTGGGTATACACAGTCGGTAGTACCATCCCTACCGACCACTTCTAATAACTACCGTATTTCTTCATTACCTACTAGGCAGTCTATACAGTTTCCTAGACAAAGTTATCGCTTTGACTCCGGTTTTAAAGCTGGGAACCAAAAATTTACTGCTGCAATTCCTAATTTTGATGACAAGCCAGTCATTCCAGAAAAATCGCAACCGCTTCCAGTAGACAAATTACCAGATTTACCCCCAGCACCACTACCGTCGGAAATTCTCAATAGTCCAACTCCAAATCCGGCATATAGCTCAAATGTGACAACGGCCAATAACAAAGTTACTCCCCAACCTGTACAGCCTGAGAATAATGTGGCAGTTACTCCCAGTGTAACTTCAGGAAATGTTATCAATCAAACACCCAAGACTGGGGATAATACAACATCAACAGCAAGTCTCCCCAATTTAAAGCCAATCAACACACCCAGCTTACCGACAAAAGCTCCCAATCAAACACTAATAGCCCAAGTTCAGTCTTACGAAGAACTGCGAAAAGCACTCCAACAGCAATACCCTAATTCAGAAGAAAAACCAGTGATTCGGGATACAGTTGCTGTGAGTAAAGCAGGAGTGGAAGGTACAGTCTTAGGGGTTTTAGTAGTAGATCCTGAGGGCAAAGTATTGGATATCAAATTCCAAGATAAATTGCTTTCTCCAGCACTGCAATTAAAAGCCAGACAATATTTTAATGCCAAATCTTTAAAGGGTGAGAAAACAATTAGCCGTTATCCATTTAACCTACGTTTCCAAGACAGTAGCAAAACGGCTGGAGATGGTTCACAGCAGACACCATCAGTCACAACTCAACCAGCAACAGGTACTCAACCAATAATCATTCCCGCAGGTAATAGCAGCCAGCTACAACCTAATCCAGTGGCGACAGCTAAACCATTGATTACACCAGCAACTGATAAAATTCAGCCAACACCATCGACATCTAGAACTAATAGGAATCAATTATCTTCTTCCCAAGAACCTGATCGTCAACTCATCCAAAAGTTACGTGATGTCAGGGAAAAAAGAGAAAATTCCAATTCAGAAAAATAAAATTGCTAACTGTGTGGGATAGCGATCGCTCTAAATTGTCTGTTCAAGAAACAGAGCGTAACGCCAAGAAATGAAAAATCCAGGCTTTAGAGTAGCCTACAATCTTTGTGCGTCAGTCCTGTTATCTAAAAATAGCGATCGCTACTTAGATAAATATTCTCTTATCCAACTCCGAAACGCCTTCAGTGTTGCATTTCTACCTAAGATTTTACTTTGTTCCAGATATTGAGGAATCAGTTCAATCAATGGTAAATCGGGAAAACTTAAACTTGATTTAGACTCTACATAATTCCCATCTTGTAAAACGTTAATTTTCAATGTGCCTTTTTCAAAACGCCACAACTCTGGCACTTTTAAAGCCTGATAAATATCAGGATGGGTACGGGAAGTAATATCAATTTCCAAAGCCAAGTCAGGAGGCGGATCAACTGTTAAATCTATCCGCTTTTTACCACGAATTGCAGCTTCATTTTTAATATAAAAACATTGGTCGGGTTCTATACCTTGAGCCATAAATTCATTTTTGAAGGTAGTAGAACCCAGACATCTAAATTCAATATCTAGCTCTTCTAAAAGTGCTTTGACTAAATCACTGATAATTTCTTTATTGTCTTCATGTTCTGGCAATGGAGCCATAATTTCTAATATTCCCTGATCATAAGCAATTCGCGCTGCACGATGTTCGCCTAACTCTTCAATAATTGTTTCTAATTCTTGCCAAGTGACATCTTGCAATAACACCCTTTGTCCTGGCGGTACATAGATACGTTTTAACTCCAGCAACATATTTTTTGCTCCTTGTAGCTAAGTTACACAGCATTATGCTGCTATGCTTACCATTATGGACGATGCGTTGTTCAGTGGTTTGGCACACAGCTTGCCTGCTTTGTGGTTTGTGTCCTGCTAATTAGCGATCGCCTATTCCAACAGTATGAAAATGTCAGCTACTGTTTACTTTTTAGTATGTGCTGACGCTCGGAGCAGTTATGAGCGATCGCTCTTTGTAATAATTTCTTCTAAAGAGATATCATTCTTAGCTTGTGTGTAAATAACTTAACAATTTATTTCTATTTTAATGGGGTATAAGCTGTTCAGCATTTAAATTGTGTATAATAGAAAGCTGAATTAAGTAAAAAAAAGGAATAATGCCAGCAAAAAATCATTTAACTTCTCAGCAAATAGAGAAACTACAAAAAGCCTTAAAACTGGA
>NZ_JACJSD010000032.1 GCF_014697615.1 Nostoc sp. FACHB-280 | reverse complement strand
AACTGTCTTTGTGAGATCCCACCCTCTAAGTACGCATCAATTATTTTCTGCCGAAAGTCAAGTGAGTATGCTTTCATTTATATCTTCTCATAATCTATATCTTATCTAATTACTGTATCTCATTAGACTGGAAAACGCTATAAACCAAAAAGTTGCTGCTATGAGCAAAACAATCATTAAACTAGCAAGAGCAGCAAAAGGAGAAAAAATCAACAAAATTAACATTGTAAAAATCACACTATTGATTAATGTTTTATTCATATCTTTGTACCTGTTGTAGTATCTAGTTTTAGCTTAACTAACAACAGTGTAAATAGTCATATATCTAAAAGTAGGGATTTAAATGAAGCTAAACTTTTCTCAGTCAATCCATCATTAAAACCTATTCAATTTAATATTTAAGATAGCAGTCCTGTCCTAAATGAATTACAAACAAATCTACTCCCTACCTCAACCAGTAGTTTAGAAATCAAATAAGATTGCTATATGAGTCTTTTTTGCCTAGTTCACGGTGCTTTTCAAGGAACTTGGTGTTGGAATTTGCTAACGCCTTACTTAGAATCTCAGGGTCACACAACTTTAGCAATGGATTTGCCAATTGAAAATGCTTCTACTACTTTGTCTCAATTTGCAGATGCAGTGATTAAAGTAGTGCCTAAAACAGATGATGATATTGTTTTAGTCGGTCACTCAATGGCTGGTACGATAATTCCTTTGGTTGCAGAAGCGGTAAAAGTGCGTCAACTAGTTTTCGTAGCGGCGCTACTTCCCTATCCGGGAATTAAGTAGCTCAACCAAATAAACCGTAAAATAAGTGGCAGTGCATCTCAACCATAAAAATGCCAGCATCACTACAAATAAAACTGAGTCAAGAAGAAAACAAAGCTCTTTTAGAGTTGAGTATGAAAGATGGAGTACCACATCGGGTAAAGCAGAGGGCAAGTGTGGTGCGTTTAAATGCGCGTGGATGGAAGGTAAAGCAGATAGCCGAGTATTGGAATTGGGCAGACCAAACAGTGCGCCAAGCAATTCATAGATGGCTGAGTGGAGGAATTGAGGGGCTTTGGGAAGCAGATGGGCGTGGACGCAAGCGTAAATGGACGGATAGTCATTGGCAGCAGATGGAGCAATGGTTAGAAGAACCTCGGCGTTATAGTGCGGCGCAACTTCAAAAAAAATGGGAGCAGGCTTGTGGAGTCAAGGTGGGGAAGGAACAAGTGCGCCGATTAGTCAAAAAAAAGGCTAGACATGGAAACGAATGCGCTCCAGCCCACCACCTGTAAAACAGGAGTATGCTTTTGCCAAGCGGCTAGATTGGGAGATGTTAAAACTGTGGTCAAGCTTGGGAATACTGCGATTAATTTATCTTGATGAATCTGGCTCATGTTGCCAAAGCCCAACTGAGTACAGTTATGCTCGTAGTGGAGTACAAAAGCGAATTGGGCAAAGAAAAAGGCGTGGACGACGAATAAATATTTGGGCTGTGTTGGAGCAAAAAGTTCGCTTTGATTACGCTTTGATGTTAGGCACGCTCAAAACATCTACTCATCTACAACTGATGGAATGGCAGGCACAAAAAGCCTTGCAACATCTTCAACAAACTGGGCAAATCACTGTCATGATGCTGGATAATGCCTCTGTTCATAAAAGCCATTTGGTGCGTTCTCGAATTGACGACTGGCAACAGCAGGGACTATATCTATTTTTCTTGCCACCCTATAGTCCCCAGCTTAATCGCATAGAAGATGAGTGGTTACATCTCAAGCGTGATGAATTGTCAGGACAAGTTTTTGATGACGAATATGATGAGTGCTTGTGCAATTATGGCTGGTGTTGAAGCTAGGGCAACACATCACGGTTATGTTGTTGAGCGTTTTCGCTTTAATTAGGTTGAGCTACTTAATTTAATATTTTTGTGTGGCTGATGATATTAGCAAAAGCTCACGCAAAGACGCAAAATAAAGCCTCGGAATTAATTCCGAGTCTCATAGCGCAAGTCCTCTAAAGAGGACTCTATAAAAAATCCAGTCCACTTGAGTGGACTTTGGCTATTAGCCTGGAACTTTAGTTCTAGGCGGGATATGGTTTCAACAGAAAAATTTGGCTCTCCCAGATTAGATATGTAAAATTAACAACAGAAATACCAATTTAGTAAAACTCTTCGTCTAAAACTATTAAAGTTAGTTAAGCCATAAGCTCTGCGTTTAATTAGCTTAATCTTCTGATTAATTCCTTCAACAATACCTTGAGTAGTTCGGTGATCAAAATAAGCAAGAATTTCATCTATCCATCTACTGATAGTTCGACAACTTTTGGGGAATAATTTATAAGCTGCTTGAGTCCATTCCAGGAATTTATCTAAAGCTTCATCACTGGTTATGGAACTTTCAAATATATCTCTAATTGCTTCTTTATTTCGATACATTTCTCCTAATTCCGGAGCAACTTTTTGGAGTAAATATATCTGAGCTTGTTCCTCATCACTGAGGCATTCTTTTTTCTTCAATAAAGGGTATTTACTGTGAGTTAAGCCAGCTAATCTCTTGTCTCTTTCTTGGCGGTTTTTAATTTTTAAGGCTGCTCTTTTTTCCTGTTTTCTTCTTGCGTCTAACTCCTGATTTATTTGTTTCATGACATGGAATTTATCTGCTACTACTTGAGCATTCGGTAGCATTTCTTGGATTAAACTTTTATATGGTACCCATAAGTCTATGCTGACTTCTTCTATTTGATTTAATACCTCTGAACCCAAACTGGATAAGTATTCTGCTATAATCGCTTTATTTCTCTTCTCTAACAATGCTATCGGTCTTCTTGTTTCTAAATCTACTAATACTGCTGCATAATTCTTTCCTCCTTTTAATTGTGCGATTTCATCTATTCCTAGCTTTTTTATCTGGTTAGGTTTTTCTTTTAGTAGTTCTGATTCTAATTCTTTTAATATTGTTTCTATCTCAGATGAACTCATTCTATTTCTTCGGGCTGCATTCTCTACATCAGTTTCTAACACTTCCTTAATTACTTTGTTCGCTAATCTTTTCGTATAGGTTCTTCTACTTTTTACAAAAGATAGTTTCTCACTAAATACTTTTTGGCATTCTGTACACTTTAATTGCCGACGATTTACTTTTAAAAATACTTGATAGTCACTCATGGGTATATCTCTGACTATATACCAATGATTTTGATGAGTTTTATTAGTTGTTTTTCCACACCGAGGACACTGACTAACTTTTGATTGATTTTGGATTTCAATTACGATTTCATCATCAGTGATAAAATCATAATTCAATACTTTGATATCTTCAATATTCATAACTTTAGTAATAAAATGAAGTAAGGGATTAGAAGGCATATTTATTAAAATACTAATTTTATTTTTAACATCTCTTGTATTTTATATTCTCAATTGCTTGTGTACTTCCTTCTCTGCCTGGGCTTTTGCCATCAATTACTGCTAATTTTATTGAGATATATTTAATTTATTTATAGTATTTTAACATAACTACTCTGGGAGAGCCAAAAATTTTCAACTAAAAAACTTCTCCACGCAACGGATGAATATTTCCACACCCATTGGTAAGACAGTTTCATCAAAATCAAATCGCGGATGATGATGAGGATAAGCTAAATCTTTTTCGGGATTAGCAGAACCAAGAAAGAAATAACAGCCGGGAACTTCTTGTAAGAAGAAAGACATATCTTCGCCGCCCATTGTTTGGCATTCTGGCACAATTCCTACTGGCGTTTCTACCACTTCTTCGGCAATCGATCGCACTAATTCTGCAATTCCCGCATCGTTAATTACTGGCGGATATAAACTCCAATATTCTAAGTCATAGTTTGCACCATGACTCTGACAAATTCCGGCAATGATTTGCTCGATGCGTTGTTTAAAAAAGCCTGCAAATGCGGGGTTAAAATAGCGCACTGTGCCTTTCATATTTGCAGTATCAGCAATGACATTATGTGCTGTACCTGCGTGCAGTGCGCCGACAGTCACCACTGCGGAATCGATGGGGTTAACATTCCGGGCGACAATGGTTTGTAGGGCGTTGACAATCTGCGCTGCAACGACAATCGAATCAACGGTTTGATGGGGAATTGCACCATGTCCACCTTTGCCTAAAATTGTGCAGTTGAATAATTCCACCGCCGCCATCAACGCTCCAGCACGAACACCGACAGTTCCCAAGGGGAGATTATTCCACAGGTGTAAACCAATAATGGCATCCACATCAGGGTTTTTTAGTACTCCAGCCGCAATCATTGGTTCTGCACCTCCCGGCCCTTCTTCGGCTGGCTGGAAGATAATTTTCACAGTCCCCGAAAAGTCTTCTCGATGCTGTTGGAGATAGTATGCTGTACCTAGTGCGATCGCTGTATGTCCATCATGTCCACAAGCGTGCATAATGCCATCATGCTGCGATTTATAGGGTACTTCGTTCAATTCTTGAATGGGCAAAGCATCCATATCTGCCCGAATTGCTAAGACTTTTTCAGTGCTGAGTGCTGAGTGCTGAGTGCTGAGTGTACTTGTACTGAGCGCAGCCGGAGTAGTCGAAGTGTCAGTGCTGAGTTTAGTCCCCTTAATAGTGGCAACAATACCAGTTTTTGCAATACCAGTTTGATGTTCAATTCCCCAGGCTTGCAATTTACTAGCGACAAACTCAGCCGTTAGTTTTTCTTGAAAGCCTAATTCTGGTTGTTGATGTAGTCGCCGCCGCCACTCTACTAATTGTGGTTGCAATGTGCGAATAGAAAGCCGCACACGGGATAAATCAACAGAATAAGAACTGGGGAATGTGGAAACCATTTTGACAACAAACTGCTAGAAGACGGCTGAGATTGGGCTAATGTGAGTTCGATGAACCTCTCCCTAACTCCTTTAGTTAACGTGGTGTGCAACTTTCTCTCAAACCTAACCCCCAACCCTTCCCTACGAGAGAAGGGGGGCAAGATTCAAAGCCTCTCTCCTTGCGGGGGAGAGGTTTGGAGAGGGGTTTAGAAATTAGTCGAACTCACTTGAGGCTATTTTCTCAGTTTAATATTTCCTTAAATATTTAGCGTTTCTAAATCTAAATTAGATGCAGCTTGGGCAAGTTGATCCAAATCTGTGGGGTTATCAAAATAAGGTAAGCAACCCAAAACGGGGAGATGTGTAAATGATTCAATGACTTCTTTTGGTGTCCAGTCGGTAATCTCTGCATCAGTACGGGGTTGAATGCAGTTCAGCACAATACCTATGAGATTTACCCGTGACTGTCTAGCTAAAGCCACATTCGCCACAGCTTGAGATATTGCGCCTAATCTAACAGGGACGACTAAGACTGTGGGTAAACGCCATTCGCCAGCAATATCAGCCACCGTCAACTCATTAGTAACTGGTGAACCCAACCCACCAGCAGATTCTACCAACAAAAACTCATAGCGCGATCGCAACTCACACAATGTTTTCCACACCACAGCTAAATCAACTGGGCGATTTTCTCTAGCGGCGGCGATGGGTGGTGCTAAAGGCGCTTGAAAATACAACGGCGTAATTTCTTCCGGGGATTGTTCTAGCTTAAACAGATTTTGATACCACTCGCGATCGCCAATTCCCGATTGTATTGGCTTCATAATTCCCCAATGACGCTGTGGATAATATTTTTGCCAATAAGCGGCTAATGCTGTAGTTAAAACAGTTTTGCCTGCTTCTGTGTCAGTCCCAGTAATCAATAGTGTGTTCAACAATCTGCTTTTATATGTAATCTCGCCAAGAGCATTATAAATGAGGAAATCTGTCGATAATTATCTTGGTACTTTTTTAGTTGAGCCTAGATTCATTTGCTGCCATATTCCTATGCGTTTATTTTGAGCATTGGCTTGGGCAATTAAATATTGAGTTTTAGTTTCTGAGCAGTAGTCGATAGTATCTTGGTCAATAACTGCATTACCTTCGGCAACTAAGCGGAGATTGACTGATTGATTATCTACGAATATTTCGCCTGTAATGCGATCGCCTTCATCTTCTGTAACTCTTCTAATCACCACAGGACTACCTGCTGGTAATAATTGCTTGAGTTTCTGGGTTGTTGCTAGATTATCTGGTTTTTTCGTTGCGGGTAAATTAATACAAGCAAGTTTTACTGTCTGAATTTGCCCTGTATCGTTTTTGACGGTAATTATATTGCTATTCCCGACATTCAGCACGGTAGCTAAGACTAAAAGTAACTCTACAAAATTCATATTTTTTAAATAGGTATTTTTTTACACCATGTTTTTGAGTGTATTTTACTTGTCGGGTAGCTCCTGTGATTTGTCTCACAGACACAAATTCGACAAAATAACGGTTACATAAATCGCAACAAACCCATCAGTAAAACTTTCCTCGGTAATACTGAAATTAATTTCATCTCTCCGAGGTCGAATTATGACTTTTGATTTACCATTACCACGCAAATCAGCCTTACTGATGAGTGCTTTACTAGGAGGAGTTGTTTTTACTAGTTGTGCTGCCCAAAATTTCTCTACTAAATCATTACCGCCAATTGCCAGCCAAGAACAAGCTGCACCAACAGCTAATAATGTCGTCGCCCAAGCAGAAGCAGCACCAGTCACTAGGGCGCGTCCCCAATTAATCAAAAAAGCCACAATAACAATTGTGGTAAACTCTGTCGAAAACAGCATTGATGCAGTTTCACAGATTATTGCAAAACAGCAAGGTGATTTGATTGGGTTAAATGAACGCCAACCCACAAAACAAAATTCCCGTCACACTGCATCTATACAGTTGCGAGTGCCGCAAAATTTGTTGGAATCGACCTTAGAAGAATTAGCTAAATTAGGTACAATCGAGAGTCGTAATATTACAGCCGAGGATGTAGGCGATCGCTTGGTGGATTTCCGAGCTAGATTAACTAATCTCCGCAAAACCGAAGCAAATTTACAAAAAATTATGGACAGGGCTGGTTCTGTGCGCGATGTGTTGAGTGTTGCTCAAGAACTCAGTCGAGTCCGAGAATCTATTGAGCAAATTGACGCTCAACTCAAAAGCTTGCAAAATCAAGTCGCCTACTCCACCATTACCTTAAATCTCGAAGCCGCTGTATCTAGTAACAGTCCTCAACGTGCGCTAGGTTCACAAATTCAAGAAACTTGGAACAATTCGACTCAATCTCTAGGCAGCTTGACTGTTGGGCTATTAAAGTTAGGTATATGGTTAATAGTCTACACCCCTTATTTGTTGATTTTAGCTGCGGTTGTCTACGGTTTTCTCCGTTGGCGACGCACTCATACACCAGGAGAAACTAGAAATTAAGAACCTGACTCTTTCATGGGATTGTACCGCTTAACACGAAATAATGAGCCAGATGAATGCCAAGATCAAAGAAGCAAGCCCTAGGGTATTGAAAGTACTATGCCAGAAATCCACCAATCTATTGCACAGCACTACCACGAACGTACTAAATATGACCCTCAAACCCTAGCCGCAAAAAATCAAAGGCTAGACTGGGCTAAACAACCAGTACCTTTTAAAGAGTATAAAATTGGCTCGACTTTTGATCTGAAACCTTACCTGCAAGAATCATTAGAACCCCTGGCTTCTCAAGCAGATGCAGGATGGTGGCAAAGACTATCTCGCTTACTGTTTCGGAGTTACGGATTAACTGCCAGAATGCCTTCTATGGGTAGTGCAGTTTATTTGCGTTCTGCGCCTAGTGCTGGTGGGTTATATCCCGCCGAGGTGTATGTAGTTTCTCGCGGTACACCGTTCCTCCCCGCCGGACTTTATAATTATCAGTGCCGCACTCATTCATTGATGCTGTATTGGGAAAATGATGTATGGCGAGCTTTGCAAGATGCTTGTTTTTGGCATCCGGCGTTAGAAGGTACGCAATTGGCAATTGTGGTGACTGCGGTTTTTTATCGTTCGGCTTGGCGGTATGAAGACCGAGCTTATCGGCGAATTTTTCTCGATACAGGGCATTTGTTAGGGAATATTGAGTTAGCCAGTGCGATTACTGATTACCGTCCCCACTTGATTGGCGGTTTTGTTGATGATGCGGTTAATGATTTGTTGTATATTGATCCACAACAAGAAGGTGCGATCGCAGTCTTGGCAATGGCAGATTTATTAGATATTCAGCAAAACTTACCTACAGGATGCACAGCTTTACCTTCCGCGACAGAAACTAAATATCCTCACATCCCTGACGGCGAGTTGCTGAAATATTTTCATCGTCACACCCAAATTCAATCAGGTATCACTGGTAAGTTGAATTTACCAGCAGTGAAACAAGAAAGGTCTTTGGAAGACAAATATAATTTCCCTTTCTGTCTGAAAATTCCCACCGCTACCACACCAATTGACTGGGGTATAAATCTTTCCAGTTTAGAAGCGACTATCCACAAGCGCCGTTCTACTCGTGCTTACAGTGGTGATGATTTAACCTTTGATGAACTCAAAGCTTTATTAGATTTTACCTACCAACCCCAAAATTACATCGACCAACATCTTGACCGGAATCCCGACTACTTTGACCTCAACTTAATTGAAACATTTATTGCCGTGAGTGGAGTCAAAGGCTTGGAATCTGGCTGTTATTATTACGCACCCAAAGCCCAAGAACTGCGCCAGATTCGGTTTAAAAACTTCCGGCGAGAATTACATTATCTGTGTTTGGGGCAAGATTTAGGCAGAGATGCGGCGGCTGTTGTCTTTCATACCGCAGACCTGAGAGCTGCTATTGCTCAGTATGGCGATCGCGTTTATCGTTATTTACACATGGATGCAGGGCATTTAGGTCAACGCTTAAATTTAGCCGCCGTACATCTCAATTTGGGCGTAAGTGGAATTGGTGGTTTTTTTGATGACCAAGTAAATGAAGTCCTTGGTATTCCTACAGATGAAGCCGTTCTATACATTACCACTCTCGGAAGACCAAGATAAGCTGTCATATCGTGTCCGAGTAATCAGTGGTGATTCCAACAATCTGTGCAGAAACCTTAATAACCTCTCCTCTGCTCCCCTTGCGGTCTGTATGATAAGTCTTTTACCAGACATAAAATGAGAGGGTCTTAACGTTTCTGCACAAATTTATATTAACCAGACATGATATAAGTTCTACTAAAATATAGTGGGAAATTTCCAGCCGACGGAGACGAAAGTTTTTCTGAAAACCAAATATGAGTCATATAGTTGAAATAACTGAGGTTTAAAATATCAATTTATAAGTTTAATCAATCATGAATAATGATTTCATATTTACTAATAATCCTTTTCCTATTTGGATTTATGATAGCCAAAGCTTGCAATTTCTCAATGTTAATGCCGCGGCAATTAGTAAATATGGTTATCCAAAAGAACAATTCTTGCAAATGCAGATTACTGAGTTTTATCCTCCAGAATATCAGGAAATTTTATTAGATATTATCAACCACAAAAATAACTTAAAACTCAAATTTCAATGCCAACATCGGTGTCAAGATGGGAGATATATTGATGTTGAAACAGTTACATACTCCATAAAATATCAAGATATAAATGCTCACTTAGTTTATATTCAAGATGTTAGCCATAATCGCCTAGCTGAAGATTTTCCAAATCAAGTACTAGATGACAGCAGTCAAATTATCGGTACCAGTCAAGATATAATTAATCGCAAGCGAACAGAACAAGCCTTAAAAACGCAGCTAGAACGAGAACAATTAATGCGAACTGTAGTCCAAAGAATTCATCAATCTTTGAAATTGCAAGATATTCTCAATGCTACAGTGCAAGAAGTAAGACATTTGCTGCAAGTAGAGCGCGTGATTGTTTATCAATTTGCACCTGATATGAGTGGAAAAGTCGTCGCCGAATCAGTAGAGGCGGGGTGGAGAGAATCTTTAGGTGTCCAAATTGAAGATACTTGTTTTCAGACCGGGGCGGGACTAGAGTATTATTATGGACTGAAACGAGCGATCGCCAATATTTATACAGCCGGACTTACAGATTGTCATATTCAACTGTTAGAGCAATTTGAAGTCAAGGCTAACTTAGTTGTCCCGATTTTATTAGAAGTCGGTGGCGAAAATACTAGTTATCGACTTTGGGGCTTACTTGTAGCACATCAATGTTCTAGGACGAGAGAATGGGAAGAAAGTCAACTAGACTTACTGGATCAACTTTCAGTGACAATTGCGATCGCTATTCAAAAATCTAGTATATTTCAGCAAGCCCAAACAGAATTAGCCGAACGACAAAAAGCCGAAAGAGAATTGCGAAATGCCTTAGCTGAAAAAGAAATTCTCTTAAAAGAAGTACACCATCGTGTCAAAAATAATTTGCAGATAGTTTCGAGTTTATTACAACTCCAATCTCAAACTCTCGTAGATCCAGAAGTAATTAGAGTTTTTCAAGATAGCCAAAATCGGATTGATTCTATCTCGTTAATTCACAAAAACTTATACACTTCTCCCAACATCGGACAATTAGATGTAGTTGATTATATCCAAAGTTTAGCAACTAGTATTTTAATCTCTTACCAAACTGGACTGGATAAAATCGAATTAAAAACTTATATTGCCCCAATAGACCTGAATATCGATCAAGCGATCGCTTGTGGTTTAATTATTAACGAATTAATCTCTAACTCCCTCAAACATGCCTTCCCAAATGACCAGAAAGGCACTATAACCATTACCCTGGAAAAAATTCTTAACCATATTAAAATGTCTATTCAAGATAATGGTGTTGGGATACCAAATGATTTAGATTGGAAGAATACCAGTTCTTTAGGTTTATCTTTAGTTTATGACTTGGTTACAGAACAGCTAGAAGGCAGTATTACTTTAGAACGTAATCACGGTACAGTATTTACTATCCAATTTCCCCAGTTAATTTTGCAGTAACATAGGACTCATATTTGATTTCTAAAAAAACAGCACACCCGAAAAACCCTCTTGCCTACTTCCCTACTCCCAGCCTGCACAGATAATATCAAACATTAAACCAGATTAATATATTTCTAATGGAGCCAGTCAGAATTTTAGTTGTTGAAGATGAAGTCATAGTTGCTAGAACCATTGCTAACCAACTAAATCAACTAGGATATACAGTAATTGGTACAGCTTCTTCAGGACAAGTTGCCATTAATAAAGCTTTAGAAGGCAAACCAGAATTAGTTTTAATGGATGTCATCTTAAAAGGTGAGATGGATGGAATTACCGCCGCATCTCAAATTCGTGAGCAGTTAGATATCCCCGTTATCTTTCTCACTGCTTACGGCGATAATCAGACAGTGCAACGAGCTAAAACGACTCAACCATTTGGTTACATCATTAAACCCTTTACAGCAAAAGATTTACGGATAGCCATTGAAATTGGTTTATTAAAACATCAATTAGAACAGGACTTAAGAGAAAGTCGAGACAGATTCGCCACTCTTTTGAACTCTATGAGTGATGCTGTGATTGCGACAAATGAACAAGGAATCGTGACATTTATTAACCCAGCAGCAGAGTTACTCACTGGTTGGCGACAAGCAGATGCTTTGGGTAAAGACATATCTAAAATTTTGCAGCTAGTTGATGAAGTCACCGAAACTTCTGTAGAAAACCCTGTCACCAGAGTTTTAAGAGAACAAAAGGTTGTCTATTTAAATGACTTTACATCATTAATTACAAAAAATGGCTCTAGAGTGCCTATTGGTGACAGTGCTTCTCCAATTATGCGACACCCTGGGCAAATTAATGGTGTCGTAGTTGTGTTTTGGGATCTTAGCGAACGGCGACAAACACAATTACTCGAACAAGCATTGCATAAAGAGCAAGAAGTTAACCAACTAAAATCTCTATTTATTTCTACTGTTTCTCATGAATTTCGTAATCCTTTAAGTGTGATTCAATCTTCAGTAGAACTGATTGAATTACAAGGAGAAAATTTAACAGCAGAAAAAAGAAATACCTATTTAAACCGAATTAGTAGTGCCGTGCAATCCATGAAACAACTCATGGAAGATGTGCTGTTTATGGGGAAAGCAGATGCAGGGAAATTGGAATGTCATCCTCATCCCCTGAATCTAGATGAATTTTGTCGAGAATTGTTAGCCGAATTTACCATGATTCATCCCAGAGGCGGAGAAATTATTTTTAGCTGTGAGAGCGATCGCACCGATGCCTGCATGGATGAACAATTATTACGCTATATATTTACAAATTTACTCAATAACGCTATCAAATACTCTCCCAAAGGCAGCAACATATTATTTGAGTTAACTTGCGACTTAATTAATCAAGTAGCTATATTTTGTGTTCAAGACCAAGGAATTGGCATCCCAGAAGTTGATCAAGCCAGAATATTTGAATCATTTTATCGAGCTTCTAATGTCAAATCCATTCCGGGTACAGGGCTGGGATTAGTCATTGTGAAAAAGTGTGTAGAAGCGCATCAAGGACAAATTAGCATTCACAGTCAAGGTGGTGTTGGTAGCACATTCACAGTAACTTTGCCATTAAATTATTCATCTTATATGGCTGATCAAGCATAATCTGGACATATTAACCAAGGCTGCTTTGGGAAACTTTAACAATGAGCTAAAGTATGAACTTATGCAAGAGCGTCCGGGTTCAAGGGATCTGTGCCTCCCAAACCTTTATCTGGTTGCTTTTAGAGGCGATTGTCGCCCCTTGAACTTGGTTTGTGTAGCCCCAGACTCCAGTCTGAGGGGTTTATTTTAATCGGTAATGGGTTGTATTAAAAATTGGAGTTAAACCCCGTGAGTGACCAAAATTCTTTTAGTCTAGGAGTGTGGGGACTCTGGATGCTTTTAACAGTAATCGGCTTTATTCTTGGTGGATTTGTTGGTACTGGCGTAGGATTGGTAGCTATTAGTATAGTAAGTATGTTTTTCCCTCCCTCAGCTTTACCGTATGTAGCGGATGGTAGTATAGTCGCTGCGGCGGTCGTGGCTGGTGTAATGATTGGGATATTTCAATGGTTTGTTTTGCAGAGATGGTTTAGCAATTGTCTTTGGTGGATACTTGCCAGTGCTTTTGGCTGGCTGGGAATTGCCTTCACTATTGCTTTTGTGATGTCTACTAGCTGGTGGAGAGTTAATCAAAGTCTTTCTCTTTGGGATGATAGAGGAGCGATCGCTAGTTCTGTGACTAGCTTAATCATAGCGGCTTTGGTAATAGGAATTCTCCAATCTTTAGCACTCAGATTTACACCTTCACAAGCAGCATTGTGGATAGTTATGAATATTGTGGTGTTTTTAATCGCTGCGATAATTATAATTTTTGGGGTACGGAATTTAGCTGGCATTTATAGTCTTCCAGTTTTTCTTGCAGCCTATTCACCCATTTATGCAGCCATTAGTGGTGTGACACTTATTCGAGTCCTCCGGGATTTAATCACAGTCAAATAATCACTATGAGTATGGCTTTCTGAAATTGATACTCATGCCAACAGATATCAGGAAACACTTAATTTTTAGCTCAAATCCCGCCTCAAAATCAATTGCAAGTCCCATTTCTACCAAATCGATAAGAAGAAGCATATAATTGCCTGCGAAGTGCAGGCTTGGTTTATGTAGTCCCAGACTTCAGTCTGAGGGGTTTATTTTAATTGGTAATGGGTTGTAATCAAAATTGGAGTTCAACAGTGAGTGACCAAAATTCTTTGAGTTTAGGAGTATTGGGACGCTGGATGCTGTTAACAGTAACTGGCTTTATTGTTGGTGGAGTTGTTGGCACTGGCGTAGGATTTGTAGCTATTCCTGTTGTGAGTATATCGTTAGCTTTCTTACCTTTACCGGGAGCGCAAGGTCAAGGAGCTATTGGTTATCTACTATATGGTAGTGCGATCGCTGCGGCGGTGGTGGCTGGTGTAATAATTGGTATATCTCAATGGTTTATTTTGCAGAGATGGTTTACCCAGAGGCTGTGGTGGATACTTGCCAGTGCTTTTGGCTGGGCTGGAATTGCTTTCACCATGTCTATTTTGACGTATACTCACGTTGCCGGGCCAGTTGGTCAACCTGATGGGACATTTTTAGAAACAACTCTTTGGGATAATAGAGAAGCGATCGCGAGTTCTGTTACTGGCGTACTCATAGCAGCTTTGGTAATAGGAATTCTCCAATCTTTAGCACTCAAATTTAAACCTCCACAAGCAGTACTGTGGACAGTTATGAATATTTTTGTGTTTTTTATCGCTGCGGTAATTATAATTTTGTGGGTACGAGGTGCAGGTGGAATTTTTGGTGTTCCAGTTTTTTTTGTAGCCTACTCACCAGTGTATGCAGCCATTAGTGGTGTGACACTTCTTCGAGTCCGGGATTGAAATACAGTAAAATAATCACTATAACTATCGCTTTCTAAAATTGATCCTCATGCCAACAGATATCAGAAAACACTTAATTTAGCTCAAATCCCGCCTCAAAATCACAAGTCCCGTTTATACCAAATCGATAAGAAGAAGCATATAATTGCCTGCGAAGTGCAGGCTATTTTTGTATAAACCCAAACTTACTGCACTTTTGGAGTAAGTGAGGTACACCATAAGTAATCAGTAAATTTATGAGTCATTACTCATTACTTTTTTCCATCAGTTACTCTACCTCATAAAATCAAATTTGCTGTAAGTCTGAGGGTTTTATTTTAATTGGTAATGGGTTGTCATCAAAGTTGGAGTTAAACCGTGAGTAACCAAAATTATTTGAGTTTAGGAGTGTGGGGACGCTGGATGCTGTTAACAGTAATCGGCTTTATTCTTGGCGGATTTGTTGGCACTGGCGTAGGATTGTTAGCCATTGGTATATTGAATATGTTGTTCACTTCCTTCCCTTTACTATTGCAAAATCAAAATGTAATGTATGGAATGTATAGTTGTGTGATTGCTGCGGCGGTGGCGGCTGGTGTAGTGATTGGGATATTTCAATGGTTCGTTTTGCAGAGATGGTTTACCCAGAGGCTTTGGTGGATACTTGCTAGTGCTTTTGGCTGGGCTGGAATTGCCTTAACTATCTTTATTTTAATTTTTACTACCTGGTGGCCAGTGGGGACTTCCTTGGAAACAAATCTGTGGAATAATAGAGGAGCGATCGCTAGTTCTGTTACTGGCTTAATCATAGCGGCGTTAGTAATAGGCATTCTCCAATCTTTAGCACTCAGATTTACACCTCCACAAGCAGCATTGTGGATAGTTATGAATATTTTGGTGTTTTTAATCGTTGCGATAATTATAATTTTTGAGGTACGGAATTTAACTGGCATTTATAGTCTTCCAGTTTTTCTTGTAGCTTATTCACCCATTTATGCAGCCATTAGTGGTGTGACACTTATTCGAGTCCAGGCTTGAAATACAGTAAAATCATGTCTAAAAAACTTATTTATTATGAGGGGGGTTAGGGATGGGTGAAATACTGTGCAGCTTCACATAAAATTGGTATAAGTAAATTATTTTTTAGATTGTCGAGCAGGAATTTGAATAATAAAGGTTGCTCCTGCTCCTGGTTCTGAATGGCATTCTAATTTACCTCTATGCAATTCAACAATAATTTTATAACTAATAGATAAACCTAAACCTGTACCTTTGCCAATATCTTTAGTCGTAAAGAACGGATCGAATAGTTTTGTCTGTACTGGTTCTGTAATTCCTAAACCATTATCAGCAATACTAATTTCTATCCAGTCATGATTGATGACTTTAGTTGCAATTTCAATTGTCGGATTAAAATTTTCTTGAGTACATCTTTTTTTAATGACTGCCTCTTCTAAAGCATCAGTCGCATTAGCTAAGATGTTCATGAATACTTGGTTAAGCTGCCCTGCATAACATTCAACTAATGGTAATTCTCCATAGTTACGGATAATTTGAATATCCTGTAATTTATTAGATAATGCCTTAAACCGATTATTTAAAATTACTAAGGTACTATCAATACCATCATGAACATTAACACTTTTGAACTCGGCTTCATCAAGACGAGAAAAGGTGCGTAGTGATTTGACAATTTCACAAATACGCTCGGCACCACACATCATTGATTGAAATAGTTTATGTGCATCCTCTTGGATAAATTCAAGTTCAATTGCGTTGATTTTTTGCTGAATATCAATTGCGGGTTTGGGATAATGTTTTTGGTAAATTTCCAGTAAATCTAGAACATCTTGAAAGTATTTATGAGCATAATTTAAGTTACCATAAATGAAACTAACGGGATTATTAATTTCGTGAGCAATTCCCGCCACTAAAACTCCCAGAGCAGACATTTTCTCCGATTCTACGAGTTTAATTTGTAAAGCTTTGAGATTGCCCAAAATGGTTTCTAATTCTTGACCGCGATTTTCTAAAGCAATTTTTGATGCTTCCAATTCTCGAATCACATTTTTGAGTAGTGATTCTCTGACTTCACTAGCATTCTCTAATTGTTGGCGGTCTGCTTCTGAACGCTCTAATTTTTTCTGTAAAACTCGCACAGTTTTTTCTAATTCTTTGAGTCTGCCATCGTAGTCTATATCTTGCATAACCCTTTACTTTGTGCCTAATAGCAAAGTCACAAATGTCTCTTGATGATAATATGTAGAACCTTGTGGTTTTATGGGAGCAAATTCACCATAAGTATAGAACCCACAAATTGGTATGTCTTTACCAAGTTCTGTTTTGATAATTTGATACTCTTCTTTGGCTCTTGTGCCTAATAACCAACGCCGACAGCAACAAGAAAATAGTAAGATAGCATCTGGTTCTGTGCCAGGATAATTTTTTAAGGCTTTCTGAAGAGATGTTTTGACAGCATCAAGAACATCATCACGGTTAAAGTCTGTCATCTGAACTGTGGCTTTTTCTGGCACACTGCCCAAAAAATTAATGCTATCAGTTGATGTACAAGTATTTGGAACGCGCATATAGTAGCGATCGCTATTTCCTTCGTATACTGCTAAAGGATTTTCTGCTGTTGGTTGGCGATCGCCCAAATATCGCTGATAAAATGTCAGTGCTGAGACTCCATCAATTTCCTCAACCACGGTTCCGTGGGATTTTGTCACAATACCTTTGCTTCCAATGGGTTTCCAACCACAGCCAGTTCCATAAGAAAATAAAATATCCCCGGAAAAAATCAGAATTGGGAGTGCATCTGTAAAAACTTCATTCCCAAAAAATTGATAAGCCGTTTTAAACCTAAATTGATCTCCTGCTGCACCGCCTAAAATTGGCACTTCAGAACCTAAAGCTGATTTCAAACTTGCCAAAATTAACTCGCCATTGGTAGTGGAACCATCTGCTAAATAACTCGCAGGTAAGGTAACACATAATTTTGCTGGGGTACTACACTTCTTTGTAGCCTGTTGTACTGCTTGCTGCGCCGCCGCCAAGGGATTTTCTTTGGCTTTGTACCCTACCCCTGCATGAATATCTACAGTGTCAGAACAGAACAGCATCAGCGTTAAGGAATCTTGCTGAAACCCTAATATTGAAGATATTTCACCATCTGTAGTACAACCAATCAAGTCAATTGCTGGAAATACTTGCTGAATTTCTTTGAGAATCAGCGCGTGATCAAAGTCTATTGCTGCAAATATAATACCAGCTTTGATTGGTATTTCCGGTAAATTACGTAATTGACTCACACATCTATCTAATACATCTGCGATCGCTCCTTGAGTATCGGGGTCATCACTATGGCCAAGAATCACCTTTAACATTTCATCCTCTCAACTAATTAAAAATGTGGTTATTTCATTGGTAAGGCAAAGGTAGAAATGAAACTCAAATCAAAATATTATTGCTTGGAGAACAGTTGGATAAATTAATATACATTTAAGTCTGTGTAAACCTGATAATTTGACTATTTTCAGAGTTCCCACAAATTAGTAGAGAATAACGCTACTAATATAAATTTTTTAGTAAAGCATTATTTAATAGCTTATATCCAGTTCAAATTAACTTGGAGATTGTAATAAAAAAATAGGTAATATATCGTAATCATTCGCAGTAGGTCAGCCGCAAATTGACTAGGAAGATAATGTTCTTCAAAGTCTTCTCAAAAATACTAATTTCTACTTAAATTATGGATATGGAAAAGCGAAAGCCATAATAAAAATTGTTAAAAATAATACTCCAAATACTTACAAATCAAGCAAATGACATATTTAAATTGGTGTGCAACTTTCTAACCTAACCCCCAACCCCTTCCCTTGCAGGGAAGGGGAGCAAAAATTAAAGCCTCTAACGGGTGTCGGTGTTCAAAACCCTCACACCCTTAATTCTTAAATTCCGTGACTTTTCCCAATTACCCAATGTCTGCGGAAAAATCGGGCTAAGGCTGATTCTTCTAGAGATAAATAGATAGGTCTACCGTGGGGACAGGTACGGGGGTTACGGGTGCGTTGCCATTGGTCTAACAGTGTTTGCATTTCTGGTAGGCTCAGTGGTGTACCGTTACGAATGGCGGTACGACAAGCAACCGCAACTTGAGCCGCTTGCAAGTCTCCGCCCCAACTAAGTTCTAAAATCGCTTCTGCACAGTCTTCTCGTTGTTGCAAAAGGGTGGGTATGTTCCGAACTGCCCAAAGTTGTTCGCCAAAGGTTTCTATATCTAAACCAATGCGTTGCAGTTGCGAAACTTGCGCGGGTGACAGTTGATAAAGAATAATTGAGGGTTCCACAGGAACAAGTTGCCAATTATCACAGATTTGTTCGTACAAAACTCGCTCGTGGGCAATATGTTGTTCTACTAACCACATTCCACCAGGATGTTCGGCCACAATGTAAGTATTGCTGACTTGAGCTACTGCTTTGAGAGAGTGCTGAGTGCTTTCTGTTTTGCTGGGATTAAATTGATAACTGCCTTTTTCTTCTGCGGCTTTGAGTAATTTGCTGACTCTGGTGGTTTGGACAGCGTCTTTAAAGTTCGCATCATCAATGCGAAGTGCTTGGTCAATTGCTTGGGTGATTTGCTCTTGCCAATAGTTTAATTCATTTAGATAGATTTCCGTTTTGGCTGGGTTACGATTCCAGTTAATTTGGTCGGGAGAAATTTCTAGATGTAATAAACAAATAGGATAGCGATCGCGTGGTAAAGTCCGATGAAACGCTGACAAAATAGTCTGCTCAAGTTCCGGCGATTTCACCATTCTGCCATTAACAGCGATTCTTATCCAGTCTGGGCGGTGGCGATGACATCTATCTGGTAGTCCGACTACAAGAGAAAGTGCTGATTTGGTAGGATGGGGGATTTCGAGTTTTAGTTCTTGTAAATCACCTTGGCGGACTTGGGGTAAAATTTGCGGCAGTAGTTGTCCGGTGGTAGTGGCGGGAGAAATGGTGAACCAGATGCGGTCATTTTGCCAAAGTTGCCATGTTACTTGCGGATGACACAAAGCGATTTGATGAATTGTGGCTTGCACAGCTTTTATTTGCTGTGCTGCACTGGGTAAACCTTGGCGACGAGATGGGCAATTACCAAACAGATTAGAAACTGTAACTACTGTACCAGGTGCGATCGCTGTTGCTTCTACTGTTTGTGCTTTGCCATCATCACCATAAACCACCCGCCACCCCAAATTACCATCAGCAGGACGACTCAAAATTTCTAACTCTGCCAAAGTCGTCAAGCTATGCAACGCTTCACCCCGAAACCCCAAGCTGTGAATTTTCCATAAATCATCGCTAGAGCGTATTTTACTCGTACTGTGGGCTGTTGCGGCTTGTTGCAAGTCTTCCAGGTTCATCCCACAGCCATTGTCAGCCACACGGATGCGCCATTGTTGCGGCCATAAATAAACCACAATCCTTGTTGCACCTGCATCTAGAGAATTTTCCACCAATTCCCTCACAGCAGATGCCAAGGAGTCTATCACCTCACCAGCTGTAATGAGATATACGACTTCGGTTGGTAAAGCTTGAATAGTAGATGCCATAAATTACAGTTTAGGCTAGTAGGCAACTCTTGTGCAGGAAAAATTACAACCTGTATAAGTCTGCTAGAACTTACGCAAAAAAACAAAAAACTCAGGTTTTAGAGTAGGGTGTAGGGGTATGAGGGTGTAAGAGCGTATGTATTCAAAACCATTTCACCCCATACCCTTTCACCCCATACCCTTTCACCCCTACACCCCATCTCCACAATTCTGGTGTGTAAGTCCTGCTCATGAACACCTGATGCTAAACACCTACACTAAAAGAAGGGATTTTAAAATCTGAGGAAGGTGACTAGAGTGAACAGCAAGAATCAATTTGTTTTAGCATTAGTCTTAAAAGGTGCGATCGCATTTTCACCCTTGCTGCTGTCTACTGGTTTGGCTAGTGGACAAACTACACCACCCATCACCAAGGAACAAACTATCGCGCAAGTTCTCTCTAATCAAGAACGCGCAGAATTAAACCAACTGCGAAAGCAAGCACCATCTAATGGCATTTCGACAACTATCTTGCTCAATCTTTGGTTAGTCATCTTAAGTTTATTTCCTGTAGCTGTGATTGCTTTATTTTGGTTGTTGCGGCGGGTAGCCATTCGGGAAATTGTTGATAAAGCAATGGGACAACTACAAGGCATCGAAAATTTGCAAAATCAAATAGTTATTGTTAAGCAAGAAGCGGAAAATCTGATTCAAGAAGTTAAAAAAATTAATCGAGAATTAGAGAATGAGTCGGAAGCTCTCAAGCGTAATATACAGCAAGAACAAGAGAATTTATCTAATTTACAATCTGAGATAATACAATCTAAACATAATATTTTATCAGGTTTAGAATTAGAAATAAAGAACCTAAAAAGTCATCTAGAAAATTTAGAAGCTGAATTTAGTCAGCAATTACAACAATTGCAGCTAAACGCCCAACAAAAACGCGATACCAGTTTAGAAAATATCGTTAACTTAGAATCTGACTTTGCTTCACAGATTGCAGAAATCAAAATAGGCACTGAAAAACATAAGCAGATAACTTGGGAATATTTGGAAAAATCCCAAAATGAATTTATCGCTCAGTTTGCCAATTTACAAGCAGATTTTCAACAACAGAAAGATAATTTAATTGCGGAATTGTTCAAAACGCAACAAGAATTTGTCTCAGAATTGGCAGGAATTAGAGTCGATGCTGAACAACAAAAAGATAGAACCAAAAATAATATCGCAGAATTAGAAAATAGCTTTAATTTGCATATATCCAGCTTAAACTCGGCAACTCAGCAGCGAAAAGATGACTTACTGGCAGAATTAGTCAAAAACCAACAAGAATTTATCTCAGAGTTAGCGGGAATTAGAGTCGATGCTGAACAGCAAAAAGATAGGACTAAAAATAATATCGCAGAATTAGAAAATAGCTTTAATTTACATATATCTAGCTTAAACTCGGCAACTCAGCAGCGAAAAGATGACTTACTGGCAGAATTAGTCAAAACGCAACAAGAATTTATCTCAGAGTTGGCGGGGATGAGAGTAGATACTGAACAGCAAAAAGATAAAACACTCGATAATATTAGAGAAATAGCCAATAGTTTAACTGCTCAACTCTCTGGTTTACCCTTGGAGTATGAGCAACAAAAGCAAGTATTATTAGATAATTTAGAAAAAATCCAAACAGCCGCACAGTTAGATATCAGCGATCGTAAAGATTCAATTATCGAAAATCTAGAAAAATCTGGTTTAGAGTTTGCTGAACAATTTTCGGAACTGCAAGTAAATGCTCAAAAACAAAAGTTATTCCTTCTCGAAAAACTGGAAAAATTAGAAACTGAATTTGTGTCTCAACTTTCCGAGTTGCAATTAGATGCTCAACAACGTAAAGAGTTAATTCTCCAAGAAATTACAGAATCAAAAACAACCCAGACTCAAGCACCACAAGTATCAGTAGAGGCTGATATTCAACAAGGTGATGATTTATTTGCCCAAAAGCAATATGAAGCAGCGATCGCATGTTACAATCAAGCAATAAAAATCCAGCCGGAGAATGCCAACGCTTGGTTAAAACATGGTCTGACTTTAGCAAGACTGAAGCGTTATCAAGATGCGATCGCTTCTTATGACAAGGCTATCAAACTTCAACCAGATTATCATCAAGCGTGGTGCGATCGCGGCGTGGCGTTTGGTAATCTCCGTCAGCATAAGCACGCTTTTGCTTGTTTTAATAAAGCCACAAAAATCAAACCCGATGATGTCACGGCTTGGTTAAACCGGGGTTTATCGCTTATAGAATTGGAAGAATATGAAGAAGCATTGGCTTCATTTGAGCAAGCAATTAAATTACAACCCAACTCGCCCAAAATCTGGGATAAACGCGGTTACACGCTGGTAAGATTAGGTATGGATGACGATGCGATCGCTGCATTCAATAAAGCCCTAGAACTGAAACCAGATTACGCAATTTCTCATTATAATAAAGCAGCTTGTTACGCTCTCCAAAAGCAAGCGCAATTAGCAATTGAATGTCTCCAACAAGCAATAGAAATTAATCCCAGATATAAAGAAGATGCTGCAAATGATATCGACTTTGATGAAATCGCTAAAAATGAACGGTTTCAACAGTTAATCGCTGATTAATTTGATATTCTATTTAAGAATTCAGGAGTCAAGAGATATAGTATTAAAATGCCGTACAGTGCGTTTACTTTTAATAAAGTCAAAAAAGACTTTCAACTAACAGTTGTTGAAAATCAGGATTTATTCTCTGATACAGCAGTTGTTACACCTACAGATTACCTAAATATGATTCTGGCAGAACATTTACCTTTAGTAACGGCAATCAATACAGAAAAAGCTAGTTCAGAATTGGTAATCATGCCAGTTTTAATAGAAGTGAGACGTTATTTACAATATCAAGTCAGCGTTTTCTCTGGTTCCGAATTTAATGTTGATGCAGCCCAAGGATTAGAAGGACGTTGTGATTTTATCTTGTGTAAATCACCAGAACAGTATGATATCACCAGCCCTGTAGTGACAATTGTTGAAGCTAAAAACGAAAGTATTAAATCAGGTTTAGGACAATGTATTGCCACAATGATTGCTGCTAATTTATTTAATCAACAACAGGGCAATGTTACTAATGAGATTTATGGTGTGGTGACAACAGGAACTGATTGGAAATTTTTAAAACTTTGCAATAGCACTGTTTTTATTGATAAAAAAGATTATTTTATCAAGGAAGTAGATAAAATTCTCGGCATTTTATCTATGAGCCTGATTAATTCTACAGTTTAGCTTACTTCATACTTATAATTATTTGGTTAATAATTTCATCTTCCTTGCCTGTGGCAAAGTTAGCAAAACGTTGTGCTAAAGGTGGAACAAAAACAAGAGGATTGCTGAAGCCTGAAAAAATATGCAAACCAGAAAATTCTGGGATAGCACCAATTACAGGTAAACGATTATTACTAAACGCCACTAAACAATGATGCCAAGTTCCTGGTAATTTAGCTACATCTGGTAACACAGCAGCAATGCTATTTCGTAACCAATTTTCACTCTCTTCTGCGTTTACCTGTACATCAGGATTTGTAAGCACACGACTAATTTGACCTACACGCAAGCTACCATCTAGAAATTGCACTGCACCTACATCTAATATTGGCGAGACTAATTCATTTCCCAAGTCATCCCACAATTCATCAACTTGTGTCGATGCTGTTTCTAATTGAAATCTTTGCAGATTCGCCGGCATTACTAAAGTTTGTAAACGCAAATCTACATGTTGAATTTCAATCATTTCGGCGTGGGTAAAATACACCTTGATGGAAATACCTGCTGATTTGAGTAATTTGCGGCTGAGTCCACCAGCGCAAATCACAACGTTAGCACTGTGGTAAGTTCCGGTATTTGTTTGGACACCACCTTTAAGGATTTGCAAAACCTGACTAATTTGCATCTCTCCACCAGCACGTAAAAAAGCTTGGATGTAAGCTTGTGTGGTTTTATCTGGATGAATATGACCGTGTTTAACCGTTAAAGCGCCGGAAATAACTTCCCGATTGAGTAGTGGTTCTAACTCACAAGCGTCTTGTACACTGAGTAAACTTGGCGGTACGGCACAATTAGCATAGAGACTGGTGGCGGTTTCTGGGTGAGTATCGGCTGAAATTGTCAGTAATAAATCTAATTCTCGCAATTCAATATCAGCATATAATTCTTGAGGCAAGATTTGATAACGATCGCTCGCTTCTTGGCATAATTGACGAGTAAGTGGTGTTGTTCCTGACCAATAAGCTAATCCACCATAACTATATCGAGTTGCATTGTCTGGTGTGGCGTGTTGTTCCAATAACAGCACACGTAAGCCCACTTTGACTAATTCATAAGCCAGTGTCGCACCCGTAATTCCGCCACCAACCACAATCCAATCGTAGGTTTTCATTTAATATGTTGCTTGTAGACGACTCAAAAGATATTCTCCCGCAAGGATGGGAGGATAAATAGGCTGACGTTCCTGTTGGCAAGTTTCCAAACAAGCAATTTCTGTATCATCATTAGGATGACAGAAAAACGCAACTGAATAACGCGATCGCTGTACCCTATGATCATGGGGAATCATTACCCGATGCTTAGTTGAACAAAACACATCATTTGTCCAACGCTGCATCAAATCGCCTGTATTCACAATCACCGTATCAGGAATTGTCGGCGCAGTTATCCATTCTCCAGTTGTTGTTTGCACTTCCAAACCACCCACATCATCTTGGAATAACAAAGTAATACTGCCATAATCAGAATGCTCCCCCGCACGCACTTGTCCAGGTTTCGGAAGTTCTTGGATTGGCGGATAATGTAACAGTCGCAGAGTATGATTTTGCTGATTGTGTCTAATCGTTAAAAAATCTGTTGGTAATCCCAACGCCAAAGCAAATGTTGTTAATACTTTGTTAGCTAGTTCTGTACAAGCTTTATAAAATGCAATAATACAAGAGTTGTTTGCTAAACTCACACCATTAATAGAAAACGCAACTTCTACCTTACTAAAATTAAAAGCTTCTTTTAAGTCTCCTGGTTGACTTGGATTGAGTCGCTCTCTTTCTCTGCCAACATAACCAGTATTACTAAATTCATCTTGCCAAGCTATTTGTTGTTTAACTTCTAGCGGTAAATTAAAAATATGTTGACTATAGCTAAATACTTCTGCAATCAATTCTTTTGAAATGCCATGATTTTGCAAATACATAAAGCCAACTTCATGGCAAGCTTGATAAATTTGTTTCACTACAGCATCTTGAGCTTGGGAATCAGTATTTATCAAGGCTGATAAATCAAGAATTGGTATTCTGCACATTGGAAAAATCTATATAAATTTTATTTGCTTTACTTTATAAGTTTATCGAGTTAATTCCCCTATAAATCTTGTCCCTCCTGCCTTTTCCAGCTTGGTGAGCGAAGCCGAACCACTGCCTCCTGCAAAATATTTACATCACTCTACTCATACATAATAAGGAAATTATTTTGCTAAAAATTATTCAATGCGAAACTGACAAAGACAAAGCCCATCTCAAAGATTTGCTGCTTGAATATTTTAGCTGGATAAACTTGATGTGGAACCAGGAATTTAACATGAGTTTTGATGTTAATTCCTCCTTAGAAGAATGTCTTGAACAAATCGATGAATTTATGCCGCCAACCGGACGCTTACTTTTGGCAAGATATAAAGGCAAAATTGTGGGTTGTGTTGGCTTACGCAGCATTGATCAGGAAGTTGGAGAAATAAAAAGGCTGTACGTCCAACCAAAATTTCGCGCCCAAGGTATAGGCCGAGCTTTATTAGAAAATATTATCTATGAAGCTGCTAATTTAGGTTACTCAAAACTGTGCTTAGATACGGCTCCTTTTACGAAAGCAGCGCAAGCACTGTATCATTCACTCGGTTTTCAAGATATCGCACCATATTTTGAAAAAACAGAAATCCCTCCAGAATATCGAGATAACTGGATTTTTATGGAATTGAGACTTTATTGAATCTAAGGTGTGAATTATTCAGTTTTTGGGCAAATAATCACCATTATTACTTATATTTAAGCCACTTTACTATTATCGCAACATTGGCATAATCAATTCCTTCTATAGCAATCTGCGATAAAGATTTATGAAGAAAATTTAACATAATTGCATATAATGAAGTTATTCAACTATGAGTATTTTTGCTTACTGCCATGATAGCGGATGGATTTCCTTGGCTAACCGCGATTATTCTGCTCCCACTCGTTGCTTCCATGCTCATTCCCGTGCTGCCTGATAAAGACGGCAAACTTGTGCGCTGGTATGCCCTAGGTGTGGCGATCGCGGATTTTATCTTGATGTGCTACGCCTTTTGGAAGCATTACGATGCCAGCAGTGCAACGTTTCAACTCGCGGAGAAATATACCTGGGTGCCTCAGTTGGGGTTCAGTTGGGCAGTTTCAGTCGATGGAATATCCGCGCCACTTGTGCTACTGGCAGGACTAGTCACAACCCTTTCAATGTTTGCTGCATGGCAAGTTAACCTCAAGCCACGCCTGTTTTACTTCTTGATGTTGCTGCTGTATGGCGCACAAATCGGCGTATTCGTCGCCCAAGACTTACTGTTGTTCTTTATTATGTGGGAACTAGAATTAGTTCCTGTTTACCTGCTAGTCTCCATTTGGGGTGGTCAAAAACGCCGTTACGCTGCCACCAAATTCTTACTTTACACCGCCGCCGCTTCTATTTTTATTCTCGTAGCTGGCCTAGCAATGGCGCTCTACGGCGATAATACAACCTTCGATATCGTTGAACTTAGTGCAAAAAATTATCCCTTAGCTTTAGAACTGTGGTTATATGCTGGGTTATTAATTGCCTTTGGTGTCAAATTAGCCGTATTTCCCTTGCATACATGGTTGCCCGATGCCCACGGTGAAGCATCTGCCCCTGTATCCATGCTATTAGCAGGTGTACTGCTGAAAATGGGCGGATATGGTTTAATTCGCATCAATTTAGAAATGCTCTCCGATGCCCATGTTTACTTTGCACCAGTTCTCGCAACTCTTGGTGTCATCAATATTATCTATGGTGCATTAAACTCCTTTGCTCAGACGAACATGAAGCGCCGCCTCGCTTATTCGTCTATTTCTCACATGGGTTTTGTACTGCTGGGAATTGCCTCCTTTACTGATGTCGGTGTCAGTGGTGCAATGCTGCAAATGCTTTCCCACGGTTTAATTGCCGCAGTCCTATTCTTCTTAGCTGGTGTTACCTACGATCGCACCCATACAATGGCAATGGAAAGTATGGGCGGTATTGGTCAAATTATGCCAAAGGTATTTGCTCTGTTTACTGCTGGCGCAATGGCATCACTCGCCCTTCCTGGTATGAGTGGCTTTGTGAGTGAACTGCAAGTATTTGTTGGTATTACCACCAGTGACATTTACAGTCCGACATTCTGCACCGTTATGGTGTTCTTAGCAGCCGTCGGAGTTATCCTCACCCCGATTTATCTGCTGTCGATGTTGCGACAAGTATTTTACGGTACTGGCGCAGAACTTACCTGTGATATTGGTAACTCTGCTTTTGAAAATCAAGAAGATGAAGGAACAGTTTGCTTCGGTACAGACTGTCTCCTACCCAGTGAAGCAGTTTACCGAGATGCCCAACCCCGTGAAATCTTTATCGCCGCTTGTTTCTTGGTGCTGATTATTGGTGTTGGGATTTATCCCAAATTGGCTACACAAATGTATGATGTCAAAACTGTGGCTGTGAATAGCCAAGTACGCCAATCATATATTCAATTTGCCGAAGCCAAGCCGGAAATTTATGCCAAGGGATTATTTGCACCCCAAGTTGCCCAGCCGGAAGTTTTAGGAATCATTAAATAAATTCTTCCGCCAAAAAATTAATCAGCCGTCATTAACTGCGTGGTGATGTATGCAGTTGATGACGGCTAATTTATTGATTGTATAGCCCCATACTTCCAGTCTGAGGGGTTATACCATTTCACGAAATTACTGATAGAAATCGCTTCCTCTGCAACTCTGCTTCTGGTCGCCGAGCGAAGTCGAGGCGCTACTTGCATATCCGTATCATTTTTAAAGTGAAATGGTATTATATGGTGCGATCGCAAATCTTCATGAACAGTAGATTGCTTAAACCCAAACAATCCAAGTAATTAGAAATATATCGTACTATATAGAATAGTAATAATACTTAGCTCATTAGCAATTAACCAAGATTTTAAGAATATCACCGGATTACAACCAGTATTAGCATGAGTAACATTTAGCTCATAACACTATATCAAATGCTGAATTAAGGGCGAAACGTCAAATTCACCTTCCGCTACTCAGATAGTGTTGTACAAACACACAGCATGAGTCTTTCTCAGCATTAAATGATTGTTATACAAAAAGCACAGGGTGATTAAGTCTAAGCATCTATTACTGGTTGGCTAATCTTATGCAAGAAATTTTGAACTTACTGAAAAATATTGATTACTCTGGCATACCTATTGGCAAAATAGTGACTGTCATTGTCGTCTTAACTTTGACACAAACATTAAGACGATTTGTAGTGGAATTAATAGTTAGAACTATTGAACGCTTTACAAAACAAACCAAAACCGACCTAGACGATGAACTAGTAGGAATTATCAAACCGTCTTTAAGTTGGTTAATCTTGATTGCCGGACTGTGGTTTGTCAAAGAAATTCTGTCACCAGAATTAGGCATTCAATTAAGCGAATCAATTGGTAAAACCCTTAACTTAATTGTCGTTTTTATAGTTGCTTATGCTATTTATCGAGCCGCTTCCATTTTAGGTCAAATAATTGCTAACTTAGTACTGCATACTGACACCGACCTTGATGAATTACTTAGACCATTAATGCCGAAAATATTTCAATCGGCAGCCATTATAGTCATTACTATTAAAGTCAGTGAAATCTTTCTAGGACAATCAGCCGCCGCCCTAGTTGGCTTATTAGGTGGTGCTGGTATTACGTTAGGTTTGTTATTCAAAGATATTGTCTACGATTGGTTTTGTACAATTATTATCTACTCTGATAATCTTTATCGGGAAGGCGACTGGGTAGGTGTAGCAGGCGTAGAGGGTTTTGTTCAAGTTCTCAATATTGGATTTAGAACCACAACCTTGCACGTATACAAGTGGGGTTCTATTTTAAAAATGCCCAACTCTAGAATGATTACTGGCATTGTTGAGAATTGGTCACAAAATCCCGGTGAGGAACTAAAATGGGGCATTAGCTTAACTCTAAAAATTGATAATATTTCCGCCCAGCAAACTGCTAGAATCTGCGATGCAATTCAAGTAATGCCTGAATCTATTAAAGGCTTATCAAAGGAAATTATCGTCCGCTTTAGCCAGATAGAGAATAATGCCCGTGTGATTAACATCGTTGGCTTTGTTAATGATGACAAACTCTATTTCGCCGCAGAGAAAAACTTAAATCTAGCCATTCTAGAATTGTTAGAAAAAGAAGGCATTGATTTTCTATCTGTGGAACTGGAAACTACCCCAGAAAAGCATAAGCTTAGTCAACTGGGAATGAATAATTAATCAGTCACAGAACTAATATTTAATTTTGAAAAAAACTTCAGTAGGGGTGAATAATCGTTCGCCCCTAATTATATTATTTAATTACTGAATTGGTGTTGTAGTTAATGCTGAAGCCAGCATTTCAGGACAAGACAAATGTGGGCAATGTCCAGACGGTAATTCGATCGCATCGACTCCTAGACGCTGGCGTGCAGCGTAGCGTGACCATGCAGGAGATATAATTCGGTCATTGGTACAAACAATATATTTACGTTCAATTGCAGGAAAGGCTTTTAGAGGATGTGTTTCAAATATATATGCTAAAGATTGTTGCGATCGCCCTTTCGAGATTGCCCAATCTAGCACATCTGGTTGACAATCATGATAGAAAAAATTCCTTAATACTGCTTCGTTTGAATAGTCCTTCCCCAAAGAATCCGGTTCATACATACTCGGTTCTGAGTGGAACTGTTCAAGTTGACTTGGATCTTTTGGTTGATAATTGAAGGAATGCAGCGTATCAGAATCAAGCTGATGAGCAAACTGATCAAGTGTACTAAGTATCGCAAACAATTATTTCAAAATAATGATCAACTTGTTTCTTCTGTTTTTCCCAATTTACAAATAACAGCGCAACAAATCTTTTTAGCGGCACAGGCTACAAGCTAAAAATATAGACGTTGCTGATTACGTGGATGATTTTTGTCTCACGCAAAGGCGCAAAGGCTCAAAGAGAAAGAGTTTTAAAAGTGGAATTTTATAATTTCATCCCGCATTTATGCAACGCCAAAACATAAAATAACATCTACATACAGCGTATTCCGGGTAAATGACAGACAAACGCCAAACCCAAAAATGTAGAGACTTTACATGTAACGTCTCTACATTTTTCTACTAATTACTGTTGAGTTGTAAAAACTTCTGTAAAGCATTGCGTATTAATGGCTGCTGAATATAAACCTTTGCGGCTTCCATTAAATTCTGAAGATTCTCAGGACTGACATCATCAATATCATCACTTAATCGCTTACCAATTAGCTCTCGGTCTAACTTAAATTGCAAGCGTAAAATCTGGTTATCTAGAATTACCTGTTCTGTAATGTACTGGTGAACACTAGAGGAAGCATCAAATAATATCCCAATGATTGGCTGCGCCCATTGTAACAAACCCCAGCCTTCAGCTTGGGCAAATGGGATAATGCGTGTGCGATCGCCTGTACCGATGGAAAGAATGGTAATATCTTCTAGTCTATTGCCTAATCTTAAGGCTTCTGCTATAGCACAAGCTGATGGGTTATTAGCCGCCACACCACCATCAATAGCAGAGTAGATACATTTAATTGAGTAAGTTGCCGTATTATCTGGTACTCTCTCCCAAGGGGAATCTAACAAGGCTTCTCTTGTATAACCTTTATATTTTTTGATAGTGCGAGTTTGACCTCTACCTGTACCACTCACAATTCTAATTTGTGTGTTGTTATAAAGGTTTTCTGTATATGAAGCATTACCATCTAGGGTAACAGTATTTTCTGTAGCTCTTTCAACTGTGCCGTTAACTATTCTATCTAGTTGATGTGCAGGAAAATAAGTAGGTGCAGAAGCCGAACAAACGCAAATTTCCCACAGTGGGACATTGCCATAGTCTTTATCTTGTCGCCAACTTTTAAATATTATTGGTTCTCTAGCAATGGTGTCGTAGGAGGTAATTAATAATTTTGGTTCAGGAATATCAAATAATTTTGTTTCACCTAAATTTTCTTTAAGTACTTGAATTAAACCGCTATCAGAAAACTTTGGTGCAGAAATACCATACTTGAGGATGAGAGGTAGCCGCTGTAAGGAAAAAAGACTTCTGTAAGGAAAGATTCTTGAGCTTTTTTGGGTGTACAGGTCAATGATATTTTGGCTGTTGCGTCCTGTGGCGATCGCAGCAGCTAAAATTGAGCCTGTAGAAGTCCCGGCAATTAAGTTAAAATACTCGTGCAAAGGCTGATTAATTTGCTGCTCAATAGCTGCCAAAATCGTTGCAGCAACTACTCCCCTTATTCCGCCACCATCCAAGCTTAAAATCCGAAAAGGCATATTCCTCCGAATTTTTGCTAAAATCAAGCAAAATTTTTGATTTTTATTGCAATAGTATTGATAATAAAATCACCTGGGAAATTTATTTTTAAATTCACTCTTTTATTTAATAAAAATTAAAAATAGCTAATGAAGAAAACAGAAAAACAAAAAATGTTAGCTGGTGAGTTGTATTTAGCAGAAGATCCAGAATTAACCGCTGAGAATCGACGTGCTAACCGTCTTTTGCAAACCTACAATAATACAAATGCTGAACAGCAAGAGCAAAGACAACAAATACTCCAAGAATTATTCGCCAAGGTAGGAGAAAAAACTACCATTGTGCCACCATTTCACTGTGATTACGGCAGTAATATTTATGCTGGTCATAAATTATATATGAATTACGGCTGCGTAATTTTAGACTGCAATATAGTTGAAATTGGTAATAATGTTTTATGTGCGCCCTACGTGCAGATTTATACTGCGTATCATCCCGTAGAACCAGAAATTCGGCTGACAGGTCAAGAACTAGCTGCACCCGTGAAAATCGGTAACAATGTCTGGATAGGTGGAAATGCGATTATTTGTCCAGGGGTCACAATTGGTGACAACACAACAATTGGTGCTGGTAGTGTTGTGGTGAAAGATATACCTGCAAATGTTATTGCGGCTGGAAACCCCTGTCGAATTATTCGCTACTTATCAGATAATTAAAGAGCTACATGGCGATATTCTAGAACTTGTAGCCTCTAGCCAGCCAATAGTGCCAATCTGCGATCGCTTGTTCAGTGTCACCATCTGCATCAATAGGCTTAATGTCTGATAATTTTGCCGAATAGACATCATCATCCTTTCCATTAAGATCAGCCACTTCCACATACATATCTTTTAAACACTCATCATCAGGAGCCATTCCTAGCACCTCAACAGTTTTTTCCTCTATTGTCGAGGTTTTGCGGGATTTTTTCGCCCATTTAGCCATAAACGGACAATTCAAGGCTTCTTCTAGGTAATAATACCAACCCATTGCCCGGTCTTCTTTATCTTCCGCATCTGCAATGACTTCTGTGGCGATGCGATGTTCTCTGGTTTCGTCGCGTTCAACACTAGACATAAGAATAAAAACTTGCGTATATTGCACCTTGATATGGTATATCGCTTTAGCTATTGACTGTCAATTTTTTTGTTGCTGTTTTACAGAGTTAAGAGCTTTATACTAAGTGCTTAGTATAAAGCTGGTATTTTTTAGGCTATGCGCTTAATTACCTATAAATTTTACTGTCAGTTGGGAAGGCATCAAATAGAAGCGATCGCTTATTTAAAAGTCTGATAAATTTGTTTAGCTGCAACAACTCCAGAAATTGCCGCACCTTCCATAAAACCTTGCCACTCATAAAATGAGTTAGTATGTTCGCCAGCAAAATAAATGTTATCTACTGGTGTACCTTCATTGCCAGCAATGCTAGTAAAATATCCAGGTTGGTTGCAAGTATAACTGCCCTTAGTGAAAGAATTTAATGACCAATTTTCCAGATAAGCTAAATACTGGTTGCTTTTAACTTTGGTGGCTGAAATATCTGCGCCTGGAAAGATAAATTTTAAGTTACTCAAAAAATTTGCAGTATCTTGCTGAAGAGATTTAGGATTGAGACTTGCACCTAAATTACCACCAGTAAAATCTGTCAATATTCCACGATAATTAGTTGCTTGGCTAGGATTTGTTTCCCAAGTTCCTTGAATAAATGGGAGATTAGCATAAGCTTCTCCATTACTACCAAAATTCACCCAAGGACGGCTATTAAACCCTACCATTAGTTTTGAGTTAGTGCCATAAACAAAATTGTTAATAGCGTTGATTTTCCATTGAGGAAGTCGCAATCCTGTTAAATCTACTGCGCGTAAAGTTGAAAACGGGATTGCAAAAACCACCGCATCAAATTTTTCACTGACACTATTTTCAAAGAATAATTCAATTTTCCCTAAACTATCTTTTCTAGCTGCTATAAGTTTTTTGCCAGCCTTAATTTGTCCTGATAATTTTGTTTCTAAAGCTTTCACAATTTGTTGATTACCCCCAATTACATGATATCGCTCATCACTAAACACACCAAATGGCTGAAATTTTGAGCGTTTATCTGCATGGGCAAATAATAAAAAACTCAGACAACTTTGTTCTGTAATTTCTCGTCCATATTCACCAGTATAGGCAGATTTAATCACTTGCTTAATTAAATTTCCTGCCCCGCGACTATCAAGATAATCTTGTAAATTGATGAAATCAAGGCGGCGTTCTGCTGCTGTAAAATTATTCGCCGTTGGTTCTTGAATAGTGCGTAAATCATCTTGCATCGCTGCTACAAAATCTCGAAATTCTTCAACTACCAGTGACTCAGAATAACGTTGACCATTAAAGTAATAAAAAACTTCTCCAGATTCTTTAGATAAATCTTCTACCTCTAGCTTAAATTCTTTCACATATCCCAGCATAGTTTTATGCAGGTTATCGATAAACTCGCCACCTCTTTCTGCAACTTGTCCAGGAAAAAAACCTTCTAGAGAATAACAACGTCCACCAATGCGTTGACTAGCTTCATAAACAGTAGCAAAAATGCCTTTTTTTTGCAGTTCATAAGCACAAGCTAAACCTGCTAACCCACCTCCAATAATGGCTATTTTGGCATCAGTTGAAGATGGTGCTGCTAAGGTACGATGAGCATAAGCAGTACTTACACCCATTGCACCACCGATTAGGGTGAACTTTCCCATATCTGCGAGAAATTCTCGGCGTTTAGTTTTGCGTACTGACATCATTTTCTGAATTGCCAAAATTTCTTCTAAACCTTGGCTAGTCGAGATATTACGCTGTTGACAATAACGGATAATCCGAAATGTATTGGCTAGTTTGTGAAACAGTTGTGAATGACTCATAAATCTATATTGGGTTTTGTAAATTTTTTAGTTTCTTTTGTGATGAATCGTTACCCAGTATAGTTTTTGTATATGTAGTTACCTTAAAGCTGTTGCTGCTATGAGTAAAGTTCTTACTAAGTTGGCAAGATATTTTGTTAAATTTTTGATAGTCATAAAAATCAAGCTCTAAAAATTCAATAAATTCACTGGTTTGTAATATTCATTTCATTCAACTACCGCAGCAAAATTATCGTTATGAGTATTATTGTTTTCGGCAGTATCAATCTAGATTTAGTCGCCACCGCCTCCCATTTACCAACTAGTGGCGAAACTTTATTAGGAAAACATTTTTTCCAAGTCCCAGGCGGTAAAGGTGCAAATCAAGCTGTAGCATTAGCGCGGTTGGGAATTCCAACTCAGATGGTAGGACGTGTGGGAACCAAAGGTTTTGGTGCAGAACTACTGGAGAATTTGCAAACGGCTGGCGTACAAACTGAGAATATTTTCCGAGATGAAAGCGTCAGTTCTGGTGTTGCCATAATTATTGTTGATGATGCTGGACAAAACCAAATTGTGGTAGTTCCTGGTGCAAATGGAGAAGTAAATCAAGCAGATGTGGAGAGGTTATCGCCTTTATTACCAACAGCTAAAGCACTACTTTTACAATTAGAAATTCCCTTGAATGCAGTTGTATCGGCTGCTCAAGCTGGACGCAATGCAAATATTACTGTAATTCTTGATCCTGCGCCGGTACAATCTGATTTACCTGCCGAACTTTACCCGTTAGTAGATATTATTACCCCCAATGAAGTAGAAGCCGGACAATTAGTTGGTTTTAAAGTAGATAACCAAGAGTCAGCAACCAAAGCCGCAACAGTGTTATTGCAAAGAGGTGTAAAATCTGCGATCGTCAAATTAGGCGCAAAAGGCGTAGTTTGCGCCACAGCCGAAGAAACATTTTTTGTTCCGGCTTTTCCTGTTGATGTTGTAGATACGGTGGCGGCGGGTGATGCTTTTAATGGTGGTTTAGCTGCTGCACTTTACGCTGGAATGTCTTTACATCAAGCCGTGATTTGGGGTGCAGCCGCAGGTGCTTTAGCCGCGACAAAAGCCGGCGCACAAACTTCGTTACCTGATAAGTTGACTTTTGAGGCTTTCCTTAAAGATAGGGGAGTAGGGAGTAGGGAAACGTCACAAAGGACAAATGACAAATAACAAATGACTATTTCCCAATATCTTCATTCCAGAGTTCGGGGTTGGTTTGAATAAAGTCACTCATCATTTGTTCGCATTCATCTAAATTTAAATCAATTACTTCCACGCCGTGAGATACCATAAATTCTTTCGCACCAGGAAATGTGCGAGATTCGCCGGCGATGACTTTTTTGATACCAAACTGCACAACCGCTCCGGCGCACAAATAGCACGGCATTAAGGTTGAATATAGGGTGGTACCTCTGTAACTGCCAATTCTGCCAGCGTTACGGAGACAATCAATTTCGGCATGGGTAACAGGATCGCCGTCTTGGACGCGCTTATTGTGTCCTCTACCAAGAATCTCGCCATCCTTGACGAGAACGGAACCGATAGGAATTCCACCTTCTTGTCTACTTTGTCTAGCTTCTGCGATCGCAGCTTGCATAAATTCATCCATTCTCTTATTCTCCTTTATGTCAAAACAACTGGTATTAATGGATCACGATGGTGGTGTAGATGATTATCTAGCAACTATGCTGCTGTTGACGATGGATCATATAGAATTGCTTGGTGTTGTCGTCACTCCTGCTGATTGTTATGTTCAACCTGCCGTTAGTGCGACACGTAAAATCATTGATTTGATGGGATTTTCTCACATCCCAGTTGCCGAAAGTACAGTACGCGGTATTAATCCTTTCCCTCGACTTTATCGACGTGATTCGTTTATTGTTGATCATCTGCCCATTCTTAACCAGCAGGATACTATTAATACACCTTTGGTTGCCGAACCTGGACAAGATTTTATGGTGCGGGTGTTACGAGAAGCACCAACACCAGTAACGCTGATGGTAACAGGGCCATTAACGACAGTTGCAGTGGCATTAGATAAAGCACCAGACATTGAAGCCAAAATTCAAAGAATTGTTTGGATGGGTGGCGCGTTGAATGTTGGTGGTAATGTCGAAAAAAGTTTAGAAGCCGGACAAGATGGTTCGGCGGAATGGAATGTTTATTGGGATGCAGTTTCCGCCGCGCGAGTTTGGCAAACCCAAATTGAAATTATTATGTGTCCGTTAGATTTAACTAACAATGTCCCAGTGACATCAGATATTGTGTACAAAATGGGCAAACAACGTCACTATCCCATCTCTGATTTAGCCGGACAATGTTACGCACTGGTAATTCCCCAAGATTATTATTTTTGGGATGTGTTGGCGACGGCTTATTTAGGACACCCAGAATTTTATCAACTGCGACAGTGGGAAACTGAAATTATTACCACCGGCTTAAGTCAAGGACGGACGAAAGTTGTTCCCGGTGGGCGGAAAATTTATGCAATGGATACTGTTGATAAAGATGCTTTTTATGCTTATATCTTGGAACAATGGGCAAGATGAAAGGTAACAGGTAACAGGGAAGAGGCAACAGTGGAAATCAGATTGCTATAGGATGGAAAATAAATGTTTCTACCATAATTAAGAGTTATTTTTTCTCATGACCATTGTTGAAGTTGCACCATCCCTAGTTAGCATTGCCGAAAAAACTCGCGCGGCTGCAAGTAAATTGGCTATTCTTTCCACAGAAGCAAAAAATGAAGCGATCGCAGCGATCGCCCAAGGGTTAGAATCAGCTAGAGAGGAAATATTGCAGGCAAATGTGGCTGACTGTCAAGCGGCGGCGGCGGAAGGAATTGCTAAACCTCTGTATAAACGGTTGCAGTTAGATGAACATAAATTAAGAGATGCGATCGCTGGAGTCCGAGATGTTGGTAAACTGGCTGATCCAATAGGTAAAGTCCAAATTCACCGCGAACTCGATACTGGCTTAGTCCTCAAGCGCATCTCTTGTCCTTTGGGTGTGTTAGGCATTATTTTTGAAGCCCGTCCTGAAGCCGCCATTCAAATTGTTTCTTTGGCGATTAAATCAGGTAATGGTGTAATTCTCAAATGTGGTAAAGAAGCTGTACGTTCTTGTGAAGCCATAGTCAAAGCAATTAAACAAGGATTATCTCAAACTGCTGTTAGTCCTGATGCGGTGCAGTTACTCACCACAAGGGAAGAAACTGTAGGACTGTTGAAATTAGATAAATATGTAGATTTAATTATTCCTAGAGGTTCTAATTCTTTTGTCAGGTTTGTGCAAGAAAATACCCGCATTCCTGTCCTTGGTCATGCTGATGGCATTTGTCATGCTTATATTGATCAAGCTGCTGATATTAACAAAGCCGTAGAAATTACTGTTGATGCGAAAATTCAATATGCGGCTGCTTGTAATGCTATTGAAACTTTATTAGTACATCAAGCAATTGCTGGAGAATTTTTACCCAAAATTGCCGCAGCTTTAGCCACCAATCATGTGGAATTAAAAGGTGATCAACGCACCTTAGAAATATTACCAAATATTGCCCCAGCTACCGAAGTTGATTGGGAAACAGAATATAGCGATTTAATTTTGTCAGTTAAAATTGTAGACTCTTTAGAAGATGCGATCGCTCATATTAACCAATATGGTTCTCGCCACACCGACGCAATTATTACTGAAGATATCGCTACCGCAGAATCTTTCTTTGGCTTAGTAAATTCTGCTGGCGTTTTTCACAATTGTTCTACACGCTTTGCTGATGGTTTCCGCTATGGTTTTGGCGCAGAAGTTGGTATTAGCACTCAACAAATGCCTCCCCGTGGCCCTGTTGGCTTAGAAGGCTTGGTAACTTATAAATATCAAATGACTGGTAATGGTCATATTGTCGCTAGTTACACCGGCTCAAATGCCAAGGCGTTTATTCACCGCGATTTGTAGGAGGGGCTAGGGGCTAGGGACTAGTATTTTTACTCTAACCTGTAACCTGTAACCTATCACCTATAACCTGTATCAACAAGCACAATCTAAGTTACCATCACTAGAAGAAACAATCACTGGTTGATGATACAAAGGTACAGTAAAGGTGACAGTTGAACCTAGTCCTTCACCCAAGCTGTAAAAATGTACTTCGCCACCCATCGCTTCAATTAGCTTTTGGGATATTGCCAACCCCAAACCTGTACCGCCATATTGGCGAGTGCGGGAACCATCTACTTGAGAAAATAATTGAAATAATTTATCTTGCTTGTCTAAAGAAACACCAATACCAGTATCTGCTACCCGGACTCTAACCATACCGGGAAATTGCTGTTCTTGGAATTTGACTTTTTTCTGGACAATTTCGGATGTGATGGTTATACCACCTTCATGAGTAAATTTAATGGCATTGTTTACCAAGTTCAGCATGACTTGGAGTAGCCGTTGATAATTGCCTTGGACAACAATTTCATCGCAGGTGGTAGGAATTTGCATCCGAAAGCTGAGGTTTTTCATTTCTGCTTGGGGACGCATGAAACTTTCTACACCACAAAATAGCTCATCTAATTTCACCGGAGCGCAGTCTAATTCCATTTTGCCTGCTTCAATTTTGGCAATATCCAAAATATCATTGATGATGTTCAGCAGGTGAATGGATGATTGATGGGCTTCTAAAAGAAACTGATGCTGTTCTTCTGGGTCATCTGCCATCCCCTCTAGAATCAGCTTTAGAAAGCCAATCATGCCATTGAGGGGAGTACGAATTTCGTGGGAAACGTTGGCTAAAAATTCACTTTTGAGGCGTGAGGCTTCTTCGGCTTTTTGTCTGGCTGCTTCTAATTCTTTATATAAAGTAGCATGAGCGATCGCAGTTCCTAATTGATCAGCTACTTCTTTGGCTAATTCCAGTTCAGCTTTTGTGAGAGGATAGCATTCATCTCGCACAGCCACAGCAATCAAACCATTGGCTTGGTCTTGATAGCAGGTTGCAACTACTAAAACTTTCTGCTGTGGACACAGTGCATATTGTGATACCTCCATCACCACAGGTTCTAAAGTGGCTAATGCTTGGGCAAATGCTGGCTCAGAAGCGACATCTATTTCTAAGCCAAGCATCGAACTGCGTTCTGGCTGATGGTACTCTGCTATGACACGTACTTTAGAGCTAGAGGGCTGATAGGGACAGATAATGCAACGTTCTAGTTTGAGTGCTTTACCCAAACTATCTACTGTTTGTTGCCAAATAATGTCTAAGTCCAAAGTTCGCCGAATATTTCTAGTAATTTTCGTTACTAGTTTTTGATGTTGTTGCGAACGTAAAGCCAACTCGATTGGTGTAGGCGCTTTGGGTATATTACTGATTTCTTGTTGATTCACTGTCGCCTGTAATAACCGCCCCATCACTATAACTGTAGTGGCGGCAGTTCCCAGTGGCGGTATGATTGGACAAATTACTAACTCCAACTCATACAACTCTTGCTGGTAGCGAAACCAACATTGAAACTTTTCTGGCACCAAACTTGCTAAAATTCGGTGCAATCGTTCCAAATAGGCTACCTTATCCACAGGAGCAAAAATTTCCTCTTCATGGCTGCTGACTATTTGCTCAGGGTTTAATCCCAGAACTTCACTACGCTGCCAATAAAATGTCAGGTAGCGGCCTGACCCATCCTGCACATACACCAACTCAGCACCGAGAGCTGGTGACGAGCCATTTGTTTGATTAGCTATGTCTTCCAGATTTTGAGAAAATAAGTTTGGCAATTGGGAGTTGGCAGTAATAGTCATTTAATCGAGTTGGGTAGACAAGTGGCAACTCAATACAGGTTTGCAAAAGCTGTTGATAGCTTTTGCAGACTTACATTGGGTGTTTTGACTGTTGTGAATAAGATGATTGACCTTGGTGTTCTTGTCTATGAAAAGCTTGTTTGTGGCTGTCAATCATTCCACTCACCTCTAGGTGGTACAGGTGTGCGATAAGGAGTCCGTGTCAGTTCATCATCTCTATGAATCTCACCCCGTAACCATTGGCGAATTGCTACCTCAATGACTTTGCTAGGATCATTGGTAAGATGCTGAATTTGCTCTAATAGCTCAGAATCTAGGCGGACAGCAATTTCTACCTTATCGCCTTGTCTTTGCTCCCCTTCGGTAGCTCTCTCTTTCATATTCATAGGTTTATATACTCTGAATTTGTTTTCTCCAAAGCTTTGTAAAGTAGTTCTACTCAAGTTTCGGGTTAGTTTACTGACAAATCTTAAAGGTATAGATACATAGTTCCCCGAACTCTCACCAAAAATAACAGCTTGAAATTTTTAAGTGGCAATTTTCATAGAACTCACTCTTTCAATGCTCTAGAAGTTTTGTCAGTAAATCAGTAGATCCGAGCATTTACGAGGTGTAACTGCCCACGATCCCTACACTATGTACTTATATATCTTTATTGTACGCTGCTGACTGTTCAATACCTGCAAGGAAAAATAGACTTAATTATAGAGACTTTATATAGATTTGCAAAATACTTAAGGGTCAATAGTCATTTGTCATTGGTCATTAGTTATTAGTCATTTGCCATGCTACAGACTTATCTACCTTGTCCCCCTTGTCCCCCTTGTCCCCCTTGTCTCCCTTGTCTCCCACCCCTCCCACACCTCCCAACTCCCCACTCCCTCTCCTAAATAGCAGCGTCTTGGCAAAGAAAGCATTAAAATACATTAAGTAAATCGCTCTTTATAACCTTGGTTGCTGCTTCAGCAAAGATAGTATATGACTGACGTTCCCGCAGTTCGCATTCGCAATTTCTGTATTATTGCTCACATTGATCACGGGAAATCAACCCTGGCCGATCGCCTGTTGCAAGCTACCGGCACTGTTGATCAACGACAGATGAAGGAGCAGTTTCTCGACAATATGGATTTAGAACGGGAGCGCGGCATTACCATTAAGCTGCAAGCTGCCCGGATGAATTACACTGCTAAAGATGGTCAGCAGTATGTATTAAATTTAATTGACACTCCCGGACACGTAGACTTTTCTTATGAGGTGTCCCGCAGTTTGGCGGCTTGTGAAGGGGCGCTGTTAGTTGTAGATGCGTCTCAAGGTGTAGAAGCGCAAACTCTGGCGAATGTCTACTTGGCGTTAGAGCATAACTTGGAAATTATTCCAGTTTTGAATAAAATTGACCTGCCTGGTGCCGAACCAGACCGGGTAATTAGCGAAATTGAAGAAATTATCGGTCTTGATTGCAGTGGGGCAATTCTCGCTTCAGCCAAAGAAGGAATTGGGATTGATGAGATTTTAGAGACGATTGTGGAACGGATTCCACCCGCACCCGATAGAGTTAATGAACGTTTACGGGCGTTAATTTTTGATAGCTATTACGATCCCTATCGGGGGGTAATTGTCTACTTCCGGGTGATGGATGGGCGCGTGAAAAAAGGCGATCGCATTTATCTGATGGCTTCCGGCAAGGAATACGAAATCGATGAGTTGGGTGTTCTATCTCCCACCCAAAAGCAAGTTGATGACCTCCACGCCGGGGAAGTGGGTTATTTGGCAGCCGCCATTAAAGCCGTAGCAGATGCGCGGGTAGGCGATACCATTACCTTATCTAATGCCAAAGCCGCAGACCCCTTACCAGGGTACACAGAAGCCAACCCAATGGTTTTTTGTGGGATGTTCCCTATCGATGCTGACCAATTTGAAGACTTGCGGGAAGCTTTAGAAAAGCTCAGGCTCAATGATGCGGCGCTGCACTACGAACCAGAAACTTCGAGCGCGATGGGTTTTGGTTTCCGGTGTGGGTTCCTGGGGTTACTGCACATGGAAATCGTGCAGGAACGATTAGAGCGTGAGTATGACTTGGATTTAATTATTACTGCGCCTTCGGTGGTTTATAAAGTCACTACTATTAAGGGCGAGGAATTATATATTGATAATCCCAGCCATTTGCCAGCACCTAATGACCGTGAGAAAATCGAAGAACCCTACGTACAGGTAGAGATGATTACACCGGAGGGTTTTGTCGGCACATTGATGGAGTTGTCACAAAATCGCCGTGGTATTTTCAAAGATATGAAATATCTCACCCAAGGGCGCACCACCTTAACTTATGAGATACCCTTGGCAGAAGTTGTCACCGACTTTTTTGACCAAATGAAATCGCGATCGCGCGGTTATGCCAGTATGGAATACCATATCATTGGCTACCGCGAAAATCCCCTGGTAAAGCTAGATATCATGATTAACGGCGACCCCGTGGATTCTTTAGCAATGATTGTCCACCGCGATAAAGCTTATAACGTCGGGCGGTCAATGGCTGAGAAACTCAAAGAATTAATTCCCCGCCATCAATTTAAAGTGCCAATTCAAGCCGCCATTGGTAGTAAAGTCATCGCCAGTGAACATATTCCCGCCTTACGCAAAGATGTACTCGCCAAGTGTTACGGCGGTGACATCAGCCGCAAGAAAAAACTGTTGCAGAAGCAAGCCAAAGGTAAAAAGCGGATGAAAGCAGTAGGTACAGTAGATGTACCCCAAGAAGCTTTTATGGCAGTCTTACGGTTAGATCAAAATTGATCAGGGAAATTTTACCTACTCACAATTGATCAGTTAGAACTTAACCTGAAAAAATTACTGTAGCGACAATTCTTCATGAATTGTCGCTACACCTGTTTTAATTATTAAAGTATGCCTGCAATAAGCTGAAGATCATTTTAAAAGTTCAGCTTTAACGAAGTGGACAGAATTTCCATACCTATCAGGAGTCCAGACTTCAATAGTAGCACTGCGTACATTACGCACATCTAAAGATACTTTTTTAACAGGCCCTTTTTGAACAGCTTTATTTAAAACCTCTTCGCCGTTGAAAAATACAGTTACTACTGTGTCAGAATTTCTATCTGCATCATCAACCCCCATCTCAAGATATAGTGTTTTAAATGCACCAGGCTGAGGTTTGGTAATGTCGCAAGCAACCCTAGCTCTTAACTTTTCGTTAGAGTTAGCAATCATATTAAATTGACTAGTGTATACTTCTCTACCGATAGATACATCTCTTTGCCTTCGTCCAATATAACCACTAGTTGTACATTTTCGAGACAATAGTTGAGTTTTCGTAGGTGCTGTCAACGTAGCTGGAGAAGACGCTATTATGCCCATAACAGATATCGCAACAGTCAGCAGAACTCGTCTGTAGAACTTGATTGGTATAGATTGCATGACTCTTTCCACCCAAGGTTTAAAATTTGTTTACTACGTAGCTTTGGGTATAACTTATGCAAAGTTACAGTAAAGAGACTATCACAGTGGTGTGGGTGTTAAGCAAATCAGGATTCATTGAGAATGGTGCAAGATACCGTTGATTTATTTCCTGATGGTTTTTACTCAAGCATGAAAACAAGCAGTACTAAAACTTGAAAGAGGGGTTAGATACTCCATACACTAGGAACATTTATCAATTAATCTAGTAAGTTTCATAAGGTATTTGCTAATTTGCCCAACCTTGATAACCTGTGATCTATCCCTAAAATTATTAAAAAATTAGAAAACTTTGGTAAACATACCGACTCAATAGATTTCTTCTCCTTGTATTTTTGAGATACAGCTAGTTTTTTGAGAAATTTATAAAAATTTGGAGATTTTAGTACATGAAAATACTTGTATTAAGTTGGGAATTTCCACCAAGAATAGTCGGCGGTATTGCGAGACACGTAGCTGAGTTGTATCCAGAAATAGCTAAGTTAGGACATGAAATTCACTTAATTACAGTGGAATTTGGTCAAGCACCGATGTATGAGGTAGTGGAAGGCATAAATGTGCATCGGGTACCAGTAGGACATAGTAATGACTTTTTTCACTGGATTGTCAATCTTAACCAAAGCATGGGTCATCACGGTGGTAAGTTAATTTTGGAGGAAGGGCCGTTTGATATCATCCATGCCCATGATTGGTTAGTAGGTGATGCTGCGATCGCCCTCAAGCATACTTTTAAAATTCCTTTAATTGCAACAATTCACGCCACAGAACATGGACGCTATAACGGAATTCATAACGATATTCAACGTTATATTCATGGCAAAGAAAACTTACTTGCTTTCGATGCTTGGCGAGTTATCGTTTGTACAGACTATATGCGCCGGGAGGTAGAACGCGCCCTCAGCAGCCCTTGGGATAAAATCGATGTGATTTATAACGGTATCCGTCCAGAGAAAAAACAGCATCACGAAGATTTTCACGCGCAAGATTTTCGCCGCCAATTTGCCGAAGATGGGGAAAAAATTGTTTACTATGTCGGGCGGATGACTTATGAAAAAGGTGTACCAGTATTATTAAATGCTGCACCCAAAGTTCTTGCAGAGATGGGTGGTTACGTCAAATTTGTGATTATTGGTGGCGGTAATACCGATCATCTTAAACGCCAAGCCGCAGATTTAGGCATTTGGGAGAAATGCTACTTTACTGGTTTCTTATCTGATGAATACTTAGATAAATTCCAAACCATCGCCGACTGTGCTGTATTCCCTAGTTTTTATGAACCCTTTGGTATTGTGGCTTTAGAAAGCTTTGCATCGCGCGTACCCGTAGTAGTCTCTGACACGGGTGGTTTCCCGGAAGTTGTTCAGCATACCAAAACAGGTATCGTCACTGGGGTAAATGATCCTGATTCCTTAGCATGGGGAATTTTGGAGGTTTTGAAAAACCCCGGATATCGGCAATGGCTGGTAGATAACGCTTACGAAGATTTAGAACGCCGCTTTAGCTGGTCAAAACTAGCCCAGCAAACAGAGTCAGTTTATCAGCGAGTGGTACAGGAGCGATCGCAAGTTGTCTGGTAATTAAACACAGAGTAAAACTGAGCATACTGGCCCTAAACCAGAGAATAAATGATTACTCTGGACTATTTGACGTTAAAAAACATTACAAGACCTGTACGCTGGGAATTTCAAGCCTTCTGATGCGAGAGTAAACAGTAAATGCAGTTTGCTCTATAAAGTTAGTATGACGAAGGCATTCCCAGATATAGCAAAGTTCTGGAAGAATTTGGGAACTGTGTTGTTAAGGATGGGTGCCAGTTTAATAACCCGTCTTACAGCATACCTGAAACGCCACTTCATTGACAACACTGTTGATGTTGTTCCGCCCCTTTCCCACCTTCCTCGTCTAGCTGGCCCCGTACTAAACTTAGGCGGCGGTGGCCCTGATGTTGAGAAGGCTATTCAATGGATGATTGACCAAGTTCGTGGAGATACTAGCAGCAGCGCCAATAAAGTTGATGTGGTAGTTCTCCGCGCCTATGGCAGTGAAGATTACAATCACCTGATTTACGGTATGAGAGGTGTGAACTCAGTCAAAACACTCATCATTAGTAACCGCAATGATGCCAACCGCGAAGATATCGTCACCAAAGTTAGAAAAGCTGGCGTAGTTTTCTTTGCTGGGGGAGACCAATGTCAATATATCCGCAGTTGGAAAAACACCAGACTAGAAAACGCTGTGCGAGAAGTCTACGCTAGAGGCGGTGCAATTGGCGGGACGAGTGCAGGTGCAATGATTCACAGTGAGTATATCTACGATTCTTGTGCCTGCGAAGACAGCATAGAAACCAGAGAAATACTCGAAGACCCTTATCGAAACATCACCTTTTCTTATGATTTTTTTCAATGGGGTCATTTGCGCGGAACCATCATCGATACCCACTTCGATAGCCGCAAACGTATGGGTCGCATTATGGCTTTTATTGCGCGACAAATTCAGGATGGCAAAGCTAACCGTGTTTTAGGAATAGCTATTAGTGAGGAGACATCCCTTGTCATAGATAAATATGGTCTAGCTAAGGTGATGGGGAGAAACGCCGCCTACTTTGTTCTAGGAGACCACCCACCGGAGGTATGTAAACCCCGGACACCTCTGACTTACCATGACTATAAAATTTGGCGGGTTCCCAGTGGCGATACATTCGACCTGAGAAATCCACCAAATCGCGGTTATTACTTTAGGAGTGTGAAGCGGGGGAGGTTTAATTCTGATCCCTATTGAGTGGGTGTGAGGGTGTGAGGGTGTAAGGGGGTGAGGGTGTGAGGGTGCGAGGAAAAGAAGTGCTTTGGTCTTTTATTAGATGGACTGAGAACCTTTCTAATTGTCCTTCTGCCTTCTGCTTTCCTTACACCCTTACACCCTTACACCCCTACACCCCAAGTTATTTAACTTACAACTTCGTCCCACACTCAGCACAGAAGTTATGGTTTGGTGCATTCATGCTACCGCAGTGACTACAACAAACAGGTTCTACAGAACTGGTTGGTGGTTGCTTGGGTAAACCGACCATTTGAGCGTTGCTCTTACCAGGGGCTACCATTGGATAGCAGTTTTCATCTCTGGTGACGTGAACATTTAAGATGACGGGGCCGTTATGTGCCAACATTTCGGCGATCGCATCTTTTAATTGCTCCCGTTCTTTAACTACAATGCCTTTGATACCGTAAGCTTTCGCTAACAACTCAATATCTGGCATCCCGACTTCCATGTTGGAAGAAGAGTAACGTTCGCCGTGAAAGGCTTGTTGCCACTGGCGCACCATTCCTTGCCAACCATTGTTCACGATTACAGTCTTGACATTAATCCCATATTGTGCTGCTGTTCCCAATTCTTGTAAACACATTTGGAAACTCGCATCACCACTGATACAAATCACTTCTTCATTGGGGAAGGCGACTTTTGCACCAATGGCCGCAGGTAAGCCAAAACCCATTGTTCCTAAACCCGCGCTGGAAATCCAACGGCGTGGGCCATTCTTGAGGAACTGCGCCGCCCACATTTGATGCTGACCCACATCTGTAGTGTAGAAGGCGTGGGGTGCTTGGCGACTAACTTCGACAATGGCTTCTTGGGGAGAGATGCTGTCGGGATGTTGGGGAACAACTAAGGGGTATTCTTCCCGCCAACGGTTAATTAAATTCAACCATTCTTGGTTTTGGTTGGGTGTAGGTTTAACCCCAGATTGCTTGCAGCGCCGCAACAAATCAACCAAGACATTGCGGACATCACCAACAATGGGTACTTCGGGAATACGGTTTTTTCCAACTTCTGCTGGGTCGATGTCGATGTGAATTACTTTGGCGCGGGAAGCAAATTCATCTAATTTCCCTGTTACGCGGTCATCAAATCTCGCACCCACGCAAATCAGCAAATCACAGTCGCTCACAGCAAAGTTAGCGTAGGCTGTGCCGTGCATTCCCAACATCCCCACAGACAGAGGATGATGTTCATCAAATGCCCCAATTCCCATCAATGTGGTAGTGACAGGAATATTGAATAACTCAGCTAACTGTTTAACTTCTTCATGGGCGTTAGCTGCGATCGCACCACCACCAACATACAACAATGGACGACGGCTTTCTTTCAGTAACTTAATTGCCGCATTGATTTGGCGGGGATTTCCCTTAACGGTGGGGCGATAGCCCGGTAATTTAACTGAACCTGGTTCTACAGGCTCATAATCAAATTCTTCAAAGGCGACATCTTTGGGGACATCAATTAAAACTGGCCCTGGCCGTCCAGTGCTGGCGATGTGGAATGCTTCAGCCACGATTCTGGCCATATCTTTAGGGTCACGCACCACATAAGAGTGCTTGACTATGGGTAAAGTAATGCCGTAAATATCGGTTTCTTGGAACGCATCTGTACCGATCATTTTCCGGGGTACTTGTCCCGTGACGATCACCATTGGAATTGAATCCATGTAGGCTGTAGCGATACCTGTTACCAAGTTTGTCGCCCCTGGGCCAGAAGTGCCAAAGCACACTCCGACTTTACCAGTGGCGCGGGCATAGCCGTCTGCGGCGTGGGCTGCGCCTTGTTCATGCCTTACCAGGATGTGCTTCAGCGCACCAGTGGATTCTACTTTGTATAAATCATCATAAATCGGCAGGATTGCCCCACCAGGATAACCGAATATATACTCAACGCCGTGGCGCAGCAGGCTATCTAGTAAAGCGAAACCACCAGTTGCCCGTTTGGGTGTCACAACTGACGATTGAGCAGCAGACTGGTTTTGATTTTCGGTTTTTGCGGGACTAATCGGGGAAGGCAAGCTCAAGGTCACGATCGAACCTCAGATAATAGCTAAGTTAACGCTGAAATTCTGTAGTTAAGATTTCATTTTAATGGAAAAGTTCGATTTAGTGCCTACCGATTTTTTAAATATCAATCACAAGGTAGAAGTGACAAACAGATTTATCTGTTTGTGCGGAATATCTTAAAAATATGAAATAACAAAGTTGCGCTTGTTTTAATCAGCAAAGCTGACTATTTTTAATCATAGACAATTAAGCATGATTATCAAGCTCTTTAAATCACATCTTGTAATACTCGGCGGGTGTTCTGCCATGCCCAAACACCAACGGCAGCAACTACAACACTCATTGTCACTAAAACTACACGCAACCCAAGGGCATCTGTTAATGGCCCAGTAATGGCTAAAGGTACAGATAAAGCAATATTTACGGCATGGTTTTGAAAACCAAATACTTTACCGTGCATGGTTGGGGGTGTTTGCTGCTGAATTAAAGTTTGCATGGGTACGCCAATCAAAGCTGCACCTATACCTAACAATGTACACAATCCTAATGCCAGCAATAAGTTATGGGTAAATGTAAAGACTCCCAAAACAAGTGCCATTGCTAAAAATCCCATCAAAGGCAAAGGTTTGTGGTGTAATTTATCCCCCCAGTGACCTAAAATCCCCGCCCCGATGAGCATTCCGACTCCAGCTGCTGCTAAGAAAAAGCCAAACTGTTTTTCTTTTAAACCAAACTCTTCTGCTAATCGAATTGTCAGGACTGTTAAAGCTGCAAACACACAATATAAGGTGGTTAATTGCAGCATTGCGTTTAAAACTAAGCGGTTTTTCTTGAGATAGCGCACACTTTCTCGAAATTCCGCCCAAGGGTTAACAGATACTCGATGTTCTCGATGGGGTTTATGTTCTTTAAATTGAATCGGCTGCATCATCACACCCGATAAAATGTATAGTCCACCAACGATAATTTCTTGCCCGTATTCTTCTCCCATTAAGGTTTTTGCCCAACTTAATATAGGTTCTCCAATGGCAAAACCTACAATCAAAGCCCCCATCATGGTGCTGCTAAACAGGGCGTTGGCTGCCAATAAATTTTCCCGCCGCACTAACAAGGGAATGGCTGCTTGTTCTGCGGGGGCAAAAAACTGCGTTACTGTAGAGATGCAAAAGGTGAGAATTAATAAAATTAAAAATTCTCTTGGTAAAAAGGGCAGACACAGTGTTAATAGCCCACGCACAATATCGGAGCCTACCATAATCAACTTTTTTGGCAACCGATCCACAAATACACCACCCGCAGAACCGAATAAAATGGCGGGGATAGTAAATGCCACCATTAAGGTTGAGTACATTGAGTTTTGGGCTAATCCTGGCGGGGCTGGATAAAATTCCAGTAAGGCAATCATCAACACGAAAAAGACTTTATCTGCCAACTGGGAAATGAGTTGTCCAATCCACAGAAGCATGAAGCCACGGTTTTTTAGCAGTGCGCTAAACCCATTATTGACAGCAGCAGGTTCAGTTGGAAACATCGGTTCTTAGTGATAACGACTAGGGTAGATAGAACAGCTAAGGGAAGGTATCAAGTATGAAGTGTGAAATTTTAGTTTTCTGGTAGTTCAATTGTGGATGACATCATTGAAAATCCAAAATCCAAAATCTAAAATTTTTCTGCTTCCTATTTCTCACTCCTGTGTACTGACGCTGTTTTCCGGACTATTTTTATTCATAGCGTTTTACCAACAAATGCAAAAACTCAGCAGCAGTCAAGCGCATTTGTTGAGGAGAATCTTCATTTGAAGAGTCTACCCACCAACCTTGGACATTTTGGGGCGATCGCCACATAGATAAATGATCAACGGTTGGTTCTGCGTAAAAATTATTATGCCCACTACCGAGTAACGAGGAACTCCAATGTGTAAAATAATCGTGGCTGAGGCGATGAATAGGAAAATTCCCCCATAAAGGTACACCCCATCCATCTATAGCAATAAACGCTTTGACTTGTCCTCCCCAGATTTGCCAGTTCCAGGCGGCGGCGATCGCTCCCAAGACTCCCGCACTGAAGCTAATAAATACAATAGGTGTATTTTGACGATTTTTGCAGCGATCGCTTAAAAACTGCAAAATATGTGGGGCTGATAATGCTAAAACACCTTGCCCCGGACACACCATAATTTTATCTCTTTTTTGGCTGAAGCATCCTGAAATAAAGTTTTCCGTGAGTTCTGGTTCATGAATTCCTGGGCAAAGGATGATCATCATTTATCTTTTATGCTCACAAGTGTCTGTTGTTTATTCTGGCGTTTTTGTTCATTTATCCAGAATTAAATTAAGTATTTCTATTGAAATAGAAAGACATAAAAAATACTTAAAAATTTCCCATAAGGAGAATCTATTAGTTAAATTTTTCTTGAGGATACTCGGTAATTATTTTGTCATACTCAGTATCTAGGATTAATTCTAAGTATGTCTTTTGAAGTATTGTTGTTAATTTTCTAGTTATCCTATCCCCCCGGAAGGGATAATGATTTATGATTCAGAAAAATACACGAGAGTTATTACCTAGCTCTTGACTCTGAATTTATATTGAGGAATGTATTGTGGTTGCTACCCCAGAAAAATTGCAACACACCCATGAGCATCTACCTGGTCAAGACCGTGTAGCTGTATTATTGATGGGCTATGGTGAAGTCGAAAGCTACGAAGATTTTGCCAATTATAATGAACAGGCTTTAAATTTACTTACAGCGAAGTTTGCACCCGTTCCTACTTGGATTTATCCGCCTCTAGCAAGACTTTTGGCGTTATTTGACCGCCATGAATGGGGTCATACACATCATGATTTTATTTCGCCACACAACGCCATATTTGAGCAGCAACGAGCCGGGATTGAACAGAATTTACAGGCAAAGTGGGGCGATCGCGTTAAAGTATTCAAAGCATTTAACTTCTGTGCGCCTTTCTTACCCAAGCAAGTTTTAGCAGAAATCCAAAGCCAAGGGTTTGATAAGCTGTTAATTTACCCACTGTTGGTTGTTGATTCGATTTTTACCAGTGGAATTGCGATCGAGCAAGTGAATAACGCTTTAGCCGAAATCGCAGACGCAGAAGAACACTGGGTTAAAGGACAGCGTTACATTCCGTCTTTTTACAACGAACCAGCTTACATCGATTTGATGGCGCATCTGGTAGAAGAAAAAATCGATGCTGATTTAGCTGCAAATTACTTACCTTCCCAAATCGGGGTTGTATTAATGAATCACGGTTGTCCCCACAAAGCCAAAGGTTTTACATCTGGGATCACCGAAAGCCAAGCGTTGTATGATTTAGTCCGAGATAAATTGATTAACCGCTATCCTTTAATATCGGTGGGTTGGTTGAATCACGATACACCTTTAATTGAATGGACACAGCCTAACGCTGAACAAGCTGCTAAAAACCTGATTCAATTGGGTGCAAAAGTCATAGTATTTATGCCCATTGGTTTTGCTACGGAAAACCATGAAACTTTATTAGATGTCCACCACATTATTCATGCTTTAGAAAAGCAGCATTCTGGTGTGGATTATGTGCAGATGGCTTGTGTTAACGACAATCCAGAATTTTTGGCAATGGCGGCAGAATGGGCAAATCCTCATATTGCCGATTTGTTGTCAGAACAAGCTGTGACAGTGAATCCTCACTTAACTGAACATCATCACCATCATCATCATCATTGATGAAGAAGTTAGAAGTCAGAAGTCAGAATTAATCATTTCGATAGCAATAAGGGTGGGCAAAGTTTTGTCCACCCTTCTTGCGGATAATTTAAAATCCAAAATCTTAAATTTTATAGCAGTTCAAGCATTTGTAAGGAACTGGGTTACTACTCAGCACTCAGCACTTTAAACAACTTACGCATGAAGGTTGGCTTGTTCTTGCAACCAAGCATCTACAGGCTGTCCATCTTTGCGGCGCAGTTCAATTTCTACCACCATGACTTCTTTAGAGCCAGGAGGAGCGGGTTTTTGGTGGAAAATAATATCGTAGTCTAGGGGATTTTGATTGCGTTCTTTTAACCATTCCTGGACTTTGGTTGTAGCGAAAAATGATTGTCCTTGGTCAAACATCCGGGTAATTTGCATTTGCAGGGTGTAGGGATTTATGCGACCCATTTTTTCCGACCTTTGTAAAGTAATTTAAAGTTAGTATCTTGTCTACTCTATGTTATACCGCCTGTTATGGCAGCAGTCAGGCGGCAACAATACGCACTAGGGTCACAATTGCGGGAAACTGAAAACAGATCCATTAATGAAGGAGAACTCAATGGGCTGGACTAAAGTTCTGGCGGCTAATGCACTTGCCCCAGGTGCGAGAGAAGTCGTGAATGTCGGTAAGCGCAAAATTCTCTTGCTGAATCATGAGAATAAATTATATGCAGTAGAAAATACTTGCCCACATTTAAAATTACCTCTGAAGAATGGCAAAATTGAAGACGGCGCGATTGTTTGTCCGTTTCACCGCAGTGCTTTTGATTTAGGTACTGGCGAGGTGAATAATTGGTGTCCCTGGCCGCCAGGAGTTGGTAAGGTATTGTCATTAGTTTCACAACAAAAAACACTGCCAGTTTTTCCGATACGTGTGGAAGAAGGCAGTATTTTGATTGATGTGCCTGAAAGTTAAACTAAAATTACGATCGCATTAATTGGGCAGGCAAACTGCCCACCCTGCTTACACACTAGAAATGTTACCTAAAATTACATAATGGTTCTGGTCAGAGAATTCTGAGAGAAAATATAAATGTAGGAAACACAGTTAATCCACATCAGGTTTATTGCTGAAATTAACTTTGCAAACATGGTTAATGGAGGTGTCTCATGTTTAGCGATTTTTCACTTTATGATCCTACAACTTACCTAATTGTCAAACTCTTGGTTTTGATGTTGGCATTACTCATGTTTATGGTGGTTGCTGCGGCTCCAGTTGTTTAGAAATTAGTTCATTTAAATCTTTTTCTCCAAGCAAGTCTCCCAGAAATATAGCGGTGAGATAATGCTAATCATGAGCAATTTCTTACCTATGGGTATTGTCTGTTTAACTTTATTCACAGGTTCACTGATTTTTGGTAAGGTTCTTTTTGCTCAAGACTTGCAGTTAACAAATCAACCAGTCAATATTGCCAGTTTAGTAAATGGTCAATATCAATTTTGCAGTCAACCTGACCCCCAAGATTGGCGGGATGGGGCTGGAGTTTGTTTTAATTTTTCTAAAACTGGAAATCAAGTGAATGGTTATTATGGGTATCCGCACTCTGATCAATTTGTTTGTGTGCGTGGGATAGCAGATAAAAATCTCATTACAGGCGAAGGTCTAAGTATTGTGTGGGATATTCCGCAGAAAAATACAGTTGATTCTGCTGAATTTAAGTGGGATGCAGAAGAACGTTTAACACTTAGTCAGGCAAATATCCTCAATACCGTCAATGTTGACGAGGATAGTGCTACGTGGATTTTATACCGCAAAGCTTTACTCAATCTTGAGGGATTTTACCAATACAATCGCCCCCGAATGACACCAGTATCTCAATTGTGTCAGTAGAGTTGCTAGTGGTAATTAATTAACTAGCGTGTTCCCAGTCACTGAGTAACTCATGTTCTTGCTTAATCTTTTTGGTTTTGCGAAATGGAACTTTAGGAGAACCAATATCTACACGCCCAAAAGACTGTTTTTTCTGCTTGGTGGATTTTTGATTTTCTGTCGTTAAAGTAGTCATTGATGATTGTTTCCGAAAAACTCAGCACTACTTTAAATCATCAATTTCAAAACAGCAAATTTCTGAAGAGGTATTATTAAGTTTATTTGGGCGATCGCAAGGTATAAAAATATTCTTCAATTCCAAGTATTTGGGTATACCTATGGTCTATGTCATTTAAGTAAGGTATCGTCAGGACATGGGAATGGCGATGGTAAACTCGGTTCCAATCCCTGGTTGAGAATGAACATCCATGATGCCGTTGTGTTTTTCAACAACAATTTGATGGGCGATGGATAACCCAAGTCCTGTACCTTTACCGACGGGTTTTGTCGTAAATAAAGGTTCAAACAGTCGTTGTTTAAGTCTTTCAGGAATCCCGATACCATTGTCAGCAATTTTAATTACCGCCATTTCTTGAGAATTGACATCGGTGGTAATTTGAATTTGGGGAATGCGATCGCTCATTTTACCTTGGATAATTGCTTCATCAAGGGCATCAACGGCGTTAGCCAGCAGATTCATAAATACTTGATTCATTTCACCGATGTAGCAGTGAACATGAGGTAACTTACCATAAGCGCGAATTACTTCAATGGCTGGGCGATCGCCATTAGGCTTGAGGCGATGTTGTAAAATCAACAGCGTACTATCCATACCCGTATGCAAATCAGCAGGTAATTTGGTGTCGCTGTCTGAGCGTGAGAAACTGCGAAGTGAATTTGAAAGGTGCTGGATACGTTCGGAACCTACCTCAATGGAACTGACAATTTTTTCCAAGTCTTCCAGAACAAATGTCAAATCCAGGTGATGAATAAAAGTCTTAATTTTGACTGTTGGGGTGGGATATTCTTGTTCGTAGAGTTGCAGTAGCTTGGTGATGTCAGCAATATATTCTTGTAAAGGTGGAATATTGTTGACAATAAAGCCAATGGGATTGTTCATTTCGTGGGCGATTCCCGCGATTAACTCTCCTAGAGTTGAGAGTTTTTCTTGTTGTACCAGTTGCACTTGGGCTTTTTGTAATGCAGTGGTGCGATCGCGTACTTGTTCTTCTAAAGACTGAGTTAATTGCTGGAGTTGTAAATGTACACGCACTCGCGCAATTACTTCTTCCTGGGCAAAAGGTTTAGGGATATAATCAACTGCACCCAGGGAAAATCCGTGAATTTTGCTTTCTGTATCAGCTAAGGCTGTGGTGAAAATAATCGGAATATTTTGTGTTACCAGATTCGCTTTGAGACGACGACAGGTTTCAAAACCGTCAATACCGGGCATTTGGACATCCAGTAAAATTAATTCTGGTGGGTTGCGTTCAGCTTGAGCGATCGCACTTTCGCCATCCACCGCGACACGAAAACGCCAACCCTCACCCGCGAGTGCTTCCGAAAGAACTGATAAATTGGTGGGATTATCATCCACAATCAAAATAAATCCCTTTCTTAAACCCTGATTCATGATGCTGTTTTAACTAATTTGTTGTTGAATAAAAGTTTCCAACCGTTTGAGTTGAAAATTTTTGGCTAACTGGATAATTTGATTAGTAAAGGTATGGAACTGCTGCTGTGAAGCGAGTTGTTCCGCTAATTCTAAAATGTTTTGAATATCGCCATCTTGAGTGAGTGCTAAGAATTGCTCTAAAACCTCTTTGGCAGGCAGAATAAAATTATCTAAAGCATCTGAAGTATTTGTATTATTTGGTTTTGTGGTGTTTGGCTGATTGTCGTATAACCATTCTAGTTGCAGAAATTTTCGTAATAACTCTAGCAGTGTTTCTGCTTCTATCGGCTTGGGGATAAAGGCATTTGCACCCATATCAATACTTTTATATTCATCAATTGCAAAGACACTGGCAGAAGAAGCGATCGCAGGTATTTCGGCAAATTGACTAGACTGACGCAAACTTTTAATCAACTCAAAACCATTCATTACAGGCATGACTAAATCAGTAATTATCAAGTCTGGTTGATGAGTGTTGATTTTTTCCCATGCTTCTTTTCCATGAGTAGCTTCTATGACATCAAACCCCACTGGTTCTAATAAATTGACAATCACTGAGCGATTTTCCCATTTATCATCCACCATCAAAATTGAGCGTTTTTCTCCTTGATAACCGATAATAATTCCCTGTTCAACAACTCTAGAAACTTTCGCCCAATCTTTAGATTCTGGTGATTCTACTTCAAACCAAAAAGTACTGCCTTTGCCAAATTCACTTTCTACTTGAATTTGACTACCCATCAACGAAATAATTTTTTGGCTGATGGCCAGTCCTAAACCTGTACCTTCTGTTTGTAGTTTCTGATTTCCTGCTTGTTCAAACGGTACAAATATTTTTTCTATTTGCTCAGGTGCAATACCTGTGCCAGTATCTATCACTTCAAACCGGAGCTTATAGATTACTTTACCTTCATTATTAATGGTTTGGTTAATAACTCTAACTTTAAAGGTAACACTGCCTTGTTGAGTAAATTTAATGGCATTACCCAGCAAATTAATCAAAACTTGTCGCAAGCGTTGTTCATCAGCCTGAATACCTATGGGTAAATCTGGGTCAAATAATAGATAAAATTTAATAACTTTTTGTTCGGCTCGGATACGACAAATTTCACTGATGCTATCTAAAAATGCAGGTAAATAAAAATCAATTGGATTTAATTCTAGTTTTCTGGCTTCGATTTTAGATAAATCTAAAATCTCATTAATCATGGTTAATAAATGAGAGCCACACTGATAAATTACCCCGACACCTTTACTACCTTTTTCACTCAATTTTTCTGTGCGTTGTAAAATTTGTGTATAGCCAAGAATACCGTTGAGTGGTGTGCGTAATTCATGGCTCATATTAGCAAGAAATTCACTCTTGGCTTGGCTAGAATTTTTAGCAACTTCTTCAGCACGGCGTAGTTCTTGTTCGATACGTTTACGCTCAATGATTTCACTTTTAAGCACTTTATTGATAGCTTCTAACTGCGCTGGAGTGGGCAGAGTCAGAGCTTGTGGCATGAGATAAATTAAAGCAAAGGCTGTATATATTGAGATAATTGCTGTAAAGGCTTTTAAAATTGATGAAGCCCAATAATCAGGATGCCACAGTGTCCAAATATCTATTAAATGTCCACTACCACAAGCCAAGATAAAAACCCCAAATAACAGAAATACTCCATTAAAGGGAACATCTTGACGTTTGGATATAAAGTAAATTAATAACAGAGGTATGGAATAATAAGCTAAGGCGATCGCAGTATCAGAAATAATATTCAGCCATATAAGTTCGGGTTTCCAGAGATAACAATGTCCATGTGGAATAAACCCAGTCACGTAAATGGAATAGGGAACAAACGCCAATATCATGCCAGAGATTGCTAGTGCTGTATTAACTTAGGTAAACTTAGTATTCCCAAATCTTTACTCAAGATGAACGATGACAAATATATTTAATTTTCACAAATTAAATATGTTAGATACCCAAATTCTTTGAGAAGTGGAGTATCTGATTTCTTCCGCATAATTTAAGAATTGCTATAGACAACATTAGCTATTTTTATGCAGTTTTATGATATACTCAGCCACCATGTTTATCTCTGAGAATTAACAACTGAAAAACCCCGCTTTGTTGGTCGAATTTTGGCTAATTCTACGTGAAAATTCACTTTATCTCTAGAGTCTCCACTTTGCGCTTCTAAATTCCAGTTTCCCGGACGCAGATACCAAAATAAATTAGTTGATTGTGTATCTAGTTGTTCTCCATTCAATCGCCACTCAACAGAGGATGGATTTCCGGCTAGTTTAAATTCTAATTTTTGCTGTCCTTCTGTACCAGGATAGAGTAAGTACAAATCACCATTTTGGGGCGAGACAATGCGTAAATTACTAGAAACAAAATTTGATTGCTGCTTGGCTAACCAATCATTATATTCGGGTGGTAAATTAAACTTGTCTTGAGTTGCGTAAGCAATTTTATCTTCTGGGTAAAAATACTCTTGTACAACAGAGTTACAGTCTGGTGTGGGGCGTAAACCAGAGTTTGCACATATAGGGAGTTGAATTAATCCTTGGGGAACTGTAAACGCTGCGGGTTCTTGGTTTTCATGCAGGTGCAACATAATACGGTTCCACAAAGGTGCTGCACCCATAACACCAGATACTTGACGCATTGGTTCGCCGTTGAAATTTCCTACCCAAGTTGCAACGGTGTAGTCGGTAGTAAAGCCAACAGTCCAAGTATCACGGAAGTTGGAAGAAGTACCAGTTTTGACGGCGGCGGGGAAGGGCAAGTTTAATACTGAGTCTACACCAAAAGCAGTGGCACGGGCGTGGCGATCGCTCAATATATCAGTAATCAGTTGCCATGTTGTTTGGTTAGGGGCGTTTACTTCGACTTCGCTCAGTAAACCGGGGAGTGGGGAGTGGGGAATAGTAGGCACAAGTGGGATACTTTGTCCTTGTCTCGCCATTGTGACGTAAGCTTGAGCAAGTTCCCATAACGTAACTTCCCCACTACCGAGAGTTAAACCCAAACCGTAATATTCTGAGGTTTGATTCAGGTGAGTAAAGCCTAATTCATGCAGACGTGCTAAAAAATTCGGTACGCCAATTTTCTCTAATACTCTCACAGCTGGCACATTTAAAGAATTGGCTAAAGCTATCCGCACCCGCACCGGGCCGAGAAAGCGTTGAGTATAATCTGTAGGGCTATACAGTTTCGCCCCAGGGATGGCGTAGTGGGCGGGGACATCAGCCAGGATGGTGTTTGGGCGAATCAGTTTTTTTTCTAACGCCAACTCATAGACAAAGGGTTTGAGGGTAGAACCTGGTTGACGTAGGGCTTGTACGCCATCGTTGCGTCCAAGTTTGGCTTCGTTGAAATAATCAGGTGAACCGACGTAAGCTAAAACTTCGCCTGTGTGGTTGTCAATTACCAAAGCTGCTGCATCGTGGACATTGTTAGCGGCGAGGTTGGAGATGACTTGCTGTGCTTGGGCTTCGACGAATTGTTGTAATGGCTTGTCGATGGTGGTTTGGATGAGATGATCCCCCCTAACCCCCCTTAAAAAGGGGGGAACACCGCTAGATGTTGAGGGGATCTGCATTTGATGTGCTAACCAAAACAAGAAATGAGGTGCAGCGATAATTCCCCGTTGGCGAGACTGAAAAACTACCTTTTCGGTTTGGGTTTTGTCGGCTATTTGCTGAGTGATATAACCATCCTGTACCATCCGGTTGAGGACGTATTTCTGACGTTGTTTGAGTCTATCCCAATGTTGTAACGGGTCAAAGTAGGTGGGATTATTAGGAATAGCAGCCAAAAGACTAGCCTGGGCAAGATTTAACTCACTGGCGGGAGTAGAAAAATAAGTGCGGGATGCGGCTTCTACACCATATATATTGCCGCCCATTGGCAGACGGTTGATATATGCAGCCAGAATTTCATCTTTATTCATTCCCGCCGCTAACCGCCAAGCTAACCAAATTTCTTGCAATTTCCCTGACAAGTTGCGGGTGGATGGTTCTAACATCCGTGCTAACTGCATAGTAATTGTGGAAGCACCGGAGACTATTTGTTTGGCGTGAATGGCTTGGTTGATGGCGCGGATAATGGCTTTGATATCCAACGCGCCATGATGGTAGAAACTGCTATCTTCGGCGGCGATAATGGCGTTGATAAATTGGGGAGAAACTTGATTTAAGGGTACAACGGCGGTATGTTCTTGGTCACGGGTGAGGATTGTTCCTAATGGTAGCCCATTGCGATCGCTAAATTCCAAAGCTAACTGATTTTGGGCGATGTCTGCGGTATTAATAGGCGCAAAATATGGCAGTAGCCGCACCACTAGGCAGACAAATACAATAGCTAAGAAGAATTTTGACTTTCGGATGAGCCGCCTACTTAGTCTCATCAGAGACTCCCCTGGATAGTAAAAACTACTTTAATTTTGACGCGATCGCTATTCTTTGATCAGGTAATATTGCAAAGACTTAACAATTTATACCAATTTAAATTAAGAATTGTAGTGATTTTTGGAAATGGCTACATTAAATTGGTTATCCATTGTATACCGAGTTCCTCTCTCTTCTCTCTTCTCTTCCTTTGTGTCCTTTGCGCTCTTTGCGGTTCGTTTATAGGCAAGTCTTAGCCAAAACATGGATAAATTCAAGACTTTTTAACGAACCGCAAAGGACACATAGACGCGTTAGCGGCTTCCCGCAGGGTAGAACGCAAAGAAAGAAAAGATTTAAAGTGATTTAATATGATTATTAAAATTGTTCTGCAATTATTTATTATTCTGACATTTTTACTCAGCATTAGCGGCTGTAGTTTATTAGGTGTATCCTCCAATAAAGAACCGTTACCCGCCGTTTCTCCCCTCACGCCACCAAAGTTACCGGACTGGATTGAACAAATTAGTCCTATTGGTGATGCTACACCTTTAAATCAAATTCGCATCCGCTTTAAGGAAGCATTAATTCCTGTTGAAAATTTAGATAGTGCAGAACAACAAAATTTATTACAAAAATTTACTGTATGGCCGCCTTTACCCGGTAAATTTCGCTTTTTAACGCCGCGTATGGTAGGTTTTCAAGCAGATAAGGCACTACCCCAAGCGACAAGGTTTCAAGTTACTTTAAAAGCAGGTTTGGCAGATTTAAAAAATCACAAGTTAAATCAAGATTTAGCTTGGACTTTTAACACTGAACCTATTAAGTTGACTGATTTACCTGGTGTGAATCCTGTGGAGAAGGCGGAGATTCAACCTATAGATTTAAAACAAAAGCTACAATTTACCTCGAATGTGGAATTAAACTTAGCTTCGTTACAAGAACATCTTAAGCTTGTACCGGAAGGTAAAAATCAGGATATCAGTTTTAATATAGATTTAGCTAAAGAAGAAAAACCAACAGAAGGTGAAGATCCTTTAGCAACTTTTGACCCTTCAGCACGTAATTGGGTTTATAATCTCATACCCCAGCAAAGTTTAGAAAAAGGGACTAACTACCGTCTGGTGTTTTCTCCTGGTATATTACCAAATTACGGTAACTTACCTACAGATAAAGAGTCGGTGAGTAAGTTGGCGACTTATTCACCTTTAGAATTTAAAACCATCAACTTTTACGGACAGCCTGATGTTAACGGAACTTATGGCAGATTTATTAAAGGTAGTCCGCAGCTAGAATTTAATAATATATTATTGGCAGATTCAGTTAAAGATAATATCAAAATTGACCCAGCACCAAAAGATATTTCTCGACTGTTCCAAGTTCCAGAAGAATCTAATTTGGTGACTCTTAATCCCTACGCTTTAGAACCTGCGACTAATTATAAAATTACGATTGGGACAAATATTAAAGATAAATTTGGTCAGACTTTAAATAAACCTGTCACCTTACAATATAATACTGGTGATTTAGCGGGTGATATTTGGGTTCCCTCAGATTTACATATTTTTCCCTCAAATCAAAATTTACAGTTAAATATTAGTACAGTTAATTTACCAGAATCTAAATATAAAGCCGCTTATCGTGTAGTTCAACCTACGGATTTAGTGTATTTTAATAGTGCTTCGCCAAAAGGTAATGATAATGAGTTATTACCACAGCTAAATTCCTGGCAAAGCTTTAAAGTCAACTCTAAAAAGAATCAGCTTGTTGATGTCAATGTCCCGCTAAGAGAAAAGCTTGGTAGTCCGACAGGGATGTTAGCTTATGGAGTCCAAGCACGTACAAATAAATATCAAGATAATGGCAAGGAATTGTGGCGGGAACCTGTAACTTATGGTTTAGTTCAATTAACAAATTTGGGTGTATTTAGTCAATGGTTTCCTGACTCTGGTTTAATTCGTGTGCATCATTTGAGTGATGGTTCACCAGCTAAGAATGCAGCTATTGAAGTTTATCAATCAAAGTTAGAGGAAAAATATCCTAGTAATGCTTTACCTTGCACGACGGGTAAAACTGATGAAAATGGCACTTTTAGATTACAAGTTGATAATTTAAAGCAGTGTTTTCCTAATAATCAAAGATTTACTAAATCACCACAACTATTAGTAATTGCGCGAGAAAATCAAGATTGGGCTTTTGCCAGAACCGAAGAATATAGCGGGTCTTTTGGTTATGGTATTGATGCAGGTTGGCAAGAAGCTAAAGCAGAATCTCGTGGTGTAATTTTTTCTGATAGGGACTTGTATCAACCAGGCGAAAAAGCTTGGTTTACTGGTTTTGCTGATTATTTAGAAAATGGGACTCTCCAGCAAGATAAAAACGCTGTTTATCAATTAACTCTAATTAATCCCGACGGACAAAAAACCCAATTAGGTGGCAAAACTACCAATGAGTTTGGGACATTTTCTTTAGAGTTACCCATTCAGAAAACTCAAGCTTTGGGATACTATACAATTCAGGGTAAAGGTAAAAAAGGACAAGAAATTTCCGGCGAGTTTCGTGTGGCTGAGTTTAAACCACCTAACTTTAAAGTTGAACTTAATTTAGATAAAGAATTTGCCCTAGCTAACGATAAAGTGGAAGCGAAAGCCGCGAGTAATTATTTATTTGGTGCGCCTGTGGAAGCTGGGGAAGCAAAATATTTTGTCACGCGCCAACAAACTAGTTTTATCCCTAAAGGTTGGGAAGAATTTAGTTTTGGTAGACAATGGTTTTGGCCGGAAGAAAGTCCATCGTTAACCAGTGAGGTTTTGCAAACTAGCGACAAGTTAGATGCAAGTGGTAAAACGAGTCAAACTGTAACGGTGGCGAAAGATTTACCTTACCCAATGACTTACCAAGTAGATGTGCAAGTTGCAGATGTTTCTAATTTATCTGTGGCGGCTTCTCAAAAGTTTACCGCTTTACCCAGTAACAAACTAATTGGACTTAAAAGCAATTTTATTGCTGATGCAGGTAAGGCTTTACCTGTAGAAATGATAGTGACTGAACCTACAGGAAAACCCATCACAGGTCAACGGGTGCATTTAGAATTACAACAGATGAAATATAGTAGTGTGACGCAGTTAGTAGAAGGAAGTCGCACTGCTAAAAATCAAGTGGAATATAAAACAGTAGAACAAACAGATATTACTTCTGCTGAGAGTCCCCAAATATTAACTTTAACACCACGCGAATCAGGTTCATACAGAATTAGAGCTAATTTTAGCGATACAAAAGAAGAATTAACGGCGACAGATTTGCAAATTTGGGCAACAGGAGAAACACCAGTTTATTGGAGTTCGGAAGATGAAAATCGCCTAGAAGTTAAACTCGATAAAAAAGAGTATAATCCTGGAGAAACTGCCACCGCTTTAATTCAATCTCCCTACCCGGAAGCCGAATTATATTTTGCAGTCATTAAAGACAAACCAATTTATCAACAAGTCACAAAAGTTAAGGGAGGCGCACCCCAAATTCAGTTTCAAGTCACCCCAGAAATGTTACCCAATGCAGCAGTAGAAGCTGTATTAGTCAGACAAGGCGCACCTCTTAACCAAGTCGAACCAGGAAGTTTAGATAAACTTGTAAAAATTGGTTTCTCACCTTTTAAAGTCAACTTGCAAGATAAATATTTAAAGGTGCAAGTCACACCATTGCAAGCATCTTTAGAACCTGGTGCAGAACAAACAATACAACTAGAACTAAAAGACAACCAAAATAACCCCACCCCAGGACAATTTACTGTCATGGTGGTGAATGAAGCGGTGTTGCAACTATCTGGTTATCGTCCGCCAAACTTGGTAGATACAGTTTATGCAGAACAGCAAATATCTACCCGGTTCAGCGATAATCGTCCTGATGTGGTGATACAACCCCAAGATATAGCGAAGCCTAAAGGCTGGGGTTATGGCGGTGGTTTTTCTGTCGGTGCAGCAAATACCCGTGTCCGTACAGATTTTCAGGCGTTGGCTTACTACAATGGTTCTGTGTTAGCTGATGCGAGTGGGAAGGCGCAAATAACCTTTAAATTACCGGATGATTTCACGACATGGCGGGTGATGGCTGTCGCTACCGATGGAAACTTACGCTTTGGTAACGCTGACGCGACATTTATCACCACCAAACCACTGCTAACTAATGCCATCTTGCCACAGTTTGTCCGTCCAGGCGATCGCATCTTCGCAGGTTTATCAATCACCAACACCACCGGGAATAACGGAAACCTCTCAATTAACGGTGAACTTAGCGGTACAGTCAAGTTTGCGGAAAATAACCCCACCACGACTTCATTGCAAACCAACGCCGAACCAGCCACCAAAGCTTATCGCTTCCCCATGATTGCAGGTGGCGTTGGCGAAAGTAAAGTTAGGTTCACCACTCAACTAAATAATACAGCCGATGCTTTTGAATTACCCTTGGAAGTCAAGCCGCTAGAAATTACCGAACAAGTTGTTGAAACTGGGGTAACAGAAAAGCAAGTTAAAATTCCTCTGAATGTTGATAAAAATATCTACCCCGAAGCAGGCGGTTTAGATATTCAACTAGCGAGTACATTAATACCCGAAATTAAAGCACCAGCCAAACAAGTTTTAGAAGATGATGATTTACCCTTTGCAGAACCAGCCGCCAGTCAATTAATTATTGCTGCTAACCTGCAAACTTTAGCTAAACAATACAGTCAAACATTCGCTGAATTTAATCCTAGCCAAAAAGCAAATCAAGCCATTACCCAACTGCAAAAATTACAAATAGCCGATGGTGGTTTTGCTGCTTATCCAGGACAAGAAAAATCAGATCCTTGGGTTTCTGCATACTCGGCTGAATCATTAGTAAAAGCTAATCAAGTATTTCCTGGTTTTATTGATTCTGCAACACTAACGCGCTTGAAAAATTATCTGCAAAAGGTTTTGGCGAACCCAGGACAGTATGATTTTTGTAAACAACAAATTTGTAAAAATCAACTGCAATTAAATGCCTTAATTGCTTTAGCAGAATTAGGTGATAAAAGCAATAGTTTCTTAGGCGATATTTATCAGCAACGTAATAACTTTGATATAGTTACGCAAATCAAACTAGCGCGGTATTTATCGCAATTCCCCGAATGGCAAGATGAATCACAACAAATGTTGAACCAGTTACAAAAAAATATCTATGAAACTGGACGCAACGCCGTAATTAGTTTACCCCAAAGTTGGGGATGGATGAATTCATCTACCACCGCCCAAGCACAAGCTTTAAGGTTATTTATTGCCAAACAAAGTAAACCAGAAGTCATCGATAAATTATTCCAAAGTCTATTAGGTTTACGCCGCGATGGCACATGGCAAACTAACTATGATAATGCTCAAGCCTTAACGGCATTAGTAGAATATAGCCAACTCCAACCCACACCACCAAATTTTGCCACTACAGTTCAATTAGCTCGTCAAAAGTTAGGTGAAAATCGCTTTGATGGTTACAAAAATCCAAACTTGCAGCTAAATGTGGCAATGGATAAATTACCCCGTGGTCGCCATGATTTGATAATACAAAAATCAGGCAAAGGCAAATTACATTATTTAGTTGCCTATAATTATCGCTTGCAAGGCAACCAACCAGGCAGATTTAACGGGTTACGTGTCACCAGAGAAATTAGTAAAGTCGGAGAAGAAAAAGTTCTGCAAAAAACCGGGATGTATGCAGTTGATAAACCCTTAACTGTCGATAGTGGACAAGTATTTGATATTGGTTTAGAAATAATCGCCGATCATCCTGTAGACCATATAGTAGTTAAAGACCCATTACCAGCAGGATTTGAAGCCGTAGACCAAAGTTTTCAAACTGCGACAGCCGCACTGCAAGCGAAAGCCGATAGTTGGCAACTTGGTTATCGTAATATTTACCGCGATCGCATTATCGCCTACGCCGACCACCTCGAACCAGGAGTTTACAGCCTACATTACTTAGTCCGTTCTGTAACTCCTGGTACATACACCTGGCCTGGCGCAGAAGCACATTTACAATACGCACCAGAAGAATTTGGGCGTTCTGCTGAGTCTACTATTGTGCTTGAGGAGAAGGGTTGAGTTTTAAACGCAGAGGTTCGCGGAGGTAAACGCAAAGTCCTTCTCTCTTCTTTCTTCTCTTCGTGTCCTACCCTGCGGGAAGCCGCTATCGCGTCTATGCGTCCTTTGCGGTACCATTCTGGAAGCCGCTTCGCGTCTACGTTAAACAAATCGCTGCACAAACGCAGCATATTCCGCCGACTTCAACCCCTCCTGTACCACCTCCAAAACTCGCGCCATCTGATTATTTAACAGCGCCTCCACTGCCAACCACAACCCCGGAAACACCTGAGAACGAATAATTCCATCTGCACCAGGAGATAGTAATTGATACTCGCCATCAACTAAGCGAAACCATTCCAGTTTATTTTCATAAGATTGCCAAATCACATACTCTAACACCCCATTCCGGCGATAAACTTGCTTTTTAATACCCGTATCAATTGAGACGCTACTAGCAGCAATTTCCACAATCAATTCGGGAGAACCTTCAATGTAACCGTCATGGCTTAATCGAGTTTGTCCACCCGCCGCAGATTCAATAAACAGCACTGCATCTGGTTGGGGTTCGTTATCTAAATCTAATCTGACTGTTGGTTCAACACTCAAGTCAACACCAGGAGTCATGGCTTGATAGACTCCTAACCAAGTCATCACTCGACTGTGGGGTTTACCATGCTGTTCATGTCTTAAGGGAGAGGCCACGTAAACAATTCCTTCAATCAATTCTGCTTTCCTGATATGGGTTGCAGCATCATAACGACGTTCAAATTCAGGACGAGTTAAGCGATCGCCACTTTCCAAAGGAGGTATTGCTTGTGTTTTCACCATTTGCCAAGCTTGGGATTTGTTATATACTTCTCACTTTAGCAAACCACAGTTATTAATAACTATTGCTCATATCACGATGCAAAATCATGAAATAATTTTAATATTCTGTGCCGCACTCTTTCTCTAACGGCTTCATCCTCATCCGCTAACCCATCAAATAACATTTCATATATCAAAGGTACGCCTAATTCTAACTCTTCTAATAAAGCACGCTGACTCAATACATCTTGCGGTTCACCTTCTAGAATCAGTTGTCCTTTATCCATCACAAAAACCCAATCTGCCCAACGATATACCAAATCTAAATCGTGGGTTGCCATCATTAAAGTTGTGCCATCTCGATGAATTTTTTGCAGAGTTTTCAGCAAATTTCGCGTATGTTTCACATCTAAATAAGCTGTCGGTTCATCTAATAATAATAATTCTGGATTCAATACCATTACATCTGCTATAGAAACGCGCTTTTTTTGTCCTAAACTTAAATGATGTACTGGTCTTTCTGCTAAAGCTGTCAACCCAAACTCTACTAATATTTGTTCTACTCGGTCTTGAATTTCTGCAACTGGCAAGCCTAAATTACACAAACCATAAGATATATCTTCTTCCACAGTAGCAGCCACTAACTGCTGTTCGGGATCTTGAAAGATTAGCCCGACTTGTTGACGCAATTTCCCCAGATAATTGCGATGATAATTTAACGGTTCTCCACGCCACCGCACAACACCCTTATCAGGTTTATATAAACCATTAGCTAATAAAAATAACGTAGTTTTCCCACAACCATTCTGCCCAATTAGCGCACATCTTTTACCAAATGGAACTTTTAAGTTAAGACCATTTAAAGCTGATTGCTGTGCGCCGGAATAGGTGTAACATACTTGCTCAAATTCTAATAAATATTCCTGCATTCCGCCAAAATTCCAATCCGATTAAACCAATACAGCCGCAAATTGCTTCGATGATATATCTGGTTTGGGGATGATAGCGGCGAGGATGCCAAACTCGCAATTCCCCAGTGAAACCCCGCGCTTCTAAACCCAGAGAAAACTGACTATATCTTTGTAAGGTGCGCTGTAAAAGTTGTCCAATTAATATGGCTAAACTTTTCATCCAAATACGCCAAGTGCGATAGCCACCACGAGAATTCTGCGCTGTCCATATTTCATTGGCTGTATTCAGCAAAATGAAAATAAACCGATACATCAGTAATAACAAATCAGTTAACAGCACCGGAAATCGCAAGTAACGCAAAGTTTGTAAGATTTCTGTAAACGGAACAGTTAACATGAGAAAATATAAGCAAGAAACTGAGGCTAAAGCTCTGGTGAATATTGACCAGGCTTGCAGGCTGCCATGATGACTGACATAAATATAAAATTGCCCAAAGGTTAGCCCATATAAAGCATCTAATTGCACCTTTGGCAAATCATTAATTGACACACCATTGATGATCAAGGCTGGTAAACTAGTCAAACAAAAAACGATGGTAAATAATAACAAACGAAAATAAATCCCAGCCGGAATTTTGGCATAAACAATTGTCCAAACACCCATCCAAATTGCTATTAAAATCTGCACGAATGGATGGGTGGTAAGGGCAATAGCAAGAGTAGTCAAGGCAAAAATTAGTTTATGCTCTGGGGGTAATTTTCGCAACCGATTAGTATAAGCTAATGTATCTAATTGCAAACTCATTCTTCATGCTTTTGTTGTTGGGAACGGCCTTTATATAAGCCAATGGCGTAACCAATTACTCCCGCACCCAAAGCCGCTTGCGAAGCAAATAATAAGCTTTCTATTTCCCCACTAGCTGGTTCAAAAATTGATTTGAACCAAGGTTTATATTCTGGTTGAATTTTATTAATTTCTTCTTCAGCTTTGCCATCAGAACCACTAAATTCACCACCACGGACAAAGATTAATGGTGCAACAGCTAAAGCTAATACAGCTAATACTAATAACCAGTTACTCAACCCTTTTTTAGACTGATTCATTTCCTTGAGGTTCCCGTTTAATTAATTTCAGCAATTCTAATTCTTGAGGATTATAAGATTGCAACCAATTCCACACTAATACAGTTAGCAATCCTTCACTAATTGCGAGAGGAACTTGCGTTAAGGCAAAAATTCCGGCGAATTTGGTGAATGAAGCAATGAAGCCACCAACAGGCGCGGGAAAAGCTAAGGCGAGTTGGATAGAAGTAATAATGTAGGTGAGTAAATCTGAGACTGCGGCGGCGAGAAATATGGCAATTTTTTCTTTACCACCTAATTTAATTGTGAAATTATATATCCAGTAAGCGGCAAATGGCCCGGCGATCGCCATCGAAAAAGCATTTGCACCCAAAGTTGTCAAACCGCCATGTGCTAACAACAAAGCCTGAAACAACAATACTAAACTACCCAAAACCGACATGGTTAAGGGGCCAAACAGCACCGCACCTAACCCTGTGCCGGTAGGATGAGAACAGCTACCTGTAACCGAAGGAATTTTCAACGCGGAAAGTACAAAAGTAAACGCACCCGCCAAGCCGAGTAATAGTTTAAGCTGGGGGTTGGCTTGGGTAATGCGCGTCAAACTCCGCAACCCTAATAAAAAAAACGGCAATGCGACAACCCACCAAAAAATCGCCCACTGCACTGGTAAAAAACCTTCCATAATGTGCATTGCGTAGGCGGGTTTGGGTAAACCAACTACTAAATAAAAACTAATTACTGTCATCAGGCATAGACTAGCTAAAGCCTGCTTTTTTCGGTTCATAATCTGTACCTCGCAGATTTATGTAAATATATTCAGTTATATCGGCGGGCATCCTGACTCACCCAATTTTGGTTCACAGTTGCGGGACAGTGCCGGATTTACACCGAACTTTCCCCCTTACGTCTAATGGCTGTTCCCCATTAGAACCGATCTCAGTAAATATATCACTATTTTTAATGTTGGCACTTCCATCAAAGCCGCATCTATTTCAAAAATCAAATATAGTATCATCCATCAGAGTTAGGTGAGGTTGAATGCAGAAATTAACAAAACAGATGGTACTTTGGCTAAGTGCAACTTTGATGGTTTTGGGTTTGGTGAGTTGCGATAAATTCTTTGGTGCTTCTGGAGACTTGGTAGAACGGGTGAGTGATGGGGATACTTTAGCTGTCAAAGATGCAAAAGGACTTAAATTCAATGTGCGCTTTGCTTGTATTGATGCGCCAGAAGTACCCCATTCGCAGAAAGAAAGGAACAGTAAACTCGCCAGCGATCGCAATCAATTTGACTGGGGTGCCAAAGCACAAGCACGCTTACAACAATTAGTAAAACAATCAGGCGATCGCGTTATTTTGAACATCACAGATAGCGATCGCTATGGCAGAAAGGTTGCAGAAGTCCGCTTAAAAGATGGTACTTTTGTCCAAGAAGTCTTATTAAAAGAAGGTTTAGCTAAGGTTTATCGCCCTTATTTAAACAAATGTCCGAGTAAAGATTTAGTTCAAAAAGCAGAAGCACAAGCACAACAGCAAAAAATAGGTGTTTGGAGTGATAGCAAATTTACCAATCCTTGGGAATATCGCAGTCTTGCAAAAGAAGGCAGTGGTTCGGCTTCGCTCACCAACCGGAGGAAGAAGTAAAATCATTACTAATGTCTGGATCATAAAAATCCTTGAAAAAAACTTTCACACTTCAGGCTTCCTCTTCCCATCCATGTTGACAGGCGATTTCTTTGACGACAAATTCAATCAAGGTTGGGGGTGCGGCGGAGATTAAAATACTTGGATAAACTGCTGTACCCCAAATTGGATGAACCAGCACACAGCATTTATTTTTAATGACTGGATAGCCAAGTAAAGCTTTGACTACAGCAGTATCATTGTGCGGTATCGCACCGGGACGAGAAAGTAAAGGATAGCCAGTACGTGGATCAATTAAGTCTGTGAGATAGCCGCGATCGCGCAATTCAAAAGCCACATCACAACCAAATCCCATAAACTTTTGGCGTAACTTTTGTTTCTCCGCCTCGATTTCTTTGGTACTTTCCACTAAAGAAAATTGCGATCGTTGCAAAACAATCACAACCCAAAAAAAGGGTTCTTGTTGCCAATCTGGTAATATCCGTTCGCAATTAGTACATATATATTGGCTCGGTGCATGAATAGAAATTTGCACAGCTTGTCCCATATCGCCAGTTAAATTTATGGGACTGGTTTGTTCCGAAATGTAAACGCTTGGGTAGTTCACTAAATTGATATGGTTTTTTACAAGTTGTTAATTTATTCCTTGGGATCGATAATAACTCTTAAGACTTTATAAAAACCATCAATTTTCGCCCAGCAGTCAAATTTTATTGCAATTTATATATATAGATTATGAATTTTTAATTTAATTTTTATCGTTTATTAACCTTATTTAAAACTTAGCATTAACACTCTCGGTATCAATATTTTAGACTGCTGAGGCTCTTCAGTTTATATGTACTACTTTTCCTGCTGGTGATATTTTTGGAGAAGTTGCCCCAACCATAAAGTCAGGACAACTTCTGGTACACCCCTTGCACAATACAAACAATATCAGTATTCACAACAATTTGTTTGCCAAATTGGCAAAAGTTAAAAATTCAACGGTAGTCAAGTGTACTGTCTGGGGAAGTCTGAGGTGGATAATTAAGTTGAACGCTTCAGGTAAATTTACTCAATCTGGCGCTGGTGACTGAATCTGCCGTTGTGAATTGTAATAATAGAAGCAGTTACTTGATTGAGTCCCAATAGTGAAATTTCCTTCATTGCGTCAATCCTAGCTTTCAGGAATCAACTAAACTCAGTGAGGCTACTCATGAATATTGATCAGCAACTCAAGGTTAATTTAAGCGCAGAACTGGAAGTAGCTAAAAGACAATTGAAATCTGACCAAAAAGGTGGAATCGCAGCCTTAGATAAGATTTATCGCCAAGGTAAAGTTCCAGAACCAACTTTAAACGGTCGCTATTGGGGTGAGTTTTTGACTGCTAATTTCAATCCAGTTTTAGATAGTTGGTTAGATATCATCACAAAAATGTGGCTACCTTGGGAGGGTAAGACATTTGATGCCAACAATAATACTGGTGATAATATTTTTACCAATGATGGGTTATTACTAGGGCGCTTAATTTGGCCTTTCTATAATGGTTATGTGGCAGATACGAGAGGAAGAACCCTGGCATTTAAATTTCAGACATCCCGTGGTCAGTGTTTATTAGAACCAGATATTGAAGTTTTACGCTTGAGTTTCGATTTACCAGAGAACCCCCCATTTCTGATTCGGGAATTGGTAGACCAATTAGTTCAAATTGATGATAATTTTTACTTAGGAAAAGCCGTACTCAAACATCCAGAGGGCGGTCGATTCTGTGCTGCTTATTTTACTCTTAAATCGGGTTTGGGTTCAATTTAGTTTTACAGAATTAGAGATAAGTTTTCTGAGAAAATAGCAGTCCTATTTGATGAGTGAGCAACAGAGACAAGAGAGAGATGCTTATCAATTATTTAGGATTGCTATATTCCACAAAATAAATACATTGATCACACAATTCAGTTGGATTTACAGCACATTGAATATAAGGCGATCGCGCATTATATAAACAATCACTTTTATCAAGCAAATTTTGGGGTTTGCGACTTTGACTTTCTTCTCTAACTTCCATTGGTGGTGTAGCGATTGTTGATATAATTCCCAGCAAATACCAAACCCCACCACAAACAATCATCAACATAAAATCAGCTATACGTCGCATATTCAACACCTAGCTAAAATCCAAGCTTGTCAATGATTTTAGCGATATTGAAATATTTATTCATCCGTCATTAGCAATTTATTTTTAGTAAATAAAAACGAACAATAATTAGCAAAAAAGGATATATATACAGAAAATACTAGTATCTAAAGATATAGTAATTCGCTTAATTTTTTGAATTTACTGATATACTCAGAGAGTAGGAAAAAAGTCATTTCTGGTTGTTCTGATTTTTGCAAAAATAAAATATATAGCAGTCCAAAATCATTCGTAAACCAAAAGAAACCTGACTTCTTTAAGAAGCCGGGTATCTGAGCCTCTCGATTTTTACAAATCAAATATCTATCTACCTTGTCTACCTTGTCTCTATTCTTCCTATCTCAAATAAGACTACTCCAGGTTTCTAAACCTTGTAATAAAGTGCATGAATATCTGTTGAGTGTATCACTAACATCTCAGACCGTAGTAGTATAATCTACTCTGGTTTATTGTATCGCCCAAGTATAAGTTTGGTATTCCTATAATGTTGTTAAATCCAGTCGTCACCATCGAGATATTTCAAAAACAAGCCGAACCTCAAATATATGCAGCAGGTCAGATCATCTTTACAGAAGGACAGGCTGGTGATTTTATGTTTGGTATTATTGCAGGAGAAATTAACATTTTAGTTAACGGCAAAGTTGTAGAGACAATTACAACTGGTGATGTGTTTGGCACGGGGGTACTTGTAGGTATTAAAAATCGGACTTATACTGCGATCGCTAAAACTGAATGTAAACTTGTCTCTTTGGATGAAAGAAGATTTCTCTTCGCTGTTCAAGAAACACCTATGTTTGCACTCCACGTCATCAAAAACTATTCAGAGCGTTTGTCTCGATTGCAACACATGGTATAAGTGAGTGTGACTCGGTTTAAAATCAAGTGGGCAATAGTTCACAATCGGGTTTCAACAGACTGTTATGTTGTAAACATTGCCCACCTGACGATGATTGATATTGCAAGTTAACTTTTACTTCTTGCCAACATCACGCGCCATGTTGAGGTAATAGTCCTCTACTTTTTTCTGAGAACGACGACGGGTAAAGGAAGGTGTTTCCGAGGTAGTTTTCTGCTCTGTTTTTGTCGGTTCTTCTGAAACTCGCTTGAGAGTTTGCGCCGCATCAGATTCCAAGTAATAACTAGAGCTAGAGTTACTAAACCCGAAAACTTTCCCAAAAAAGCCAAAAATACCACTGAAAAAACCGAAAATGCCCTTGAAAACTACAGAAAAATAACCTTCAAGGCGAATAAAGACATTCCGAAGAATTTGAATTAGACGATCCATAGCAGCACCCTCTATGATTGCCTACTGCTATTGTGACTTAATTTAGTCCTGGTTAGGTATTCTCCCACGGGTATAACTACCAAATGTCGATAATTCATCTATGAGATGTATCTTTTGGCAGTTTAGTCAATATCAAGAAATATTTATTAATATAGTTATAAATCAGTGTCAAAAATTAAAACGTTCTCATTTGCGGATACTGGATTTTCCACCATCGGAGTAGAAGACATGAAAGACCAAAAAACATCCGACTCTAAAGAGTTCGTAGGCAATCTCAAGAATGGGATTTGGCTATTTGGACTCTCTTCTTGGGTCTTTGGCATTACCGATCGCAGTATCGCTTCTTTTGCAGATGGTTATCTCTCTGCTTTGGATTTAACGCAACTATTCACAGCTGCTACATTTTTTGTAGCATGGTTATTTTTAAAACCCACATCCAAGGTTTAAGGCGGTTGATTGGTCATAAGTTTGTTTAGTTGGTCGCTGATTTTATCAAGCTAATAAATACTTCCGAGGTAGAACGTTTTCTTATAGCAAAGTGCTGTGTATTAACATCAGATGATTTCATTGAAATCATCTGTGATTCTCTGCGTAATATCAGTGATAATTCGGTAAATCTGTGCAGAAATATTAAAATTCTCCCCTCTACGGCCTTAATAATAAGTAATTGACCGGACACAATATAAGCCCTATTCAAGATGATGCAATTGGTAAAGTGAGACTAAACCCTGTTTGACCAGAAGTGGAAGAATCTAGGACTAGTTCGCCACGGTGCGCCCGGACAATTTCACGGGCGAGGCTGAGTCCCAGTCCAATACCTTCTACTTTCCGGGTACGGGCTGGATCACCACGATAAAAGCGTTCAAACAACCGATCGCGATCGCTGGGTAAAATATCTTTTGATGAATTGGTAACAGTTATTTTAAGATTTTTTTGGGTTTGATGTGCCTGAATTTTAATCCAACCATCAGCAAAATTATATTTAATTGCGTTACTCAGCAGGTTTTGTATAACTTGCATAAGTAAATCGCGATCGCCTTTTACCCGCAAATTCTCAGGAATATTAGCTTGCACATTCAACTGAGGAGCCAGCAATTCTACATCTTCAATCATCTCCTGTAACAACTCAGACATATTGACATCCACCAAATACAAGCCCATTTTGCCTGCATCCGCCAAAGACAGCAGCAAGAGTTTCCGCATAATTGTACTTAAACGATGCACTTCATCCAGTAAATTGGTTAAACGTTGCTGTACATCACTTCCTGGCTCAACTTGTTGGAGCGATTGTTCTAATTCACCTTGCAAAATAGTTAATGGAGTTTTCAGTTCATGGGCTGCATCTGCACTAAAGCGGGAAGCTTGGGTAAAACTGCGTTCCAGACGTTCTAACATTTGGTTAAACACCTGAATCAGTTCCACAAATTCTAAATCTGTTGTCTCAGTGGGAATACGCTGATCTAACCCTTGCACTGTTACCTGTTGAATGACACCCGTTAATTCGTGAATCGGACGTAACGCCCCACCAGAAACAAACCAAGCCCCAGCCGCCACTAGCAGTAAAGCCCCTGGAATTAACACCAAGAAAATATAGCGGATACTGGCCATTTCTTGATTTACGGGTTGTAAGCTGACAGCAACCGCTACCTGAGAATTCGGAAACTTCAATGCACCAATTCGCCAAGTTTCTTTCGCGGTGTGTTCTGTAACAAATTGTGGGGGATTTGGGCGCGGTGGTGGTTGTCCTGGCGGATTTGCGCCGAAAATTACAGGTCTTCTTTGTCGGGGAATATCTGGCGGTGCAGGTGCTAACTCTAAACGCTTCACCAAGAGATTTTTCACCTCAGTATCCCCAGTTAAGGAGTTAAATTCGTAGACGGTTTTACCCTCAGTATTCAGCACCAGTAAGGCGACAGGAATTTTGGTATTTGTACCCAAGCCAACAGGTAAAAATTCTGGGCGGGGAGGTTCCTTTCCTGGTTCTGGGGGACGATTGGCGCGGATTAACTGATTTAACAGTTCGCCATCTAAGCGGCTAATTTTGGCATTGTAAATCTGAAACCAGGATATTGCACCAAAACCTACCAAGGTAGTACCAGCTAAAGCCGCAGATAACAACGCAATCCGGAGTCGAAACGATCGCAGATGTTTCACGATTGATTCTCTGGTTTGCGAAACCGATAGCCAACGCCGCGAATACTTTCAATCCAATTTGTTTCATCAATCGGCTCAATTTTTTTGCGAATGCGCTGAATACACACATCCACAACATTGGTATTAGGGTTAAAATCGTAACCCCAAATATGTTCTAAGATTTGGGTACGGGTAAAAACTCTTCCGGGAGAACGCATCAGATATTCCAGTAAATTAAATTCGCGGCTAGTAAGTTCGATGGCGCGTTGATTGCAAGTGACTTCCCGCGCGATGCGATCGAGTTTGATTGAGCCAACCGTCAATAAATTTTGGCGATCGCCCACACTCCGACGCACCACCGCATGAATCCGCGCCGCTAATTCTTCCACAAAAAAAGGTTTAGCAATGTAATCATCGGCTCCCAAGTTTAAACCAGCCAGGCGATCGTCTAATTCATTACGTGCTGTTAACAAAATTACCGGAGCATTCCGCCCTTCTCGCCGTAGTTGTTTGAGAATCGACAGTCCATCTTTTCCTGGCACCATAATGTCAAGAATAATGGCATCGTATTCATTATCCATTGCTCGCAGATATCCCTCATCACCGTTGTCGCAATAGTCTACGACAAATCCTTGCTCCTTCAGTCCAGCCCGGACGAAGTTCGCAATTTTTGCTTCATCTTCGACAAACAGAACGTTCACAAGTCTTCTCTAATTCAATGATGATTTCATTATAGATTTGTCCTCTTGTGACTAAAATTACAAATCTGTAATTTATACCACTATTATCTCAAATCTTCAGAATTTAGCAAATTACAAAAATGTAATGGAGAAAATAGCCTGTCTGTCATTTTGAGATGGCTTAATCATAAATATCAGCTACAGCAAATTTTGAGGTTAATTATAATGAATATTCGTAGAGTATTAGGTATAGCAATAATTCCTTTGATGATTGGAACCTCTGGATTTGTGGGAACTAATTCAGCAAATGCCGATGCTACTTCTGTGCATAATACAAATATTACAGGACAACCAATAACTAATAAAAAACCACAAATTAAACGTCGCCAAGTCCGTCCACAAGCAAAAAAGAATCTCCCTCAAAGTAATCGTCAAAACCCAAATTCTCAGCAAGACTTAAATAGTCACAAGAAAGACAACTTTTGAATTTTGACTTTACTTATCTAAAACCCTTAGAGGATGTTTTAAAAGTCCTATTGTTAGTAGCCAAACATTTTAGATCCCCCTAAATCCCCCTTAAAAAAGGGTGACTTTAAAGCATTTCCCCCCTTAAAAAGGGGGGTTAGGGGGGATCAAGAAGTGCTAATAATCACAACCAACCACTTTTCAAACACCCTCTTAAACCCCTTCACCCAGTCTCCACAGATAATCTTTGTACATAAGTCTTACTAGAGTTTATGAATACCAAAAATCGTCTATTAAATCGCAGAGAGGCACTGGGTTTATTTAGAGCAGCCGGAACTGCAATCTTTGTTGTGGGTTGTATACCGAGAAAATCTGTTTCTACACAAGAACAAATCAGTGCATCTGTGCCAGTATCATCTACAGTCAAGTCTGCAACATCACCTAGTTGTGTTCTCAGTCCACAGCAAACCGAAGGGCCATATTTTGTGGATGAGAAACTCAATCGTTCTGATATTCGCATTGATCCTGCTGATGGTGCAATCAAAGCAGGTGTACCTCTGCAATTAACACTGCACATTTCTCAGGTTGGCAGTACTGGCTGTACACCCGTTGCAGGTGCCATTGTCGATATTTGGCACTGTGATGCGTTGGGTGTTTATTCTGATGTGACAGACCAAAGTTTTAATACTGTGGGTAAAAAGTTCTTGCGTGGTTATCAAGTCACCGACGCTCAGGGGAATGTCCAGTTCACAACTATTTACCCTGGTTGGTATGAAGGGAGAACTGTGCATATCCACTTGAAGGTGCGTACACAAGAGAAATATGAGTTTACATCGCAATTATATTTTGACGATGCGATGAGCGATCGCATTTACACCCAAGCACCTTACGTCAGCAAAGGACAGCGCACTATCAAGAATGCTGATGACGGAATTTTTCAAGATGGTGGCGAACAAATGTTACTCAAGCTGAAAAGCAATGGAAAAGGTTACACCGCCTCTTTTGATGTTGGACTGCAAATGACGTAATTTTGGCAAAATACTATGCACAAAAATTACAAAAATGTAATCCACAATCAGGGCGAACTGTAATTTTTACTCGGTTAAATAAAAAACATCAACAACTTAACTTTCTAGAGGATAATTATGAAACTCAACAAAGCCGCATTCGTAGCTACAATTTCCATTCTCGCTGGTACATTCGGTGTAATTTCCTTAAATCAAGTCAATGCAGCTAATCCAGCGTATAAAATTGCTCAAGCTTCACAACCTTCCAACCAACCACCAGAAGGTCAACGCCCACCCCGCCCCGACTTTGCCGCTGCCGCCCAGAAGTTGGGTGTCAGTGAACAAAAATTAAAAGATGCTTTGGGTGTTCCGGCTAATCCTCCCGGACAAGGGCAAGGACAAGGTCAACGCCCACCCCGCCCTGATTTTGCCGCCGCTGCCCAGAAGTTGGGTGTCAGTGAACAAAAATTAAAAGATGCTTTGGGTGTTCCGGCTAATCCTCCCGGACAAGGGCAAGGACAAGGTCAACGCCCACCCCGCCCTGATTTTGCTGCTGCTGCCCAGAAGTTGGGTGTCAGTGAACAAAAATTAAAAGATGCTTTGGGTGTTCCGGCTAACCCTCCCGGACAAGGGCAAGGACAAGGTCAACGCCCACCCCGCCCTGATTTTGCCGCCGCTGCCCAGAAGTTGGGTGTCAGTGAACAAAAATTAAAGGATGCTTTGGGTGTTCCTGCTAATCCTCCTGAAGAAAATCGTTCTGATGCAAGAAGATAGAGTCAGAAAATTAATTGCAACTATACAGCGATAGAGTTTGTTTTCCAAAAATAGAACAGACTCTATCGCTGTTTTTTCAGACAAAATACAGCACACCCAAAAAAGCTCTTTCCTATTTCCAGCCTTTACAGATGATTTCAACAATCAAAACAGATCACTACATCTAAGAATTGTAACCTTTATTCATAAAAGTCTGAGGTTATTACTTAAACCAAGTTGTATAAATATTACGAATAGTTGATTAATATTATTTTCTTCACAACATTCTTATATTTCATAACTATCCTCGTAGATACAGACAGTTATTTGAATGACCACAGTTAAAGCAAGTGACTGCCTTAATTTTAAAACCCTTTTATATCAATTCATTGTAGAAAAATATGAATTACTGTCCTTGCTGTTCGGAAGTACTCTTACAACATGTGCGTGGTTCTGAAATTACCTGGTTTTGCCGCCACTGTTGGCAAGATATGCCTGTATTAAGTTGTCAGCGTCCTAGTTTGTTAGCAGAAGTTATCAGAGAAGAAATACCTAGTAAACCTGAACTGCCAAAAAACCTTCCTGTTACAAGTTATGTCAGATCCTACAAAAAAATAACTGGCTGGGTAGGCGTTAAAGATGTACTAAATTAACGTGAGATTTGGCGCTTTTTTACTACACCCTCAAATTTAGCTATGTCTTAATATCTGCTCAATACCACATTTTATAAGCCAGTAAGAAAAATGTGCTTGTTAAATAACGACCTTAATTAGTAGCAACCTACTTCCTCAAATTTTTTCGCATTAAGTGGAACTACTGTTTTATCTGTTGTCTCTTCGCTACAAAATATGATCATAAAATCTGCAAAAATAATAATTCATTAACAAAAACTTGCATAGCCTTAAGTAAGGAATGAATTATGAATCAAATGCCAGTAACTGTAACGTTATTCATTACTTATCTTTTGATGACCTGCTATTTTTTTGGTAACTGGCTAAGATTCTCTCTACGTCATCCTGCATCTTCTCCAGAAGAGAAATTTTTGTATTTGCTTGTATCTTTAATTACAACTCTCTTTTGGCCTTTGATAATTCCTCTATCTTGTTGGCAAATACTTAAGAAACGCAAGTTAGAGTTAAATCATTTAATTCCTGTCATCTTAGTAATGTTTGCTTTTAGTATTTCTTATTATCTGACTTATCTTTATTAATAAAGCTAAAGTACAGCCATAAAACATGACATTCATTTGTAGAGTAGGGAATTGGGAACAAATTCTGCGTAAGTTCGGATACAATTTCACGAATTCATCGGTCTTTCATTCTTTTCCCTTACCCCTTGCAGTCTATCTGTATCGACCTTAAAGAAAACGACACTACTCCCCAGCCACTCCAATTTGGGTTCTGTATCAGCCCTGTGTGGCTACAGTCTGTGTGATTCAGGATGAATGAATTGAAAATTTTCAACTAACTGCATCAAGGTTTGCCAATCTTATCAGAATATAAAGATTGATTAAGATAATGGCATACTGAAAAATATGATAAAGATGTTAGCTGAAAACTGGACTGTGATTGAAGCAAATTTACAGATTAATTGGCTGCTGGTAAATAACTGGTTACAGTTTGCAGCTTGGGGTGTTTTTTCGCTGTTGCTGGCAGAGGTACTCAGGGACACTTACCATGCTTTATGTCACAAAGTGAGTTGGTTGGCTAAATGGCATAACAAACACCATGCAGCCTATCGGCGAGACTTATCGGTAGTTTCTCTCAAAATTTATCAAGAATCTCAGCTTTACCACGATATTGTAGAGTCGGTGCTTTTAGTCTTTGTTTTGATAATAGTGGCTTTATTAGTGAACCAATGGGGGTTGTGGTTAGGGGTACTATACGCTTGCACCTTTTTGTATGGGGCATCGGTACGCTATTTTCAAGGAAAAATTGATACTGACTATAATCACTTACCCGGCCCTTTAGAAATTATTCCTTCGAGTTTGTGGGTAAATCGTGCTTACCATTGGCGACACCATTTTGATGATGTAAATGCTTATTACAGTGGTGTGTTTCCGTTGGTGGATAAAATTCTGGGTACAGCACTTTCTCTTAAAGGTAAAACCATTGCCATAACTGGTGCATCGGGAACTTTGGGACAAGCGTTAACGGCAGAATTGATTAAACACAATGCCAAGGTTGTAGCTATTACGACAAATCCAGAGAAGCTAAACACTCAAACAGGAGTAATGGTACTTCCTTGGGAGTTGGGCAATGAGGCACAACTGCGAGATAGGTTAGAAAAAGTCGATATTTTGATTATCAATCATGGTGTGAATGTTTATGGCGATCGCACACCCGAAGCCATCAATTCATCTTATGAGGTGAATACTTTTTCAGCATTGCGGTTGATGGATATCTTCATGACAACGGTGACAGGGCCACAAGACAAAGCCACCAAGGAAATTTGGGTGAATACTTCGGAAGCAGAGGTATCACCAGCCCTGAGTCCCCTTTATGAACTGAGTAAACGCACCTTGGGAAATATTATTACCCTTAAACGTTTAGAAGGTAATTGCATCATTCGCAAATTAATTCTCGGCCCGTTTAAAAGTCAACTTAATCCTTATGGGGTAATGTCAGCCACCCAAGTGGCAAAATTCATTGTATTTTTGGCAGTCCGGGACTTTCGCAATATTATCGTGACAATTAATCCCTTGACGTATTTGCTATTTCCCTTCAAGGAGACTAGTACATGGCTGTATTATCGCGTGTTTAGTAAAGCCAAGAACTAGAATTAATGCGATCGCTCATCAGTAAAATGTAGGATGGCGATCGTATGTATAATTCTGACTCGGTTCTAGCAGATAAAATGAAACAAAGACAGGCAACCAGCTAAACGGAAACTATTATGAGTCAAGCTATTGAAGGAGTACGCTGGACAATCCACGATATAGAGGTTCTACCTGAAAATGAGTGGACACGCTACGAAATTATTAATGGAGAATTATAGCGTTTTCCAGTCTAATGAGATACAGTAATTAGATAAGATATAGATTATGAGAAGATATAAATGAAAGCATACTCACTTGACTTTCGGCAGAAAATAATTGATGCGTACTTAGAGGGTGGGATCTCACAAAGACAGTT